>NZ_JAUYQD010000004.1 GCF_030697375.1 Rhodoferax sp. | reverse complement strand
TGACGGCGCCGTCCACGCTGGAGGTGCCGCTGAGCACATTGCCGGTAGCGGGACCGGAGTCCTCGGCAATCGTGATGGACTCGTTGGCATCGGTGAAAGCGTCATCGACGGGGGTGACGGTGATGGCCAGGGTGGAAGTCGAGCCGGTGTTGGTGGTGTAGGTGACTTGGGGCAGTGAGCCGTTCCAGTTGAGCACCGGGGTGAATGTGTAGTCGCCGTTGGCGGCAATCGTCAAAGTGCCCTGGCCTGCGATGGTGGCCGTGGTTCCAAACGCGTAGGTGGCGGTGTCGCCGGCGACCTTGAAGGAGGCCACCGACAGGGTGTTGTCCACATCGGAGTCGTTGGAGAGCACGTTGCCCGTGGCGTTGTTGTCCTCCTGCACGGTCTTGGTCTCAGGGGCCATGACGGAGGCGTCATCGACCGGGGTAATGTTGATATTGACAGTTGCGTTATCCGAACCGCCCCGCCCATCGCTGATGGTGTAGTCAAAGGCCACCGGGCCATTGAAGTTGGGGTTGGGTTTAAAGCTGAGTGAGCCATCGGGGTTGATGGACAGCAGGCCTTGGGGCAGCGTGACGGGAGCGCCAATGGCAATGGCTGTGCCGTTGATCTGGGTGATGGTCAGCGCATCGCCGTCCGGGTCGGAGTCGTTGGAGCGTGGGTCGAACGTAACAGTGCTGTCTTCGGTGCCTGTGATGGTGTTGTCTTGGGCTACCGGGGCATCATTGACGCTATCGACGATCAGATGTACGTTGGCTTGCACCGGCGTGGTGCCATCCGTGACGGTGTATTTGAAGTCCACTGGACCATTAAAGCCCGCCGACGGGTCCACCGTCACGGTGCCGTCTGCATTGACCGTCACGCTGGCAATCGGTGCACCCAGTCCATTGGTCAGGGTCACGGGGGTTCCCACGGTGATGGGGTTGCCATTGATTTGGGTGATGGTCAACGGCTCACCATCGACGTCGGAGTCGTTTGCCAAGACGGGGATCGTGATGGTGGTGTCTTCGGGGGTTGTGCGGCTGTCGTCAATGGCCACGGGCGCATCGTTGCGCCCTGTCACCGTGAGGGTGAGGGTGGTTGTGGCGTTCAAGCCTGAGGGGTCACGCACCGTGTAAGAGAAAACGTCAGCTTGACTCTCGCCATCGTCCAGTGCCTGCGATGCAGCGTTGGGGGTGTAGGTATAAGAGCCGTCGGCGCGTAAGGTCAGCGATCCCCAAGCACCCGTCATAGGAGTGCCCACCGTGCCGACGGTAGCGCCAAAGGCGACTGCTGAGACGCTCATGCTGTCGCCGTCGGGGTCCGTGTCTGTTCCGGCTGCGCCCAGGATGACGCCATTGGCCGCAGACACGACCAACGAAGTGTCCTCATCGGCGCTGCCGGTGTCTGCATTGGCTGCGGGTGCGTCGTTGACGCCGCCGACATCGATGGCGACTGTGGCGGTTGAGGTGGCTACGCCGTCGGTCACGGTGTAGGTGAAGTTGGCCGGACCGTTGTAGCCGGGGTTGGGGTCAAAGGTGACGCTGCCGTTGGCGTTGACGGTCACCGTGCCATTGGGCACCACCACGGGCGTGCCCACAATGATTGGACTGCCGTTGATGTGAGAAATAGTCAGCGGGTTGCCATCGGCATCGGTGTCGTTGCCCAGCACTGGAATTGTGACGGGGGTGTCTTCCAGAATGGTCAGGGTGTCGTTGTTGGCAACCGGGGCGTCGTTCACGGGCGTGACGGCGACGTGCACATTGCCTTGAACAGGCGTATTGCCATCGGTGACGGTGTAGGTGAAATCGACGGGGCCGTTGTAGTTGGGGGTGGGCGTGAATTCCAGCTTGCCGTCTGTGGTGAGGCGCACGACACCTTGGGGTAGGGTAATGGGCGTGCCCACTGCGATGGATGTGCCATTAACATGGGTGATCGTCAGCGGGTCGGCATCGGCGTCAGTGTCATTGGCGCGCACGTCGATGATGACGGGGGTGTTTTCTGGGGTGGTTGCGGAGTCGTTGCTTGCAGCGGGCGTGTCATCCAGTGGGGTGACAGTGATATCCAACGTCGAACTGCTTCCCGTGTTCGTGGTGTAACGAATGGTGGGCACCGTGCCGTTGTAGTTCGGTGCAGGTGTGAAGGTGTATGCGCCATTGGTGGCCATGGTGATGGCGCCAACGCCCGCTATTGTGGTGGTTTGGCCTGCGGTGGCGGTGATCCCGTTCACCGTGAATGAAGCCACAGCCAGGGTGTCATCCACATCACTGTCGTTTGTTAACACGTTGCCGGAGGTTGGTTTGTCTTCAACCACCGTGGCGGTGTCGGACGCCAATACCGAGGGGTCATCGACCGCAGTGACGGGGCCGAGATGCAGTGTCGCATCGCTGGAGCCACCAACGCCATCGCTCACGGTGTAGGTGGCGCTTGGAACCGGTCCGACGTAATTGAGGGCGGGGTTGAAGACATAAGATCCGTCGGCTGAGATGCTCAGGGAGCCTACGTCAGGCATAACTGCGACTGCGCCAGCACCAAAACTACCGGACATTCCTGCGATAGTGAATTGCGTCACCGTAAGAGATTGCCCGTCCGGGTCGCTGTCATTGGAGAGTACGTTGCCGACGACGGGCGTGTCTTCTACGATGGCCATGGGGCCATCGGCGTTTGCGTTTGGTGGACGGTTGGTTGCCGTGTTGGCAGCGCCAAAATCTGCTTGCTCGGTTGCCGACGCCGTTGCGTCACGGTTGATCTGAAGTGGCGAGATTTGTTCATCAATCCGCAGCACCCGCACAAAACCGTGCGAATCACTGGCATCACCACCGCCCAGGCCTGCTGCAGTGGGGTCCAGTTCGGTGGAAAGGTCCCCGCCTGCCGCGAGCACTTTTGCGATTTGCTCAGACCCGCTGTTGAGGTCTTTTAATGCGGCTTCTGTTTTGTCTGTAGATACCGTGCCTAGGAGGTTGGCGTCAATCAGCAATTCCCGGCCTGCAGCGATCATCAAGGGCTGGCCGTTGGGCAGTGCCAGTTCAAGACGTGTTCCGTCTTCGGTGATGACTTGCTGGCCTTCTTGGACTTCGTCCCCCACTTTGAGGGCAATGCGTACACCGTCAGCATTGACCACCCAGGCGTTGCCTTGCAAAACGACAATAACACCACGGGCTTGGGCGGATACTTGATTGGTTGCCATGCGGGACTCCAGAATTCAGCAAAGATAGATTTGCTGAATGTAAAGTGCCGCAAGGCGATACGCTATTGTCCTTAAGTACAGGTTTTTGTGTAGTTTGGGTACTTAATGAATGCCGTGGACTCTCAATGCCAGTTGCAGGCGGTCGGTCAGGTTCAATTTGTCAAACACTGCGCTCAAATGGGCTTTGACGGTTCTTTCCGAGATGCTGCAATCCCGCGATATGTCCTGGTTGGATGCGCCATTGGCTGCCAAAACAGCGACTTCCCGCTCTCTTTGGGTCAGGCCGTTACCCCAGTCCAGTTGGGGCGGTATGCTTGAGGCAGCGGCCCGGTGTGCGCTGTGAATCAGCCGTTGCATGAGTGTGGGGCCAATCCAAACGTGTCCCGCTTGAACGACTTCTTTCACTTGCAACAGGGTAGCTGCGTCGGCAAAAGCGTGGCAGTAGGCCGCGCAACCGGCATCCAAGGCTTGGATGGCCTCATTGTCGTTGGGGTTGGAACTCGCCGCCACGACCTTCATTTGCTGTGTTTTGAGCAGTTTCGCCCAAATCGGATGTGTCCAGGCCGCGATGTCTGGCACAGACAAGTCAAGCCACACCACCATATCACCACTGCTTGCAGGCGGCGGCACATCGATCAAGCGGGAATATGTTGTCGTCACGCACCTGTCAAGGGCGCGCTGCCAGTGGTTTAGTAGCCCTGGGTCAGCGGACACAAATAGGAGATGGGGAGCGCGGGTCATCGTTCTGTCATTGCCTTGGCCTTGGCTCTCAGTATGGGTTTCAGTAAGTAGGAGAGCACGGACTTCTTGCCGGTCAGGATGTCAACTTCCACGACCATACCGGGGATGATGGGAAAATTATGGGGGCCGATGGTTGTGGACAAGGTACGCACACGAACCAGAAAATAAGCGTTTCCTTTGTCGTCCAGCACACTGTCGGCACTGATGTGCTCCAGCGTGGCCTCCAGGCCGCCGTATGTTGAGTAATCGTAGGCCGTAAACTTGACCAAAGCCTTTTGGCCGGGGCGCAGAAAGGCAATGTCTTTGGGCAGCACGCGTGCTTCCAGCAGCAAGGCGTCGTCCGAGGGGACCAGTTCAATGACATCCTTGCCGGGTTGCACGACGCCCCCGACGGTGTTGACTTTGAGCTGTTTGACGGTCCCGTTGACGGGAGACCGAATCTCCGTTTGGTTGACGCGGTCTTCCAAAGCGGCACTGCCTTCGGAAAGGGCGCTTATTTTTGCATTGACTTCACTGAGCTCAGACCGTGCAACGTTGCGAAACGTCAGTTCAACCTCTTGCATTTTTCGGCTCGCTTCGAGAACCGAGGACTCCAGTCTGGGAATGTCCGAGTTCGCGCTGTCGCGTTCACCTCGGTAGCGGGCGACATCCCGTTCCAGTCGCAACAGCTCAACATCAGAAACAGCACCTGTTTTGACCAAAGGGCGTGTCATCTCCAGCTCCCGGGCGGTCAATGTGTAGCTTTGGGAGGCTTGTTCACGGCGTGCTTTGGCAGAGATTAGTTCTTGGGAGCGTTGCGATGCTTGTTGTCGGAATACCCCAATGGTGGCATCCAATTCCGCCCGTCGCGACTCGTACAGTGCACGCTCCTGGGCGACGATTTCTGGCGCTTCCTGGGCAACCGCTGGAGGTGGAATAAACCGCGCCCCATCCGCGAGCGCCTGTAAGCGAGCCGCTTTGGCCAGCAGCGACAAATACTGCGACTGGTTCTCGCGTAACGAAGAAACCATCCGTGTGGGATCCACCTTAAGCAACAAGTCCCCGATTTTGACGCTTTGGCCTTCTTTGACCAGTATCTCGGAAACAATGCCCCCATCCAGGCTTTGCAAAATTTGTATTTGCCGGGTGGGGATGACCTTCCCCTCGCCCCGGGTCACTTCATCCAGAACCGCAAAAGCGGCCCACACAATGAGCGTCAATACCGCCGCCAAACTCAGCCAGACAACGATGCGCGCCCCTCTTGGCGTTTGCTCTGCAATGGCCCAATCCGCATTGGCGTCGAAATCGCCATCCAGATCCTGCTGTTGGCCAGCAAGCGCCTTCATCCCCGCATCCATCCAGCGGGAGCACCAGCGGTAAAAGCGATTCCACATTCGCTTGGCGCGTGAAGGGGGTGTCGTGGATCCCATCAATTGGCTCTTCCGATTCTGCCGCCTTGCAGCGCTTCAACCACTTGGGCTTTAGGACCGTCTGCCATGACTTGGCCGTTGTCAACCACGATGAGACGGTCCACCAATTCCAGCAAGGAGGTGCGGTGCGTGACCAAAACAACGGTCTTGCCCGTCGTGAAACGGCGCAAACGCGCCTTGAGCAGGTCTTCGCTTTGGTGGTCCATGGCACTACTGGGTTCATCCAGCAGCAAAATGGGTGAATCATTCAGCACCGCCCGCGCAATGCCGACGGCTTGGCGCTGACCGCCTGACAAGGACTCCCCCCGCTCTCCGATAGGCATGTCAAAACCCCGTGGGTGGCGGTTCGCGAACTCTGTGACTCCGGCAATCTCTGCGGCGGCAATGATGTCCTGGTCATCGGCAAACGGTGCCCCCAACGCGATGTTTTCCTTCAAGGTCCCATAAAAGAGGCTGACGTCTTGCGATACAAATCCGGCGGCCCTGCGCAATTCTGCGGGATCAATTTGACGCAAATCAATTCCATCAATCAAAATCGCACCTTCGGATGGCTGATGCAGCCCCAGAATCAGGCGCTGCAGAGTGGATTTCCCCGAACCAACCCGCCCAATGAATGCCACCCGTTCTCCCGCGTGGATTTTGAAGGACACCTTGCTTAAAACCGCTTGCTGTTGGCCGGGGTAGGTAAAGCTCACATTTTTGAACTCAATCGTGCCCTGAAACCCTTCACGGTGCAAAAACGGCGCGTCATCGGCGCGTTCGGGCTGTGTTTGCATGTGGGCAGAGATGGACGCCAAGCCGCTTTTGGCATTGTGAAATTGCATCAAAAGCCCTGCGACTTGTCCAAACGGCGCCATCGCCCGTCCCGCCAGCATGGACGCGGCAATGATCGCACCCATGCTGATTTGGTTGTCCATGAGGAGGTAAACCCCTACTACCAAGACGCCGACGGAGACCAATTGCTGCAGCATTTGTGCCGTATTCATGACGATGGACGACAGCAGCTTCAGTTGGGTGCCGTTTTGGGCGAGAAACACGGTGGAATGTTCCCATTTGCGTTGAAAGCTGCTTTCAGCCACCATGAATTTGATGGTTTCGATGCCCACCAGACTCTCCACCAATGTGGCATTGCGCTGGGCAGATGCACGTTGCGTGACTTCTACCAACTCCTGCATCTTCTGCTGGACCACCATGGACGCCACCAGCAAACTTACGATGCAAAGCACAACGGGGATTAAAAGCCATGGGGAGATCCAGCCAATGACGCCAAGAAACACCAGGACGAAGGGTATGTCCACCAGCGTGGTGATGGAGGCCGATGCAACAAAGTCGCGCACGGACTCAAAGGCCCTTAAATTGGCGGCAAACGAGCCGACAGACGCTGGCCTGTCCGCCATTTTGAGCCCCAAAACCCGTCCCATGATGTTGGCAGACAGCGTGACGTCGATCCGTTTGCCAGCAGTATCCAAAATGTACGCGCGTAACACCCGCAAGACGGTGTCGAACACCATCATGAGCAACACACCAATGGTGAGCACCCACAGTGTTTCCTCCGCCCGGTTGGGGACCACTCGGTCATACACCGTCATGGAAAACATGGGCATCGCCAAAGCGAATAGGTTGACAACCAATGCAGCCAGAAGGCTGTCGCGGTACAGGCGCCAGTTCTGCATCACCACCCCCCAAAACCAGTGTCGTGCCTTGATTTGTCCTGAGTCCGGTGCGCGCTGGTCGAAATTGAAAACCGGGCGAACAAAAAAAACGACCCCAGCGTAAAGGGCTTCCAGTTCTACTGGGCTGAGAACATCGGCAGATTCGCCACTCTCAGGGAACCTTACCCGAGCGGAGCCCGTGTCCAGCCACTCCAGCAAGATACAGGCTTGTTTGTCTTTCAACAGCAAGATCACCGGCAAGAGTCCCGGCCGCAAATCGCTCAAAGCACGGCGCGCCAAGCGGACCGTCAGCCCCGCGCGCGCTGCGGCCCTTGGCAATAAAGCCGGTGTGATTAGATTGCTTTCCAGTGGCAATCCCGCTGACAAGGCTTCCCTGGTAGTGGAAATTCCGAAAATTCTGGCGATGGCCACCACACTGCCCAGCAGCGGGTCAAAGTGGACGCTGTGTTCGCCCAGGCGCCAACCGCTTTGGCGCCCATCGCTGGATTGAAGGGTGGTGGTAGACATGGCCGTTACAGAACCTGGTCGTCGCCACCAAACAAATTCAAGGCACCCTGCACGCGGTTGCGCAGCCCCTTTCGCAGCATGAGTTTTTTCTGCGCTGCCGCAGGCAAGTCGGTGTGGCGGATCACGTTTTTCATGATCAGAGTATCAATCAAGTCTTCGATGACCCGCACAAAATCCGCGTCGACCGCATTGAACGCGGGTGCCGCTCCATCCGCATTGAAAAAAAGTTGGATATCCGGGTGGTGCTCATCGATTGGTTCGCTGCCGGGCTGTGGCAGCTTGGATACGGACTGGATGGACCCGTCAGCATGTCGGACAACGTAAAACATAATTTTTCTCAGGCGTGTTATCCCCAGTCGGGCCAAAGAGCGCAGGGCAATTATGCGGTTTGTTCTGGCAGTGGTCCGCTGGATTTGGGTCGTCTGCAGGGGGGGCAATACTGCCCTGCAGTCTAGCCGCTCTTTTCTCCTTGGGGTGTGAAGAATTTCACGAAAGCGGCGCTGTGATCTCTGCGAGCGTGGGTCCAGACAATGACGGCGTGCGGCCTTCGGGTTGAAGACGGAGCATTGGACAACTCGCCCTTGTTTGGGTAATTTCGATTTCTCTTGATACTCTATAGGGTATACGTATATACTGCATAGGGTATCAAGGAGATGGTATGAAATTTTTGAATTTTCCTTTTGGCGCTCACCGCTTGCTGACCTGTGGCGCGTGTGGAAGCTGGCTGGTGATGGCCATGTTGGTAGCACCGGCAATGGCCCAATCTGGCGCGATTCCGACCGTGGTTGCCCAAGCCAGGGTGGTCGGTTCGGTGTATGAACTTGACGGTGTGATCCAAGCGGTCAAGCAAAGCACCCTGTCGGCCCAGGCGTCTGGACGAATTGCGGTTTTGCTGGTCAAGGCCGGGGACCGGGTGCGGGCGGGGCAATTGCTGGCGACGATTGACGACAGGGAAGCGATGGTGGGGGTGCAAAAAAGCCAGGCCCAGATCAACCAAGCGCAAGCCGAGCTGCGCAACGCACAGGCCCATCTGGAGCGGACCCGGGACCTGCAAAGCAAGGGTTTTGTCAGCAAGGCCGCATTGGATACCGCAGACGCCCAGTACCAAGGGGGCGTGGCGGCGCGCGACCAAGCCGCCGCCGCGGCAAAGCAGTCCAGCATTTCCCAAGGCTTTACCCGAGTCAGCGCACCTTACGATGGCTGGGTATTGCAAACACATGCGCAGGCGGGTGACCTGGCGGTACCTGGCGCGCCGCTGGTAACGGTGTATGCGCCGCAGCCCTTGCGCGCAGTGGTTCAGGTGCCAGGGTCACGCACCCAGGTGGTTCGCACAGCGGCGCAAACCACTGTTCAAGTGGACGACACCGGGGGGGCATCGCAATGGATTGCGCCGGTGGCCCGTAGCGCCGTTCCGTCAGCGGACCCTGTGGCACAAACTACGGAATGGCGTCTGGAACTTCCGGCCAAGGAGAGTGCGGCGTTGGTACCCGGCCAGCAGGTGCGTGTTCGTTTCTCGCAAGCGCAAGCTGTGACGGCGCCCAAGTTGTTGTTGCCGCCAGCGGCCATTCTGCGCCGCGGGGAGCTGACAGCGGTATACCTTGCATCCGCCAGCGGATTTGCGTTGCGCGCAGTCCGACTGGGTGCGCAACAGGGCGCGGACGGGGTAGAGGTCTTGGCCGGTGTGGCGGCGGGTGACGTCGTTGCGCTGGACCCGATCCGTGCCGGCATGGCCCCTGCGATATCGCTCAAGTCCAAGAAGTAGCCCACCATGCAGCCCAAGCAAATTTTAGGTATTTCCGGCAGGATTGCCGCGGCGTTTCAGGCCAATGCCTTGACCCCCTTGCTGGCTTTGGTGGCGTTGCTGCTGGGCCTCTTTGCCGTGTTGGTTACACCGCGTGAAGAGGAGCCACAGATCAATGTGACCATGGCCAATGTGCTGATTCCCTTTCCGGGGGCCAGCAGCGCGGATGTGCAAAACATGGTGGCCCGTCCTGCAGAGCAGCTGTTGGGCCAGGTCGCGGGCATAGAACACACCTACTCCGTGGCGCGGCCCGGCCTGGCCGTGCTCACCGTGCAGTTCAAAGTGGGGGTGCCGCGCACCGAGGCGCTGGTGCGCCTGTATGACGTGTTGAATGCCAACCAGGACTGGCTACCCCCTGAACTGGGCACCCTGACTCCCATTGTGAAGCCCAAGGGCATTGACGATGTGCCGGTGCTTGCCGTGACACTTTGGAGCAAAGCGGACTTGGCGGCCCTTGACTTGGAGGCGGTGGCGCACGCGGTGGAAAGCGAGCTCAAAGCGGTCTCCGGGGTGCGGGAAGTGCAAACTTTGGGTGGCCCGGGCCGCGCTATTCAGGTGCGCGTGGACCCCGCACGCTTGCGCACGCGCGGCGTGGACTTGTTGAGCCTGAAGACCACCTTGGCTGCCGCCAACTTCGGCATGCCCGCAGGTGCGGTGATTGAGCCCGCGCAGGTCGGAGCATCGACCCACATGCTGACGGTCGATGCCGGTGAGTTTTTGCAGTCGGTGGACGATGTGGGGGACTTGGTGGTAGGAACCCACCAAGGCAAGCCGGTATTCCTGCGGGACGTGGCCCAGATCGACATGGGTGCACAACAAGCCCGGCGTTATGTCTGGTACACGCCCGGTGCGGCGACACCCACCCCCGAATCCGCCCCCGCGGGTGCCGCTGCAGGCGTAGGGCAAACCTTTGCGGCGGTCACCCTCAGTGTGACCAAAAAACCCGGAGAAAACGCGGTGGAGGTATCCCATGCCGTGCGCCAGCGCCTGGAGTCTCTGCACAACACCCTCATTCCAGCCAATATGGAAGCCACGGTGACACGCGACTATGGGGAAACTGCCGCCGACAAGGCGAACAAGCTGATTCAGAAGCTGGCCTTCGCCACGGGATCGGTGATTTTGTTGGTGGGTTTTGCCTTGGGCCGCCGAGAGGCCTTGATTGTGGGGGCGGCGGTGATCCTGACGCTGACCGCCACCTTGTTTGCGTCCTGGGCGTGGGGGTTCACGCTCAACCGTGTTTCCCTGTTTGCGCTGATTTTTTCGATTGGTATCCTGGTAGACGATGCCATCGTGGTGGTGGAGAACATCCACCGGCACCAGCAACTCACGCCCGATGCGCGTCTCAAAGACATCATTCCCCGGGCTGTGGACGAAGTCGGTGGCCCCACCATATTGGCCACGCTGACCGTCATCGCAGCGCTGTTGCCCATGGCCTTTGTGTCGGGTTTGATGGGGCCGTACATGAGCCCTATTCCCATCAACTCCAGCTTGGGCATGGCCTTGTCGCTGGCCATTGCCTTCACCGTGACCCCCTGGCTGGCCCTTCAGTTCATGCGTGAACACGGGCATGGCGGCATCCAGACGGCACCGGCCGATGGCGCTGCTGCGAGTTCCAAAATTCAAAGGCTGTTTGGCAAAATCCTCACCCCCTTGCTCCACAGCGCACGCAAGCGCTGGTTCCTGCTGGGGGGCATCCTGGTGGCCTTGGCGCTGTCGGTCGGCTTGACCCTGGTGCAGTGGGTGGTGCTGAAAATGCTGCCTTTTGACAACAAGAGCGAGTTTCAGGTGGTGGTCGATATGCCCGCGGGCACGCCGCTGGAAGACACGGCGGCTACCCTGCAGGATTTAGGTGCCTTTTTGGCACAGCAAGCCGAGGTGGTGAATTTGCAGGCCTACGCGGGAACAGCATCGCCCATCACCTTCAATGGTCTGGTGCGCCAGTACTACCTGCGCTCCGAAGTGGAACAGGGTGACCTGCAGGTGAACCTGGTGGACAAGCAGCACCGCAGCGAAAAAAGCCATGCCATTGCCCAGCGCCTGCGCCCACAGCTGGAAGCCATTGGCACCAAGCACCACGCCCGGGTCAAAGTGGTGGAGGTGCCCCCCGGCCCTCCGGTCATGTCACCCTTGGTGGCGGAGGTGTACGGTCCAGACGAAGCGGGTCGCCAAAAACTCGCGGCCCAGTTGGCCACAACCTTTGGGGACACGGCCGACATCGTGGGGGTGGACACCAGCTTGCGTGAAAATGCACCGCGCGCCTATCTGCGGGTGCGCCGCCAGCGGGCGGAGTCCCTGGGTATCCCGGTGGCCGCCATTGCGCAAACGGTGTCCGCCGCGTTGTCTGGCACGGATGCCGCTTATTTGCACGACCAGCAATCCAAGTACCCGGTGCCGGTGCGCCTGCAGTTGCCACTGGAAAGCCAGGTGGGCTTGGACGCTATTCTGGCTCTGCCCCTGCGCGCGGCCAATGGGCAACTGGTGCCCCTGTCCGAACTGGTGCAGGTGGAGCGCGGCGTCATCGACAAGCCGCTGTACACCAAAGACTTGCTGGGGGTGAGCTATGTGGTGGGTGATATGGCGGGCAAGCTGGACTCCCCCCTGTATGGCCTCTTTGCCATCCGAGGCAAGCTGGCCGAGGCCGCCCAAGCCTCGCAGGAAGAGATGGGCGAATACTGGATTAAGCAGCCCGCAGACCCCTACCGGCAATACGCCATCAAATGGGATGGCGAGTGGCAAATCACCTATGACACCTTCCGGGACATGGGAGCCGCCTATGGCGTGGGTCTGATCCTGATCTATCTGCTGGTGGTGGCGCAGTTCAAGAGCTACCTCACGCCGCTGGTCATCATGGCGCCCATTCCCTTGACCATCATCGGCGTGATGCCGGGCCATGCCTTGCTGGGGGCGCAGTTCACGGCCACCTCCATGATCGGCATGATTGCGTTGGCGGGCATCATCGTGCGCAATTCCATCTTGCTGGTGGACTTT
Organism: Rhodoferax sp.; assembly: GCF_030697375.1. GTDB lineage: Bacteria > Pseudomonadota > Gammaproteobacteria > Burkholderiales > Burkholderiaceae_C > Allorhodoferax. The sequence goes on along the minus strand of NZ_JAUYQD010000004.1, from coordinate 145,034 downwards.
ATCGAGCTGCAGGTGAGCCAAGGTCTGGCCTTCAAAGACGCCGTGCTGCAGTCGGCCGTCGTGCGGGCACAGCCGATTGCCCTGACCGGCCTGGCCGCCATGATCGGGGCCTTCTTCATCCTGGACGACCCCATCTTCAACGGCCTGGCCGTTTCCCTCATTTTTGGAATTCTGGTGTCCACCGTGCTCACGCTGGTGGTGATCCCGGTCCTGTATTACGCGCTGTACCGGCGCCGTATGGAATCGCGCGCAGACGCGAACGCTGTGCCAGCCCCACCGGCTGAACCTGCTTAAACCCTACTAGGAGACATTCCATGGCCCATATCGTGATCGTTGGTGCTGGACTTGGCGGCATGCCCGCCGCCTACGAAATCCGCGAGTTGCTCGGCAAAGAGCACCGCATCACGGTGGTGAATTCCACCGACTATTTTCAGTTTGTGCCCAGCAACCCCTGGATTGCCGTGGGCTGGCGCGAGCGTGAGGACGTCACTTTGCCGATTGCACCATACCTCACGCGTAAGGGGATCAACTTTATTGCGCAAGGCGTGACCCACATCGACGCGCCCGGCAACCAGGTCACCTTGGCCGATGGCCAGACCCTGGCCTATGACTACCTGGTGATCACCACCGGCCCCAAGCTGGCGTTCAGTGAGGTGCCAGGCGCAGGGCCCGTGGCGTCGGGAGGTGGTGGTTTTACCCACTCCATTTGCAGTGTGGACCATGCACAAGCGTTCTTTGCCGACTACCAGAAGTTTCTGGAGAACCCCGGCCCGGTGGTGATTGGCGCCATGCCCGGGGCGAGCTGTTTTGGCCCGGCCTATGAGTTTGCTTTCATTCTGGACACCGATTTACGCCGCCGCAAGCTGCGCAACAAGGTGCCCATCACCTACGTCACCAGTGAGCCCTACATCGGCCATTTGGGCTTGGGCGGCGTGGGCGACAGCAAATCCATGCTGGAGTCCGAGATGCGCAACCGCGACATGAAGTGGATCACCAACGCCAAGACCACCCGGGTGGAAGAGGGCAAGCTATTTGTCACCCAGTTGGACGATCTGGGCAATGTGTACAAGGAACATGAGGTCGCCTTCAAACTGTCCATGATGTTGCCGGCCTTCAAAGGTGTGGACGCGGTGGCGGCGGTGCCCCATCTGTGCAACCCGCGCGGTTTTGTATTGATTGACGAGTTCCAGCGCAGCAAGGCCTACCGCAACATCTTTTCTGCCGGTGTGTGTGTGGCCATTCCCCCGGTGGAAACCACGCCGGTACCCACGGGAACCCCCAAAACCGGCTACATGATCGAGAGCATGGTGGGCGCCATTGCCCACAACATCGCCGCCGATCTGGCGGGCCTGCCCGCCGAAGACAAAGGCACCTGGAACGCCATTTGCCTGGCCGACATGGGCGACACCGGCGCGGCCTTTGTGGCCCTGCCGCAGATTCCGCCACGCAATGTGAACTGGTTCAAAAAGGGCAAATGGGTGCACCTGGCCAAGATCGCGTTTGAGAAATATTTCCTGCGCAAGATCCGCAAAGGCAATTCCGAGCCGGTGTACGAGAAGTATGTGTTGAAGGCTTTGGGCATTGTGCGGCTGACCGACCGCGCCAAATAGACCATTTGGTTTTCTTGTTTGTTTTTTTACTGAGGAGTATTTGTATGACCGTTGACCGTTACATCCGCATCATGGCTGGCTTTTTTGTCATGCTTTCACTGGCCTTGGGCGTGGAGGGCAGCCCCTTGTTCTACAGCCAATGGGCCTTGGCCTTCACCGCCTTTGTGGGCTTTAACCTGTTCCAGTCCGGGTTCACCAACTTCTGCCCCCCTGGGATTTTGCTGCGCAAACTCGGGGTGTCCGATGCGGGCCCCTCCTGCGGACGCTGAGCCAAGGACCACCATGGGCGAAAATGCAGTGTCCGAATCGATAAGTGATGAAATCTGCGCCATGACCGTATTGAATAAAACCCAAGCCCGTACCGATGTCCTCAACCGCCTGCGCCGCGCCGAAGGGCAGATCCGCGGGATCCAGCGCATGGTGGAGGAGGGCGAAGACTGCCTGAAAATCGGGCAGCAGTTTTCCGCCGTGCGCAAGGCGCTGGACAGCACCTATTTGCGCATGACGGTGTGTTTTATGGAGCAGGAGTTGGAGTCGCGTATCCACCCCGACGCCGAACAAAAGGCCAGTCTGGATGCCATGCTGAAAGACATGGAGACCCTGCTCGCCCGCATGGGCTGACGCTGGGTCTGAATCAGGCCTGGGCTGCGGCGATCACACCGCCGCCCAGACACACTTCGCCGTCGTACAACACGGCGGACTGGCCTGGGGTGACCGCCCACTGGGCATCTTGAAACGCGAGGGAGAACTCTGCGGCGGTGGCGCGGGTCAATGCACATGCCGCGTCACTTTGCCGATAGCGGGTTTTCGCCGCCAGCAGGCCCACGGGCGGCGGCGTGCCGGCAACCCAGCTGGCGTCCAACGCCTCCAGTGACAAGGATTGCAGCCACGGATGGTCATGCCCTTGCACCACCCACAGGGTGTTGGACTGCATGTCCTTGCGGGCGACAAACCAGGGGGCGTGTTCACCACCGCCTTTTTGTGCCCCTTTGGCCTTGAGGCCGCCAATGCCCAAGCCCTGGCGCTGGCCCAGGGTGTAGAACGACAGACCCACGTGCTGGCCAATGGTGCGACCCTTGGCATCTTTGATGGGGCCGGGTTCCTTGGAGATGTAGCGGTTCAGAAAGTCCCGAAACGGCCGCTCGCCAATGAAACAGATGCCGGTGGAGTCTTTCTTTTTGGCGTTGGGCAGGCCAATTTCGTCGGCAATGCGTCGCACTTCCGTCTTGTGCAGCTCACCCACCGGGAACAGGGTTTTGGACAGCTGGGCCTGGTTCAGCCGGTGCAGGAAGTAGCTTTGGTCCTTGGACGGGTCCAGCCCTTTGAGCAACTCGTGTTGGCCCGTGGCTGCGTTCAGCCGCACCCGGGCGTAATGCCCGGTGGCAATCTTCTCGGCACCCAGGCGCATCGCATGGTCCAAAAAGGCCTTGAACTTGATTTCGGCGTTGCACAGGATGTCGGGGTTGGGCGTGCGTCCGGCCTGGTACTCGCGCAGAAACTCGGAGAACACGCGGTCCCGGTATTCGGCGGCAAAGTTGACGTGCTCAATCTCAATGCCCAGCACATCGGCGACGGCGGCGGCGTCGACAAAATCGATGTTGGAGGAGCAGTATTTGCCGTTTTCATCGTCCTGGTCGTCATCCTCCCAGTTCTTCATGAAGATGCCGACGACCTCATGGCCCTGCTGTTGGAGTAGGTAGGCGGTGACTGCGGAATCCACTCCACCACTCAGGCCCACCACGATGCGTTGCTTGCTCATACCCGAATTCTAATCGGGATGGGTGGGCCTGGTTTTAAGTGCCAAATTGGCCTCTAGCCCCCGTATATAGTGCGCAAGCAGCTATGAATTTGGTAGCAAAAGCGAAGTCTGCAACACACTGGCGTCGGTGTGGACCAATGCCAGGGAGAAGCGCTGGCCCTTCACATAGTCTTCCATGCACTGCAATACCAGGGGACTGCGGTGGCGGGCGGTGCTTTGGCGAACTTCCTCGGGGCTCATCCACACGGTGCGCACAATGCCGGTGTCCAGGGGCCGCAAGGCATCGAAAGCACCCAGTTCCCCGCAAAAGGCAAAGCGCAGGTAGGTGATGTCGTCCGTGCCGCGTTGAAAGCGCGACAGGTAGATACCGACCAAGGCCGTGGGGGTGAACTGGTGGGCGGTTTCTTCCAGTGTTTCCCGTATGCAGCCCTGTTCGGGCGATTCCCCCGGGTCCAGATGCCCGGCCGGGTTGTTCAGGCGCAGTCCTTCGGGCGTGTGTTCTTCCACCAAGAGAAAACGGCCGTCGTTTTCAATGACGGCCGCTACGGTCACGCTGGGCTTCCAGCGTTCAAGGTTTGCCATGGGGCATCAGGCTTTCAGAGCGATCAACACTTCGTCCAGCATCTTTTTGGCGTCGCCAAACAGCATGCGGTTGTTGTCCTTGTAGAACAGCGGGTTGTCCACGCCCGCGTAGCCAGACGCCATGCTGCGCTTCATCACGATGGAGGTCTTGGCTTTCCAGACTTCGAGCACCGGCATGCCGGCGATCGGACTGGTGGGGTCGTCCTGGGCGGCGGGGTTGACGATGTCGTTGGCGCCAATCACCATGGCCACATCGGTGTCGGGGAAGTCTTCGTTCAACTCGTCCATTTCAAACACGATGTCGTAGGGCACTTTGGCCTCGGCCAGCAGCACGTTCATGTGGCCGGGCATACGACCTGCCACCGGGTGGATACCAAAACGCACGTTGACGCCTTTTTCGCGCAAATGTTTGGTGATCTCAAACACCGTGTGCTGGGCCTGGGCCACCGCCATGCCGTAGCCGGGCACGATGACCACATTCTTGGCTTCGCGCAGCAGCTCGGCGGTCTCCGTGGCATGCACCGGCGACACCTCGCCCACGGGTTGCGTCGCATCACCGGCAGGTTTCTTGGCCACGCTGGTGGTGCCAAAGCCGCCGGCAATCACGCTGATGAAGCTGCGGTTCATGGCATTGCACATGATGTAGGACAGGATGGCACCGCTGGAGCCCACCAATGCGCCCACCACGATCAGCAAGTCGTTGGACAGCATGAAGCCGGTGGCCGCAGCGGCCCAGCCGGAATAGCTGTTGAGCATGGACACCACCACGGGCATGTCGGCGCCGCCGATGGCCATGACCATGTGGATACCAAACAGCAGGGCAATCACGGTCATCACGGTGATGGGCAGCATGGCGTCTTCGATGGAGTGGGCGTTCAGGAAGGCGCGCGCAAACCAGATCACCACCAGCAAGCCGGCCAGATTCATCCAGTGCCGCCCGGGCAGCAGCAGCGGGCTGCCACCAATGCGGCCCGAGAGTTTGCCGAAAGCGATGATGGAGCCGGAGAAGGTCACCGCGCCAATGAACACGCCGATGTAAATTTCCATCTCGTGGATGGACTTGGCGGCACCGGTGAAGCCCGCAGAGGCTTGCGGGTCGATGAAGGTGGCATAGCCCACCAGCATGGCGGCCAGGCCGACCATGCTGTGCATCAAGGCGACCAGCTCGGGCATCTGCGTCATTTGCACGGTGCGCGCCGCGTACAGGCCGATGGAGCCGCCCACCAGCATGGCGCCAATGATCCAGGCATAGCCGCTGCTGCTGACCTGGGGGCCAAAAACGGTGGCCAGCACGGCGAGGGCCATGCCGATCATGCCGTAGAGGTTGCCACGCCGGGAGGTTTCCTGGTTGGACAAGCCGCCCAGGCTCAGGATGAAAAGAATCGTGGCTCCAATGTAGGAGACCGTTGCCAGACTGGTAGACATGGGTCTTCTTTCTTATTTACGGAACATGGCCAGCATGCGCTGGGTCACGGCGAAGCCGCCGAACATATTGATGGCGGTCAGCACAATACCGGCCGCTGCCAGGCCGCGTATCCAGCCTTCGGGGCGGTTGACCACTTCGGCAAATGGCGGTGCGATCTGCACCAGTGCACCAATGGCAATGATGCTGCTGATGGCGTTGGTCACGCTCATCAGCGGCGTGTGCAGGGCGGGTTTGACATTCCACACCACCATGTAGCCGACAAAGCAGGCCAGCACAAACACCGTGAAGTGTGCCAAAAAGGCTGCCGGTGCGTTGGCGCCCACAAACCAGAACAGCGCGGCTGACACACCAAACATGATGGCCAGTTTGTTGCCCGCCATGGGCTCGCCGGAGCCACCGTGGCCATGGCCTTTCTTGGCCGCCGGTGCCGCAGCGGGCTTGGCCGCAGCCGCCGGGGCGGCAGGGAGCTTGGGCGCGGGAGCAGGCCAGGTGATGCTGCCTTGTTTGACCACGGTCAGGCCGCGAATGGCATCGTCTTCCATGTTGACGTTGATGACGCCGTCCTTGGTCTTGCACAACTCTTCGGTAAGGCGAAACAGGTTGGTCGCGTACAGCGTGGACGACTGCTTGGACAGGCGCGAGGCCAGGTCGGTGTAGCCCACGATGGTGACGCCGTGTTTGACGACCGACTGGCCGGGCTCGGTCAGTTCGCAGTTGCCGCCCTGCTCGGCGGCCATGTCCACGATGACGCTGCCAGGTTTCATGGAGCGCACCATCTCGGCGGTGATCAGCTTGGGCGCAGGCTTGCCGGGAATCAGCGCGGTGGTGATGATGATGTCCACCTCCTTGGCCTGCTTGGCGTACATCGCACGCTGGGCTTGCTGGAAGCCCTCGCTCATCACCTTGGCGTAGCCACCGCCACCGCCGCCTTCTTCCTCGTACTCGACCTTGACAAACTCGCCACCCAAGGAGGTGACCTGGTCCGCTACTTCGGCACGGGTGTCGTTGGCGCGCACGATGGCACCCAGGCCGGCGGCGGTGCCGATGGCCGCCAGGCCGGCCACGCCGGCACCGGCGATGAAGACCTTGGCGGGCGGCACCTTGCCCGCGGCCGTGATCTGGCCGTTGAAGAAGCGGCCGAAGGCGTTGGCCGCCTCAATCACGGCGCGGTAGCCGGTGACGCCCGCCATGGAAGTCAATGCGTCCATCTTCTGGGCACGGCTGAGCATGCGGGGCAAGGCGTCGATGGCCAGCACCGTGACATTTTTGGCAGCGAATTGCTGCATCAATTCGGGGTTTTGCGCAGGCCAGATGAAGCTGATGAGCGTGCAGCCTTCGCGCATCTGTGCCACTTCGTCGGGGGTGGGGCCGCGCACCTTGAACACGATGTCGGCGCTGGCCCACAGTTGGGCTGCATCGGGGACCACCGTGGCGCCGACGGTGCGGTAGGCCTCGTCGCTCATATTGGCGGCGTCTCCGGCACCGGACTCCACGGACACCAGGAAGCCCAGCTTGATGAGTTTTTCCACCACCTCGGGAACGGTTGCCACCCGCTTTTCCCCCGGGAAAATTTCTTTGGGCACGCCAATGCGCTGTGCCATTTTCGGGGCTGTGGTGACAGGGGGCGTGCCCGTTGTCGTTCCAGTGGATACGCCAGTCTGCATGAAGCGACTCCTCAATGAGTTGAAAACTGATGTGAAGCTTACATTAGTTTTTTGACCTGCTTCCTGGGTGACAGTCGCCTTCTTGACCAGGGCGCGGGCTTGGGAAATGGCGTGGCAGAGGCCGTCAGACTGGTTTTTAACACCCGTTGGCGTGTGGGCCCCAGGGCCATTTTTTAGAGCGCTGACCCTCCGAATGATTAGGGAAAACACCGGAAAGTCGGGTTACCGTAGCATCGACAATTCCGCCGAGTGTTTTTTTATCTATTCTGGAGAGATTCCCATGACAGACCGCATCTGGCTTAAAAGCTATCCCCAAGGCGTGCCCGCTGACATCGACGCGAGCCAATACGCTTCTGTGGTGGACATGATGGAGGAGAGCTTTAAGAAGTACGCAGACCGTGCGGCCTACAGTTTTATGGGCAAGGAGCAAAGCTACAAGCAAGTCGATGAACTCAGCCAGGCTTTTGGTGCCTACCTGCAGGGCCTGGGTTTGGTCAAAGGGGACCGCGTGGCGGTCATGATGCCCAATGTGTTGCAGTACCCGATCGCCGTGGCAGGCATCCTGCGCGCCGGATTCACCCTGGTCAACGTCAACCCGCTGTACACCGCCCGTGAACTGGAGCACCAACTCAAAGATGCTGGCGCCAAGGCCATTGTGATTCTGGAAAATTTTGCGGTGACTCTGGAGAAATGCCTGGCCGCCACGCCAGTCAAGCACATCGTGTTGTGCGCCATGGGCGATCAGTTGGGCCTTGTCAAGGGTGCCTTGGTGAACTATGTGGTGCGCAAAAAGAAGAAGTTGGTGCCAGCCTTCTCTTTGCCCACGGCGGTGCGCTTCAACTCCGCGCTTGCCAAAGGCATGGGGGGCACCTTGAAAAAGGTGGCGATCAAACCCGACGACGTGGCGGTTTTGCAGTACACCGGGGGCACGACCGGTGTGTCCAAGGGCGCGGTGCTGCTGCAGCGCAACCTGGTGGCCAACATGCTGCAGGCCGAAGTGTGGAACGAACCCATGCTCAAGAAGATTCCGGCCAATCAACAAATGAACTCGGTGTGCGCTTTGCCGCTGTACCACATCTTTGCATTCACCGTGGGCATGATGCTGAACTTGCGCGCTGGCGGCAAGCTGATTCTGATTCCGAACCCGCGTGATATGGCGGCGGTGCTGACGGAGTTGTCCAAGCACAAGATCCACACCTTTCCAGCGGTCAACACCTTGTTCAACGGGCTGGCCAACCACCCCGATTTCAAGAAAGTGGATTGGAGCCACCTGCTGGTGTCGCCCGGCGGCGGTACCGCGGTGCAAGGCGCTGTTGCCAAACTCTGGTTCGAAAAGACCGGATGTTCCATTTGCGAGGGTTATGGCCTGAGCGAAACCTCTCCCATTGCGACCTCGAATCCCGTGACGTCCACGGAATATTCGGGCTCCATCGGCGTCCCGGTGTCGAGCACCTGGATCAAGCTGCTGGACGACGACGGCGTGGAGGTGCCCATGGGCCAGCCTGGGGAAATTGCGATCAAGGGGCCACAGGTCATGGCGGGTTATTGGCAGCGGCCGGACGAGACGGCCAAGGTCATGACGCCCGACGGTTACTTCAAGACCGGCGACGTCGGTGTCGTGGACGAGCGTGGCTTCTTCAAGATCGTGGACCGCAAGAAAGACATGATTCTGGTCAGTGGCTTCAACGTCTATCCGACCGAACTTGAGGATGTGCTGGCCACCATGCCAGGCGTGATGGAGTGTGCCTGTGTGGGGGTGGTGGATGCCAAGTCGGGCGAGTCCGTCAAGCTGGTGATCGTTAAAAAAGACCCCGCCCTGACCGAGGCCCAAGTGCGCGAATTTTGCAAGGAAAACCTCACGGGTTACAAACAACCCAAGGTGATCGAGTTCCGTGCGGAGTTGCCCAAGACCCCAGTGGGTAAAATTTTGCGCCGCGAGTTGCGCGACAAATAAGAGGCCTCTGGATGCTTTGAAAAAGCGGCCTTGGGGCCGCTTTTTTTATGGCGGTTACGCTCTGCGCTTGTTTTTTCATTTTTTCAATCCCCGTTGCCATGACCCAAGCCCGCCCTACCGCCATTTTGAGTGCCCTCGCCGAAGAACAGGGCGGCCTGGTGGCCCATTTGGAGAATCCGCAGCAGGTGCAGCGTGCTGGACGCGTATTTTGGTCGGGCCTGTTGCATGGCCAGCCGGTGGTCTTGGGGCTCTCACGTATTGGCAAGGTCGCGGCGGCGACCACCACGGCCGCCCTGATTGAGGGTTTTGGTGTGGAGCGGGTGCTGTTCACCGGCGTGGCGGGCGGGGTGGGGCCGTCGGTGCTTGTCGGGGATGTGGTGGTGGGCACCGGTTTTGTGCAGCACGATATGGATGCATCACCTTTGTTTCCCCGGTATGAGGTGCCTTTGTACGGACAGACCGTTTTTCAAGGGGATGCGTTGCTGACCGCGCTGCTGGTCCAGGCCTGCCAGTCCGCCCTGCGGTCAGGCGGCGCGGAGGGTGCGCCTGTCGCGGTTCACCAAGGCCTGATTGCCAGCGGGGACCAGTTTGTCAACGGTGTACAGCAGTCCGATGCCATTGTGCGATCCCTGCAGGCCCAGGGGCATGCGCCCCTGGCGGTCGAGATGGAGGGCGCCGCCGTCGCCCAGGTCTGTGCCGACTATGGAATTCCCTTTGCAGCAGTGCGCACCATCTCTGACCGCGCCGACGACACGGCACATGTGGACTTTGCCCAGTTTGTCACGCAAGTGGCCAGTGTCTACGCCCACAAGATTGTGAATGAATTTCTGCTTTTGCTATAAATTTAATAGCTGCTTGCGCACTGTTTATAATGGTTACAGGCTGATTTCGTTGAAAGCTACTTGAGCCAGCCGCGTTTGCGGAAATACCACATCGGCACCAGTGCACTGGCCACCATCAGCGCCAAGGCATAGGGGTAGCCCAATGCCCAGTCCAGCTCGGGCATGTACTTGAAGTTCATGCCGTACAGGCTAGCGATCAAGGTGGGTGGCAGCAGCGCCACGCTGGCCACCGAGAAAATCTTGATGATCTTGTTCTGGTTGATGTTGATGAAACCGACCGTTGCATCCATCAAAAAGTTGATCTTGTCGAACAGGAAGGCCGTGTGTGAATCCAGCGAATCAATATCGCGCAGGATTTGCCGCGCTTCTTCGAACTGCGCCCCATTGAGCATTTTGCTGCGCATCATGAAGCTCACAGCGCGGCGTGTGTCCATCACATTGCGGCGAATGCGTCCGTTCATGTCTTCGTGGCGGGCAATGGCGCCCAGCACCTCGCCGGCCATGGCGTCGGTCACATCGCCCGACAGCACTTTGTTGCTGACTTTTTCCAGTTCGTCGTAAATGCCTTCCAGCGTGTCGGCGGAGTATTCCGCGTCGGCGTCGAACAGCTTGAGCAAGACTTCCTTGGCGTCTTCAATCAGGCCCGGCGCGCGGCGCGCACGCATGCGCAGCAAGCGGAACACCGGAACATCTTCGTCGTGGATGGAAAACAGCACGCCCTTGCTTCTCAGGCCATCGTTGATCAGATTCAAGATGAAGGCCACCCGCACCGTGTGGGGCTCGTGATCATCGGGGACCAAAAAGTCGCTGCGGATGTGCAACTCACCGTTGTCTTCGGCGTAAAAACGTGCGGACTCCTCGATGTCCTCGTCCATCGCGTCTTCTGGAATCGACAGGCCGTAATGCTGTTTGACCCAGCGTTTTTCTTCGACGGTGGGGGACTCAAGATCGACCCAGATAGGCTGAAACTGGGCCAGTTCTTCCAGAGACTCAATCTCTTCCTGGAAAAGCCGTCCATTGGCTAGCGTGAAAATATTCAGCATCGCGCATTCCCTTGGTGTGTTGGCATGGATGGGGTGGGTGGTGACCGCTTTCAACCCCGATGCGAACAAGGGAATTGAAAGCTACCGACTGGGGTAGTTTTCCAAGGAGCGTTCTCCAAAAATTGAGCAGTGGAAATTATCGCACTCTGCCGTGGCAGTGAGGCCAGGCGCAAGGCATTTTTCACCAAATGGGGCTCGCACGGCATGCAGTGCGGTGCCGTTCAATAGGTCCGCTTGGAAGGGGTAGCGGCTGCCCGTGCCGCGCTTAGTATGTTTCAGTGTGCGCTGTTGGCCATGTTGCAGCGCGAAATAAAAAGGCGTTGCAATTCTGGTGTTTCGGGCGCATAGTGATTCCAGCGGCAGCGGATTAACCCCATTCGTTGTTCGTGTGCTGACCGCCCAAGGCGGGAAGCGTTTTCAAACCTGAGAGCATTTGGAGGCTATTTATGAACTTGACGATCAGCGGTCACCATCTTGAAGTTACCCCTGCCCTGAGAAGTTATGTGACAACCAAGCTAGATCGGATCATGCGACATTTTGACCAGGTCGTGGACGTCAAAGTGCTCCTTACAGTTGAAAACCAAAAGGAAAAAGAGCGACGGCAGCGCGCGGAATGCAGTATCCATGTCAAAGGAAATGACATGTTTGCCGAAAGTGCACATGAGGATTTGTACGCCGCGGTGGATGAATTGGTGGACAAGCTGGACCGGCAGGTGGTACGCCACAAAGACCGTATCCAAGACCACCACCATGGCGCTCCTAAGCGTTTGATGTAAGCAATACCCTGTTGTTGCACACAGATCAACCGCCCCCCTACCGGGCGGTTTTTTTGTGTGCATAATCCGCACTCACATCATGAATCGACTCGCCAGCATCCTGTCCCCTTCGCAAGTACTTGCGCAAGTGGACGTTACCAGCAAAAAAAGGGCTTTCGAAGAGGCCGGTTTGTTGTTTGAGAACCTGCACGGCCTCAGTCGCGCTTTGGTGACCGACAGTTTGTTTTCCCGTGAGCGCTTGGGTTCGACTGGTTTAGGCCATGGTGTTGCGATTCCCCATGGCCGCATCAAAGGCCTGAAGTCCCCCATGGCAGCGGTGTTGCAATTGTCCAGCCCTATTGGGTTCGACGCCCCGGACGAGCAGGCCGTCAGTCTGTTGATTTTTCTGCTGGTGCCCGAAGCCGCCACGCAGAAACACCTTGAAATTTTGTCGGAAATAGCCGAGTTGTTGAGCGATGCCCCCTTGCGTGAGCAGCTCACCGTGTGTACTGACTCGCAGCAGTTGTACGAGCTGATTGCCGCTTGGAAGTCCACTCTCGCTACCTGAACCCAGCATAACGCGAAAGCTCTGCCTTGAAACCCACCGTAGTCAGCGCCGACGTTCTGTTTGAGGAATTTCGTGGTCGTCTGCGATGGGAGTGGGTCGCTGGTTTGGGCGCTTCCGAGCGCCGCTTTGACGAAGTGGCGGTGCGCGCCGCCCGTTCTGGCGCGGACCTGGTCGGCTACCTCAATTACATCCATCCTTACCGGGCGCAAATCCTCGGTGAACGCGAGATCGCCTACCTCAGCAACGCCACGCCGGAAGACTGCGCGCGGCGGATTTCACGCATTGTCACACTGGAACCACCTGTGTTGGTGCTGGCGGATGGCCAAGCCGCCCCCGAGGCGCTCTTGTCGATGTGTGAGCGGGCCCAGATCCCGATGTTTGCCACCAAGGAATCCCCCGCCTTTGTGATCGACGTATTGCGGGCCTACCTGTCCAAACACTTTGCCGAACGCATGTCCATGCACGGGGTGTTCATGGATATTTTGGGCCTGGGTGTGCTGATTACCGGCGAGTCGGGTTTGGGCAAAAGCGAGCTGGGTCTGGAGCTGATTTCCCGTGGCAATGGTCTGGTGGCCGACGATGCGGTAGACCTGTACCGCATCAACCAGACCACCATTGAGGGCCGCTGCCCTGAGCTTTTGGAGAATTTGCTGGAAGTCCGCGGCATTGGTTTGCTGGACATCCGTGCCATCTTCGGCGAGACCGCCGTGCGTCGAAAGATGCGGCTCAAGCTCATTGTGCACCTGGTGCGCCGCGAGACGCTGGAGCGGGAGTATGAGCGTATTCCCTACGAACCGCTGACCCAGGATGTGCTGGGCATTCCCGTGCGCAAAGTAGTGATCCAGGTGGTGGCGGGCCGCAATATTGCGGTGCTGGTAGAGGCTGCCGTGCGCAATACCATTTTGCAGTTGCGTGGCATCGACACCTACCAGGAGTTTGTAGAACGCCACCGCAAGGCCATGACCCTGGGCGGTTAAGCGCAGGGCGCCTACCCTGGGTTGCGGGTGGCTGTCGCGCTGCGGTTAGGGCAATTCTCTTTGGCGCAGGTGGCGTACAGGCTCAGGGCGTGGTCAGCAATCAGGAACCCCTTGGATTTGGCCACGGCATGCTGGCGTTTTTCGATTTCGGCATCGTAAAACTCTTCCACTTTGCCGCAATCCAGGCACACCAGGTGGTCGTGGTGCTGTCCTTCGTTGAGTTCGTAGACTGCTTTGCCGCTTTCGAAGTTACTTCGGGTCAGAATGCTGGCTTGCTCAAACTGGGTCAGTACCCGGTAGACGGTGGCCAGGCCAACGTCCGAGTGTTCTTGCAACAGCACGCGGAAAACATCTTCTGCCGTCATGTGGCGTTGGGTGCCACGCTGGAATACCTCTAGTATTTTCAGGCGGGGTACCGTAGCTTTGAGTCCCGTGTTTTTGAGTTCGTCGATGTTGGTCATGGCCGTGTTTTCAGTGTGCTCGTTGGGGGTAGGGGTAAAGTCCACCCTGGACCCTGCCGCTACAATGGGGTGATCATATCGTTCCCCCATCATCCATGTTTGACCACTGTCATCGCAGCGTTTCCCTCGGCGCATTAGCCCTTACCTGTTTGGCCTTGGCGGCTTGCAGCAACCTTGGTGGCACAGGCGACAAAATGGCCCGTGTGGTGACGCCCTACAAGATGGACATGATTCAGGGCAATGTGGTGACCCGCGAGCAACTGGCCGTGCTCAAACCCGGCATGCAACGCATTCAGGTGCGCGACATATTGGGCAGCGCGCTGCTTGCCAGCGTTTTTCATGCCGATCGCTGGGATTATGTGTTCACCCTCAACCGTCCCGGTGCTGAGCCGCAGGCGCGCAGGGTCACCGTGTTTTTCAAAGGCGATGTGCTGGAGCGCATTGAGGCCGATGAGCTGCCTAGCGAATCTGAATTTGTGTCCACCTTGAAGTCTGAGGCCAAATCCGGGCCCTTGCCGGCACTGGAGGCGTCGGAGGATGCACTGAAGAAATTTCCTGCCGCCAGCAAGGCTGCACCGGCACCGTCCGCAGTACCCGCTACACCGACCCATTACCCGCCTTTAGAGCCCGCTGGCAAATAGCTTTGCACCGGACAGGACCCACGAAATGATGCACAAAATTGCGATAGCCGGCGCTTCCGGCCGTATGGGGCAGATGCTGATGGAGGCGGTGCGTGCCGCCGATGACTGCATTCTTTCCGGGGCACTGGACAGGGTGGGTAGTCCGTCGGTGGGCACCGATGCGGGGGCTTTTTCCGGCCAGTCAAGCGGGGTGATGATCACGTCCGACCTGCAGCAAGGACTGCTGTCCAGCCAGTTTTTGATCGATTTCACCCGACCTGAAGGCACCCTGGCGCACCTGCAGGTGTGCCGCGAATTGGGGATCTCCGCTGTCATTGGCACCACCGGGTTTACCGATGGGCAAAAGGCCGAAATTACACGTATTGCGCAGGACATCGCCATCATGATGGCTCCGAATATGAGCGTGGGGGTGAATGTGACGCTCAAGCTCCTGGAGATGGCAGCCAAAGCCCTGTCCACGGGGTATGACATCGAAATCGTCGAGGCCCACCACCGCTACAAGGTGGATGCACCGTCGGGCACCGCGCTCAAGATGGGCGAGGTCATTGCCGACGCCTTGGGCCGCGATTTGAAAGAGTGCGCGGTGTATGGGCGCGAAGGCGTGACCGGCGAGCGCGACCCCTCTACGATTGGTTTTGCCACCATCCGTGGCGGTGACATCGTGGGGGACCATACGGTGCTGTTCGCGGGCATCGGAGAGCGCATCGAGATCAGCCACAAATCGTCCAGCCGGGCGACCTATGCGCAGGGCAGCTTGCGGGCTGTGCGCTTTTTGGCTACCCAGAAGGCCGGTCTGTTCGACATGTTTGATGTGCTGGGTCTGAAGTGAACCTGCCAGACCTGCTCACGCGGGGCGATGCGGTCAGTGGCGCGGTGGCGCTGGTGCTGTTGCTCATGTCGGTGGGCAGTTGGGTGGTGATTTTGTGGAAAGCATGGTTGCTGCACCGCGCGCAGGGCGATGTGGCGCGCAGCACCGCGGCTTTTTGGCAGGCGTCCTCTCTGGCGGATGCCTTGCGGATGTTGCAGGCATTTGACCGGGAAGCCTTGGTCATCCCCTTGGTGGAGGCGACCCAAACCCAGGCGCCGGGCACCCTGGCGGCGGCAGGTGACCGGTCCCAGCAATTGACCCGTGTGCTGCGGGACGCTTTGCACGGGGTTTTGCGCAAGCTGCAAGCAGGCCAGGTCCTGCTGGCCACGGTGGGGGCCATTGCCCCTTTTGTCGGTTTGCTGGGCACGGTGTGGGGTATTTACCATGCCTTGATCGGTATTGCCGGGGCAGGGCAAGTCAACATCGACAAAATTGCCGGTCCGGTCGGCGAGTCCTTGGTCATGACGGCGGCTGGCTTGGCGGTGGCTATTCCTGCGGTGCTGGGCTACAACATATTGGGACGCGTGATCGGGCGCATCGAGGCCGACCTGGACGGGTTCGCGCGGGATGTGCGCGAGCTGCTGCTCACAGAGCGGCCATGAGCACCGAAACTCGCCACCGGGCCGCCCCAAGGCGGGTTCGCCCCCTCGGGGCGCAGCGGTGGGGTGTGGGGGCACGATGACTTTTGGCCGTCTGGAACGCAAGCCGGGCGCTGCGCCCATGGGGGAGATCAACATGACGCCATTGATCGACGTGATGTTGGTGTTGCTGGTGATTTTCATCATTACCGCCCCCCTGATGGTCAGCTCCGTCAAGGTAGAGCTGCCCAAGGCGGCGGGTGGCCAAAACACAGCCCTTCCCCAATGGGTGGCGGTGTCCATCAACCGGTCGGGCCAGGCCTTTGTCGATGACAAGCCCCTGGGCGACGTGGCATTGGCCCAAACCTTTGACCGGGCCGCGCAATACCATCCCGACACCGAGGTCCAGTTGCGGGCCGATGCCGCCGTGCCCTACGGGCGGGTGGTCGCGGTGATGGGCCTGGCGCAGAAAGCCGGGCTCAAGCGCATTGGTTTTGTGGCCGAAGCGCCACCGGCGGCGGCCTCGATGCCAGACTGAGCTGCGCAGCACCTAAAATCCATTCCAGCCTTCTACTGGCAACCTGCAGGTTGCCCATTCACCCATGCAAGACAAGTACCAACACCTCGACGTCGAAAAATCGGCCCAAGACCACTGGGCGCAGCCCCTGTGGAACGGCAGCAACGCCTACCGCGTGACGGAAGACAGCTCCAAGCCCAAGTTCTACGCCTGCTCCATGCTGCCTTACCCCAGCGGCAAGCTGCACATGGGCCATGTGCGCAACTACACCATCAACGATATGCTCACGCGCTACCTGCGCATGAACGGCTACAACGTGCTGATGCCCATGGGCTGGGACGCCTTTGGTCTGCCGGCGGAAAATGCCGCATTGAAAAACGGCGTACCGCCCGCCCAGTGGACCTACGACAACATCGCCTACATGAAGGGCCAGATGCAGGCCATGGGTCTGGCCATCGACTGGAGCCGCGAGATTGCCACCTGCGATCCCCAATACTACAAATGGAACCAATGGCTGTTCCTGAAGATGCTGGAAAAAGGCATTGCCTACCGCAAGACCCAAGTCGTCAACTGGGACCCGGTGGACCAGACCGTGCTGGCCAACGAGCAGGTGATTGACGGCAAGGGCTGGCGCACCGGCGCCACGGTCGAAAAACGCGAGATTCCGGGCTACTACCTCAAGATCACCGCCTACGCCGAGGAACTGTTGGGCCAGGTGCAGCACGGCCTGCCCGGCTGGCCCGAACGGGTCAAGCTGATGCAGGAGAACTGGATCGGCAAGAGCGAGGGCGTGCGTTTTGCCTTCACCCACGACATCAAGGGTGCCGACGGTGCGCTGATTGGTGATGGACGCATGTACGTGTTCACCACCCGCGCCGACACCATCATGGGCGTGACCTTTTGCGCCGTGGCGCCCGAGCACCCCCTGGCGCAGCATGCCGCGCAGTCCAACCCGGCGTTGGCGGCGTTCATCGAAGAGTGCAAGGCCGGTGGCACTACCGAAGCCGAGTTGGCGGTGAAAGAGAAATTGGGCATGCCCACGGGCCTGCAGGTGGTGCACCCGCTGACCGGGCGCTCCGTGGACGTGTGGGTGGGCAACTACGTGCTGATGGGCTATGGCGATGGCGCCGTGATGGGCGTGCCCGCGCACGACGAGCGCGACTTTGCGTTTGCCAAAAAATACGGACTGCACATCGATGATGTGGTGCATGTGGATGGCCTGACCTACGACCACGCGCAATGGCAGGACTGGTACGGCGACAAACAACGCGGTGTCACCGTCAACTCCGACGTGTTCAGCGGCCTGTCCTGCAAGGATGCCGTGGATGCCGTGGCCCATGCCCTGCAAGTCAAAGCCCTGGGCGAGAAAAAAACCACCTGGCGTTTGCGCGACTGGGGCGTGAGCCGCCAGCGCTACTGGGGCACACCCATTCCCATCATCCACTGCCCCGAGCACGGTGCGGTGCCGGTGCCGGAAAAAGACCTGCCCGTGGTCTTGCCGCAGGACTGTGTGCCCGACGGTTCGGGCAACCCCCTGCACAAGCACGAAGGCTTCCATGCGGGTGTGGTGTGCCCGGTGTGTGGCGCGGCGGCGCGGCGGGAAACCGACACCATGGACACCTTTGTCGATAGCTCCTGGTATTTCATGCGCTACTGCGACCCCAAGAACGACCAGGCCATGGTGGGGGCGGGCGCCGATTACTGGATGCCCATGGACCAGTACATCGGCGGTATCGAACACGCCATTTTGCATTTGCTGTACGCGCGTTTCTGGACCAAGGTCATGCGGGACCTGGGCCTGGTGAAGGTGGATGAACCTTTTACCAAGCTGCTGACCCAGGGCATGGTGCTCAACCACATTTACTCGCGCAAGTCGGACAAGGGCGGTATCGAGTACTTCTGGCCCCATGAGGTGGAAGACGTGGTGGACGCTACCGGCAAGGTGGTCGGTGCCAAGCTCAAAGAGGCCAAGGGCGACTTGCCCGCCGGCACGGCCATCACCTACGAAGGGGTGGGCACCATGAGCAAGAGCAAGAACAATGGCGTGGACCCGCAGGACCTGATTGAGCGCTACGGGGCCGACACCGCCCGCATTTACACCATGTTCACCGCGCCGCCCGAGGCCACGCTGGAGTGGAACGACGCCGGCGTGGAAGGCAGCTACCGTTTCCTGCGGCGCGTATGGAACTTCGGCTACAAACTGTCTGCTATGGATTTGGTAGCTGCCAGCGCAAGCGTAGCGGGCGTAAACAGCCTGAAAGATGTGGAGTTTGGCAAGGAGGCCAAGGCCCTGCGGCTGGACATGCACACGGTGCTCAAGCAGGTGGACTACGACTACCAGCGCATGCAGTACAACACGGTGGTGTCCGGCACCATGAAGATGATCAATGCGCTGGAATCCTTCAAGGCGATGGAATCGGCCGGCGCCCAGGTGGCCCTGATTGAAGGCTTTTCGATTCTGCTGCGCTGCCTGTACCCCGCCACCCCGCACCTGGCCCACACCCTGTGGTCCGAACTGGGTTATGCGGCGCAGTTGGGCGATTTGCTGGACACACCCTGGCCCAAGGTGGACGCCTCCGCCCTGGAACAGGATGAGATCGAACTCATGCTGCAGATCAATGGCAAGCTGCGCGGCTCTGTGGTGGTGCCCTCGGGTGCGTCCAAAGAGACGATTGAAGCGCTGGCGCTGGCCTGCGATACCTTCACCAGCTTTGCGGCGGGCGCAACCGCCAAAAAAGTGGTGGTGGTGCCCGGGCGCCTGGTCAATGTGGTCCTCTGAGACGGCTCCATGAACCGGCGCAGCTTTGTTGTCGGTGCCGCGGCTGCGACCTTGTTGTCGGGCTGCGGCTTTCACCTGCGCGCCAGCCAGCGCTTTGTGTTTGACACGGTGGCCGTGACGCCGGAAACCGGTGGGGCCGTGGCCGCTGAACTGATTCGCACCCTGGGCGAGGCCGTGCGCCCTGTCGCACCCCCTGCGGGTGGGGTGGCGCCCCAGGTGATCGTGGACATCCTGGAAGAGCTGCGGGAAAAAACCGTGGTCGGCGTGAATGCGACGGGTCAGGTGCGGGAGTTCCAGCTGCGCATTCGCATCAAATTCCGGGTTCGCACGCCGCAGGGGCGGGAACTGATTCCAGACACGGACATCGTCCAGCAGCGCGACATCGGCTTCAACGAGTCCGCCGTACTGGCCAAGGAAGCGGAAGAGAGCCTGCTGTACCGCGACATGCAGACCGACCTCGTGCAACAGCTGCTGCGCCGCCTGGCGGCCATCAAGAGCCTGGGCGCACCCTAGCCATGCAACTGGCCGCCAACCAACTCGCCAACCACCTGCAGCGTGGGCTCAAAAGCCTGTACACCCTGCACGGTGATGAGCCGCTGCTGCAACAGGAAGCGCTGGACCTGATCCGCGCCACGGCCCGCGCCCAGGGGTATTCCGAGCGCAGCTCCCACACCGTGGCCGGTGCGCACTTTGACTGGAGCGAGGTGCTGGCGGCGGGCGGCTCCCTGAGTTTGTTTGCCGACAAACAAATCATCGAAATCCGCATTCCTTCCGGCAAACCCGGAAAGGACGGCAGCGTGGCCTTGCAGCAACTGGCGCACAGTGCCCAGGGCAACGACTCCACCCTTACCGTGGTGATGCTGCCGCGCCTGGACAAGATGACCAAATCCAGCGCCTGGTTTATCGCGCTGGAGGGGGGGGGCGTGGCCCTGCAGGTGGAGCCGGTCGAACGCCAGGCCTTGCCGCAGTGGATCGCCCAGCGCCTTGGGGCGCAGGGCCAGCGGGTGGAGGCGGGGGAGGCCGGGCAGCGCACATTGCAGTTTTTTGCCGACCGGGTGGAAGGCAATCTGCTGGCCGCCCACCAGGAAATCCAGAAGCTGGGGCTGCTGTTTCCGGTGGACGCAGCGGCCGGGGGCGTATTGACTTTTGGGCAGGTGGAGAGTGCCGTGCTCAATGTGGCCCGGTTTGACGTGTTCAAGCTGTCGGAGGCGGTGCTGGCCGGCCAGGCGCTGCGGGTGCAGCGCATGCTGGACGGCCTGCAAGCCGAGGGCGAGGCCGAAGTGCTGGTGCATTACACCCTGAGCGAAGACATCCGCGCCCTCAAACGCGTGAAAGACGCCATGGGCCAGGGGCGGCCGCTGCCGATGGCGCTGCGCGAACAGCGCATCTGGGGTAACAAAGAGCGCCTGTTCGAGCGCGTGCTGCCGCGCCTGGGCGACGCCCAGCTGTCGGAGCTGTTGCAGTCTGCCCACCTGGTGGACGGCATCGTCAAGGGCCTGAAGCAGCCCGACTGGCCTGCGTCGGGCTGGCAGGCGCTGCACCAACTGGCGCTGCAGCTGTGTGCGTTGTGTGCGGCCACCTCCCCCAGTTCTTCGCCCCTGTCCCGATCCCGCTGAAACGGGGCGGTGGCGAGCGGTTTGGCATGCGAAAATGCAGGCATGAACGCGATCAACATCACCGAATACACCCAGGCCCTGGGCTCACAGGCAAAAGTGGCCTCCGCCCTGATGGCTAAAGCGCAGGCAGCTACTAAAAACATAGCGCTTCGCCGCCTGGCCACCCTCCTGCGCGAGAATGTGCAAGAACTGCAGGTGGACAACGCCAAGGACATTGAGCGCGCCATCGCCGCCGGACTGTCTGCGCCCATGGTGGACCGGCTCAAACTCACGCCCAAGGTGATCGAAACCTGCGCGCTAGGGTGTGAACAGTTGGCCGGCATGGCCGATGTGATCGGTGAAATCACGGCCCTGCGCCAGCAGCCCAGCGGCATCCGTGTCGGGCAAATGCGGGTGCCGATCGGGGTGTTCGGCATGATTTTCGAGAGCCGTCCCAATGTGACGATTGAGGCCGCGAGCCTCTCGATCAAAAGCGGCAACGCCTGCATTTTGCGCGGAGGCTCCGAGGCGATTGATTCCAACAAGGCGCTGGCCAAACTGGTGCAGCAGGCCTTGGCCGAGAGCGGCTTGCCCGCTGATGCCGTGCAACTGGTGCAAACCACCGACCGCGAAGTGGTGGGCCAGCTCATCACCATGCCGCAGTTTGTGGACGTGATCATTCCGCGCGGTGGCAAGGGCCTGATCGAGCGCATCAGCCGCGACGCCAAGGTGCCCGTCATCAAGCACCTGGACGGCAACTGCCATGTCTACGTGGACGACCCCTGTGATATCGCCATGGCGGTCAAGGTGGCCGACAACGCCAAGACCCACAAATACAGCCCCTGCAATGCCGCCGAGGGCCTGCTGGTGGCGCGTGGCGTGGCGGCGGAGTTCTTGCCCCTGATGGCTCGCATTTATGCCGACAAAGGGGTGGAAATGCGCTGCGACCCTGAATCCCTGGTAATTTTGCAATCAAATCAGGCTCTATCCCCCGTGGATACTGCGCAAGCAGCTATGAATTCAGGAGCAATGGTGGCGCCCAAGCTGGTGCCCGCGCAGGAGAGCGACTGGTACGAGGAGTACCTGGCGCCCATCATCAGCATCAAGGTGGTGGACGGTCTGGACGCGGCCATTGCCCATATCAACCAGTACTCTTCCCACCACACCGACGCCATCCTGACCCGTGACCACATGCACGCCCAACGGTTTTTACGGGAAGTGGATTCGTCCAGTGTGATGGTCAACACCAGCACCCGTTTTGCCGACGGTTTTGAGTACGGGCTGGGGGCGGAAATCGGCATCTCCACCGACAAATTCCATGCCCGCGGTCCGGTGGGTATCGAGGGTTTGACTTCGCTCAAGTACGTGGTGCTGGGCGACGGAGAAGTTCGTACCTGAATCTTGGCCCAGCTTGATTTATGGGCGGGCCGCCCCAAGCTGCATGGATACTTAGGTTTTCGCCCCCTTTCAGAAAGCGCTGCATGGTTCCGCATCTGGTTACTGCCCTCACGGGGCCCATCAACGAGTTAGAGCAACGCGTTCTGGACTCTATGCCCGCCATTGAGCGTTGGTTTCGCCTGGAGTGGATGGAGCACACACCGCCGTTTTACAGTTCGGTGGATGTGCGCAACGCCGGGTTCAAGCTGGCCCCGGTGGACACCAATGTGTTCCCCAGTTGCTGGAACAACCTCACGCCCGCCATGCTGCCGTTGGCGGTGCAGGCGGCCATGGCCGCCATTGAAAAGATTTGCCCCGAGGCGCGCAACCTGCTGATCGTTCCCGAAAACAAGGCCCAAAGCAGCTTTTACCTGAGCAATCTGGTGCAGTTGCGGCGCATCTTCCACATGGCTGGCTTGAATGTGCGCATTGGCTCCATCAGCCCAGACGTCAAAAAAAGTACAACGCTCACCCTGCCCAGCGGCGAAAGCATCGTCCTGGAGCCGGTGGTGCGCAACCAGGGGCGCTTGGGCGTCAAGGATTTTGACCCTTGCACCATCTTGCTGAACAACGATTTGCGCGCCGGTGTTCCCGGCATTTTGGAGGATTTGCACGAGCAGTTCCTGCTGCCGCCGCTGCACGCAGGATGGACCACCCGGCGCAAGAGCACGCATTTCAAGTGCTACGAAGAGGTGTCCAAACGTTTTGGCAAACTGATTGGGGTCGATCCCTGGTTGATTAACCCCATGTTTGACAAGAGCAGCAACCTCGACCTGAACGGGGAGGCTGGTCGAGAGGTTTTGCGCAGCCGTGCGGATGCCTTGCTGGGCAAAGTCAAGAAACGCTACAAGGAATACGGCATCAAGGAAAAGCCTTTTGTCGTGGTCAAGGCCGACAATGGCAGCCACGGCCTGCGTGCCATGACGGTGCGCGATGCCAAAGAGCTGGATGCGTTGTACCTAAAATCCCACACTCCGCAAGATGCAGCCCAAGGCAGTGCGCAGGTGCACGATGTCATTTTCCAGGAGGGCGTGCTCACCAACGAGCGCATCAACGACGCGGTTGCCGAGCCTGTGGTCTACATGATGGACCGCTACGTGGTGGGGGGCTTCTACCGCGTGCATGCGGAACGTGGGGTCGATGAGAACCTGAGTGCCCCCGGCTCCAGCTACGTTCCATTGGCGTTTGCCGAGAGTACGCACTTACCTCAGCCCGGTGTGCGGCCGGGTGCCAGTGCACCGAACCGCTTCTACATGTATGGCGTGATCGGGCGCCTGGCCATGTTGGCGGCAAGTTATGAAATGGAAGCCACCGACCCGGAAGCCGAGCACTACGCCTGAGCGGCGCCTCCTGTCGGATCGGGAACGCCAGTTGCTGCGCTGCAACACGTCGCCGAAATCCTGACGATTTGCCGAATTCACGTTTGCAAGCCTTGCCTGCGGGCGCAAAATAGCGATCCCAAATGGAATGGACCCTGGCTGCACAGTACAGCTGGGTGAACTTGTGGCAGCTTCAAAATCGTCTCTTTCAGCGCTCACGCTAGGCGCCATCGGTGTTGTGTACGGCGACATCGGCACCAGTGTTCTTTATGCTGTCAAAGAGGTCTTTGGCTCAGGCCATGTTCCTTTTACCCCGGCCAATGTCTACGGCATCCTGTCGATCTTCTTCTGGACCTTGACGGTGATTGTGTCCGTCAAGTACGTGGGGCTGGTGCTGCGCGCTGACAACCACGGCGAAGGTGGTCTGGTGGCCATGCTGGCGCTGGCGTCCCAGTCGGTCAAGGACAAGCCAAAATTGCGGCGTGTGCTGTTGCTGGTGGGGATTTTTGGAACCTGCCTGTTTTATGGCGATGGGGTTATTACCCCCGCCATTTCGGTGTTGTCGGCGGTCGAGGGCTTGGAGGTGATATCGCCCGCGTTCAAGAAGTACGTGATTCCGCTGACGCTTGTCATCCTGTTTTGCCTCTTCTTTGTGCAAAAGCGGGGCACCGCCGGCATAGGCAAGTTTTTTGGACCCATTACCGTGGTGTGGTTTGTGTGTATTGCGGTCCTGGGGATCTCGCACATCGTGGACAACCCCGCAATCCTGTGGGCCGTCAGCCCGCACTACGCTTTGAGTTTTATCTGGAGCAATCCCGGAACCACCTTCATTATTTTGGGGGCGGTGGTGCTGTGTGTCACCGGTGGTGAAGCCCTGTACGCCGACATGGGCCATTTTGGTAAAAAACCGATCCGGGTGGCCTGGTTTTTCGTCGTCATGCCCTCACTCACGCTGAATTATTTTGGCCAGGGTGCGCTGCTCTTGCAGAATCCAGAAGCCGTGAAAAATCCGTTTTTCCTGATGGCGCCCGACTGGGCTCTGGTGCCTTTGGTGGCGCTGGCGACCATGGCGACGGTGATTGCCTCGCAGGCCTTGATCTCGGGGGCATTTTCCGTGACCAAACAGGTCATCCAGTTGGGCTACCTGCCCCGCCTGCAGGTGCTGCACACCAGTGTGAAAGACACCGGGCAAATCTACCTGCCGTTTGTCAACTGGGGCCTGTTTGTCACGATTGTGCTGGCGGTGGTGATGTTCAAGTCCTCCAGCAACCTGGCAGCGGCCTATGGCATTGCGGTCTGCACGGACATGCTGATCACCACCGTGCTGACGTTTTACGTGATTCGTTATGGCTGGAAATACCCGCTGTGGCTGTGTGTCTCGGCGACCGGCTTTTTCTTTGTGGTGGACTTTGCGTTTTGGGCATCCAACCTGCTCAAGCTGCTGGATGGCGGCTGGTTCCCGCTGATGATTGGTGGCGCCATCTTTACCCTGATGCTGACCTGGAAGGACGGTCGGCGCCTGCTCAACGACAAGCTGCGTGCCGACGCCATTGACCTGCCCAGCTTCCTGGACGCCGTGTTTGTCAGTCCGCCGGTGCGGGTGGATGGCACGGCTGTTTTCCTCACCGCCGAAGTGGGCACCGTGCCCAATGCCCTGCTGCACAACCTCAAACACAACAAGGTGCTGCACGCCCACAATCTGTTTGTGACCGTGCGCAACCATGAGACACCCTGGATCGGCCTGGACAAGCGGTTGGAAATCGATGCGTTGGGCCACGACTGCTGGCAGGTCGTGATCCACTACGGCTTCAAAAACGACCCCGACGTTCCCAAAGCTTTGCAACAACTCAAGGGGCGCGGGTGCGAGCTGGAGGCCATGTCCACCAGCTACTTTCTGTCGCGTGACACCGTGGTGCCCACGATTGGCGAAGGCATGGCCCGTTGGCGTGAAAAGCTGTTTGCGCAAATGCACCACAACGCCAGTGCGGCGGCCGATTTCCTGAACCTGCCCAACAATTCCGTGGTGGAGCTGGGCTCCAAAATTGAAATCTGAAACCTTTGGGGATAGACCGCAGCCACGCGCAGCGGGCAAGCTCTGTCCCCCACTGATCAGGGGTGTTCTTGCGGGACAGACCGAAGCGAAGCGTAGCTCTGTCCCCAACGCATAAAAACCCATGCATTTTTTCAAAGACCTCAGCCTCTCTGCATTGACCGCCGGTTTTGTGGCGGTGCTGGTGGGTTTCACAAGTTCGGTGGCCATCGTGTTCCAGGCAGCGCAGGCCTTGGGCGCCACGCCCGAGATGGTGGCGTCGTGGATGTGGGCCCTGGGCGTGGGCATGGGGCTGTGCACGCTGCTGCCCTCGCTGTGGCTGCGCAAGCCGGTCATGGTGGCCTGGAGTACCCCCGGTGCGGCAGTGCTGGCCACGGCTGGTATGGCAGGTGGTTTCAATATGCACGAAGCCGTGGGCGCCTTCATGGTCTGCGCACTGCTCATCACGCTGGCGGGGTGGACCGGGTGGTTCGAGCGGGTGATGAACCGCATCCCGGTGGCGCTGGCCTCGGCTTTGCTGGCCGGCGTGCTGGCACGGTTTGGCTTGATGGGGTTTGCTGCGGCGCAGACCGCCGGCCCGCTGGTGCTGACCATGTTGCTGAGTTACTTGCTGGGACGACGTTTTTTGCCACGTTACGCCGTGCCGCTGACCCTGGCGGTTGCTATTGTTTTCGTAGCTGCTAGCGCAGGTTTTGCGAGGGCTGACATTGCATTTGGCTTGACCATGCCGGTCTGGATCAGCCCGGTGTTCTCGGTGGCGGCCCTGGTCAGTCTGGCCTTGCCCTTGTTTATTGTCACCATGGCATCGCAGAACCTGCCGGGGGTGGCGGCCATCCAGGCCTGTGGTTATGGTGACCAACGCGCGGCGGGCGGCGACGGCGGTATTCCCATCTCCAAAGTGATTACCCTCACCGGCGTGGCCACGCTGCTGCTGGCCCCCTTTGGCGCCTTTGCACTCAACCTGAGCGCCATCACGGCCGCCATCTGCATGGGCCCGGAGGCCCACGCCAACCCGGCCCGCCGCTACACCGCTGCGGTGTCCTGCGGCGCTATCTACCTGGTTATCGGGCTGTTTGGTGCGGCCATTGCGGGCGTGCTCACCGCCTTTCCCAAGGAACTGGTTGCTGCCATTGCCGGGCTGGCGCTGCTGGGCACCATCAGTGGTGCGTTGACCGTGGCGTTGCAAGACGACGACCACCGCGAAGCCGCCTTGATCACCTTCCTGGTGACCCTGAGCGGCGTGGTGTTGGCGGGCGTGGGCTCGGCCTTTTGGGGCGTGGTGGCGGGCGCCCTGGCGCTGGTGGTGCAACACTATGGCAAGCGCAAAGCCCCGCATCCACCCGGCTAGCTGAGGTTCAGCGACACTTGGGGCCTGTAATTGGTGAGCCGACCCCCATTCCCCTCTTTTTTGTGAGCCCCCATGGACATACTGTTTGTTGCCGACCCGCTGGAATCGTTCAAGATCTACAAAGACACCACCTTTGCCATGATGCGCGAGATGCAGCGCCGCGGCCACCACGTGGCGGCCTGCGAGCCGCGCCATCTGGTCTGGGCACGGGGCGGCGTGGTGCAGGCCACGGTGCGGCGCATCACCCTCACCGGCGACGCGAATCTCTGGTTCACGCAGGAAACTCCGGAATTGGTGCCGGTGAAAAACTTCGGCGCGGTGGTGATGCGCAAAGACCCGCCGTTTGACAGCGAATTTTTCTACGCCACCCACCTGCTGGAGCAGGCCGAGCGCGAGGGTGCCCAGGTGTTCAACAAGCCCCGTGCGCTGCGCGATCACCCGGAAAAGCTGGCGATTCTGGAGTTTCCCGAATTCATCGGTCCGACCTTGGTGACCCGGGATGCTGACGCGGTGCGCAGTTTCCATGCCGAGCACCGCGACATCATCCTCAAGCCGCTGGACGGCATGGGCGGCATGGGCATTTTCCGGGTCCGCGACGAAGGCCTCAACCTGGGCGGCATCATCGAAACGCTCAACAAGGACGGTGCGCAGACCCTTATGGTCCAGAAATTTTTGCCCGCCATTGCCGAAGGCGATAAACGTGTGCTGGTCATTGGCGGCAAACCGGTGCCCTTCAGCCTGGCACGCATCCCGCAGGGCGGCGAAGTGCGCGGCAACCTGGCCGCGGGTGGCAAGGGCGTGGCCCAGCCGCTCACGGCGGCGGACAGGACCATTGCCGAGGCGCTAGGCCCCATTCTTGCCGCTCGCGGCCTGCTGCTGGTGGGGCTGGATGTGATTGGCGATTCATTGACCGAAATCAACGTCACCAGTCCGACCTGTTTTCAGGAAATCACCGACCAGACCGGCTTCGATGTGGCCGCGATGTTTGTGGACGCGCTGGAGGCCGGGGTCAGCGCAGGCTAAGAAAAGAGGCGCCTTGGGCGTCCTTGTGCGATACCTGCGGCGCTTGGCCCCAGTCGGGCCAGGCAATGGCCAGCGTGGGGTCGTCCCAGGCGATGCAGCGCTCGAACTCCGGCGCGTAGTAGTCGGTGGTTTTGTACAGGAACTCGGCCGACTCGGACAACACCACAAAGCCGTGCGCCAGGCCCGGAGGCACCCAGAGCTGGCGTTTGTTGGCACCCGACAGGATCTCGCCCACCCATTGGCCATAGGTGGGTGACTCCGGGCGGATATCCACCGCCACGTCAAACACCTCCCCGGCCACCACCCGCACCAGCTTGCCCTGGGGCTGGTTCACTTGGTAGTGCAGGCCGCGCAGCACGCCCCTGACCGACTTGGAGTGGTTGTCCTGCACAAAGGGCAAGTCCACCCCGGTGGCTTGGGTGAAGGCGCGCTGGTTGAAGCTCTCGAAGAAAAAGCCGCGTTCGTCCCCAAACACCCGGGGCTCAATGCGCAGCACATCGGGGATGGCGCAGGGCGTGACTTGCATCAGTACACCTTCTGGTTCAACAGGCGCAGCAGGTACTGGCCGTAGCCGTTTTTGCGCAAGGGCTGGGCCAGCTGTTCCAGCTGGGCATCGTCAATCCAGCCCTGGCGCCATACGATTTCCTCGGGGCAGGCCACCTTGAGGCCCTGGCGGTTCTCGATGGTGTAGATGAACTGGCTGGCCTCCAGCATGGACTCGTGGGTGCCGGTGTCCAGCCAGGCGTAGCCGCGGCCCATGGTCTGCACGTCCAGCGTGCCTTGCTCCAGGTACATGCGGTTCAGGTCGGTGATCTCCAGCTCGCCCCGGGCCGAGGGCTTGACCTGCTTGGCCAGCTCCACCACGTGGCGGTCGTAGAAATACAGGCCGGTGACGGCATAGCGCGATTTGGGTGCTTGGGGCTTTTCTTCCAGGCTGATGGCGCGCCCTGCGGTATCAAACTCCACCACGCCGTAGCGCTCGGGGTCCTGCACCGCGTAGGCAAACACCGTGGCGCCCACGGTTTGCGTGTTGGCGCTTTCCAGCAGGCCCGCAAAGTCGTGGCCGTAAAAGATGTTGTCGCCCAGCACCAGGGCGCTGGGGGCGCCGTTCAAAAACTTCTCACCGATCAGGAAGGCCTGCGCCAGTCCATCGGGAGAGGGCTGCACGGCGTAGCTGATCTGCAAGCCCCACTGGCTTCCATCTCCCAGCAGTTGTTCAAACCGTGGCGTGTCTTGCGGGGTGGAGATCACCAGTACCTCCCGAATACCCGCCAGCAGCAACACGCTCAGAGGGTAATAAACCATGGGTTTGTCGTAAATCGGCAGCAGTTGCTTGCTGACCACTTGGGTTGCCGGGTACAGGCGCGTGCCTGAGCCCCCGGCCAGGATGATGCCCTTGCGTTGAGTCGCGCCAGTTGTGGTGTTGGTCATGTTCATTGTTTCCCTGAAATCTCCGTCAGCATGCGGGCCACCCCTTGCTGCCAGTGCGGCAGGGTCAACCCAAATGCATTTTGTAGCCGTGTGGTGTCGAGCCGTGAATTCAAAGGTCGCTGCGCCGGCGTGGGGTAGCTGGCGGTGCTGGTCGGTTGCACCTGCTCGGGGCCGGCCTTGAGTGAGGTCCCCAGCGCTTGGGCTTGCGCCAATACATAACGCGCATAACCATGCCAGCTGGTCTCGCCGCCGGCGACACAGTGGTACAAACCTGCCAGTTCTGGCTGTCCTTCTGTGGGGTGTGTGACGGCTCGGATCGCATGCGCTGTGATGTCGGCCAGCAGTTCGGCCGACGTAGGCGCACCGATCTGGTCGTCAATGACGGTCAACGCGTCGCGCTCAGTGGCCAAGCGCAGCATGGTCTTGGCGAAGTTGCCGCCCCGGGCCGCGTACACCCAGCTGGTTCTGAAAATCAGGTGTTTCGGGTTGACCGCCACCGCTTGTTCGCCTTCGAGCTTGGTGCTGCCATACACGCTCAAAGGGGCGGTTGCATCCGTCTCGCGCCAGGGCTGGTCGCCGCTGCCGTCAAACACGTAGTCGGTGGAGTAGTGCACCAGCCACGCCCCCAGTTTGGCGGCCTCAGCGGCCAGCACACCGGGCGCCAGCGCGTTGAGGGTGCGGGCGAACTCGGGTTCGCTCTCGGCCTTGTCCACGGCAGTGTGGGCTGCGGCATTGACAATCACGTCGGGCCGCACACGGCGCACGGTCTCGGCTAAGCCACCCAGGTCGCTGAAGTCACCACACAGTCCGTCCGTGTTACGGGTGGCATCAAAATCCAGCGCCACCAACTCGCCCAGCACACTCAGGCTGCGCTGCAGCTCCCAGCCCACCTGGCCACCGCGCCCCAGCAACAAAATCTTCATGCTGCAGCCTCGGCGCCGTACTGCTTGCTGACCCAGTCGCGGTAGCCACCGCTTTGCACATTGGCCACCCATTCGGGGTGGTCCAGGTACCACTGCACCGTCTTGCGGATGCCACTCTCAAAGGTTTCGGCGGGTTTCCAGCCCAGTTGGCTCTCGATCTTGCGGGCGTCGATGGCGTAGCGCCGGTCGTGGCCAGGGCGGTCGGTCACATAGGTGATTTGCTTCTGGTAGGGCAGGCCATCGGCGCGGGGCTTGAGTTCGTCCAAGAGGGCGCACACGGTGTGCACGATGTCCAGGTTGGGCTTTTCGTTCCAGCCACCGACGTTGTACACCTCGCCCACCAGGCCGGCTTCAAGCACGCGGCGGATGGCGCTGCAATGGTCTTTGACGTAGAGCCAGTCGCGGATCTGCTGGCCGTCGCCGTACACCGGCAGGGGCTTGCCTGCCTGGGCGTTGACGATCATCAAGGGGATCAATTTTTCAGGGAAATGGTACGGCCCGTAGTTGTTGGAGCAGTTGGTGGTGAGCACCGGCAGGCCGTAGGTGTGGTGGTAGGCGCGCACCAAGTGGTCGCTGGCGGCCTTGCTGGCCGAGTAGGGGCTGTTGGGCTCGTAGCGATGCGTCTCGGTGAACGCGTCGTCCGTTTTGGACAAGGAGCCATAGACCTCGTCGGTGGAGACGTGCAAGAACCGGAAGGCGGCTTTGGCGTCGCTGTCCAGGCCTCCCCAGTAGGCTCGCACCGATTCGAGCAGCTGGAAGGTGCCCACGATGTTGGTTTGGATGAATTCACCGGGGCCATGAATGGAGCGGTCCACATGGCTCTCGGCGGCGAAGTTCAGCACCGCGCGGGGCTGGTGCTGTTGCAGCAACTGCGCCACCAGCGCAGCATCGCCAAAGTCGCCCTGCACGAACACATGGCGCGTATCCCCGGCCAAGGAGGCCAGGTTCTGCAAATTGCCAGCGTAGGTGAGCTTGTCGAGGTTGATGACGGCTTCATTCGACTGGGCCAGCCAGTCGAGTACGAAGTTGCTGCCGATGAAGCCGGCGCCGCCGGTGACGAGAATGGTCATGGTGTAGGCCCTTGTTTTGAGAGTATTTTAGACGTCTGGCCCGCTAGCAATCAGCGGAGGGGGCTATCAATTTCAATGAAAATTTAAGAAGGTAAATAGTGAATAAGCAGAGATTCATATTGCTGCAACACATGCTCCCAGGTGAATGCATCGCCGTAACGGGCTTGCCCGTGCTGGCGCAAGCGGGTCAAAGCGTCGGGGTGTCGAATCAGTGTGTCCATGCAGTCGGAAAAACTGTGGGCGTCTTTGAAATACATGGCACCGTCCCCCACCACCCAGCGGTTAAAGCGGTTGTCGTGGGCGACGACGGCGTTGCCTGCCCCCAAGGCTTCGACTAAAGACGGGTTGGTGCCGCCCACTTGGTGCCCGTGCACATAGGCCGCGCTGTGAAAGCGCAGGGCCTGCACCACAGTCTTGTCGTAAATGGCGCCCACAAAGCGCACCTCGCTGCTGGCGGCGGCTTTCACGGCGCGGTGGTACACGTTGTCCTCGGCATAGTTGCCCAGCACCACCAGCTGCATGCCGCGTACTTTGGCAGAAAAACCGCTCACTATTTCCAAGAGCGAATTTTCCGGCTCGGCGCGGGCAATCACGGTCAGAAACTTACCCGGCTCCAGGCCCAGGGTGGTCACTGGTCCGGTGGGCGCTGTGCGGACAGCGTCTGCACCGTAGGGAATCATGGTGATTTTGTGGGCCCGCACACGCGAGCTCAGGTGCACTTTGATTTGCGGGTGGTCCGCCACCAAGTGGTTGCCCAGCCAGCAGCCTGCCCAGTCATTGAGCCAAAACCACAGCTTGGCCACCGGGCCCCACTTTCTGCGCGACCACTCAATACCGTCCATATTGATCAGATTGGGGATGCCTTTGAGCCGCAGCAGCGCACAAAACACGGCGGTGTTGTAGCCTAGGGTGAGGCACAGGTCCTGGTGCTTGGCGGCGTGGGCCGTGGCTTGCCAGTCAAACACAATGGTGCCCTTGGGGCCGTCTTGTGCTACCGGAATATGCACCCGCTCTACGCCTAGCCAGGTGTCTTCAAAGACAGGGCCCACACCGTCATCTTGGCAATACACCACAACACGCCAGCCGTTCGCGACAAGATAGAGCGATAAATATTCGGCAAAGGTTTCAAAGCCGCCATGGGCAGCAGGCACGCCGCGGGTGCCGAGGATACGTAGGGTTTTACTTCTCAGGGTCATGGCGTGCCAAAGACTTTCTTGATTTTTTCCAGGTAGTTGAACCCATCCTTTTGGGTGGGTTCGATGTACGAGCCTTCGCCAAACTCGTTCCAGCAGCAGATGACACCCATGCGCATGGTTTTGTCGGGGTAGGCGTCCATCAGGCGTTTGGCTTCGCGCAAGTGGGCTTCAAATTGCGTGGGTGAGGCAATGGACGCATCGTTTTTTGGAATTTTGCTTCCGCCCCAAGGGCGCATATCCCAACCAGAAGTCATCGGTATGACGTAGGGAAGCTTGCCTTTGCTGAGCAGCCACTGCCAGTTTTGGCGGTAAGCGTTGTCCAGTCTGAGATAGCCTTCACCGGTGGTGTTTTCGGAGGCTGCTGTACCGCTATACCCGCGGTGGTAGTTGTAGGCCGACAGGGCCGACAGCCCACTCGCGGGTGCTACACCATTGGCCCAATGCTCCAGCGCAGGCGTGCCGCCGATAAAGTAGATGCCAGGCAAGCCAGATTGCTGCGCCATTGCATTCGCAACGTTCACCAGCTCACTGGGACTGACCCCTATGGTTTTGGCAGCTTCGGCAAACGCATCTATGCCAAAGATAAACACAGCGGGTTTGCCGTCCACCTTCAAAAAATCGGGGTCGGAAAAATAACGCGCAATCCAGTAGCGAACCATCAACCGATACTCCGGCATGCCCCCCGGAAACTTGTAGTGGTTGGCCCAGAGCAGGGTGAACTTCATGTCCCCCGGTGTTTTAGAGGCCCTGAATGCATTGAGCGCCTGCTCCAGGTAGGTGTTCTTGCCGTCCCAATACCAGTCGAAGGCCACAAATCCTATGCCGCTCTCCTTCATCCAGGTGATTTGCTGCCGCAGCACGGCCGGGTCATTGTCCGAATACCAGCCAAGGGCCGGCTCTTTCTCTGGATATTTTTGGATCGGTTGCCAGGGCACAGGGAACTCCAGCCCCTTGGCTCCTGTGGTCCAACCAGGAAAATAGTAGGTTCCAATTAAATAGTCGCTGCCAAACGCTGCACTAAAGTAGCTTGTCAGCAACACGGCCAACCACACTTTGACGGCACTTCGTTTCATGGGTTGGCGTCCAAGTACTGTTGAAATGCGTGCGCTTGTACCTGCGCAGACTTTTTCCAGGTGTAGTGACGTGCGCGTGCGAGTCCCTTGCTGATCAAACGGGCTCGCAGATCACTGTCAGTACAGATTTGCTGCAGTGCCTGGGTCAGCTCCTCTACCTTGGTGGGGTCAATCAACATTGCTGCGTCTCCCACCACCTCGGGTATGGCCGTGGTGGCAGAGGTGATGACGGGCACACCACTGGCAAGGCCCTCCAGCGGCGGCATGCCAAAGCCCTCGGCCAATGACGGATATATGAAGGCAAGTGCATGCCGACAAAGTGCGGGCAGCTCCAAGTCGCCAACATCCGCCAACAGCACCACCTGGTGGCTGGGCGGCATGGCAGATAGCGTGGCTTCGAAATCGCTATAACCAAAGTCTCGCTGGCCCACGATGACCAGCGGCGGCGGGGTGCCTTTCAATCGGGCGTAGGCGCGCAATATGCTGGCGTGGTTTTTTCGAGGCTCAATGCGACCTACGGTAATGAAATATTGACCTGCTATCAGCCCACGCGGGTGTAGGAATTCATGTCCCTCATCACCAGGGTGAAAGTGCGCCGTGTCCACCGCGTTGTGCACCACCTTGATATCGCAGGCCTCTACACCGTAGCGGTTGGCAATCTCTTGCTTGGAGTAGTCGCTAACGGTGAACAAAATATCCGCATGGCGTGCAGCCCACCGCATCATTAGGCGCGAACGCAACACAAAGCGTGGTGTGAAGAATTCTGGAAAAGGCTCAAACAGCACATCGTGAATCGTCACGGCATTGCCTTTGGCGGGCCACAGCGGCAACACATACTGCGTATGGAGAATGTCCAGTTGATACTGCTTTCGCAGCCGGGGTAGCTGCCAGGCCAAGCGCACGAGCGGATTCGCATGCGGCATGTGCACAATGGTGACATTGCTGCGCTGGAAAGCGGAGATCGCGCCCAGCGCCTCGGTTTGTTCCAGAAAGAAGAAAAACTGGAAGTGGGGGCACAAAACCACGATCTCGGCGTAAATGCCCAACAAATGGGTGCGGGAGCCTTGAAATTTGCCGTCGAACACATGGAAATCGATGCCAATTTTTTTGCCTGGCGCGTCGGTTGGGGCGGTCCTGTACGTCATACGCTGGCCTGGGGTGCGTTCAATCGCGCCAGTTCACGCACGGCGTGAATCCTGCCCTCTATCTGCCGCTGCAAACTCTTGCATTGGTCTAAGTGGTGGGTCAAGAATGTTGCCAGGCGCTCCGGGTCCAATGCATCTTCTGGAGCCACGAAAATGTCATTGCCCATGGCAAAGTGCTGGAAAAGTCCCGCAAATTTCCCCTGGTATTGCATGCCGCAAACGGGTGTCCCTACCGACAGAGCGCCTATGGCCAGATGCATGCGGGCGCTGAACACCAAATCGAAGTCTTTGCATACCGATTTGATCTCTTGCGCCGTAAATGGTTTTTCCAGAAGCAGGGCGTTGCGCAGTGCGGCGGCGGACAAGTTCTTCCACACCAGACCCATGACGCGCAAGTCTGCACAGCCCGGACGGAAGTCATGCGGAATCAATACCACGCTGGTGTTGTTGTTTATCAAGGTTTCACAGGCTTGCGCCACGCTACGGGCGATGGCGGGTTCGGTGTCTGACGCCAAATGGGCTACCACCTGAGGATTCACGTTGATGCCCAGAATGCGTCGGCCAGACTGCCGTTGCGCGCTTACCCAAGGCTTAACGATGGTGGCAACTTCGGATGCTTCGGTGGGGTGCACCAAAAAGGCCAAGTCAGAGACCAGTTGTGCGGGACGCCCTACCAATCGTTCAAAACGCTCCAAAGACACGGCATCACGCAAACAAATACGGACGATTTTCGGCAGGCTTTGGAATTCCTTGACCACCTCAGGATGAGGCGCTGCATTGAAACTGAAACTCAGCACCCCGCAACTCCGGTTGGCTTGGCTGAAAACACGGGCAAGAATCAAACGTTGTCGGCTGACTGCGGAACTGTAGTAGCCGTCCATGACGTCCGCGCCAATGACATAGAGCTCTTTTGTTGTTCTGATTTGTTTTCCCAAAATCCAGCCGGCCCAGACACCACTCCAAGCGCGGATAAAACGGATGGACGAAAAAACTTCGCTGGTTCGGAACGTCTCTGACACCACGAACTTGAGGGTGTTGGCGTTTCTCAGCGTGCCAAAGCCTAGAAGCAAAGCCTGATCTCCTAAAGATCCATCCAGTTCCGAAGTGTCCGCTGGTACTAACAGGACATTGCACGCAGTGTGGCTCTTGCTACGGTGCACATACGCAGACATCCTGAGCGTCATTTCAAACCAGATCAGACGCAACCACTCTCTGAGCACCAGTAACTGGCGGGCTGCCTTGTAGATCACGTGCAAAAGCTTGCCCACGGGCCCCATTTGGTTGGCGCTCTTGAGGCTATGTGCAATCAAACCTGCATTGAGTACAAGGACCATCCACAAGAAAAACATGCCTGCCAGCACCGCAAAGGCAATGGTGGCGATTGCACCGTCACCAACCAAACGCCCGGCGCGCATGACGGCAATTCCTGCGAGGGAAGCAATGCATACTTTCAAAGGGACTGCGACGAGAGCTTTCACGGATACACCTATTTTTTGGGATAAAACGACTGAAGAGATGGGGGCTACCAGCAGCGCAGATACCAGAAAGCTCCAAGCCGCACCGCTGGCTTGGGCACCTTGGCGCAAGGCCAGGTAACAAAAGGTGACCGTTAGCCCCGCGCGCAAAGACGCAATCAGCGTCGTTGTGCGTGATGCACTGAGGGCAAGCAACGCGGACCCCAAAACGTAGAGCAAGCCCCGCGCCATAAAAGCGATGGACAAAATGGAAAGAGGCTCTGCTGCAGCAACCCAACGGTCTCCGTACAGAAGTGTCAAGAGAGGCGTTGCAATACAAGCCAAACCCAACATGAAACCGGACGGCACGGTGGCAATGATGAGCTGTCCGTTGCGGACGGCCTGTCGGATGCCCTCTGTTTCCTTGTGCCGCGCCACTTCAGCGAAAACGACCTCCAGGGCGGGAGACGAGATGGTTTGAAAAGCTGTTTGCGCCAATTTGTTGGCAAAGGCAAACACGCCCAATGCTTGCATGCCGCCCATGCTGCCCACCAGGAGCTCAATGCCCCGGGTCTCTGCGAAGTCCGCAAACTTGTTGGCCGTGTTCCATATCGCCAGTTTCCCGACGTCTTTCATGGCATACAGGTGGGCACCGCGGGCAGGTCGCCAGGGACAATGTCGCCAAAGAACGGCCAGCCCTATCGCGTAATACAAAATGGCTTGAAGGACCAAGCCCCAGGCACCGAAGCCTGTGATAACCAATGCAATACCCAGCGCCGAGGAAATGCCGCTGCTGAGCACGGTGCGTTGGGCAAGTACCTTGAACGCAAGGTCTCGGCGTAACAAACCTATGGGTACTGCGGAAAGTCCGATCAACACCGGACACAGCGCGGCGGCCTGCAGCAGATTCGCCAGCTCTGGCGCAGAAAAGAATTCGGCAATTTGATTGGCACCTAAACCTAAGGCGCAGGCAAAAACCAAGCCGCCGCCAAGGCCGATGAAAAAGACGGCGGACAGGTTGTCTGTATTGATTTTTCCCAGCTGAACCACCGTCTGCGACAGGGTTTGTTCACAGAGCAATTCGGCGAGCATCAAGGTGGCTGCAACAACAGAAAACAGTCCAAATTCGGTTGGACCAAGGTGCCAGCCAACAACCAAGAAGCTCACCGTGGTAATGCCTCGGGCTATCCACGACTGCAGATACGCCCACAGCACGCCCGATCCGAATTTGTTTTGCTCAGTCATGGCTTGCGCCCAGGGCTTGACACTCCGCCAAGCGGTGCAGTTGGCGGTTTGCGCGGTTCGCCCACGCGCTGGTTGCGAACACCTGACTGGCCATTGCCACGCCGGCTGTGGCCAAGCGGTCTCGCTCCGGTGCTGATGCCATCAGTTTGCACACGGCGTCGGCAAATCGGGTGGGATCGCCTTCGACAAGGCAGTGCACCCCGTTTTCAATAGGTATGCCTTCGGCCCCCACCGGGGTTGTGACCAGGGCCTTGCCAAAGCAAAGCGCTTCCGCTACTTTGATTTTGACGCCCCCTCCAGACATCAGGGGGGCGATGATGAGATCGCAGCTGTCATAAAAATTTTGCAGCGACGCAACGTAACCGATGAATTTGATATTGGCAGGCGCGGCTTGTACCCAGCCTTGCGGCGGTTCACGTCCCGCGATCAAAAATTCCACATGCGGTAGCCTGGCATACACAAGGGGGGCAATGTGGTGCATTAAAAACTCCATCGCCTCCAGGTTGGGAGGATGCCCGAACGAGGCAATGAACCCGACTTTGCCGTTGCTGGTGGATTTTGCGGCGGCGAACTGGTCGGTCAGAGGCAACCCCATGCTGATAGCGCTGAGCCGGGGTGCGAAGGCGGTGAGACCATAGCGATCTTGTTCGCTGAGGGTCCAGCACTGGGTGGCCAGGGGGTAGTGCAGGCACTCGTAGTGCACCCAGTTGCGCCACTGTTTCAGGGCATACCACCGGCGTGCGCCCTTAGGAGCAGTTTGGGCACGGCGATACCAGGATACCGAGAATGCGTCTTGAACATCATGCACTGTGGTGATGCCGCGGCAAAGCGCGAGGTACTGGGCCATCTGGGGAAACTGGGTCATTGCCAGAGCGGGTGCAATGAAGTGCAGAGACTGTTTCAGGGCATTTTCAAATTCACCCGACTCAAAGTAGATTGCATGCTCTGGTGTTGGCATAAACACACTGCGCAGCTTGGCTTGAAAAACTTTCCATTTGCTCACGCGAAGGAGCACGTTTTGTACGCTTTTGGCGTATTTTCCCATTTCAATGACTGCCGCGTGGTCATTTTCAGAGCCCGTGGAAAAACAAAGTACATGTACCTCATGTTGCGCGGCCAGGGCCTTGAGTGCTTTGAAGCAAACCGTAGCACCGCCTTGACCCGATGCCGTTCCGTAGGGGAAGGGCGCAAGCAAAAGTATCTTCATACGTCGTTGTCTTACGCGGGATGAAGCGCGTAGCTTCGTCGTGGTGCAGTTGCTTTTTGTTCTGCGTGGTCTGAGAGTAGTGCACCCAGAGCGAGGTAGACAAAGGCCAAATAGATCAGCGCGTCGGCTTCAAAGACATAGGGCAGTAAGAAGCAAGGCGGGAAAAAACTCACCAGCAGAATCAGTTGCAGGCGGTTTCGGTAGCCAGTGGCAAACAGGGCGGCTACGGCCAAACCATATAGGGCGCCCAAAAATAGCCCCATGTCGTAGATGACTGCCAGAAAGCTGTTTTCTACGTTGTTGGCGATGCCTGTGAACATGATGGCCTTGGGTCCTACCGTGCCTTTGGGGTAGCCCCACAGCATGTACTCATGCAACTTGTCCATGGCGTCAGCAATGCTGCGAAAGTGACCCACCATAGATGGGTCACTGAGTGACGTATTGAGAACCACCCAGCGGGTGATAAATCCGTTGCTTGCCTCGTCGACAACCAGGGCCAATACCAATAGAAGGCCTAGCATGCACAAGCCCCCAAAGGTGACTTTTAAGAACTTGGTAAATGTCATTGCACCCGGGGTCAACATAAACAGAGGGACCGCCACGAATAGCAGCAACAAACTGCTGCGTGAAAAGGACAAGAGTAGCCCTGCGACGGCGAGCAGTGCGCTAAAAAGTATGGTGCGGGGGCTGATATGGAGTCGCAGCAGCAGCGTCTTTTGTGTAAGCAAGATACCCAAGAAGAGAAACGCATTGAGTGCAAAAACTAGGCCAAGTGTGTTGGGGCCAGACAATGGCAAGCCCATGCGCATCCATGTTCCACCAGATATGTACCAAGCGCTAGGCAGTAGGTCGGGTCCGAACAGCGTGGTGCGTATGGATGGCACGGTTTGGAGTAGCGCGTATACAGCGGCAGCTATGGCAAAGAGCAGGTTATTCCAGTGGATGAAGAACCTTAGGAGAGCGCGTGGCAGATCGCTTCGCTCGGTACTGTTGAATATGCCCAGAGTGCCGATAAAGAATAGGAAGGGAAGTAGGTAGATGCGAATGTAATAAAACCCAACGATGGCCCTGTCTTCCAGCATGGCTACAAACAGGTAGGGCACTACAAATCCAACGGTGGTTCCCAGTAGTAAGGTCCATTTGCGTGAAGTGAAAAAGTCCAATTGGCCTACGCCATAAAAAGCCATTCCTACGAGTAACGGATCGCGTAGCGCTGGCATGACGTTGGGCAACCCTACGGTGCCAAATAATGTTTTTATAAATGAACTGAGCAGGGTGAGCAACACCAGTGCGATCACCAAGAGTCTGGCTTTGCTCATGGGTTGGGGGCGCGCGTCGCTGAGGGCGCAAGGGATGTGAGCAACAGCGTCGCGGCTTGCCAAAACCCTGCGGCCTTCTCTTGGCGAACGGCGCTCTTGCCACTGTCTAAAAAGGAGAGGATGCCAAAAGCAGCAGAACGCAGTAAAAACAGTCCGCCTAGCCATAGGGATAGCAAGGTGGTTGCCGTCGAGCCGTAGTGTTTTTGCGTAAAAATTTGGTAGGAGCGTACGGTGCGCTTCAGGGCGGCCTGGCCTATCCAGGCTTTGCCTGCCCCTTCGTAGTGAATGACCTGGCAATTGGCAATGTAGGCGACGCGTAGGCCGCGTTGACGAACGCGCATGCAGAGGTCTACGTCTTCGCAGTACATGAAGAAGCCAGTGTCAAATCCTCCGAGCGCAGCCCAGTCGGTAGCCCGCATTGCAAAGCATGCGCCAGAGACCCATCCGAGGTTAGAGTGGTCTTGCAAATAGGCTGCGGGATTTGTTTCCAAGCGGCGAAATATGCTGGGCAGCATGTGCCATTTTTCGACCCCCAGCCACGACAGGGCGATGCGGATGGGGCGGTGGTCAAACCCGAAAGAAAATTGTTGGCTTTGGTTGCCGTATTGCAGACGGCAGGCGACCAGACCTACGTGGGGGTTGTCCAGTAGGTTGACCAATGGGTCTAGCTGGCTGATGGTCCGAGTGTCGTTGTTGATGAAAAGAAACCGACTTCCCCTGGCGTGCGAGGCCCCCAGGTTATTGCCCCCGGTGAACCCGGTGTTCTCCTTGGACTCTATGTAAACAATATCTTGCCGCGTACGTAACCAGTCTTGACTGCCATCGGATGACGCATTGTCTACCACGACAATTTCAATGCGATATTTGTCAAAAGCATGGTCGAGCGACTGGATGCACTCCTCCATGAAACGCAAGCCGTTGTAGTTGACGATGATGACTGAGACGAGGGGGGCGGAGTGTTCTTCGCGTTCGGCCGGGGGTATGCCAGCTTTCATCTCAGGACGCGGCCTTGCCTAGAAGGTATGTTTTCGTGGGTTCCGGTGAGGCGTTGAGCAGGTCGCCGATGAATTGCTTTTGTGTTGCGTGGGCCCTGTCGGTCTCTGCGGAGATGCTGGAGACGCGGAACAATATGCCATCAGCCACCATGCCGTTGAGTCCGTAGCCCAAGCGGGCAAAGCCTTGTTCTAAGTTGCCTCGCACCACTTTTTCGCCAATGCGCACCCAGTAAGTGATAGGTTCATTGCGTTGCCCCAGCTTGGCCACCAAGTGCATGGCAGGGATGTCACCCACGCCGGTGTGGATGCTGGTTTTTTGGGTGCTGATGATTTGAAAGCCTTGCGCGGAGTAGCAGACTTCAGGACGATGAATCTGCAGGTCTCGGGACTGGTTCGCGCCGTAGGCCAGGGACAGCATGACGGTTGTGCCACTGGTGTTCACGTACACCCGAGAAAGCGTCTCGGAGTAGATGGCATCCAGGATAGCGGCTTGCTGGGGGTTGACGATTTGGCGGCTGGTTTGTGGCAGCTCTTTCCAGTCGCCAAACTCAGTGGGGATGAGTTGGGCCAGCGCAACTTTGCCGTGCTGGTCGGACATAAGGGCGCGGGGCTGCAGTGCCCATCCCGTCAGTGCGGCGCTAAGCATGAGAATGGCAAGTGCCCAAGACTTGGTTTGTTCTTGCATGGTGATTAATTTGCGTGTGCCAGTGTGGCCTGGCGTAGGCGGAACGCTTCAAAGATTTGCAGAGCGGTGTCAAAGCAGATGATGAGCAGCAGCGCACTTAAAAACAGCACCATGCCCGCAAATCCATGCAAAAAGCCCTGACCGGCTTCGTCACCAAAGTGGTATGTAATCAGGCTGAGCGTCATAACCCGGATGACGTTGGCGGTAAATGAGATGGGAATAATCAGTGTGGCCAAGCCCACGTTTCTAAAAAACGAATCACGTCGGACAATGTTCAGGTAGAGCAAGCCCAGCGCTTCCAGTGTGAGCAAGGTATGCAAACCCGCGCAGGCGTCGGCCACCAGCAGCATGTACTGGCCAATTTGTAAAATAACGCCATTGCGCCCTATGGGGTAGCCCGCCCAAAAAAGCACGTGCTCGGCAGCATACGATACCGCCATTTTCATGGGCATGGTTACAGTGTCCACAACCGCACCAGGGAGCGGCACCATAAACAACATGAAGAACAGCGCAAACCACTGCACCTTGAACGCAGCCACGCCACGCTGCAATAGCAATAAACCGGCCAGCAGCCATATAGCTGAGCCAATTTCAAACATCTGAATGTCTTGTGATCGCCCCAATGCGTATAGCAGCAGGCCAACTGCCAACATTGGCCAGCCCCAATTATTGCTGCTCCGGTCATAGGCGGCCAGCTCCATGGCAGCCCAGTTGCGGTACAGCAGCCAGACTGAAATGCCCAATACGATGGGGCCATGCATCTGCTCGTCTTGACGCCAGATCCCGGTGAACAGGCTATACAGGCTAGGAACATACAGCACGGTCAGCCCGACAATGATGGGTAGCCAGACAAGCAGCTCGGCCCGTAGTGTAGGTTTACCTCGGTATATTTTGGGAGTGTAGGTATTCACAAAATTTCTAGCGCCACTTCAGGCGTCATTTAGTACAGTGCCCACCAGCAACACACCACTGTCTTGCAGTCGGCGAGCCATCAAGGTAGTTTGGGGGAGTAGGCTTTTGTTTTTTCGTGCCACTATCAGCGCGGCGCCTGCGCGGGATGCAATGATCTCTGCATCTGCATAGGCGGAACCGGAGGGCGTGTCGATCAGAATCACGTCAAATTGACCACTGGCAGTAAGCAGCATTTGGCTGAAACCTGGGCGCCCCAATAATTCTTGTGGGTTAGGTGGTACGGCGCCCGCTGGCAGCACCGCCAAATTGGGCAAACCTGGTACCAGTTGTGCGGTTTCTAGCGCTGCACGCTCGGCCAAGATGCCGGATAGACCCGCACTTTTGCCCAATTTGAATAAAGCGTGCTGGCTGCGCTGGGGTTTGGCACGCAGGTCGCCATCAATCAGCAGGGTTCGTTGGCCTTGCTGCGCAAATACAATGGCCAAATTGGCGGCTACAAAGCTACGGCCTTCACAAGCGCCGGGACTTACTACTGCGAGCACCTTGTGGATGGGGTAGCTGCTGAGCCAGCGCAGCATCAGCTGGCTTCGCACGGCACGCAGATTTTCGCCAACCCGACTAAATGGCTTATATGCAGCGACAAGCTCAGGGCTCAAACTGGTGTCCTGGACGCTGAGGTAATCGTAGTCAAATTGCTTGCTCAGGGCAAAGTCGATATCGTCTTTGGTCAATATCTTCAGGGTCAAGGCGGCTTCGCCAAATTGCACCTTGTCTTTTTGTTGGCGTTCAAAAATACGGGCGGCATCTTCGGTGCTAAGGCGGCCGGTAGCCACCAAAATGTCACCGATGGAGCGAGCAGAGCCTGTCGACGCAAGGCCGGATGGAACGGGTGCGTTCATGTGCGGGCTCCGGTGACGTCTGCTTTGAATATGCCTGCGGCGGAGCTGATGGCGCCAAGTATGGGGATATCCAAGGCATTAGACAGGTCTTCAATCGAGCGTACGCGACGGTTGGTTAGCTCTAACAGCAGAGCTAATCCGATTCCCAGCAAGGTGCCCAAGAAAATGGAGACCAATATGTTTAAAAGAACCTTTGGTTTGGAGGGGTCGGAGGGCGCAACCGCCGGATTGAGTACCGCAATATTGGTTTGGTTGGCTTGGCTTTCAATGTTGGTTTGTGCTGCGCGTTGGCTGACCACCTCAAAAGAACGTTGGGCTGACTCCACATCACGGCGCAAAACATTGAGCTCGTCACGCTGCTTATTGAGTAAAAGTACTTTGATTTTTTGGTTCGACAGCGCACCTTGCAATTGCTGTTCACGCTGTTTACTCACTTGGTAGGTGGTCTCTATGGAGCTTGTGATCTTGCGTGTCTCCGATTCCAACTGGGATTTGAGAGTGGCCAATTCAGACTCCGAACGCTGAGTTTGAGGGTGGTTTTTACCCAGGTTGATATTGCTTTCAGTGAGTTTTGCCTCCAAGCGTGCAATGTCCGCTTTGAGCCCATTGATCAGCGGGCTTTGCATGACTTCGGACACCGTGTCGGCTTTGGTGCTTTTACGCTTGCTTTGGCTATCCGTAGTCTGACCTTGCACGCCGGTGAGTTGGCTACTGGTCTCGTTGAGCTTGGCTGTTTCAAAGTCAAGCCGTTCATCGGTCGAGGTGATGCCATTTTGCTGTTGGTACGCGGACAACGCTTGCTGCGCAGCTTCCAACTTGTCGCGAGCGGCTTTGGTTTGTTCTTCGAAAAATGTGGCGTACTGGCGTGCCGGAGCCAAACGCAAATCCAGATTGACATCGATATAGGCCTGCGCAAACGCATTGGCGACGGCAGCAGCAAAATCGGGGTCGGATCCGGTGTAATTGATGTTAATGACATTGCTTTCGCGCGAAGGCTTAGCGTCCAATTTCTTTTGTAGCAAATTGGCGAGCCAGTCGATGAGTTGGCCTTTGCCTTCGGCATCTTCCTGCCACTGTTTCCGAATGGCAGCGCTTTGTTCCATGTGCAGCAGTTTGACCACAGCCTTGGCGACCCGATCACTGTTGATAATGTCAATTTGCGTGGCCATATAACCGGGGGCCATCATGCCCTGCAGCATCAGTCCACTGACTGGGTCGGGTGATTTAACGTCCACCACCACGGCGGCACTTGCGGTGTATTGTTTGGGCAGTAGAAGGCTGACAAGTACCGTGGTGGCCACGGTGACGATAAAGATGAGCAATGCCATCCGGTAGCGTGCGCGCAGGATGAGTAGAAATTGTTGAAGTGTCATGGCTCGGGTCGCAGGCGCTATTTAAAATATGCTTTCTTTGACGTAAATAACGTCATTGGGGAGGACCGGATCGGTCAACTCCGGCTCGATCTGTTGTAGGCTGCCATTGGCTATTTTTCGATGCAAGCGTAGACGCTTTTCA
Organism: Rhodoferax sp.; assembly: GCF_030697375.1. Classification (GTDB taxonomy): domain Bacteria; phylum Pseudomonadota; class Gammaproteobacteria; order Burkholderiales; family Burkholderiaceae_C; genus Allorhodoferax. The sequence continues at coordinate 100,169 of NZ_JAUYQD010000004.1, read as the reverse complement.
CTTCCCCGTGCAGTGGGACCGCCGCCTTGGGCCAGGGCCTGCATCACTGTCATTTCACGCTCAATACGAAATGCACCAGGGCGTTGGGCCTCACCGTAGATGTAGAACACCGGTGCTCGGTGTACATAGACGGTGTCTCCACCTTGCAGAACAATATCGCCTTCCTGCCCTTCGGTTAAAAAGAGAGATGGAATATCGATTCGTTTACGAAACGGTTGGCCGGCACGCACTCCTGTGACGATAGCGATATCGTCCCCCCCCGGCGTGGCACCGCCAGCACTGGCCAGCATGTCGCTCAGGCGGGTGCTCGCCGTCTCCAATGGGAAGCGCCCGGGACGCGCGACCTGGCCCAGCACCGATACTTGGTTGCCTCGTATCTGCTGGAGTGAAATGTTGACCTGGGGTTTTTTCAGGAATCCACCGCTTTGCAGGGCGTCGGCAATTTTCTGTTCCGCAGCGGCAATCGGTAGTCCACCCAAATTCACAGCACCGATCAATGGGTAAGTAATGACGCCGTTTTCGGAAACGCGGGTTTCAATGGTGAGGTCAGGGTTTTGGAAAACCTGAACCCGGATGGTATCGCCTGCCCCCAGCGGGTAGTCTGACTTGGCCTGTGCAAATGCAGGGGCTTGAATGGCAAGGCACACCAATACACTACACGCGGCTGCCAGAATGTACCTTAGGCGAGCAAATGGAGCGTTAAAAAAATGCTGGGTCATTACGGTGCGGTCCAGAGTTGAAAGTGGTGATGTAAAAGTCGGACTGTATGGGCCTGGGTCGCCGTCGCCGGGCCCCTATTTGAGCCCTGCAATGCCCTTTTCGATGGCGCTCTTGGTTTGGTCAGCGGAGGCCGCCGTCGGGGGCGTTGCTACAGCGGCAGGCTGACTGGCCTCAGTGGCTGTACCCTCGGGCTTGGCAAAGGCGCCCATGTAGCTGATTTTGGCGACGGCGCGCAATTGCTTGATGTTGGCTGCCACCGCTTCGCTTGCGCGCTGGTTGGTCAAAAACTGTTCAATGCGTGGTCGGGCGGCGGCTTCGTTCACAGGTGAAAATTGTGAGGATGCCAAGCGCAATACCGTGATGCCTTGCGGTGACTCTAGCACTGTAGTTTGCCCATCTTTCAGGGCACTCACCGTGGGAAGAATTTCCATGGGAATTTGCTCCGCCGCCCGTGTGGCACTACCGCCATTGAACGGAATGTTTTTCTCTTTGAGCCAGGCTGCTATGTCTTCCATCGATTTGCCTGTGGATGCCAATCCGCGCAGTTGTTCGGATGTACCTGTGCTGGGTTCTGCGACAATTTCCTGCACGTTAAAAATGCGGCGTTCCACAAATAGCTGGGGGTGCTCTGTGAAGTATTTTTTGTTTTCTTCCGCCGTGGGTTTGGGCAATGCACTGGTGACTTGCTGAATGTAGGCGCGAGCCAATATGTCCCGACGGGCGGCTTCGATTTGGGCAACCACCTCGGGGGATCGATGTAATTTGTTCTCAGTCGCCTGTTCAACCGCCAACTGCTGATCGATGAGTTTCTCCAGCACGTCACGGCCCATTTTTTGCACGGCTTGTGGTGTTGCATTGCCTGTGTTGGCTCGGCTCAGGATTTGGTTAATTTGGTGAACTGAGATCTCTTCAGATCCAACTTTGGCGGCTACTTGGGTTGCGACCTTTTTGTCGTCTTTGTTGCCGCAGGCCGATAGACCTAGCACGCCGACCCAAAGAGTGGTGGCCAGTACGGTGTGCGCCAAGCGGATGGAGGTGGGGCTTATTAACATGAGATTTCTGTCACTGGTTTAGTAGCTGAGTTGGGCGGAGAGTGTTGCGATGCTGCTGTCATAGTCCAATCCCGTTTGGCTGGACCCACGGGTTTTACTTTGCAGAGACGCATTGATTGCAAGTTGCTGGTATGGCTGCCAGCTGAGGGTCAAGCTGGTGTCCCGGGTAATGTCGCGACGCGGGCTATTGGCTATGGTATTCGGTGAACCCAGGTAGTCGATTTGTGCCCATGTGTGGCGTAACCCTAGCTGGGTTTTGGGACTGATATGCCACACCGGTCCCCAAGTGATGCGGTCAGTTAGGCTGTAGTTGCTGGTGGCTGTAGCGTAGCTGCCGAGTTCGTGGGTGTAACTGGCACCTAAGACCGATTTTCCGGTGATGGCCCAGTCGATGTTGAAGCCTGTATTAAATCCACTGAAGTCGCGTTGACTGTAGTTGGGATGGGTGCGGTTGACATGGGTCAGGTGGATATTGGCGGTGCTGTTGCCGTTCAATATCCACTGCAGCCGCAAGGCGTTGTCAATTTGTTTGAAGCTATCGTCGTAGAAGCCAACGGACGGAACCACGCGATTCAGGTAGTTGCCATTGGCCGCCTTCGCAACGTAGGAGATGGCGCTTCCACTGGAAAATACATGACGGAAACCTAAATCTGCCGAAGTGCTGCTGTAGTCACCTCCCGCTACCACCGCTTGCTGATTGACCTGTTTGGATTGGGAGACACCACCGAGCAAGAACCAGGGACTGACTAGTTCATACAGCACATCAAAGCGAGTGTTGGTATCTGCACGCTGGTTTCCGTTGTAACCCTGGTAGTCCGCAAAGCTATTGAGGGTTTCCTTCAAGTCACTGGCGAAGGTTCCAGTGAGTCGCGGAGTGAGGGCCCATCGCCAAGCTGCGTTGTAGTTGCGCGCAGAAAAATTGAGATGGCTGAAGTTTTGGTAGTTGTAATTTACCAAGCTCGCGTCGAGTTCAAATTTTTGCAGACTTTTCGTCGTATTGAAATTGATACCTAGCGAGGTAATTCCAATCTGTTCAGCCGCACTGGACCTGCCTATCAGGGCGGTGGTGTTGGCAGCGGCGGGTAACCGGAAAAGGTTGCTGTCAGTCTGGATCGCGTGGCTGGCATTGATTTTGACGCGTGGGGTGTTTTGAGCCCATACGTATGGCATGGCGAGCACCGACAGTGCGGTTGTCGCCAGCCAAATATGCAATGGAGTCCACATGCTCAATACGCCTTATGGTCTTTGATGACCAGGCGAATGGTTCTGAAGATGATGCGTATGTCCAACTGCAATGACCAGTTGCGCAGGTAGTCCAAGTCAAAATCGATCCGGCCCTGCATTTTGTCCAATGTCTCTGTTTCGCCACGGAATCCGTTTACCTGGGCCCAGCCGGTAATGCCGGGTTTGACTTTGTGGCGAACCATATAGCCCTTGATCAGTTTGCGATACAGCTCATTGTGTGCAACTGCGTGGGGGCGCGGCCCCACAATGCTCATGCGCCCTTGGAGTACGTTCACAAATTGGGGCAGTTCATCCAACGAAGACTTACGCAGAAAAGCGCCTAGCGGGGTGATTCTCTTGTCATCTTTTTGCGCCTGCAAGATGGTGCCGCCATCTTCGGTGACGGTCATGGAGCGAAATTTGTAAACCAGGATTTCTTCGCCGTCCAGACCGTAACGCCGTTGCTTGAAAATCACTGGACCCGGCGATCCCATTTTGACTGCGATAGCAACGGCTACGAGTACGGGCGCAATGAATAAGAGGATGAGAAACGAAAAAACAATATCGCTCATGCGCTTGATGGCGCCATCAAAACCTCTGAAAGGAGTTTCGCATACCGAAATGACGGGCATGCCACATACAGATCCAGGATGCCCCTGAATGAGGTCGGTAATAAACATGTCCGGCACAAAATAGATGGACGCCGTAGTGTCTTTGAGTTCATCCAGGATTTGCAGAATGCGTGGTTGGGACGCCATGGGCAGCGACAGGTAAATCAGCTGAATCCGGTTGGTCTTGACCAAACAGGCGAGTTGATCAATTTTCCCAATCATTTTGTGGGCCGCGCTTGCGCCAAGGCGTTCACTGTCACGGCTGTCTACAAACCCCGCGAGTTCAATGCGCGAGAATGCGGCGCCTTTGATTTTGGTGGCGAGTGCTGTTCCTTGTTCGTTCATTCCCACAATAATGGCGCGCTGCATTGGGCCTTGCAGTCGGAGCACTGCGGGAGCCAGTGCTCGCAATGCCAAGCACGCCAAAAGTTCGGTCAATGGGGCCGCCCAAAGCCAAGCTTGAAGGGCTTGGCTAGAAAACTCGCGAAAGTACCCTGTCGCAATGCCGGTGGCTCCCAACAGGCCAGCAATCCATAACCAGTTGACGGCAACGTCAGTGAGTACCGTAAAAAATGAAGACTGTAGCCGGGTTTTTCCGGGGAAGGTGAGTGCGAACACCAGCACTGCAAGGATGAGATAGGGAGGTGGTATTTCGCCTTCGAACCAATAGGCTGCGCTCCACAGTGAAGCTACCAATGCCCCTGGGCAAAGTGCAATTTCAAAAATGCTCAGCAGGTTGTCTTTGCCCAACGATGCCTGTTCTGGGCGTTTGTGCAAGCTCGCTGGAGCCAATGTACCTTGGCTCTTAGACATTGCTTGGGAATGCCGTGATTTTGGATACGGCTTGGGCTCGGTTGGTGACGTCGAGTTTTTTGAAGACGCGCTGCATATGGTTCTTGACCGTAAATGCGCTGATTTCGAGGATGCTGCCGATTTCGGGGTTGGTTTTGCCCAGTGCCACCCATTGCAATATTTCCACTTCGCGGTCGGTCAAGTCATGCTCGGCAAAGAAGCGTGAATCGCCGGGGTCTGCGGCATTAATCTGTACGTGCGCCTGATGTGGCAGATGCTTGACTTGCCGCAGAGCGATGTCAATGTAAGGCAGGACCATCGCCATGGTTCCGCGGGCGGAGTCATCAGGCTGGCTTTTGGCACTTAAGGTTACGTACAGACAGTCGTGGCTATCCCGCTCGTCATTGATGCCGTGCACCATGGCAGAGCGCATCTGTTGCAAAGCACTACCCAGGGCGCACTGTAACTCGGTGTTTTCAGGTAGAAATCCACTTTCGCCCGCCTTGATGTTGAACGGCTTTTTGCCACACTCGTTCCACCGCGCGAACAATTGCTGAAGCATGGGGGTGAGGGCTTCGTGGTGGGAGCTGTGCGAACGAACTCCCGCCATTGCGGAAATGATGTCGTGTTGAACCGCTCCGTCTGCAAAGTTGCCCCAGGCTGCGATCATGATGTCGTGCGGCAGGTAATGTTGCATATCACCTTGCAACCACACGAGCGCATCAAAATGGCTGCGCACCTCCACCGAGTGCGTGACAACGCGATGGTAGTGATGCAGATTTTCAGGAGACAAGGAGGGCAGAAATGCCATGAAGAATATCGCTAAGCTATTTGGGGGTGGTTCTAAGGGAAGGCAGGAGTGGGCGATGGTAGTGAGTATTGGGGACTTGGCCTATCCCCCATGTGGGTGAGTTGGGGGGCTAATTTGTGACAATTTGTGACAATTGGAAGCTTGGGTTGTGGGGTAATCCATAAATAAAAAAGGGGAGTGCGGTGCAATCCCCTCTCTGTCACAACGGCTTGCGCTCGCTTGGTTAGGCTCTCGTTTTGTTTCGGCGGCGCGCAATAGCACCCATCAAACCCAGACCAGTCATCAACATGGCAAAGGTTTCTGGCTCTGGAACGGCGGTTACCGCAATGTTGTCCAATGCAGGGCCCGCATTCCCACGCACATTACTTAGAAAAGACAGTGTGGTGCTGTTGCTCAGTGCAACGAAGGTGCTTGTGTAGTGTGTCCAGCCCATATTCGAAGCACTCTTTCCGCGCGTGTCGAATTTATAAATTCCGTTGGGTCCTAAATTGACGGACAGTGTTTTGATCGCTAAACCATCGGAAAAATTGCCAGCCAAGTCAAATGACAATTGATAGTGTTGGCCATTGACGGTATTGATGAATTGATGAATTTCCCCTTTTTTGGTGCCGTTCAAGTCGAGGCTGTAACTTCCGCTTGCCGAATTCCAAACTGAATTGCTAACCAAATCAACACTATTCAAACCGACAATCCACCCTGTTAAATCTTGGGAATTGCTACCAAACGTTTGAACGGCCCGGCTGGTATTTTCGATGGATTCAAAATCGCCGTTGGTCACCAAGTTCGCTGCGATTGCCTGCGAGAAACATGAGGCAACTGAAAGGCAGAATATGGCGAATTGAGTTCTGTTCATTGGATTTCTCCTCGTTCTATCGATGACCGTGTGCGGCGACGGCTAAGGGTAGTGATCACACCCAACCCCGCCAACAGCAGTGCATAGGATTCTGGTTCTGGAACTGCCGTCACAGAAATGTTGTCCAGTGCGGCGCCATAGGCTGATTCCTGGGTCCCAGAAAAATGCAGTTTGCTCACATTGCCAGTTGCAATAAAGTCAAAACTTTTTGCGGCCCACCCCATGTTGGATCGGGTGTGTCCAGTGGTATTAAATGAGTACAAAGGTTGCTGGCTCAATCCAACTTGAATCGTCTTCGTGGCGTCGGTAGGATCGTCTGGATTACCAGCCATGCTGAACGAAACCCTGTAATGCTGCCCCACGTTAGTCGCGAAGCTTTGAGAAATCACGCCATCGTCATTGCCGCTCAAATCCAAGCTGTAGGAGCCAGATGCGGGTGTCCAATACGTATGGATGAGGTCTACGCTACCTTCATTGATGGTCCAGCCGGTGAGCAAGCCAGACCCGGCAGAGTAGGTGTCGAATGCTCCGCTGAATGTGGATGCTTCAAATCCACCGTTAACAATCAAGTTGGGTGCTGCAGCCATTGCGGCTGACGAAAGCAAAGTCATTGCCGCAATGGTCGAAAGCGATTTGAGAAATCTCATGTAGTTCCTCGGGGGTGAAGGTGCAGAGCAGAACGTTGCTTGTTGCTGGATTCTATGGATAGGGTTATCCCTTGCATATAGTCCATATGGACTAATGGGCGGATTGAAAGGCAAGCACTGATCGCAGTCGCCAAGGCGTTCAAAGCGCAAGCTAAACTCGCAGCAATACAAGGCTGTGGAGGTTGGTAAATGGTATTTGTTACGGGCGGTGCGGGTTACATAGGGTCCCACACCTGCGTGGAATTGCTCAACGCAGGCATGGATGTCACCGTTTTCGACAATCTATGCAATAGCCAGTCCGAGTCCCTGAAGCGTGTCGAACGCATCACGGGCAAAAAGCTGCACTTTGTTCAGGGCGATATTCGCGACCGCGATGCTGTGGCATCGGCCATCCGCGCATGCGGTGCGACGGCGGTCATTCATTTTGCGGGGCTCAAGGCGGTGGGCGAGTCGGTGAGTCAGCCTCTGAACTACTACGACAACAATGTAGTGGGCACGGTGCGTTTGCTGGAGGCAATGGGGGAGTGTGGTGTGAAAACACTGGTCTTCAGTTCATCCGCGACGGTGTATGGCGATCCTTGCCAATTGCCGATCCCAGAATCCCATGCCTTGTCTGCCACCAATCCCTACGGCAAGACCAAGCTGGTGATTGAGGACATGCTTCGCGATGTGTTCAGGGGCGATCCGGCTTGGCGCATGGCGATATTGCGTTATTTCAACCCGGTGGGGGCACATGCCAGCGGCTGGATCGGAGAGGACCCGAGGGGTATTCCCAACAACCTGATGCCTTATGTGGCCCAGGTGGCGGTCGGTCGGCGCGAATACCTGAATGTGTGGGGCAATGATTACGCCACGCCGGATGGCACCGGTGTGCGGGACTACATCCATGTGGTGGACTTGGCCTTGGGCCATGTCAAGGCCTTGCAGTATTTGCAGCAGGGGCCCCGGTGCGAGGCTATCAACCTGGGTACGGGTACTGGATACAGCGTGCTGGACATGGTGGCAGCTTTTGAGGAAGCCAGTGGCCGGCCCGTGCCTTACCAAATCGCGCCGCGCCGCGCGGGGGATATTGCATCTTGTTATGCGGACCCCACGCTTGCTTTTCAATTGCTGGGCTGGCGCGCGGAGCGCAACTTGGCTGCGATGTGTGCAGATGCCTGGCGGTGGCAACAGGCCAATCCCACGGGTTATGCGGCGTGTTGAATACGGCAAACCTGATTGGGAATTTGGAAAACAAATGGCAAAAGGAATGATTCTGGCGGCGGGACAAGGGTCCCGCGTGCGGCCCTTGACCAAGGACTTACCCAAGCCCATGGTGCCGATTCTGGGCAAACCGCTGATGGAGTACCTGATCGAGCACCTGGCACGCCATGGCATCACCGAGATCATGGTGAACGTGGCCTACCACCACCAAAAAATCGAACGTTATTTTGGGGATGGACGGCGCTGGGGGGTGCAATTGGGCTACTCCTACGAGGGGGTCTTGGACCACGGCGACATCCTGCCGCGCCCCTGGGGGTCAGCCGGGGGCATGCGGCGCATCCAGGACTTCAGCGGTTTTTTTGACGAAACCACTCTGGTGTTGTGCGGTGACGCCTTGATCGACCTGGACATTGGTGCCGCCTTGCAGGAGCACCACGCCAAGGGAGCGATGGCCAGCGTCGTCACACTGGATGTGCCACGCAACGACGTGCAAAGCTACGGTATTGTGGTGGCGGCGCCAGATGGCCAGATTCAGTCTTTTCAGGAAAAACCACGCCCCGCAGAGGCCAAGTCCACCCTGGCCAGCACCGGCATCTACCTTTTTGAGCCGGAGGTGCTGGAGTTGGTGCCCCCGGGGGTGGTGTATGACATCGGTTCGCAGCTGTTCCCCCAACTGGTGGAGAAAAAGCTGCCTTTTTATGCCCAGAACCGGTTTTTCAACTGGATTGACATTGGGCGCGTCAGCGACTACTGGTCCGTCTTGCAGCGCGTGCTGCGCGGCGAGGTGGCGGAGATGAAGATGCCGGGACGCGAGGTCAAACCCGGCATCTGGGTGGGGCTCAACACCAATATCGCCTGGGACAAGGTCAAAATAGAAGGGCCGGTGTACATCGGCTCCAGCGTGTGTATTGAGCCGGGCGCCACCATCATCGGCCCCGCATGGATTGGCCACGGCAGCCATATCCGCACCGGGGCCAAAGTGGTGCGCAGTGTGTTGTTTGAATACACCCGGGTGCCGGCGGACATGCAGTTCAACGAAATGATTGTGTCGCCCAACTACTGCGTGGACCGCATGGGGGAAACCCAATACCGTGGCGACGACCGATCCCAATTGCGCTGGGGCGATGCCAGGGCTTGAAGCACCTGCGCTGAACCCTCTTCAACTTTCATTAGGAAACGCATGACCTTGCTGATTCAACCCGTTGTTCTGTCCGGTGGCTCTGGCACCCGCCTGTGGCCCCTCTCCCGCGAAAAATACCCCAAGCAATTGCTGCCCCTGATTGGCGACGATTCCCTGCTGCAGGCCACCGTCCGGCGCGTGCAGGGCATGGACGGCGTAACCCTGGCCGCGCCCCTGGTGGTGTGCAACGAGGAATACCGCTTTGTCATCGCCGAACAGTTGCGCCTGATGGACGCGCCGGGCACGGTGGTACTGGAGCCTTTGGGACGAAATACGGCTCCAGCCCTTACCATTGCTGCGCAAGCAGCTATGAAAAACGGAGCAGATCCGGTGCTGCTGGTGATGCCGGCCGACCACGTCATTGTGGACACCCAGGCCTTCCAGAGCGCCGTGCGCAGCGGTGCGGCACTGGCCGCCGATGGCGCGGTGGTGACCTTCGGCATCACCCCGGACACGCCCGAAACAGGTTATGGCTATATCCAGGCGGGCGAGAGTTATGGCGCATTGGGCGCCAAACGCATCGCCCGTTTTGTGGAAAAGCCGGATTTGCCAACGGCGCAGGCCTATCTGGCAGAAGGTTCCTACTCCTGGAACAGCGGCCTGTTCATGATGCGGGCCTCGGTGTGGCTGGCTGCCATGGCCATCTGCCGCCCCGATATCCTGGCGGCCTGCCAGACCGCGTGGGACGCGGGCCAGACCGACGGCGAGTTTGTGCGTGTGGGCAAGGAGGCGTTCAGCCAGTGCCCCAGCGATTCCATTGACTATGCGGTGATGGAGCGCATTGCTGCTGCAGGCCAGCCTGCGCAGGCGGGTGCGAACACGCTTCCGGTGGGCGTGGTGATCCCGCTGTCGGCGGGCTGGTCGGATGTGGGTGCGTGGGAGGCACTGTGGCAGGTGCTGCCCAAAGACGCGCAAGGCAATGTGGCGCAGGGCGACGTGCTGATGCAAGACAGCCGCAACACCCTGGCCCTGTCGGAAGGCCGCTTGATCGCCTGCGTGGGCGTGGACGACCTGATCGTGGTGGAAACCGCCGATGCCATTTTGGTAGCCCACAAGAACAAGACCCAGGACGTGAAGAAAATCGTGGACCGGCTTAAGCAGGCCGGCCGCACCGAGGGCCAGATCCACCGCAAGGTGTTTCGCCCCTGGGGCTCGTACGACAGCGTGGACGCCGGCGCGCGCTTCCAGGTCAAGCGCATCGTGGTCAAGCCGGGGGGCACCTTGTCGCTGCAAATGCACCACCACCGGGCCGAACACTGGATTGTCGTCAGCGGCACGGCCAAGGTGACCCGGGGCGAGGCCACCTATTTGCTGTCGGAGAACGAATCCACCTTCATTCCGCTGGGCACCACCCACCGCCTGGAAAACCCGGGCCGCGTGGACCTGGAAATGATCGAGGTGCAGTCGGGCAGCTACCTGGGCGAAGACGACATCGTGCGCTTCGAAGACGTCTACGGGCGCTGACCCCAAGGCCCCTCAGGGCAGTGGGCAGCCGTCCACAAACACCTTGAGCTCATTGGGTGCCATGGCCAGCCAGGGCTCGTTGGTGGTGAGGGGTTCGGTCACCACGATCACCAGCCGGTCTTCGGGGCCGTTGAGGTCCGCCAGGTTCACACTCACGTCTTCGTCCTTGAGCTGCACTTCGGCGAACGGGTGCTGGCGCAGCACGTAATACAGCTTGGTACTGGCATGGGCCCACAGCGCCTGGCCGTTGCTCAGTAAAAAATTGAAGGTGCCATGCTTGGCAATGCGGGGCACCAGTTCCGCCAGGGTCTTGGTCAGTTCTTCCACGCTGGGGGTGCTGGCGTGGGATTTGTTGATTTCTTGCAGCAGCCAGCAAAACGCCAGCTCGCTGTCTGTGCCGCCCACGGGCTTGAAGCTGCCGTGCAGCGGCGGATGGAAGTCCTTCAAGTCACCATTGTGGGCAAACACCCAGTACCGACCCCAGAGCTCCCGCATGAAGGGATGGCAGTTTTCCAGGGTGACGGCGCCCACCGTGGCCTTGCGCACATGGGCCACCACGTTGTGGCTTTTGATGGGGTAGGTGCGCAGCATCTGCGCAATGGGGGAGGTGGAGGCGCTTTCCTTGTCCACAAAGTAGCGCGCCGCCTTGCCCGCCTTGAGGCCATCGCTTTCAAAGAAGGCGATGCCCCAGCCATCGGAGTGGTGGTCGGTGCAGCCGCCCCGCTGCGAAAACCCGGTAAAACTCAGCGTCAGGCTGGCGGGCAGGCGGCTGTTCATTCCAAGCAATTGGCACATGGAAACAGTTTACCGTGGCTCCGTCCAGAGTTTGCCGCCGGTGGACCAGTTTTCGCGCTTGACATCGACAATCAGAATGTCCACCGAGTCGGGCGATCCGCCCAGCACTTCGACGCTGACGCGGGTGATTTCTTCGACGAGTTTTTTCTTTTGCTCCAGCGTGCGGCCTTCGAGCATTTCAACGTGGTAGGTGGGCATGGTTGTCCTTGTAGAGAGAGTGAAGTGGCCTGCAGTTTAGACTGCGGGGGTTTGCATTTTCACTGACTTTCTTTTGTCTTCACGCACTCCCCCGTTTCCCATGTCCCGCCAAGCACGAACCCTGTTGGCGCTGGTGTTTTTTCTGCATGCCGGCCTGGGCGCGGCCATGGGCCTGTCGGTGGACGAGGCCCATTACCTGCTGTATGCGCTGCATCCAGCCTTGAGTTATTTTGACCATCCGCCTCTGGTGGGTTGGGTCCAATGGCCGGGGGTGGCACTGCATGCGCCCACGGCGGTACTGCGCCTGCTGCCCGGGCTGCTGTGGCTGGCCACGGCGGCGTTGGCCTACCGGCTGGCCCTGCGCCTGGCGGGCGACACCGTCCACACGCAGCGGGCCGGTCTGTGGACCCTGGGGGTGCTGGCACTGGCGCCCCTTTTGCATGTGCTGGGCATTGGCCTGCTGCCCGACACCCTGCTCATGTTTTTCAGCGTGGCGCTGATGGGGCAGACGCTGACCTTGATGCAGCCCGGTGCCGTGCAGCGCCCCACACCCTGGCTGCTGCTGGGTGTGTTGCTGGGGCTGGCAGGTTTGAGCAAATACACCGCCATCCTGGCCGCCGCCGCAGTGGCCCTGTGCCTGCTGGCCGTGCATGGGTGGCGGCTGGTGCGCAAGCCCTGGTTGTGGCTGGCCACGGGCCTGGCTTTGCTGATGGTGACGCCGGTGGCGCTGTGGAATGCCCAGAACCAATGGATTTCCTTCACCTACCAGGCCAAACACGGCGCGGGCAGCGCCTGGCAGGCCAGCCATGTGCTGCGGTTTTTGCTGGTGCAGCTACTGGTCTACGGCCCCTTGCTCCTGTGGGGTTGGGGGGGCTGGCGGCATGCACCCGTGCGCCACAGCCGCCTTTTGCTGGGATTTTTTGCCATCCCGTTCGCGGTGCTGGCGGCGGCGTCGGGCGGCGGCTCCAGCTTGCCGCACTGGACGGCGCCCGCCTGGGTGGCCCTGGCGCCGTTCGCGGGCCTGGGCCTGGCGCGTGCCGGGGGGGCAGGGCGCCGCTGGCTGATCGGTGCTTGCGTGGCCGTGCAGGTGCTGGTCTGCGTGGGCCTGTTGGGTTTGATGCTCTCGGCCGGCCAGCCCTTCATGCCCGCGACCCGTGCCGATGTGGCCGTGGGCGCCAACCCCTTTGCCGATTTACACGGCTGGGAGCGGGCGGGCCAACGCGCGCGGGAACTGGCAGCGCAGCAGCAGCTGGACCGTGTGGCGGTGCAAAACTGGACCCTGGCCAGCCGCCTGGGCTGGTACGCACGGCCCCTGCCGGTGCAGGTGCTGGAAGACCGCTTCGACCAGTTCGACCTGTGGGCGGGCGACCTCCCCGTGGGCGGCAGTGCCTTGCTGGTGGACTGGTCCCACATGCCCTACGCGGTGCCGCTGGGGCCGCACGGCTTTGCCCGCTGTGAATGGCTGGAAACCCAGGTGGCGCAGCGCTGGGGGGCGGACCTGGCCAGTTTTCGTTTTTACGCCTGCCATGGCTGGTCGGGGGAGCCCCAACCCCGGCTTACACTCCCGCCCACCTGAATGACAGACCCATGGCTTGCGCTGATGTCCACTCCACCTGATCCCTCGTTGCCACACTCTCTTGCTTCGTCTGCGTCGGATCCCGGGGCGCTTGGCGCTGCGGACGCCGGGAGGCGGTGCGTGGCGGGTTGGGGTGCCTGGCTGGCGCCTCTGGTGCTGTTCACCCTCACGGCGCCGCTGTGGCTGCACTGGCTGGAGCCGACGATGTTTGTCTACCTCAACACCCTGTGCGCGCCGGTGGCCGCGCCGGTGTGGACCGGGCTGTCGCTGCTGGGCAATGCCTGGGGCGTGTTGGGCGTGACCGCACCGCTGCTGGTGCTGGCGCCGCGCCTGATGTGGGCCTGGCTGTGCGCCGCCCCCTTTGCCATCGTGTTTGCACGCACCGGCAAGTTTTTCATCGAAAGCCCGCGCCCCGCCGCCGTGGTGGACAACGCCCAGATGCGCATCGTGGGCGAGACGCTGCACAACGTGTCCATGCCCTCGGGCCACACGCTCACGGCGTTTGCCGTGGCGTCGGGTTTGTATTTCGCAATTTCCCCAGAGCGCAGGGCGCGCCATGCCTGGCTGTGGCTGCTGGCGGCGGGCACCGGGCTGTCGCGCATCGCGGTCGGCGCGCACTGGCCGGGGGATGTGGCGGTGGGCGCCAGTTTGGGGATGTTGTCCGGCCTGTTGGGCAATCTGCTGCTGGCACGCATGGGGCCCGCACACGGCCAGCCCACCCACTGGAGCCTGCGCCTGGTGGCGGTGCTGCTGGCCTTTGCGGCCTACCACCTGCTGTTCGAAGAACTGGACTTTGCCGAGAACCGGCCCGCGCAGTACCTGCTGGCGCTGGTTGTGACGGGGTCGCTGCTGGCCTTTGTTTGGCAAAACATCAAGATAAAAAAAGGCCTCTAGCCACCGTAGAGTATGCGTAGATAGCTATTGTTTTGATAGCGTCAATGGCGCCCGAATTCTCACCTTGGTGTGGTGCAATACACTCTAGTGAACCTTGTTGCAACGACTGTACATGGCCCGCGAATGGTGGTGTATTGAATGGCTGCAAATGGCAATCGGATCACGAACAGGGACAGGAAAATTAACCAATGGCGCTTTCGCTCAACAAACCCAAGCTCGACAACCTCGCCAACGAAATCTGGAAATCTGCCGAACGCCTGCGTGGCAAGTTCAAGGCCTACGAATACCAAAGCGTCATCCTGCCCATCATCGTCATCCGCCGCCTTGAATGTGTGCTGCTGGCCTGGCGTGAGGCCAAGAAAGCCGAAGTGCTGGCCAAGCGGCCCAAGATCACGGAGGAGGCACTCGCCAAGCTGGTGAAAGAACTGGAGCTGAACCCCGAGCAATCGCCGTTCGCCAACGAGACCACCTGGACGCTACGCCGCGTCTATGAAGAAGACCATGCGCTGCTGGAAGAAAATTTTCGTGCCTATATCAACGGGTTTTCTTCCAAGGTTGACGAAATCGTTGAGCACTTCAACTATCGCGTCACCATCACCCTCATGGTGAAAAACAACCGGCTTGCGCCCATCCTCAACCAATACAAGGAACTCGCGCTCGGGCCGGACCAACTCTCGGCTCTGGAAATGGGCTATATCTACGAAGAGTTGCTGCGCCGTTTCTCAGAGCAAAGTGGTGACGAGGCCGGGGAACACTTCACCCCGCGCGAAGTGGTGCGTCTGATGGTGGAGCTGCTGGACATCCCGATTCCAGACCGGCATTTCTCGGTGTATGACCCGGCCTGCGGCACCGGCGGCATGTTGTCCGTTGCCAAAGAGCACTTGCTGGACCGTGCCGCGACATCTGCCGAAAAAGAGCGGGTTGAAAAATTTCTGACTGTCCACGGGCAGGAGATGTCGCCCTCCAACTACGCCATTTGCCAGGCTGACTTGCTGATTAAAAACGAGCAGCAGCGGGATAAAACGGTTTTCCTGGGCAACTCGCTGATTCCGCACGATCCGCATAGCCGCGACCCCGGCGACCAATTGCCCGAGACCAAATACCGTTTCAACCGCATGTTGAGCAACCCGCCCTTCGGCGTCACCTGGGGCGGCAAAGACGGCTACGAAACCGAGGCCCGCAAACTGCTAAAGACCCGTTACCGCGCCGGTATGCCGCGTGTGAACGACGGCGCGCTGCTGTTCCTGCAAACCATGCTGGCCAAGATGATTGAGCCAGCCGACGGCGGCAGCCGCATCGCCATCGTCTTCAACGGCTCGCCGCTGTCCAATGGTGACTGTGGCTCTGGCGAGAGCGAAATCCGCCGCTGGATTCTGGAAAAGGACTGGCTCGACGCCATCGTCATGCTGCCCGACCAGCTCTTTTACAACACCGGCATCTTTACCTACATCTGGCTGCTGCGCAACGACAAGCCCGCCAGCCACAAGGACCGCGTGATGCTGATTGATGCGCGCCAGCAGTACGAGAAAGAGCCCAAAGCCTTTGGCAACAAGCGCAACCGCATGAGCGACGCGCACCGGCAGTGGATCGAGACGCGCTATGCCAAAGGCTGGAAAGTTGACGTAAAAGGGGGCTTTGACGACACCCACGTCAAGCTGTTTACGACGAAAGACTTTGCCTTCCACAAAGTCAAAGTGGTGTTCTGGCAGACCGATGCGCACGACCAACCCGCCACCGTGACCGAGCCTTACGTGAAAGCGTTCACCGCTGCCAACCTGAAGAAGGAACAGGAGTTTTACGACAGTGACATCAGCTTCAGCCTGCGCGTGAAAGCTGACGGTAAAGAGAAAAACGTCACCATCGCCCTCAAGCCCTCTGACAGCGCCACCAAGAAGCTCAAGGAAGCCTTGGGCGAGAACGTGGGCGACTGGCCCGAGATTGTGTCAGTGGAATGGACGCACCGGCACTATGTGGCCGACGATGAATACATCCCGCACGGCGAAGACATTGCTGGCTTCCTGAAACGCGAAATCGCCAAACCCATCATCCGTTGGGAAGACAATCCGCAGCTGGGCTATGAAATCTTGCCCAACAAATACTTCTACCGCTACCAGCCTCCCACACCGGCCAAAGACTTGCTGGCGCAGTTCTGGACGCTGGAGAAAGAGGCGGAGAAGATGTTGGAGGGGTTGGCGAAATGAGCATTTCGCAACCCGTGTCGGCACTGGTGGCACAAACCGTTTGGCCTGTTGATCGAGTCAAAGACCACTCATTGAAAATTGGTAGTGGTGTCACGCCCACAGGTGGCGCGGCTGCATATCTTGATTCCGGTGTGCCGTTGCTGCGAAGTCAAAACGTGCACTTCGATGGATTGCGGCTTGACGATGTTGCCTATATCGGCGAGGAAACGCACGATGAAATGAGTGGCTCGAAGTTGCGTCCAGGTGATGTGTTGCTAAACATCACGGGCGCATCCATCGGCCGATGCACCTTTGTGCCTGAAAACTTTGGCGAAGGGAACGTCAATCAGCATGTGTGCATCATCCGTCCTGCGGCAAAGCTGAATCACAAGTTTCTGACGTATTGCCTGTCAGCCCCGTGGGGGCAGGACCAGGTTTTTGCCGGGTTCACAGGGGCTTCGCGCCAAGGCTTGGGTCAACGCGACCTTGGTGAAATACAGGTTCCACTGCCGCCCCTACCCGAGCAACAACGCATTGCCACCTACCTGGACATGAGCTGCGCCGCCATCGACGCAGCGGTCTCCGCCAAACGCCGCCAGCTCGACACCCTGGATGCCTTGCGCAAGTCCATCATTCAACGGGCCGTCACTCGGGGCATCGTTTCCGACGCCGCGCTCGAAGCCACCGGCAATGTGTGGTTGGAGAAAATTCCGCGTGGCTGGAAGCTGGTTGCCCTCAAGCGCATCGCCGAAATTCGCGGTGGGCTGACCCTTGGCAAGCAATACGAGGGTACGCTGATCGAGCGCCCATATTTGCGCGTCGGCAATGTACAAGACGGCCACCTCGATTTGGCCGACGTTTCCGTGATTGAGCTCCCGGCCAGCGTGGCGGCAGGGGTGGAGCTGTGCCCGGACGATGTGCTGATGACGGAGGGCGGCGACCTGGACAAACTGGGGCGCGGCCATTTGTGGCGCGGTGAGATGGCGGGCTGCCTGCACCAGAACCACATCTTTGCCGTGCGCTGCTTTCCGCACAAGCTCAAACCCATGTTTCTGGCCTATGCCACCGCTGCCCAATATGGGCGCGACTACTTTGAGGCCACCGGCAAGAAGACCACCAACCTGGCCAACACCAACGCGACCAAGGTTGGTCAGTTCCCCATTCCCTTGCCGCCGTTGGCAGAGCAGACGGCCATCTGCGCTCACCTGGATGACAAGACCGCCGAGGTGGACCGCATCACCGCCACCATTCAAACCCAAATCGCCACCCTGACCGCTTACCGAAAATCGCTGATCCACGAATGTGTAACCGGCCAGCGGCGCGTGACCGAAGCGGATGTTCGGGTCGCCGTATGACTGTTCGACTGAATCTGTCACTACCCACAGTTGCTACGTTTTTTATAGCTTCTTGCGCATATTACACGGGGGCTACAGGCTAATTTGACATAAATTTTGTCTAAAAAATTGGAAGTCACCAAGGGAAGGAAGTAGAGATGGGTACTGAAACAAATTCGCATCTGGCGCTGTTCGACGGTCGGGAGATACGCAAAGCCTTCCACGCGGGCGAGTGGTGGTTTTCGATCATCGACGTGGTGGAGGTGTTGGTGGGTGGAGACCGGGCGCGCAAGTACTGGAGTGACTTGAAAAAGAAGCTGGGAGCTGAGGGCTATATTGAAGTGTCCGAAAAAATCGGACAGTTGAAAATGGTCGCTCCAGATGGCAAACAGCGCTTGACCGACTGCGCCAACTCCGAAACGCTATTCCGTGTGATTCAGTCGATTCCCTCCCCCAAAGTGGAGCCGCTCAAACGCTGGCTGGCCAAGGTGGGCAAAGAGCGGCTGGACGAGATCGAGAACCCTGAGCTGGCCATGGGCCGCATGCAAGACCTGTACGAGAAAAAGGGCTACCCCAAGGATTGGATCGACAAGCGCCTGCGCGGCATGGCGGTGCGCCAAGACCTGACCGATGAATGGAAGCAGCGTGGCGTGACCAGCAGCCAGGAATTCGCGATTTTGACCAACGAAATCATGCAGGGCACTTTTGCGCTCAAGGTGAATGAATACAAGCAGGTGAAAGACCTGGCGCGCGAAAACCTGCGCGACCACATGACCGACATTGAGTTGATCCTGACCATGCTGGGCGAGGCCACCACCACCAAGCTGCACCGCGACCGTGATTCAGTGGGCATGCCAACACTCCAAAAAGACGCAAAAGACGGCGGCGCCGTGGCGGGGCGCACGCGCAAGGACATTGAGAAGCAAAGCGGCAAGCCGGTGATTTCGCCGGAAAATTTCAAGCAGTTGACGGTCAAGAAGACGAAAAAAATCAAAGGCAGTGAGGGCTGATCATGGCGAAAGCACCGGAGTTGAGGTTTCAAAAACACATTGCAGACTTCCTCGTTCGGGTACACCAATATGGCGTGCTGAACCAGGCCGACATTTCCGACACCGAGCACAGCATTGCCGAAGATCAGCTCTGGGCCTTTCTGACGGCCACGCAGGCGGATGCGCTTAAAAAGCTGACCGCCGACTACGGCACCGATGCCCGCGATGAAGTGTTCAAAGCCTTGCGCAGTGAACTGGCCCACACGCCGCTGTGGATGCTGCTGCGCCAGGGCCTGAAGGTGCGCGCGCTGGAGCTGCGCTTGTTTTACCCCCGTCCGCGCTCCAGCGAGAGCGCGGCGGCGCAGAAGTACGCACAGAACCGCATCACCTTTCGCCCGCATTTTTACTTTGGCGACACCAATCAGGAGATTGATTTCGTTTTCTTTCTCAACGGCCTGCCTATCGTAGCGCTGGAGTTGAAGCACGAAAAGAACCAGACGGTGCATGACGCGGTGACGCAGTTCACCCAGCGGGACCACGCGCGCAAGATTTTCCAGCATCCGTTTCTGTACCTTGCCGCTGATACCAGCGCCGTGAAGGCCGCCACCGACCCGCGCCAGGAAGAAAACTTTCGCTGGCACAACATGGGGCTGGAAAACCAGGCGCCCAACGATACCGAATACCCAGTGGAGTTTTTGTACCGCGAGGTGCTGGGCCGCGATACATTGCTGGAAGCCTTGTCGTTCTTCTTGGTGCGTGTGCCCCAGCGTGATGCGCAGGGCGACAGGCCGGAGCGTGCCGCCTTCACGTTGTTTCCGCGTTACCACCAGAGTCGCTCGGTGCGCAAGGTGGCAGACCACATCTCAGCGCACTTTGCCGAGAAGGGTGACATTGGCCGCAAGTACCTGATCAACCATTCGGCGGGCAGTGGCAAGACGCTGACCATTTGCTGGCTGGCAGACCGATTGCACAGTCTGTTCAAGCCCGGCACGAGCGAGAAGCTGGTGGACATGGTGTTCATCCTGACCGACCGCAAGTCGCTGGATACCAATATCCGGGAAGACCTGGAGAACTTCACCCATTTGAAAGCGGTGGTGGGGCTGGCGCGCAAGGCAGATGACCTGCCGCGCTTTATGGCACAGCGCAAGTCGATCATCGTCGCCACGCAGCAGAAATTCGCCTGGGTGCTGGACGAGATCAAAAACAGCCCAGTGTTGAAGACGCTACGGGTTGCCTTTTTGATTGACGAGGCCCACCGTTCGCAAGAGGGCCAAATGGGCGCGGCCATTCGATTGCCATTCCGCAAGGCGGATGAGCCCGATGCCGAGGATGCTGGTGATGACGCAGCCGACCCACAAGAGCAAATTGCCAAGATCATCCGCGAGCATGACCTGAACCAGTTGATGGTGGCGTTCACCGCAACACCCGCGCCTGCCACGGTCAACCTGTTTGGTGAGGCGTTTGACACCTACTCCGAGGCCGAGGCGATTGCGGAGGGCTACATCGTGGACGTGGCGGGTAGCATCATTTCGTACAAAACACTGTACAACCTGCATTGCGCGGTGGTGCCCAAGCCGGAGGACGAAGCGTGTTATCCGGCTGGTGTGGTGGCCAAGGCGCTGAAGAACGTGGCCTATCAGGACGATGGGCTGATTCAGTACAAGGCCGAGGTGATGCTGCGCATCTTTGAAAAAGATGTGATGCCGCTGATTGCCGGGCGGGCCAAGGCGATGATCGTGACTAGTTCCCGCGTGGCCGGGTTGCGGTATTTTCAGATCATCAGGGAGAAGCTCAAAGAGCGCGGCGCGGCCTATCAAGCGCTGTATGCGTTCTCGGATTTCACCCACCCTGAAACCAACGCGGCCATCAGCGAACACGCGGTGAATGGATTGACTGATAGTGAATTGATTGAAGATCGTTTTGAAGGCGATGACTATCGGCTAATGATTGTGGCCAACAAGTTCCAAACAGGGTTCGATGCGCCCTTGCTGGCGGGTATGTTTCTGGATAAATCGGTGGTGGGCCGCAACGCAGTGCAGACGCTCTCGCGGCTGAACCGCAGGCATGAAGGAAAAGGAGCCGTGGTTGTGGTGGACTTCACCAACAACGCCAAGGCGATTCTGAAGGCGTTCATCAAGTACCGCAAAGGCACTCCGTTTGAGCCCGAAGAGCCAGACCAGACGCTGTGCCTGAAATTGCACGCCGAGATTTTGGCGGCCGGGTTGTTCACGCAGAAGGATGCCGCCGACTTGGGCAAGCTGCTGGCCACGGGGACCGACGCGCAGGTGCAGTTTTCGGTCAATGCGATGCGAAACCGCTTTCAGGCCAGGTGGAGCGACATGGAAGAGCGCAAGGCCTTCGTCTACTTGTTGGCCAAGTATGCAAAGAGCTTTCATTTCCTCACCTGCTTTTTTACTTTTGCCCCAGAGGTTAACGAGTTGGCCACGTTTGCCGAATACGTCGGGCCGCAGTTGATCAAAGCGGGAGGCGTGTCGGAGTTGATGAAGCTGATTCGGCAGACCGAAGTCATCAAGGCCAATGTTGAATATCAAGGAGTCACCACCAGTGCCGGGCCGGTCAAGCTCAAACCCGGCAAGGGCAAGCCAGGTTCCGGGCCGCCGCCCATCAAGGTGTCGGTTCAGGAAATGATCGCCAGTATTCTGACCAAATTTCCCATCACGGACGAAGAGGCCATTCTTATCAAGCAGGTGACTGAAGAAAAGGCCGCTGATCTGTCGATCCGCGAAACCGTGGTGGCACACCGCTCTGATGGCATCTATCTCAATGGCGTGTACCGGGGGCAGGTGAATGGCGTGATTCAGACGACTTATAACGACATGGGGCGCTTTGAGGAGTTGTCCGATATCAAGTACACCGATGTGGCGGGCATCTTTGACATCATGGCCATGACGGTGATTCAACACCACTTGTCCGTTGCTGCATAAAGCTATGAGCAAGACCATCGCGCAGATCCCCGAAGCAGACCGGCCGCGCGAGAAGCTACTGCGCAAGGGCGCGTCTGCCTTGAGTGACCAGGAGCTGTTGGCCGTGCTGCTGGGCAAAGGGACCGCCAGCATGGACGTGATGACCTTGGCCACCAAGCTGGCGAGGCTGATTGACGAGAAGGGTTTGCAAGTCAAGGCTGACGACTTGACGCAATTCGACGGTGTGGGCGATGCCAAAGCCACCTTGATTCTGGCCGCCATTGAGTTTGCCCGCCGCCGCATCAAACCGGAAGGCTCGAAGATCGAAACCCCGGCCGACCTGTTGCCCCATGTGCGGCACTACGCCGACCGCAAGCAGGAGCATTTTCTGTGCGCCAGCATCAACGGGGCCAATGAGATTTTGAACATTCGCGTGGTGTCGATTGGCCTGATTGACCGCAGCCCGGTGCATCCGCGCGAAGTGTTTGCCGATGCCTTGGCGGACCGCGCCGCAGCCATCATCGTGGCCCACAACCACCCCAGCGGTGGGGTCGATCCATCGCACAGCGACATCAACATCACGGCGCAGCTCAAGGCCGCAGGCGAAATATTGGGAATTGCGCTGCTGGACCACATCATCTTTAACCGCACCGACTATTTCAGCTTTTTGGAAGCAGGGCGGCTGTGAATGGCGCTGGCGCTGTGGGCCGATTTTCACAAGGGCATTTCCATGGGTGCGGATGTGCACGCTCTGACTCTGGCATGGGGCCCGATCCCCATTGGCATTGCGCCCCGCCGGGCGAAAAGGAGACGCGCATATGGCTATTGCACACACCCTCTCAGGTCAACCCACCGATGTTTCGCCCCTGGGCGCTGCCTTGGCGGCGGCGCGAACGGTGGCCTTGTTCAAGACCGACGAACTCGAAGTGATCCGCCTGGTCCTTCCCGCAGGCAAGTCCATGCCGCCCCACAAGGTGGCGGGTGCCGTCACGGTGCAGTGCATTGAAGGGAAGATCAATGTCACCTGCGACGACGGCAGCCACCTGCTGAATGTGGGCCAGTTGCTGTACCTGCCGGGCGACGTCCAGCACGGTGTCGTTGCCTTAGAAGACGCCTCGGCGCTGCTGACCATTGTGCTGCGCAAGTAGCGGGCGGTTCGCCGGTCAGGTGGGGGGCTTGTCCCTTTGCGCGGCGATACGCAAAGCCAGCGCACTCAAGGCCGCATAGGCCTGCCCCGCCTGCGCATCCCAGGCGCCGACCGCCAGCGCCTGGCGGGCAATCGCTGCCGTGTCGCCGCGGGCGGCAGGGCCGGTGAGGGCGGCGGCTGGCCCCAGGGTGGTGATGTTGGCCACGGCCTTGGCCAGCAGCGAGGCGCGCAGGCCGGGGATCAGTTGGGCGGGCACACCGGTGGCCAGCCAGGCGTCTTCGGCCACGGTTTGCAGCACGGGCAGGAAGTTGGTGGCGAACACGGCGGCGGCGTGGTAGAGCAGTTTGTGCTGGCTTTCCAGGTCAAAACACTGCGCGCCGATGGCGCTAAAGGCCGGGCGCAGGGTGTTGCAGGCGTCCCCATTGCCTTCCAGCGCGCAGGGGGTGCCGGCAAATTGCGCCACCGCGGTGGCGGCCTGGGCAAAACTCAAAATGCAGTGGGCGCTGGCGGTGTGCCAGCCCAGGGCGGCCAGCGGTGCCAGTTGCTCCGCGCCCAAAGCGCCGCTGCAGTGGAAGACCACGGTGCCCGCACCGCAGGGCGCAGGGGGCCGCTGCGGGCCGCCGGATGCATCAAGCCCGGCGAGCGGCGCTGGGAGTGGTGTGGCAGTCTGTGCCAAGGCCTGCGCCACCTGCGCCAGCTGGGCGTCGGGCACCGCCAGCATCCAGACCTCGGCCGGACGCATGGCCTGCGGTGCCGCGACAGGGGTGCCTGCGCCGATGAAGTCACAGGCGGACTGGGCGCTGGCCTGGGAGGTGGTCAGCACGTCCTGGATGGCAAATGTGCCCTGTTGCTGCCACAACCGCGCCAGGGTTTGCCCCACGCGGCCCGCGCCGACCAGGTTGAGGGTGTGCAGCGCCATGGCTCGGCCTACACCGCTTTGCGCCCCAGCACCCCGCCAATGCGGCGCACCAGCCATTTGGGGGTGCCGCGCGAGGCGATCATGGCGGCGCGGTTCAGGGCTCCGGGCACACAGATGGCGTCGCCCTTCATGCAGGCCTCAAAACCCAGGCGGGCCACGTCGTCCACGGCGCCAATCAAAAAGCCGGGGATTTGCGACATTTTGGCGTTGGCATCCTTGGCGCTGGTGAGCATGGGTGTGGCGGTGATGCCGGGGCACAGCGTGGTGACGGTGACGCCGCTGCCCTTGAGTTCTTCCGCCAGCGATTCGCTGAGCGACAGCACGTAGGCTTTGCTGGCCGCATAGGTGGCCAGGGTGGGCACCGGCTGAAAGGCCGCAATGGAGGCGACGTTGAGTACCCGCCCCTGGCCGCGCTGCACCATGGGGGCCACAAAGTGGGCCAGCATGGCGGTCAGGCCGCTGATGTTGAGGTCGATGATTTGCTGGTGCTGGGCCGGCGTCATCGTGGCAAAGGCGCTTTGCTCCAGCACCCCGGCGCAGTTGACCAGCACATCCACCGCGCGGCCTTGTTGCTGGAGCGTGGCAGACAGCGTGGCGGCGGCGTCGGGCCGTGCCAGGTCGGCGGGCTCCACCCAGACCTGGACGCCATGGCGGGCTTGCAGTGTTTCTGCCAGGGCTTGCAGCTTGTCGGCGCTGCGGGCCACCAGAACCAGGTTGTGGCCGGCGCCGGCAAAACATTCGGCCAGGGACTGGCCAATGCCGGACGATGCCCCGGTCACCAGGGCGGTGGGCAGGGCGCGGGGCGGATGGGTCATAGGTGCTTTCATTTGGAAATAATCATTAAAAAGAGCGCTAGCCCTTACAGAATAAGCGCAAACAGCTATTATTTTAGGAGCAAAAGTGGGCGCTCAACCAATCGGACCCGGGTCGTGCTCATAGGCGGCCACGTGGGCGGCATCCGAGTCGGAGTCCGAGTAGTCGTGGTTGGCGTGGCTGCCACGCACCGCCCTGTCACCGAGCCGTTCAAACGGCAAGGCCTGCTTGACCAGGATGATGGTGCAGGGCGCATCCATGGCGACCTTGATCGGCACCGTCGCGATAAAGCGCTGGGTTTTCAGG
The DNA here is from genome assembly GCF_030697375.1 of Rhodoferax sp. GTDB lineage: Bacteria > Pseudomonadota > Gammaproteobacteria > Burkholderiales > Burkholderiaceae_C > Allorhodoferax. Next base: position 75,537 of record NZ_JAUYQD010000004.1, on the reverse strand, counting down.
CCGTGGGTGGCCGCGCCCATCACGATCACGCTGACGTTGTTGCCGTGGGCGTAGTCCAGCAGGGCCTGCGCCACGTCGCCCGACTCCAGCACATGGAAGGACATCTGGTGGCCCTTGGCGTCCAGCGGCTGCGCCCATTGGCGCAGGGCCGTGAGGTAGCGCCGGTGTACGCTGGTTTCGCTGCGTTCGTCGTCTGAGGTGCTGGTCAGGCTGGAGGAGATGACGGTGACACAGGCCAGCCGTGCGCCGGGGCGGGTGCCCAGCGAGCGCTCCACCGCCTGGCGCAGCGAGTACAGCGTGGCGTCGGTCGCGTCCTTGTGTGGCACCGCCACCATGACGATGGGCACTTCTTCAATTTGCTGCGCGGGCAGGGGGCTGGGCTGGTAGTGCATGCCCGCCGCCTTGAGCCAGCGTTTGAAGTGGGTGCGAAACTTGGTGCCCTGGGTTTTGCGGCCGCGTTCGGTGATTTGGACCTGGCCGGGGTGGGTCAAATCGAAGGCCAGGTGCGCCGCCGAGGGGTAGCGCCGGGCCGCTTCCGGCTCCAGGCACTTCAAGACCACTTCCTGCAGCCATTCGGGCACATCGGGTTGCAGCTTGCGCGGGGGGCTGGGGTCCATCCACAGGCGCTGGCGCATGCCGGCGGCGGTCTGGGGTTCGCCAAAGGGCAGGTCCCCGGTGCACAGCTGGTACAGCATCACGCCCACGGCGAAGATGTCGCTGCGCGGGTCACCGCGCACCCCCACCACCTGCTCCGGCGCAATCCAGATGGGCGAGCCCACCGCCTTGCGCAGTTGTTCGGCCAGCAGGTCGGGGTAGTGGGCGTGGCAGGACAGGCCAAAGTCCAGCAGCACCGCACTGCCATCGGGCCGTATCAGCACATTGGCCGGCTTCAGGTCCAGGTGCACCGTGTTTTGGCGGTGCAGGGCGTGCACGGCGTGGGCGACGGCCGCGCCCAGGCGGGCGATTTCCGGCACATCGGGGCGGGGGTCGGTGTCCAGCCAGTGCTGCAGGGTGTGGCCGGTGATGTATTCCATGACCAGGTAGGGCACGCGGTCCAGGTCCCCGGCGGCGACAAAACGCGGCACATAGCTGCCGCTGAGCACCTGCATGATCTGGCTCTCGATTTCGAAGCTCACGATGTTCTCGGCCCCGTCTCCGGCGGTCATGCGCGGCACCTTCATGGCCATGGCAAAACCCGGGTTGTGCTGGCCCTGGGCGTAGCGCACGCGGTAGACGTGGGCCATGCCGCCGGAGTGGATGCACTCTTCAATGGTGAAACCGTCCAAATCGGCTCCCGGTTCCAGCAGCTTCATCGTCCGGTCTCCAGTCGTTCGGCAAAGAACGCAGGCAGGCCCGCGCGCCGGATGGTGGCCGCTGCCGCATGGTGGTCGTAGGGCACGCGGTGGAAGGTCAGCTGCGCACGTTCGGTGTCAAACAGCGCGTACATGGCCAGCGGTTTGCCGTCGCGCGGCTGCCCCACCGAGCCGATGGTGGCCAGCCACTGGCGGTGTTTGGGCACCGGCACGGCCACACCGGCCTGGGGGAGGAACACCATCAGGTCTTGGGCGGCACCCCGGTAGTACAGCGTTTGTTTGTGCACATGGCCGCCAAACACATAGCGCACACCGGGCCAAGCTGTTGCCGCGTCCAGGCTGGCGGCTGCGGCCCGTTGGTCGTACACATAGCGCCACAGCTCGGGGTTGTCGGCGCTGGCGTGCACGAACAGGGCGTTGTCGTGCTGCAGGGTGAGTGGGAGCTTTTCCATCCAGTCGCGCTGGGTGGCGCTCAATTGCCGGTGGGTCCAGGCGGCGGTGCTGTCGCCCACGGTTTTGACTTCCGTTGGTGGGTGCAGGGCCATCTCGTCGTGGTTGCCCTGGAGGACCATGGCGCCTTCTTCGGTGAGCAGCATGATGCGGTCCACCACAGCGCCAGGGTCTCCGCCATAACCGACCATATCGCCCAGGAAAACAAAACGCTGGGCACGTTGCGCGCGCGCGTGGGCCAGGCAGGCGTCCAGGGCTTGCAAGTTGGCGTGGATGTCGGACAGCAGGGCCAGTCTCATTGTTGCTCCAGGGGGTACACAGTCGGCATCATGCCGTACTCGACTGACGCCAAGTTGTCAGCAGAGGCCAAGGGCCCCTGCGCCCCGGATTACACCGACAGCATGTGCCCCACGCGTGGATCGCCCTTGCCCGCCAGCACCTGCGCATAGGCCGCCTGCACCGCCTGCGCCCCGGCATGGTGCTGCACGGTGAGCCACGGGCCTGATGGCTGGGCCACCGCAGCCACAAAGGCCTGCCAGGACTGCAGCAGGCGCTGGCCCAGGCCCGCAGCACCCCACTCGGCGCTGCGTTTTTTGATTTGCGCCGGGGCAAAGAAGAGCGTGGCTTTGGGGCCGGGCAGGTCTTTGCCACCGCCCAGCTCGGACACATGCGTGCCGCCGATGGAGCTGCTGAATGTGAGCCCGGTGCAGTGGGTGTGCAGGGCCTTGCGGAACGCCGCGTTGCCGGCAAAGTCCACGTACACACTGGGCGCGTCCGCCGCAATCTGGTCCAGCTGGTCGTAGGTCAGCACCCGGTGGTAGCAGCCCAGGCTTTCGCAAAAGGCCACATTGCCGGGGGAGGTGAATCCCACCACCTCGATGCCGTCGCGCTGCGCCATCTGGAAGGCGGTGCCGTAGGCCGTTTTGCTGGAGGCGCTGGACAGCAGCATGAGCCCCTTGCGGCCCGGGGTGGCGGTGGCACCAAAGAAATCGTTGTCGGCCAGAAAGTCGTCGATCAGCCAGGAGGTGATAAACAGCGGGCGCAACAGGGCCTGCAGGTCTTCGGTGTCTGGCGTATAGAAAGGGTCGGTGCTGGTGCGGGTGTACTGGTTGTAGACCGGGTGCAGCGCGGCGCGGTGGGGCGCAGCGTCGCTGAACGACAGGGGCGAGAGCCGCGCGGGCGTCAGGTCCACGCTGGTGGACATGGGGAAGTAGCCGTACAGCCGTTCACCCACCGCCACCTGCGGGTGGCGCGACTCCACCACGGTGCCAAAACCCCAGACCGGGATGCGGCCCCAGGAGGCGTCGTCGCCCCCCTCTGCCGCGCCGGGCGCCACGGGGAAAAACTGCCAGTAGTGCATGGCGTCGCCAAAAGCGGCGTAGGTGATGTTGTTGGAGGTGAGCGCGAAGTGCGCAATGCCCACCCGCACCTGGCCGTCCGCCAGCGGCAGTGCGGGCGTGGTGCGCAGGGTGGTGGTGGCGAGGCGGTCCTTGCGAACCAGGAAGTCGGTGATGGAGTTCATAGGTGCACCATAAAGCAAGCGGCCGCCCCCTTCAAGCAGGGGCGGCCGCCTAAGTGACAGTCCGCCGGACGACCGGCTGGCGCCGGAATCAGACCACCGTGATGGTCACTTCGATGTTGCCACGGGTGGCGTTGGAGTAGGGGCACACGGCGTGGGCCTTGTCCACCAGGGCCTGGGCGGCTTCGCGTTCCATGCCGGGGATGCTCACGGCCAGTTGCACTTCAATGCCAAAACCGGCGGGAATCTGGCCGATGCCCACGGTGGCGTCGATGCTGGTGTCGGCCGGCAGGGCGATCTTTTGCATGCCGGCCACAAACTTCATGGCACCGATGAAACAGGCGCTGTAGCCGGCGGCAAACAGCTGCTCGGGGTTGACGCCGCCGCCGGCACCGCCCATTTCCTTGGGTACGGCGAGTTTCAGGTCCAGCAAACCGTCTGAGGTGCGGGTGCTGCCGTCACGGCCGCCGGTGGATTTGGCGTGGGCTTGGTAAATAACTTTTTCGACTTTGGTTGCCATGGTTTGCTTTCAGAGGTAAAGGCTCACAGAGTGAGCGGGGGGTAAAACGGTGGGTGAAAGGGGTGGGGACGGGGGTCAGAGCAAGCTCTTGAACCAGCCTATGGTGGTGCCCAGGGCGACCATGGCGCGCAGCTTCCACAGCGCCAGCGTGTCGCCGGACTCCAGCGCGGCGGCGCCGCAGCGGGGGTCGGAGCGCTGCAGCGCGCCGGTCATCTTGTGGTCGATGGGAATGGCCTCACAGCCGTGGTCGGACTCGCAGACAAAATCCCAGGGTTCGCGCGCCGGGGCGTGGCAGGCAAAGCAGTTTTTGCCAAAGCGGTTGTTCACCTCGGCAAAGCCGCGCTTGCCGATGGTGGAGCCTTTGTCATCCACCTGCAGTTCAAAAAACTCCCAGTCGCCGGTGGCCGGGCTAAAGCCGGGCTCGCGTTTCACCATCACCTCGGTCGGCACCAGTTGCACCACCGAACCGGCCGGGTAGGGCGCGCCCTTGGGCGCATTGGCCGCCGCCACCGTGCCCGCCACATTGCCCAGCAGGTTGTCCACATAAAAGTGGCGCACCGGGGTCATCTGGCGCATGCAGTGAAAACTGCTGTCGTCCACCTTCACCATGGCGGTGGCAGCATCGGCCACCTGGCTGAAGGCGGCCATGCTCAGGCTCAGGGCCATGGCGGTGGCTGCCAGGCGCACCGGCGTCTGCACGGTGCGGCCCATGTGGTGTAAGCGGCGCAGGCTGCTGTGGCGGTTCGCCCCCTCACGGACGGTGGTTTGGGCGTTTACGGGGTCAACAGGGCGGGTCATGGGGTGAGTTCCTTGGCAATGAAAAAAATGAAAGGGGCGGGCGATGCCTTAGGCGCGCAGCTTGCGGCTGGTCTGGCCCATGGTCTGGCGCAGTGCCTTGAGCTGCTGGTTCAGCGCCATGATGTCGGCCATCGGCACGCCGCTGTGGCTGGCCACGCAGCCGGGGATGTGTGCGGCCTGGGCCTGCAACTGCTGGCCGGCGGGGCTCAGGAACACATGCACGCGGCGCTCGTCTTCGCTGGAGCGCTGGCGGCTGAGCCAACCCGCGGCTTCCATGCGTTTGAGCAAAGGGGTGAGCGTGCCCGAGTCCAAACTCAGACGCTCGCCCAGGGCAGACACGCTGGGGCCATCGGTCTCCCACAGCACCAGCAAGACCAGGTACTGCGGGTAGGTCAGGTTCAGCGCGTCCAACAGGGGCTTGTACAGCTTGGTCATGGCGAGGGAGGCGGCATACAGGGAGAAGCACAGCTGGTTGTCCAGCAGCTGTGCGGGGTTGGGTGTGTCCGGTGGGGTGTGCATGGCTGAATTATTGCAAACAATTGAATTGTGCGCAATTGAATTAATGGAAATCTTCGTCACCTGCGGGACAGATGGGGTCCAATCCAGGGTAAACCGGCTTGGCGGACCCCGGGTTTTGGGCTACCTTGCGCCTGGGGCGTGGGGGGCTGGGGCTACAACAACGAAAGGGAAAAAGCAAACATGTTTGACTACATCATCATTGGCGGCGGTTCGGCGGGGTGCGTGCTGGCAGGGCGCTTGACCGAAAACCCCGACATCAACGTGGCGCTGCTGGAAGCCGGGCCGGTGGACAGCAGCGTGCTGATCCACTGCCCCGCAGGCCTGGCGGTGATTGCCAAGAATGGTGACGCCAACTGGAAATTCGAGACCACCGTGCAGCCCGGCCTCAACGGCCGCCGGGGCTACCAGCCCCGGGGCAAGGTGCTGGGCGGCTCCAGCTCGGTCAACGCCATGATCTACATCCGCGGCCAGCGCGAGGACTATGACCACTGGGCCGCCGAGGGCAACCCGGGCTGGTCTTACGACGAGGTGCTGCCCTACTTCAAACGCGCCGAAGACAACGCCCGCGGCGCCGACGCCTTCCACGGCACCGGTGGCCCCTTGCACGCCATGGACCTGACCAGCCCCAACCGCCTGGGGCCGGTGTTTGTCGAGGCCGGGCGCCAGGCCGGGTTTGTGGTCAACCCCGACTTCAATGCCGCCAGCCAAGAGGGCGTGGGCATGTACCAGGTGACCCACAAAAACGGCGAGCGCCACAGCGCCGCCAAGGGCTACCTCACCCCCCACCTGGACCGCCCCAACCTGCGCGTGTTCACCGGGGCGCACACCACCCGCATCCTCATGGAGCAAAAACGCGCCGTGGGGGTGGAGTTTGCCCACGCGGGCGAAACCAAGCAGTTGCGCGCCAAGCGCGAAGTGCTGCTGTGCGCGGGCGCCCTGCAGTCACCGCAACTTCTGATGCTGTCCGGCATCGGACCGCACAAACACCTGGTCGAGAAGGGCATTGCCACCGTGCACGACCTGCCCGGCGTGGGGCAAAACCTGCACGACCACATCGACGTGGTGCAGGTGGTCAACGCGCCCAGCCTCAAGGAGACCTTTGGCATCTCGCTGGCGGGCATCGTGGCCGCCATCAAGGGCATTTTTGAGTGGCGCAGCCACCGCACCGGCATCCTGACCAGCAACTTTGCCGAGGCCGGGGGCTTTGTCAAAAGCCAGGCCGAGGAGCGCACGCCGGATTTACAGTTCCACTTTGCGGTGGCCAAACTGGTCAACCATGGCCGCACCACCGTGTTTGGCCACGGCTACTCCTGCCATGTGTGCCTTCTGCGGCCCCTGAGCCGGGGCAGCCTCACCCTGGCCAGCAAAGACCCGTTTGCCGCGCCCCTGATCGACCCCAACTTCTTGGGCGAGCGCGACGACATGGACCGCCTGATGCGTGGCTTCAAACTCATGCGCAAGGTCTTGCAGCAGCCCGCCCTGGCCAGCCTGGGCGGCCAGGAAGTTCCTGAATCCGCGCAGGCCACCAGCGACCTGCAGATCGAGCAGTTCATCCGCGACAAAGCCGACACCGTCTACCACCCGGTGGGCACCTGCCGCATGGGCCAGGGGCCGCTGGCGGTGGTGGACCATGAGCTGCGCGTCTACGGCGTGCAGGGCCTGCGTGTGGTGGACGCGTCCATCATGCCGCGTGTGGTCAGCGGCAACACCAATGCCCCCACCATCATGATTGCCGAGAAGGCGGCCGACATGATCAAAGCGGCGCAACTCGCCCCGAACTGAGCTGCCCGCACGCGGCCCCCCTCAGGCCAGCAGGCGCCAGCCGTTCCAGCCGGTCCACAGGGCGGCAAGCATGAGCAGCAGCCCCACGGCGCGCCCCAGGCGGACCTGGGCGCGAGGGTTGCCGCGCAGCCACTGCTGTAGCGCGCCCGCGCCGTAGGCAAAGGCGCCGTACACCAGGACTTGTGTCAGCGCGATGATCAAGCCCATCAGCACCGCCTGCACCCCCAGCGGGCCGTACTCGGGGCGCACAAACTGCGGAAACACCGCCACCATGAACACATAAGCCTTGGGGTTCATCAGGCACGACAGGGCGCCGCGCCAAAAGGTCTGCCGCGCCGTGAGGCGAGGCACTGTGCCCACCTCCCCCAAGGCCGCCGCGCCCCGCCACAGGCTCCAGCCGATCCAGGCAATGTAGAGCGAGCCCGCCAGCAGCAGGGCGTTGAAAGCCCAGGGGTACAGCGCCAGCAGCAGGCCCAAGCCCAGCGTGGCCATGGCCACGTGCACGACGCCACCGCCCACAATGCCTGCCACCGCCGCCAGCCCCAGCCTGCGCCCGCCCGCCAGCGCACTGGCCACCACATAGGCCATGTCCATGCCCGGCAGGGCAATGATGCCGAACACCATCAGGCTGAACAGCCAAAGGTGGCTGGTGTGGGTCAAAAGCAAAGTGTCCATCGTCATGTTTGTCTCCTTGTAGCCTCCACCGCAGAGGCCTGGCAGGAAATATAGGTTTCAATGCGGACACTATCTGTCCGCATTGAAAGTACCTCGCCCTACACTTGACCCATGCCTTCTCCCACCACCCGCGTACTGGCCCTGCTGGAGCTTTTGCAAAATGCCGACGAGCGCACCGGCCCCGAGCTGGCGCGCACGCTGGAGGTGGATGCCCGCACCCTGCGCCGCTACGTCACCAAACTGCAAAGCCTGGGCGTGCCCGTGCAATCGCTGCGGGGGCGCTACGGCGCCTACCGGCTGATGCCCGGTGCCAAGCTGCCGCCGCTGATGCTCACCGACCCCGAGGCGGTGGCCCTGTCGGTGGGCCTGCTGTTTGCCAAACAACTGGGGCTGTCCGACACCGTGGCGGGCGCCCACAGCGCCCAGGCCAAGCTGGAGCGGGTGATGCCGCCCGCCTTGCGCGGCAAGTTGCGCGCCGTCTCCACCGCAGTGCAACTGGAGCTGTCGCAGCCCGTGGCCCACCTGCACAGCGAACGCCTGCTGGAGATGAGCACCGCCGCCGAGCAGCGCTACCGGGTGCACCTGCACTACCGCGCCGCCGATGAGCAGACCACCGAGCGCGACTTCGATTGCTATGGCCTGGCCTGGCGCAGCGGGCGCTGGTATGCGGTGGGCCACTGCCACCTGCGCCGGGGCCTGCGCTCGTTCCGGCTGGACCGCATCGCGTCCCTCACGCCGCTGACGACCACGTTCCTACCCCCGTTTGACTTCGACGCCGTGCGCCACCTCGCCCTGGGCCTGGCCACCCTGCCCAGGGCGCACGCCATCACCGTGCGCCTGCAGACCACCATGGCCCGCGCCCGCGCCGAGTTGTTCGATGCCATCGGCGTCTTCCACCCCCTGGGAGACGCCGTCATGCTCTACAGCCAGGCCGACGACCTGCCTTGGTTCGCCCGCCAGTTGGCGCGGCTGTCCTTTGACTTTGAAGTGGTGGAGCCGCCTGAACTGCGCGGTGCGCTGGAGGACTGCGCCAGGCGGTTGGTGCGGCTGGCGGGTTTGCCTTTGGATTGAGGGCTATTTTGGCCTGTAGCCCACGTAGGTATTGCGTGAACAGCTATTTAATAGATAGCGTTTGCCGAGGGTGATTGGAGCCGTAGACAGGTGCTGCTTGTGTGGCGATCACTTCCAGCAGTCTTTTGGACAGCAGATGTTCAACGTGAAATTAAACAGCTTGGGGCCAATTGATTTGCACTTTTCGGCTATTGGCAAGACAGTCGCGCAGGTACAAATTAATGAGACTCTGGTATGGGACGCCGACCTCATTGGCCATTCCCTTGAAATACTCCACAACATCTTCTGACAGCCGCATGGTGACGGGCTTCTTCAGCTTGGAGGCATAGGGATTCTTGCGAGACTTCAGTTTGGAGAGATCGTATTCTGCTTTCATGTGTGGCCACCTCGATAGAACGCGCTTTCGCGCTTGGTTGCTTTGCGTGCCGAAATGATGCGAATAACGGCACCATGCTCGCGCTCGCAATGACAGACGATGAGCAACTTGGCCTCCGAACTCATTCCCAGCATCAGGAAGCGCTCTTCGTCGGATGAGTGCGCATCGTCGAAGAACTGAACGCCAAATTCGTCGAAGAAAATCGACTTGGCTTCCTCAAAGGAAATTTGATGTTTCTTGAGATTTGTAGCGGCTTTGGACTCATCCCATTCGAACTTAATCATACGTACATTGTATTTATGGATTTTGGCAAGTCAAGTTGCAAGATGTGATGCTGTTTAACGGCGAATTGGTCGGTTGCGCAAACTGGGGCAATACCTTCGGGGGGCGGCGTACTGCGGCATCTGCCAGTATGACCAGCCCGTCCCTGAACTGGACGAGTGGATCAGACGGCGTGTGTGCTATCAAGGAAAAATGCATGGACTTTCATCAACCGCTAGATGTCCCAAATCCCAGACGTTACGAAGGCCGTGTCCAGCACATGGCAAAAGGAGCAAAGATTGCGTAGCGAAAAAACCTGCGGTGCAAGGTGCGAGGCTATACGGCAAGGAAAGACTTCGTCGAGCATGCCAACTGGATTTTTCTGCGCACTGCGGACCCGCATGGTGGGTGGTGCAGGGGGCCACAGTTAGAAGTCGTTGACTAGCCCGATTGGGGGGGAGCCATGGAGCTATGGAGTAAAGGCAAAATCAATCCCGCACTCTGGACACGTAAAGTTGTCATCTTGGGAGTCTGGGTTGCTGACCGAACGAAGATTGGACTTCTGCTCACGTTCTACCCAACAAACCGGACATTGGTACTCACCACTGACTGAAGGGACAAAATTGCAAGAGCGCTCTCTGGCGAAGTTTCCAGACTCAAGCATGGCCTTTATTTCAAAAGCCTTCGCCTCAATTTCTTGAAGCTCTTTCTTCGCTGCAAGTTGACGGCCCTGAATGGCATTTGCTACTCGGATGGCTAACTGTTTCAGTTCGGTATTTGCATCGGCCATGCTTAGCTCCATTCAAAGACAACAATGATACTGGGTCCATTCAGACGAAGACCTCCATGGCCGGTGGGCTGCTGGGCTGGGGGTGTGGTAGCAAGTGAGAGTAAGATTTCTGCCTTGCATGTGGAGGAGAAACGGGAATGTGGGCTAATACCTGCTGGGGACTTCTCAGTCTCGCTGTTACGTTCGCGGTGACCAGGCTGTCAATGATTTGGACGAAAGGGCATGAACATTGGGGGCCAATACTACTTTGGGCGTCTGGCGTGTGTGCAGTTCTTAGCATATTGTGCTTTTTCTGGCCAATACTCAAACAGCGCAATTGGATTCTGACGCGGGATAAACGGATGCCGATACGTGATGCCGCAGCACAGGCATACGGGCAACTGCGGGCTATTGATTCCACTTGGGCGGAGGTAGCGGACCGATTTGCGGGAAGTGATCTGGGGGAGACGAAAGAGGATGGCGTGTTGCTCTATATGGTCTCGGCGATGGCATTGCAAGGTCTCCCGCTCTATGGGAAACACCCGCCGTCTACGGAGTACGAGCGCATTGACCCGAATGAATTCGGGCGCGGCAGGTTTGCGAATGGCGGAGGTATGTTCCTCTACCACGGTGATAAGGCTCCGAAGTACGTTGATATTTCGGTCCAGAATTGCGACCTAAAGAAGACTATTGCGGGAATGAAACAAGACACCTCAAAGGCCATATGAGCGTGTGAACGAATAGCTAACCCAACGCAGAAATGAGCGGCCTGCGCGGCTTTTCGCGCAGGCCGCTCATTTCTGCGTTGGGTATCAGGTGCGCCCGGCGTTGGCGGTCAATTTCATTAGAAATTGATGTCATTTCCATCCCTTTGAACCCTGTCGCCTATCTTGGCGAAATTTGGTCAACGTCGAGTTCACTTCATTCGGCGTTTCATTGGGTCAGAACTATAGCCCAGCATGCCATGCGGCTGAACGCAAATTGCTATGTATTCCATAGCTGCCTGCGCATATTCCATAAGGGCTACAGCCCGATTAATCGCATAAATCCATTTGATCCAGCGTTTATTCAGCGTCTTTGCGCGCCAACGCGGCTTCTGCCCCGAATTCACCCGTCATTTCGGCCTCTAGCCCGCATGTACTTTGCGTGAGATGCTATTAAATAAATAGCGTTTGCTCAGAGCAATTGAACCCAATCAGTTAGCCTTGGCCGCGATGTCGAGCCGTTGCGCATGTTTCGCGGCCAGGGCTTGCAGGGCTGGATAACTGAGCTTGGCGTTCCCCGCCTCATGGAAGACGGCCTCGGCAATCCCCTGCGCCAGGAGCAAAGATGCTTTCTCACTACCGTCTGCACACTCCGCGGAAAACAGGGCTTGTTTGCCGGACATGAACTGGAATGCTGCGATAGGCGACCAGTTGCTTCCCATTCCGGCCTTCAACACGGAGACCGACTCCTCTACATCCGTGCCCGACGCAATGGCCAGTACCACGCGTGCGCACCATCGCGTCTTGGGGAGAAATTCAGGCGCAAGGGTTTTTTGCTGGGCAATTTTTGATGCCAGTGCTTTGTTTAAGGTGTGTGATTTGCTGGTGGCCATGGCGTGAGTATCGTGCTTGTGGCGCAAGGCGCCGGCCCACCTGCAACCGCCGCCGGTGATTCCGCTACTAAACGCCTTCGACGATGGTGAAATCCGTCTCGGCCGTGCGTTGCCGTATCGCTTTGGCCTGTTGGTATTCTGGGCTTTGGTAACACGCGTGGGCCGTCGGCAGGTCGGCAAACTCCACAACGACATTGCGCTCACGGGCGTTCCCCTCCATGCATTCGTTGGCTCCGCCACGCACCAGAAATTTCGCGCCGAATTTCTCGAATGCGGGCCGCGCCGCAGCCAGATAAGCAGGGTAGTCCTGCGCATTGTGAACCGTCACCCGAACCATCCAATACCCTTTTGCCATGCCGTGCCCCTTCGCAAGTGGAGTTGATTTGTCTAACCAGAAAGGGCACTTTATTCGCAATAATTCATCTTGAATAGTGAATAATTGTGATTGTTTTCATCTGAAAAAGAGAATATGGAGCTCGAAGACCTGCGCATTTTAAAAGCGGTTGTGGAGGCTGGTGGAATCAGCCACGCAGCCAAACAATTGCATCGTGTGCAGTCCAATGTGACTACGCGCATTCGACAGCTCGAAGACAAGCTCGGGGTCAGCCTATTTTCCCGTGAAGGCAATCGGCTGCAGCTCTTGCCGGCGGGCCAGACTCTGCTGAACTACGCCCATCGCCTGTTGGCCTTGGCCGACGAGGCGTGCGGTGCGCTGCATGCCACGGGGCCACGCGGGACTTTGCGCCTGGGGGCTATGGAGAGTACCGCTGCGGTGCGCTTGCCCGTTCCGCTGAGTGCGTATGTGCGCCAATACCCGGACGTCAAGCTGGTGCTGAAAACCGGCAATCCCCAGTATTTGGCCAAGGCCGTGCTGGCGGGCGAACTGGACGGTGCGCTGGTCACCCGCCCGATGGCCAGCGGGCCTTTGGAGGCCTGTCCGGTGTACTCCGAGGAGTTGGTCATTGTCTCGCGTGCCGGACAGGCATTTGCAGACCCTCAAAACCAAGGCCTGCCCATCAATCTGGTGGCCTTTGAGCCCGGTTGCCCCTACCGCGCGCGCTTCGAAGCCTGGCTGCTGGAGCGCGGCAACACGCCCTCGCAAACCATTGAAATTACCTCCTACCACGCGATGCTGGGTTGTGTGGCCATCGGGATGGGCGTATCGATGGTGCCCCGTGGCGTGCTGAGCACCTTTCCAGACCGGGAGCAACTCCACATTCACGCCCTGCCCGAAGGCGATGCCCACATGCCCATTGACTTGGTGTGGCGCCGGGGTGCGAAATCACCCAATATCCAGGCCTTGATCGAGGTGCTGGTGCAGGAGGCTCCGGGCGCCATAGTCCGAACGGGCTATTGAAATGGCGCACTGGCTCGAAGATGATTCGAGCCTGAAATAATTTAGGAAAACCACCATGACCTTGCTGAAGACCTTGCTTGCATCTTGTTTATTTGTTGCGTGTTCCGTTGCCGCCGCTGATCCCAACGTGGTTGACCAAAACTCTCCAAGCAACACAGTACATATGGCAGCCTTTTCACAAAATAATCTTGCACAGTCGTTCCAGCAAGCTGCATCGAATATTTCAGGCGCCGGAATTATGTTGCAGGCGGGTGTCGGTAACCAAGATACTGTGACGATTTCGCTGTGGAACGCACTTCCCAATGCCGGCGGAAATATGCTGGCAAGTGGGTCCACCAACGGTACAGCGGGAACGTGGTCAGATGTATTCTGGTCCCCTGTTTCCATCACACCAGACACCAGCTATTACCTGGTGTTCACCGGAAATACAAGCCTTGGCATTGCGGGCAACACCTCCAATCCCTACTCCCGCGGACAGGTGTACGCCAACAGTGGTTATGGCAGTTTCGCAAGCTACGACTACACCTTCCATACATTTGCCGCAGCGGTCCCAGAACCTGAAACCTATGCACTGATGCTGGCCGGTTTAGGGCTGCTGGGCGGCGTGGCACGGCGCAGAAATAAAAATACAGTGGCTTAATTGCATTTGTCGGTACATGTTCAAGGGGCTTCGGCCCCTTTTTGCATTTCTAGGCCCAATGCATTTTTAATGGTGATTTTGGCCTGTAGCCCACGTAGGTATTGCGCAAACAGCTACTAAAAGAATAGCGATTGTTTGGAGTGCTTGAAGCCGTAGACTGGTGCTGCTTGTGTGGCTTCCACTTCTGGAGGTCGTTGGGACAGCAGATGTTCAAGGTGAAATTAAACAGATTGGGGCCATTTGATTTGCACTTTTCGGCTATTGGCAAGACAGTCGCGCAGGTACAAGTTAATGAAACGTTGGTACGGAACGCCGACCTCATCGGCCATTCCCTTGATGGATGCGTAGGGATTCTTGCGGGACTTCAGTTTGGAGAGGTCGTATTCTGCTTTCATGCGTGGCCACCTCGATAGAACGCGCTTTCGCGCTGGGTTGCTTTGCGGGCCGAGATGATGCGAATAACCGAGCAAGGAGGCACACATGGCGCATGAAGATGAACAGAAGCCGCAAGCCGACGAAGGTCCGGTTCAGCGACCTGTTGCTGCATCGTTTTAGAAGCCCGCAAGCAAAGCGGAAAAAAAAGCGGTTGGAGCGTACAACAGTCCAACCAGTACCCGCAACGATAGCGGGACCGACCGAACACGAAACAGCGATGTGATTCCGACTACCAGGCCGGTGACGATGGCCAGTGCCGCAGTAAGGAAAAATGTATTGTTGGAGGGGCCAACGCCAGTGAGGCTGAAAACGGCGAGTGCAAGCACCAGCCCAGCCGCCACCAGAAATGGTGCAAGCATTGGCAGTGGAATTCGCTTGATGGTTAGTGTCATGGACAAGATGTCGCTCTGGGCTGCCTAACGACGTGCCAGAACGTAAGTGCGCCAAATGCGGCACACGCGACACACGCGACACACGGCAGCCAAAAGCCCAAGAAGAACGCCCATTCAGAACGTGGGCTGGGGAAACCTGAAAGTGCCCACAGCGCGCCACCCGAAAGAACACACGAAGCCAAAACGTATGACCACCATTGACCAGGAGCTAACCGTGTGAGAAGCCAGTGGATGGGTAGCCCAAGCAAAAACACCGCTAAGAGAAAAAACAAAAAGAAAATGCCGACCGTTTCTGCTTTTGTGTGCGCGGAGGGAGCGGGCTGTCCGCCTAGGGCTGCGAAGAACAAGAACCACGTAAGCGTCGTAGTTGCGGCGGCAAGAAGAAGTGCAAGGGTGGTACGTTTCATGCGAAGGCCTCTTAAAGTGCCAAACGTAGAGTTAAGCGGGCTGCGCGGCTCTGCTTGAACGCCGTTAGCCAGCTTTTCAGCGAGCCAGTTCATCAACATAGATGGCGTGACTTGAAATGTAGCCACGCACCAGCAATGTGTCGCCAACCGAAATTCGAGGGTTGATGCCATCGGCACAGAGCCAAGATGCATTGGGTCCCGGCCAGTCCACAAACCTTACCTTGTAGCGACATCCAAGGGCGCATTTCCAAGTGCATTCCTTTGCCTCCGCAATTTGATATGCGTATTCGGTACGTTCGAATTGGGGGAGGAGCAAAGAAAGTGAAAACGCAATAAGGACCCACAAATAGAGCAAACCGAATAGACCAACAATCGCTCCTAGTTGCTGTCCGGGATTGAGTACCTTATAGATGGGTGTGGCAGGGATGATTTCCAACGATACAAGCCGAGCCCTGCGCCACAACAGCAAAATAGATGCAATCGGCGCTAAGAACAAAGCAGCAAGCAAAGCGTGAATCTGAGCACTACTCGGATAGTAAACACGCCACTCGAAGAATGCGTAAAGCACCAGAGGCACGAAAATAAAAAGCGAGAGCGGCCACAGCGCTCTTTGCGCTTCTTCGTGCGAAGTGGGAGAGGCAGTGCTCATGCTGGCCAACGTGATGTAGATAGGCGAATATCCTGGGACCCCAGAATATCCGACGGGAGATACCCGAACTTCACCCGCTGACCCGTCAAGCGGTAAGGCCCAAGCCGCCAGGGCTCATAGCTCATTTCACTAGAAGTTGAATTCATTTCCATCCCTTTGAACCCTATCGCCTATCTTGGCGAAATTTGGTCAACGCCGAGTTCACTTCATTCGGCGTTTCATTGGAACAGAACTATAGCCCAGCGGGCCATGCGGCGCACTGCCTGTGTGCAGCCGGGGCAGGGCTTAAAAAGCCAGGCCTTCGCTGCGGTCCGCCGCCGCGTACAGCTCCTGGTTTTCCCGCTTGATGCGGTCCGCCAGAATGCCAATGACGTCCTTGGTTTCTTTGACGAAAGCACGCGCGTTTTCCTTGATGGCGGTGGGGGTGGCCCAGCGGCCGTTGTAGGCGACCACGGCGGCGGTGGTGGACTTCATTTCGCTGGCAAAACGGCGCGCCAGCGCGGCCACGGCGGGGTCTTTGTGCACTTCAAGCTCGGGGTACAGCACTTTGTCTTCGGTGGACAGGTGCATGGTGAGTTTGCCCATCAGTTTGCCCAAGCAGGTGCGGGCTGCGGAGCCGTCATGGGACAGGGCGCTTTCGTTCAGCAAAGACTGCAGCTCGGTGGCCAAAGCCAACAGTTCGTTGTGCTGCTGCCGGAATCTGTCCGTGCGTGCCATAGGGTGTTTCTTTCTGGGTAGTGGAGTCTGAATGGAGTCTGAATTGACCCAATTCATCGTACGCAATTCACCGGAAACCCTGCGTTGGGGTCTACCCTGAATCGCCCCCTAATCGCCCTTTGTTTGTTCTAGATCAGTTCGAGCCCGAACCCGCCCGGGCTGGGTGGGCGAGGCGGTTACCACGCCCTTGGCGTGGCGTTGGTTGTTGCAGACATCGTGGCTGATGGCCAGGTTCTCCAGGTGGCTGCTACCGCCTTCGCTCAAGGGTTGGATGTGTTCCAGCGTGGCGGCAGTGGGCAGCACATGTTCGCCGCAGACCCAGCAGGGCACTTGGCCGTGCAGTTGGCGCGCCACGGTTTTGTAAATCTTGTCGCGGGTGTGAGAAAGTTTGCTCATATCAAAGGCAGGTTGGGGGGAGGTGAAGCGCGGCAGCTGAGCGCTGCAGCTCGGCGCCCATCCACGCGCGCCAGGCCACGAGGGGGGGCCAGTCTTTGAGCTCGGGGGGGTACAGGAGCCAAAAGGCGTCGGCGCCGTCGTCGGACAGGGTCACGCTGGAGATCTGCACCAGGCTGCCATCGCGCAAGGCGTCGGCGGCCACCAACTGGCGCACCAGGGCAATGCCCATGCCTTGTTCGGCGGCTTGCACCAGCATGCCCATGTCGTTGAAAACGGCCACCGGGTTGACGCGGCAGCGGTGCCCGCTCTGGGCGAACCAGTGCTCCCAGCGTACGGCATCGCCCAGCAGGGGTTCGAGCGCCAGCGCGCTGGCGGGCATATTTGCCACACGCTGGGCGTCCTCCGGCGTGCACACCGCAACCAGGGGGGAGTCCATAAAACAAATGCCATCCAGCCCGCGCCACGGGCCTTGGCCCTGGCGAAAGGCGGCGTGAAAGCCATCGCGCTTGAGGTCCATCATCTGCAGGGAGGTGTGCAACTCCACCGCGATGTCGGGGTGCTGCGCGCGCCAGTTCGCCATGCGTGGCAGCAGCCAGTGGCGGGCAAAAGAGGGCAGCACCGTGATGCGCAAGCGCTGCTCCATGCCACCGGCTGCCACGGCGGCCGCGCGTACGCCCTCGTCGATCTGGGCCAGCGCGGGCTCCACTGCGCGCAAAAACGCCGCGCCCGCCGCATTGAGCACCACGCGCCGGCCGCGCCGGTCAAACAGGGCAAAGCCGAGTTGTTCTTCCAGCAAACGGATCTGCTGGCTGATGGCGCTGTGCGTCAAATGCAGCTGGTCTGCCGCAGCACGCAGATTGGACAGCACGGCCACAGCACGGAAGGTGGGCAGGGTTTGCAAGGGGATACGGCGCATATTGGTAAGTATAGCTAACCAGGGTAGCCAGAAATAAGCGATTCACAGGCTCTGCGTGGATGGTTAATCTAACCAGCACCACCAAGGAGCCCTTATGACTGAACTTGAACGCCCCATGCTCTACCCCGCGTACGGGCCTTCCAGGCTTTGGCGGGTTCGCGCCCCGTTGGCTGCATGGCGTGCGGGTGTGCGCCTGCTGCGCAGGCTGTGGCAACGGCGCCCGTCCCCCAGCGTGCCCCCGCGCCGCACGCTGCTGCAGTGCGAGACCGAACGCCTCGAACAGCGCAAAGCCCAGCTTCCATGGGGGCCCTATCTCTAAGCTTGCGGGGCACTTTCAGATGACGTGGGTATGCAGACTGGCCCATAATTGCGCAAGCCCCCGCCGACCGGAGCCCGGAGTATTGCCACCATGCATCTGGAAGATTTACTTGCCTCCCCCATAGCCCTGCCCAGCATTCCACGCGTCATTGCGATGGTGTTGAACGAGCTGAACCGTGACGAGCCCGACCTGCGCGTTATCAGCCAGCTCATCAATACCGACGTGGGTTTGACCGCACGCCTCTTGCGCTTGGCCAACTCGGCCCAATTCAACCTGGCAAACAAGATCGGCAGTGTGTCCGATGCCCTGGCGGTGCTGGGGCTGGACCAGGTGCGGTCTTTGGCCACGGCGGCGGCCATGGCGGGGGCGTTCAAAAACATTCCTGGCATGGACATGTACCAGTTTTGGCGCTACAGCCTGGACGTGGCCAAGTTGTCGCGCAAACTGGCACGCGCAGCGCGGGCCAACCACTCGGTGGCGTTTACCGCCGGTTTGGTCCATGCGGGGGGCGAGCTGGTCATGCATTTGGGCATGCCGGACCAGATGCGCTGGTTGAACCAACAGGCCGAGCCCATCTCGGTCAGGCGTGCCAAGGCGGAGCAGCATTTGCTGGGCTACTGTTATGCGGATGTGGGCGCGGGGTTTGCGAAAAGCTGGCAGTTTCCGTCGGCCATCGTGGACGCCATCCAGCACCAATGTGCACCGTTTGACAACGATGTCTACGAACCCCTGGCCGGAGTGATCCACCTGTCCGCCTGGCGTGCGCGTGCGCGGGAGGACGGTTTGACCGAAGGGGCGTTGGCCGACAATTTTCCGGACGTGGTGGCGCTCGCCCTGGGCATTGACATCGACGAGGTGCTGCAACAAGAGTCCGTGGACTGGACCACCCGCCAAGAGTCCGAGGCCATGGTCTAAAACGCAATGGTCACTTGCGAAACCGTTTGCGCGTGAGCGCCAGCGCCAGCCAAAACGCCACCACGGTATAGGCCACCAGCACCAGGGCATGGCGCGCGGCGTCGGTGGGCCACTGGTCCATGAACAGGGGGCGCACCAGTGCCACGGCATTGCTCAGGGGCAGCCAATCGGCCACCACCCGCACGGCAGTGGGCAATTGCTCCAGCGGAAAAAACACCCCGCTCAAAAACATCATGGGCGTGAGAAACAGCGTGAAGTAGTAGGTGAAAAAATCGTAGCCGGTGGCCAGCGCATTGAAGATCAGTGCGATGCAACTGAAGGTGATGCCCACGCCCAGCAAAATCGGCCAGGCCAGCAGCAGCTTCGGGCTGTGGCTGATGTTCAGGGCCAGCATCACGCCCAAGATGGCGGTCACGGTAAACAGCGACTTGAACGCCGCCCACAGCATCTCGGCCAGCACAATATCGTCCAGCCCGACTGGCGCGTTCATGATGCCGTCCCAGGTTTTTTGCACCTGCATGCGCGAGAACGCGGAGTACAGCGCTTCAAACGAGGCCGCCTGCATGGCGCTCATGCAAATGGAGCCGCTGGCCAGAAACAGGATGTAGGGCACTTGCACCGGCCCTGCGGCGCCGGGGACCGTGATCTGTCCGACCAGCGCGCCCATGCCGTAGCCAAAGGCCACCAGCCACATCAGCGGCTCGGCGATATTGCCCACCAGGCTGGGAATGGCCAGCTTGCGCCACACCAGCAGGTTGCGCAGGAACACCGGCCAAAAGCGCAAAGAGAGTTGGGGTGCGCGCCAGATAGACAAGGGTTTTTGGCCTGTAGCCCCCGTGGATGTTGCGTAAGCAGCTACTGTTTTCATAGCAATTAAGCCTCTTCTCGGATTTGTCGTCCGGTGAGTTTCAAGAACAGGTCTTCCAGATTGGCGGGCCGGTGCAGGGTGCGCAACTGCGGGTAGGCGGCCAGTGCCTGCGCCAGCGCGCTGGCGTTGCCGGTGTAGAAAAACACGGTTTCCCCGCTCACCTCGACCCGGGAGGCCAGGGCGCGCAAGGGGCTCTCGGTCAGCGCCAAGGCGCCCACGCCGTAGACCTCCACCACGTCAGGCTCCAGGTGCTGGGCAATCAGGTCGCGTGGCGCGCCTTCGGCAATTTTTCGGCCATGGTCCAGCACCAGCAGGCGCGAGCACAGGCGTTCGGCCTCGTCCATGAAGTGGGTGGTCAGCAAAATCGACTTGCCCTGGCCCAGCAGCAGTTGCAGGCGCTCCCACATCAGGTGGCGGGCCTGCGGGTCCAGCCCGGTGGTGGGCTCGTCCAGCAGCAGCAACTTGGGGTTGTTGACCAAAGCCCGGGCCAGCGAGAGCCGCCGCTTCATGCCGCCCGAGAGCTCCCCCGGTTTGGCATGGGCCTTGCTGCTGAGGGAGGCAAATTCCAGCAGGGAGGGGATGCGCTCCTTGACCAGCGCCGCCTGCATGCCAAAGTAGCGGCCATAGACCAGCAGGTTCTCGGCGCAGGAAAAGTCGGGGTCCAGCGTGTCCATCTGGCTCACCACCCCCAGCTGGGCCTTGATGGCCAGCGCGTCCTGCGGCATCTGCAGGCCCAGGGCATGGATGCTGCCGCTGTCCGGGGTGGTCAGCCCCAGGCACATGCGGATGGTGGTGGTCTTGCCAGCACCGTTGGGGCCGATCACGCCCAGGCACTCGCCGGGGGCGATGTCGAAGGACAGGTCTTGGACGACCTCGGCGTCGCCATAACGCTTGCTGAGGTGGCGGGCCTGGAAGAGGGGGGCAGGTAGGTGCGTGGATGCCATCACGCCATTGTGGCGCAGCGCGCATGACCTTGGCGCCATTCGGATAACCGAACGCTGCAGCGCCGCCGGGTACGGAAACCCGTCGCGCGGGTGGCTCTGAAAATAAAAAAACCCATATAAATCAAGGCTCCGGACTCCGAAATCGGCAGAGCCTTTTGCGGCACAGATCGTGCAATAGAAGAGCGCGTCCGATTTTTCTTTAATTTTTATAAGCCGCCCTGCAGGGCGGCAACGGAGTCTTCCCATGAAAATGAACAAGCTCACGACCTGGATTGCCTTGGCCATGGTGGCCGGCATCGTGGTCGGTTACCTCTGCCACGCCCTGGCGCCCGATGCGGCTGCCGCCAAGGAGATTGCCGGTTACTTCTCCATCTTTACCGATATCTTTCTGCGGCTGATCAAGATGATCATTGCCCCCCTGGTCTTTGGCACCCTGGTGGCCGGGCTGGCGGGCATGGGCGACGCCAAGGCGGTGGGGCGCATCGGCGCCAAGGCCATGGCCTGGTTCATCGGTGCGTCTTTGTGTTCGCTGCTGATCGGTCTGACCATGGCCAATCTGCTGCGCCCGGGAGATTCCGTAGGCGTGCCGCTGCCGGAGGTGGGCACCGCCACCAATCTGAAGACGGCGGCCTTGAACCTCAAGGACTTCATCACCCATGTGTTCCCCAAGAGCATCTTCGAGTCCATGGCCAACAACGAGATTTTGCAAATTCTCGTGTTCGCGCTGTTTTTCGGGCTGGCGCTGGGCCAATTGCAAGACCGCCAGGCCAAAAGCCTGCTCAAGACCACCGAGGAAGTGGTCCATGTGATGCTGCAGGTCACCGACTACGTGATGCGCTTCGCCCCGGTGGGCGTCTTCGCC
This sequence comes from Rhodoferax sp., assembly GCF_030697375.1. Taxonomy (GTDB): domain Bacteria; phylum Pseudomonadota; class Gammaproteobacteria; order Burkholderiales; family Burkholderiaceae_C; genus Allorhodoferax. The sequence continues at coordinate 54,070 of NZ_JAUYQD010000004.1, read as the reverse complement.
GCCGTGGCGTCGGTCATCACCACCCAGGGCCTGGGCATCTTGCTGGTGTACGGCCGTTACATGGCCAGCTTCTTCCTGGCGCTGGCGGCGCTGTGGCTGGTGGTCATTGGCGCGGGTTATTGCGTGCTGGGCAAGGACGTGTTCCGGCTCATCAAGCTGATCCGCGGCCCGATGCTGATCGGTTTTTCCACCGCCACCAGCGAATCGGCCTACCCCAAGCTGATGGAGCAGCTGGAAAAGTTTGGTATCAAGGACCGCGTGATCGGCTTTGTGTTGCCCCTGGGTTACTCCTTCAACCTGGACGGCTCCATGATGTACACCGCCTTTGCGGCGCTGTTCATCTCCCAGGCCTATGACATTCCGATGACCGTGGGCCAGCAGATCACCATGCTGCTGGTGCTGATGGTGTCGTCTAAAGGCATTGCGGGCGTGCCCCGGGCTTCGCTGGTGGTGGTGGCAGCCGTGCTGCCCATGTTTGGCCTGCCGGAAGCCGGCCTGTTGCTGATCTTGGGCGTGGACCACTTCCTGGACATGGGCCGCACCGTGACCAACATCCTGGGCAATGCCGTGGCCACCGCGGTGGTCGCCAAGTGGGAAAACGCCATCGAGCCGGTGAGCGAGGAGCTGGCCGAGTCCGACGAGGTGCTGCCTTTGCCGCAAGACCTCGCCGAGGCGGCGGTCTGACGCCCGCCGGGGGCATGTTGGCGGCGCAAGGGGGCGGGGTCCGGCACAATTCGGAAAACCGAACGCGCTGAATTTCGCCATTTCCGCCATGCCTCCCCGTAAAAAACTGCTCCGCCTGCTGGCCCTGGTCCTGGGCTTTGTGGCCCTGATCGCAGCCGCCAGCCTGCTGGCCTACCGCTTCAGCCTGGCCATGGGCCTGGCCGAGCTGCAGGTCACCGGGCGCCACCGGCTGGACCTGTATGCCACCAGCCTGGAGCGGGAGATCGACAAATACGCCTATTTCTCCACCACCCTGGGGCTGGAGCGGGACGTGATGCAACTGCTGGCCACCCCCCGCCCCGCGCAGGCCGCGCAGGTCAACCAGTACCTGGAGCAGCTCAACGAACGGGCCGGCACCCTTGCCATCTACGTGATGGACGGCCAGGGCACGGTGGTGGCCACCAGCAACTGGCGCCGCCCCGACAGTTATTTGGGCGAAGACCTTTCGTTTCGCCCCTATTTCCGCCAAGCCCTGGAGAGCGGCAGCGGGCGCATTTTCGGCATTGGCACCACCCGGGGCGAGCCCGGTTATTACCTGGCCTCGTCCCTGACCAGCGCCCAGGGCACGGTGGGTGTGGCCGTGGTCAAGGTGGGCCTGCAGCAGCTGGAGAAATCCTGGGCCACGGCGGAGGCCCCGGTGCTGGTGGCCGACGAAAACGGCGTGGCCATTCTGTCCTCGGTGCCGGACTGGAAGTTCACCACCCTGCGGCCCCTGGACGCGGCCACCCGCAGCGCCTTTGACCACACCCAGCAGTACAACCGCCGCGCGCTCAAGCCCCTGGGCGTGGTGGAACTGGCGGCGCTGGAGCACGGCGCCCGCCTGGTCTCCCTGCCCAAGCTGGGGCCGGAGATGGTCTCCATGTTTCCCGTGGCTGGCAAGTTTCTGGCCCAGACCCAGCCGCTGCCCGGCACGCCCTGGAACATCACCGTCTTTTCGCTGCAAGAGCAGGTGCGTGGCATCGCCGCCAACCGGGCCGCCGTGGCGGGGGTGGGGGCGGCCTTTTTGTGCATCTTGGCGCTGATGTTCAACGAGCGCCGCCGCCATGTGAAAGACCGGCTGGCCGCCCGCGAGGCGCTGCAGCAGGCCCACGACGAACTGGAGCGCAATGTGGCCGAGCGCACCGCCGACCTGTCGGCCGCCAACACCCATTTACAGGTGGAGGTGCTGGAGCGCACCCGGGCCGAACGCACCTTGCGCGCCGCGCAGGACGAGCTGGTGCAGGCCGGCAAACTGGCGGTGATCGGCCAGCTCTCCTCCGGCATCGCCCACGAGTTGAACCAGCCGCTGGCCGCGCTGCGCACCCTCTCGGGCAATGCCCGCAAGTTTTTGGACCGGGGCGATCCGCAGACCGCGGGCAGCAACCTGGAGCGCATCGCCGAGCTGGTGGACCGCATGGGGCGCCTCACCGGCCAGCTCAAGTCCTTCGCCCGCAAGTCCTCGGGCCGACCCCAGGCCGTGCCGCTGCGCCGGGCGGTGGACAACGCGCTGTTTTTGCTGGAGCAGCGCCTCAAGCGCGCCGGCGTGGTGCCCTGCATCGATCTGACGGAGGGCGATTTGCAGGCCTGGTGCGACGCCAACCGGCTGGAGCAGGTGCTGGTGAACCTGGCCGGCAACGCCCTGGACGCCATGGAGGGCCAGGGGGCCCCCGCGCTGGACATCACGGCGCGGCGCCAGGGCGACCGCATGGTGCTGCAGGTGCGCGACCGGGGGCCGGGCCTGTCGCAGGACGCGCAAACCCATTTGTTTGAACCGTTTTTTACCACCAAGGACGCGGGCAGCGGCCTGGGGCTGGGCCTGGCCATCTCGGCCGGGATCGTCGCCGATGCAGGCGGCAGCCTGCGGGCACAGAACCACGCCGATGGCGGCGCCATTTTTACGCTGGACCTTCCAGCCGCACCCGAAGGGACCCCCCGATGAGCACTGACATGACCGAAACCTTGCAGGTGCTGGTGGTCGAAGACGACCCGGACGTCCGCCTGGGCTGCGAACAGGCCCTGCAGCTGGAGGACATCGCGGCCAGCGGGGTGGACAGCGCCGAACAGGCCCTGCGCCGCCTCACGCGCGATTTTCCCGGCGTGGTGGTGAGCGACATCCGGCTGCCGGGCATGGACGGCATGGCCCTGCTCCAGGCCCTCCGGGTCCTCGACCCGGACCTGCCGGTGGTGCTGATCACCGGCCACGGCGACGTGACCCTGGCGGTGCAGGCCATGAAAGACGGCGCCCACGACTTCATCGAAAAGCCTTTTTCCCCCGAACACCTGGTGGAAGTGGTGCGCCGCGCCCTGGACAAGCGCCGCCTGGTGCTGGAAGTGCGCCAGCTGCGCGCCCGGCTCGCCAACCGCGACCAGCTGGAGGCCCAGTTGTTGGGCCGTTCACCCGCCATGGTCCGGGTGCGCCAGCTGGTGGCCGACCTGGGCAACAGCGCCGCCGACATCCTGATCCACGGTGAAACCGGCACCGGCAAGGAGCTGGTCGCCCGCTGCCTGCACGCAGCCGGGCCCCGGCGCAGCGGAAACTTTGTCGCCATCAACTGCGGCGGTCTGCCAGAAACCCTGTTCGAGAGCGAAATTTTTGGCCACGAGGCCGGGGCCTACACCGGCGCCGGCAAGCGCCGCATCGGCAAAATCGAACACGCCAGCGGCGGTACTTTGTTTCTGGACGAAATCGAGTCGATGCCGCTGGGCATGCAGATCAAGCTGCTGCGGGTGCTGCAAGAGCGCAGCCTGGAGCGCCTGGGCTCCAACGCCGCCATCGCAGTGGACTGCCGGGTGGTGGCCGCCACCAAGCTGGATTTGAAGGAACTGTCAGACCAGGGGCGTTTTCGGGCCGACCTGTACTACCGGCTCAATGTCGCCACCTTGCCGCTGCCGCCCCTGCGGGAGCGCCGGGAGGACATCCCTTTGATGTTCGAACATTTCCTGCTGCAAGCGGCGGCCCGCCACCAGCGCCCCCTGCCCGCCGACGAGCCCCACCGCCAGGGCCGCCTGATGGCCTACGACTGGCCCGGCAATGTGCGGGAACTGCGCAACGTGGCCGACCGCTGCGTGCTGGGCATCGAAGGCGGCTTTCCCCCCTTCGCCACCGAGGCCCCCCCGGGCCTGCGGCCCCTGGCGCACACCGTGGACGCCTTCGAGCGCGCCCTCATCGCCGAGGCCCTGCACCGCAACCAAGGCAGCCTGGCCCGCACCGCCGAAGCCCTGGGGCTGGCCAAAACCACGCTGCACGACAAGATACGGAAGTACGGTTTGGGGAAGCCGGGTTGAACTGGTGCGCGGGTTGTGCCTGTGCTTGGCTTGGTTGTGCGAAAGGTGCACTTGATGAGGGTGCTTGGGTGATTGATTTGCTATGCATTGCATAGCTTCTTGCGCACTGTTTTAAAGGGCTAGGTGCGTATTTGGATGTGAATTATTGAACAATAATAAATTCCAATTTTGCACATGGTGTCCATGGATGTGAACGGACGCGCGTGGGGGCATCGGTGGGAATGGCAGAGCGGCAATGCGGGGGATTCCTGCGCAATAAGGACACGGGGGCTCGGTCTTTTTACACATCCAGCGCCGCATGCCAAGGCGCTACGTCCCGTGTCTGCAGACGCCCGCCACCCGCCTCGCCCTTGCATGCATGCACCAACCCAATGGCATGTGCCTGCCCCAGCCTACTGAAACGCCACTTCCGCAAAGCTGCGCAGTTTGCGGCTGTGCAACTGGTCCACACCCTCGGCGCGCAGCAGTTCCACTGCGCGGATGCCGATGCGCAGGTGTTGATCGACCCGCTCGCGGTAGAAGTGGTTGGCCATGCCGGGCAGCTTGATCTCGCCGTGCAGCGGCTTGTCGCTCACGCACAGCAAGGTGCCATAGGGCACGCGGAAGCGAAAGCCGTTGGCGGCGATGGTGGCGCTTTCCATGTCCAGCGCCACGGCGCGGCTTTGGCTGAAGCGGCGCTGGGGCTGGTTGTTGGGCAGCAGTTCCCAGTTGCGGTTGTCGGTGGAGGCCACGGTGCCGGTGCGCATGATGCTTTTGAGCGCCGCGCCTTTGATCTGGGTGACGTCGGCCACGGCCTGTTCCAGCGCCACTTGGATTTCGGCCAGCGCCGGAATCGGCACCCACAGCGGCAGTTCTTCGTCCAGCACATGGTCTTCACGCACATAGCCGTGGGCCAGCACATAGTCGCCCAGTTGCTGGGTGGTGCGCAGGCCGGCGCAGTGGCCCAGCATGATCCAGGCGTGCGGGCGCAGCACGGCGATGTGGTCGGTGATGTTTTTGGCGTTGGCCGGGCCCACGCCGATGTTCACCATGGTGATGCCCGCGCGGTCGGCGCGCACCAGGTGGTAGCCCGGCATTTGCGGCAGGCGCGGGGGCTCTTTGCCCAGGGCGTCGATGCTTTCAGCGGGCAGGCCCACGCGGCGGGTGATGACGTTGCCGGGCTCCACAAAGGCGATGTATTCGCTGCTGGGGTCGGCCATGGCGGCGCGGCCCAGGGCGATGAACTCGTCGATGTAGAACTGGTAGTTGGTGAACAGGACAAAGTTCTGGAAGTGCTCTGGGCCTGTGCCGGTGTAGTGGCGCAGGCGGTGCAGGGAGTAGTCCACCCGGGGTGCGGTAAAGAGCGACAGCGGTTGGGGCTCGCCCGCCTTGGGTTCAAAGGTGCCGTTGGCAATGCCATCGTCCATGGCGGCCAGGTCGGGCAGGTCGAACACGTCGCGCATCAGCATGCGACGCTCGGCGTTCAGGGTGCCTTCAACGTGGTCGTTTTCCGCAAAGGAGAAGTGCACCGGAATGGGCTGTGTGCTGGTGCCCACCTCCAGTTCCACACCATGGTTTTGCAGCAGCAGGCTGAACTGCTCCAGGTAGTAGTCGCGGTACAGGTCGGGTCGGGTCAGCGTGGTCTCAAAGCGGCCCGGTCCCGCCACAAAACCGTAGCTCAGGCGCGCACTTTTGGGGTGGTTTTTGCGGGAGACGGTTTCGGTGTGGATGCGCACCAGGGGATAGCAGGCACGCACATGGCCGGTGCTGTCGTCTCCGGCGACAAAGCGCTGCATGGCTTGGCGCAGGTGCTGGATGCTGGCGTCATAAATGCGGGCCACCTGGGCCAGGGCGGCAGCTGGATCGTGGAAGCGGGTGGGGGCGATGAAGGTAGGTAAATTGGGCATGTGCTTATTGTGACGTGCCCAGCGTCCCCATGTCCGCAACCCAGGGTGTGTCCCCATTTTCAGCCGCCGGGGTTTCAGTTAGAGTGACTGCGCTAGCGGTGCTTGGCGGGCCAGGGTAGTATCGGCCCTTTCTCCTTCCCTAGGGGGCGGCGTTGAGCGGCCATACCCCACAGAAAACCTCCAATGCCTGATTCCAAAGATAAAAAAACGCAAGAGACTGGATTTCCCTCGCTGCAGTGGGAAGATGACGATTTGCCGACCCGTCCCATGCCCTTGCACGAGCGGCCGATGCAGGCCCGCATCGACCATGAGATGGCCATCATCGCCGAGCACCATATCCGCATCGTGCTGTCCATCGAGAAATTCTGGGGGCACCGCGATTGCGTGGAATACCTGCAGACCTTGATTCTCAGCGGCGGCTACAAAGAGAACCAAAACCGCGTCGGTTTCAAGTCCGAGGTACTCTCGGCCTTGATCAATCTGGCGGCATTGCACCGGATCGAGTAGGGGCGAGCAGATCGGCAAGGGTTCGATAAACTCGGCCCCTATGACAAAACCTCTTGCCCAAGGCAAACCCGCACCGTCGCTGCTGCCCAAGGGCGTTTCCGTGTTCGAGCGCGGATGGCTCTCATCCAACAACATCCTGCTGGTCAGCCCCGAAGCCTCGGCCCTGATTGACAGTGGTTATGCCCTGCACGCACCGCAGACGCTGGAGCTGGTGGACGCGGCGCTGGACGGCGAAAACCTGGATGTGCTGGTCAATACCCACCTGCACAGCGACCACTGCGGCGGCAACGCCGCCCTGCAAGACGCCTACCCGGGCATGAGCACCTTCATTCCCCCGGGACATTCCGAATACGTCCGCGCCTGGGACCCCCAGGCCCTGACCTACACCCCTACGGGACAGAACTGCCCGCAGTTCGGCTTTGACGCCGTGCTGGTACCCGGCACCGACATCCGCCTGGGGGGCTTGCAGTGGCAGATCCACGCGGCGCCCGGGCACGACCCGCATTCGGTGATTCTGTTCGAGCCCATCTCGCGCGTGTTGGTCTCGGCCGATGCCCTGTGGGAGCGTGGCTTCGGGGTGGTGTTCCCCGAGCTGGAGGGCTTGGATGCTTTTGACGCGGTGGGGAAAACCATCGACCTGATCGAATCCCTGGCGCCCAAAGCGGTGATTCCCGGCCACGGCCCGGTGTTTACCGAGGTAGACCAGGCCATTGCCTTTGCCCGGCAGCGTCTGGACAGCTTCGTGACCGACCCGGCCAAACACGTCCGGTATGCGGCCAAGGTGCTGCTCAACTTCAAGCTGCTGGAAGTGCAGCGCATCGCGGAGTCCCGGCTGATCGCCTGGGCCCAGTCCACGTCCTACTTCCCCTTGATCCTGGCCACGCACTTTCCTGGCATGGACTTTTCCGGGCGGGTGGCCGAGTTGATTCAGGAGTTGGTTCGCTCGGGCGCCGCAGTGCGCGATGGGGCGATGGTGCACAACGCCTGACCGGCTGCGCCGATTCAAAAAACACGGCCTCTCGCAGTCGGTCTTGCACCAGGATGGGGGTGGCTGTTGCTTTTTGGCTATAGGTGAATACTAGGGTTTACCCTATACTGCAGTGCAACAACATGACTTTTACAAAAAGGAATTGACATGACCACTGCTACTTTCAACAGCTCAAACATAGCTGCAGCACAACCCTCCAGCGTAGGCATGGCCCTGCGTGAACTCGGCGCCGCAGCGCAGCGCTTGGCAATTGCCCTGTGGGCCTCGGTTGCCACACGCGCAGCCGCTAAGTCGCCGGCCTTGTCTGCCTCCGAAGAAGCCCAAGAGTTGCGGGCCTTTGCCAGCTCCATCGCCTCCAGCGAACCGTCATTCGCCAACGACTTGTTCGCCGCCGCCGACCGCCACGAGTTCGGCGACAACGCTTAATTACTGCCCAATCGGGCTCTGGCCCTTGTATAGCTTGCGCAGGCCGCTCCTAAATCAGGAGCGCCTGCGTTGTCGTTTGTGCTGCCGCTGGGCTGCTCCAGTCCCTTGAACGCCAGTTCACACGCTGCCTTGTAAGCCATCGACGTATCTAAGTGGCCCGCCATGGGTTGGCACAGCGGGTCACGCATGGCCTTCATCCTTCTGGCCCGAAGCAGCTGCCCACCGATTTCTGGAACACGTGATCAGTATCTTCCCTACCGGAATACGCAGCCAGCGTCAGGCGATACGCCAGGCCAGCGATTTGTCCTGTGTGTCCTGGCGGCGGAAGTCGCGCGGAGCCAGTCCCACCGTGCGCTTGAACACCTTGGAAAAGCTGAACGCATCGGTGTAGCCGACCTCGCGGGCAATCTGCTCCAGCGACCGTTCCGACTCGCTCAGCGCGGCCATGGCCTTTTGCATGCGTACCGTGCGCAAATAGTTGAGTGGCGTATTGCCCATGGATTCGCGAAAGCGCTCCGCCAGACTGGTGCGCGACAGTCCTGCATGCTGTGCCAACGTGTCCAGCGTCCAGGCGCGGGCGCAGTCGTTGTGCAAGGCCTGCACCGCTTTCATCACTTGCGGGTCTCGGATACCGTGGCTCCAGCACGATGTGCGCTCACCCTGGCGCTGCAGCATTTCTCGCATCAGCAATACAAAAATCACGTCCAGCAGCCCGTACACCAGGGTTTCGCTGCCCTGCTCCCGCAGGGTCAGTTCTTGCTGTAGCAGCTCCATGCTGTGCGCCATGGCGTCGGGGTAGGGTCCATCCTGTGCGCGCAACACCAGCCAGTCGGGCATTTCCGCAAAGAAGGGATGCACCGGGGTGTGCCAGAACTGGTAGGCGCCGCTGATGAGTGCGTTCTGCGGCGCATCGTCAGGCGCACCCGGCTCTGACAAGGGCCCTGCGTGGTCGAGGGCAACGGTTCGCACGGCACCCAAGTCCTCATGGGTGCTGATGGTGTGCACGCAGCCGCGGGCCATGATGGCCATGTCACCGGCTTGCAGACGCAGTGGTTCAGGCAAGGAGGTGGAATGCAAATACACCTGCCCCGCCGTGACCACATGCACGCCCATGCTGCGGTCACATGGGAACTGTAGGGCGGTGGCATCAAGCAGGTGGCGCTGGTCCAAAAGCCGGCGGCGCAGACCTGCCTGGCGGAAGATGTCGGTCAATAGGTCCATGGGTCTCATAGCCCCTTGCGGGGGGGTGATGGGTTGCTCTGTCCGGACGATTGGACATGAAAAATGGTTTTTTGTCTATTCGCAGTTCGGTTGTTTGGGCGGATCATCCACCCATCAACCACTCTGACAGGAAATGAATATATGTCTCGCACACTCGTCATCGGTGCCAACGGCACGGTCGGTTCTGAACTCGTACGCTTGTTGCGCGCTGCCGGGCACAACGTCCTCAAAGCGACCAGCCGCCCGGTCACCGACCCTGCCACCGAGGTACACCTGAATTTGGTGACCCGTGCCGGCCTGGATACGGCGCTGCGCGGTGTCAGCAAAGTATTCATGTTGTCCCCGCCTGGCTATACCAACCAGGACGAACTGCTCAACCCGGTGGTGGACGCCGCCAAAGCCCAAGGGGTGCAGAAGATCGTTCTGATGTCGGCCATGGGCGCGAACGCGGATGACAACGCACCATTGCGCAAAGCTGAGCTGTATTTGGAGCGATCAGGGCTGGCGTACAACATCATCCGTCCCAACTGGTTCATGCAGAACTTCAACACGTTCTGGATTCAAGGCATCCTGGAGCACGGCAAGATTTTCCTGCCAGTGGGCGCCGCCAAGGGCAGCTTCATTGACGCACGCGATATTTCCGCAGTGGCTGCGCGCCTGTTGAGCACGGACGACTTCAACCAGCGCGACTTTGATCTGACCGGCGGGGTGGCGATGGACCATGACGCGGTGGCCGCCATTCTGTCGAAAACGACCGGCCAGACGATCAGCTACCAGGACATCCCTGAGGGTGACATGCGCAGCGCCTTGTTGCAGGCAGGCCTGCCACCGGCCTATGCGGAGTTTTTGCTGATGATTCTGGGTTACTTCAAGGCGGGCTATGCCGAGCGCACGACGGATGCCGTGCAAACACTGTTGGGCCGCCCACCCATCACACTGGAACAGTACGCAGCGGACTACCGCAGCGCCTGGGTCCAGGCCTGACGGGCCGCCGCCGGCGCATCAGCCCCTGACCAAGCTGCGCGTGATCCGCTGTGCCGCCAGCGCCAGCCGTTCCCGCAAGGCTGGCGGCTCCAGCACCTCGAACTCGACATCCAGCACCATCAGCCAGTAGACCAGCGAATCGATGGCGTGGGCGCCGCATTGCAGCAGGCAGCGCTGCGCATCGCCGTCGACCGCCTCCAGCTGCGCGGCTGTGGCCGGAATGCGGGCGGTCATCTGGGCCAGCGGCGCGTGCAGGATCACCCGGGCTTGCTCGGCATGGGGTCCAAGCACCACGGAGCGTGCAACAAAGGCACGCAGATCGCCGCCCTCGGGGCCGATACGCGGCGCAAAATGCCCGCCCACCGCTGCCGCGCCGACAATTCGGTCGATGCGGAAGGTGCGCCAGTCGCTGCGCGCCCTGTCCCAGGCCACCAGATACCAGCGGCTGCCGGTGTGGACCACGCCTTGCGGCTCGACCGTCCGCCGGCTAGGCCCGCCTTTTGCATCCACATAGTCGAATTCCAGACCCAGCTGGTCGCGGCAGGCACCGGCCAGATTGGTCAACAGGCTGGCATCCACGCTGGGCCCGATCCCATCAAGGGCGTGCACTGCCGAGCGCAGCGCATCGGCGCGCCGGCGCAAGCGCACCGGCATCAGCTGCTCAAGCTTGACCATGGCCTGCAGCGCGGGCTCCTCGATGCCGCCGACCCGGCCGGAGGCGGCGGTGCGCAGGGCGATCGCGACAGCCAGCGCCTCGTCGTCGTCCAGCAGCAGCGGCGGCAGGGCCTGGCCCGGCCGCAAGGCATAACCGCCAGCGACGCCGCTGCTGGCCGCAACCGGATAGCCCAGTTCGCGCAGCCGGTCGATATCACGCCGCAGGGTGCGCGGATGCACGGCCAGGCGCTCGGCCAGCTCGGGCCCGGCCCAATGGCGCCGGGTCTGCAGCAAGGAAAGCAGGCGCAGCAGTCGCGAGGAGGCACTCAACATATCGGGCCACTATAGCGACGATTGAGGGCCGAATCTGTCCGCAATGCTTTCTACAGTGACACCTTCATCGGCGCTGTGTCGATGCATCACAAGGAAAACACACTATGTCCATCGTTTTGTACTGGCACCCCATGTCCAGCGCCACCCCCGTCGCCTGTGCGTTGGCCGAGCTGGACCTGCCGCACGAGCGGGTCAAGATCGACATCCGGGCTGGCGAGCAGCACCGCCCGGACTTTCTGGCCCTGAACCCCAATGGCAAGGTGCCGACGCTGACGGTCGACGGCGCTCCGATGTTCGAGGCGCTGGCCATCCAGCTGTGGCTGGGCGAGACCTATGGCGTTGAGCGCGGGCTGTGGCCGGCGGCCGGCTCGCCCGAGCGCCTGCAAGCCCTCTCGTGGTGTGCCTGGGCCTATGTCAGTTATGGTGCGGTGCTGACGCGCCTGCACCGCGCAACCTGCACCGCGCTTGATGAGGCGCTGCGCAGCAGCGCCCATGCCGACGCGGCCCGGGCCGAACTGAATGCACTGCTGGCCCTGCTCGATGCCCGGCTGTCGCGCCAGCCCTGGATGCTGGGCGGCGCGTATTCGCTGGTGGACCTGCTGGTCGGCTCGGTGATGGGCTACAGCGCCTATGTCGGCGCTCCGGTGGCCGACCATGCCCACGTGCAGCGATGGCTGGGCCATGTCCAGGCGCGGCCGGCGATGCAGATCGAGGGGCCTTGAGGTGACGACAGGCCCTCAGCGCTGGCGCTGGCCCGCCTGTGCCGGATATCCACGCTGCGGCTGTATCGCAAACGGCACCCTGAGGTGCCGTTTTGGAGGAGGGTTCAGTGCCAGATTGGCCTATAGCCCCCGTGGGTTGTGCGTAAGGCGCTCCTAAATCAGGAGCGATTCACGGGGTTTGCCGATCAGGCCGAAGCCTTCACCTTCAAACGCCATGCGTGCAACAGCGGCTCGGTGTAGCCGCTGGGCTGCACCAATCCCTTGAACACCAGCTCGCAGGCCGCCTTGTACGCCATGGAGGTGTCAAAGTGGCCTGCCATGGGTTGGTACAGCGGGTCGCCGGCGTTCTGGCCGTCCACCACGGCCGCCATGCGCTCAAAGGTTTCCTTGACTTGCGCTTCGGTCACCACGCCATGGTGCAGCCAGTTGGCCATGTGCTGGCTGGAGATGCGCAGGGTGGCGCGGTCTTCCATGAGGCCGATGTTGTGGATGTCGGGCACCTTGGAGCAGCCCACGCCCTGGTCGACCCAGCGCACCACATAGCCCAGAATGCCCTGGGCGTTATTGTCCAGCTCCTGTTGCTTTTCGGCGTCCGTCCAGTTGGGCGTGGCGGTGACGGGCACTTGCAGCAGATTGTCCAAAATGCCGTCGCGGGCTTTTTCGTAGTTGGTTTTTTCCAGTTCCTTTTGCACATCGCTGACCAGCACTTGGTGGTAGTGCAGGGCGTGCAGGGTGGCGCCGGTGGGGCTGGGTACCCAGGCGGTGTTGGCGCCAGCCTTGGGGTGGGCAATCTTTTGCTCCAGCATGGCTTTCATCAGGTCGGGCATGGCCCACATGCCTTTGCCGATCTGCGCCTTGCCGCGCAGGCCGCAGGACAGGCCCACCAGGACGTTGTTTTTCTCGTAGGCGGCAATCCAGGCGCTGGTCTTCATGTCGCCCTTGCGGATCATGGCTCCGGCCTGCATGGCGGTGTGCATCTCGTCGCCGGTGCGGTCCAAAAAGCCGGTGTTGATGAAGGCGACGCGGCTGCTGGCCGCGGCGATGCAGGCTTTCAGGTTCACGCTGGTGCGGCGCTCTTCGTCCATGATGCCCAGCTTGACGGTGCTGTCTTCCAGCCCCAGCATCTTCTCGACACGGGTGAACAGCTCGGCGGCAAAGGCCACCTCAAACGGGCCGTGCATCTTGGGCTTGACGATGTAGACCGAGCCCTTGCGCGAGTTGCGGATGGCATCCTTTTTGGTGCGGGCCAGGTCGTGCAGGGCGATGGTGGTGGTGACCACGGCGTCCAGAATACCTTCGGGGATTTCGCGGGTTTCACCCTGTTTGTCGGTGTACAGGATGGCCGGATTGGTCATCAAATGGCCCACGTTGCGCACAAACATGAGTGAGCGGCCGTGCAGGGTGACTTTCTTTTTGCCGTCAGCGCCGGTGTAGACGCGGTCGGCGTTCAGACCCCGGGTGAAGGTCTTGCCGCCCTTGCTCACCTCTTCGGTCAGTGTGCCGTTCAAAATGCCCAGCCAGTTGCCGTAGGCCAGCACCTTGTCGTCGGCGTCCACCACGGCCACGGAATCTTCCAGGTCCAAAATGGTGGACAAGGCTGCTTCCAGCACCAGGTCGCTCACGCCGGCCGGGTCTTTGGCACCGATGGTGGTGCTGCGGTCGATCTGGATGTCCAGGTGCAGGCCGTTGTGCGCCAGCAGCACCGACGTGGGGGCCTTGGCGTCGCCTTGGTAGCCCACCAACTGGGCGGCATCCGCCAGGCTGGTGTTCTTGCCGTCGGCCAGTTTCACCGACAGTTTGCCGTCCTTGATGCGGTAACCAACCGAGTCCACATGCGAGCCCTTGCGCAGGGGGGCAGTGCGGTCCAGCACATGGCGGGCGTAGGCGATGACCTTGGCGCCGCGCTTGGGGTTGTAGCCGCCTTTTTTTCCGACTTTTTCACAGCCTTTGTCTTCGGAGATCACGTCGGTGCCGTACAGCGCGTCGTACAGGGAGCCCCAGCGGGCGTTGGCGGCGTTCAGTGCGTAGCGGGCGTTGAGCACCGGCACCACCAGTTGTGGGCCGGCCTGCTTGGCCAGTTCGGCGTCCACGTTGGCGGTGGTGATTTTGGCCTTCTTGGGGCTCTCGACCAGGTAGCCGATCTTTTCCAGGAAGGCGCGGTAGGCGGTCATGTCGGTGATGGGGCCGGGGTTGGCTTGGTGCCAGGCATCCAATTCGGTTTGCAAACGGTCACGCTCGGCCAAGAGGGCGATGTTCTTGGGCGCCAGGTCGGCCACGATGGCATCAAACCCTTTCCAGAACGCGGCGGGGGCAATACCGGTGCCGGGCAGCACTTTCTCTTCAATAAAGGCGTGCAATACAGTGGCAACCTGCAGGCGGTGCGCGGCGGTGCGTGGGGTGGTGGTGGGCGTAGACATCTGAGGCCTTTCCAAAAAACGGAGTTAAAAATAGGATGGGGGGCGCATGCCCAGCCCGCAGGCGCAGGCAGGTTTGCGCATGGAAGTACTGTATTCCATACTTAATGCGAATACTATATGGAAAATTATCAATCTATTCATTACAAAAACGTAGGTACTATGGCCGATTCCAAACAGCTTCCCCTGCAGGGCATCCGTGTCGTCGAGTTCACCCATATGGTGATGGGGCCCACCTGCGGCATGGTGCTGGCCGACCTGGGCGCCGAAGTCATCAAGGTCGAACCCTTGGCCGGTGACAGTACCCGCAAGCTGCTGGGCAGTGGGGCCGGCTTTTACCCGCTGTTCAACCGCAATAAGAAGAGCCTGGCCATTGATTTGCACAGTGCCAAGGGCCGCGAAGTCGTGCTGCGGCTGATTGCCACCGCCGACATCGTGAGCGAAAACTTCAAAACCAGCACCATGCACAAGCTGGGGCTGGACTATGCCGCCCTGTCCAAGCTGGACCCGCGCCTCATCTACGTCAGCCACAAAGGCTTCCTGCCCGGCCCCTACGACCACCGCACCGCCCTGGACGAGGTGGTGCAGATGATGGGTGGGCTGGCCTATATGACGGGCCGCCCGGGCGACCCACTGCGCGCGGGCAGTAGCGTGAACGACATCATGGGCGGCATGTTTGGCGCCATCGGGGCCATGGCAGCGCTGATGCAGCGCAACAGCACCGGGCGCGGGCAGGAAGTGCAATCGGCACTGTTTGAGAACAATATCTTCCTGGTGGCCCAGCACATGATGCAATTCGCCGTTACCGGCAAGGCCGCTGCCCCCATGCCCGAGCGCATCTCGCCCTGGGGCATTTACGACGTGTTCAGTGTCAAAAACCAGGAGCAGATCTTTTTGGCCGTAGTGGGCGACACCCAGTGGGGCATTTTTTGCAGCGCCTTTGCCTATGTCGATCTGCGCAACGACGCCCGCCTGGCCACCAACAACGACCGGGTGCGCGCCCGTGAATGGCTGATTCCCTTGCTGCGGGAGCGCCTGGCGCTGCACAGTTCGGCCGAACTGGCCGCCGTGTTCGAGCAGCACGGCCTGCCTTTTGCGCCCATCACCGACCCCCAGCACCTGTTTGACGACCCGCATCTGCAGCAAACCGGGGGCCTGGCCCCCATGACCTTGCCCGACGGGCGGCAAACCCAGGTGCCGCTGTTGCCCCTGACGCTGGACGGTATGCGTCCGGGCCTGCGGTTGGACCCGCCCAAACTGGGGGAGCATGGAATCGACCTGTTGGCCAGCCTGGGGTACTCTGAAAGCGACATTGCCGAGATGCAGCAGGCCGGCGTGTTGCCCCGGCCCCAGGCTGATTTGTAAAAGGGGGGCATCACCATGGACAAACTCAAACAGCTCGAATCCTTTATTTCGGTGGCAACGCGCGGCAGCCTGACGGCCGCCGCCGTGGCCGAAGGCGTGTCACCCGCCATCATGGGCCGCAGGCTGGACGGTCTGGAGGAGCGGCTGGGCGTCAAGCTGCTGCTGCGCACCACCCGGCGCATCACGCTCACCCACGAGGGCAGCGCCTTTCTAGAAGACTGCCAGCGCCTGTTGGCCGATCTGGCCAACGCCGAGGCCAGCGTCAGTGCCGGGGGCGTCAAGGCCAGCGGGCATTTGCGCATCACCGCGCCCGCAGGCTTTGGCCGCCGCCATGTGGCGCCCCTGGTGCCCAAATTTCGCGAGTTGCACCCCGAAGTCACCATCTCCCTGAACCTGAGCGACCGGGTCATCGATATCGCAGGGGAGGGCTTCGACTGTGCGGTGCGTGTGGGCGATATGCCCGACTCCTCCTTGGTCAGTGTCCGCCTGGCCGACAACCGGCGCCTGTGCGTGGCCACCCCGGCCTACCTGGCCCGCCATGGCACGCCGCAGACCCCCAGTGACCTGGCGAAATTTCACTGCCTGACCCTGTCCAGCGATGCTTCGCAAACCCGGGGCTGGGCCTTCAACGTGGGCCAAGACCCCGCGTCGGAAGTGGTGCACCTCAAACCCGCCGGTCCACTGGACTGCTCCGACGGGCAGGTGCTGCATGACTGGTGCCTGGCCGGCTTCGGCATCGCCTGGCGCAGCACCTGGGAGGTGGAGGCCGAAATTGCAGCGGGGGCTTTGGTGTCCGTGCTGGATGCCTATGGCGCCCCCCCCAACGGCATCCATGCGGTATTCCCCCAGCGCAAGCACCTGCCGCTACGGGTGCGCTTATGGATTGATTTTCTCAAGCTCCACTACGGTACGCCGGGGTTCTGGCAAGCGCAGTGAATTGCTATCAAATAGAGAGCTGCTTGCGCATATTGCATGCGGGCTAGAGGCTTAAAAGCCTCTCAAGCCTCGCCGAATTCGTCGCCCAGCTCGTTGGCCCGCTGTTGCGCGGCGTGCATGGCCTGCGCAAATAAGGCCTTGATACCCGAAGTGTCCATGGAGGTAATCGCCGCGTAGGTGGTGCCACCTTTGGAAGTGACGCGTTGCCGCAGGATTTCGGGAGGCTCGTTCGATGCGCGCGCCAACTCACCGGCGCCAATAAAGGTCGCCACCGCCAACTTGTAGGCCTGCTCTCTGGAGAGGCCCATCTCGGCTCCGGCGGCAGTCATGGCCTCCATGAAATAGAACATATAGGCAGGGCCAGAGCCCGAAAGGGCGGTCACCGCATCCAACTGGCTCTCGGCCTCCAGCCACAAAAAATCACCGGTGGTGGCGACGATGCGCTCCGCCCTTTGTCGGTCCGTGTCGGTCACGGCGCTGCGTGCATAGAGCGCCGTAATCCCCTTGCCAATGAGCGCGGGCGTGTTGGGCATGGTCCGAATCACCCGCTCGTTCCCTAACCAGTGGCTGATGCTGTCGCTGCGAATGCCAGCGGCCACGCTCACATGCAAAGCGTCCTTGGTATGAAAACGCACCTGCAGCGCGGCTTCTTTGAAGGACTGAGGCTTGACGGCCCAAACGACAACCGAAGCGCGCGTCAGAAATGGCCCGGCCTGGGTTTGCGCCTCGATCCCGAATTGCACCTGAAGCCGGTCGCGTGCCTCTGCAAAAGGCTCTACGACATCGATGTTATGAACGGAAACGCCTTGGCGAAGTAGCCCGCTGATGATGGCGCTGGCCATGTTGCCGCCACCGATGAATGCAATGTGATCGCTCATTGATCTCTCCGTTTGAACAAATGAACTTGAGCTTAGCGTCTGAATCTCTCCAAATGTATTCAATCATTTGTATTTCTTCGTAAAAAATAATTGACAGGTCTCGGAAAGGGTTGCATAATCTAGGGCTTCGCTTGAAAAAGTATGAAGGTTCTGCCCAAATGGAGGCGATGTGAGTGGTTCATGTCGCGGACAGCGGGCCCAAGACTGACTTGGTGTGGGTGTTGCCAGATTCCTGGTGGATGCTTCTCCTGGTGCAAGTTGGGAATATTGAAATGATCCAGACTGAATCTCGACTAGAAGTTGCCGACAATACCGGCGCAAAGTCCGTCCTGTGCATTAAGGTGCTGGGTGGGTCAAAGCGTCGCTATGCGAGCGTTGGCGACATTATTAAAGTTAGCATTAAAGAGGCTGCACCGCGCAGTCGCGTCAAAAAAGGTGAGGTCTACAGCGCTGTTGTAGTTCGCACCGCCAAGGGCATCCGTCGTAGCGATGGTTCTTTGGTGAAGTTTGATGGCAATGCAGCGGTGTTGTTGAATGCCAAGTTGGAGCCGATTGGCACCCGCATCTTTGGACCCGTTACGCGTGAATTGCGTACTGAGAAGTTCATGAAGATCGTGTCCTTGGCTCCTGAAGTTTTGTAAGGACGCGCCATGAATAAGATTCGCAAAGGCGATGAAGTTATCGTTATCGCGGGACGTGATAAGGGTAAGCGCGGGAAAATCTCCCTGCGTAAAGATGACTCCCATGTGGTGGTCGATGGAATTAACTTGGTTAAAAAACACACCAAGCCAAATCCAATGAAGGGCACGACCGGCGGCATCGTTGAAAAGACTATGCCTATTCACCAGTCCAATGTGGCAATTTTCAATGCTGCAACTGGCAAGGCTGATCGTGTTGGCATCAAGTTGCTGGCTGACGGTAAGCGCGTTCGCGTTTACAAGTCGAGCGGCGAAGAAATCAAGGTGGCATAAGCATGGCTCGTTTGCAACAACACTACCGCGAAAAAGTCGCTCCAGAGTTGATGGCCAAGTTTGGCTATACATCTCCTATGCAGGTTCCGCGTTTCACCAAGATCACCTTGAATATGGGTGTGAGTGAAGCGGTTGCTGACAAGAAGGTCATGGATCACGCTGTCAGTGATTTGACCAAGATCGCAGGTCAAAAGCCAGTGGTTACGATGTCCAAAAAGGCGATTGCCGGCTTTAAGATTCGTGAGAATCAAGCTATTGGTTGCATGGTGACATTGCGCGGTGTGCAGATGTTTGAATTTCTGGATCGCTTTGTTACGGTGGCTTTGCCGCGTGTTCGTGACTTCCGTGGTATCTCTGGCCGTGCTTTTGATGGCCGCGGTAACTACAACATCGGCGTCAAAGAGCAGATCATTTTCCCTGAAATTGAGTACGACAAGGTAGATGCCTTGCGCGGTCTCAATATCAGCATCACCACAACGGCTAAGACCGATGAAGAGTGCAAGGCACTTCTCGCTGGTTTCCGTTTCCCGTTCAAGAACTGAGGTCACCTGTGGCTAAAATGGCTTTAATCCAGCGCGAGCTGAAGCGTGATCAGTTGGCTGCCAAGTACGCGAAGAAATACGCGGAACTCAAGGCAATCGCAGGTGACGCAAAACGTACCGACGACGAGCGTGCAGCAGCCCGTTTGGGTCTGCAAAAGCTCCCCCGTAACGCGAACCCGACCCGTCAGCGCAATCGTTGTGCTATCACCGGTCGTGCACGTGGTACGTTCCAGCACTTCGGTCTGGGTCGTTCAAAAATCCGTGAAATGGCTTTTGCCGGAGAAATTCCTGGCATCGTCAAGGCCAGCTGGTAAGCGAAAGGAGAACTAATCATGAGCATGAGTGATCCAATCGCCGATCTGTTGACACGCATTCGCAATGCGCAAATGGTGGCAAAGACGTCTGTGTCTGTGCCTTCCTCTAAAGTGAAAGTCGCAATTACCCAAGTCTTGAAGGACGAGGGATATATTGATGACTTCAAAGTTACTGCGGCAGACGGCAAGTCTGAATTGGTAATTTCCCTGAAGTACCACGCTGGTCGTCCGGTCATCGAGCGCATTGAGCGCGTTAGCCGTCCTGGCTTGCGTGTGTACCGCGGCAGTGATGCTATCCCCCAGGTTCAGAATGGACTTGGCGTGGCGATCGTGACTACGCCTCAGGGTGTGATGACAGATCGTAAAGCGCGCGCTACCGGTGTCGGTGGTGAAGTTCTTTGCTACGTCGCTTAACTACATTGAGGAGTAATTAAAAATGTCTCGTGTAGGAAAAGTACCTGTTATCGTCCCCGCTGGCGTGGACGTCGTGATCAATGCTGGTCATATTGGTGTCAAGGGTGCAGGCGGAAGCTTGCAGGTTGCACAAAATGCGTTGGTGAAAGTTGCGAGTGATGCTGGTAAGTTGAGTTTTCAACCTGCTAACGATTCTCGCGAAGCCAATGCAATGACCGGAACCTTGCGCCAGTTGGTGAACAACATGGTGGTTGGTGTTACCAAGGGCTTTGAGAAGAAGCTGAATCTGGTTGGTGTGGGTTACAAGGCCCAGGCGACCGGAACCAAGCTGAACCTGAATGTTGGTTACTCACACCCTGTGAACATCGATATGCCTGCTGGGATTGCAGTAGCAACCCCAACACCCACTGAAATTTTGATTAAAGGTGCTGATCGTCAGCGCGTTGGTCAGATTGCAGCTGAGATTCGTGCGTTTCGTCCACCCGAGCCTTACAAAGGCAAAGGTATCCGTTATTCGGACGAAAAAATCACAATCAAAGAAACCAAGAAGAAATAAGGAGCTGCAACATGTTGACCAAAAAAGAGCAGCGTCTTCGCAGAGCCCGGCAGACCCGGATTCGTATCGCCAACCAAGGCGTTGCGCGTTTGACTGTCAATCGTACCAATTTGCACATCTACGCAAGCGTCATTTCTGGCGACGGCGGCAAGGTGTTGGCATCTGCATCTACTGCAGAAGCCGAAGTGCGCCAGTCACTGGGCGGCACGGGCAAGGGTGGTAATGTGGCTGCGGCACAGATTATTGGCAAGCGCCTGGCCGAAAAAGCCAAAGCGGTTGGTGTTGAGAAAGTGGCGTTTGATCGTGCAGGATTTGCGTACCATGGCCGCGTGAAAGCGTTGGCTGATGCGGCACGTGAAGCTGGCTTGCAGTTCTAAGCAGATCGGAAATAAAGATGGCTAAAGTTCAAGCAAAAATGCAAGGTAAGGCTGAAGGGCCTGAGGACGGTCTGCGCGAGAAGATGATCGCGATCAATCGCGTCACCAAAGTGGTTAAGGGTGGTCGAATTTTAGGATTCGCTGCACTGACCGTAGTGGGTGACGGCGAAGGTCGCATCGGCATGGGCAAGGGAAAATCGAAAGAAGTTCCTGCTGCTGTGCAAAAAGCGATGGAAGAAGCGCGCCGCAATATGATCAAGGTGAGTCTGAAAAATGGCTCCATTCACCACCAAGTGAATGGGCACCACGGTGCCGCTAATGTGATGATGGCGCCAGCTCCCAAGGGAACCGGAATTATTGCCGGTGGACCCATGCGTGCAGTTTTCGAAGTGGTTGGTATCACCGACATCGTAGCAAAAAGCCACGGTTCTTCGAATCCCTACAACATGGTCCGCGCCACTCTGGACGCCTTGTCGGTATGTACAACTCCTTCGGAAGTAGCTGCTAAACGCGGTAAAACCGTTGAAGAGATCTTCGTTTAAGCGAGGACATCACCATGACTACACAACAAACAGTGAAAATCCAGTTGGTGCGAAGCCCAATTGGTTGCAAAGAGTCTCATCGCGCAACCGTTCGCGGTTTGGGTCTTCGCAAGATTCGCGGTATTAGCGAGTTGGTGGACACCCCAGAAGTCCGCGGCATGATTAACAAGATCAGTTATCTGGTCAAAGTGCTCTAAGAGGTTGATGATGGAACTTAATGGCATCAAGCCCGCAGAGGGTGCAAAACACGCCAAACGTCGTGTTGGTCGTGGCATAGGCTCCGGTTTGGGGAAAACCGCTGGCCGTGGTCATAAAGGCCAAAAATCACGTTCCGGCGGATACCACAAAGTTGGTTTTGAAGGCGGACAGATGCCAATGCATCGCCGTTTGCCAAAGCGCGGATTCAAATCGCATTTGTTGAAATTCAATGCAGAAATTACGCTGACAACCTTGGAAGCTTTCGGATCTGCTGATGTTGATTTGTTGACTCTGAAGCAGGCCGGTCTTGTTGGCCAGTTGGCTAAAGTCGTCAAAATTATCAACACTGGCGTGCTCACAAAAGCGGTGAAAGTTAATGGTTTGGGCGCAACGGCTGGTGCGAAGGCAGCTATTGAAGCTGCTGGTGGCAGCGTAGCTTAGTTCCGCGCTAGAAAGAAATATAAGTGGCAACTAACGCAGCCCAAATCGCAAAAACAGGAAAGTTCGGCGACTTACGTCGTCGGCTTGTGTTCTTGTTGCTCGCGCTGGTGGTGTATCGGGTCGGTGCGCATATTCCTGTGCCTGGCATCGATCCATCACAGTTGCAGCAGTTGTTCAAAGGACAGCAGGGCGGTATCCTGAGTCTCTTTAACATGTTTTCGGGTGGAGCTCTTTCACGGTTCACCGTGTTTGCGCTGGGGATCATGCCGTATATTTCGGCATCGATCATCATGCAGTTGTTGACTTATGTTTTGCCCACATTTGAGCAGTTAAAAAAAGAGGGCGAGGCTGGACGGCGAAAAATAACCCAATACACGCGCTACGGTACGTTGGGTTTGGCGTTGTTTCAATCTTTGGGCATTGCCTTAGCACTTGAATCTTCGGCTGGTTTGGTGATCGCACCAGGTATGGGGTTTCGTTTGACTTCTGTGGTTACTTTGACTGCCGGAACGATGTTTCTGATGTGGTTAGGCGAACAAATCACAGAGCGCGGTTTGGGTAACGGCATTTCTATTCTTATCTTCGGTGGTATTGCCGCAGGGCTGCCAAATGCAATCGGTGGGTTGTTGGAGTTGGTTCGCACCGGGGCTATGAGTATCATTGTTGCGCTACTTATTGTGGTGTTGGTTGCGCTCGTCACCTACTTCGTTGTATATGTGGAACGCGGACAACGAAAAATTCTGGTGAATTATGCAAGGCGGCAGGTCGGTAATAAGGTGTATGGTGGTCAATCGTCCCATTTGCCATTGAAGTTGAATATGGCTGGCGTTATTCCTCCCATATTTGCGTCATCGATCATTTTGTTGCCTGCTACGGTAGCTAATTGGTTCAGTTCAGGCGACTCAATGCGCTGGTTGAAGGACATCGCGAGCACGTTGAGTCCGGGACAACCGGTGTATGTGCTGCTATATGCAACAGCAATTGTGTTCTTTTGCTTTTTCTATACCGCATTGGTATTCAACAGCAGAGAAACAGCCGATAATTTGAAGAAAAGTGGCGCATTTATCCCGGGCATACGTCCTGGAGATCACACTGCAAAGTATATTGATAAGATTTTGCTAAGGCTGACACTAGCCGGAGCGATCTACATAACATTTGTGTGCTTGTTGCCAGAATTTTTGATTTTGAAATACAACGTACCTTTCTATTTCGGTGGTACTTCATTGTTGATTATCGTAGTTGTGACCATGGACTTCATGGCCCAGGTTCAAAACTACATGATGTCGCAACAGTATGAGTCCTTGCTGAAAAAGGCCAATTTCAAGTCCACGTAGGGCGATTTGGGTAAGCCTTGTATGAATATTCATACTTGGATGTGTATTAAGCATTAGTAATGGCGCAGGTTCCGCGCGAATCAAAGTCGGAACGAAGCTAAGAGTTTTAGGAGAGAAATTATGAAAGTTTCGGCTTCGGTCAAAAAAATTTGCCGTAACTGCAAAATCATTCGCCGCAAAGGCGTTGTTCGTGTGATCTGTACAGATCCACGTCACAAGCAGCGGCAAGGTTAATTGCAAGAGTTTTAGAGGACGAAAATGGCACGTATCGCTGGCATCAATATTCCGCCGCAACAGCATTCTGAGATTGGCTTGACCGCCATTTTTGGTATCGGTCGCACTCGGGCTCGCAAAATTTGCGAAGCCTGTGGCATTGCATATTCCAAAAAGGTCAAGGATTTGACCGACACTGATTTGGAAAAAATTCGCGATCAGATCGCACAGTTTACAATCGAGGGTGATCTGCGTCGTGAAACGACAATGAACATCAAACGATTGATGGACATCGGATGCTATCGTGGATTTCGGCACCGCCGTGGTCTACCGATGCGTGGTCAGCGGACTCGCACAAATGCACGTACCCGCAAAGGCCCGCGTAAGGCTGCTGCGTCTTTGAAGAAATAACAGGGATTGAGAAACCATTATGGCAAAAGCTCCCGCCAATAGCGCAGCACAACGCGTGCGCAAAAAAGTTCGTAAAAATGTTGCTGACGGCATTGCACACGTGCATGCGTCGTTCAATAACACCATTATTACCATCACTGATCGACAAGGCAACGCGTTGTCTTGGGCGTCTTCCGGTGGACAAGGTTTCAAGGGTTCACGTAAGTCCACTCCATTTGCAGCCCAGGTGGCTTCAGAAGTTGCTGGCCGGGCCGCTTTGGAGCAGGGCATCAAGAATCTTGATGTTGAGATTAAAGGGCCAGGTCCAGGTCGTGAATCTTCGGTTCGCGCTTTGGCTGCCCTTGGTATTCGTATCAACTTGATTGCTGATGTGACACCAGTTCCCCATAACGGCTGCCGTCCTCAAAAACGTCGTCGTATCTAAGTTTTTTTTAACAAGCCCACCGCCATCAACATTTGTTGATGGCTCCCGCGCTTCTGCGCGGCAGATGACATAAAAGGAAGATCAAGTGGCACGCTACCTCGGCCCCAAGGCCAAACTATCACGCCGTGAAGGCACTGACTTATTCTTGAAGAGCGCTCGTCGTGCGATCGGGGATAAAGCTAAATTCGACTCCAAACCCGGACAACACGGCCGTACTTCCGGTACACGCACATCAGACTACGGTTTGCAATTGCGTGAAAAACAAAAAGTCAAGCGCATGTACAGTGTGCTTGAAAAGCAGTTCCGCAGGTATTTTGAAGAAGCAGATCGCCGCAAGGGAAACACCGGTGCAAATCTGTTGTTTTTGTTGGAATGCCGTTTGGACAACGTTGTTTATCGCATGGGATTTGGATCTACCCGTGCAGAGGCGCGCCAAATGGTTTCCCACAAAGCTATTACGGTAAACGGCAAGTCCGTCAACATTCCTTCCTATATGGTCAAGGCTGGAGATGTGGTTGCTGTCCGTGAAAAGTCGAAAAAGCAGAACCGTGTTGTCGAAGCGTTACAGTTGGCAATGCAAGTTGGCATGCCCTCCTGGGTTGATGTGAACGTTGAAAAGGCCGAAGGCACTTTCAAAGCTGTTCCTGATCGTGACCAATTTGGTGCCGATATCAACGAGTCGATGATCGTCGAGTTGTACTCACGTTAAATCCGTTTGAGTTATTGAAATCGTTCCTTATTCGTGGCTTGCCACGGATAAGGCGCTTCACCAGCCTTACCGATGTAACGAGTCGGGGGTATTGAGAGGAAGTCTGAGTGCAAACTACTTTGCTAAAACCCAAATCTATCAGTGTCGAGCAGCTCGGCGCAAATCGCGCAAAGGTTGCGCTTGAACCTTTCGAGCGCGGCTACGGCCACACACTCGGAAATGCGATACGTCGTGTATTGTTGTCTTCGATGCCTGGCTTTGCTGCAACAGAAGTCACAATTGCTGGCGTGCTGCATGAATACTCGTCTATTGATGGTGTTCAAGAAGATGTAGTCAACATTCTTTTGAATTTGAAGGGTGTTGTATTCAAGTTGCACAATCGCGAAGAAGTCACGCTGAGCCTTCGTAAAGATACCGAAGGTGTGGTTACAGCAGCGGACATTCAGACACCGCATGATGTTGAAATCATTAACCCTGGGCATGTCATAGCCAATCTGTCGCACGGCGGCAAACTGGATATGCAAATCAAGGTTGAAAAGGGCCGTGGTTATGTTCCAGGCACTATGCGTCGTCATGCCGATGAGCCGAATAAATCAATCGGCCGAATTGTCTTGGATGCGTCTTTTTCGCCAGTGAAACGTGTGAGCTACACCGTCGAAAGTGCGCGAGTTGAGCAGCGGACCGATTTGGACAAGTTGGTCGTAGATATTGAAACCAATGGTGCGGTGTCTGCCGAAGATGCGGTGCGCGCTTCAGCCAAAATTTTGGTTGAACAATTGGCCGTGTTTGCCCAATTGGAAGGTAGCGAGCTTGCCGCATTTGATGCGCCTACCCCTCGCGGAAATACACAATTCGACCCAATTTTGTTGCGCCCAGTGGATGAGCTTGAATTAACAGTTCGCTCTGCCAATTGCTTGAAAGCAGAGAATATTTACTACATTGGCGATCTCATTCAGCGCACTGAAAATGAGTTGCTGAAGACGCCTAATTTGGGTCGCAAGTCGCTCAATGAGATCAAGGAAGTTTTGGCTTCCCGCGGTCTGACTTTGGGTATGAAGCTTGAAAGCTGGCCACCCGCCGCTCTCGAAAAACGTTAACTAACTAATTGAACCCTTTGGGGTTCGTGCCAAAGGCAGTACCTGATCCGGCTGTCTTTATAAATTCAAAGGAAAAATGCCATGCGTCACGGTCACGGACTACGTAAACTTAACCGCACAAGCTCGCATCGCTTGGCGATGCTTCGCAACATGATGAATTCCATCATCGAGCACGAAGTTATCAAAACTACGGTGCCAAAAGCAAAGGAGCTGCGCCGCGTCATCGAGCCAATGATCACTTTGTCTAAAGAAGCCACCGTTGCAAATCGCCGGCTCGCTTTTGATCGTTTGCGTGACCGTGATAGCGTCACTAAATTGTTCAATGAATTGGGCCCACGCTTTAAAGCTCGTCCAGGTGGTTACACACGTATCCTGAAGATGGGGTTTCGTGTTGGTGATAATGCGCCCATGGCCCTGGTGGAATTTGTCGATCGCCCAGAAACTGTTGAAGTTACGACTGACGCAGTAAGCGCCGAATAAGGTATAATAAGGAATACCGCGCGATGGAGCAGTCTGGTAGCTCGTTGGGCTCATAACCCAAAGGTCGGAGGTTCAAATCCTTCTCGCGCAACCAATAGATACTTGGTTACCCTGTTAAGCAAAAAGCCAACTTTCGAGTTGGCTTTTTGCCCAGGCCGGCTTCGCCCTCGAAACCCGTAATGCTTAATCCTGTTCAAAATATGAACAATAGTTTGAGAAATGTCTGGCCAGTAAGTGTGCGGGAAACACACGCAGGAAGACAAATTGGAGGCTGTTTACCAAGTCAAGACTGGTAGTCGATTGCGGCGACGGCCAGGCCTACACGCACAGCCGGCGTGCGCCTGAGGATGGTATGTGTCATCGTAAGAAAGCCGCGGCATACCTGGCAGAAGGTATGGACTTGTTCAGCCGCTAGGTGCTTGGTTGGAATTTACTATCTCACATGCAAACTAGCCTTTGTCAAGGATGTGTTGGCTATGGGGTAGCTTCCGTCGCTGCTCGCAGTCCGGCTTGATATTCTGCAGTGACCATGGATAGCAGTGAGTATTGTAGCTATGAATTTCGTGGAGGCTCTCAAAGGGTAGAGTATGCCAACATCTATTGGTAGCGCGAGGGTAGTTGCTGGGGCAACGCGTCTACGGAGAGTTTCTGGGCGCTCTTGATAATGGCTTGCCTGCATGGCAAGAATTTCACCACCCGGTGTTAGGTCATGGATGCCGTGCTGGACTGGATGGACTGCTACGATCACCGACGCTTGTGCTTGACTTTGGGTTACTTCAGTCCGAGGCAATGCAAGTAACGTTGGCAGGCGCCACAGGCTGGACAGGCTGAATAAATTGTGGGTTAAGAGTTACATGATTCAGGGGTGAGCTCAGTCCACAGACTTTCCAATAGGGGAGATGGTGGTAGGATTTTTTTCCAAAAACTAACATCGTATTTCCACCATGCATGCCCGCCCATTGGCAAGCAATTGCCGTTGATAGCATAGTACAAAGACGGTTGGAGCTCGAGCGAAAACATAGATGCTGAAATTTCATTGGGAAGAATGAAATTCCTCGACAAAGAGCCCATCAATGAAAAAAATAAATCTTCGCTGGAGCCAGAGCGATTGAAGTAATCGGTCGCATCTGGAAACTCTTGCAAAAGGGAGATGCAACGGGAAATGCGACGCAAGCTCAGTCCGCCATTGCCAACCATTGCCCGTACGCGCCGTCCATTGTCGTGTGCAAAAGGCCCAAGATTAACAAATAGCTCGACCCCATTTGGCCAGGGGGCGCCGACGTAATCAAAGGGCAATTGACACCAATGATCAAGCTCGTCGCGAAGCACGATGGCATCAGTTTGCAATATAAGCATATGCTCATATACCGAAAATTTCTGATAAAAGGCAGGATTTAAAAGTAGACGGTTATAGCCTTGAATGGATGCGAAGCAAGCGTTATCAAACCCAATAAACTGAATGGACGGGTATTGTGCTGCGTAATAGTCGAGATTTAAATCGCTCGGACCGATAAAAACAACAAGTCTTCCAGGCAATGCTGCAAGAGAAAAATCAAGAGAGTACTTCTCAAGATCGTCCAGCGTGGGTTTGTAGATGGGGACGATAATAATTAAATTCGCCATGGTGTTTTTCAATCAGGACAAATAGTCTTCAGAAATTTTGTTTCCAAATCCAATAGATCTTTTTTTCGATTTTTAATGAACTTTGCGGGAGCACCCGCATACACACCAAAGGTGCGACAATCCTCACGCACTAGGCTGAGTGCGCCAATTGCTGCGCCTTCTTCGATTCTGACTCCCGGAAGAATGACGCTCCCGCTGCCGACAATGACATGTTTTCCCAAAAATACATCGGCATGCAGCACTTGGGTATAGAGCTCCGGTACCATGGGATTGGTCATGGCCTCACCAGAATAATCGTCGCTGCTGGAGTAGATGGCGACGCGCGACGAGATGTTGCAGAAATTTGAAAGCGTAATAATTCCTGAACCAATCAGTGAGGAATAAACGGCGATGTGTACATAGTCACCAATAGTTATTCCACCTGCCCCTGCAGAGACCACGCAAAAATCATCAATCCTTGTGTTGTTGCCGATGGATATATGAGGGCAGTTATAGAACGAGGCACGATCCGAGATTCGGATGTTGTCCCCCACAGAGGCAAACCCCATGCTTTCAATCGCGGTACGATTTAGTATGGCCATTGCTTAGCCTCGTTGAATCAGATCAATAATGGACAGCTGTTCATCCGGTTTGAGATCCGGGTAGATGGGGAGACATAACACTCTGAGCGCAGCATCAGTTGCTACAGGCAAGTTACTTGAATGGGCTGAGGGCAGGCTGCGGTACATTGGAAAACTCGATATCAATGGATAAAAATATCGACGCGCATATATTCCGTTAGCTTTCAATTTTTCATATAATGAATCGCGGTCCATCGGATACTCTTCTCCAATTAATATTGGAAAATATGAAAAATTGGCGATAATTTCACCGGAATCATTAAGGCAGTGAATGCCTTTGACAGACGACAAGTGTTTCCGATAGAAGGCGTCAATCTCCTGGCGTCGCAATAGGGCTTTCTCAATATGCCCGAGCTGCAGTAGACCCAGGGCGGAATTGAATTCGCTCATTTTTCCATTAATACCAGGTGCGACCACGGTCACCTCATCGACAAAACCAAAATTTTTCAAATGATCGATGCGTTGCTTGGTTTTGGCGTCAGGGCAGACAATGGCTCCGCCTTCGAAAGTGTTGAATACCTTGGTCGCATGGAAGCTAAGCACTGACAGATCGCCATAGTTAAGCACGCTTCCGGTCTTTGTTGTTACACCGAATGCATGTGCGGCGTCATAGATTACTTTAAGGTTGTAGTTGTCTGCGATTTTTTGAATGGCATCGACGTCACACGGATGCCCGTAGCAATGCACGGGCATGATGGCGGTGGTTTGCGGTGTAATTGCAGCCTCAATCTTGGCGGGATCTAAGTTGAGCGTTCCTGGATGGATATCGACGAACACGGGTTTAATGCCATTCCAAAGAAGGGAATGGGAGGTCGCCACGAATGAATATGGTGTCGTGATGACTTCTCCGGTAATGCGCAGTGCCTGAAGCGCCGTCAATAACGCAATAGTACCGTTGGTGAATAGCGCCAAATGTTCTACACCTAAGTATTCACACAGCGCCTTCTCAAGTCGCACGTGAAATGGCCCCCCATTGGTAAGAACCTTGCTGCTCCATATCTCTTCGAGGTAAGGGAGGAATTCTGGCAACGGCGGAAGAAATGGCTGCGTAACATAAAGATTCTTATCGCTCATATTGTCCCTCTGCGCTGTGCATGTATGCTTTTATCAAACCACCGAAGCCTCTAGCGCCAGCTTTGACCAATCTATTGTCGGGCTCAAATAGCCCTCCATAGAGTGAGTTGCCAAACCAGGCACCGGCGTTAACAAAATTCGGCCGTTTTCGTTGATAAGTTTGGAGAAAAAGTAGTAGTCGGTGAGCCCTGAACTAAATATTTCGTAGTCGCGGTCAAGAACTTCTTTTGCCAATATAAAAGATGCGCAGGTGGAGGGGGTTGTACGCCAATGGTGACTTGCGGTGAGGGCAATCTTGGAAGTTAAGTCTCGGTACATCTCGTAGATGTATTTGTCCTTGTGGTCGTATAGGGATATGTAGTCGAATTGAAAAGGCGTGTCGTACAGTTCAAATACTTTCTCAACCCAACCGTGCTGGTGCAAATAATCATTCTCAAGAATGTAAATCAAATCATCATTTTTAATATCGGCAGTGCGCCCTATATACAATGTCAATCGAAATGAATTAAGGTCGGAACCGCCTTTTATAAACTGAAGCTTGATTCCATACTCTTGATTGGAGAAGTACTTGCTGGAAAAATCATCAATAAAGTCATCTGTCGATCCGTCATAAACTATAGTGATGCGAACCCTATCCGATAGGGGGCTTTCACGGATCGTAGTGAGTAGATTTCTAAAACAAGTCTCGTGACTGAACCAGTGTGGTCGTTGCTTATTTGGATCTCGACTTGTCAAATCAGATTTGACGTGGACATGTCGGTAGTAAATATGCAGAGTTCTTTTGTTGGCTGTCATGCATACATCCTCATTGCGGGGAAATTACCAATGCGTAATACTTGCTCAGCATTTTCTACGTGTCAGTAGATACGAAAGCTCTTGGTCAGAATCATCAGACTGTTGGCAGATAAGGGTTGCCTGGAAAAAATGTAACAGACCAGTCATTCGAAAAATATTCCAATCGAATGTCGGCGGGTCTTTCTTTATAAATTATTGACAATAAATAGCTGTGCTTACGCAGATTTTGCGAACACTCCTGTTCACAACGTTCGATTTCTTCACGGTACTTGACGAACGCGGGGTTATCCTCCCGAGCCTGACTTCTGGCAATATCGTCCTGATAGGTGTCATACATACCGCGGCAGGCGAGGACATGAAGGTTTAGCCCAAGTGCTACTTTTGTCAATTCTCTACGCGAGACGGTATACACATAATTCGCCGATGCTTCGTAACCCGCGGGAACGCTCCCAATGTATGCAGGATGATCAATCAAGGGATCCTGTGGCTCGATCAGAACTACGGCTTTTTTTGCAACCCTCAGCATCTCATACAGCGCTATCATTGGCCTGGGAAAATGGTGATAGGCCTCACGACACAATACGTAGTCAAACGAGTTGTCTTCAAATGTTATTGCCTCAGCATTTTGAACGCTGTAGGCATCAATGAGTCCTCGTTGTTTTGCCTGCTCCAGCATCAGCGAATCGATGCTGGAGGGCAGCACATGTTTGAAACCCTCGCGCTGCATTTGAAATGCATCTGATCCATATGTATCGCCAACGGTCAGCCATGAGTTCTCCTTGGTGTGCGAGAGGCACTTGAAAACGGGCTCCCACAGTCGTTGGTGGCGCCACCAGTCAATAGTTTCGCTATTGAGGCGGTGATTGAATGTCTCGTCGGCTTGCGCAAGGCTCGCTTGGTCGTAATTCACATGCGCTTGGTATACCTGCTCTTGGTGTCCATTCGCACGGGTTTTCTCGATTACTTCTTCTGTCATTTTTGACTCCTCGCTTAATCATTGAATGAGTAGTGCCACTGGCTGCTAACGAGTTCTATGGCTGAGCTAACGTAGGTATGTGCAAAATCAAGTTGACTGTACTTTTTCCCGCGCCGGTATTTTTTGAAGCACTGTCAATAAATGTGGACCTCGCCACTCCTCCAATTTGACGGTAAACGCGCCCTTAAATCCATATATTACCGCCCAAGGTGAATCCGCTGCCTTGTCTGCAAAATAGTATGGAAAAGTTCCCTCTGCGATGATATTGACGTGTGTGGGATCGATAAATGCAGCGGCATGAGGATAGGCTGGTGTGGACGAAAGAAACAATCCACCCACCTTGAGCACGCGATGCACTTCATTCATCAACTCCACAAAAGGGTTGCGGCGCTGCGGCATATAGATGACTCTGGGTATATGTTCAATCAAGTCGTGCGCTGTCACGTATTCAAAAGACTCATCTTCGAATGGAATGGGCTCAAGGACAAGGTCGGCGCGCTTGATATTGGCACTTAAATCATCCCTCACATCAATACCAAAAGTTTCCGTTGCATTGAATGGATTTTTGGGCTCGCGTCCGCAGCCAAGATCGAGACTTTTCGTCATGTCAATTCCCTAAAGTTGAGTACCGCGACCTGCGTATTCCTTGGAGGCATGTCCATTTGAACTGCGGAGGTCATTACAAATACGTTTTCAAGTGGCAACGAAATTCAAATGCCATTCTGCTTGCTACTCCCGATTTCATCCTGAGTGCCTTGAAGCTGTTGCGCACGCCACATCGCGATGTACGCCGCCTCCAGATTGAAGCAAAAGCCTTCTGTGTCAAAGAGCGAAAAATTTGCCTTGTTGTTGGCCAGCTTGGCTTTGCAATCGGCCAGCAGCGCTGGGTCCTGCGCCAGCTGCAGGGCTAAGGCCTCGTAATCCGCCAGCGAATGGGTTGCCAGCTCCGGCATACCAATGGCGTGCAGCAGGCTGCCGGCCACCCGCGATGGAAAGGAGTTGCCCATGTAGCTCACCACGGGCAGACCCGCCATCAGGGCGTCGGCCGCTGTGGTGTGGGCGTTGTAGGGGTGGGTGTCCAAAAAGACATCGGCTTGCCGGTAGCGCGCCAAATGGTCTTCCACCAAAGGAACCCGGCCTGCAAAGACCAGCCGCGTGGGATCGATACCGCGCGCCTGGGCTTCTTTGCGCAAATTTCGCTGGGCGAGCTCACCGCGGGACATCAGCCACAGCACACTTCCCGGCACCTGTGCCAAGAGCCGCATCCATGCATCAAAGACCGGCGGTGAAATTTTGTAGTCGTGGCTGAAGGAGCAAAACACCACACCCGTTTCCGGCAGACCGCACTCGCTGCGTGTCGGTGTGCGCTCGGATATCTGCACGCTGTTGTCGGTAGGCAGGTAGGTGTCCGGCAAATAGGCCACTTTTTCGTTGTAGTACTGCTGCTGCGCGGGCGGGATGATGTGCCGGTCGGCCAGGATGTAGTCGAAGTAGTCCACCCCCATGGTGCCGGGGTAACCCAGGTAGTTGACCTGCACCGGGGCGGGGCGGTAGGAAAAAATATCGGTGCGCGTGTCGGAGGTGTAGCCGCCCAGGTCTACCGCAATATCGACCTCCAGAGAGCGCATCAGCTGGGCAATTTGCACCGAACTCATGTCTCGCGCGTCGATGAACTGGTCAAAGGCCTTGACCATGCGGGCGCGCAGCCGGCTTTGGTCGTCGATGCCTAGGGAGATGGCGATGGTTTCAAAGCGGGATTTGTCGTGCCGCTCAAAAACACCGGCCAGCAAATGCCCCACCGGATGTTCCCGCAGATCCGGTGACACGTAGGCCAGGCGAATTTTTCGATGCCGGTAACGCTCCCCCGTCCACAGCGCGGTGGCGCGTGCGGGGTTGTAGTGCGCGGCAAAGGTCTGGGCGGCGATTTGGTGGTCACGGGCCTCGTCCGACAAGGACATGAACGCCAGCGACTTGCACACACGTTTGCCGCTGCGCACCCCTTCCACGATGTCCTGGCCCAGCGTGTCATGGCCCTTCCAGTCGCAGATGTGCATGCGTTCGTAGAAAAGCAGGCCCAGTGCGTAGTCAAAATCGGGTTTGATGCGGATGAGCTGTTCAAACATGGCAATGGCTTGCTCACTTTGTTTGAACTCGGTCAGCATGATTCCGCAGTTGCCTAAAGCGGCCACATGGTTGGGGTTGATGCTCAGAATCTTGTTGAACCGTTCCAGCGCATCCTTGTGCCGGAACATGCTGCGCAGCAGGGCACCGCTGTTGAGCAAGACCTCTTGCGATTGCGGCTCGATTTCCAGCGCTGCGTCGTAGCTGCGCAGGGCCTCTTCCTTGTTGCCCATGGCCTGCAGTACCGCGCCCCGCAGGTAGTGCAAGGGTGCAAATTGGGGCGCGCCCTGCACACCACGGCTGCAGCAGTCCAGCGCGTCTTGGAGTTTGCCGGAATTGAGTGCAATGAGCCCCAATGAATAGAGGCAGTGTGCGTTGTGGGTATCGACCTCCAGGACTTGCCAGAACAGCCGGGTGGCGCCTTCGATGTCGCCGCGGGTCTGCAATTCAATCGCCTGGATCAGTTTTTTCGTCAGGGGCATCGTGGGTTACCAGAATATGGCCATGGGAAACACTTGTGTTTTGCTATTAAATAGATAGCTGCTTACGCTGTATATATAAGGGCTAGAGGCTGTTTTCGTTTAAATTATTTGGCGGTGTGGGGCCCCGGTGCCTTACACCTGCATGTTCATGATGTCAGTGTAAGCCTGCACCATGCGATTTCTGACGTGCAAGCTGGCCTGAAACCCAATCTGGGCCTTCTGGATGGCCACCATGGTTTCCTCCAGGCTGACCTTGGGGTTTTCCATCTGCACTTCCTGCTGCAGGCGGGTGGCCTCGTTTTGCGCCGCGCTGACCGATCCCAAGGCGCTTTTCAGCGCGCCCGCAAATCCGCCACCGGTGCCGGCGACGCCCGCCGATGCGGCTGGGCGCACCCCGGCACTGGGGCGGATAGTCGTTGGCATCGATACGGGGGTGAGCTTGAGATCCATGGTGGTTCTCCCTAAAAGTGGAGGTGCAGCGATCCTATGCCCGGCAAGGAGTGGCTATTATTTTGATTTGGGGGGTAAAGCGGGTGCTTATTACCCTAATGTTTTCGGGGGTGCACCGAATAATCAATCCCATACGTGAGGCGGTTCGCGCCCATTGCATAGGAATATCTGATGCCTGCAGTTGCCACAATCCCTTTGAATCCCACCATCGCCCAGCGCGTGGCCGGGCTCGACCAAGGCCAACGGCTGCGCTTGGCCCTGGGGGTCGTACTTTTTGTGGCGATTGCCATCATGGGGTTGGTGATGGGGCGCCAAGCCGAATGGCGCGTGCTGTACTCCAACCTGGCGGACAAGGACGGCGGCGCGGTCATTGCCCAGTTGAGCACCTTGAACGTGCCTTATAAATACACCGAGGGCGGCGGCGCCATCCTGGTGCCAGCCGACCGTGTGCACGATGTGCGGTTGAAGCTGGCTTCGCTGGGCCTGCCCAAGGGATCGGTCAATGGTTTCGAGATGATGGAGTCCAACCGCTTCGGCATGACCCAGTTCCAGGAACGGTTGACCTTTCAGCGCGGGCTGGAAGGCGAGTTGACCCGCTCCATCCAGGCCCTGTCCTCCGTGCAGAACGCGCGGGTGCACCTGGCGCTGCCCAACCAGAATGGTTTTTTCCGCGAGCAGCAGAAGCCTTCCGCCTCGGTGCTGCTGAGTCTGCACCCGGGGCGCACGCTGGACCGCGCCCAGTTGGCCGGCATTGTGCATTTGGTGGCCTCCAGCGTGCCGGAGATGAATCCGACGGCGGTCAGCGTGTTGGACGACACCGGCAAGTTGCTGTCCACCCCTCCCGACGGTTCGGGTGGCGGCCTGGGGGCCGATGCGGAGCAGTTGCAGTACGCCCAGCAGATCGAGCAGATCTACAGCCAACGCATTTTGGACATTCTGGAGCCCATTGTGGGCAAGCAAAACGTGAAGGCGCAGGTGAGTGCGGAGTTGGATTTCTCGCAAACCGAGTCCACCACCGAATCGCACAAACCCAACCAATCGCCAGATTCCAGTGCGATTCGCAGCCAGCAATTGGTGGAGAGTGGCAGTTCGGTCAGCCCGACCGCACCCTCTGGTGTGCCAGGCGCCACCACCAACCAGCCGCCTGCCCAACCCTCGGCGCCCATCAATGGGCAGGCCCAGACGGTGGCGGCTGCAGGCCAGCCAGCGGCAGGCGCTGCTTCTGCGGGTGGCGGCAAACGCGAATCCATCATCAACTACGAGGTTGATAAAACGGTGCGGGTGGTCAAAGGCGCCACCGGCGTGATCAAGCGTATCAACGCCGCCGTGGTGGTGAACAACCAGGTCACCACCGACGAAAAGGGAAAGGTGACCAGCACCCCGTTGACCGATGTGCAGATTGAAAAAATGAGCGCTTTGGTGCGTGAAACGGTGGGATTTAACAAAGACCGCGGCGACTCGGTCAATCTGATGAATGCCGCCTTTGCGCCCATCAAGAATGAGGTTGTGGATGTGCCCTTGTGGCGGCAACCGGAAGTGCTGGACATGGCGCGCAGTTTTGCGTGGCCTCTGGGAACTTTGGCATTGGCTGCATTGGTGCTGCTGGGTGTGATTCGCCCCGCCATGAAAACCCTGTTGCAAGCGCCGACCCTGCTGGCCAGCGATGCGGAAGCCCGCGGCAATCAGCTGGACACGATTGAGGGGGATGAGCCCGAGCGGCCGCAACTGGCCGGTCCGAGCGAACCTGCTCTGGCATCGGCGGCGGAAACGCGCCTGGAAGACGCACGCAAACTGACCCGTGACAACCCGGCGGCCGTGGCCAATATTGTCAAGGCATGGATGAACGGTGAGGCACCGGCCTAAAGTCCGGCGCAAAATAGCACCATGGCACAAGACGACGGACTACAAGACGCTGCAATTCTGATGATGTCTCTGGGCGAGGCGGAAGCATCGGAGGTGTTCAAGCATTTGTCACCCAAAGAGGTGCAAAAGCTCGGAGAGGCCATTGCCAAGACGTCCCAAATTACCCGCGAGCGGGTGGACGAGGTGGTGGGCAAATTCACCGGGGTGGCCGCGTCGCAGAGCCTGTTGGTGTCCAACTCGGGCGACTATGTCCGTTCGGTGCTCAAGCTGGCGCTGGGCGATGACAAGGCAGCCTTGCTGATCGACCGCATTTTGCAGGGCGGGGACGTCTCCGGCATTGAAAGCCTGAAGTGGATGGACCCCTTGTCGGTGGCCGAACTGCTGCGCAACGAGCACCCGCAAATCGTGGCCGCCATATTGGTGCACCTGGACTTCGACCAGGCCGCCGACGTGCTGAAAAATCTGACCGAGCGCCAGCGCAACGAAGTCATGCTGCGGGTGGCCACCATGGAAGGTATCCAGCCGACCGCCCTTAAAGACCTGAACGAGGTCTTGTTCAAGGTGCTGGCCGGTGGCGACAAGATTCGCAAGTCGTCGCTGGGTGGGGTCAAAACTGCTGCGGAGATGATCAACCTGATGGGTACGGCCATTGAGGGCACGGTGATTGAGTCGATCCGCAGCCATGACGCTGACTTGGCCCAGAAGATCATGGACAAGATGTTTGTGTTTGACGATGTGATCAAACTCGACGACAAAGGTATCCAGATGGTGCTGAAGGAAGTGTCTTCCGACGTGCTGATCGTGGCACTCAAGGGCGCCCAACCCGAACTCAAGGAAAAAATCCTGGCCAATATGTCCTCGCGGGCGGCCGCCACCTTGCGGGAAGATCTGGAATCCCGCGGCCCTATGCGCCTGTCCGAGGTCGAGGCCCAACAAAAGGAAATTCTCAAGACGGTGCGCCGTTTGGCCGACGAAGGCCAGATTGTGATTGGCGGCGGAGGTGGCGACGACGCCATGGTGTGATGACCCGTACCCATTCACGCTTTATTCCCGGCGAAGAAGTCGGCGTGGTAACCGATTGGCAGTTTGGTGCCGTGGACCAGTCGTCCCTGCGGTTTGCCGCCAAGCTCAAGGCACAGGAGCAGGCCGAGGCACAGGCCAAGGAAAATGTGCTGCGGCAAGCCGGTTTTGACGATGGTTATGCCCAAGGCTTTGCCCAGGGCCATGCCCAAGCGACCCTGGAAGGCCAGCGGCAAATCAACGAATACATTGCCATCCAAGGCAACGAGGCGGCCCTGCAATTTGGCCAATTGTTTGAGTCTGCACAAGCGCAAATTGCGGAGCAAGAGCAGGTGATGGCCAAGGGCGTTTTGGAGCTGGCCTGTGAGCTGGCCCGCCAAGTGCTGCGCCATGAGCTGTCCACCAATCCCAACGCCTTGCAGCCTGTCATCCGGGAAGCGCTGAGCGTATTGGCCATCGACAGCAAAGCTGCTTTGGTTCGGCTGAATCCCTTGGACCAGGATGTGCTGGCCGAAGTGCTTCGCACCGAGTTTTCCGGCCTGTCGCTCACCTTGTTGGCGGATGCCTCCGTGGCCCGGGGGGGCTGTCTGGTCGAGTCGGCGGGCACCGTGGTGGACGGCACGCTGGAAAAACGCTGGCAGCGTTCTGTGGCCAGTTTGGGGCTGGATTCTGCGTGGGAGGTGGGCGATGACCTCAGCTGAAGCCAGCGGGAAATGGCAGGAGTTTCTGGACCGTGCCCGCCAGAGTGTGGCGCGCGACAGTACCCTGGAGGTGCGCGGGACCTTGACCCGTTTGACCGGCTTGGTGCTGGAAGCCACGGGAATCCGGGTGCCTGTGGGGTCGCAGTGCGTGGTTTCCATGAAATCGCGGGGACCTGTCTTGGCGGAGGTGGTGGGGTTTTCTGGGGACAGGGCGTTTTTAATGCCGGCTGGGGATGTCTATGGTTTGTCCAGCGGAGCGGGCGTGGCTCCCGCCGCCGCCTATGTGCCGGTACCACGCCTGGGTGAGGCGGCTTCTACCGTGTCTGCCGCGGATGCTGGCATGTTGCGGCTGCCCTTGGGTGACGGATTGCTGGGCCGGGTGGTGGATTCGCAAGGCAATCCGATGGACCGATTGGGGCCTATTACGGATGTCAGCTCCAAGCCCTTGGACCGCAAACCCATCAACGCCATGGACCGGGCGCCGGTGCGTGAGCCTTTGGATACCGGGGTGCGGGCGATCAATGCTTTGCTTTCGGTCGGCCGCGGACAGCGCATAGGCCTGTTTGCCGGGTCGGGTGTAGGCAAAAGTGTGCTGCTCGGCATGATGGCCCGCTACACGCAAGCCGACGTGATTGTGGTGGGCCTGATCGGTGAACGGGGCCGGGAGGTCAAGGAGTTCATTGAAGACATCTTGGGCGCCGAAGGCCGGGCGCGTTCGGTGGTGGTAGCGGCTCCGGCCGATGCCCCGCCCCTGCTGCGCATGCAGGGCGCCTCGTACGCGACCGCCATTGCCGAGAGTTTTCGCGACGAGGGAAAACATGTGCTGTTGCTCATGGACTCCCTGACCCGGTATGCCATGGCACAGCGCGAAATTGCTTTGGCCATTGGGGAGCCTCCTGCGACGAAAGGATATCCCCCGTCGTGTTTCGCCAAGCTACCGCAATTGGTCGAGCGCAGCGGCAATGGTTTGAACGGGGTGGGGTCGATTACCGCTTTTTACACGGTGCTGTCCGAAGGCGACGACCAGCAAGACCCGATTGCGGACGCGGCCCGGGCGATTTTGGACGGACATATTGTGTTGTCACGCGCCCTGGCGGAGTCGGGGCACTACCCGGCGATTGATGTGGAGCAGTCGGCCTCCCGTGTGATGCACAACGTGGTGCCGCGGGCCCACTTTGAACTGGCACGCCGCTTTCGGGCGGTGTACTCGAAATACGAGCGCGGCCGTGATTTGGTACAGATCGGCGCGTATGCGCAGGGGTCAGACCCCGCGCTGGACGAGGCCATTGCGCTGCATGCCAATATGAGCCAGTT
Organism: Rhodoferax sp.; assembly: GCF_030697375.1. Taxonomy (GTDB): domain Bacteria; phylum Pseudomonadota; class Gammaproteobacteria; order Burkholderiales; family Burkholderiaceae_C; genus Allorhodoferax. Next base: position 14,707 of record NZ_JAUYQD010000004.1, on the reverse strand, counting down.
CTTGCAGCAAGATATGTACGAGTCGTCCCCTATGCACATGGTCGTGGCAGAGATGTCTGCGGCGACTTCGCTGAACCCGAATTTTGGATGACGAGAGCACACCCCTTGGAGTGGCCATGTCTGAACTAAGAAGCATCGTTCTGGCCATTGAATTGGCCACACGCCAACGCGACGACCTTGCCAAGGCTGTTGCAAGAACCAAGCGCACCCTCGGCGGCGCGCAGCATCAGATGGCGCAGTTGCAAGGGTATGCGGGGGAAACCGATGCCCGCTGGTCAAGTCCCAACTACGTGGCGCTGTCGGCAGAGTTGATCCGCCACCATTACCAATTTACCGCCCGGCTTCAACAGGCCATTGTGTTGCAGACCGATGCGATCAGCAAAGCGAATCGCCAGGTGGAATTGACGGCGCAGGCGCTATTGCAGGCGGAATTCCGGTTGGCAGGTCTTAAACAGGTCTTGGAGACACGGCAGGCCGCCCAGCAACTGACGCAAAGACGCAGGGAGCAGCGATTGACAGATGAATTTGCAGGGATGCAACATGCCCGGACACGGGGCCGAACCATGAGTGGGGAAACCATATGACCATCGAAAAAGCGCATGCCTCCAGCGAGGCGAAACCGGCCGCCGCTTCAAATACCAAAGGCGCCAAGGGAAAGTCTGCTGGCACCGACCAGACCGATGCGGGTGGCGCAGGTGGTTTTATGGCAGTTCTGGCTGCCATGGATACGGCAGTGGCACCGACCATCACGTTGACCAACGACGAGGAGTCGCCACTGTCGTCGTTGCCTGTGTTGCAAGACGGGTCTATGCTGGCGTCCACACTGACACCAGCAGCTTCGGCCGCGCTGGAGTCCGATTCCAATGTGCCTATGGACGCCACCGCTTTGCTTGCGCAGTCCCTGCAGTGGAGTCCCGTGCAAGCGGAACCTACGCTTGCGCCGACTACCGGTGCACCGCTGAATGCCCTCGGCAGTCCCACAAAGGGCACTGCGTTGCGCCTGCCCTCAGACGCTCTAACACCCAACGCGCAGTCACAGCCCAGTCTTGTGGCCGAGTCCACGCTGCCAACAACACGAAAGCCTGGCAAGGGCTTGCCGGAGTTCGCGGCGAACCAAGCCGCCACAGGCACAGAGTTGGCGGGTGTGGCCGCAAGCAATGCCCAGGCGGATGCACAGGCGCTTTCCAAATTGCAAAAAGCGGAAGATGTGTTCAATCGTCCTTCTCCGGTCGACACCGCATTGGCAACGGCCATGGTGGCGGTTCGGCGTGAGGACAAAGTGAGTGAGCACACTATCTTCAAATCCAATGCCATGGAGGGCGCTCAGCCTCCCCAAGCGCTCCCCACGGGCGCTCCGGCAACTGCGGTTCTAACGGCCTCGGCGGTGGTCCCGCCATCGGACGTGTATGTGGCGGAGCAAGTGAAATACTGGATTTCTAGTGACGTAAAAAACGCAGAAATGACGCTGGACGGGATTGGTAACAGCCCGGTGGAGGTGAGCATCAGTATGCAAGGCAATGAAGCGCAGGTGGCGTTTCGGACCGATGAGTTACGGGCCCGCGAGGTGCTGGAGAATGCCAGCACGCACTTGAAGGACATGTTGCAGCGCGAGGGGCTGGTGTTGTCCGGCGTTTCTGTCGATACGGCAGGAACAGGAAACCAAGGTACGCAGGACCGTAAGGCCCAACAAGGGGGGCGACAAGCTTCCGTGACTTCAACGCAGCCGATTTCAGCCAATGCACTCCCCCCAACAAGCCGTACTTTGGGTCGCGCATTGGATCTTTTCGTCTAGTGGGTGCGGAATATGTCAATATCGGCACCGTGGCTGGGTTCGTGCAGTTTATTTGCGCTTTGTGCCTGGCGGATGTGTCCAATAATGGACGGACCTCATTAAGGAAATATTGTGTCTGGGAAACCTAAAGCAGCTGATGCAGCTGAATCGTCCGATTCCGGGAAAGCCCCTGCCAAGAGCAAAAAGATGTTGATCATCATTGTCGGGGTGGTGCTTCTCCTTGTCCTGGGTGGCGGTGGTGCGTTTTTCTACATCAGCAAGCAACGGGCGGCTGCAGAAGAGGGGGTAGACGAGGCCGAGGGGGCTTCCACCAAGGCGGCCCATGCAACATCCCAAACTCCTCCTGTCTATTTGCCGTTGGACAATATGGTGGTGAATCTGGCGGATCCCGGTGGGGAGAAAGTGGCTCAGGTCGGCGTCACTTTGGTGGTGACGGACGCACATGCCTCTGACACGGTGAAGGCCTACCTCCCGACCATTCGCAGTGGCATCCTGATGCTGATTTCTCAACGCACGGCAGAGGAGCTTCTTAAGCAAGAAGGCAAAGAGCAGCTTGCAAAAGATATTCTTCGCGAAACCTCGCTCCCTTTTGGCGGCGGTGAAGAGGAGGCCGAGGAAGCCGTGCCTCCCAAAAAGGTTAAAAAGGCCAGTAAGAAAAAGGCACATGCGGAATATCCCGTGACCGGTGTCTTGTTTTCCAGCTTTATTGTCCAGTGATGGTGATACAGGTACCGTTGTATGAGTGAATCATTTCTTTCCCAGGAAGAAGTTGACGCCCTCCTGGAAGGTGTAACCGGCGAGAGTCAGAAAACGGTTGAAGAAGCTGCCGAACACGGCGAGGTTCGTGCGTACAACATTTCCAGCCAAGAACGAATTGTGCGTGGGCGTATGCCCACTATGGAGATTGTCAACGAGCGTTTTGCGCGCAATTTGCGTGTCGGTCTGTTTAACTTTATCCGGCGCAGTCCTGAGATATCGGTCGGTTCCGTGGTGGTGCAACGGTACAGTGCTTTTTTGAGGGAGTTGGCCGTGCCAACGAACTTCAACATCGTCGCGATTCGACCGTTGCGGGGAAGTGGCATGGTGGTTTGTGAACCCGCATTGGTGTTTGGTGTCATTGACACCTTGTACGGAGGCATCGGAAAATTCCAAACCCGGATCGAAGGCCGAGATTTTTCTGCGACAGAGCAGCGCGTGATCAATCGGCTGGTTGATGTGATTACGGCAGAGTACAAAAAAGCGTGGAAGGGGATCTACCCCCTGGAACTGGAGTACCAGCGCTCGGAGATGCAGCCACAATTTGCAAATATCGCCACGCCGAGTGAAATTGTTATTTCGACTTCATTTCAGCTGGAAATTGGTGACATTTCTGGCGCCATTCATTTTTGCTTTCCGTACTCCACGTTGGAGCCCATTCGGGATGTGCTGTATTCGTCCACGCAGGGAGACTCCATAGAGGTGGATCGGCGCTGGGTCAATGTGCTGACACGCGAAATTCAAGCGGCAGAGGTTGTTTTGGTTGCCGAGTTGGCGCGTGCTGACGCGACCGTGGAGCAATTACTGGGCATGAAGAAGGGCGATTTCATTGAGCTGGACCGTTTGCCAAAAATTCAAGCATGTGTGGACGGTGTGCCCATTTTCGAGTGTCAATACGGGACCCATAACTCCAAATATGCAATTCGCATTGATAGGGCGTTGCGTGGCAACGACCAAAATTGGTTAGGAGAAAGAAATGGCATCTGAAGACAGACCCGATGAAGCGGCCGATGATGGAATGGCCGATTGGGCTGAAGCCCTGCTGGAGCAAAAGGCATCCGAATCTACGGGGTCCGATGGCCAATCGGGCGGCGTGATGGCGGGGGATGCCCCCAAACCCTTCTCCTCGTTTCCGAGCGGTGGAGGCGAGGCGCCAATCAACGACATCAATATGGTGCTGGATATACCGGTACAGTTGTCGGTGGAGTTGGGGCGTACCAAAGTGCCGATCAAGCATATCTTGCAACTGGGCCAAGGGTCAGTCGTTGAGTTGGATGCCTTGGCCGGCGAGCCTATGGATGTTTTGGTCAATGGCTATCTGATCGCCCAAGGGGAGGTCGTGGTGGTGAATGATAAATTTGGTATTCGCTTGACCGATGTGGTGACGCCGTCTGAGCGTCTGCGCCGGATCAGTAAAAGTTGATCGGTCGGGATGACGCAGTCTATTGTTTCCGTGGTGTTTTTCATTGTTTTGCTTGCCTGTCTTCCCATGGCAGTGAAATGGGTGAAGCAGCGCACCAAGGAGGCCGAAGGGGGGGCTGGCGGTCATTCGAAAATCATTTCGGCGGTGGCGGTTGGGCCGCATCAGCGGGTCGTTACGGTAGAAGTTGGCCCAGAAGGTGCGCGCGTTTGGTTGACCTTGGGAGTGACTCCACAAGCGGTTTCCTGTCTGCATTGCGCGCCCGTGGTGCTGTCTCAAAAAGCAGGTGGCGAGCTTCTCCCCGTGCAGTTTTCGGGGGAGCACTGACTATGGGGGCCGTTGATCGCAGGAAAAGTCATTGCTTCGTGGGGGCGCGCGTGCTTGGCAATGGATTGGTGGGAGGGATTTCGGTCTTGCTGCACGGTGTGGCTGCCGCCCAGTCCGGAGGGCAATTGCCCTTGTTGGTGGGGTCCGGTGATTCGGGTTTGAATTTTTCGGTGCCTGTTCAGACGCTGCTGTTTTTTACGGCACTGTCGTTCTTGCCTGCGGTTCTTCTGATGATGACAGGCTTTACGCGTATCGTCATTGTGTTGTCGCTATTGCGTCAGGCACTGGGGACCCAGTCCGCGCCCCCAAACCAGGTCATTGTGGGTTTGTCGCTGTTTTTAACTTTGTTTGTGATGGGCCCCACGCTGGACCGGGTTTATGCCGACGCGTATGTGCCTTACACCAAAAACACGATTCCCTTTGAAACGGCTCTGAGCAAGGCCGAGGCGCCCGTGCGGGGTTTTATGGTGAAGCAAACGCGGCAGTCTGATTTCGCGTTGTTTGCCAAATTGGCAAAGCTCGGGCCTGAAGTGACCGCAGAAACCGCACCGATCCGTGTTTTGGTGCCTGCTTTTGTCATCAGCGAGTTGAAGTCTGCTTTCCAGATTGGATTTATGATTTTTATCCCCTTTCTGGTGATTGACATTGTTGTTTCCAGCGTCTTGATGTCACTTGGGATGATGATGTTGTCCCCGGTGCTGGTCGCACTGCCGTTCAAGCTCATGTTATTTGTGTTGGCGGACGGATGGAATCTGTTGATAGGGTCATTGGCCGCCAGCTTTGTGACCTGAAGAGAGCGCACTTTATGAATTCTCAAATGGTGTTAACCATGGGGCAAGAGGCCCTTTTGATGCTTCTGATGGTGTCTTCGCCGGTATTGGGTGCTGCTTTGGTTGTTGGGCTACTTGTGAGTCTGTTCCAGGCCGTCACGCAGATCCATGAAGCGACTCTTGCTTTCGTGCCGAAGTTAATTGCGGTGATCGCGGTCTTTGCCATTGCGGGCCCTTGGATGCTGACCATGTTGGTTGAATACATTCGCCGTACCCTTGAGGCGATACCCGGTACGGTCATTTAATGAAGGCTGCGCCGTGATCTCATTCACTGAGGCGCAACTCATGGCGTGGGTGTCGCCATTGGTGTGGCCTTTCTTGCGTGTGCTCGCCGTGTTTACCACGGCGCCTGTGTTTTCCTCCCGGGCTTTTCCGATGAGGGCCAAAATCGCTCTCGCTTTTTTTGTTGCGCTCGGCACCCAGGCGAGTTTGCCTTCCATGCCGGTCATTGGTTTCAATGACCCCCAGGTACTTGGTGTGGTGATCCAGCAAGTTGGAATCGGGTTGGCTATTGGATTCGTGGTCCGACTGGTCTTTGCTGCGGTGGAGTTGGCGGGAGAGGTGGTTGGGTTTCAAATGGGTCTGAATTTTGCGGCGTTTTTTGATCCGACCCTCAACGCGCAGTCCAGCGCAGTAGCGCGTTTCTTTGGACAAATGACGGCCCTGCTTTTTGTGGTGATGAATGGCCACTTGATGGTGCTTGCCGCAGTGAACCGAAGCTTCCACTCGTTCCCAGTGGACCAGAATTTTTTAGAGGCCTTAGGCCAAATGAAGTTGTATCGCTTGGGCACTGACTTGTTTGCCAGTGCTTTGTGGATTGCTCTACCGATGGTTGGGATGCTGATGTTTGCGAATTTGGCGTTGGGAATTATTTCCCGGGTTGCACCGCAGATGAATATTTTTGCGGTCGGGTTTCCGATCACGCTGGTCGTTGGCTTGGTCGGTATCGCTGTGACGCTCCCGATGTTGGATCAGCCCTTCATTGCGCTCATGGGCCGTGCCATTGAGGTGTTCGGTGGCAATTGAGGCCCTGATTAAACCAATTCGTTGCGAATGGCGTAGACCGCTAGCTCTGCATTGTTGGCCAATTTGAGTTTTTCCAATAGCCGTGCCCGATAAACACTGACGGTTTTCGGACTTAGCATGAGGTCCTCTGCAATGTCGGACAACCGCTTTCCAGATGCAATTTTGAGTAAGGTTTGCAACTCACGCTCCGATAGCGTGCTGTGGAGTGCTTCGGCTGTCGGTGAGGCCAAGTTCTCAACCAACATTTCAGATACCTCGGGTGTCAGGTATTTGCGCCCCAGAGCCACTGTCCGTACGGCCGTGATGAGGTTTGCTGGGTCGCCCGCCTTGTTTAAATATCCGTGGGCACCCGCACGCAGGCATCGGATAGCGTATTGGTCCTCCGCAAACATGGAAACTATCAAAACACGAATAGGTGAATTGGTTTCGCGCAGGCTGGCAAGTACATCAAGCCCACCGCGACCGGGTAGGTTCAGATCCAAGAGCAGGACATCGCAAGGGTTTGATCGAAGAACTTCACGAACTTCGGTGTAACTCCCCGCTTCTGCAATGACTTGAATGTCAACGGCGTCGGCAAGGGTTTCCCTAATTCCGCGTCGGACCATGCCATGGTCGTCGCAAAGAACAACACGTATCACGCGATTGACTCCTCTTGCACAGGACGCTCGCCGCAGTCCAGGGGAACAGAAAGAATGATGGAGGTGCCCGCACCCTCGCGGGTGCTCACGTCGAGCCACCCCCCCACGGTTTTTGCACGTTCGTGAAGTCCACGAATGCCAAAGGCCTGGGGTTTGCGCATCTCCAATTCGGAAATTCCTTTTCCATTATCAGTCACTTCCACGGTAAGGACTCCTTCCGCATCTGACAGTTCAATCTGCACCAAGCTGCAGTTTGCATATTTTGATGCGTTGGTCAGTGCTTCCTGGGCGGTGCGGTAAGCAGTCAATTGAATGGCTTTGGAGATGGCAAGGTGTTCGCTGTTTGCTCTCAGCACTGTTTTGATCCCCGTGCGCCGTTCAAAGCTGCTGGCCAACCACTGCACCGCCGCAAACAAACCTTGATCCAGAATGGAGGGGCGCAGGTTCATCATGATGCGCTGACTGGCCCCAATGGCATGTTGCAGCATATCCATCGCGGCTAGGAGGTGCTCCTGTGTTGCGGTGCTTTCGTTGTGCCTGGAAATCCAGCCTAAGTCCAATTTGACGGCGGCAAGTGAGCCGCCGATGTCGTCATGGATTTCACGGGCAATGGCTGCACGCTCTCTTTCTATGGCTGTCTGCAAATGGCCCGCAAACTCCGCAAGTCGTTTTTCGGAGGCTGCGAGCTCCTGGTCTGCCTTCTCCTTTGCGATCCTGCTTTGGTGCACTTCCAGTGTTCGCAAAATGACGCGTTCCAGTCTTCCCAAGTCATCCTTTTGCAGGTAGTCACTGATGCCTAAATGAATGGCCGCGACTGCCGCTGCTTCGCCGATGGTTCCTGATAGCAATATAAAAGGAGGGCGGCGACGGGCAGTTGTTAGCGCAGACCAAGCGTCGAGGGCTGTGAAACCAGGCAAGCGATAGTCTGCAAGGATGAGGTCGAAAAAGGTATCCCCAGTGAGCTGCAAAAAATCCTGAAGTGTTTCCACCCGGGTAATCGTAAAGTCAAATCCAGCTTTTCGCAGAGCGCGAGCGACCAATTCGTGGTCGAGAACGGAGTCCTCCAGATGCAGGATCTTCATAGGGTTATCCGGTGGTCTGTGTTCCATATTCGACGTTATCATTGCATTTGATTATGAGCCTTGAACGCAGAGGGGACATGCAGTTGTGGTTGGTATTTTGATTGGCCAGCACTCAAAGATTCCCCCAATGTCTCAGATTCCTGATAACCTAGGTATCCGAGTAGTTCAAGTTAACGATGCAAGACTGTGATTGACGCAAACAGTGGTTTTTAGGACAAAAGACAATGCAATCATCATTGACATCGACCGCCGCCCCGGCTGTGCAATTGCCTGTCATGCTTGTGGCTGAGGTTCAGGATTCATTACTCGTGGTTGTGCATGATTTGTCTAGGCTGGATGGCCTGCTGGCGCACACCATGGAAAACTTGATGGAACGCTTCACCAGTGCCAGCGCCAATCTGGCTGATCCCGCACTGATGGACTCCAGGGAGCTTGATGGAGTGCGCAGCACCTTGCGAGCGGCGGTTACTGAATTGCAGTTCCAGGACTTAGCTTCGCAGCTCATTGTTCATACGTCTAAGATCCTTCAGGGGTGTGCATACCGTTTGGCGTCCGAGTCCATGGGCTCTGAAGATGGTGAGGCCATACCCTTCGTGGAAGAGGTGCCTGAGCGCCCGAACCCTGTTACTCAGGATGAGATGGACGCGGGCTCCATTGAGCTTTTTTAGTTTTGCGATTTTATTTAAAACCACTTAAGTTGTACTAGTCGGAGTTTCAAATGTCTTTAATTCTCGCTGTAGATGATTCGCCGTCCATGCGGAAAATGGTGTCGTTCACTTTGACCGGTGCTGGGTATCAGGTTGTGGAGGCGGTAGACGGGCTTGATGCCTATGAAAAAGCGCAGGCGCAGTCATTTGATTTGGTTCTTACAGATCAGAATATGCCGCGCTTGGATGGGTTGGGCCTGACGCGAAAGCTACGGGACCATCCACAATTCAAGACGGTTCCTATCCTGATGTTGACAACGGAGTCCAGTGATCTGATGAAGCAGGCCGGGCGTGCGGCTGGTGCGACAGGTTGGTTGGTCAAGCCTTTTGACCCGGCACGATTGCTTGATGTGATTAAAAAGGTGATTCGCTAACTGCATGGCAGAGCAGGTAACAGGAGGCAATATGGCTGAAGCGCATCAGGACAGTGGCGGTGGTGGGGATTTCGATCTAACGCAGTTCTATCAAATATTTTTTGAAGAAGCTGGGGAGAATTTGGATCAGATGGAGCAAATGCTGCTCAACTTGAACCTTGAGACTGCGGACGATGAGGAACTCAATGGGGTGTTCCGTTGCGCTCATTCTGTAAAGGGAGGGGCTGCTACATTTGGTTTTACCGATGTGGCTGAATTAACCCATCAGATGGAGTCACTGCTGGATCGATTGCGTAGACATGAACTTCAGCCGAATGCCGCGATGGTCGATGTGTTGCTGGAGTCTGCTGATGCCTCGCGGAGTCTATTGGCTCGCCACCAAGCTGGAGGTGAAGGTGATGGGGTGCCTACTGCAGATTTGGTGCGTCGCATCAGTGAATTGGCTGCTGGTGGATCCGTAACACCTGCTCCTGCGCCGATTCAAGTGAAAATTCCCGCTCCTGAGCAGAAGCTGCCGGTGGCAGTAGAACCGCCTAAAAGCAAAACAACACGCTCTCTGGAAATATGTATTGGACCCATTGAGCGGCCTGAGCAGGCTGATGCAGTATGCGAATTGTTCCGGGATATTCCGGGACTGGGTGATATCAAACCGTTGCCCTCTGAGCGTAAGGATGTCCGTGTCTTCGCCGTAGAAACGGCTTCGACGGACGATGATTTGTTGGATCTATTTGCGTTTCACGTTTCGAGAGAGCACATCACTATCAAAAATGTGGATTCCGTTCCTTCGGAGTCGGCAGATCCTGGATATGGATTTTTTGAGGGGGCAGCCGGAGCGCCTGTTGCAGCCAGTTATGCAGATGATCCGCAGCCGGGAGCGCCATTGGCCGCATTTCCTGGATACGGCTTTTTTGACGGCTCACCGGGGGCACCAGTTTCGACCCCTGTGGCAGCAAGTTCAGGAAGTGGTGCGTTGGAAAGCAAAGTGGCTAGTAAAGCTCCGGCTAAGACATCACCAGGAGCAACTGTGTCGCAGCCTGAGGCTGCGACCATTCGGGTGGCCATCAGCAAGGTCGACCAGTTGATCAACCTTGTTGGCGAACTGGTGATTACCCAGGCAATGCTGGCTCAAAATAGCAGAGCCCTTGACCCGGCTGTTTATCAGCAGCTTCTCACGGGGTTGGCAGATTTGGATCGAAATACACGTGATTTACAAGAATCTGTGATGTCGATTCGGATGATCCCAATGTCGATTGTGTTCAGTCGCTTTCCCCGTATGTTGCGAGATTTGGCTGGTAAGTTGGGCAAGAAGGTTGATTTCGTCACACAAGGCGAGGCGACTGAATTGGATAAGGGATTGGTCGAAAAGATTACGGACCCATTGACACACTTGGTGCGCAATAGTTGTGATCATGGAGTTGAGTTACCAGCAGAACGACTGGCGGCAGGAAAATCTGAAACTGGAACAATTACTTTGTCCGCGTCGCATCAAGGTGGGTCCATCGTGATTGAGGTTAGGGATGATGGGCGGGGAATGTCTCGGGAGAAAATCTTGAACAAGGCGCGTGAGCGTGGGTTGGATGTTTCAGACCAAATGTCTGACGCCGAGGTTTGGCAGCTGATATTCGCTCCTGGATTTTCAACGGCTGCAGTTGTGACGGACGTGTCGGGTCGCGGTGTTGGTATGGACGTGGTCAAGAGAAATATTGCGGCTTTGAATGGAACCGTAGAAATCGATTCGGCCGAAGGGTACGGGATGAAGGTGTCAGTTCGCCTGCCGTTGACTCTCGCCATTATGGATGGCATGTCTGTTGGGGTTGGCGATGAGGTGTACATACTTCCGCTTTCCTCTGTGGTGGAGTCTTTTCAGGTCAAGGCAGATGCAGTTAGCACGGTTGGTCAGGGGTCTCAACTGGTAAAAGTTCGCGACGAATATATGCCGGTGATTGAATTGGAGAAAGTATTTCAGATCCCAAGATTCGATTTTGAAAAATCAAGCGACATCATGGTCGTCGTTGAGGCAGATGGCAGCCGAGTAGTACTGTTGGTTGATGAGTTGCTGGGGCAGCAGCAAGTTGTTGTAAAGAACCTAGAGTCCAACTATCGAAAAGTCCCCAATGTTTCTGGTGCCACGATTCTCGGAGATGGAAAAGTTGCATTGATCTTGGATACTGGCGCTTTAGTTCGCCGCTCAAGGCATTGATTGCAAGGTATTGAAGGAGTGAACATGGGCATGATGGAGAAACTCGATGATATGTCAGCCTCTGGTGCGAGGGAGTACCTAACATTTCGTTTGGACCAAGAAGAGTACGGGATCGATATTCTTAAGGTTCAAGAAATTCGTGGGTATGAGCCCCCGACCAGGGTAGCGAATGCGCCAAATTTTATTAAAGGGGTTGTTAATCTGCGCGGGACGATAGTACCGATTGTGGATATGCGATTGAAATTCAGCTGCTCCAAGGCGGAATACAACTCTTTTACAGTAGTCATCATTTTGAACTTGAGGCACAGAATCGTTGGCATAGTCGTTGATTCAGTTAGCGATGTCATGGAGTTGCCGCCAGAAAGTCTCAAATCAGCCCCAGATATTGACAGTGTTATTGACAGTGGATCAGTACTTGGACTTGGTTCTTTGGGTGACAGAATGCTGATTCTTCTTGATATTGAGCGCCTTATGGCTGCGCCAGATATGGGGCTTGTCGCTGCATCTGAGTGAAGTTACTGAAATCAGAAGTCGTATTCGAACTGGGTAATCAAAGATGAATGCTGAGCATCGGGTGACACAGACTAAAGCTGCGCTTGAGAGTGGCGATTCTGGTGCTTCTGGAATGCAAGGCCGTGAGTTTGTTTGGACTGATGCAGATTTTGATCGAGTTCAAACGATGATCTATAAGCGGGCTGGCATTAGCCTGCATGATGGCAAGCATGCAATGGTGTACAGCCGTCTGTCAAGAAGACTCCGGGAAACGGGCTTTCAAAGTTTTCGGGACTACTTGAGTTGGTTGGAATCTACCGACGGGCCCGAGTGGCAGGAATTCGTTAATGCATTGACAACGAATTTGACTTCATTTTTCCGGGAACAACATCATTTCGATATTTTTTCAGATTTTTTGAAGTCAAAGCCTACCGGCAATCCTTGGCGTGTATGGTGTAGTGCTGCATCTACCGGTGAGGAGCCCTATTCGATTGTGATGACAACCTTGGATGCGCTAGGACCTCGCGCCAATTTTTCATTAACCGCGAGTGATATTGATTCAAAAGTACTGGCTACAGCTAAACAGGGCGTGTACAGGTTGGATGGCTTGAAGGGAATTGATTCTGAGCGAATGCAGCGTTATTTCTTGCGTGGAAAAGGCGGCAACGAGGGAATGGTGATGACCAAGCCTGAGTTGCGAAAATGTATTGAGTTTTTAATTGTCAATTTGATTAGAGATGACTGGCCCTTCAGAGATCCATTTGATGCCGTCTTTTGCAGAAATGTAATGATCTACTTTGATGCACAAACACAGCGACGGGTTCTTGAACGCATCTATAAAGTCATGAAACCCGGAGCATTACTGTTTGTGGGGCATGCAGAAAATTTTAGCGACTCTCGTGATTTATTCGTTTTGAAGGGGAAAACCGTCTATGAGCGCCGGTAGCATCAGAGCATTCACGCTATGTATCACGGATTTTCGTCGTTTTAACTGATTGCAAGGACCACATGAATTTCCCTCAATCCGGTGTCAGCGCCACGTCGACTCGAGGCGTGGGTGGGGCGCCAGCTGCTAAGGTTCTGCCAAGTGGTCGAATCTCGAGAATTGACCAGTTAAAGGCCCAGCCACGCAAGCCTGGGGAAGCCTCTTTTTTTTATGCGGATCACCACTTCCAATATGACGCTGTAAAGGTGCTGCCTGGGGAGTACTACGTTTCCAATGAGGATCTTGTCGTCATGACGGTATTGGGCTCCTGCATTGCTGCGTGCATATGGGATGGCAAAGCGCGAACAGGGGGCATGAACCACTTTATGTTGCCAGATGGTGACAGTGTGGATGGCTCTGGCCGTTATGGATCTTATGCGATGGAGTTGTTAATCAATGAGATGCTTAAGCTTGGTGCGCGCAGAGAAACAATGCAGGCCAAAATATTTGGTGGAGCTCAAGTGATGGCCGGTTTCACAACAATGAATGTCGGTGAGCGTAATACACAGTTTGTCTTGGACTATCTGGCAACAGAGAGGATTCCGATCGTTTCGCAAGATGTGCTTGATATTCATCCCAGAAAAGTTTGTTTTTTCCCTGTAACCGGTAAGGCCTTGGTTAAACGTTTGGCACACTCCCACCCAGAAACTCTTGCAGTCGAAGAGCGTAGAGGAAATGCGGTATCGGTTGCGAAGTCAACCGCTGGCGGCTCTGTGGATCTTTTCTGAAGGGTTTTTGTGAAAAAGATACGAGTGGTGGTGGTTGATGACTCTGCCTTGGTTCGGAGCTTGGTGGCAGAAATCATCAATCGCGAAAAGGATATGGAATGCGTGGGCACTGCAAATGATCCACTGATCGCTAGGGAGATGATTAGGGAGCTTAATCCTGATGTGATCACGTTAGACATTGAGATGCCAAAAATGGACGGCATTGATTTTTTGGGGCGCTTGATGAGGTTGCGCCCCATGCCGGTAGTCATGATTTCTACCCTTACAGAACGAGGGGCCGAGGTGACCATGCGGGCATTGGAGCTCGGCGCAGTGGATTTTGTCGCCAAACCCAGAATTGGACTGGCGGACGGCATAAACGATCTTGCTGGGCAAATTGTCGACAAAATTCGGATCGCTGCATCGGCTCACATTCGACGAGTCGTGCAGCACAGTCCGATTGCAGCTACAGACGCGACGGTCAAGCGTTCATCGTTAGAAAGCCTGGCTTTTGCGCGGGTTTCAACCGAAAAGTTGATTTGTATTGGTGCTTCGACTGGCGGAACTGAAGCTATAAAGGAAATTCTGACACGTATGCCAGCGGATTCCCCTGGTATCGTGATAACCCAGCATATGCCACCTGGTTTTACGACCAGCTTTGCCGCGCGACTCAATGGCTTATGCCAAATGACGGTACAGGAAGCGGTAAATGGTGAACGAATACTTCCGGGGCATGCGTACATTGCCCCGGGCGGAAAGCAATTTCGCGTCGAGAAAAGTGGCGCCAACTATGTCTGCGTTGTTGAAGATGGTGAGTTGGTTAACAGGCATAGACCTTCTGTAGAAGTATTGTTTCTATCTGTCGCGCGGGTGGCGGGGCGAAATGCGTTTGGAATCATGTTGACTGGCATGGGGGGGGATGGTGCGCGGGCCATGAGGGAAATGAAGGATGCGGGGAGCTACAATTACGTCCAAGATGAAGCCAGTTGCATCGTGTTCGGCATGCCGCGCGAGGCCATTCTTCACGGTGCAGCAGATGAGATCTTGCCACTGACGGATATCGCTCCAGCGCTAGTTCGGAAGTTAGGTGGTTCGACGGATCGTTATAGAGTGTGATCCCGGTGACCTTGTGCTGAAACTGAAGCCACAAGTACTGATGAAAACGAAAATTTTTCGTAGAATTTGACGGCTTCTTAGAAAGTGTGTCATAATTCAAGGCTTCGCTGATCACGGTGAAGCAAATAAGTAAGTGGTTTTTAACTGCTTAGCTCCTTAAAAATTTACAGCCGATAAGTGTGGGCGTTTGAAGGCGATTGCCAAGTTCTTCGGAACTAAGTCTTAATTGGCTTACAAACGCTCATGAATGAAAAG
>NZ_JAUYQD010000003.1 GCF_030697375.1 Rhodoferax sp. | reverse complement strand
CCGAAGCGCTCGATCCATGGCCAGGCACGATTGAGAAAAGCGTCGGGGCGCCACAGGGGAATGCGGAAAAACAGGTAGTGGTGCAGCAGAATCTGCCACAGCGTCTGACGCTGGGCGGCCGCCTTCAGGCTGTAACTGGCGCGCTGTTGCGGATCGAGTGCGCTGATCAGGTCGTGGCCACGCAAAAAGCCCAGCAACTGCTCAAGCTCCGCGCCATCGAGTGGCAACCCGGGCTCGCGGTTGGCGGCGCGTAACACCTGCTCGGGATCCCCCAACGACCAATGACGCAGCAACCGCATCGCGGCGGCACCGAGTTTGAAATAGCGCCCGCGCACCGGGTCGGCTAAGGTCCAGCGCGGCGAGCCATCGAGGGCCGGAGTCGCCACGGACAGTTGCAAGTCGGCCCGCAGGCTCGGCAGGCTCATCTAAAGCCCCACACTCTGGCGCAACCCGGCCAGAGGTCGACGCAGCAGGTACAACGCCAACGGAGCACGGTCGCCGAAAATTTTAGCGGTGCCGCGCAGGCCGATGCGCGGCGGTGCGCCCTCGAAATTCGCATCCAGGCGATAAGCCAGTTGTCCGGCAGCGGTGGGTTGCGCCTCATAAGCCGAGCGTTCGAGTTTCGCCAAGTGCCGCTGCAACGGATCGCTGTCGAGAAACAGCGCGACTTGCGCGCCGGGCTCAAGGGATATCGCGTCGCCCACCGCCAGTTCGATGCGCAACTCGGCTTGGGTCGGGTCAGCAATTTCCATCAGCCGCTCGCCGGTCTGCACCGGCTTGCCGGTCCAGCGTTCCGCATCGGCGAACACCGCGATACCGCCGCGCTCGGCGCGGACTTCACTGCGTTTGAGCAATTCGCGGGCGTAATCCCGTTCGGCGCGTTTTTGCTCGACTCGCGCAGCCAGCAGATCGATCTTCGAGCTGGACTCGGCATCGGCGAACGAGCGTTGGGAATTGGCCTTCAGTTCAGCTTCGGCCACCCCCCAGGCGCGTTCGGCCCC
>NZ_JAUYQD010000104.1 GCF_030697375.1 Rhodoferax sp. | reverse complement strand
GCGCGGCAGGCCGGTATCGAGAACGGTGACCTTGCGGCGGGCACGGCCGAGCTGCAGGGCGGCGGCGAGGCCGGCAAAGCTGCCGCCGATGATGATGACGTCATTCATGGTGATGGGCTCCGTGTTGTGGATGGAGGGGGGCGACTGATTATTGGACTACAAGTACAGTAATATGCGACATATATAGTAAACTGTCAAGTCCACTTAATACTCCACGAGTCCGCCATGCTTGATGTCGCGCTGTCGAACTCATGTGAGCTATAGTGAACTGTCAAATCCAATAAATCTGCCCATGGACCATCCCCCAGCTCCCGCTCCCAAGCCCCAACGCGGGCGACCACGCGATCCCGAGCGCGTCCGGCGCATCCTGGAAGCCGCGCAAAGGCACTTCAACGAGCATGGCCTGGAGCGCGCCAGCGTGGATGCCATCGCCGCGGAGGCCGGTGTGTCCAAGATGACCGTGTACAGCAACTTCGGCTCCAAGGAGGGGCTGTTCCAGGCGGTCGTGCGTGATAGGACGGCGCCGGTGGTGACTGGCGTTCCGGGCGCAGGGGCGCTGGACCCGGACCAGCCGGAGAAGGCGCTGCTGGCGGTCGGCACCCGGTTTCTTGCGCTGGCGCGCGGGGACGCCCTGGGCGCGATGCGCGCTGTCTACGGCGTCGCGGGAGCGCAGCCGGAAGCCTGCCGTGCGTTCTACAAGGAAGGCCCGGAACGGGCGAACGGAGAGCTTGCTGCATACCTGCGCCGTGCCCACTCGGCGGGTACGCTGAAGGTGCGCAACCCGCTTCAGGCAGCGGACCTGTTCCTGTCGATGTTCCTGGGCTCCGGGCACATTCGCGGACTGCTGAAGCTCGAGATGCCGGATTCCCGGGAAGACAAGGCACTTCTGCGCGAGGCCGTGCGGGTTTTCATGGCCGCCTATGGCGCGTAGGCTCCACAATGCGGCCGCCGCCGTGGACCCCGGCCTGCTCAGCGCGTCGGCCCCAGTGCCGCTGGCGATTCGGCGCTCCAGCGCCTGCTGGCCGGTGTGGCCTATGCCCTGCTGCGCCAGCTTTCGGCCAAGTAGCGCCGGGCAACACAGCTACGCCATGGTTTAGGTTTGCGTCTCCCACTCGCCTATCCCGCCGGTACTGCCCACCCACCTCAAACGCCTTCTTGTTGTCGATGGCGGACCGCAGCGGCGGTCGGCCAGTTGGCACGCCGCCAATAGTAGGCAAACCCTGCCGCCAGCACCAGATGCAGGACCGCATTGGGCACCAAACCCGACAAGAGGGTGATCACGCCATGGGCGTAGCCCAGCACCTCCGTCGCGAGCAGGCCCAGTTGCACCAGCAGATTGCCCAGCATGAGCACGCGCATCGTGGGGGAGTCGGCATGGCTGCGCACCAGGCCTGCGATCACGCCTATGCACACCAGCAAGACGCCGACTTCGCGCATCCATACATCCGCTGCGGCGCTGGGCACCGTGCCTTTGCTGGCCAGCATGGCGGCGGGGAACAACACGGCAACGGCGCCAACAACCAAGGCGATGGCGGCGGCGACGGTTAAAAAAGTCTTTTGTTGCATGGGTAACGAACTCCTGTGAAGAAACCGCTATCGTGCCAACGCGGCGCACACCCCGCAATGACGTGTGCAGGTAATTGCCATGCCGACAGCCACTGCTACAGTGCCCGCATGACCGACAACAAACTGTTCAGTGCTCTGCTCAAATACTGGCGCGGCCAGCGCGGTATGTCGCAACTGGATCTGGCATTGGCAGCCGACGTGTCATCCCGCCATGTGAGTTTTCTGGAGTCCGGTCGGGCGGCTCCCAGTGAAGACATGGTCCTGCGCCTGATGGGCACGCTGGGCGTGCCACTGCGAGACCAGAACGAGGTGCTACGCGCCGCGTCGTTTGCACCACGGTTTCTGGAGCCGCCATTGGATGCAATGGCCCCGTCCATCGACTTCGCGCTAACAAGGATGCTGGCGCAGCAGGAGCCTTTTCCGATGGTGGTCATGGACCTGGCCTATGGCGTGCTGCGCACCAACGGCGCGGCCCAACGTGTTTTCTCGCACTTTGTGCAGACCCCTGCCCGCCTGACTGCGCCGCTGAACCTCTATGCGCTGGTGTTTGATCCGCAGCTTGCGCGGCCGTTCATCCAGAACTGGCCGCAGGTAGGGCAGCACATGATGGCCCGCTTGCACCGCGAGGCCTTGAGCCGCCCAAACGATGGCCGCCTGTGGTCACTGCTGGACACGGTGCTAGCCTACCCGGATGTGCCGCCGGCATGGCGGCAACCCGACTTCTCCACCATCGGTGAACCCACGTTCTCACTGGTGCTGGAACGCGGCGCCCTGGTGATGCAGTTCTTCATGGTGGTGACAGCCTTCTCTGCGCCGCAGCAGATCACACTGGACGAACTACGTATCGAGAGCTACTTCCCCGCCGACGACGCTACCCGGCTGGCGTGTGAACACCTCTCCCAAAGTCGCTCCTAATTGGATACCCAGCGGCGGACCGCGTGCCAAGTAGAACGCAACCCCGCCCCGTGCGGCGGTTGATGCATCAAATAGGCCGTTTAGGCATATGGATCGTGCGCAAGCAGCTATCAACTTGATAGCAAAAGTGCCGTATTTCAACCCATAGGCGAGGTTCCGGCATCCAGGCTGCGGGTCTTTCAAGAAACACCAATCGAAATTTGCGCCGCCGTCAATCCTCGATTCCGATAGGTGCGCCCGTACGGGCACGGAAAAAGTCCGCGCTCCATTGGGGCGGCCCCGGTTTTTGAGGGATTTTTGCACCATGGCCTGTTGTCGTGAAGATGCGACGCTGCGTATTTGGGGGGCGCAATTTTTTATCTGACCCCATAACATTACATGCGACGCTATTTTTAAAACTAACTGGAAACATTCCCAGAAGTCAAAAACGCGTCAGGCATGCAACTTCGCGCATGCGGTCTTCCCATAAAAAAACAAAAGGCCAATCGACGTTAAGGGAGCCAGGTTCAATTCTCCAGAACTGATGGATGCATATGAAAAATCTACTTTTAAAACTGCTGCTGCCATTGCTGGCCGCTGCCGCCCCCGTGGCCGCCACGGCTGCGACCCAAACGGACATGTTTGCCAAACCCGGCGTGATCGGCGATTCGCTGTCGCACGGTTTTTATGGCGCGACCGTGGAAAAGAAAACGCAGGACTGGGCCTACCCCGTGCTGGTGACCAAGCAGGCCGGTTCCTCGCTCTCGTACAACGTGCTCGAAGGCCCCTACCTCAATTTTGAAGACGTCCTGAAACTGAACTGCGGTCCGATTTGCATCGCCAGCTCCGTCCTGGGTGGCAACGCCAGCACGGTTGCCCTGCCCACCCATGCCGGTATCACCGGCGCCGAATACTCCACGGTGCTGCGCACCAGCGGGCAGTGTGAGGACATCACCGCACGCAAACAAGAGCGCCAGTGGTATTGGAAAACCTGGTACTGGTACACCTACCGCTGGGTCGAGGTGGCCGACTGCCAGACGCCTGACAAATTCCACCAATTTGGCCTGCGCGGCTCCGGCACGCAAATGCAGATCATGGAAAAAGTCAAACCCAGCTTCCTGTTTGGCAGCGTGGGGGCCAACCATGTGTTGTGCACCGCCTTGCACACCAGCCTGGACTGTCTGGATGCCGACCGCTTCAAGCGCGATTTCTCGGAAACCATGCGCCGCTTGGCAGCCATGGGAAGCCTCCAGGGCGGCGTGATTTTCACGGTGCCCAATGTGACGTCGATTGCCTATTTGGAAAAATACACTGACCCGCAAAACCGCCCCGAATACAGCGGCCTGAAACCGTTCTATCGCAGTTCGGTCTCCAGCGCGGACCAGGTGCTGGACGCCAATGAAGTGGCCACGATAGGTAACTTTTTGGAGACCATGAACAATGACATCAAGTCCCAGGGCGCCGCCATGGGCTTTGCGGTCGCCGATCTGAAGGTGGTGTTTGATGACATTCGGGAAAATGGCCGCCCCATCACCGGCCCCAATGGCACAGCCCCCGGCCTGGCACGCGCCAATTGGCCGCTGCCCAACCAGCCCGGCCTGTTTGGTTTGGACGGCGTGCACCCCAACATGCTGGGCCATGCGGTGTTTTCCAATGAGTTGATCAAGTCCATCAACGCGAAATACGGCTACACCATTCCCGCGATTTCCGAGTACAGCGCCTGGGCCAATGACAGCTTGAACCGCAACCCGGTGGACCTGAAAAACTTTCTCGACAACAACCTGTTTGGCCAGTTCATGTCCTGGGTGATCGGGGTCTTTGCCTAGTTCTCCAGCGAAGCGTGCGTATGAACAAACAGCGGGTCTTGGCGGTGGGTGCGGCAGTTGTGCTGATCGCCGTGCTGACCTGGCTGTTTTGGGACACGCCAGCGCAGAAGAATGCACAAAACCAGGGCGGCTCCACGCCAGCGGCAGCGCCGCTGGTGGGCTCCCCCGGTACATTTTTTGGCGCCACCGTGGAGCAGCCCCAGCGCTCCAAGGCCGAGGTGGCAAAAATCGAAGCCGATGCGCAGTCCGAGGTGGACCGCCTGTGGCCGCATGTGCGCAAAGGTGAGCCTACCGAGGCAGAGCGCGCCAAGGTGCGGGTGGAGTGGGTCAACTTCTCCGTCCAGCATCCGGGCAATGTCTACATCCCCAACGAGTTCAAGCCCCCCATCAGCGCCGCAGAGGAAAAGGCGGTGCGCCAGCAGTTGGATGACACCACCGCGCTGGCGGCCAAACAGGCTGCGCAGAAGCACCTGGACCGGTTTGCCCAGCCCGCTGCGGGCGGTCCGGCCGAGCTGACCGAGCAGCAGGCGCGGGATTCGGGCATCACGCCCGAGCAGCAACGCAACTTCTTCAATTACAAAATCAAAGAGCTGGAGTCCAGAATCCAACTGGTGGAGTTCTACCTGAACTCCGACGACCTGGGCGCCAGCAAGAAAACCGCAGCCAAGAAAGAACTCATCGTATGGAAAAAGGAACTGGAAGAACTGATGCGAACCCGAGCGCAGGTTCCAAATTCCTGAAGATCGGCGCCCTGGTGTTCATGGCATCCGGTCTGGCCTGGGCGGTGAACGCGGCGCGGCCCCAAGCGGAAGCGCCCCCTACCCTGCAATCCGAGCGCAGCCTGGAGGCCGTCCGGCAGGACTTGGCCTCCACCCTTCCGGTGGTGCGGGCGCAGGCCGTGGTGGCGCTGGCGCAACTGCAAGACCAAGACTCCGTCCTCCCCTTGCGCACCTTGCTGCGCGGCGACGCCAGCCCCGCAGTGCGGGGGGTGGCCGCCATCGCCTTGGGCAGCCTGAAAGACACCGCGTCCACCCCCGCCATTGCAGCCCTGCTGGCCGAGGACAAAGACATTTCACCCGATGTGGTGCTGGACGCCTTGGGCCGCATGGGCGACCCCGCCGGGGCCACCGCCGTGCTGCCCTTTCTGAACGCGGACAGCGATGTCTTGCGCTTGCAGGCGGTCGAGGCGCTGGTGGCCATGCAGGCGCAGGCCCAAGGAAAAGCCATTCTGCGGATGGCGCTGGCCAACCAGGACCTAGAAAAGGCCAAGAACTTCGCGGTGGTGCTGGGCAAGTTGAAGGTGGCTTCGGCGCAAGACTACCTGATCGGATTGGCGCGCAACACCCCGCCCTCCCCCACCCTGTCGGCCAGCTACCTGGCCTTGGGGCGCATCGCCAGCACCCACGCCGTTGCGGTCTTGAGCGAGGCCATGGGGCGGGACTTTGTCAAAGGGCGCGAAAACGCGGTGCAGGCTTTGCTGCTGATTCGCAGCCCCGAAGCACTCCCCCGGATGTTCCCCTACCTGACCCATGGCGACAGAGAGGTCCGCTTCAGCGCCGCTGAAATCATCGCCGAGATCCCGGACGCCCGTTCCGGCCCGAAGTTGCTGCAAGCCCTGGCAACCCACGAGGCCAAGGTGGTGGGGCCTGCCGCCTATGCGCTGGGCCGCCTGAAGTACCTCCCCGCCCAGCCCGAGCTGGCCGCGCTGCTGGCCAACCCGGCCAGCCCGGAGCGCGAAACCCTGGCGCGGTCCTTCGGCTGGATGGGCAGCAAAGACCACATTCCCCAGCTCATCCAGACCCTGCGTGAAACGGATGGCGAGGGCCGCTATGGCGCCGCCTGGTCGCTGGGCATTTTGGAGGCGACCGAGGCGGTGGACGACTTGCAGAAAGCGGCCAATGGCAGCAGCACCAAATTGGCAAACCTGTCCATCGAGGCCCTGGGCATGATCCGCTCCGAAAAATCCCTGCCCTACCTGGCCCAAAAGGCACACACCAACCCCGAGTTGGCCACGACGATTCTGGCCTCCATCGCCAACGTGCCGGGCACCCCGGCCCGGCTGGCTTTGGAAAAGTTTGCCAACCACGCAGACCTGCGCGTCAGCCGACCCGCCTTGCAGGGCCTGGCACAGCGCAAAGATGCCAGCGCGGTGCCGGCGCTGATCCAGATGATCGACACGGCAACGCCCGACAACCGCAAACAGGTCTATTTCGCCCTGAGCGCCGTCACCGGCCACAAATACGCCACCGCCAGCGAATGGCGCCACTGGTATGCCAAGGCGCAGGCGGCGCCTGGTGGCAGCCAGCCGTGAGAATAGGGACTTTCGGCCCGGTCATAATTCGATCCAGTCAATGGGAGAATCTTTCAATCCCCTTGTCGAGACCGCCTTGGCAGGCGGTTGAGTCCAACATGGTTTATCTGCTGCAGGAGGTGTTCTTGGTTGCTACGGGCATTGCAGCGCGGCGGATAAAGGCTGACCGTTAAAACTCACTATGGCATCCGCTCCAGCATCATTCATTTGCTCAATCTGTGGGCAATCGCACTCGGGCGCACCGACAGACACCGCATATACACTACCGGACTCAGTTTGGGCGCTGCCGCCTGACGAGCGTGAAGGCAGGGCGCAATGGACGACCGATCTTTGCAGTATGGGTGATGATTACTTCATCCGTTGCTTGCTCGAAATTCCATTTGCGGATCAACCTGGGTACTACGGGTGGGGAGTTTGGGCACAGGTTGAGAAAGATGATTTTCGGAAGTACCTTGAGTTCTACGATAAGGATGGCTCCGATGAGCTGCCGATTCCAGGAGCTCTTGCAAACGCACTTCCAACTTACGGAACCACGCTTGGCGTGCCTGTTCTTGTGCGTTTTCGGACGCCTGACCAAAGACCCGGGATTGGGTTTTCTGCCGATACTGACCACCCTCTCGCAAGTGAAGCGAGGAGCGGCATGTCTTGCGGTCGCTTCCATGAAGTGTTGTTGGCACGAGGTGTGAAAAGTGACCTTTAACACGCAGCTCAGTACGGACGCCCCTAAGGGTCGCCGGGTAGTTCTACGTTGAACTCATGTTCGGTACGTCACAGGTATTCGTTCGACTGAGGCAGCTAGCCCTTTTTGGTCTCATCCTGTTCTTGCCGTTCACTGCAAGCGCTTTGTCATGCTATGGCGTCAGCGACAAGTTTTTCTTGAAATGTTCTGAACATAAGTGCGAAGTGTCTTTCCGTGCGAGAGAAGTTCATAGGCTCGGCGCTTGCGCGCGGCGATTTGTCGTTGAACCTGTGCCAGCGGATACGCAGAGTGTGATCCTGGCTCGAATAGGCGAAGTCAAACGCCCAGGGATCTATGAAGTCACTCTTGTCCATCGTTTCTATGGTGAGCCTCCGGTGAATGCACCCGACCTTTCGATGGCATTCAACGCCGAAAAATTTCGTGCACCGCGTTTGACTGTGCAAGGCCTTGCCCTGGATACCAATTTGGATGAGCTCCGCGAACAATGGATAAGTAGGTCTTCGAAGGAATCATTGGCACTTGCGGGCTCCTGGGGAATCGAATTATTGGTCCTTTGCACCGCCCTTTTCGTCACATATCGAACTACGTCAATATTTCACACCCGGTTGCGAAACGCGACGCATGAACGACTAATCGGTCCCGTGCTATTGCAAATCAGCGTATTTTCCCTTGGGGTGCTTTCGATGGGTTCCCTAACAGGGCCCGTGCTTGTTGGGTTGATCGCACCGTTGATACTGGTAATTTTGCTATATGAGTTGGCATCCTATTCATTGCAACTTTTTAGAAGAAAGACTGCAAATAAGTCCAACAAGTCCGTCGATTGAACCTACACCGACCGGCACCCGTCGGCGCAAGAGTTTGCCCAACTGCGCGTGCACTTCAACGACGACAGCATCATTGAACTCACAGCGCTGATCGCATCCAATACCTGCCGCGCAAGTTCAACGCGGCTTTACAGGTGCCAGCACGAGGGTTTTACCCAGCGTCGGCAGCACTTACCCCAAATCCGGCAGCAGTGCGATACTGGAGCCCATGGGGAGTTACTGATGGTCGTTCTGATGATCGGTTTGTTATGAATATCCAATTCCAATTCTCTGGCGTGGCCCTGTGGCTGTGCGCCGTGGCCACCACCTGTGCGGCGGCGGGCCCCGCCGAAGATACGCATGCCGCGCCCGGCAAAACGGCCGCCCAGGCCTGTGAGGCGGCGGTAACCCGGGCCATTCAAAATGCACGCGGCCGCAATGCGCAGCAGGTGCACTTCAACGCCCCCGCGCGCGCCTTGCCGGCGCTGCCCCCGGCCGACGACAGCGTCAAGGGCCTGGGCCGCTACCAGGGGGTGTCCGGCACCATGCCCTTCACCTACAGTTGCACGGTCAATCCGCAAACCCAGGAAACCACGGGCGTGGTGTTCAGCGAAACCGGGGGGGTGTCCCGCCCACCAGTAGAAAAACCCTGGCAGGCGGATTTGACCCATCTCTCCCCCGAGGTCTGCGAAGCCGCCGCCGCGGCCGCACTGAAGGAGCAATTTCCCCGGGTGGTGAACATCGTCCTCGCGTCGAACGCACGGCAGCTGAAACCGGCCTCCGGCGGACATACCTACCAGCTGGGGCAAGGCACGCTGGAACGCGCCGTCGGCATGCGCCCGGTGGCGTTTACCTACCGCTGCGAGCTGGAGACCAGCAGCGGGAAATTCATCGGTGTGCAAACCGACCTGGTGGAGTAGCGGTAGCTGCGCCTTCCCCGGGGCACAGCCTCCTTATTCGAGCCCAGCCGTTCCCAACCTATCGCAGAACGCCAGATCTGCGGCTTCCGAGCCCTGCAGGCGGCCTGCGGCATCCCGCAGTGCGCTGCGCAGGCCTTCCTCCAAAACCGGGTGGTAAAACGGCATGCGCAATACATCGCGAACCGACAATTTGCTCTGCACCGCCAACGCCAGCAGGTGGGCCAGATGCTCGCCATGCGGCACACACAACTCGGCACCGAGCAGCTCCCCGGATTGGCGCGCGGCGTAGATGCGCAGGTGGCCATGGTCCTGTGCACCCATCCGTGACCGCCCCTGGCCTTTGAAATCGACCGCGCCAATCACCGCCTCGCCCGCTTGCAAATCGGCATAGGCGCGGCCCACACTGGCCACGTTCGGGTCGGTGAATACGATGCCCAGCGGCGTGCGCCGCGCGAAACACTCAGGCTGCGCCCGTGCTGCGTTGTGGCCCGCGATGTGTCCTTCATCGGCGGCCTCGTGCAACAAAAACCGGTGCGCATTGGCATCACCGGCGATGTAGATCGGCAAGTCGCCGATTTGCATGGTCTGTGGGTTGAACTGCGGAACCCCGTGTTCATCCAGTTCAACGCCCAGCCGGTCCAGGCCAAGGTGGTTGACATGGGGCCGCCGACCGAGTGCGACAAGCACCTTGTCCACAACAACCCTGGTGTTACCTGCGCTGACCTGCATGCGCTCGCCATGCGCCTGGAGCTCCGCGCTGGCGCCTAGATGGATGGCGAACTGGCCCGAGAGTATGTCGGTGAGCGCCTGGCTGACCACAGGGTCGGTCACACCTGCCAGGTGCTGCGCGGCATCAAACCCGTGCACCTCCAGCCCCAATCGGCTGAGTGCCTGCGCCATTTCCAGCCCAATGCCCCCCAGGCCCACGACCGCCATGTGCCGCGGCAGGGTGGCTTGCTCGAATAAATCATCGCTGGTCATCACGCGCACCCCCCAGGCGCGCCAGGCTTCGGGAACCAACGGGCGCGAGCCGGTGGCGATCACGATGCGCCTGGCCGAAATTGTTTCGCCATTCACCTCCAGCATCTGCGGTCCGATGAATTGGGCACGCCCCTGGAGACTGCGCTCGCCCAGGGCGTTCGTCACCTGGACAACACCCGCGACGAAACTGTCACGCAAGGCGCGCACATGCCGCAGCACGGCGGCCGTGTCCACGGACAAACCATCCGCACCCCCAATGCCAAAGGCCTTGAACACCGAGCGCCGGTCAAAGGCATTGGCCACTTCTATCAAGGCCTTGGACGGCATGCAGCCCACGCGGGCGCAGGTGGTGCCATAGGGGCCGTCGTTGATGAGCACAAAATTGTCGGTGTGTTTACGCACCTCGCGCAGTGCCGACAGGCCCGCGGAACCGGCGCCAATGATGGCGACATCGAATGCTTGGTCCATGGGCTTGCGCCTCCTGAAGGTGTTTTATCGCTTGCTTTTGGAGATATACAGGCGAATGTTGGCCACCCGGTCCCATGCGCCCATGTGTGTCGGGATACGCCCCACGGGCAAGGCCAGCCAGATGAGTGCCATGCCACACAGCACGGATGCAAGCGCGGCCCCCCCCGCATACCCGGGTACCAAGGCTGGCGCCGCCACCAGCCATGCGCCAAAAGCAATATTGATGAAACGCACCGGGCGCGCCACATGGCCCCAGGCAATGATGGAGAAGGTCACGACCAGCGAACCCATCAAATGGTCGTTGTCGGCCGCAGGCCCGTCCGTGCCCAACAGCAGCCGGGTGCACATCAGCGCGATGCCGAGTGCGGTGCTGGCCAGCAGGGTCCAGGGCATGTTGACGCCATCCGCCAGCATGTTGCGCACCACCGTGCGCGCCGGGGCCTCGAATTCGTTCGAATCGCCAACGCGTCCGCCCTCCATCCGGTCGCCGTGCCACAGCAAATACCACAAGGGCATGCCATGTTGGCGGCGATTCTTCAGGAACTGCAGCGTGGCGAGAATTTCATCCAGCGAATAGGGTATTTGCAACAGCATCGCCAGCGCCCCGACCAGGCACAGGGTGCACCAGGTACCGATCACGATGGGCTGAATGATGATGAAGAGCACACTGACCACGCCCAGCGGCACAATCAGAACACCGAACAGCAGCACCAGCCACGGCATGGTGCGCCAGCGCCGCTTGTCGCCGATGACGCCGGTGACGATCTCCAGCACATACACCAAAGCGCCCAAACCGGCGTCGGGCACCGGCCAGGCCTCGGACACCGAGGAGGTGATGACGCGCTCGGTTCCGTCGCCGAACAGGGGGTCGAATGCGGCATCGATATGCCCGAGCTGGTAGGCCGCCAGGTAGCGTGAGATGAACAGGCCGACAAAGGCCAGCACGATGATGGGGACTCGGTTCGTCCAGTCCGAGGGGCAGTAGTCCCAGCCCGGCGGCACGTCGGGGCCGCCGACGCGGGCCAGCGGGTTGATGCCCGGCGCGGTGGGTATGCCAACGGCGAGGATGATGGCCAGGGAGCCGACCAAGGTGTCGTTGGCATAGGCTGCGGCGCTGGGCGTCCAGAACAACAAGGGCGCAAACAGCAACCACACCCCCAGGGTGGCCACGCTCCAGCGCGCCCAGCCTGCATCGTGCGACAACGACAGCAGCCCCAACACCACGATCAGCGCACCTGCGATCACGTCGCTCGACGCCGTCCAGGTATCGGCGTCACCCAATCCGAAGGTGAACGAAGCGCACATCAGCCATACCCCCAGCGCGACATTGGCAAAGTGGCACCACAGGGTCTGCTGGTGCTCCCTGCGCCCCAGCGTGCGGCATTGCTCCACCGCGCTCAGGGCAGCCCCCGGTTCGCCGGGCGTTTTCTCCAGCCACAGGGGCAGCGGAATTTTGTTGCGCTGGTACCAACGAGCCGGATCTTGGCGCAGTTGGCCCACCATGGCCGGCAGGCTGCGGCGCAGCGCATGTTCAGGATGCCAGCCCAGCAACTGCTCGGCGCGCGAGATGTCGAGTTCATAGTGTGCGTCGGCCAGCGCCACCATGAAGGGCTTGATGAAGGGCTTGACGCCCCGGTCAATCCCATCGGGCACCACGTCTTCTATCTTGTCTTGGAGCCAGGCACCGGTCACGGCCAGGCTCTTGGGAATCTGCTGCGCGCCCCATGGTTCACCGTGGACCAACTGTCCGATGCGGTTCTGCAAGGCCTCGTAGCTTTCCGTCACCGGCTCGCCCACCAGCACGGTGGCTTGTGGGGGCAACTGGGCACGGCGGTCGACCGCAGCGCGAAATGCCAGCGCCATATCGTCCAGATGCACAAAGGACTGCCCATGCGCCGCATTGCCGGGGAACACCCGGCTGAGCCCCTCCCGTTCAAAAATGCGCTGGATTTGGTAGGCCAGGGAGGGCACCTCGCAATCCGGTGTGTACACGCCGGCCAGGCGCAGGATAAGGGTCGCCATGGCGCCGCGTTCAGCGGCCACCATGTGTTCGGCCTCCAGCTTTGATTGCGGATAAGGCCAGGCCGGGTCCAGCGGTCCGTCTTCGTTGATCGGATTCCCCGGCACCGTTGGCGCATGGACCAGCATGGTGCTGGCATAAATGAACTGCTCTACCTGGAACGACTGCAAGGCCCGCAACAAATGGCCGGTGCCCTGCACGTTGACTTGCTCGTACCGGGGGTTGGGCTCGCCAGAAAAATCATAGAAGGCCGCGAGATGGATGACCGAGGCAAGGCGGTTGCCATACTGCAGTCGCAAGGTGGCACAGGCACCCGCCAGCGATTCCTGCGAGGTGATGTCGGCGTTTATGCAGTGCCCCCCTTTGCATGCCAGCTCAAAGCCAACAACGCGGTAGGCATCGCCCAACTGCGCGCCAATCGCCTGGCCGAGCCGGCCTTCGGCACCCGTGATCAATACGACAGGCTTGGGCGGTGGCTGTGAGTCCATATTTTCTCCTTGCGACCCAGGGGTGTGTTTGCAATGCACGCCGACACGTCTCTCACTGCGTCAGCCGGATCTTGTCTCCGACAACATCCGGATCGCGTGACAAAGGTCAACAGGATCTTGGCCTGTGGACCCTAGAGTTTCTTGAAGAGGTCCGTTGCATGCTCAAAAATCTCATCGCTGCGTTTGACATACACCCCGCGCACCCGCTTGACCGGCTGCGCAATGCCATGCTGGCCAGGACCAGTTTGCCGCTCTCGCCCGGCACGTTGGCCCTGGCGTATACGGACTGGATCACGCACCTCAACATGTACCCCGCCAAGCAAGGCGAGTTGTGTGCCAAAGGGGCCAACCAGTGTGTACGCCTGAGCCAGTGGATCAAGTGCGAGCTGGAGCACAAACACCCCAGCCCCTGCATCGAATCCATGCCGCACGACCGGCGGTTTCGCGACGAAGAATGGCAGCAGTGGCCGTTCAACCTGCTGTACCAGGCGTTTTTGCTTCAGCAAGAGTGGTGGAACGATGCCACGCAAGATGTGCGCGGCATGCATTTGCACCACGAACACATGGTGAATTTTTTGACGCGTCAGGTGCTGGACATGGCCTCGCCGTCCAACTTTTTATGGACCAACCCCAAAGCGCTCAAGGCGACCTTCGACGAAGGCGGCGACAATTTGAAACGCGGTTTTGAATACTTCGAAGACGATGTCAACCGCTTCATCCAGGGTGCACCACCGCGCGGCGCGGAGGATTTTCCGGTCGGCAAACGCGTGGCCGCGACACCGGGAAAGGTGGTCCTGCAGAACCGTCTGATCGAGCTGATCCAGTACTCCCCCACCACCGCGCAGGTCAAGCCGCAGCCCATTTTGATTGTGCCGGCCTGGATCATGAAGTACTACATTCTCGACCTGGGCCCCGAAGACTCCCTGGTCAAGTACCTGGTGGACCACGGGTACACGGTGTTCATGATTTCCTGGAAAAATCCCGGGCCGCCGGAGCGCGATCTGGGGTTTGACGACTACCGGCAACTGGGGGTGATGGCCGCATTGGATGCCATCAACGCCATCGTGCCGAACCGCAAAATTCACGGCGTCGGCTATTGCCTGGGCGGTACCTTGCTCACCGTGACTGCAGCCCACATGGCGCGCGTCAACGACGAACGCCTGCACAGCATGACGCTGCTGGCCTCGTTGACCGATTTTTCGGAACCCGGCGAACTGGGGCTCTTTATTGATCCCAGTGAGATCGTCTGGCTGGACGACATCATGTGGGAGCGCGGCTATTTGGGTGGCGCACGCATGCGCAGCACGTTTTTCTACCTGCGCTCGCTCGACATGATCTGGTCACGCCGGGTGCGCGACTACCTGTTGGGCCGACCCAGCGCCATGTTCGACCTGATGGCCTGGAATTCCGACACCACCAACATGCCGCACCGCATGCACAGCGAATATTTGCAGCGCTTTTATCTCAACAACGATCTGGTCGAGGGCAATCTGGAGATCGACGACGAGCCGGTCATGCTGTTGGACATTCGCGTGCCCATCTTCACCGTCGGCACCACCAGCGACCATATTGCACCCTGGCGCGCGGTCTACACCATCAACCGCGTCACCCGCACCGAGGTGAGCTTTGTGCTGACCACCGGTGGGCACAACGTGGGTGTGGTCAATCCGCCGGGCCCACGCCCATCCCAGTACCAGATGAACACCCGCCACCCCAACGACAAATACCTGTCGGCAGACGCCTTCCACCAACGCAGCGAATGGCATGAAGGCTCCTGGTGGCCCACCTGGGAGCGCTGGCTGGCGGAGCGGTCCGGCCAAGAGGTCGCGCCGCCGCCCATGGGAGCGCCGGATGCGGGCTACCGCATCCTGAGTGACGCGCCCGGCACCTATGTGCTGGAAGGCGCGCGCACCTTTTGATCCCATTTAGCGCGATACCTCTGGCCTGTGCACATACCAGTTGATGGTCTATGCACAGGACAGGATGCGCCTGTGATTCAGCAACACCCTCATACGGCTTGGCTCTACGCCGCGCTTCACAGCAAAGCCCATTCGCAAGGTATCTCGGCGCACGGGCTGCATCAGCAGACCGCCATCCTTGCGTCGCATACTGGCCACAATGGGGGTGTGCGCCTTGGCACCGCGTACGATGACCACGGCAGACTCGCCATTCGCCAGCTCCACAAACGTACCCGGTGGATACAGTCCGACCACCCGGAGCAGGGTTGCGCCAATGCTGTCTGGATGCCCGCTGGCGTCCAGACAGGCATCCCGTGCCGCCATCGCTGGTGTCACCGATTGCCGCGAACCGCGTCGACTCAGTTTGGCGGAGTAGATATCCACCCGTCGCAACAGTTCGGTGAGACGGGGGCCGGCGTCTGATTCCGATATCGCGTCAGCCGTTGCGACTGTATGGTGGTGCCGGACCACGTGCAGCCACAGTGGATCGGTGACACCCGCCTCCACCAGCATGTCGGCACTGAGGGCCGCATGCGTTGCCACGCACTCCCTTTGCCCATCGGACAACGCGAAACTCTGTTTGGCCAGAGAATCCTGCAAAGCCGTCATGCTCAGGTTCATGCTCAGAGCGGCCAGCGCCAGCGCCCGTCTTTCCTCGTCCGGCCATTCCATCCACTCAGCGGCCAATTCCGCAATCACCATGCAGGCCATGGAATGTTGGGCGCTGTAGTGATCCACGTTGCAGCCGTTGGCCTCTATCAGCACATACAAAGCCAAATCGGGGTCACGTGCCGCCAGCTCGCGAACGGCCGTTGTCAGTTCGGCAAATCGTGTGATCCAGGCAGCGTCGATGGTTTCTTCCTTCAAAAGGCGATGCGCACACCCCATCACACGGTCCCAAGCGTCCAGGGCCTCGGGAACAGGCAAAGGCTTGTTGGCGGCTTCGGAAGGCGCGGGCACCGGAGCCGCTTCCGGCTCCACTGGGGCCACGGCTGCCTGCGCCTCTGGGTTTTGTTGCATATGACCCTATTTCCGGCTCGCGGATGTTGAGTGGGTTGTCCCTGGTTGTATTGAATACTACGGTGAAAGACTGACTGGCAAATTGCATAAAACCACATTTTTGTCCTGGCGCAAGACGGGCTCGCAATCGGTGGTCTTTGGTTGTCTGTTGGCCCACTGCGGTCTGTCACATTGCAATATGGATCTGCCATTTTCTGTCGTTCAGTTAAAGTCCTTGCCCTCAGGGTGAGGGTTACCCATGTCGCGCACTTCGCATCGCAAGGGGCATCGGTTCCCCAGTGGCTTGGTTTGAAAAAAGAGGAAATGACATGCTGTTAACTGATATCGCCGTCGAGCACACTCTGGTGTCCAAACAGAATGGGGTGCGTCAGACTTATCTGCTGCATCCGTTTACCAACACGCAGCGAGATACGCTTGGTAAATTCGAGATCGTTCGTAACATCAGTGAGCCAGGGTTCAAAGAAGTTAAACGCTCAGCCTTCGTGACGTTTCAACAATTGGCTGAGTTGTATGCGAAAGGCGTACTCGAAGAATTCGGGTTTTCCGTTCGCATGTGTCCGGGTCAGGGCACGTACCCCAATGCGAATCCTGTAAAAAAGGTACTGCCAACCAGCATAAGGTCAGGCTCACCGTTCGACCTGGCTGTTCAAAAGGTGGATGTTTCAAAACCTGCTAATCGCGAATTGAGAACAGCTTTGCTTCGCATTAACGTCAAACTTTAAGGGTAATGACGCTATTTGATATGGGAGTACCTGTGAATCCATCCGTTGCCCATGCCGAACTCATCGCCACTTTCAAGCGGGCGGAAGCAGATGCTGCTCACAAGTTCGGATTGATCAAAGCGGTTGAAAAAAAGGGGCCCAAGGCCATTCAGGCGGCCGTCGAAACCGCTGCAAAGGCAGCTAAACGCAGGGATTCGTATGCAAAAAAGCTGAATATCCTGGGGGTAATCCTCAAAGATTGAGCGGGGCTCAGCCCAAGCCGCTTATTTATCCCAATGACCGGAACTTGCCCATTCCCTCACCCAGCCGCGTCAACCAGCCTGACTACACTCCCCCGGATGACCACCCCCCATCCACCGCATCCTGTACGAAACCGCCCTGTTTCCTACTACTGGAGTGGCGATGTCATCCGCAGCCGCAGCGTGAGTGATGTCGTTTTTTCAGGCACAGTGGATGTGCCTGTCCCCCCTGCAAGACTGCTTGCCGATTGGCAGCGGGACGTGTCCTTGCGCTTGGGTCTGGAAGCTGGAGATGTAGAGCCATTGCCTTTGGCGCGGGCGCGGGTGCGCTGGCCGGACTACCCGCACTGTGTGCAGGCCGCATCCGATTGGACGCGCTCGCTCGGCCTGCAGGAGGTGCTGGCCTCCAGCGACGTGGCCCTGATGGCCTGCCGCGGCGCAAAGTACCACCACGACGGCGCGCACTACGGTGGAATGGCCTTTTGCAATCTTTTCTTGAGCGAGGACAAGGGTCTGGACTTGCATTTTCCGTCTTCAGGCCATCGCATCCCCCTGGTCCGGGGGACGGCGGTGGTCTTCGATACGGGCCAGCCGCACGCCGTCATTGCGCGCAGCAGCAGCGGCTTTGATGGGGCAGACTTCCCCCCCGAACGGGATTGCACCCAGGTGTTCCTGACCTGGGAGCTTCCCATCGAAAACACCCATGTGGCGCACGCACTTAGCATCGCCTTCGACATCGCCCCTTCAACCGCATTGCTGCTGGACGAGGAGCAAGTCTGGCTGAACGGCGCGCGGGCCGGGGTGCGCGCGGATTGCGGGCAGTGGTGCCAAATAGGCCTCTAGCCCTTTACAGGGACTTCCCTAAAAGTCAAGCAACGACATCGGTATTTTTTCATTGGTAACGGTATTTCCTGTTTGGGCGTAAGTTGAAGCTGCGATAAAACGAGGAGCAGACTGCACATCTACAGACGGTCTTGT
>NZ_JAUYQD010000103.1 GCF_030697375.1 Rhodoferax sp. | reverse complement strand
TGGTATGCCGGCCGTGCTCCCGAGAAAGAGCTGATCAAGACGGGTGGCGAGAACGTCTATCCGGCCGAAGTCGAAAACGCGATTCGCCAACATCCGGATATCGCCGAAGTCGTGGTCATCGGCGTACCAGACCCCGAGTGGAGCGAAGCCATCAAAGCGATCTGCGTGCGCCGAACTGGCGCGAATGTCACCGCCGACGAGATCGTCGATTTCGTCGCCGGACAGATCGCTCGCTACAAGAAGCCAAAGCACATTGTGTTCGTCGATCAACTGCCGAAGACCGACAAGGGCGAAATCGATCGCGCCGCAGTCAAATTCGACAACTCTTAGAGAGGACTTGGCGATTGCCAGGTGTTGCGCGTTATTTCGAGGTGCCGTTTCAATAAGGAACAACTTGAGCGCGGTGTGACGATAGTTGAGGACGCAAGTGAAAAAACAGAAGATTTTTTGCGGGGCTCAGGGACACGCGATTGTAGCCGACGTGTTTGGTGAGGGTTCGCCGATTTTGCTGGCGCACGGAGGGGGCCAGACCCGCTTGGCGTGGACTCGAACTGCACGGGCCTTGATGCAGGCAGGATATAGTGCAATTGCGATGGATTTGCGTGGCCACGGGGAAAGTGCATGGTCGCCATCGGGCTCTTACCAACTCGACGACTTTGCGATGGATCTCCTTGCGATATCTGATCAACTGGACGAGAAACCAGCTCTCGTCGGCGCTTCCCTTGGCGGCCTTGCGGGCTTGATAGCCGAAGGCGAACTTCGCTCAGGATCTTTCACTTCGCTTACGCTTGTAGACATTACTCCAAATATGGAGCCGATCGGCGTTGCGCATGTCTTGGATTTCATGAGGGCACATTTGGCGGACGGCTTCGCCTCGACCGATGAAGCCGCAGATGCGATCGCCAACTATTTACCAAATCGTCAGCGACGGAAAGTCTCAGAGAGCCTCTACCTCTATTTGAGACGATGCGATGTCGGACGTCTTCGCTGGCACTGGGATCCGCGCTTCATAACTTCTGTGACAAATGGCAAAGTGGGCCAGTCCGAAAACCGACTGACCGACGCTGTCAAGACACTTAAGCTGCCGATTCACC
>NZ_JAUYQD010000101.1 GCF_030697375.1 Rhodoferax sp. | reverse complement strand
GAAACTGGCTCCCGCCAAAAATGGCGAGTTGCATGCCGTGGACCACAAGCAGTTGCAGCGCATGCGCACCAAGCTGGCCATGGTGTTCCAGCATTTCAACCTGTGGGCGCACATGACGGTGTTGCAAAACATCATCGAAGCGCCCATCAATGTGATGGGCATTAACCGCGATGAGGCCATCGAGACGGCGCGCAAGTACCTGGACAAGGTGGGGCTGCACGGGCTGGAGGACCGCTACCCGGCGCACATGAGCGGCGGACAGCAGCAGCGCGTGGCGATTGCGCGTTCGCTGGCGATGGAGCCCGAGGTGATGTTGTTTGATGAGCCTACCAGTGCGCTGGACCCGGAGCTGGTCTCTGAAGTGCTCAAGGTGATGAAGACGCTGGCGCTGGAGGGGCGCACCATGGTGGTGGTGACACACGAGATGGGCTTTGCCCGCGAGGTGGCCAACCACCTGATCTTTTTGCACAAGGGGTTGGTGGAAGAAGAGGGCAAACCTGCCGAGGTGCTGTCCAACCCGAAGAGCGAGCGGTTGGCGCAGTTCTTGTCGGGGAGTTTGAAGTAGGGCTTGCGCGCCATCGTGGGGCGCGGCATGGGGCAGTTTTAAAGATAAAAACTGCCTTTTCGGCAATGTGGATAAGCGCAAGCAGCTATCAAAACTATAGCAAAAGTCCGATGACGGAAGCGGGGGCGGGTGACAGCGGAGCTGGCCGGCCCCGGCTGAAGTTCAGGAAGTGCCCTTTGTAGGCCTCGCCAGTGCTTTGCCGGGTGCCCGCGCGCTGCAGGTCCAGCACATAACCCAATCCCACCATTCGGCGGCAAAAGCCGTTGCGGTTGCCCCGGTCGGGGTCCAGCACAATGATGTTGACCGGGTCGCTGGAGTGTTGGTCGATGAAGCGCGACAGGGTTTCGGGCTGGTCCCGCTCGTACAACACGTCGCTGGCAATGATCAAATCGAACTTGCCCAGGTCCAGGTTGTCACGGCCCCAATGGCCGGTCTGGTACTTCAGGTGTGGCAAGGCGTTGAGGCGCACGTTTTCTTCCAGAAACGCCTCGGTCAGCGGGTGGCAGTCGCTGGCCGTGATGTCGCCCAGACGGCGGTGAATCACCAGGCTGGCCAGCGCCAGACCACAGCCGATTTCCAAAATGCGTTTGCCCACCAGGTCCTGGGTCTGCATGGCGTTGGCCAGCATGCGGGCCGAGGGCCAGACCATGCCAAACAGCGGCCAGGAGGCCGATGAAATGCCGGCGGCCAGCGCCGCACCATCCGGGTCGGCGTACTGCTGGCGGTCCAGCAGCGAGCGAATTTCGAAGTGGGAGTTACCCAGCAAATGGGTTTCCTGTTTGACCTGGTAGCCTGGCATGGCGCCGCTCCTGCAAAAGGGTTGTGGTGTGAGGAAAAAATGTTTCGCTCATCAAACACAACACGGGCAAGCGTGCGATGCGGGTGGACTAGACGCCGGGGCGCGGGCCACGCGGGCCCGACGGACTAGTGTACCGAATTAGCCCGTAGCCCCCCAGAGAGCAGGGGCAGCCGCTGCACCCCCAGCATGTTCACCAAGATGCGTCCACAGCCCAGCTTCCAGGCCAGCCAGAACAGGTA
The DNA here is from genome assembly GCF_030697375.1 of Rhodoferax sp. GTDB lineage: Bacteria > Pseudomonadota > Gammaproteobacteria > Burkholderiales > Burkholderiaceae_C > Allorhodoferax. The sequence goes on along the minus strand of NZ_JAUYQD010000101.1, from coordinate 17,371 downwards.
GGCCGTGCCGGCCAGTTGCATGGCGAGCTGCAAGTGCGGCGCGGCCAGCAGGAGTCCCGACAAGCCCGTGGCCGCCATGCCTGCAAGCGTCGCCAATCCCGCACTGAGGCCCACCAACAGCGGGAGGGAGCGCCGAAAGCCAAACGCCGCGCCGGAGGCCGTTGCCAATGTGGTTGCGCCCCCCGGCGTCAGCGTGGAGGTCAGTACAAACAATGCCAGAGGCAGCAGGGAGGCCGCCGCCATGTTATGTGCCCCGTCCATCGGCGCACACCAACTGCTCCAACGCGTCCACCAGCTTCATCAGGTCAGCCTCGTCGTTGTAAACGTGTGGCGCCACACGCACCGCACTGCCGCGCACCGAGACATGGATTTTTTGTTGCGCGAGATGCAGGCGGCAGGCCTCGGGGTCCAGGGTCGAGGGCAGTTTCACGCCGAACAGGTTGGCACAGCGCTGGGTTTCGTCGGCAACGTCGAACCCGAGTGCACGCAGGCGGTCCACCGGCCTGCGTTCGATCCCCAGCAGGTACTCGCGGATGCGATTCGGCTGCCATTCAATCAGCAGCTGGCACGCGGCCTCCAGCATGGCGATCAACGAAGGGTTGGCGCGCAAGCTGGTATCAAAGCGCCGCATGCCCGGCGCGTAGCGGTCTTCGTAGTCGACCAGGCGCGCAAAATTCTCACTGCCGGACCGCATCAACCAGCTTTCCTCCAGTGGGCTGGCGTCCAGGAATCGGTCACTGAACACGGCGAAGCCGAGGCCATAGTTGGACAACATCGACTTGTAGCTGTGCACCATCAGCACGTCGGGTTGCACCCGCTGCACATCGAAGGGCATGGCACCCACCGTTTGGGTGGCGTCCACCACAAACACTGCGCCCACCTCGCGGCAACGCCGGCCAATGTTTTCAAGGTCAAACAGGGTTCCGTCGGTCCAATGCGCCGGCTCCACCGCGACGAGAGCGGTGTTGGCATCAATGGCCGCCAGTACCGCCGCATTCCACAGGGCGGCCCGGGTGCTGTCCAAGGACGGTGACGACCAGGGTGCCAAGGGGGCCGCCACCGTGCGCATCTCGACGCCGCTGCTGCGCCAGTTGCGCCAGGCGTAGACATTGCTCGGAAACATGTCGCCCAGCAAAACGACGTTCTGGCCCGCTTGGGGATGCAGATTCTTGGCGACGATGGCCGCGGCGTAGGCCACGGTGGGGATGAAGGCAACACGCTCCGGGTCGGCGTTTACCAGTTGCGCGCACAACTTGCGCGTGCGCTCGGCGGGCACAAAAAAATCCTGCGCCGCCATGCCAATGGGCGAGGCCCGTGCGAGCAGTGCCCGCGCTCCCGCTTGTTCCACGGGCTTGGGCAGGGGGCCCATGAAGGCGCTGTTCAGGTAGCAATGGTCCGCAGGGATGGAGAAGAGATCGCGCTGGCAGGCTAGTGGTGCAGGTGTGGAAGTCATGGGGTGGTGTCCGTGTGGTGGGGCGGTGTTTGTGGCGTGTTTTGGGGCGTATTTTTGGAGTAAGGCCTATCATCGCCACATGCCCGTATCGCATCTATCAGGAAATTTCAGCCAAGGGGTGGCGCCATGAACATCGACCTGGGTTGGGCCTGCATTGCCTTGCTGCCGTCGGCGCCGTATTCGGTGTGCGACGCGTCGCCTCGGTGTGTGCTGGGTCTGGCATTCGAGCGGCAGCGGGGGGTCCATGCCGTGGGGTCCGACAGTCGCCAGGACTTCGATGCCTGGCCTGGCGATCTGGCTTTCACGCTCCCTGACGTGGAGATGTTCTCGGAGTCTGGCACCGGCGGTGAGTACCTGACGGTGCACGTGGCATACGACCTGCCAGACCTGCCCATGGATGTTCCCCATGCGGGGCCGCGCACGGTTTTTCACGGCGATCGGCAGGCGGTGCGCCTCGGTTGGGCGCTGCGCCGTCTGCTGCATGCCGCACAACCCGACCCCCGGCGGATCGAGGAGCAGGCGGCGCTGCTGTTGGGCCAAGGCCTGTCACGGTTCACGCAGCCCGGTCAGGCGCCCAGTGGCTACGCCGCGGATCGCAAGGTGCATGCGCGGGTCCTGGAATACATAGACGATGCCTTGGACGGGCCGCTGGGCCTGGAGGAACTGGCTGGCGTGGCAGAGATGCCGCTGTTGCGCTTCTTGCGCAGCTTCTCCAGCGCTGTCGGTTGTACGCCGCACGCCTACATCACCGAGCGGCGGCTGCAACGCGCCCGCCTGTTACTGCGTGCCACGGACGCGCCGCTGGCCGACATTGCCTTCGCCTGTGGGTTTGCGCACCAATCCCATCTGGGCGCGGTGCTCAAAGAGCGCTTAGGGTTGAGCCCGCGCCAGTACAGGGGGCTTGCGAAAAGGGCCCCTTAACTCGCCGGGACTTCTGCGGATCTGGCGATCTAGCCCGCGCTTATGCAATTGGCCCATGCTGGACGCGTCCGGTGCCCCCGGCTAGAGCCGGCGCATGGCCGTGCCGTGGACGGGTTCCCTGGCGCGCGCCCTGGTGGAGAACAGGGGCAGCACTTGCACCCCCAGCATGCTCACAAAAATGAGTCCGCAGCCCAGCAGCCCCACCGCGTCCAGGCGGTCGCCCATCAGCAGGTAGCCAAAGACGGCGGCAAACAGGGTTTCGGCCGACAGCACAATGGCGGCGTCGGTCGCATGGGCATAACGCTGCGCCACCACCTGCGCGGTGAAGGCCACCCCCACCGACAGGACCCCCGTGTAGGCCAGCGCCCAGGTCGCGGAGTGCAGACCGGCCCAGCTGAGCGGCTCGTAGGCCAGTGACCACGCCAGTGCCAACACACCACAGACGGCAAACTGCCCGCCGGCCACCAGAAACGGGGCCGACATGCGGTCGGCCACCCGGCCAATCAGCAGCACATGCAAGGCCCAGGGCAGGGTGGACGCAATGATCCAGAGATCGCCGGAGCTGATGGACAGCCCTTGCGCCCCCGACAGCAAATACGCCCCGACCAAACACGCCAGCGCCCCGGGCCAGACCGACCAGTGCGGCAACTGGCGCAACAGCAGCCAGCTCAGCACGGGCACCAAGGGCACGTAGAGCGCGGTCAGGAAACCGGCGTTGGTCACGGAGGTGCTGGTGATGCCGATTTGTTGCATGGCGGCGCCCAGCAGCAAGAGGGCGCCCAGGCCCGCAATCCTGACGCCATCCCCTCTTTGCAGCGGTTTGGCTTGGCGCCGCAGGCTGCGCCACTCCAGTCCCATCAGCGGCAGCACCACCAGCGCACCAATCAAAAAGCGCACCCCGGTGAAGGCCATGGGCCCCACATGGGCCATGCCCTGGCTTTGCGCCACAAAGGCCGAGCCCCAGATCAGGGCGACCAGCATCAACAGGAGGTTGGCACGGATTCGGGACATCGAGAAAAGTTTACTTTCGCTATTGAATTGGTAGCTGCTTACGCTTATTGCGTAAGGGCTAGAGGCACTTTAGATGCCTAATATTTGCCGTGCCTCAGCCGGCGTGGCCACCGGGCGGTCCAGCTCGCGGCTGATGCGTGCGATGCGCGCCACCAACTGGGCGTTGCTGCTGGCCAGCTCCCCCTTGCGGTAGTACACATTGTCTTCGAAGCCCACGCGCACATGGCCGCCCAGCACCATGGCCAGCGTGGCCAGGGGCAGTTGCGCCGCGCCAATGCCGGCCACGGTCCAGGTGGCACCGGGTGGCAGCTGCGACACCAGGTACATCAGCGCCTCGGGCGTGCCCGCCATGCCGCCGGGAATGCCCAGCACCAGGTCGAAGTGCGCCGGGCCGCTCAGCAGGCCTTTTTTCAGCCAGCGGCTGGCCGTGGTCAGCATGCCGGAATCAAAAATCTCCAGCTCAGGCTTCACGCCATGGTCGCGCATGGCTTGGGCAAAGACTTCCATGTCGGCGGGGTGGTTCAGGAACACATCGCCGCCAAAGTTGACCGATCCCATGGACAGGGTGGCCATCTCGGGCTTCAGTGTCACCGGGGCCAGGCGTTCCTGCGGCGTCATGCCGACCGCGCCGCCGGTGGAGACCTGCACGATCACATCGCAGCGCTGTTTCACCTCGGCCAGGATCTGGCGGTACACCTCTTTGTCCTGGGTGGGGCTGCCGTCCGGGTGGCGGCCGTGCACATGCACGATGGAGGCGCCGGCCTGCGCGCATTCGGCGGCGGCGATGCCGATTTCCTCAGGGGTGAGGGGCAGGGCGGGCTGCTGTGCGCGGGTGACTTCGGCGCCGGTCAGTGCGGCGGTGATGATGAGTTTTTCCATGCTCAGCAGCTCAAGGGTTCGCGGGGGATGCGCTGGCACTGCGCGGGCACCACGCAGGTGCCGGAGGCCTTGCACACGACGATGGGCTCGGCCAGCACATCGGCGGCCGAAGGTTGGCCTGCAAGACCTGCGGGCACGATGACCTTGCGCGCTTCAAACTCCATCTTGCGCGAGGTCTTGCCCATGGCAACGATGCGGCCCGTCGCCTCGATGTAGTCCCCGGCGTACACCGGCGCCAGGAACTGCACATTGTCATAGGCCACAAACAGGCCTTCGTCGCCGTCGCTGCGGATCAGCAGTTCGGTGGCCACGTCGCCAAACAGGTGCAGCATCTTGGCGCCATCGACCAGGCCGCCCGCGTAGTGGGCGTCGTGGGCGGCAATGCGCAGGCGGATCAGGCTGGTGAAGTTTTCCATTTAGGCGGCCTTTCGGTTAATCCATTCGTTGATGGCAAAGGATGCCACGTCTTCGGCGTAACTCTTCACGCCAAAACCCGCGTCGTAGCCCAGTTCCTTGGCCAGCTCGTGGCTGATGCGCGGGCCACCCACCACCAAAATCACCTTGTCGCGCAGGCCTTCGGCCTCCAGCAGGTCGGAGAGTTTGGTGAGGTTGTCCAGATGGATGTTTTTTTGCGTCACCACCTGCGACACCAGAATAACGTCGGCCTTTTCCTCAATGGCACGGGCCACCAGCTCTTCGGAGTCCACCTGCGCGCCCATGTTGATGGCGCGGATCTCGTGGTAACTCTCCAGCCCCTTGTGGCCGTTGTAGCCCTTCATGTTCATGATGGCGTCAATGCCCACGGTGTGGGCGTCGGTCTCGATGCAGGCGCCCACCACCACCATGCGCCGGCCCATTTTCTCGGCGATGCGGGCGTTGATGGCGTCCTTGTCCATCACCTCGTATTCGGGCTTGACCACCTGGAAGCTGGAGAGGTCCACCTGGTGCTTGCACTGGCCGTAGACCACGTAGAAGCTGAAGCCCTGGCCCATGTCTTCGCAGTGCACCACGGCCGGTTCGTCCAGGCCCATGAGCGCGGCCAGGCGTTTGGCGCCTTCCTTGCTGGTTTCGTTCAAGGCCACCGGCAGGGTGAAGGACACTTGCACGCGGCCGTCGTTCAGCGTGTCGCCGTAGGGTTTGACCCATTGCTCGGGTAGTTTGGTGTCAAGCATGGATAGCTCCCAGATCAGTTGAGGACAGAGCTTCGCTACGCTGCGGTCTGTCCCGCAAGGTATTAGGAAGCATCAAGTGCGGAAAGGGGTTGTAGTAGCTGTCGGCCTTGGGGATCACGCCGTCCAGGCCTTTGCCGCCGGTAGGTGTGCGTGAGATTTCGGCAAACATGCCTTTGCCAATGGCGGTGGGCAGGCCCATGGTCTCAATCTGCGCCAGCATGGCTTCGGTCTCGGCCAGCACCGCTTGCGCGCGTTGCTCGATCAGGCCGCCGCGTTTGAACTCGATCTCGGAGTGCAGGTCTTTCATGGTGCCAAACACGTACTTGGCGTTCTGAATCGCCAAAAAGCGGTCCTGGATAAAGGGGGTGTGGATGGCCTCGGTCATCATGCCCAGCAGGTGGATGTTTTGCTGCGTCACGGTGCTGACGATGTTGAACAAGGTGTCTTGCACATGGCCCTTGAAGATGTTGCCGGTCATGTGTTTGGTGGGCGGCATGTACTTGAGCGAGGCATCCGGGAACACCTGGCGCACGAGTTGCGCATGGGCCAGTTCCCACAGAAAGCCGTTCTCCAGCTCGGGGTGGATCTCAAAGGCATGGCCCAGGCCCATCTGCGCGGGTGTGAGCCCGGACAGTTCGGCAAACTGCTCGTTGATGAGTTGGGAGGCCAGCACGGTGTGCGCCGCCTCATAGGCGTCGGCCGTGGTGAGGTAGTTGTCCTCCCCGGTGTTGATGATGATGCCGGCGTAGGCATTGACCATGCGCGAGAAAAACTGGTCAATGAAGGTGCGCTTCATGTTGATGTCGCGGAAGATGATGCCGTACATCGAGTCGTTGAGCATCATGTCCAGCCGCTCCATCGCGCCCATGGCGGCGATCTCGGGCATGCACAGGCCCGAGCAGTAGTTGGTCAGGCGGATGTAGCGGCCCACTTTGGCGCCCACTTCGTCCAGCGCAGCGCGCATTAGGCGGAAGTTCTCCTGCGTGGCGTAGGTGCCGCCAAAGCCTTCGGTGGTGGCACCAAAAGGCACGTAGTCCAGCAGGCTTTGGCCGGTGGAGCGGATCACGGCAATGATGTCGGCGCCCTGTTCGGCGGCGGCACGGGCCTGTGCCACGTCTTCATAGATGTTGCCGGTGGCCACGATCAGGTAGAGCCAGGGGGCTTGGCCTTCGCCCAGGGTGTGGATTTTTTCATCGCGGTGTGCGCGCTGCCCGGCAATGTGCGCGCAGCGGCTGCGGGCCTGGGCCTCGGCGGCCTGGCGGGCTGCGGCCTCGTCCTTGGGGCGGGTGAGTGTCAGCGTGCCTTGGGCCACGGCTTCGGCCACCTGCTGGGCCGTGTAGCCGTGCTCTTGCATGGCACCGGCCAGGAGGGTGGCAGCACCGAATTGCAAGAGGCCTTGCGCTTGCAAATGCTCCACCACGCGGTTGGGCAGCGGCACGTAGTTTTCATCGACCCCATCCACGCCGAGCAGGCGCAGGGTGGCGCGCTCCACCGTGGTGGTGGTGAACTGGGCCATGTCGTCAAACACCTGGCGCGCAATGCGCCGGGCGGAAATGCGTGCGCGGTCGATCTGCGCCTGGTCTAAATGCAATTGGGTCATGTCATGCTTTCACTGTGTCTCTTGGTATTTTTGGGGGTGCCCTGTGCTTCGAGCACCACATCACTGACGCCATAGTCCGCAAACGTCTCCCGTGCCGCGTTGAGAAATTCTTGCGCGTCAAAACTTCCACCCATAGGGGAAAAGGGGTTGAGCGTGATACCGGTCATATGGATGCCGCGGTAGGCCAGCACCTGGGCGCCGAGTTTGCGGAACAGCGCCAAATCGGTGGCTTCCACAAACAGCTTGGTGCCGTCGTTCACCACCACGGTGAGGCCGGGGTGGCGCGCGGCCAGGGTGCCCAAGGCGCGCCACAGCGAACGCCCCACGGCACCGCTGAGCGCGATGGTGGCTGGGGCGGCATCGACGTAGCGCAGCACTGTGTCGGCGGCATTGAGCGTGGCAATCTCGGCCTGAAACAGCGGCGTGCCTTGGCGGTCCCACAGGCCCACGCCACCCTGGGCAAACACCGGTTCGCACAGCGCGCGCGTGGCCTCATCGGCTTGCGCAATGCCCAGAATCGCCAAGCGGTCGCGCGTCTTGCGGACCACGTCCTGGATGCCACCGCCTATGGCCGCGCCGGTGGCCAGCACCACGCCATTTGCCACCGCCGGGGACGCATGGTGGCTGCGGCCCAATGCGCCGTCCAGAATGACCAAAGAGGCGCCACACTGCTTCAGCCGGTCTATCACCTTGCGCTGGTCCGAGCTGCGTGAGGCGCCTGCAATTTCCATCTCGCCGTATTCCAGCACCTTGACCACCAGGATCTCGCCCATGGGGCTGTCGATGCCGGTGGTGTCAATCAGTTTCCAGCGCACTTTGGCGCGCTGCAAGGTGGCGCGGGCCGTGGCGACCAGGGTGCCGGGCCAGACCAGAATGGGCGGCTTGGGGATGAAAAACACCATGTCGCGGTCTTCGCCGTCGCGCCCGATGGAGGTGACCCCCACCGCCACCGCTGACGCCGCGGCCTGGGCCAGCAAATGGTTCAGCGCCACGGTTTTGCCCGTGTTTTTGGTCATGCCCATGACGGCCAGGACGGATATGGGGCCCCCACGCTCGTCGCCAAGCGTACTTCGCTGCCCCCCGGGGGGGCGCTCGGCGCCTTGGGGCGGCCCGGCGTCGCCGATACCCTGGGCCTGGATGCGTTGCCAAAGCGCGCTGTGCGTGGTGCTCATGCGGGAGATCCTGCTGGGTTTAAACGTAGAGTTTTTCGAACAGCGCGCGCAGCGTGGCGCTTTCGCGTAACAGCGACAGCGAGAACTCCGCGTGGCCGGTGGCGTAGCCATTGCCCACAATCATCTCCACGTCCTTGCCCACGCCCTCGGCACCCAACGCCGCTGCCGTGAAGCTGGTGGCCATGGAGAAGAAGTAAATCTTGCCATGCTGCTTGGTGGCCAGAATGCTGCCCATCTCGGTGTTGGGAATGTTGACGCAGTTGATCACCACATCGGCCATCCGGCCCTGGGTGACTTCGGCCACGGCTTGCATCAGCGCCAGGGCGTCGGTGGCGTCCACCTGCAGGGCATGGTCCACCCAGCCCAGCTCGGTCATGCGCTGGCAGTCCTTCGCAAAGGGCGAGACACCGATGACGCAGCCGGATGCGCCGGCGCGCTTTTTGGCTTCATACACACACAGCGTGCCGGACTTGCCGCCGCCGCCGATCACCACCACCGTGTGGCCGGGCTGCACCAGGCGGGCGGTTTGAGCGGGTGCACCGGCCACATCCAGAATGGCCAGCGCCATTTTTTCATCGAGGTCGGCGGGCAGCTTGGCGTACAGACCGGTTTCGAACAAAATCGCCTGGCCCTGGATCTCCACCTGGTCCTTGTGCAGATGGATTTTCACAATCTCATCGATGCGCAGCGGCGTGAGCGAGAGCGACACCAGCGTGGCAATCTTGTCGCCCACCTTCAGGTCGATTTTGTCGGCCAAGGCCGGGCCAATCTGCGCCACGGTGCCAATCAGCATGCCGCCCGAGCCCGTCACCGGGTTGTGGTGTTTGCCGCGCTGGGCCACGATGCCTTTCACGATCTCGGCCACGCGGGCCTCATCACCTTGGGCTTCGGCCTTGATCTGGGTGAAGCTGGCCGCGTCGATGTTCAGCGCCGACACATTGATCAGGATCTCGTTGTCATAGATCTCCATGGTGTTGTCGATCTTCCAGGCGGGCTGGGGCAATACGCCCAGCGGTTCCAGTACCCGGTGTGTGCCGTAGGGGGAGCCTTTTTTCATGTTTTGTTCCAGTTAGGGTCAGAGCACATTCGCTGCGCGAAGTGGTTTGACCCACAAGTTTTCAGATTCTTAGTTGCTTTGCGTGGGCAGGCTGAAGTCCTGGCCCAGGCCTGGCATTTCCACCGTCTGGCCGGCGTAGTTGCGGCACTTGATGGTGGTGCCGCTGCCATCGGGCAGTACTTCTTCGCGCACATAGCTGGGGATGATGGGCAGCTTGCCCAGGCCGCCCAGGCCGTCCACGATGAAGGTGGGCACTGCCGGGCCGCTGATCCAGCCGCGCAGGCCTTCGTACAGCTCCAGCATGCGTTTGTGCGGCACCACAAAGTGGTGTGCGCCTTCCACCATGTCGGTGGAGTACACATAGTAGGGGCGCACGCCCATCTCGATGCTTTGCAGGAACAGTTCGCGCATCACCTCCACGTCGTCGTTCACACCTTTCAGGCACACGGTCTGCAGGCCCATCATGATGCCGGCCTTCTGGATCAGCTTGACGTGTTTGCGCAGCAGCGGCGTGATTTCCTTGGGGTGGTTGATGTGGATGTTGACCATCTGCACGCGGTGTTTTTCCAGCACGGCGCACAGTTCGGGCGTGACGCGGGTGGGCAGCTGCACCACCATGCGCGAACCCATGCGCAAGAAACGCACATGCGGGGCGCGGCGGCGGATTTCGCCCAGGATGTAGTCCAGGCGCTCGTCGGTAAAAGTCAGCGGGTCGCCACCGGACAGCAGCACGTCCTGGATCTGGGTGTTGGCCGCAATGTAGTCAATGGAGCGCTCGATCTCGTCCTTGTGCACCGAGCCCGCAGGCTGCGACACCATGCGTTTGCGGGTGCAAAAACGGCACAGCGTGGCGCAGGTGTTGGACACCAGAAACAGCACGCGGCGTGGATAGCGGTGCACGATGCTGGTGCCGGGAATGGTGTCGCCTTCTTCGCCCAGCTGGTCCAGCATGGTGGCAAAGCCGGGCTTGCTTTCCTCGTGGTGCGAGGGCAGGTACTGCAAACGCACGGGGCAGTTGGGGTCATTGGGGTCCATCAGCTTGGCCATGTAGGGCGTGACCGCAATGGCAAACTTCTTGTAGACCGTTTCGTTCACGTTCTCCACGTTGTTCAGAATGCCGGTCATTTCCGAATGGTGCGTGTAACGGCGGGCAAACTGCTTTTGCCAGGGCTCGGACTCTGGATCGTAGGCGTCCAGCTCCTCACGGGAGAACAGTTTTTTGGGAGTGATGAAGTCAACTTTTTGCAGCATGGCGTGCCCCTGATTCTGGGTGGATGGTCTGAGTAACCTTGCGCGGACAAGGGATAACTGAGAGCAAGTTTAGGGACGAGTGCTGCCGGTTGAAACAGGCAAAGTGACTGAAATTACCTGGCTGCATCAGTCATAATGACTGGCATAAATACACATTGACTGAAACCCCCATGGCCACCCCTTTAGACCCCCTGGACCGCCAGCTGATAGAGCTGCTCAAAGTGAATGCCCGCCTGCCCATGGTCAAGCTGGCCAAGGCCCTGGGCTGCGCGCGCAGCACCGCGCAGTTGCGGCTCAAGGCGCTGGAAGATGCGGGGGTGATTTCGGGCTACACCGTGGGCGTGACCGTGGCGCGGGCCAGCTCCAGCATCCGGGCCATGGTGCTGATATCGATCGAGTCCAAGAATGAAACCGAGGTGGTGCGCGCCCTGTCCAAGCGGCACGAAATCGTCAAGCTCTACACGGTGAGCGGCCGCTACGACCTGTGCGCCATGCTCACCACCGAGTCCACCCAGGAGCTGGATGCGGTGATCGACAAGATCCGGGTGATCAAAGGCGTGGTCGATACCTTTTCGACGATTTTGCTGTCCACCAAGCTGGACCGGCCGGAGTAGGGGCGCATGGTGCACAAACAATACAGTGGTCTTTCTTCGGGTGAGGGCGCGCCAATGACGCTGGCTGGCATGGTGGTGGCGTCACTGATGTTGGTCGGCCCTGCGGTCGGGTTTGCGCAAGAGCCCGCGCCGCTCCCGCTGTGGGAGTTTGGGGTGTTTGGCATGGCGGTCTCGCAACAGGTTTACCCGGGTGCTTCACAACAGCTGCAACGCAACTTGTTGCTGCCCTATGTGGTGTACAGGGGGGAGTGGTTCCGCGTAGACCGCAGTGGGGTGGAGTTGCGCAAATCGCTGGGCCCCAACGTAGAGCTTGATCTTGGATTGGCAGCCGCTTTTGGCGCATCGTCCGACGACGTGGAGGCGCGCCAAGGCATGCCTGATCTGGGCACCTTTGTAGAGTTCGGGCCCCGCATCCGCTGGACATTGCACGAAGGGGCGGACCATGGCCGCTTGCGGGCGGTGCTTGGATTGCGCGGTGTCTTGGATGTAACGGATCACCTGCGCGACAAAGGGATGGTGTTGGAGCCGCAGCTCGCGTACGAGCGACGTACCTCGGGTGGATTGCACTACAGTGCCAGCGCAGGCTTGCTGATAGGAGACGAACGGCTGGCGGATACGCTTTACGGGGTTGCGCCCAGGTATGCGACGCCAACGCGCAATAGTTATGCGGCCAAGGGGGGGCTTATTGCATCGCGGATTTCTTTGTACGTGTCCAAACCGCTGGCGCCGGGCTTGCGAATTGCCGGTGGCGCCCGCATGGATTCGGTGGCCGGCGCTGCCAATCAGGACAGCCCCTTGGTGCAAAAAACCACGGGCGCGACCGTGGGCCTCTGGCTGACCTACACCTTGGGTAAGTCAGAAATTTTGGTGCGGGACTGAGCGATTTTTCGCAATTCACGCCCCGGCGTGCGCTGCCATCCAGACCCTGGGCGACACACCCACCCTTTGGGCAAATACCCGCGAAAGCGCTGAGGCATTGGCATAACCCAACGCGTCCGCGATGAACTTCACGGACCGGCCGGTGCGCAGCAGGGATTTGGCGATGGCCATACGCCAGTCGGACAAATACTCCGCGGGTGTTACGCCCAGTACCTCTTTGAACCTTGCTGCGAAGGCGCTGCGTGACATGCCGGCCTGTTGCGCCATCGCTTCCAGACTCCAGGGGATGCCCGGACTCTCGTGCATGGCGGTGAGCGCCCGGGCCAAGGCGGGGTCCGATAGTCCCCACAGCAGGCCACGGGACACGCCGCTTTCCTGGGGGTGATCCAGCAGCCACCGGAGCAACTGGAGAAGCACCACCTCAAACAGACGGTCTGCCAGCAAGCGATGCCCACAGCGCACCCGGTCCGCCTCTGCAAACAGTAGCGCCAAGGACGCTTGCAGGCCCTCCACCTGGTCCAGGGGCAAAACCACCAAGGCCGGTAAAGCGCGAACCAGAGGGTGCGAACTGCCGCCATCAAATTCCAAAGACGCACAAGTGAAGTCAGACCCCTCGGCAGGCGCATTGTGAAAGTCATGGGCCAAGGGCTGTGGATAGAACACCAGTGTGGGCTCGCGAACCTCAATGCGTTGCGCGACCCCCGTGCCCCGGCGATGGGTGATCACCATTTCCCCGCGCCGCAGAACATGCAAAAACCCCCGCCCAGGCTCCGCCGCAAAGCTGGTGACTCCGCACAGCGCGCCGGTATGGAAAAGCTGCGCCCGCACGCGAAAACGCTCCAGCAGCGCCGAGAGCCTGTCCAGGGGTTGGGGCGCTGCAGGGGACATGGTTTTGGACGATTGGGTATTTATTGAAGACTAATTGATTCCAATGGTACAGGACTGCACCCCAAACTAGCCCTGTGCTGATCAGCACCCCTTTACAAGCAACTGCCAGGAAACAACATGACTTACAAACCCCAGACCCGAACCCTCGCTGCCGCCATGGCGTGCCTCTGCATGGCGCAGGTGGGCTTCGCGCACGACGACGCACACACCGGTGGTATTCAGAGCAAGCCCGCTGCGGCGGTCAAAGCGCCCTATGACATCGTCCACACCAAGATCACCACGGAGGGAAATGTCGCCCTGTTCCATATGGCGGTGTCCGGCAAGGCGGGCACAAGCAAACCCACCAAGACAGGCAAACTCGCAGGGAGCACGGTCTTCTCCTATGTCTGGCCCACCAGCATGGACCCATCGGTGGTGGGCTTTGACGCCAAAAGCGGCATCCTGGCATTGGCAGTGACCTCCCACCCTGACTTTGACGACACCCCCTTGTTTGATGAAAACGGGGATGGCAATGCGACAAATGACGGGCCGGTGTGGCACTCGCATTGGGTGGTTTTGCAGCCCGATGAAGCCTGTGGCAAGGGCGCACTCAAAGTGGCGGATATCCCCCAAGGCACCCAGCCCAAACTGCCCAAGACCTGGCCCGGTTTGCCGATCCTGCTGGACAGCCCGGGATGGAGCCCGAGTGTCCAGGGTGGCACGGTGGAAGTGCGTGTTCCGTTTGAGGACATTGGCGTGGTGAACGCCGCTGGTTTTGATGGTGTGACCGCCGCGCTGCGCGTCAACGCCAATATTCACAGCCCGCTGCTGTGCGTGGCCCAGGTTTTCAAGCTGGCGTCCGGTGATTTGTCGCTGCCCGGAAAAGTCAATCAGTAAGCACCCACCCTTTTCAATCGTTTTAAACCCTCTCTCCCGCCAAGGAAAAAACCATGCCACGCGTTCAACTTGGTAACCCCGCACACACGGCCTTTCGACGATCTTGTTGTTGATCAGGCTAGACCGGCCGGAGTTGGGGGCTGCCTTAGGAGGCTGCAGAAGCCACCCAGCTTGGCGCACGCTTTTGCAAAAATGAACTGACTCCTTCACGGCCTTCTGCGCTGGACCGAATGTCTGCAATTTCGGCCACCGTGTACCCGACCAGGGCGTCATCGATGTCCTGGCTCGCCACCCGCTGCAATAGTTTTTTGCAGGCGCTGGTGGCACGGGGGCCGGCCACCAGGAAGGCCTGTGCAATTTGATCGACCTTGGCGGTCAACCCGTCCGCAGCCACCACCTCGTGGACAAAGTGGATGCGGTGCGCTTCCCTGGCGTCAAACACTTCCGCCGTGAGGAAGTACCGGTGTGCATTGCGCGCCCCCATGGACCGAAGAACATAGGGACTGATGGTGGCGGGAATCAAGCCCAGCTTCACTTCACTCAAACAGAATCTGGCCGTGTCCACGCAGACGGCGATATCGCAAGCCGCCACCAGGCCCATGCCCCCGGCGTACACATCGCCTTGGATCTTGGCGATGGTCGGTTTGGAGCACTGGTAGATCACCTGGAGCATCTCGGCCAACGCGGCGGCGTCTTTCAGGTTTTCATCCCGGGTGTAGTCCGCCATGCGGCGCATCCAGTTCAGGTCGGCACCCGCACAAAACGCCTTGCCGCTGGCCGCCAGAACCACCGCGCGTACCTCGGGCCGCTGGTCCGCGTCCTGGAACGCCTGGGTCAATTCAACAATGACCTCGTCATTGAAGGCGTTGCGCAGTTCCGGCTGGTTCAGTGTCAGCGTCAACACCGCACCGTCGAGTGATTTTTGTACCGTAGTCATCAGCGAAGTCCCCCATTGAGTCAAAGTGCCATAGCGTCAGCGCTGATCGTAGGCGCGCTGGCCGGGGTATGCATGTCAATGGGGTTGCAAATTGCGCCAGCAATGCCAGCACTTACGACCAATTCAAATTGAGCTTGCGGTGAGACGTCGCGCAATCGCGCAAATACAAATTGATGAGGCTTTGGTAAGGGATGCCAGCGTCTTGCGATATCGCCTTGAAATAGTTGATGGATTCCTCATCAAGGCGGATGGTAATTTGCTTTTTAAGTTGAGCAGCGTATGGATTTTTCCTGGCAGCGGTGAAGTCGTATTCTTTGCGCATGTGACACCTTTCACGGGTAGGACTTTGATTCTTTAGCACTGGCTTTGCGGGCTGAGATGATTCGTATGACATTGCCGTCACTGCGATAACAGTGGCAAACCAGAAGCAATCGCAACGCCCCACTCAAACCCAGGAGAACAAAACGGTCTTCATCGTCAGAGTGGTCAGGGTCATCGATCAATTTGGCCCGCTCATCGACGAAAACCGATTTCGCCTCTTCAAAAC
Organism: Rhodoferax sp.; assembly: GCF_030697375.1. GTDB lineage: Bacteria > Pseudomonadota > Gammaproteobacteria > Burkholderiales > Burkholderiaceae_C > Allorhodoferax. The sequence continues at coordinate 2,114 of NZ_JAUYQD010000101.1, read as the reverse complement.
TGACCCCATGCTTTTTTGCGTTGACCGCCGCTTTGCGCTCATCCCATTCAAAGCTCAGATTTCTCATAGGCAAATGATAACTACGATGTAATTACAAATCAAGCGGCGTTTGGCGCGAGATGGAAAGGGTTCGGCGTCAGAGTCAGCACCGCACCTTCGAGCGATTTTTGTACCGCAGTCATCAGCGAAGTCCCCAATAGCGCTGTGCCAAGTCGAGGAGGGCACGGGCAAGCCCACCGTCGGAATACTCAACAGGATGGCCGATATTTAGGAGCTGGGGGTGGATTTTGTTGCGATGGAAGGGGATGTGCGAGGTGGCGAGTGAGATGGGATTGACAATGTGCCGATCATTTCCTTCAAGGAGCTATGAACATGAAATGTCCTGTTTGCGGCGCGGCCGAACTGATCCATGACACCCGTGACTTACCGTACACCTACAAGGGCGAAACCACCGTCATTTCGGCAGCGACGGGCGACTTCTGCCGGGCCTGCGCCGAATCCATTTTGGATGCGGCGGAGTCGGACCGTGCCATGCGCGAGATGGGCGCATTCTCGAAGCAGGTCAACGCGGCCATTGTTGATCCGGGTTTCATCACCCGCGTGCGAAAGAAACTCGCGCTGGACCAGCGGGAGGCCGCCGAAATCTTCGGCGGTGGGGTCAATGCCTTCTCTCGCTACGAGAACGGAAAATCCAAACCGCCCTTGGCCTTGGTGAAGTTGCTCAAGGTGCTTGAGCGTCACCCCGACTTGCTCAACGAGGTGAGGATGGCTTAACGCTGGGCCTTCTCGAAATTCAAAGGTTCGCCTTGCTGGCCTTGGGCATGAGCCAGAAGTCGGCGATTCAGCACGGATGCAGTAGCAACAGCTATTGGCAAATGTCCAGAACCCAGGTGATCAACCAAGCCATATCCAACGCGTGGTTACAGGAGCAAGGTTTGCTTAGTGTGAAAGACCTGTGGTGCAAGGCCCAGGGCTACACGGCAAAGAAAGGAAAGGCTTCGTCGAGCGTGCCAACTTGGTTGTTCCGCCCACTGCGGACCCGCGCGGTGGGTGGTGTGTGGGGGGGGGGGGCGACGGTTAAAATCCGTTGCCTACCCGATTAGGCCACATTCTCTGAGACGCGTTCCAGCAGCCAGGAACTGAACCGATCGGATTCAGGCTCGGGCGTTTGAGATTCGTCTTCGTCATGGCTCCAGAACACGACGGGTGGGTCTTCAAGGCCTGCCGTCAAGTCTATGCAGAAGTGATCCCCAGCGCCATTGTTCTCCAGTGGAAGAAGGTGGATTGGAATGTATGGGCGAAACATCTCGCGCTCAGCGAGCGTCTCTCTAACGAGGTTCACATGTTCTGGCACTCCTGCACCCAATCCATTGAATTCGCAGTGCGCGATGCTTAGGTAGCCAAACTCGGAGAGATAGGCGCGGAATTGGGGTGGGAAGCGAACGCCAAGCGCAGCCTCTGCCGCTTCGATCTCAGCTTCGGAGGCACCTACCGCGACTTCTGCATTAGAACTTGACTCCACGAGACGCCGAATTTCGGCCAGCCAACTAGTCATATGGGGCCTAACGTCAAAGCTGCCCGGCACGCAGCAACCGCCGCGCAGCGGCATTCTGCTGCTGCGTGTCCGCGCCGAGCGAAATGTTAAAGGTCATCGTCTTCTTCCCAAACCTCCGGATCATCTACCCATCCAAGCAGCGTTTCCGCCCTTGACGCAAGCATTGGTGCCAGTTCTTCATTGGAGTCACCGGCTCCGATCCTAAAAGTTGGATGTTCCTCGCCGCGTAACATGAACCCGCTCGCTTCTTGCCACAGAGTAGCTATGGCGCGCATTGCCTCTCTCGGATTCCTTATGTCTTGTGCAGAGACATAGTCGGTCGGCAAATCGCCTGAAATTGCCCACCACCCAATATTGCCTGGGCTCCTGATGCTCTCAATAGCCCAAATTGAGACGTAGGGGGCGAGGTGCCATGCAGGTCAGGGCAATCGCATCTAAATTGATAGCAAACAAGTGAGCGTCCAAGCGGGAATTGAGGGAACAATACCTGCATCGTTATTGAATCATGGACATTGAATGACCCAAAGCAAGGGAAGCAGCCTCTTGGAACACCTCAAGC
>NZ_JAUYQD010000100.1 GCF_030697375.1 Rhodoferax sp. | reverse complement strand
GCTTGAGGTGTTCCAAGAGGCTGCTTCCCTTGCTTTGGGTCATTCAATGTCCATGATTCAATAACGATGCAGGTATTGTTCCCTCAATTCCCGCTTGGACGCTCACTTGTTTGCTATCAATTTAGATGCGATTGCCCTGACTATGTGCGTGAGTTGCTACCAATTCAATAGCAATAGCTACAAACCCTTGGTCGCGATCACCTCGGCCGGGTCATCGGCCACCAGCACCCGCTGCGCCCAGGGGCCCAGTTTGGTGGTGTCGGAGCGCAGCACCTCCTGCTTGACCGCCAGGATTTGCGCGGGGTGCATGGAGAAACTGCGCAGCCCCAGGCCCAGCAACAAGCGGGTCAGGCTGACATCCCCCGCCATCTCGCCGCACACACTCACGCCCTTGCCCTGGGCGCGGCATTCGGCAATGGTTTCGGACACCAGGCGCAGCACCGCCGGGTGCAGCGGGTCGTACAGGTGCGCCACCGATTCATCGGCACGGTCGATCGCCAAGGTGTACTGAATCAGGTCGTTGGTGCCGATGGACAAAAAGTCAAAGTGCTTCAGGAACAGCTTCACGCTCAAAGCCGCTGCGGGGATTTCTATCATGGCCCCCAGCTTGACCGGACCGTACAGGACACCCCGGTTGTCCAGCATGGCGCGGGCGTGGTCGATGTGGGCCAGGGTCTGGCGGATTTCGCTGGCATGGGCCAGCATGGGCACCAGCAAATGCACCTGCCCGTGCGCGGCAGCGCGCAAAATGGCGCGCAGCTGGGTCAAGAACATGGCCGGGTCGGCCAGACTCCAGCGGATGGCCCGCAGGCCCAGCGCCGGGTTCAGGTGCCCGGTGTCACGCTGTGAGTTGTCCAGCGGCTTGTCCGCCCCGATGTCCACCGTGCGGATGGTGACGGGCAGGCCCTGCATGCCTTCGACCGCGCGTTTGTAGGCCTGGTACTGCTCTTCTTCATCGGGCAGGTGACCCTGGCGGCCCATGAACAAAAATTCGCTGCGAAACAGGCCCACGCCCAGGGCTCCCGCCTTCAAGGCGGCTTGGGCGTCCTCCGGCATCTCGATGTTGGCCAGCAGCTGCACCTTTTCGCCGTCCAGGGTAACGGCCGGGGTGTGCAGCAAACGGGTCAGGCGGCCGCGCTCCAGTTCCACCTGGCGCTGCTTGAAGCCGTACTCGGCCAGAATAATGGGCGACGGGTCCACGATGACCACGCCCGCATCCCCGTCAATAATGACCCAGTCGTCCTGGCGGATCAGCTGGCTGCAGGAGCGGGTGCCCACCACCGCCGGAATGTCCATGCTGCGCGCCACAATGGCGGTGTGCGAGGTCTTGCCCCCGACGTCGGTGATGAAGCCGGCAAAGACGCTTTGCTTGAATTGCAGCATGTCGGCCGGCGACAGGTCGTGTGCGATCAGCACCAGGGGCACGTCCACCGTGTCGTCCAGCAGCAGGTCCTGCTGCGACGGTTTGCGCAAACCCCGCGGACTGCTTTGCGCCACCAGGGGCGAAGCGGTGCCCTGCATGGCGCGCAACACCCGCTCGACAATTTGCTCCACGTCGGACTTGCGTTCGCGCAGGTACTCGTCTTCCATTTCGTCAAAGTAGCGGGCAATGATCTCCAGCTGGGTGGTCAATGCCCACTCGGCGTTGTACAGCCGGTCGGTGATCCAGTGCTTGACGCCATTGATGAGTTCGGCATCCTGCAGCAGCATCAGGTGCACGTCGAGCATGGCGCCCAGTTCGTGCGAGGTTTCCTTGGGGCCCATGTGGGCCACGCTGGCCTGCAGGCGGTGGATCTCGTCCACCACGGCGTCGCGCCCGGCCCGCACGCGGTCAATTTCGGTGGCAATATCGGCCGCATCGATGAAGTAATGCGCCACATCCACCCGGCTGGACGCCACCAGCACGGCGCGCCCGATGGCAATCCCCCGGGAGACGGTGAGGCCGTGGATGGCGAAGGTCATAACGTATGCAGCGCCAGGCCGCGCCAGGCAAGCGTGGGGGCTCTAGAACGCAGCGCCGGGCCGCCCCAAGCAAGTTCCGCCCCCTTGGGGGGCAGTGCAGCACACGCAGTGGCAAGCGTGGGGGCTCTGTTCACTCGCCTTCTCCAAACCGGTCGGCCACCAGGGCCAGCAAGGCGTCCATGGCGTCCTGCGCCCGGTCGCCTTCGATATCGATAACCACGGTGGAGCCCATGCCGGCGGCCAACATCATCACACCCATGATGCTTTTGGCGTTGACGCGACGCTCCCCTTTGGCGATCCAGATCTCGCACGCATAACTGCCCGCCAGTTTGGTGAGCTTGGCCGATGCGCGGGCATGCAGTCCCAGCTTATTGATGATGGTCGTGGAGGTGGTGATCATTGGATTTTCTTACTTGGTTTTGGGGAGCCGTCACGGCCACCTGCATGATGCACTGGGCGCCACCGGCCAAAGCGCGGGCCACCAGGGCATCCAGTGGCTCATGGCCGTAGTTGATGGTGCGCAGCAGCATGGGCAAGTTGACACCGGCCACCAGCTTGGACTGCACCCCATCCACCACTTTTTGGGCCACGTTGCAAGGGGTTGCACCGAACACGTCGGTGAGCACCAGGGTTTGCGGGGTGTGGAGTTGCGCCAGCAGGGCCTCGGCGGTCGCCTGGGTCGCCTCGGGTGGCTCGTCGGGCGGCACATCCAGGGCCACAATGGCACTGGCCGACTCAGGAAACACATGCAGCACACAGTCGCGCAACGCGCTGGCCAGCGGGGCATGGGCAATGATGAGGAGGCCGGTGTTCATGGGAGGGTGTCAAGCACGTGGGAAAGTGATTATGGCTTCTTTGCCGCCAGATAGTAGGAATACGCCCCCACGCAGCACAGCGCATACACCCCCATCGCCCCTTGGTAGGCGTGGGGTTCGGTCCAGGCGCATGCACGCAAACCGTCCACCACCAGACCAATCCCCCACTGCACCGTGAAGACACCGCTGAAGATGACCAGGTTGTAGGCCGAGAGCGCCCGCCCAGCCAAATGCGATGGGAAGGCCAGGCCGACCGCCGGTTGCGCCAAGGCGCCGACCGTGGAGCTTACACAATACACCGTAAAAATGACTGCAGCCCCCGTAGATATGGCGTCACCAGCTATCACAATAATAGCAAGTGTAATGATGCTGACGGGCATGCCGTAGGTGATGAGCCGCTCAGGTGTGTAGTGGCGACGTGCCAGCCAAGGGTTGGCCACGCCCCACAGCCAGAAGGACAGCAACATGGCCACGTTGAGCCAAAACAATCCGGTGGCGGCCTGCAGAGGACTGTAAGCCGCCACCTTGACCATCCAGGGCGCAGCCCACAGGGTTTGCATGGCGACCAGGCCACCAAAATTGAAGAACCCCAGCGGCACCAATTGGCGGAAATAGGGGTTGCGCCATACCTCGGCGTAGCCCGTAGACACCGGCTGGGGCACGTCGTTGGCGGCGGCCGGCGCGGATGGCCAGGCGGGCACCTGCCAAACGATCATCACCATGGACAGCCCCACCAATGCCCCCAGCAGCAGGAAAATCATGCGCCAGCCGATCCAAGGCATCAGCCACTGCACCGGCAGGGTTGAGGCGACCATACCCAGGGCCCCCACCATCAGCATCCACGAATTGGCACGCATCTGGTTGGCGGGTGCGTACCACCGGCGGTAGCCCGTCAGCGGCGCCATCAGGCAGGCACTCACCCCCACACCGCACAGCACGCGGGCCAGCAGCAGTCCGGCAAAGCTGGTGGCCATCGAAAAGGCCACACACCCCAGCACGGCCATCGACAAAAACCCCAGCACCACCTTCTTGGGCCCCAGGCGGTCCAGCCAGTGTCCCAAGGGCAGCTGGGTGGCGGCAAAACCAATGAAGTAGCCGCCCGCCAGCAGGCCCAAGTCACGGGCGTTGAGGGCGAACTCCTGCACCAGGGTCGGCGCCAGTGTGGCGGTGATGGCGCGGATCAGGGCCGAGAAGAAATAGGCAAAGGCAAAGGCCGCAAAAACGGCAATGGCTTTGCCTTGGGACAGAGAGTACACAGCGTTCGGCCCGTATTAAGAAGTCAGTCGCCGCACCACTAGGGGCCAGCGACTCACTTCAAAGCCCCAAAGACTTTGCTCAAAATCGCGCTGCCGTAGGCCACCGGGTTCTGGCGGATCTTTTTTTCTTCTTCCGAAATCATCAAAAACAGACCATCCAGTGCTTTGCCCGTGACGTATTGCTGGATGTTGGCATCTTCCTTTTTCAGCAAGCCCAACTCCGAGGCCTTGCCTGCCAGTTGGTTGTACTTGTCGGCCAGGCCGACTTTTTCCGTGGCCTTGGTGACCACAGGCAAGAATTTGACCGCCAGTGCCGGGCGGGTCTTGGATGCAAAAAACTCTGTCACGGCGGTATCTCCGCCACTCAAAATGCCCTTGGCATCGGTCACGCTCATGGACTGCACCGCTTTGACCAGCAGCTCTTTGGCCATGGGCACGGCCGCCTCTGCGCCCCGATTCATGGATGTGACCAGCTCGTCCACACGGGCACCTTGACCGAAGGTGCGCAGCCACTTGGCGGCATCTTCCAGATAAGCGGGCAAGGGAATACGCACCTTGTCATTCCCCAAAAAGCCGTCCGGCGCACCCAACAAGGCCACCGCCTGCAACGCCCCTTTTTCCAGGGCGGTTTTCAGGCCCTTGGATGCGTCGGTGTTGCTCAGGTCTGCCAGTGTCAGCGCCCGGGCCTGTTGCGTGGCCCCGAGCACCAGCAGTGCGGTGATGGAGAGCGATGTCGAATGAAACTGGCGGCGGTCCATGGATGGCGCTCCCTTGAAGATGGTAGGTGGCAATGGGGCTATCGTAACGCGGTGCGCTGCGCGCGCGTCCTGATGGCAATCCGGCGGCATCCCCGGGCTTGACGCATCGCCAGATGCATCTACCCATTTCATAGGGCATGAGGCGATCGCACAAAAAGGGGGCGCAATGGTCGGCATCGCGGGCCCATGGGAAAAATCGACGCACGGCCGGTACCGGCACGTCTGGTTCTGCCGCAGTCGGTGGCTACGGTGCTTTCCAGCAGCGACGAGGTTGCCACAACTGGGCGCGTGGCTAAAATGACGATCACCCCACTGGGTGCGCTTGACCAAGGGCGAGCACACTTGGAGTCTTCGCGCGACGATGGTGCCTCCCGCTGTATGGGCGTGCCATTATTTTCGGGTTTTGCGCCTGCGCTATCGCTTATCTGCTGCGCTGGGCCCTTTTAGCTTGACGTTCACTTATGCACACTGTTTCCCCTGAAGTAGCGCTGGTGGTCCCCAGCAATCTGCCCGATTTGCACGCCATCCGTTTGTTGTTTCAAGAATACGCAGACACGCTGAAGATTGATCTGTGCTTTCAAAATTTCGAAGCCGAGTTGGACGGCTTGCCCGGTGAGTACAGGGCACCGCGGGGTGCGCTGCTGGCAGCCACCGTGAATGGCAGCTTTGCGGGCTGTTGCGCCCTACGTCCCTTGGATGCCAGCGACTACCCCAATGCGTGTGAAATGAAACGCCTTTTTGTGCGACCGGCCTACCGTGGTTTGGGCGTAGGCCGCCTGTTGGCCGAAGGCATCATGGATCTGGGCCGGGTGGGCGGGTACGACTGCATCCTGTTGGACACCCTGGACGACATGGAGTCGGCCCGCGCACTGTACCAAGAGCTGGCGTTTGAGGAAATCCCGCCCTACTACTACAACCCGATTCCCGGCGCCCATTACCTCAAGGCCATGCTATGAACGCAGGGCGTCCAGCCGGGAAGGGATGCAGAAGTATTCCCTGTGCTGTGCCGCTCAGGCCTTGACCTGCGCCAGAAGCGTCGCGGCATCGCTGACCTCGAATTTGCCAGGGCCTTCGATGTTGAGGGAGGCCACTTTGCCGTCCTTCACCAACATGGAATAGCGGTTGCTGCGCAGTCCCATGCCGCGGCTGGTCAAGTCCAGCGTCAAGCCGGTCGCCTGGGCAAACGCCGCACTGCCATCGGCCAACATGCGCACTTTTCCGTCGGTCTTTTGGTCACGTGCCCATGCACCCATGACAAATGCGTCATTCACGCTCACACACCAGATTTCATCCACGCCTGCGGCTTTGAAGGCTTCGACGCTTTCGACATAGCCGGGGACGTGTTTGGCAGAGCAGGTCGGGGTAAACGCACCGGGCAGCGCAAACAAGGCAATGGTCTTTCCCGCAGTCGCTTGGGACACATCGACCGGATTGGGCCCGATGCTGCATCCATTGCCTTCCACCTCCACAAATTCCATCAATGTGGTCTGGGGAAGTGTGTCGCCTACTTGAATCATGCTGGTTCCTTGGGTTGCGGTGCGTGATATCCACGCACCAATGAAAACGGCCCACATTGTGGGCCGTAATTCAAAAACCTGCAGTCAAGTTGACCGATAGGCTTACACCGCAGCGGCCTTTTCCACCAAGCGGGTCGCAACCCAATTCTTGGTTTTGGAAATTGGACGGCTTTCGGTAATTTCGATGACATCACCCATCTTGTACTCGCCCTTTTCGTCATGGGCGTGGTACTTGCTGGATTTACCAACGATCTTGCCGTAGAGTTCGTGCTTCACACGACGCTCAATCAGCACAGTCACAGTTTTGGCACGCTTGTCGCTGACCACCTTGCCAATCAAGGTGCGCTTGAGGGATTTTTTAGCTTCCGTCATGTTCGCTCCTTATTTGGCGGATTTTTCAGCGCTTTGCTTCTCGACAAGAATAGTCTTGGCGCGAGCAATATCGCGGCGCGCAATGCGCAGCGTAGCGGTGTTGGTAATTTGTTGCGTGGCTTTTTGCATACGCAGTCCAAAGTGTGCTTTTTGCAGCGCTTTGACTTCGGTTTGCAGGCCGGCAACGTCTTTTTGGCGCAGTTCAGCAGCTTTCATTTCTTCATTCTCCTGATTACTGACCGATCATGCGCGCCACGAAGGTGGTCCGCAATGGCAGCTTTGCAGCAGCCAGACGGAACGCTTCACGGGCGAGTTCTTCGGTAACACCAACGATTTCAAACACGATTTTTCCGGGCTGAATTTCAGCCACGTAGTACTCGGGATTGCCTTTACCGTTACCCATACGCACTTCAGCAGGCTTTTGGGAAATCGGCTTGTCGGGGAATACGCGAATCCAGATACGACCACCACGCTTCACGTGGCGGGAAATTGCACGGCGTGCAGCTTCGATCTGGCGTGCCGTCAAACGGCCACGGTCTGTACATTTCAGACCGAAGTCACCGAACGCGACCGAGCTGCCTCGGGTCGCGATGCCGGTGTTACGGCCCTTTTGCTCTTTGCGGTATTTCCGGCGAGCGGGTTGCAACATGGTTATTCTCCTTTACCGTCAGCTGCTGCAGCTGGCGCGGCGACTGTGCGAACGCGCTTAACGGCGGGTTTTGCATCGCCACCAGTGGCTTCTGCGGGTTTGTCGCTGCCATCAGCAGGGGCGGCATTGCTGCCAGCTGGACGACGAGCGCCACGGGGGGCGGGACGGTCAGACCCAGGGCGTGCACCGCCACGGTCATCACGACGCGGTCCACGTGGACGGCGCTCTTCTTCAGCACGGGGCTCCACAGCGGCAGGCAGGTCGTTACGACCCAGCGTGTCGCCCTTGTAGACCCAAACCTTTACGCCAATAATGCCGTAAGTGGTTTTGGCTTCGGAAGTACCGTAGTCGATGTCAGCACGCAGGGTGTGAAGTGGCACGCGACCTTCGCGGTACCACTCGCAACGGGCGATTTCAATGCCATTCAAACGACCGGACGACATGATCTTGATGCCCAGGGCACCCAGACGCATGGCATTTTGCATGGCGCGCTTCATGGCACGGCGGAACATGATCCGCTTTTCCAATTGCTGCGTAATGCTGTCGGCGATCAGCTTGGCATCGATCTCGGGCTTGCGCACTTCTTCGATGTTCACTGCCACAGGCACGCCCAGCTGCTTGCTGAGGTCGCGCTTGAGGTTTTCGATATCCTCGCCCTTTTTGCCGATCACCACGCCCGGACGTGCCGAGTAAATGGTGATGCGTGCGTTCTTGGCAGGACGCTCGATCAAGATGCGCGAAACGGACGCGTTCTTGAGTTTGAGCTTCAGGTATTCGCGAACCTTGATGTCTTCAGCCAGCATGCCAGCGAAGTCACGGTTGTTTGCGTACCAGCGTGAGGACCAATTGCGGCTAACGCTCAAGCGAAAGCCGGTTGGGTGGATTTTTTGTCCCATATCTTCCTGGCCTCTTTCAGTTACCAACCGTCACGTACACGTGGCACGTCGGTTTTCTGATTTGATTTCCGCGACCTTTGGCGCGGGCCGTGAAGCGACGCAAAGAAGCACCTTGCTCGACGTAGATGGTTTTCACCTTCAACTCGTCGATGTCGGCACCATCATTGTGCTCAGCATTAGCGATGGCGGACTCCAGAACCTTCTTGATGATCACAGCAGCTTTTTTCTGCGTGAACTGCAAGATGTTCAGGGCTTGATCCACCTTCTTGCCGCGAATCAGATCCGCGACCAAACGGCCTTTGTCGACCGATAAACGAACGCCACGAAGGGTTGCACGAGTTTCCATGGTCACCTCCTTATTTCTTTTGGACTTTTTTGTCCGCAGGATGGCCCTTGAAAGTCCGTGTGAGCGCAAACTCACCCAACTTGTGGCCTACCATTTGGTCGGTAATATAGACTGGCACGTGCTGTTTGCCGTTGTGCACCGCAATGGTCAAGCCGATGAACTCGGGCAAGATCATGGAGCGACGTGACCAAGTCTTAATTGGCTTCTTGTCCTTGGTAGCAACAGCCTTTTCGGTTTTGGCTACCAAGTGGTGATCCACAAAGGGACCCTTTTTGAGAGAGCGAGTCATTTACGTTCCCCTTACTTCTTGCGACGCGACACGATCATGACCTGCGTGCGCTTGTTGTTACGGGTACGGTAACCCTTGGTCAAATTGCCCCAAGGATCGACTGCATGACGGCCTTCGCCAGTCTTGCCTTCGCCACCGCCATGAGGGTGGTCCACTGGGTTCATCACCACACCGCGAACGGTTGGGCGAATACCCATCCAGCGTTTCACACCGGCTTTACCGAGGCGACGCAGGCTGTGCTCTTCGTTAGCGACTTGGCCCAATGTTGCACGGCAGTCGATGTGGATCTTGCGAACCTCACCAGAACGCATGCGAACCTGAGCGTAAGTGCCTTCGCGGGCCAACAAGGTTGCAGAAGTACCCGCAGAGCGGATGATCTGAGCACCTTTGCCCACCTGGAGTTCGACGCAATGGATGATCGAACCGACAGGAATGTTGCGGATTGGCAAGGTGTTGCCAACACGAATCGGCGCTTCCGAGCCGCTCATGATGGATGCACCAACTTCCAGACCACGCGGAGCAATGATGTACTGACGCTCACCGTCTGCATAACACACCAAGGCGATGTGCGCGGAACGGTTAGGATCGTATTCAATGCGTTCCACTTTTGCCGGAATGCCATCTTTGATACGACGGAAGTCGACCACACGATAGTGGTGTTTATGACCACCACCCTTGTGACGCGTCGTAATGTGGCCGTTGTTGTTACGACCGGCTTGCTGGAATTGGGGCTCCAACAAGGCAGCGTGGGGCGCACCCTTGTGCAGGTGGTCACGCGAAATCTTCACCACGCCACGACGGCCTGGGGAAGTTGGTTTCATTTTGATAACAGCCATGATTACGCAGCCTCCCCGCCGAGGTTCAGCTCTTGGCCGGGTTTCAACGTGACATATGCCTTGCGGACATTGTCGCGACGACCCACCGATTTGCCAAAACGCTTGGTTTTGCCTTTAGTGTTCATCACAGAAACGCCTTTAACCTCAACCTTGAACATCAATTCCACAGCGGCTTTGATTTCATATTTGGTAGCGTCTTGCAACACCTTGAAGGTCACCGCATTGCTCTTCTCTGCCACCATAGTTGCCTTTTCAGACACAATGGGAGCAACGAGCACCTTCATCAAGCGGCCTTCGTCAAACTTGGTTAAATTGGGACCGTGGCTCATGCGAACATCTCCTTGAGTTTGTCCATGGCAGCCTTGGTTACCAACACCTTGCGGTAATGAACCAACGACACCGGATCGGCGTAACGGGGCTCTACCACCATGATGTTCACCAGATTGCGCGATGCGAGGTACAGGTTTTCATCAACTTCGTCGGCAATCACCAACACAGAAGCCAAATTCATCGCCTTGAACTTTGCAGCCAATGGCTTTGTCTTGGGCGAATCGACCGTCAACGAATCAACCACTGCCAGACGACCTTCACGGGCCAACTGGGACAAGATGGCGGCCATACCGGCGCGGTACATCTTTTTGTTGATTTTTTGTGCGAAATTTTCATCAGGCATGTTCGGGAAAATCCGACCGCCTCCGCGCCACAAAGGCGAGGAAGTCATACCGGCACGGGCACGGCCCGTTCCCTTTTGCTTGAATGGCTTCTTGGTCGAGTGCTTGACCTGTTCGCGATCCTTCTGAGCACGGGTGCCCTGGCGCGCGTTGGCCTGGAAAGCAACCACAACCTGGTGAACCAGATCTTCGTTGTATTCGCGACCAAACACAGTCTCAGGAGCCTCGAATTTGGAAGTCGCCTGACCTTGGTCGTTTAGGAGTTCGAGCTGCATTAGTTCGCTCCTTTCGCGGCTTCAGCCTTGGCCTTAACAGCCGGACGCACAGACACAAATCCACCAGCAGATCCAGGAATAGCACCCTTGATCAGCAACAACTGGCGAGACTCATCAATGCGGAAAATATCCAGATTCTGTGTTGTCACAGTGTCATCACCCAGATGACCCGTCATACGCTTACCAGGAAAAACACGACCTGGATCCTGGGCCATACCGATAGAGCCGGGAACATTGTGCGAACGGCTATTGCCGTGCGACGCACGCTGCGAACTCATATGGTGGCGCTTGATAGTCCCCGCAAAACCTTTACCAATGGTTGTGCCTTGCACATCCACCTTTTGACCAACTGCAAACACAGCCGACACAGGCACTGTGGCACCCGCTTGGTACTGGGCAGCCGCGTCAGCGGTTACACGGAATTCTTGAATGATTTCACCAGCTTCAACACCCGCTTTTGCGAGGTGCCCAGCCACTGGCTTGGTTACACGCGAAGCTTTGCGCGAACCGAACGTTACCTGCAAGGCAACGTAGCCATCATTCTCCTGGGTTTTCACCTGGGTTACGCGGTTGTTAGACACATCTACCACCGTAACAGGAACTGCATCCCCGTCATCGGTGAATAGGCGCATCATGCCAACCTTGCGACCCAGCAACCCTAAACGATTGCTAAGACTCATTATTTTCTCCGTAACTCCCACCACCGCCACTTCAATTGGTGACAGCGTTTTGCGTGAGAGACTGTTAGTAAAACTTCATTGAAAATGCAAGAGCAAATTCAATGAAGCCTGCGAGTATAACGCGGACCTGCGCAAGACGCAAGCCCCATCCCTACTCTGTGGATGCGGATTCAAGTGTTTGGCAATTGACCCCGCCTGCCAACGATTATTGAAGTTTGATTTCGACGTCCACGCCGGCTGGCAAATCAAGCTTCATCAATGCATCAACCGTTTTATCCGTAGGATCCACAATGTCCATGAGACGCTGGTGGGTACGAATTTCGAACTGATCGCGACTGGCCTTGTTCACGTGGGGTGAACGCAGAATGTCAAAACGCTTCATGCGGGTTGGCAAAGGCACTGGGCCCTTGACAATCGCACCAGTGCGTTTCGCGGTTTCCACGATTTCGGCAGCCGATTGGTCGATCAGTTTGTAGTCAAACGCTTTCAGGCGAATGCGAATTTTTTGCTTGGTAGCCATGGTAATTCCTTGTTGAACTGCGAATTACGCAATGATCTTGGCAACCACACCCGCACCCACGGTACGACCGCCTTCGCGGATCGCGAAGCGCAGGCCTTCTTCCATGGCAATGGGGTTGATCAATTTCACAGTGATCGAGACGTTGTCGCCTGGCATCACCATTTCTTTGCCTTCTGGCAACTCGATCGCACCAGTCACGTCCGTGGTGCGGAAGTAAAACTGGGGACGGTAGTTGTTGAAGAAAGGTGTGTGACGGCCGCCCTCGTCCTTGGACAAGACATAGATCTCGCCAGTGAAGTGGGTGTGGGGCTTGATGGAGCCGGGCTTGCACAGCACTTGGCCGCGCTGCACGTCTTCACGCTTGGTGCCGCGCAACAAGATACCCCCGTTGTCGCCTGCCTGACCTTGGTCCAGCAACTAGCGGAACATTTCCACGCCGGTGCAGGTGGTCTTTTGGGTGTCAGCGATACCAACGATTTCAATTTCTTCGCCGACTTTGACCACACCGCGCTCCACACGGCCAGTCACCACGGTACCACGACCGGAGATGGAGAACACGTCTTCCACAGGCATCAGGAAAGCACCGTCCACTGCACGCTCGGGCAAGGGGATGTAGGTGTCCAGCGCATCAGCCAACTTCATGATGGCTTCTTCACCCAAAGCACCCTTGTCGCCTTCCATGGCGAGCTTGGCGGAGCCGTGGATGATGGGGGTTGCATCACCAGGAAAATCGTATTTGTCGAGCAACTCGCGAACTTCCATCTCGACCAATTCGAGCAGTTCAGCATCATCCACCATGTCGCACTTGTTCAAGAACACGATGATGTAAGGAACACCCACCTGGCGCGCCAGCAGGATGTGCTCGCGGGTTTGAGGCATAGGGCCGTCGGCTGCGGAGCAGACCAAAATCGCGCCATCCATCTGGGCAGCACCGGTGATCATGTTTTTCACATAGTCAGCGTGTCCGGGGCAATCCACGTGCGCGTAGTGGCGATTGGCCGTTTCGTACTCAACGTGGGCGGTGTTGATGGTAATACCGCGTGCTTTTTCTTCAGGTGCCGCGTCAATTTGGTCATAGGCCTTGGCTTGACCACCAAACTTGGCAGCCAACACCGTGGTGATGGCAGCAGTCAGCGTGGTTTTGCCGTGGTCAACGTGGCCAATGGTGCCCACATTGACGTGGGGCTTGGTACGTGTGAATTTTTCTTTTCCCATTTTTCAGATCTCCAAAGAGCTAATTCCCGTGTATTGGTTTAATGTTTGCACGATGTTGCTGATTCGCCCCGCACGGGAACAGGGCGGCACACCGTCGCAGACAACTTCAAATTATTTTGCGCGAGCAGCCATGATGGCTTCAGACACATTACGCGGCGCTTCCGTGTAGTGCTTGAATTCCATCGTGTAGGAGGCACGGCCTTGCGACATCGAGCGCAAGGTAGTGGAGTAGCCAAACATTTCGGACAACGGAACTTCGGCCTTGATCGCCTTGCCGCCGCCAACCATGTCTTCCATGCCCTGAACCATGCCACGGCGTGAGGACAAATCACCCATCACGTTACCAGCGTAGTCTTCTGGGGTTTCCACCTCAACCGCCATCATGGGTTCCAAAATCACGGGGCCCGCTTTGCGGCAACCTTCTTTGAAGCCGAAAATGGCTGCCATCTTGAACGCCAACTCATTCGAGTCCACATCGTGGTAGGAACCAAAGTGCAAAGTCACCTTGACGTCGACCACAGGGTATCCAGCCAACACGCCTTGCGTGACCGCCTCATTGATACCCTTTTCCACCGCAGGAATAAATTCACGGGGAACGGTTCCACCTTTGATGGCGTCGACAAACTCAATGCCTTTACCCTGTTCGTTGGGTTCGATCTTGAGCACAACGTGCCCGTATTGACCTTTACCACCGGACTGGCGCACAAACTTGCCTTCGGCATCTTCCACCGTCTTGCGAATGGTTTCGCGGTAAGCCACCTGTGGCTTGCCCACGTTGGCTTCCACACCAAACTCGCGCTTCATGCGGTCAACAATAATTTCCAAATGCAACTCGCCCATACCGGCGATCAGGGTCTGACCGGACTCTTCGTCGGTCTTGACGCGGAACGAAGGATCTTCCTGGGCCAAACGCTGCAAAGCGATACCCATTTTTTCCTGGTCAACCTTGGTCTTGGGTTCCACGGCCTGTGTAATCACCGGCTCAGGGAACACCATGCGCTCCAACATCACAATTGCAGATGGATCACACAAGGTCTCGCCCGTCGTCACATCTTTAAGTCCAATACAGGCGGCGATGTCACCAGCAACAATTTCGCTCACTTCTTCACGCTTGTTTGCGTGCATTTGCACGATACGACCAATGCGCTCTTTCTTGCCGCGGATTGGGTTGTAGACGGTGTCGCCTTTTTGCAGCACACCAGAATACACACGCACGAAAGTCAGCTGGCCGACAAACGGATCTGTCATCAACTTGAATGCAAGTGCCGAAAACTTTTCCGTGTCACTGGCTTGACGGACCACGGGCGCTTCGTCTTCGTCTGTTCCATTCACTGGAGGAATGTCCACCGGAGAAGGCATGAATTCAATCACGGCGTCCAGCATACGCTGCACACCTTTGTTCTTGAAAGCAGAGCCGCAGTACATGGGCTGAATTTCGCTGGCGATGGTGCGTTTGCGGATACCGAATTTGATTTCTTCTTCCGACAAATCACCTTCTTCCAGGTATTTGTTCATCAGTTCTTCGGTAGCCTCGGCAGCAGCCTCGACCATCTTTTCGCGCCACTCTTTGGCCAACTCCACCAGTTCGGCGGGAATTTCCTTGTAGTCGAACAACATGCCTTGCGAAGCCTCATCCCAGATGATGGCCTTCATCTTGATCAGATCCACCACGCCAGTGAAGTTTTCTTCAGCGCCGATTGGAATCACCATGGGCACAGGGCTAGCCTTCAAGCGCAGTTTCATCTGGTCCACGACCTTGAAGAAGTTGGCACCGGTACGGTCCATCTTGTTGACAAAGGCCAAACGCGGCACTTTGTACTTATTGGCCTGACGCCAAACAGTTTCCGACTGGGGCTGCACACCACCCACCGCGCAGTACACCATGCAAGCACCGTCCAGCACGCGCATGGAACGCTCAACTTCAATCGTGAAGTCCACGTGTCCAGGGGTGTCAATGATATTGATGCGGTGCTCGGGCAAGGACTTGTCCATCCCCTTCCAGAAGCAAGTGGTCGCAGCGGAAGTGATCGTGATACCACGCTCTTGCTCCTGCTCCATCCAGTCCATGGTGGCAGCGCCATCGTGCACTTCACCAATCTTGTGGTTCACACCAGTGTAAAAAAGAACGCGCTCGGTAGTCGTAGTTTTACCGGCGTCAATGTGAGCCGAAATACCGATATTGCGGTAGCGCTCAATGGGGGTATGGCGAGCCATGATGGATCCTTGGTTGATCTGTATATTTCAAACGACGACGCCGCGAAGACTTTTGGTCTTCACGGCGTAGCGAGCGGCTTTCAGACTAGGCGCAGCCCCGCAGGCAGTACTATGAGCACGACAAGGGATTGCAACGACGTATGAAAGCCGCGCAGTAGCCGCAAATTAGAAGCGGAAGTGGGAGAAAGCCTTGTTGGCTTCAGCCATACGGTGAACTTCGTCACGCTTTTTCATGGCGCCGCCACGGCCTTCGGTGGCTTCCATCAATTCGTTGGCCAAACGCAGGGCCATCGACTTTTCACCACGCTTGCGCGCAGCTTCTTTGATCCAGCGCATGGACAAAGCCAGACGACGAACAGGACGCACTTCCACTGGCACTTGGTAGTTGGCACCACCCACGCGGCGGGACTTCACTTCGACCATGGGTTTGACGTTGTTGATGGCCATCGTGAAGGCTTCAACAGGGTCTTTACCAGGGTTCTTCTTTTCGATCTGCTCCAGCGCGCCATAAATGATGCGCTCAGCGACCGCTTTTTTGCCGCCTTCCATGATCACGTTCATGAATTTGGACAACTCTACATTGCCGAACTTAGGATCCGGCAGAATTTCACGTTTAGGGACTTCGCGACGACGTGGCATTTTTTCACCTCTTTGCTTCAGTTGACATCTTCACCAGATGCCGCAAAAACCATTTTGGTCTTTACTTACTCGACCCAACAGCGGGTCACTTCGTTTATTCACTGCGCCACGCAGCAAACAAACACCTTTTATTCGAACGAACCAGCAGCTTATTTAGCCTTTGGACGCTTTGCACCGTATTTAGAGCGCGACTGCTTGCGGTCTTTCACGCCTTGCAAATCGAGCGAACCACGAACGATGTGGTAACGCACACCGGGCAAGTCTTTGACACGACCACCACGAACCAGCACCACGCTGTGTTCCTGCAGGTTGTGGCCTTCACCGCCGATGTAAGAGATCACCTCAAAACCGTTGGTCAAGCGCACTTTGGCCACTTTACGCAGAGCGGAGTTAGGTTTTTTAGGCGTTGTGGTGTACACACGGGTGCACACACCACGACGCTGTGGAGAGTTTTGCATCGCAGGGCTCTTGGACTTGATCGTTTCGACCTCGCGCCCCTGACGTACTAGCTGATTAATGGTTGGCATTGAAAACGTCCCTAAACGTTTGATAACTTGAAAACTACGAAAACGTGAATCCCTTCGGAATTTCCGAAAAGCCTTCTAATGTAGCAGATCAAGGAATCCCCCGCAAGGAGTGGGCGGCATGCTTCAACGAATCCACAGGCGTATCGCGTCCCAGGCACGGCCCACCATGCCGGCCTGCTCCACACCTTCGATCGCAGAAAGAGGAATATCTGCCACCACCTGCTCACCCGCCATAACCCGCAAGGTGCCCAAGGCCTGGCCTTTGGCGATGGGTGCAACCAAGGGATCGGAGCGCAGAACCTGGGTCTTCAGTTTGGCCCCGCTGCCACTGGGCACGGCGACCACGATGGCGTATGGCTGCCCGAGCTTGACCGTGGAAGAAACGCCTTTCCAGACGTTGGGCGTGAGCACCGCCTGCCCTGCGTCAAACAGCTTGACAGCCTCGAAGGCGGTGTAACCCCAGTTCAACAACTTTTGGGACTCATTGGCCCGCGAATTTTCGCTATCGGCGCCCAGCACAATAGACAACAGGCGGCGGCTGCCGTTGGCAGCCGCTGAGCCCGCTGGCGCCCCAGGGCTTACTAAATTCGGAAAGTTTCGCTTGGCGGTAGCCACCATGCAATAACCAGCGGCGTCGGTATGCCCGGTTTTCAGGCCATCCACCGTCGGGTCGCGGAACAACAACAGATTGCGGTTGCTGTCGTTAGCCGCCGGCGTACCGGGGTAGCGGTATTTTTTGATGGCGTACACACCGATGTACTCCGGGAAGTCGGCCATCAGGCGGGTGGCCAGAATACTCAGGTCGCGGGCGGTGGTGGTGTGGCCCGGCTCGGTCAAACCCTCGGGGTTTTTGTAGCCGGTGGATTTCATCCCCAGGGCTTTGGCCTGCTCGTTCATCAGCTGAACAAAGTGTTCGGCGGTGCCGCCCACCCCTTCGGCCAAGGCCATGGTGGCGTCGTTGCCCGACTGCACAATCATGCCTTTGATGAGGTCTTCAACCGGCACCTGCATCTTGGGGTCAATGAACATGCGCGAGCCCGGCATTTTCCAGGCGCGTTCGCTCACCGGGAAGGTTTGTTTCAGGTCGATTTTTTTGGAGCGCAAGGCGTCAAACACCAGGTACGCGGTCATGAGTTTGGTCAAGGACGCGGGCTCCAGCGGGGCATCGATGTCCTTGGACGCCAAAATTTGGTTGGCCGTGACATCCATCAACAGGTAGGAACGTGCGGCAACCTCAGGGGGTTGGGGCACTTGGGCCGCCACCGTCAGACAAACGGTGGCCAAAAGAGCAGCTAAAAAGGATTTCATGGGATTCGGTGGATCGCCGGGTCGGTGTCGGGCTCGGCGGAGCAAAAAACGTGGAGGAACTAGGCGGACGGTGCGGAAACTGCTTTCAGGTGACGAACCACCAGATTGCGCAAAAGAGGCAATTGTCCATGAAAGAAGTGTTCCACGCCGGGAATGACGGTCACCGGCAGAAATTGGGGCCGTGCCCAGTGCATGACATCGGTCAGCGGCACCGTGTCGTCCACCTCGCCGTGCAGCACCAACGTGCGTGGGTGCAAATCTGCGGGAATCGGGGCCACGTCGAAGCGGGTGGTAGCCGTGCCGACCAGCACCAGCGCTTCCGGGGCGCGGTCCGGCCCCAGAGTACGCACGGCATGGCTGGTCACAAAGGAACCAAAAGAAAACCCAGCCAAAGCCAGAGGCCCCTGCGGCGCGCAATGCGCGACCACCGCCAACAAGTCTTGCAACTCGCCACGCCCCTCGTCGTACACGCCCTGGGTGGCGCCCACCCCGCGAAAATTGAAACGAATGGCCTGCCAGCCGCACTGGACAAAGGCGCGTGCCAACGTTTGCACCACCTTGTTACTCATGCTGCCCCCAAACAGGGGATGGGGATGGGCAATCACCGCCACACCGCGTGGGGCCGCTCCGTCTCGCAACAAGGGGGCATCGCTCTGGGCTTCGATGCTTCCGGCCGGACCTTGCAAGGTAAATCGTAGGGTCTGGGAGTTCATGGTTTTGCTACTGATTTCATAGCTGCTTGCGCATGTGAATAAAGGGCTGGTGGCCAAAATGGCTCAAATGTATGAATGCCTAGCGCCCCAACTCCGGAGGGACCAGCAATCGCTCGACCACTTTGCCATTTTTCAAATGCGACTCCACGATGTCATCGATGTCCTGGGCATCCACAAAGGTGTACCAAACACCTTCTGGATACACCACCGCCACCGGACCCGCTGCGCAACGGTCCAGACAGCCGGCCTTGTTGACCCGCACTTGGCCGGGGCCCGACAACCCCGCCTCCTTAATCTGCGACTTGCAGCGGTCAAACCCTTCTTGGGCTTTGTGCTGGGCGCAGCATGCTTCGCCATTTTTTCGCTCGTTCAAACAGAAAAAAATGTGGCGTTCGTAGTACGAACCCGTGTTTGGTTTGGTTTCATTCATGGGAAAGATTTTAGTTTTTTGCATCCCGCTGCCAGATTTGCGACAGCAGATAAACCAGCGTGGCGTAGGGCCACAGCCAGCCCAACCATTGGGCCAGGCCATTGAAACGGATGAAGCGCCCTTGCTCCCAGTTTTGCAGGGTCTGTGCGAAATAGGGACTTTCAGGGGCCTGGTTCAACAAACTCAGGTAAATGCCCAATGACAGCAGCGCCAGGGCCGCACTGGCACGCCAGGGCACCAACACCAGCCCCAAGGCCACCGCCAGAGCCACGGCCATGCCCAGCTGGGTGGGCAAATCCAGCCATGCCCATGCGTGGCTGGGGCCCCAGCTCAGGGCGGCGGACAGTCCGGTGACCACAACCCCCACCGCCAGGGTCATCGGAACCAGGACCACGCGACGCCAGCGCACACGGATGATGCAAAAGCCCAAAAGGCAGGGAATCAGCAAACCCAGAAAGACACACACCATTTGCAGGCCCAACACCAGGGGTTGCAAGGTGTCCTCCCGTACCGGCAGCCACTCCAAGAAGGGGGTATCCACCATCAACTCCGCCAGAGCCTGTTCTGCCCGGACCAACACCTGGCCCAGCCCAAAGGGCACCGCGGCAGGGAACAACAACGCCAGAGGCCACGTTGCCAGCAGCACAATGCCGCCGCGCGCATCCTCCACAAACCAGCGCGCCCGAACACGGCTCCACCGGTCAATGGCGCCCAGCCTGACCATCAACAGGGTGACAACCGCCCCGGTCCAAGCCCCCATGCCATTGAGCAACAGATCTTCCTTGGACGCCACCCGGGCGGGCAAATAGGTCTGCAAAGCCTCCATCACCAGCGACAGCGCCAAAGCAGCCACCGCAGGCATCCACATTGCATGGCGGCCACGCCCGGTGCGCAAAGCGCTCAGCGCCAGCAAACCGCCCAGAGGAGCATAGCCCACCACATTGACAGCCACATCAAAGCCGGTCCAATAACGCGGCAGGGGCACTGACAAAAATGCCCAGGGCATCAGGCCCGGGTCGCGCCACTCCGAAAAAGGGTAAAGGCTGGCATAGATGATGAGCCCCACATACAGCAGCGCCATCGGCCAAGCGGCAGTTTTATGCATGCACCGCTTTGTTAGGTTTAAAAGGGTTTAACGACCACCAACACCACAATGGCCACCAGCATCAGCACCGGAATTTCGTTAAACCACCGAAACCACACATGGCTGCGGGCGACCGGACCGGCTTCAAAGCGGCGCAGCATCACGCCACAGGCATGGTGGTAAGCGAGCACCAACAGCACCAGGGCCAGCTTGGCGTGCATCCAGCCATTGCCCGGACCGAAGCCAATGCCATAGCACAACCACAAGCACAGCCCCAAGGCCACGGCAGGCACCGCCAGCAAGGTGGTGAATCGCATCAGCTTGTGCGCCATCAACAGCAGGCGGGCCCGCTCAGCCTCCGAGCCAGCGGGCACCATGGCCAAGTTCACAAAAATGCGCGGCAGGTAAAAAAGCCCGGCGAACCAGCTGGCCACGAAAACGATATGGAAAGATTTGACCCAGAGCATGGGCAAAGTGTAGTCGCAGACCACGACCGCTTCAGGCAAAAAAAACCCCAGCACGGGGCTGGGGTGGTAAGCCTATTTGCTGTCACACATCAAGGCTCCGCTCAGGGAGGAAAAGCGGAAGGTAGCAAGCTACCCGGAACGGAATTTAACAAAATTTTCTGGCCCTTGCAAGTGATTACTTCAGTTTGTCATAAATTATTTGCACGTAATGAGGCACAATTTTCCCCATGACCTCTTACGCCCCCTTCCCCCTGGGCCGTCCACGCCGCTTGCGCAAGGACAGCTACACCCGCAACCTGGTACGCGAAAACCAACTCACCGCCCACGACCTGATCTACCCCGTATTCGTGGTCGATGGCCAGAACCAGCGTGTGCCTATTGCCTCCATGCCCGGCGTGGAACGCCTGAGCCTGGACCTGCTGCTGCCGGTGGCCGAAGAGTGTGTGAAGCTGGAAATTCCGGTGATGGCGCTGTTTCCGGTGATTGACCAGTCACTAAAAACTTTTGAGGGCAAAGAAGCGCTGAACCCCGATGGCCTGGTGCCCCGCGTGGTGCGCGCCCTGAAAAAAGAATTCCCCCAGCTTGGCGTGATGACCGACGTGGCGCTGGACCCCTTCACCAGCCACGGCCAGGACGGCCTGCCAGACACCCGCCCCGAAAACGAGGGCTACATCCTGAACGATGAAACCACCGCGATCCTGGTGCAGCAGGCGCTGACACAGGCCCGGGCCGGCGTGGACATGGTCGCCCCCAGCGACATGATGGATGGCCGCATCGGCGCCATCCGGGCCGCGCTGGAAGCCGAAAACCTGATCCACACCCGCATCATGGCCTACAGCGCCAAGTACGCCAGCGCCTTTTATGGCCCGTTCCGCGACGCCGTCGGTTCGGCCAGCAATCTGGGCAAGAGCAACAAAAAGGTCTACCAGATGGACCCGGCCAACAGCGACGAGGCCCTGCGCGAAGTGGCCATGGACATTGCCGAAGGCGCCGACATGGTGATGGTCAAGCCCGGCATGCCCTACCTGGATGTGGTGCGCCGCGTCAAGGAGGAATTCAAGGTCCCCACCTTTGCCTACCAGGTGTCGGGCGAATACGCCATGCTGAAAGCCGCCGCCCAGAACGGCTGGCTGGACCATGATGCGGTGATGATGGAAAGCCTGCTGGCCTTCAAGCGTGCCGGGGCCGACGGCGTGCTGACCTACTTTGCCCGGGATGCCGCCAAATTGCTACGAAATGCATAGCTGCTTGCGCACTATTCTCATAGGCTAGAGGCCGATTTGGCTTGTAAAACTTTCTGAAGAGTCTCCATGCGCATTTTCCAGATCCAGAATGCCAACGTGTCCGAAAGCGATGCCCTGGCGGACCTGAACCAACAAGGGCTGCCCGAGCAGGGCTTTGTCTGGATCGCCTGTGCGCGGCGGGAGTTTGAGGTGCTGCAGGCGCAGATCCAGAGCACACTGCAGCGCCTGTGCGGCATGCAACTGGTGGACCTGCACATCTCTGACCTGCTCAACAACCAGTTGCCCTCCCACTACGACTACACCTCGCAGTACGACGTGCTGGTGTTTCGCCGCCTGGCGGCCGGCAATACGCTGACCGATTTGGACAACCCCGGCCTGCCCATGACCCACGTGCCCGTGCGAGGGGGGCCATCCATATTGCGGCGCATCGACACCAGCCCCGTGGGTTTTGCCGTGTTTGACCGGGTGCTGCTCACCGTGCACCCCACCGACTGCACGGTGCGCGACGCCTATGCGGCCAAACTGCTGCAGTCCGCCAGTGCCGAATCGCATGCGGCAGGAGCACGCTTGCCCACCAGCCCGGCGGACCTGATGCTGCGCATCGTCAACCAGATGGTGGACGGCTACCTGGCGCTGCGCCGCGAACTGACCCACCAGTTGGACCACTGGCAGGCCGAGCTGCTCAACCCCAAAACCCGTTTCAACAACTGGTCGTCGCTGATGGATGCCCGTCTGGCACTGCACCACCTGGACGAAATTTGTGAGGAACAGCGCTCCAGCATCCAGGACTGGATCGAAGCGGTCAAAACCTGGCCCGAAGCGCCAACCGAAGCCGCACGCCGGGAACGCGAATTGCTGCAGGTGCGCAGCCGCGACGTGCTGGAACATATTGAGCGCGTGGTGCACCATGTCAGGCGCCTGGAGCAGAGCGCCGAAACGGCGGTGCAAATGCATTTCAGCGCCCAGAGCCACCGCACCAACGACATCATGCGCACCCTCACCGCGCTGACCGCTGTTTTTCTGCCGCTCAACCTGATTGCAGGCATCTTCGGCATGAACTTCGACTTCATCCCGCTGCTGCACGCGCACAGCGGTTTTTGGTGGGCCTTGGGCACCATGACCCTGATCGCAGCAAGTCTGGTCCTGGTGTTTTGGCGCAAACGCTACCTGGCGCGTTCGGAGCGTTAAGAAGGGGCTCTTGCAGCGCTCTGCGACAACCACATGGGCCGAGGTCGCTTGAAAACAGGGCGGCACGGCCCAACACACGCGCTCAGCACACAAAAAAACGGAAGCAGACGCTCCCGTTTTGACGGCCCCAACAGATACTTTAGACGGCCGTTTTTTGCTGCTTGCGGCGACGCACAATTGCGCCTATGGCACCCAGTCCCGCCAACAGCATGGCATAACTCTCAGGCTCTGGAACCGGTGTGGTCACCGTCAGAGAGTTGACAAACAGTTGCTTGTAGTCGCCGTGCATCTGGCCAAAACGGTCATCCGGGAACAGATTGACGCCAACCACATTGCCTTTGGTCGCAACCAAGGCCGAACCATCGCTCCAAGAGGCACGCGATGTAGCCCCAGCGCTTGCTTGAACCCTGTCGTGGTAGACCCCCGATACCGTGGAGACGCCGGAGAACAAGGCCGAGCCATCGTTGGAGGCCATGGTGACGCTGCTATACGCGGAACTGCCAAATGCAGTAAATGGGGAATAACCGCCAGTGATGAAATTTCCTGCGACGGTATTGCCGCTCTGTTGGGCCCAGGCGAATGTTGCGACGACAAGCCGTTTGCCCGTTTGTGCAAACTGCGCCAAAGCATTGCCACTGTTGACCGCGTCACCACCGCCATTGGTAAAAAACAAAACCTCATCAAATGCATTCAGCTGAGCAAACGAGAAGGTGTTCGCATCAAAACCCGTCACCGATGTGAAACTTCCTGTGGACTGGAGCCAACTGGCCACCCCAGAGGTGCTTCCAGAGGAATTACCCGTGGAAAATACGCCCACCGTGGAGGCCTGGGACAGACTGGCTGCGGTGAGAACAACACTGCAGAGAAGTAATTTGAGGGGTTTCATGGGTCACCTTGTATGGACGAATGACGGGGTCGTCATGCCGTGGGCGAGTCTAGGGATTCAGCACCCCCCAATCAATAGTCCATTTGGACTACCCCGGATACTGCACCGTTGGAGGCCGGCAGGACTGCCAATGCCACGCTCTGCCGAAGAAATGCAGCGCGTTGGCAGCGGCGGCCTTAGGGGCTTGGTGGGGTTCCGCGCAACAGGTCCGTGCGGGTGTACGGCGCGTGTTGGCCCGACAACACCAGCGAAAGGCGAGTTACCCAGGAATGCGTTGGCAACTGCGGTGTATGCATCGGGCTGACCAGGAACCATGCCAAGACAAGGATCGGAACAGCCGTCCCCAGCACTGCGCGGGGAAGACCGGACTTGCCGATAACCCACACGCTGACAGCCCCACCCAAAAACAAGCCCAGCACCACTTCCGAACCGGAGTGCACACCGACCACCACACGCGATAGGCCGACAACGAGCGCCAGGCAACAACCCGCTCCAACCGCCAGCCCTTGTGTCAACGGGGCGCGCTGTGACGCCAGAATTCCGAATGCCAGCGGATAGATGGCGGCCGCAAACATGGCGTGCCCGGACACCCCGGTGAAATTGAAGCTGGAACTTCCCATGCCCCAGCCCAGGAAAGCCAGCTTGCTCGCCAAAGTGAGCATTGCCGCCCCCGCCAAAGCAAGCAGCCAGCAGGAGGCCTGCGAACGGCCGGATGGCTGTCGCGCCAGCGGAATCAGCACCAGCGCCATGGTGGGCAACAGCATCTGAAACTCCCCCAGACGGGTCAGAAGTTGCCAGAGATGCGAAAGATTGATGTTGTCGAGGGACATATCAGGCCCAGCACGCCCGTGCTGAGCCCATCCGAAAGGCCCAACCCCACCGTTTCACTGCGCCTGGAACCCGCTGGCCTTGATGAGCTTGGCCCAGACCTGGGTATAAGCCTGCTCGCGACTGGCCAATTGCGCTGGGGCCATAAACCCCACGGTCAGGCCCATGGCCGTCAGGCGGTCCTTGACCTCGGGCTGCGCCACCACTTTGGCCAGCGCATCGGCAAAACGGTCCAGCACCGCCTTGGGGGTGCCTGCGGGGGCAAAAATGCCGTAATAGGGCATGTCTTCAAACCCGGCCAGGCCCAGTTCGGCAAAAGTGGGGACCTGGGGCAAGGCCGCTTGGCGGTGGGCGCCCAGCACGGCCACGACGCGGATCTTGCCGGCCTTGTGGTTCTCGATGAAGTCAGGCACCGAACCGACCCCGGCGGCAATCTGGTTGCCCAGCATGTCGCCCATCATGGGGGCGCTGCCACGGTAGGGTGCGGACTGCAGGTCCAGCGCGTATTTCTGGCCAATCACTTTCACCAAAAATTCAGGCGTGGACGCCGGTGCCGGCACCCCCACCGTGCCTCTGCCGCCCCCCTGGCTCTTGACCCAGGCCACATACTCGTTGACCGACTTGGCGGGGGTACCGCCCGACAGGGCCAGCGCGTTCACAAAGGTGGCAAAACCGGCGACTGGAACAAAGTCTTTGGCGGGGTCGAAGCCGGGGTTTTTCACCACCTGGGGCAGGATGGAAATGGTGTGGTCGTGCGACAGGAAAAAGGTGTTGCCATCGGGCGCCGCCGCCTTCAGGGCCTGGGCCGCGATTTGTCCGCCCGCGCCCGCTTTGTTGTCCACCACCACCGACCTGCCCAGTGGGTCCTTGAGCTTGTCGGCCAGGATACGGGCAATGGCGTCGGTGCCGCCCCCGGGAGGAAAGCCAACCAGCAAGTGCACCGGCCCCGTTTGCGCTTGCGCCAAGGCGCCCACCAGCAATGCGCCCAGTGCAAGGGTGGCGCGAAACGTGTTCAGTGCGCGTGGCACAGAAAAACCCGACATAAATGACTCCTGAAACAAAAAAAAGGGAAGGACGAAGTGGCACCCGACAGCGCCATGCTATGGCAACAACTCAGTTGCGGGCGTAGGACACATGGAAGCTTTGCACACCGGCAAATTTACCCATTTCCGAACCCAAGGCGGAGATGGGCGCCATTTTTTGGCGACTGCGTGCCACGGCCACAAAGGTCCAGGTGAAGACCCCTTCGTCCAAGGCAATCACGAGGGTGCCCCCGGCAATGTCGTAGCCCCGTTCGGTGGCCATCTGGCGCAAGGCGGCTTCCACCGGTTCATAGCCGGGAACAAACCGCAGGGTGATCGCCACCGCCTGGCGCGACGGCAGCCACGCCTCCAGCTTGGAAATCCACACCATACACACCGCGCTGAGCAAGGCCAGCGCAATCGCAGCCGCATAAAAACCCACACCCACCAAAATACCAATGACGGAAGACGCCCACAGCGAGGCGGCGGTGGTCAGGCCGCTGATATTGAAGCCCTCTTTCATGATCACGCCCGCGCACAAAAACCCGATGCCGGTGAGGATGCCTTGCATCACCCGGGAAAGGTCGCCGTTGGTGAACAGGGGACCGGAGTTACCGCCATACCAAAAATGCGAGTACCCGCCAATCACCGTCAGCGCGGCCGAGGCCATGCACACCAGGCCGTAGGTACGCATACCGGCGGCCCGCCCATGGTAGGAGCGTTCGTAACCCACCATCAGCCCCAACGCCAAGGCGCCTATCAGGTGCAACAGAACGAAAAAATTGGCCTCCACCACGGGACCGGACCAGTAGGAATAGAAGGTTTGCGGTGTCAACATGGTTTGAAGATACCGCATTTGCAGAACCGGCATGGCAATTTTTCACACCCAGCCGCTACCATGGGTGCCGGCGGGGCCGCCCCCATGGCGCGCCCCCTATTTCACCCCTCACAGGAGATTCGATGAAGCCCATTGCGCTGGTCACCGGCGGCTCCCGCGGCATCGGCGCGGCCACCGCCCTTTTGGCCGCGCAAGCGGGCTACGCCGTGGCCGTGAACTACAGCACCAACTCCCTGGCCGCCGACGAAGTGGTGCGGACCATCCGCGCCCAGGGCGGCACCGCCATCACGGTGCAGGCAGACGTGGCCCAGGAAGACCAGGTGCTGGCCATGTTTGCCAAAGTAGACGCCAAGCTGGGGCGGCTTTGCGCCCTGGTCAACAACGCCGGGGTGGTGGATGTGGCGGCGCGGATGGACGCCATGGATATGGCGCGGCTCCAACGCATGTTCGACACCAATGTACTGGGCAGCATGGTCTGCGCGCGCGAAGCGGTGCGGCGCATGAGCACGCGCCACGGCGGGCCGGGCGGGGCCATTGTCAACGTCTCCAGCGTGGCGGCCCGCTTGGGCGGGGCCGGCCAGTACGTGGACTACGCGGCCAGCAAAGGCTCCATCGACACCTTCACCCTGGGGCTGGCCAAGGAGGTGGCGGCCGAGGGCATCCGCGTCAACGCGGTACGCCCCGGCATCATCGACACAGAGATCCATGCCTCGGGCGGCCAACCCGACCGCGCGCAACGACTGGCGCCGCAGCTGCCCATGCAGCGCCCGGGCACGGCCGAGGAAGTGGCCCAGGCCATTGTGTGGCTGATGGGCGCGGGCGCCAGCTACACCACCGGCACCCTGCTGGATGTGGCGGGCGGACGCTGAACCTGGGCTGCGTTACCATGCCCTACCTTTCGCCGACCCTTGCCCGGAGCAACCCATGGACCTGAAACCGCTGGTGACCCTGCTGGCCATCGTCAACCCCCTGGCCATCGTGCCCTTTTTCATCCACTACACCCAGGGCTTTTCCCGGGAGCAGCGGCGCAACACCATCTGGGTGTCGTCGTTCAGCGCCTTCGTGGTGATTGCCGTCAGCGCCCTGGCCGGTTTGCATATCCTGGAATTTTTCGGCATTTCGCTGGCCAGCTTCCAGGTCGGCGGCAGCATGCTTTTGCTCACCAGCGCGCTGAACATGCTCAACGCCCAGCCCGCCGAGGCCAAGACCAACACCCATGAAATGGAGGACGGCGCCGAAAAAGCCGCCCGGGGCGCCAGCATCGCGGTGGTGCCGCTGACCATTCCTTTGCTGACCGGCCCGGCCAGCATGTCCACCGTGGTGATTTACGCCGAAAAAGCCAAGACCATTTTCCAGCTCAGCACCTTGGTGGGTTACGGCGTGGTGATCGGGCTGGCCACCGCCCTGTGTTTTGCCCTGGCCGAGCCGATTGCACGGGTGCTGGGCAAGACCGGCATCAATGTGATGACCCGGCTGATGGGGCTGATTTTGGCGGCCCTGTCGGTGGAAGTGATGTCCGACGGCCTGACCAAGCTGTTCCCCATCCTGGGCCGGTAGCACCCAGCCCGCAAGAGGGTTGCTCAGCCGCCCGGCGCAGCCTGGGCGGTTTGCTGCACCCATTGTTCGATGTCCTCGATGGCCGCGTCGGCCGCCTCCGTGAGTGCCCGTACACCGCCGGCGGCGTCGGGGCTGGCACTGGCGCGCTGAACCACAAAACTGCGCTGGGCCACCAGTTTTTCTCCCCGCGCACCAGGCTGTCCCAGCGTGGCACGCAAGCGCAGCAGCCCGGTGCTTTGCTGGTCCGTTGCGAAGAGCTGGCTGAACTCGTCCAGATCCACCCGCAGGGTCAGCACCGGGCCCACGGCCAACACACCGTCGGCCGGGTTCAACACCGCGCGGTGCTGGCCCAAGTGCTCGCGCAGGCGCTGGCGCAGCAGCTCGGCGGGGGGCATGCTCCAGCGGGCCTGGGCATAGGGGCGCAGTTGCTGGGCGTCGCTGTAGGCCAGGCGGTACAGCACGGCCGTGCTGTCCAGCGCTCCCGTGGCTTGCACCCCGGCCAGGGCCAGGGGGGGCAGCGGGGCCATGCGGTTGGCGGGCTGCGGCGTAGTCGCCCCGGGGCCAAAGTCGTAGACCAAAGGTCGGGGCGGCGGCTGCAGGCTGCTGCAGGCCGACAGGCCCAACAATGCAAGGCAAATAAGGCCTCTAGCCCCCGAGGAATATGCGTAAGCAGCTATTATTTTCATAGCAAATGTTCACAATAAATCATCAAAACACCTTGGCATCAACGGGCCGCCGGGGCCACAAACCCGCTTTCACCCGGACCGGGGCGCAGCTGGCCCCTGCCCAGGAGCAGGGACTGTGGGTTGTCCGTCACCGAGTCCGCCACCCGCCCGACCTGGCGCACGGCGCGGGCCGTGTCGTCAAAGGTGCGGTTCAGGCGCGGCACCAGGGTGGAGTTGAGCGACTGCCCGGTGGTCACCAGCGCATGGCTGCCCTCGGCAATTTTGTCCAGGGTGCCGCCCGGTTCGTTCATCCGCGCCGACATGCGTTTGAATTCGTTGGCCGAGGTCTTGACGGAATCGGCGCTGGCCCCCAGACGCTCGGCGGTGGCCTGCATGGTTTTGAGCGAGGCATTGGCGTCTTGCATCAGCTGGGGCAAGCTGGGCTGCCCCGGCCCGGCCTGCGCCCCCAGCACCTGCTCGGCCCGCTGCGACAGCCGGCTGATACTGGCCGCGGCCTGCCCCAGATTGGCAATGGCGTTCATCAGGTTTTTCTGGTTGTCCGGCGCCAGCAGCCCATTGACGCGCTGGCTGGCCTGCTCCAGCTGGGACACCAGGCTGGAGCCCTGCTCGGTCAGGCGCGACATCAGCCCGGCACGCATGGGAATGCGGCCCAGTTGCTCAGGTCCGGTGGCCAGCGGCTGGGTGGACTCCCCTGCGTCGTCCAGTTGGATGAAAGCCAGGCCGGTCACCCCCTGAAATCCCAGGGAGGCAAAGGTGGACTGGGTGATGGGGGCGCTGTCGTTCACGGTGATGCGCACCAGCACATTGCCGACGGTCTTGCGGTCCAGCTCGATGGCACTGACCCGGCCCACCGGCACCCCTTTGTAGCGCACCCCGGCCTGGGCTTGCAGACCGGTGACCCCCTCGCGGCTGGAGATCTCGAACACCCGCTTGTCCGAGTTGTCGCGCGTCAGCCAGACCGCCATGGCCACCAGCATGGCGGCCACCCCCAGCACAAATATTCCGGCCGCCAAGGCATGTGATTTGTTTTCCATAAGTCTCTCCTTTTACACGGCATCCGGGCTGCCGTGCAACAAGCCCATGGCGCGGTGGCCTCGCCCACCCAGAAAAAAGTCCCGCACAAAGGGGTGGGGGAAAGCCACCACCTCACGCACCGGGGCGTCCACGATCACGTGTTTTTCGGCCACCACCGCCACCCGGGTGCTGATTTCGTAAATGGTGTCCAGGTCGTGCGTCACCATCACCACCGTCAGCCCCAGCTCCCGGTGCAGCGAGCGCAGCAGGGTGCAAAACGCGTCGGACCGATCGGGGTCCAGCCCGGCGGTGGGCTCGTCCAGCAGCAGCAGGGGCGGGTCCATGACCAGCGCACGGGCCAGCGCCACGCGCTTGACCATGCCGCCCGACAACTCGGCCGGCATCTTGTGGGCCTGGGCGGGGTCCAGTCCCACCATCTGCAGCTTGACCATGGCCACATCGCGCACCAGGGCTTCGGGCAAGGTACCCAGCTCACGCAGGGGAAAGGCAATGTTCTCCAGCACCGTGAAGGCCGAAAACAGCGCCCCGTGCTGGAACAGCATGCCCACGCGGCTGGCCGCCCCCGCGCGCCCCAGTTCCGACGCAGGCCGCCCCAGCACGGTGACGCTGCCGCGCGCCGGTGTCTCCAGCCCCAAAATTTGCCGCAAGAGCACGGTCTTGCCGCCGCCCGAGCCCCCCACAAGGGCCAACAGCTCACCCTGCGCAATGCGCAGGTCCAGGTCCTGGTGGATGACCGCATCCACCCCGTCGGCGCGAAACACCGACCACAGCTTGTCGATCTGCACCACCGGGGGCGTGGCCGCATCCGCCTGGCCGCTCATACGCCAATCCCCTTGAACAGCACGGCAAACAAAGCGTCCACCAGAATCACCATGGTGATGGAGGTCACCACCGACGCCGTGGTGCCCTGCCCCAGGCTTTGGGTGTTGGGCAACACGCGCAGGCCGTAGTGGCAGCCAATCAAAGCGATCAGGCCACCGAACACCACCGACTTGGACAGGGCCAGCCACAAATTCGACAACTGCACCGCCTTGGGCAGCGCGGACAAAAAGTAGGCGGGGGTCAGCCCCATCGCCAGGTCGGACGCCAGCATGCCGCCCAGCAGCGCGGCCAGGGTGGTCCACACCGTCAACAGCGGCATGGCCACGGCCATGGCGATGGCCCGTGGCATCACCAGCCGGTAGCCCTTGGCGATGCCCATGACACGCATGGCGTCCAGCTCTTCGGTCACCCGCATGACCCCGATTTGCGCCGTGATGGCCGAGCCCGAACGCCCGGCGATCAGGATGGCGGCCAGCACCGGCCCCAGCTCGCGAATCAGAGCAACGCCCAGAATGTTGACGATGAAAGCGTCGGCGCCGAACTGGCGCAGCTGCTGCGACATCAGGTAGGCCAGCACCACCCCGATCAAAAAACCCACCAGGGCGGTGATGGGCATGGCCGTGGCGCCAATGCGGTAGAGGTGGCCCGAGATATCGCGCCAGGGGCCCTTGAGCGGGTGGCGCAGCAGGTGCCCCAGGTCCAGTGCCAACTGGCCCAGCAAACGCAGGGCACCGGCGCCGTGGCCCGCCACACTGAAAACCCAGGCGCCCAGCTGCACAAACAAACCCCAGGCACTGCTGCGTTCCACCGGGGGCGGCACCACCGAGAAACGCGCCACCCGCTCCAGCATGGCACGCTGGCCGTCCAGCAAGTGCAGCTGTGCGGGCCAGTGGCGGCCCCAGGTGTTCCACAAAAGCTGTGCGCCGGTGTGGTCCAAGCGGTGCAGCGCCCGCAAATCCCAGGTACAGGCAGCGCCCTCGGCCTGGCCGCGCGCGAGCGCGCTTTGCACCCGCTCCCATTCGGCAGGGGCCGCCAAATGCGCCGCCGTCCAGCGGCCACGCAACACGGCGCACGCCCCCTCGGGCGTGGTCTCAAAGGCAATCTGCGGCGGGGAATCCATGGGCGGAACGGCGGGGCTCACACAGGTCTCACAATAGCGTGGAACCGCATGGTACCTGTTGTGCCGGGGCCCACCGCATCCAATTGCAAGCAAAATAAGGCCATGAACACCCGCAACGCATTTCCCCTTCCATCGTCCGCCGAGTTGTCGGTGGAGCAACGCGGCCCCGTCCTGTGGCTGACCATCACCCGCGAAGAGCGCCGCAACGCCATGAGCCATGGCGTGCTGGCCGGCATGGCGCAGGCCATCACGGCCGCGCAAGGTCGGCGCGACATCCGCGCCATCGTGCTCACCGGCGCGGGCAGCAAGGCCTTTTGCGCCGGCGCCGATCTGCAAAGCGCCCAGGCCTTCACCACCGACTATTCCGAGCCCCACGGCCACCTGGCCCAACTGCTGCGCGCCGCCCGCGCCAGCTGTGTGCCGCTGATCGCCCGGGTCAACGGCGCCTGCATGGCCGGTGGCATGGGCCTGCTGTCCATGTGCGACATGGCCGTGGCCTCCAGCCACTGCGTGTTTGGCCTGCCCGAGGTCAAGGTGGGGGTGTTTCCGGCCCAGGTCTTGAGCGTGCTGCAGCACCTGATTCCCCGGCGCGTGCTGGTGGAGATGTGTATCACCGGCGAGCCTCTCAGCAGCGCGCAGGCCCTGCAGTACTGTCTGGTGAACCATGTGGACGACGATGTGGATGCCAAGCTGCAGTGGCTGCTGGAGCGCCTGCTGGACAAGTCCCCCGCCGCCATCCGCCGGGGCCTGTACACCCTGAAAAAGGCCGAGGCCATGCCGTTTGAAGAATCCATGGCCTTCACCGAAAGCCAGATTGCCCTGTTCACCCTGACCGACGACGCCCGGGAGGGCCAAAAGGCCTTCCAGGAAAAACGCAAACCCGTCTGGGCGGGGCAGTAAATCCCCATGCCGCCTGATTTGTTTCCCAGCGAACTGCTCGACCTGCTGGGCGTCGTCCTGTTCGGCGCGGCGTTGCTGCACACCTTTTGCGCCAAGTACTTTGAAACCCTGGCCCACTGCCACCCCCGGCATGCCGGCCTGCTGCATCTGCTGGGGGAGGTGGAGGTGGTGTTCGGTTTCTGGGCTTTTGTGCTGATCGTCGGCATGGCGGTGGTGGCCGGTGGCCAGATCGCCATGGACTACGCCGAATCGCGCCAGTTCACCGAGCCCCTGTTTGTTTTTGTGGTGATGGTGGTGGCGGCCTCCCGCCCCGTGCTGGAGGCGGTGCGCGCACTGCTCAAGGGCATCGCCCGCGCGCTGCCCGTGCCGACCCCCTGGGCGCTGGCGTGGCTGGGTCTGGCCGCCGTGCCCTTGCTGGGGTCCCTGATCACCGAGCCCGCCGCCATGACGCTGGCGGCGCTGATGCTGTCCCCCCAGATTTTTCGCCCCGACCTGCCCGAGCGGCTCAAATACGCCGCCCTGGGCGTGTTGTTCGTGAATATCTCCATAGGCGGCACCCTCACCGCCTATGCGGCCCCGCCGGTGCTGATGGTGGCGGGCGCCTGGGGCTGGGACAGCGCCTTCATGGCCACCACATTTGGCTGGAAGGCAACCCTGGCCGTGCTGGCCAATGCCAGTGTCCTGGTGTTCTTTTTGCGCCGACACCTCACGCAGGAAGACTTTTCTGCCGTGGACTCCGACCGCCCCGCCATCCCGTGGCTGGTGAGCGCCGTGCACCTGGTGTTTTTGGCTGCGGTGGTGGCGCTGGCGCACCACCCGGTGCTGTTTCTGGGCTTGTTTCTCTTCTTCCTGGGTTACACCCAGGCCTATGCACGCTTCCAAAGCCCGCTGATTCTCAAAGAAGGCCTGCTGGTGGGCTTTTTTCTGGCGGGCCTGGTGGTGCTGGGCGGCATGCAGCAGTGGTGGCTGCAGCCCCTGGTGTCGGGTCTGGCGCCCACGGCCCTGTTCTTTGGCGCATTGGGCCTCACCGCCTTGACCGACAACGCCGCCCTCACCTACCTGGGCTCGCTGATCGAAGGCATCTCCACCACCTCGCAGTACATGCTGGTGGCCGGTGCCGTGGCCGGAGGCGGGCTCACCGTGATCGCCAACGCCCCCAACCCGGCGGGGGTGGCCCTGCTGAGAAGCGGTTTTGCCGAGGGCTCCATCGGCGCGCTCGGTTTGCTGCTGGGCGCAGCGCTGCCCACGCTGGTGGCTGCCATCTTTTTTCTGCTGCTGTAATGCAGCCTGCGCGCCGGACCCCGCCCTGGTACTTTGTAAGGTGCCTGGGCCTTTGGTAGTCTCTAATCCCTCCATCCCCACGGAACACCCACAGCATGAGCGACACCACTTTCGACTACATCATCATCGGCGCGGGCACGGCGGGCTGCCTGCTGGCCAACCGGCTCAGCGGCGACGCCACCAAACGGGTGCTGCTGATTGAGGCCGGCCGCAAGGACGACTACCACTGGATCCATATCCCGGTGGGTTACCTGCACTGCATTGGCAACCCCCGCACCGACTGGCTGTTCAACACCGAACCCGATGCGGGCCTGAACGGCCGCGCCTTGCGTTACCCGCGCGGCAAAACGCTGGGCGGCTGCAGCAGCATCAACGGCATGATTTACATGCGCGGCCAGGCGCGCGACTACGACCAATGGGCCCAACTGGTGGGCGACGCCAGCTGGACTTGGGACCACAGCCTGCCCTACTTCAAGATGCACGAAGACCACCACCTGGGCGCCAGCGCGGCCCACGGCGCGCGCGGGGTCGCCCCCGAGCTGATGCAGGACAACCACACGCCCTACCGCAAAATTCTGCGCCACCGCAACGCCGGTGGTGAATGGCGGGTGGAAAAACAGCGCCTGCGCTGGGACGTGCTGGACGCCTTTGCGGCCGCCGCCGCGCAGGCCGGCATTCCCGCCACCACCGACTTCAACCAGGGAAACAACGAGGGCGTGGGCTACTTCGAGGTGAACCAAAAAAGCGGCTGGCGCTGGAACACGGCCAAGGCCTTTTTGCGCCCCACCTGCTACGGGCGGCCCAACTTCGAGCTGTGGACCAGCGCCCAGGCCGCCAAGCTGCTGCTGGAACCCACCCCCGGCAGCGGCAGCCCCCTGCGCTGCACCGGCGTGCAGGTCTGGGACGGCCGGGAGATGGTCACCGCTACGGCACGCCTGGAAGTACTGCTGTGCGCGGGCAGCATTGCCTCGCCCCAACTCCTGCAACTCTCCGGCCTGGGGCCGGCCCCTTTGCTGCAAAGCCGGGGCGTGCCCGTGGTGCAGGACCTGCCCGGTGTGGGCGCCAACCTGCAAGACCACCTGCAAATTCGGGCGGTGTTCAAGGTCAAAAATGCCACCACCCTCAACACCCAGGCCAGCTCGCTGTGGGGCAAGGCCCGCATCGGCATGGAGTACCTGTTCAAACGCAGCGGCCCCATGAGCATGGCGCCCAGCCAACTGGGGGCCTTCACCCGCAGCGACCCGGCACAGCCCCACCCCAACCTGCAATACCATGTGCAGCCGCTCAGCCTGGACGCCTTCGGCCAGCCGCTGCACAGCTTCGACGCCATCACCGCCAGCGTGTGCAACCTCAACCCCAGCAGCCGGGGCACGGTGCAGATCAAGACCGCGCGTTTTGAAGACGCCCCGGCCATTGCCCCCAATTACCTCAGCACCGAGGTGGACCGCCAGGTGGCGGCCGACTCGCTCAAGCTGACCCGGCGCATCGTGGCGCAAGCGGCGTTCCAAAAGTACCAGCCCGAGGAGTACAAGCCCGGCGTTCAGTTCCAGAGCGACGACGAACTGGCCCGCCTGGCCGGTGACATTGCCACCACCATTTTTCACCCGGTGGGCACCACCAAAATGGGCACGCCGGATGACCCCCTGGCGGTGGTCGATGCGCGGCTCAAAGTGCGCGGCGTGGCCGGCTTGCGGGTAGTGGATGCCGGCGTGATGCCCTTGATCACCAGTGGCAACACCAACTCGCCCACCCTGATGATTGCCGAGAAAGCGGCGCAGTGGATTGTGGAAGACGAAATCGCACGAATGAAGGGTAAATCCTGATGGCAAGGCGATGGTGGTGGAGTACAGTCATGCCAACGCAAAATTTTGCAACTGCGAGACACTGACGGTCAAACCAGAGAAGACGCCGAGGAGATGACAGCGGCCAACAAGAACACATAACACTGCACTTCAAGATGCAGCTTTCAAAAGCACTGGCGGGTCCAGTGCTTTTTTTATGCCTAATCGACCTCTAGCCCCCGTAGATATTGCGCAAGCAGCTCCTAATTTAGGAGCAAAAGCCGTATCTCCCACGGGTGCGACAATGCAGGCATGGAACTGATTCTTGTCTCTTTGGCCTCCCTCCTGGCCGGTTTTGTCGATTCAATCGTAGGCGGTGGCGGGCTGATTCTGGTGCCTGCGCTGTTTGCCGTTTTTCCCAACACCCATCCAGCCACTTTATTTGGCACCAACAAAGGCGCATCGGTGTGGGGCACCGGCATCGCCACCCTGCAGTACAGCCAGCGGGTGCAGATGCGCTGGCATGCCTTGGCACCCGCCGCCGCTGTGTGTTTTGCCGCCTCCCTGGGCGGCGCCTGGCTGGTGACCGTGGTGTCGCCCCAGTATTTGCGCAAGGCGCTGCCGCTGGTGTTGGTGCTGGTGCTGGCCTATACGCTGGCCAAGAAAGAACTGGGGCGCCACCACACCCCCCACTTCAACGGCCGGCGCGAAGCCTGGCTGGCCAGCGGCATCGGTGCGGTGATTGGTTTTTACGACGGTTTCTTTGGCCCCGGCACCGGCAGTTTTTTTGTCTTCCTGCTGGTGCGCCTGCTGGGTTATGACTTCTTGAACGCCTCGGCGGGAGCTAAGCTGCTGAACACCGCCTCCAACTTGGCCGCCATCCTGTTGTTCGCCCTCAAGGGCCATGTGTGGTGGCACTTTGTGCTGGCCATGGCCATTGCCAACGTGCTGGGCAGTCTGGCGGGCACCCACCTGGCGCTCAAGCACGGCACCGGCTTTGTGCGTGGCGTCTTCATCGCCGTGGTCTCGGCGCTGATTCTCAAAACCGGTTACGACGCGTTTTTGCGCTAGCCTCCGCTTTTGGGCGCGCTGGCGGCTGGTTGCGGCGCAGCGGGCATGGGTCCGCGCGGCCAAGGCACCTCGGAGGCCACCAGGGACTTGCCCAGCGGTGCGGCGGCCTGCCCTTTGCTCACGGCCACCAAATCGGCCTCGTTGGGGTACTGGCCCAACAACCAGTAATCAAAGGCACGCCGGGCAATGGGTGCCGCCGATGCGGAACCAAAACCCGCGTTTTCCACAATCACCGCCAGTGCAATTTTGGGATCGTCGGCGGGCGCAAACGCGATGTACAGGGAATGGTCGCGCTGGCGCTCCTCCATCCGGGCCGCGTTGTATTTTTCTTGCCTCCCCAGGCTCACTGCCTGCGCGGTGCCGGTTTTCCCCCCACTGACGTAGCCCGCTCCGGCAAAAACCCGGGTTGACGTTCCGCCCTGCGTCACCCCTACCATGGCCTTGCGAATAATCGCCACATTCTCGGCCTTGAAACCCAGGTCTTCCGGCGGCGGCGCGGGCAGGACTGTGCGCAGATGCGTATTGGCATCCTGGGTGGCGATCACCAACTGCGGTTTGCGTTTGACACCATTGTTGGACAAGGTGGCCACGGCCTGGGCCAGTTGCAGCATCGTAAAGCTGTTGTAGCCCTGGCCGATGCCGAGGGAAATGGTTTCTCCGGCGTACCATTTTTGTTGGTCAACCCGCTTGTAGTATTTGCGTTTCCAGGCCTGGCTGGGCAGCACGCCACGCACCTCGCCCTGGATATCGATGCCGGTGATTTGGCCAAACCCCAAAGGCGCCATGAAGTCGTGCATGGTGTCCACACCCAGCTCGTTGGCCAGCGAGTAAAAGTAGGCGTTGCTGGACTCCACAATGGCGCGGTTCATGTCCATGATGCCGCCGCGTTCGTTTTCCGGGCTGCCAAACCGGTGCCCGCCGAACATGAAAAATCCCGGATCGTTGACCAAGGTGGTGGCGGAACGCGTGCCCGTCTGCAAGGCGGCCAGGGCCATGAAGGGTTTGTAGGTGGAGCCCGGCGGGTAGGTTCCGCGCAGGGCACGGTTCAGCAGGGGTTTGTCGGGCGACTCATTGAGCATCTGCCAGTTTTCCTGGTCGATGCCCTCGACAAACAGGTTGGAGTCAAAGGTGGGTTTACTGACAAAGGCCAGTACTTCACCCGTTTTGGGGTCCAACGCAACCAGCGCTCCGCGTCGCTCACCAAACATGTCTTCGATCAGTTTTTGCAGTTTGATGTCAATGGACAGGACCACCACATTGCCCGGTGTCGCCGGGTTGCTGGCGAGCTTGCGCACCGCACGGCCACCGGCGGAGGTCTCGATGTGCTCCACCCCCGTCATGCCATGCAACTGGCTCTCAAAACTTTGTTCCACGCCCAGCTTGCCGATGTATTCGGTGCCACGGTAGTTGGCTTGGTTGTCGTCGTCTTCGATTTTGGCTTTTTCAGACTGGTTGATACGCCCGATGTAGCCAATCACATGGCTGGCCAACTCACCATAAGGGTAGTTGCGAAACAGGCGCGCCTTGATCTCGACCCCGGGAAAGCGAAAACGGCTGGCGGCGAAGCGGGCCACTTCGGTGTCGGTCAGCCGGGTGCGCACCGGCAAAGACTCGAAACTTTTGGATTCATCCATCAGCTTTTTGAACCGGCGACGGTCCCGCGCGGTAATGTCCAGCACCGTGGACAGCTCGTCCAGTGTCTGTTCGATATTGCCACTTTTGGAGGGGATGATTTCCAGGGTGTAGGCCGAATAGTTGCTCGCCAGCACCACGCCGTTGCGGTCCAGAATCAGGCCCCGGTTGGGCACAATCGGCACGATGGAGGTGCGGTTGCTCTCGGCCTGGGCCCGCAGATCCTCATGCCGCCAGACTTGCAGGTACACCAGCCGGGCCAGCAACAGCGCAAAACACAGCACCACCACCAGGCTGATCGCCAAAACACGGGTGCGAAAACGTGCCAGGTCGGCCTCGACATTGCGCAACTCCGTCATGGTGTGGGGGTCAACATCTACAGCGGCCGGTTGGCATCAGGGTTGGGCGCCCGGCGCTGGGGCGCCAGCAGAAAAACACTGGCCACAGGCCACAGGGCGGCTTCGATCAGAGGCGCCAGCAACACCCACCATCCGGGGAATGTTCCACCACCCAGCATGCGCAGCACCAACTCCACCGCATGCGCCGCCACAAACAAGGGCATGACCTGGGCCGCCTGGGACGGCACCGTGAACCACAGCAGGCGTCGGTGCATGGTGATGGCAAAGAAACTCAAAATCGTATAGGACATGGCATGCTGCCCCAACAAACCGCCCTGGTGTGCATCCATCAGCAGCCCAAACACAAAGGCAGCCCCAATGCTCACCCGCAAGGGCTGGTGCACAGTCCAGAACACCAGCACCACCGCCAGCACATCCGGGCTCCATGCGGATCGCCCCCACAGCCCCATGTTCTGCAGCATATTGAGCAACAGCGCCACCACCAGACTGAACCAGATGAACCAGGGATTGGCGGGCAGCAGCAACTGCTGGCCGGGACGCATGATCATTTCAAAACTCCCCGCTTACCGCTTGCGGCAGGCACATCCGGCGTGGGCCTGGGCACGATTTGCGTCGCCAGCGATTCCAGAACCGTCACATGCCCCGCGCCCGAGACCAAAGCCAGCGGCACACAGTAAATGCGGGCAAACACGGCATCCACGCGCCGCTCGACTTTTTCCACCCGCGCCACGGGCAAGCCCGGGGGGTAAATACCGTCCACACCGCTGGTGGTCAACAAGTCGCCCACCGCCACATCGGCATTGGCCGCCATATAACGCAGTTCCAAGGCATCGGCATGGGTGGAGGTGTCGCCAAAAGCGACGCCGCGGGCACCGGTGCGCACATTGAGTACCGGAATGGCATGGTCCCGGTCGGTGATCAGGGTCACCTCGCTGACCATGGGGTACACCCGGGTGACTTGGCCCAGCACGCCGAACTCA
Organism: Rhodoferax sp.; assembly: GCF_030697375.1. Taxonomy (GTDB): domain Bacteria; phylum Pseudomonadota; class Gammaproteobacteria; order Burkholderiales; family Burkholderiaceae_C; genus Allorhodoferax. The sequence goes on along the minus strand of NZ_JAUYQD010000100.1, from coordinate 23,715 downwards.
TCCAAAACCGGCGAGCCCAGGCCCACTTTGTCCGCCATGCCTTTGTCAATGACGACTTTTCGGGTGTAAGGGTCGGCTGCGTCGTATAGCACCTGGGCGGCCATGGCGGGGGATTGCAGGCGCTCGCGCAGGTCCAGCAATTTGCGCAGCCGGCTGTTTTCCAGGGCCAACTGTTCCACCTGGTTGGCACGCTGGGCCAAATGGCTGAGCTTGGCCCTGGCCGCTGCTTGCTCCGCTTGGGCCGCCGTGAGGGATTGAAAATACTGGCCAGCCCCCTGTGCCAGAATGACCGGACGCAGTGCCAGCCATTGCACCGGGTACAAGGCCGTGGCCAGCACCACACGCAAAGGCTGCATCACCTTGAAACGGGCGTCAGCCACCATCAGAAAAAGTGCCAACGCGCTGCAGACCGCCAATTTGGACAGGGCAGACGGCCCCTGACGGAAGAAGGGGGGAGGATCTCTGTCCAGCGTACCAAGAGGCATCGCTGTGCCTGCTACTTATTCGTTGGTAAAAATGGAGCCCAGACGCTCCATTTGCTCCAGCGCCATGCCGCAGCCGCGCACCACACAGGTCAGCGGATCTTCGGCCACCAGCACCGGCAGGCCGGTTTCTTCGGCCAGCAAACGGTCCAGATCGCGCAAGAGGGCTCCACCACCGGTGAGCATCATGCCGCGGTCGGCAATGTCGGCCCCCAACTCTGGCGGTGTTTGCTCCAGTGCGTTTTTCACGGCGGAAACAATGTTGTTCAGCGGATCGGTCAGGGCTTCCAGAATTTCGTTGCTGGAGATCGTGAAGCTGCGCGGCACGCCTTCTGACAGGTTGCGTCCGCGGACTTCCATTTCCTTGACTTCGCTGCCCGGGAAGGCCGAGCCGATGTTCTTTTTGATATTTTCAGCGGTGGGCTCGCCAATCAACATGCCGTAGTTGCGGCGGATGTAGTTGATGATGGCTTCGTCAAACTTGTCGCCGCCCACGCGGACCGAGCCTTTGTAGACCATACCGCCCAGGGAGATGACGCCCACTTCCGTGGTACCGCCACCGATGTCCACCACCATGGAGCCACTGGCTTCACTCACCGGCAGTCCCGCCCCAATGGCGGCGGCCATGGGCTCTTCAATCAGGTACACATCGCTGGCGCCCGCGCCCAGAGCGGACTCACGAATGGCACGGCGCTCGACCTGGGTAGAACCACAGGGCACACAGATGATGATGCGCGGGCTGGGTTTGAACACCCCGCGTGGATGCACCATCTTGATGAATTGTTTGAGCATTTGCTCGGTCACAGTGAAGTCGGCGATCACACCGTCTTTCATCGGGCGAATGGCCTCAATGTTGCCAGGCACCTTGCCCAGCATGGCCTTGGCTTCTTTGCCCACCGCCTGGATGGTTTTTTTGCCCTGGGGGCCGCCTTCATGGCGAATCGCGACCACGGAAGGCTCGTCCAGCACAATGCCTTTGTCACGCACGTAGATCAGGGTGTTGGCGGTACCCAAATCAATGGCCAGGTCAGTAGAAAAGTACTGACGGAAATTCCCAAACATCGTAAATCCTCTCAGGTACAGAAGGCACTTCGGCCCGCCATCACCCATGTTGTTTCGTTGAAAAATCGTAAGTTGGACGTCAGAATTCGCGTTTTAGCAGAACTTGGGCCAAAGGCGGGATAATAACCGATACCCTATGGACAACGCACCCCGAAGGCCTTGTTCCGACCCAATTTACCTTTGGTTTCACCTCCATTAGTACCATGTCACTAACCGCTTCCGATATTGCACGCATCGCCAACCTGGCACGCCTGGAACTGGCACCAATCGAAAGTGAGCGCATGCTCACGCAAATGAACGCATTTTTTTCCATTGTGGAAAAAATCCGGGCGATCGACACCACCGGCATTGAGCCGCTGGCCCACCCGGTGGCGGCCATTTCTGACATTTCCCTGCGCTTGCGGGAAGACCGGGCGACGGAGCCCGACCAGCGGGAAGCCAACCAGCGCAATGCGCCGGCCATTGAGCACGGTCTCTTTCTGGTGCCCAAGGTCATCGAGTAATTTGCAAAGTAAACCATGACATCTCCCTTTCTTTCCCCATCCCAGGATCTGCACGACCTGACGGTCCACGCCTTGGCCCAGGCCCTCAAAGACAAGCAGGTCTCCAGCGTCGAACTGGCCACCCATTTCCTGAACCGCAGCCGCACCCACACCGAACTGGGCGCCTATGTGGACATTCAGGAGGAAACCACCCTGGCACAGGCCCGTGCCGCCGATGCACGCCTTGCGCAGCGCAGTGCAGGCCCGCTGGAAGGCGTGCCCATCGCCCACAAAGATATATTTGTCACCCGCGACTTTGCCACGACCGCTGGCTCACGCATGCTCAAGGGTTACCACTCGCCCTTTGACGCCACCGTGGTCGCCAATTTAGCGCGTGACGGTGTGGTCACCCTGGGCAAGCTCAATTGCGATGAATTCGCCATGGGCTCCAGCAATGAAAATTCGGCCATTGCGCCTGTCGGCCAGGACTCCATCGCCCCTGTGCGCAACCCGTGGAACCCCGAACGCATCCCTGGCGGCTCCTCCGGCGGCAGCGCAGCAGCGGTGGCAGCGCGTTTGGCACCGGCGGCCACCGGCACCGACACCGGTGGATCCATTCGGCAACCCGCTTCGTTTTGCGGCATCACCGGCATCAAACCCACCTATGGCCGTGCATCGCGCTACGGCATGGTCGCCTTCGCCAGCAGCCTGGACCAGGCTGGCCCCATGGCACGCACTGCGCAGGACTGCGCTCTGCTGCTCTCCAGCCTGTGCGGCCCCGATCTGGACCGCGACTCCACCTCCCTGGACATGCCCGCGGAAGACTTTTCGCGCACCCTGAACGACTCCATTGAGGGCCTGCGCATTGGCATCCCCCAAGAGTTTTTTGGCGAAGGCCTGTCCGCCGATGTCCGCACGGCCGTCGATGCCGCGCTGAAGGAGTACGAAAAACTGGGGGCCAAGCTGGTCCCCATCAGTCTGCCCCGCACCGAGCAGTCCATTCCGGTCTACTACATCATTGCCCCGGCGGAAGCGTCCAGCAACCTGAGCCGCTTTGACGGCGTCAAATTTGGCCACCGCGCGGCGCAGTATGGCGACCTGGCCGATATGTACCGCAAAACCCGGGCCGAAGGTTTTGGCGACGAGGTCAAACGCCGCATCATGATCGGCACCTATGTGCTCTCGCACGGCTACTACGACGCCTACTACCTGCAGGCGCAGAAAATCCGCCGCATGATTGCCGATGATTTCCAAAACGCCTTCAAGGTCTGCGATGTCATTGCAGGCCCGGTGGCGCCCACGGTGGCCTGGAAGATCGGCGAGAAGTCCGATGACCCGGTGGCCAACTACTTGGCCGACATTTTTACGTTGCCAGGCTCGCTGGCAGGACTGCCGGGCATGAGTGTGCCGGTGGGTTTTGCAAGCAGTCCTGCCGACCAGGGCATGCCGATTGGCATGCAACTCATGGGCAACTATTTTCAGGAAGCCCGCCTACTCAACGCGGCCCACCGTTTTCAGCAGGCCACCGACTTCCACACGGCCCGCCCTGCAGGATATTGAACATGGAAAAAACAAAATCTCTTCTGGTCATGGGCTACGAGGTGGTGATCGGGTTTGAAACCCACGCCCAGCTCTCCACCCAATCCAAAATTTTCTCCCGTGCCTCCACTGCCTTTGGCGCGGAGCCCAACACCCAGGCCTGCGCCGTGGATCTGGCCCTGCCCGGCACCCTGCCCGTCATGAACAAAGGGGCGGTGGAGCGCGCCATCCAGTTCGGCCTGGCCGTGGGCTCCCACATCGCGCCCAAGAGCATTTTTGCGCGCAAAAATTACTTCTACCCCGACCTACCCAAGGGCTACCAAATCAGCCAGTTTGAAATTCCGGTGGTGCAAGGCGGATCAGTGGAGTTTTTCCTGGGCGATGAGAAAAAATCGGTGCGCCTGGTGCGTGCCCACCTGGAAGAAGACGCAGGCAAATCGCTGCACGAGGACTTTATTGGCCAAACGGGGATTGACCTGAACCGCGCGGGCACACCGCTGCTGGAGATTGTGACCGAGCCCGATATGCGTTCCAGCGCCGAGGCGGTGGCCTACGCCAAGGAACTGCACAAAATCGTGACCTGGATCGGCATCTGCGACGGCAATATGCAAGAGGGCAGCTTCCGCTGCGACGCCAATGTCTCGGTGCGCAAACCGGGCGAGGCCCTGGGCACCCGGCGCGAGATCAAGAACCTGAACAGCTTCAAGTTCATGCAACAGGCCATGGACTACGAGATCCGCTGGCAAATCGAGCAACTGGAAGACGGTCACACCATCCAGCAAGCCACCGTGCTGTTCAACCCGGATACCGGGGAAACCCGTGCCATGCGGACCAAGGAAGACGCGGCCGACTACCGCTACTTCCCCGACCCCGATTTGCCGCCGCTGGTGATTTCACGGGAATGGGTGGACACCGTCAAAGCCAGCATGGCCGAGTTGCCACGCGCCATGGCAGCGCGTTTTGAAGCAGACTATGGTTTGAGCGAATACGACGCCACGTCTCTGACCCAAAGCCACGCCCTCTCAGCCTATTTTGAAGCCGCCACCCGTGTCTGCGCACAAGCCAAACTGGCCAGCAACTGGATCATGGGTGAAGTGTCGCGCCGGCTCAATGCGCAGGACATTGGCATTGAGGCTGCGCCACTCCCACCGGAAACACTGGGGACCTTGATCCAGCGCATCGCCGATGGCACCATCTCCAACAACGCCGCTCGCCAGGTGCTGGATGCGCTGTGGGAAGGCGACGGCACCCACGTGGACGCCATCATCGAGGCCAAGGGTCTCAAACAGATGAACGACAGCGGTGCGCTGGAAGCCATCGTCGATACGGTCATTGCCGCCAACGCCAAAAACGTCGCAGAGTTCCAAGCAGGCAACGAGAAGGCGCTCAACGCGCTGGTCGGTCAGATCATGAAAGCCAGCAAGGGCAAAGCCAACCCCCAGCAGGTCAACGACCTGCTGCGCAGCAAACTGGCAGTCGCTACTTAGAAATGGTGGTCCACAGCTGGCGCAAGCGGGCCAGCTCATCGTCAAAACGCGCGTTGACGCGTTTGGCCTCCGATTCCTGTTCAGCAATGAAGCGTTGCTGTACGGCGTGGCTCTGGGTGTTTTCTTCCAATTGGCGGCGCAGGTAGGCGGGTGCCTTGTTGGGGTCTTTTTTGTAGAACTCCATCTCGGCATCGATCGATACCCGCTGTCGGCCCAACTCGTCCATGCGGGTGCTGGCCGCCTTGACGACCGCAGCAATCTGGGACAAGGCTTCGGCACGCTCCTGGTCGTGCACGCCCTTGTTGGGGTAGCGAATCAGCAAGGCCCGTTCACGCCGCTTTTCGTCCCCCAAACGTCCCTGTTCCTCCTCTTCTTTCTTGACCTTTTGCTCCAGAGCCGAGCGCTCTAGCGCGGTCAGGGTCGGTCCGAGCTTGGCTTTGACCGTGCCACTGGGATTGAGCACCTGTTGTTCACGGTCGGAGCATTCGGGGATGGGGCGATCAGCGGTGAGCTTGCGCCCCTTGGCATCCACACAGGTGTAGACACCCGCGATCACCGGTGGTTTTTGCGCCCACGTTGCGCTGCTGGCACTGGCCACCGCCCAAAGAACCCACACGGAACTCCAACCCTTGATACGCATGCTCACCCTTCATCGACACCATAACGCTCGCGGTAAGCCAGCACCCGTTGGTGGTCTGCGGCCGTAGCGCCGCTGCTGCGCTTTTCCAGATAGTGCATCAAATCGCCCAGCTTCGCAATCGCACAAACCTGGAGACCCAGGTTGCGCTGCACAAATTGCACCGCGCTGTAGGGTACGTCCTGCCCGTTTTCGGTGGCTTTTTCTTGCCGGTCCAGGGCGATGCAGACCGCATGCGGTGTGGCACCGGCGGCCTGGATGATGGCGATGGATTCACGCGCCGCGGTGCCGGCTGACATAACGTCATCCACAATCAACACCCGCCCTTGCAAAGGCGCGCCCACCAGCGTGCCGCCTTCGCCGTGGTCCTTGGCTTCCTTGCGGTTGTAGGCAAAGGGCACGTTGCGTCCCCGGCGGGCCAACTCGACAGCCAGCGCGGCTCCCAGCGGAATGCCCTTGTAGGCCGGGCCGAAAACCATGTCGAATTCAATCCCACTGGCCAGCAGGCGTTGCGCATAAAATTCGGCCAAACGCCCCAGCTTGGCTCCATCGTCAAACAGGCCCGCGTTGAAGAAATACGGGCTCATGCGTCCCGCCTTGGTCTTGAACTCACCAAAGCGCAGCACCCCGCACTCCACCGCAAACTGCACAAACTCCTGGGCTAAATGGTCCTGTGAAGGGTCTTGAATCGACATGGGAAATTCCTTGTTTAAGTTAACCAGCCTGAACCTCAATGGCATACGATCCGCCACCAGCAAAGGACTAGAAGCCTGGCTCGCGCAGGCGCAGCCCGATTGTATTTGTGTGCAGGAAGTCAAAGCGCAGGCCGCCGACGTGGCGGGCAAGTTTGAACAACTGGCCGAGCTGCAGGGCCACTTCCACTATGCCGAGAAAAAGGGTTATTCCGGTGTGGCGGTGTACACCCGGCACACCCCCAGCGATGTCATCGTGGGTTACGGCTCAGACGAGTTTGACCTGGAGGGCCGCTATGTGGAGCTGCGCTTTGACACCCCGGCGCGCAAGATGTCCATCATCAGCGCCTACTTTCCCAGTGGCTCCTCGGGCGAAGAACGCCAGCAAGCCAAGTTCCGCTTTCTGGCCGAGTTCTACCCCCACCTGCAACAGCTCAAAACCGAACGCGAATTCATTCTCTGCGGCGACATCAACATCGCGCACCAGGAAATCGACCTGAAGAACTGGAAGGGCAACAAGAAAAACTCCGGCTTTTTGCCCGAAGAACGCGCCTGGATGACCCAGCTGCTGGGCGACGGTGGTCTGGTGGATGTCTACCGCACGCTGGAACCTGCGGCCACCGACGATTGCTACACCTGGTGGAGCAACCGCGGCCAGGCCTACGCCAAGAACGTGGGCTGGCGCTTGGACTACCACCTGGCGACCCCTGCACTGGCAGCCCAGGCGCGCGGCCATGCCATTTACAAGGCTGAGAAGTTCTCCGACCACGCCCCCATTTCGATCACTTACGCTATCTAATTCATAGCTGCCTACGCAGTATTTATAAGGGCTTGAGGCAATAAATACCCTTTATTTACCAAGGCATTTCACCCGAATGGAGGTGCTGCGGCTTGCGGGTAAAAATCCCACGCGCGGACACTCTTACTCGACACAATGCCCCGCATCTTTGACATGTATCAGATATGATGAAGTTGGTGTCACGACAGCGTGATCCTGGACGTTTTTTCTGTTCAATTGCCACTGTCGGCAATTTGGTTCGCTCAATTTTTACGAGGAGTATTTACGGTGTTTCAACAAGTGGTCCCTGTCAACAAAGAACGTCATGCGGGCAAGAAAATCAAAGACATTTCAGGCTTTGAATTTGCGTCCAAGTTCCATATTGCGTATGTCACGATGCAGGAGTTTGCCCGTGCAGCGTCTATTTTCCCCATCGTGTTTTTGGAAGACAAGGAAAAGGATGAGTTTCGCCCCGTGGTGCTGCTGGGCTTGAACGCAGGAGAAAACCTTTTTGTTGATGCGAATGGCAAATGGCAAGCCTCCTATGTGCCGGCCATCATTCGCCGCTACCCTTTTGCACTGACCCCCAGCGGGACCGACGGGCAATATGTGGTTTGCATTGACGAAGCGAGTTCACTGGTGAGCGACTCGGAAGGCGCGGCCCTCTTTGATGACAAGGGCGAGCCCACACAGGTCATCGAAAACGTCAAACGTTATTTGGCCGAATTGCAGCAAATGGACGGGTTGACCCACAATTTTTGCAAGTTCCTGGCGGAAAACAACATGTTCACGCCCCTGAACATGCGGGTCCGCGACAACGACAAAGTCAAGAATATTTCGGGCTGCTACGTCGTGAACGAAGAGCGTTTGAACAACCTGTCGGACGAGCGCTTCCTGGAAATCAAGAACAAGAGCTATTTGGCGCCTTTGTACGCACACCTGATCTCCCTCGCCCAAACTGAACGTCTGGTGAAACTGCAAGACGACAAGACATCGGCAAAATAAAACTGCAATGCCAAGCGGCGCCACGGGTGACACGGTGGCGCCGCTTTCATTGCTGACGCTTGATGACTTTTGAACACCCCTCTAACAGCCCAGGTGCAAACGACAATGCGGTGTGTGGAAGCCAACAATGTCTGACGGGACGGGATTGATCCTGCGCTCGGCGGCGTGTGCCCTGCTGGCAAGCGCGGCGCTTGGTGCGCATGCGGCACCAGACCTCGGCCCTGCGGAAAGTCCCCCTTCGCCAGCACCCAGCCAGGCCAGCCTTGGGCCGGAGCTGAGCAAACTAAGTCCCGACGCCTTTTTGCGGCTGCTGGTGGCCCGCAATCTGGAAATTCAATTCAGCCAACTCAATACCGATGTCACCCGCCATCTGGAGCAAAGTGAATCGGCGCTTTACGAGCCCACCTTTTTCATGGGCATTCGGCAAGAGGGGCGCGATCGGCAACGCACACCGGACGAACGCCTGCAAAACACCTTTACAGCGGGCACTGCCGTTTTGGACGAAACCGCCCGCAACGACGAATTTGGGATTCGCGGCAAATTGCCCACCGGCGCCGAAGTCACGGTGAGCTACAAGGCCAGCAGCAAAAGCAACAACCTCATTTCAAAGACATCGGCGTACGACACCGAATACACCAATCTGCTCAATATCACGCTGAAACAGCCCTTGCTGCGCAACGCAGGGCGTGCGGTGACAGAGACAGACCGGCGCATCGCGGAATTGGAGCACCAGATCTCCTTGCAGCAGCTGGTTCAGCAGACCTTGAAGGCGAGTATTGATGGCCTGACCCTCTACTGGCAGCTGTACCGGGCCCAGGAAACGGTGGCGCTGCGCAAAGAGGCCATGACCAGCAGCGAAGCCTTGATGGCGGATGCCAGCTCCCGGGTTTCTGCAGGGCGTGCGCCGGCCAGCGCGTTGTTGGAGATGCGTGGCGCCGTACTCAACCGGGAGGCGGAGTTGGCACGCAGTCTGCAAGCGCTGCTGGAGTCCCGCAGCAAACTGTCCACCGCGATCAATATGTTCGGGAGCGACCTTGCGCCCATGACCATAGCGCCGCCACTGCATTCCTCCAATTCGCCGCCAGCGTCTCCGACACCGCCCATAGACCAGGTGCTGCGTTTGTGGACGCCGTACCAAATTGCCGTGCTGCGCCAGCAACAGGCCCAGACACGTCTGAATTTCGCCAGCAATCAGGCACTGCCCGTCATGGACTTGGTCATGAGCTATGGTGGGACCGGCTTCAGCAACAAACCGGAGGAAGCCCGAAAAACCGCGGGGCAGGGCAATTACCCCGACTGGTACCTGGGCCTGAATTTTGAGATTCCCGTGGGTGGCAACCAAAAAGCCATGCAGCAGCTCCTGGCGCAAGGCTCGCGCCTGACTCAAGCGGAGTTGGAACTGCAGGCTATCCGCAACTCCTTTACCAACGACCTGGCCGTTCGCCAGGGCGATCTGGAAAACGCACAGGGCGTGTTGGACCTGAGCAGCAAAGAAGTGCAACTGCGACAGCGTATTTTTGACAACGAACGGCAAAGGGTGCAAATTGGCTCGGGGTCGATCAGCAATTTGATTCAAAAGCAGGCCGATTACATTGAATCCAAACAAAGAATGCTGGAAAACCAGATTCGCTACGAAGTGGCGCTGGCCCTGCTGCAGTACGTCCAAGGCAGCCTGCTGTCTGACAATGGCATCCATATCTCCGAAGCACTTCCTGACCGTTGAGGGTTCACTATGAATGTCACTTCCGGCAAGCCCCCTGCAAAGGTGCCGTGGCGCGGCCACTGGCCCGCCAGCGCATTCTGTTTTGCGCTGCTGGTACACGCCTGCGGCGCCCAGGCGCGGACCATTTCCGGCTTGGTGTATCCACTGCATGACATCACCCTCAGCGCAGGGGTTGCTGGCCTGGTCATGCAGCGGCTGGTTGCTCCCGGGCAATATGTCAAGGCGGACCAAACACTGCTGCTGCTGGATGACCGGCTTCAGACCATCGAGAGTGACAGGCGCAAAGTGATCTTCGAGGACCAGAGCGAATTGCTTGCCGCCCGCGAGCGAACTTCCATTTTGTCCACGCTTTTCAACGACGCACAGGCCGTTTTCAAGCAAACCGGTTCCGTCAGCAAAGATGAGCTGCTCCGGCTGGAGGCTGAATATCTGGCATCGAAAGGCCGCGTCGACCAACTCGTCGCACAAAAAAAACGCGAGCGCCTGGACTACGAATCCGCCGAACGAGAGCGCCTGCAGCGCCATATCACCGCACCCATCAATGGCATCGTGACCAAGGTCATCCCCCAGGTGGGCGAATGGGCCAAGCCAGGGGACGCCATTATTTTGCTGGTAGACCCTTCAACGGCTGTGCTGCATCTGGCGATTCCGCACAAGGAAGTCGGGGGGCTCAAAGTTGGAGCCTCCCAAAATATTGCGCTGGAGAGTGGCAGCACAGTCAGTCAAACCACGGGGCGTATCACCTTCATTTCACCGGTGGCAGACCCCGCCAGCGGGCTGGTGGAAATCAAGATCACCTTCGCCAACCCCCAGTTGAGCATCAAGCCGGGGATCAAAGGCAGTATCGAACTCAAATCCGGTGCACCGCGTAACTGACCGCCTGTTTTGACCAGACGAAAGAACCCACCCGGTGAATACAGCGCCATCCCCGTCAACCGCAGACCACTCCGGCACCGCATCCCATGGGGCATTGGATGCGCGCACCCTGATTGAACAACTGCACCAGCTTCTCAAAACTCCGCAGTCCGAGCTGGATTGGGATCGCTACTGTCTGCTGATCCGCCATTTGTGCAAAGCCAGCCATTCGGCCATCATCCGGCAAAGCCCACCCTCTGACAGCATTGAACTGCTGGGGCGGTCCTCGGAACTGCCCAGCTGGTCGCCTCTGCAAGCGCTGCCGCCGGGCATGGACTTGCTGGCCAGGGCGTCTGCCAACGGTTATGCCCAGGCCCCGGCACAGGCCCCGGATGGGCAAACGTGGCTGGTCCTGGTGGTGGCCTTGCAAGGCTTGGCCTCCAGCTTTTTGGTCTTGAACATCAAAACGCAAGAACGCCCGCAACTCAACGAATTGACCTTGCGCGCCCTCTTGTGCACCCACTTTGGCCCCAGCAGCGCACACACCACCGCCAGTGCGACACCCTCGGGGCTGACCGGCATGCTGGGCCTGGCGGCGGAGGTCATGCAGCAAAACAGCTTTGATTCCGCATGCCTGACCTTGGTCAATGGCGTAACCAGTGCGTGGACATTGACCCAGGCCAGCCTCGGCTGGGTAGACGCACAACGCACCGAGGTGGTCGCCATCAGCCACCTGGACCGGTTTGAGCGCAACTCCCGCCAAACCCAGCTGATTGAAAATGCCTTGTCTGCGGCCATCTTGCAGGGCCATGAAGTCTGGTGGCCGGCGTCCGACCATGGAGAACTGGACCACCAGGGAATGGCTGAATACGCCAAGGAGATGCAGGTGGAGCGGGTTGTGGCGCTCCCCATTCGGAATGCGCAGGGCATGACACATGCCGTTTTGTTGCTGGCGTTTTCGGCGGCCACCTTGGCCGATCCAGAGCTGGACCACCTGCAACTGTCCTTGGAACTCATTGAACCCAGGCTGTCTGATTTAAGGCTGCGCTCACTGGGCCCCCAGCGCCGCCTGACCCGCTACCTGCACACCCTGTCGGAAGCGGTGTTTGGACCGGAACACGGCACCTTCAAACTGGTGACCGTAATCCTCACGGGCCTGCTGCTGTACCTGGTGCTGGGTAGCTGGCATTACCGGGTGGATGCGAGTGCGCAGCTCAACACCGAAGCGACCCGCCTGATCAGTGCGCAATTTGATGGCCGCATTGACCAGGTGCACGCCACGGCAGGCGACCTGGTCAAAGAAGGCGCCCTGCTGGTATCCCTGGACACCCGAGAGCTGGAACAGCAGCACTCCGAACTGGGGGCCGAAATCAGCCGCGCGGAAACCGAGGTCAACAAGAGCCGCGCCGAAGGGCATCTGGCCGAAACAGAAATTGCACAAGCCCGCCTGGAGCAGTCGCTGGCCAAAGCCCAGCGCATAGAAAGCTATTTGCAGCAGGCCCAGAGCAAAGCGCCCTTCGAAGGGGTGATCGTGGAGGGCGAAAGAAAGGACCTGCTGGGGGCTCCGGTTAAAAAAGGAGACCGGATTTTCAAGCTTGCCAAGGTCGAAGGCCTGTACGCCACGCTGATGGTTTCAGAACGGCAGATGCGGCATATCCAAGCCGGCGCCAGCGGAGAAGTGGCCTTGCTCAGCCATGCGGACCACAACATTCCCATCCGGGTGAGTTCGGTGATTCCTGTGGCGCAAGTCAAAGGCCAGGAAGGCAACCAATTCATGATTACCGCCGAATTGCTGGAAGCACCGCAAGCCTGGTGGCGCCCTGGCATGACAGGCCTGGCCCGTATTGATGTCGGCGACAAAAGCATTGTGTGGATCCTGACGCACCGTGTGGTAGACAACCTGCGGCTCATGCTTTGGTGGTAGCTGTCCTACAACGCGTCTGATATGGCCTCCACGATCTTCAGCGACTCATGGTTTCGGGTGTCCGGCCTGCGTGTGGCCCTGCTGCCCAGTGTGGAAGTCAAGGCCCAGAGTTTTCGTGGCCAAACCTGGCATGTGCTGCAGGACACCTACACCCAGCGCTACTTCCGTGCCTCTGCGCAGGCCTGCAACTTCATCCGCAGCTTGCAAACCAGCAAAACGGTCGAAGAGGTCTGGGAAGAGTTTGTCAACCACCACCCTGAGGATGCGCCCAGCCAGGAAGAGGTCATCCAGCTGCTCTCCCAATTGCACCTGTCGAATTTGCTTTACTCCTTGCAGCAGCCCGACAACGAAGCCATCATCGAACGTTATAAGAAGCAAAAGAACAAGGAAGTCTTGGGAAAACTGGCCTCCTTCCTTTACGTCCGAATTCCGCTGTGGAACCCGGACCCCTGGCTCAAGCGCATCCAGCCTCTGGTCCTGATGTTGACCGGTTGGGGCGCGTTTGCGGTGTGGCTCATGGTGATGCTAGGGGGCCTTCTGACGGCCTTTAACCACCGCAGTGCGCTCATAGACCAGTCCGAAGGGGTCTTATCCCTTGGCAATTTGCCCTGGCTGTACGTCTGCCTGGGTTCATTGAAGCTGTTTCACGAAGCCGGACACGCGTTTGTCTGCAAACGGTTTGGCGGCGAGGTGCGGACCTTTGGTGTCATGTTTTTGCTGTTGACACCCCTGCCCTATGTGGATGCGACCAGCAGTTGGGGATTTCCCAACCGCTGGCACCGGATTTACGTCAGCTTTGCCGGCATGGCAATTGAGTTCTTTTTTGCGGCCGCAGGGGCCCTGGTCTGGGCCAATACCGGGCCCGGCCTGACCCATAGCCTGGCTTTCAATGTGATGCTGATCGGCTCTGTCTCCAGCATCTTGTTCAATGGCAACCCGCTGCTGCGCTTTGATGCCTATTACATGTTGAGCGACTTTGCTGAAATACCCAATCTGTACCAAAAAGCGCAGCAGCAATGGAAGTATTTTGGCGATCGCTACCTGTTGGGCACGATTGCGGCCCAGAGCAAAGCCAGCGATGAACGCGAGTGGTACTGGTTAACGCTGTACGGCCTGCTCAGTTTCGTTTACCTCATGGTCGTGACGCTGGGCATCAGCCTGTTTTTGCTGGACCAGTGGCTGCCACTGGGGCTTCTGGTGCTGGGCATGACCCTCTATGGCAAGCTGATTGCCCCGCTGTACCAGTTGGGCAAGCATTTGCGTGGCAACGCCACGCAGGCCAACCGACAACGCGCCCTAGGCACCACGGCAGCCATCGGCGTTGCACTGGTCGTGGTGAGCGCCGTAATTCCCTTTCCAGATGCAATCAAGACACAGGGAATCCTGCAAGCCAATGATTCCAGCCATCTGTACCTGCAAACACCGGGCAAACTCGACACGCTGTACGCACGCCATGGCGACCGGGTGCGCAAGGGACAACGCATCGCCAGCTTTCAAAACCCCGATCTGCAATCGGACATCCGCATGGTTGAACATGCCAGGGAGGAAGCCCAGGTCCAGTACCGCCAGGCGCTCCACCGGTCCCACAGTGAACTGGAGGCCTTTCAACAAAAACTCGATGCACTGGATGCACGGCTGCAGGACCTGCAGGAGCAACTGGAGCGTTTGGACGTGGTCTCCGACCAAGACGGGGAATGGGTCGCCCCGGAACTCCACGAGTTGGTGGGCTCCTGGCAGCAACGCGGGTTTGCCTTGGGTGAGATCGTGGACCGGCGCAGCTTCCGGTTCGTGGCCATCGTGGCCCAAGAGGAAGCCGATTTTCTTTTCAAGCAAGCATTCAAAAAAACCGAGCTGCGCTTGGCGGGGCAGGCAGACTTCAATGTGCTGCTGCCTCTGGTGACGATCATTCCCTACCAAAGCCAGCGCCTGCCTTCGGTCGCCCTGGGCTGGCTCGGTGGCGGGGAGATCGCGGTCAATACGAACGAACCGGCCGGGGACCGGGCCAAGGAAAGCTTCTACCTTTTGCGCGCCGACATACCCGCGGCGCACTTGCGCGAAATGACGGTGCTGCACGGCCTGTCTGGCACGCTGCGCATTGAACTCGCATCGCAGCCGCTCTACGTGCAGGCCTACCGGGCGGTCAAGCAACTGGTGCAGAAACGGTACGCACTCTGATTCTGGCTATGCCTGCTCCCGCCCCACCCCATTGGCACGCCCCGCGCAATCCGTCCTTGACACCCTGGTATAGCCTGCAGGGTTGGCTGGCCCTGGCCCGCCACCAAACGGGCCAGGGCCACCGCAAACTATGGCAAGCCGTGGACGCCTTGCATGCCGGACTTCCCGAGTCCCCATCCGGCATTGCGCCCCCATCACCCCAAGACCTTGCTGCAGCTCGGCGTGCGGTGCACCAACTGCAAGGGCTTGCCCCCTGCGAAGCCACCCTCCGGGTGAAAATTCAGGCCTTGGAGGCCGTCACCCGAATGGCCTGCCATACCCAGGGACAACGGGCGTCTTTTCCCCAATTGTTGGCGGCCCTGGCCATGACCGAGGGCTACCTGATTCAACTGGCGCCCGGCGAGGGCAAAACCCTGGCGGTGGCGCTTGCGGCGGTCCTGATCGCATGGGCCGGCAAACCCTTGCACGTCGTGACCTCCAATGACTACCTCGCCGCGCGCGATGCCGAATTGATGTCGCCCCTGTATGGCGCGTGTGGGCTGACGGTTGCCGCCATCACGGGAGAGACCCCCACCCATGCCCTGGCACACTGCTACCGGCAATCCATGGTGTATGCCACCGCCAAACAATTTTTGGCCGATTTTCTTCGGGACGACTTGCTGCTGTTGGGGGCGAGGGACCCGGTACGCCGCCGGCTGTGGCATCTGCAGAACGCCAGCCCGGACAAGCACCCGGTCATGCGGGGGCTGCACGCGGTCATCATCGACGAAGCGGACGGCATTTTGATCGATGAAGCCACCACGCCCCTGATCATCGCAAGCCCCGAAGAAGACAAAGCCAGCATGCTCACCGCCATCCGATTGGCGCGGCATCTGGTGGAGGAACTGCGCCTTCAAGAGCACTACACGCTGTATGCGAAAGCGGGAAACGCGGTGCACTTCACCGAAAGCGGGAAACGCAAAATCGAATCTCTGGCCGCGCAATTCAGCAGCTACTGGCAGGTGCCCACCCGGCGTGAAGACATCTTCAGCCTGGCGGTCATGGCCCGTGAGGTATTTCAGCTGGACCGCCACTACATCGTCAAAGAGGGTGAGGTCATCATTGTGGACGAAAGCACCGGCCGCAGCATGCCTGGGCGGTCTTGGAGCCATGGCATTCACCAATCCATTGAAGCCCGTGTCGGTGTTGAGTTGACCCCTCTGACGAAAATCTCGGCCCGCATGACCTTCCAGGAGTTTTTTCGCCACTACCACCGCCTCAGCGGTGCCAGCGGCACATTGCACGGGCTGGACATGGAGCTTTGGAAGACGTTTGGCCTGTTCATCCTGAGAATTCCACCGCGCAGTCCCAGCCGCTTGCACATCTTGCCCAAACAGACCTATGCAACACGGGAAGAAAAGCTGATCGGGTTTGTCCACCGCATTGAAGCGCTGCACCAGCAAAGGCTTCCGGTGTTGGTCGGCACACGGCGCATTTTGGACAGCGAGGAAATCGCAGGCATCGTGCGCAGCAAAGGCATCGACTGCACCGTGCTCAATGCCAAAGAGCACGAATTCGAAGCCCAGGTGGTGGCCCAGGCCGGGGAGTTCGGCTGCGTCACGGTCGCAACCAACATGGCGGGCCGGGGAACGGATATCAAAATATCGCCGGAAGTGGAAGCAGCGGGCGGCTTGCAGGTCATGATGTTCGAGGCCCATGAGTCGTCCCGCATCGACTGGCAGCTTTTTGGACGGGCGGGCCGGCAAGGCGCCCAGGGCAGCGCACAGGCTTACGTGTCGCTGGAAGAAGAGCTGATTGTCAAATTTACGCCCCCCTGGCTGAAGCCCTTGGTGGCCGCCCTGCCCCATGGGGTGAGCGCCAAACTGAAGATCCGCCTCCTGCAGTGGTCATCTCAGAAAAGTGCGGGCAAGCTTTCCAGCAAGCAACGCAGCCATTTGGCCTTCATGCAAAAACAACTCCGGGAGCAACTGGGGTTTTCCAAAAACTAAGGCCCATCTGGCTCCAATATGTCTAGGCGAGCCCGATTTTTGACCACGCTTCAAAAAGCCCACTTTCGAATCGACGCAGAAGTCGCATCCTGGGGTATAAATCGAGGCTAGCGGTGGCCTGTTATGCCGTCTCTCAACCGTTCGTTTCAATGCAGTCGCCTCCAGTGGCGCTACACCCACGGTTTAGAAATGAAACATAAGCGGTCACATTGGTATTTTTAATCGCAACTTGGATGAATCTCGAATGACCATTTCACCTAAAAAGTCATGGCTGGCCCTCATTGTCGCAGCGCTACCACTAGGGGCGGTCGCGGGTGACATGGGCACGGTTTTTACCCAAGTCGGCACCAATGGGGTGGGACTGGGTTACGCCGCCTCGGTGGATGAGGACTGGGCCGTGCGCGGGGTTCTGAGTGGCTACAACCAGGCGTTTACCGGAGATATTGGCGATTTTGGCCCCGGCTCCAACCTGAACGTCAAGCTGGACTTAAGCTCGGCGCAGATTGTGGCGGACTGGTACCCCATGGGCGATGGGTTTAGGGTGTCTGGCGGCGCCGTGTTCAATAACAACAAGATATCCATCTCGGGTGTTGGCCAAGTCGACGGTGTGGCCACCACGGTCAATGCTGAAGTGAAGATGAGCGACGGAGTTTCCCCTTATTTGGGGGTGGGGTATTCAAGCAAGCCCAAGTACGCCAAGGGCTTTGGGGTGACTTTCGATCTCGGCGTGATGTTCCAAAATCCCAAAGCGACCATTGTTCAACAGGCCAACCTCACCGCGACCAATGTTGCCAACGAGACCGCTGAACTGCAAAATGCAATGAACAAGCTCAAAAACATGCCCGTGTTTGCGGTGGGTATCAGTTACTCCTTCTGACCCATGGGCTGCGGCTTGTCGGAGCCCGAAATCTTCAAAAGGGGCAGACGGCGCAGCTTCGTGAATAGTCAGATCATCCAGGTCACGATGGAATAACGTGTGCCGCTGCGTATTTCGGTAATTTCATGCGGGTACAAAAAATTGGACGGAAACAGCACCGCGGAGCCCTTGGGGGGATTCAGCGTCTTCTGGCCCTCAAAAAATGACCAGTGCCCGCCCTCAAAGGCATCGTTCAACGCAAAGGAACATGCCAGCGCGCGCGGCACTTTTTTAAATGAATCGGTGTGGGTTCGGTAGAAGCCGCCGGTGGAATAGCGCAACAACTCAAAACCCATGCCTTCCACAATCCGGCAATGCGGAAACAGCGCCTGATATTGCCGCAGTACATTCCGGCAAGCGCCATACAGAGTGGCATCGAATTTCTCCCGTTGTTTGGCATTTTTTTGCAACACAGCACCCGCTGACAATGAAATCACATCGGCATTTCGGATGTTGCGGTCCACACTGCCCTGGTGCCCCACCAGGGCCGAGTTCCATTCCTGCGGGTCATTGAACTCGGCCACCACTGCGTCACAAAAATCTAACGGAAGTGCATTTTCAATCACCACCACATAGCTGTGCAGGTGATTGGTGTCCAACGCGATCGCGGCCGCGTCAGGGGGCACGTTGTGTATCAAAGTAGGCATAGGCTCGGTGTCCGAAAGAAAAAACGTAATGCATAAACACTTGGCAACACCGCCCCCCCTGAAAAGGCTCACGCCAATGGGTGGTTTGGCATCCCAGGTACATCATGGCATCTCCCGCTTGCAAGTGAACGGCCACGGCATCCCCGCCAGGGGTTTTGAGCCAGATGGGCCATACCTGGTCGGCATCGAGATTCAGGGTCAAGCTCAGCTCACAGGCATCGCGGTCTTCGTGCGCACGCAGGGATTCGCCATGGCTGTAAAGGCGAGCGTAGGTATAGGTGGGTAAAACCCGCTCCTCACAAAGGGCCTCCACCTCCGGTATTTTCTCTACCAACAGCCGAACAAAAGGCAAATAGTTATAAATTGCCGGGGCACCTGGCACCAGTGGGTCTGGCGGCATGGGGTGCAAGGCATGGTGCTTTTGCAAGCCCTGCGCCAAAGACAAGGCCCGCTCTCTGGATATAAAGTTGGGCAAGAACAGATAGTTGTTTGCCTCCAGCGCGTAGTTCATCTCAAATCACATCAATTTCTGTGATTTTTTGGATCATCTTCGGCAGGCGCAAGCCGCGGTTCAGCAAGGTTCTGCGCTTGGCAAACCATTTCAACAAGCCCAGGTTCACCGTGTGCCCATAGTGTTCAAGAAAAATGCCCCTTTGCCGCGCTGACAAGTCCGCCTCCAACAAAAAAACCAGGTCGTACTCGCGCGGATAAGCGCCAATGCGGTCCCAGTCGATGATGGTGAACATGTCTTTGTCCACCAAAATATTGTTGCGCCATAAATCGCCATGGCCAAGAAAGGTTTTTGCGGTGATCAGGTCGGCGGGGATGGCGGCAAGCTGCAGCAAAGCCGCATCCAAAACGTCCGACTGCGCGGGCGTCAAATCGGCCTCGGAGCGGTCTAGTGTGATGGGCGGGCGGCCCAGGTAATAAGCGGCGGCATGGGCGTGACTTCCCTGCAAATCAAAGTCCAGCGGGCCATATTGCTGTGCTGGCACGGCATGCATTTGGGCCAGTTGGGTGGCCAACTGTGCCAACACAGCATCAGACACCGTGGGGTTCAGTGCGACACCTTCGGCATGGCTTTCGAGTATGCATTTGCCATCGTGATAGATCTTCTCAGGCATAAAGCCCAAGTGCCCCAGGTGCCGGTAGGCCAGCATGCTCCTTTTAAGCTGCTGCACCCCATGCCGCGGAACTCTGAACACCATGCGTGCACCGTTTTTTTCAAACCGTATCACCACGTGCCCACCACCGAGCGACATTTCCGGGCTGGAAATAGACTGCCAGCCCAGGCGATCCTGCAGCACATACATCAAATGGTCATGGATCTCGTCCAGCATGGGACGCCACTGAGGGTCATCCATCACATTGTCGATAGGCAACTTGTCCATGGGGGTCTATTGCCCGCCGCGCACCAAGCGCAAGTGCATACCGGCAGTGATAGGGACCGGGCCAACGCCCCCTTCGGCGAAGTTGGCCGACCAAACCCGTGAAGTCGCAGCGTTCGCGTCCAAAGTGCCACTCACGTAATTCAGGGTTCCATTGACCGGAAACACACTTGCAGGGGCCGCGAAATTGCCAGTGCACGTCCTGTTGATCAGCGAAGCTATTTCATTGCGACTGGGAAAACGCCAATCGGTGCGGTCGGCGAAGGACGCCGTATTCACGGCATTCACCTGTGCAACAAAAGCATCCGCAGTTGAGTAGGTGGCAACAGCACCTGTGGCGCATGACGTGCCCGAAGTCCCTTCCGGGCACTGTTTCCAGACGAGTTCCGTGCGGGTATCTCGCACGGTCCCATCGGTCAACACGGAGAAGCGGCTATCCGAGTTGTCGCATGCTGGCGTGGTCGCTGCTCCACCGCGCACCAAGCGCACCTGCAAGGTACTCGTTTTAGCCACAAAGGACACCACACCGTTGTTGCTGGCGTCCAAAGCAAAAGCGTTGGTGGACAAGGCGCCGGTCACCCCCTCTTCTTGGGTCCAATACATCCCCGCCATGGTGTTGCTGCCATCATAGGCATCGGCATTGGGGCGAAATGGCGTGTCCGATGCCTTGCTACTGGCATCCATCAAAGAGATCAACTCACCCGCCGTTGGAATGCGCCAGTCTGTCCTGCCGCACAAAGGCGAGCCCAATGCATTCACGCTGTCTCGATAAGTAGCTGCTGCACTGAAATTCACCGCCGCAGGCGACTCTGACCTCAGCCACACCAGACCCGACACCTTGTCCGTGGTGCAGTCCGTTGCTTTTTCAAACGAAAAGCCCAACGGGCCATCGGAACTGCTGTTCGTCAGCGTATCCACATCACGACCAAAGGCGGCCACGCCTCCCAGCATGCTGACGGAGCCTGTGCCGTTCAGCCCCCCCGCATCGTCATTCACAATGGTGGCCGTCACCCGCCCATTGTTGTCTGCCAACAAGGCCGAGTTCACCGCAAAGGTCTCATTGGGCTCAAAATCCGTATCCGCGCAAACCGTGACATAGAAAGTCCCCGTGGAGGCCCCGGCAGGAATGGTGAGCCTGCCATCCGTCACCGTGATGAAGTCTACCCCTGGGGTACACGCACTGCCTCCGGTGGCCGTGTTCAAGGGAGGAATTTGGTTGCTCGTCCCGGCCACAGCCACCACACCGGCCTGGTAAGTCACCTCCAGTGCGGCAGAGGCGGCCCGGTTCAAGGTCACCGTAAAAGGCATCAATGTGGTCCCCTCCAGCACCCGGCCTGCCGAGATAGCGGTGACCACGGCGTTCGCGGCGGTGCTGCCCCCGCCGCCGCCGCCACCTCCACCACAAGCGGAAAGTAAAGCGCCAAGCAGCAACAGGCCCAAACCGGCTCCACGGTGAATGATTTGACAGGAAAAATGCATAGTGGGTTTCGCTTTCTTATGGTTCTTATCACAGTGACAAACTATCTACCCAGTACTCGAAGGTATCTTGGCTGAACGTCTCAAGGCCGCTCACCAAGGGCTGCTCGCCCGGTGAACCCAGTACGTACGATTGCCGCAAACGCTCTGCTATGCCATAACTTGCATCCGACAGCAAAGAATCGTCTGCTGGCGCAGCGTCCAGCAACTGCAACGTAACTCCGTTACCGGTGTTGTCCACGCTACTCAGGTAACGGCTAACGGCCATGGCACTGGGCGCACTGGCCGGTCGCACGTCAAAAGACATCATGGATTTAGCACTCACCGGCACCATAGCCGATACCAGGCTGCTGGAGGCAGGTATGCCAGCGGCCAGAAGTGCGTCACGGTCTTTGCTGAGCAAGGTGCTGGGGTCCTCTGTAACCCGGGTCACTGTGGCGGCGCCCTTCACCACCAACTGCTCATAAGACTTGCCAGCGTTGATGAAGTCGAAGTGGATATTGCCTTCGGCGTCCGCATAGCGAACGACCGATCCCTGCGGTGCTGCAACGCGAACCACCTCGGCCTGAACCTCCAATACGTTGCCAGCGGAGGCGCTGTCGGGGCCATACCCATAGAAATTCACGCCCTTGGCGAATATGTCTACCGCGGTGTCGTTGTTGGTGTCCGTGACGGTGCCGCTGCCAGCGTCGATGCTCACCACACCACTGGAGGTGGTGCCCCGCGCGTCCACCTTGGCAATCGCCATGGTGTGGCCGTTGGCCACAGACAACCGAATATCCCTACCGTCGGTCAATAGCGTGGTACCGCCCGCCATCGTGAGGTCTTCAGCGCGCAGGTCGATGCCGGTGCTGGCCGCCAGCGAGCTAAAGTCGAGGTTGCCGTTCAAGGCTATGTCGCCGCTTCCATCTCCGATCACCACTTGGCTAAAGCCGCTGCCAATGGCATTGATTTCAGTGGCGGTCAATGCAAGTGCATCGGTGGCAGATGCCCCCAAGACCACACTCTTATTGGCAAACGACGAGGTGATGCTGAGCACACCGCCACTGGAGTTCAAGGAATCGACTCCACCCAGCAGGCTCAGAGATTTGGCGTCAATCGTGACATTGCCGGCCACCTGCACGGTCACCCCGTTTTCAAACACCACACTGGTGGCGCCGCGAATGGTCAAGGTCCCTGCAGCCGACAGCGTCAGGGCCTTGTTGAAGGTGACCACACCGGTGGCATCGATGGCCAGGTTGCCCGTCACCGCCACCGTTTCATCGAAAGTGACGTTCACCGCAGACGTGACGTTCAGGCCATCAATACCCGCAACCGTACCGTTCACCACAACATTGCCGCCGTTGGCGCGCAAGCTCAAGGTTTCAGCCTCGCCCCCCACACCGGCAATATTTCCAGTCACCAGAATGTTGCCTGCGCTGGCGGTGCCGGCCGTAATCACCGAAGCGCTGTCCACCTGGAGCAGCCCATTGAGGGTGACATTGCCCCCCATGCTGATGTTGGCATCGACCAACGTGGTGGTGGTGGTGGCCAGGGTGCCCAGCACGGTCAGGGTGTCGCCCTGCAACTGGCCGTTCACACTCAGATTTCCGCCCGCACCGGCAATGTCCAGAATCAGCGGGTCCTTGAAGACCACGGGCGCGGCTGCACCGACATTGTTTTGACCTTGCAACACGATGCTTTGGTTCACCTGGTGGTTGCCAAAGGTAATCTGGGTGAATCCATCCTGGATCAGGTTGACCTCGTCCAGGCTCAGGTGCAAGGCCGTACCCGCGTCCGCACCGCCAATCACGATACCGGCAGGCACCGTGGCCGCACCGCTGGGAGCCAGCGGAGCCACCGCCAAAACGGCCCCCCCGCTGACCAAGCCGGCTTGGATATCCACCCGGTCCGCAACTACGGCAATGTTCTCGCCCTGGCGATCGGTCTCACGGTTGAACACCACCACACCGCCTGGGGTTGCGCCCATGGCCACATCACCCTGGGTGGCGACCACGCCCGGTTGCAAGGACCCGCCTGCACTGACGTTCACCGTGCCCGTGCCGCTCGAAATGGTCGAGTCGGGCATCACCACATTGCCGGTCGTGGCCTGTACAAGGACAGCGCCCGTGCCGGTGGTACGGATATTGGCCACTGCGGCCAAGGTGACGCTGCGTCCCGCCAGCACGCTGATGGAGCCCGTAGTGCTGCTGATATCCGCATTAACCGTGATGTCGCCGTCGGCTGCCAGGGTCTGGACCAGGACGTTGCCGCTGCCAAAGGCGCTGATGGCGCTGTTGTCCGTGGCGGCCGTGCCGTCGTTCAAGACGATGGAGCCCGTGGTGCTGGTGAGCACCACCGAGCCGTTGCCGGCCGTGGTGATCAGGTCGGACTGCAGGGCGTCGGTTTGGGTGGAGCCCGCCACGGTGCCGTCGGTCTTGACGCGGTTGATGGTGACTGTGACGTCGCCCACCGTGACG
>NZ_JAUYQD010000016.1 GCF_030697375.1 Rhodoferax sp. | reverse complement strand
GAATTCCGGTGCGATTTGCAGCAGCGTGGCATACGCAGCCCGGCCGGATTCCGTATTCATATCTAATGTGGCGGCCAGTGCTTTCAGGGCGTCCTTGTTGATGGGCAATGCAATGCCCAACTGCGCCAGTGCTTGCGTCATCTGTGCCTGGCTGTTGGCCACCTTTTCACCGTCGCTGTAGTAGGCCTCGTAAAAAGCCCGGCTGCTGGCGGTGAGCTGGTCAAGCCCTCCGAAGGCATCCGCAAGCTTGCTGGCGGCTTGGCCACCAGCCAAAGACACGGCAAACAGACGATTGCGCAGCATGCTCAGCCATCCATTCGCAGTGATGACGCTGGTGCTCAGGCGCTTGAGGGTGGTACTGGCATCCTCGCCTTCACGCGCCATTTGCGCAATGCCAGGCGCAACCGCTGCGGCCAGGCCGTTGGCTACATCGGTCAGCATGGCCTCAATGGCAACTTTATTGGCTGCAGCGTCAGCACCCAGGGCCACGCTGATGTCGTGGCTGTAGTCCGTGATCTTTTGGGCATCAAGCCCCAGAGACACCGCCATACCCGTGCCTGCCATCTGCATGCCCGTAAATGCTTGGTTCAGCTGCTTGGTAAACGCTGTGTCAATGCTGGAGTAGTTGGTGCCGCTGCTGGAGCCCGAGGCACCGATCCCGAAAAACCCCTTGGAGCCATCGTTTTGCCAGGTCTGGTAATTTTTCCCGCTGAATCCGGCACTGTTGAAATTGCCCTGAATGCCGCTCCCAGTCGTGTATTCTTGCCCGCCGCTGAAATCACTCAGGGCCGCGACTGCCAAGGCCACCCATCCCCATACGGGGATGGCCGCCAGCGCGGACCCCACGGCCGATCCGGCGCTCAAGCCCGTGGCCGTGCCCGTCATCCCGGCTGCGGTGTAGGCCTCAGCGGCGGCGGTGGTGCTCATACCTGCCCAACCTGCCGAAAAGCCTGTGGTGATGCTGCTGCCGATGGCGGCCATGGACGATCCGGCAATCTCCACCGATCCCAAATACCCACCCACCTGGCCCAGCAGGCCGGTACCCTCAGAGCCTGCCGCGCCGCCCATGGCCGACGACCCAAAAGACCCAATCGCACTGTTGACACCCTGGGCAACGGGATTGACCACGGCACTGACCGTAGGTCGTAGCACCAGGGTTTTGAACATATTGGTGATGGTGTCTCGCAGGTTTTCAGCGAAGCCCTTGCCGTTTTCAAACCCGCGCATCAGGGCATCCGTGATGGAGTCGTTGATGCTGGCAGCGGTCTTTTTCCACTCGTCGGCGGCTTCTTTGGCGGCCTTCGCGTTGGCTTCACGCGCTTCTTTGCCCCCGATCAGCGTGGCTAGCTCCCGGCGCTTGTCGATTTCGCGCTGGATGGCCGCTGCGGCCACGTCGTCCCCGTAGCTCATTTGCACGGCGAGTGCTTCCTGCAGGCGGGCGACTTCCACCATTTCAATGGCTTGGGCCAGGCTGATGTGTTGCGCGGCGGCAATGGCCAGAGCGGCCTCTTCGTCCTGCAGTTTTTGGACGCTTACACCCACTGCATCGGCTGACTTTTCAAGCGCGTCGGTGAATTTGTCGCGATCTTTCATGGCCTCCGCCATAGATTTGGCTTCGGCTTCGTTGATGGCAATTACAGCATCACCCATGGCCATGGCAACCTCACGTCCCATCTTCATGCGCTCTTGCTGCTCTTTAAGTGCTGCGGTATTGGCTTTGACGACTTTGGTTTTTTCTGCAATCTCGCCGACTGTTTCGCGCCACTCAACAAAGTCGGGGTTTACAGAGCCGCGTCCACCCCCAGCGCCGCCATCCGTCAGCCGGTAGTAGGCTTTTTTGGCCGCATCCAGCATTGCGATTTTTGTATCAATTTCCTGCTGGATGGCGCCCTTTTTTCCGAACACATCCAGAGTAATGGCGGCCTGGGCTTCGCGCAGATCTGCCAAGTCGGATGTCATCCGTTTGATGCTCTTGCGCGCCTGATTGCCCTCCCAGTCAAAAAGACGATTTCCGAGTTCATCAATACCCGCCGATAGGCCTCCCTTTTTCATGGCGTCAATCACCGCATTGATGGCAGGCACCATGTTGGCCAACAGCGAACGTGATGCGTCCAATGCGCTTTTTTGCAGAACAAACAGATGTTTGTTGAGGGTTTCAGCCTCTTCAGCTTCACGTGTTGTGACGGTCGCGTGCAACTCACCGGCCTCGGCCAGGTCTTTCAGCAAGGGAGCCACTTCTTTCAAGCTCTTTCCAAACAGCTCTTGGGTGATTCGCGCCTTGTTTGCATCGTCTGCAAACCCGGACAACGCAACAGCCGTCACGCGCATGGCTTCGGCTGGGTCCAGCCTTTTTAGCTCGGCCACACTCAAACCAAGGGCCTTAAATGCCTTTTCGGCATCACTGCCTGATTTGGCAGCATTGAGGCCCTGGTTCATTTTTATGAGAGCAGTCGATACGGTGTCGAAGCTGGAGCCGGTGCGTCTTGCTACGTCTTCCAGGGCACTGATGTTTTCAATGCTTGCTCCGGTTGCGTCCTTGAGATCATTCAAGGCGTCAACAGAGTCGTTTACCTTTTTGGCAAAACCAACCAGCGCACCCACAGACAAACCTGCGGCAAGCCCACCAAGCGCTGTCTTCGCCACGCCAACGGCTTTTTCAATTTCTGCCATGGCCCCACCCACGGAGCGTTTTGCATCGTCCATGTCTTTTTGCAGCCGGGCCATGTTGGCCATCAACTGGATCTCCAACGTACCTGCGTTCATCTTTTTGGCCTTGTTGTCATGAGTGTTCGGAATGCGTTCTGCACTTTTTTGCTGACGTCTTCGCGCGTCGTTTCAGTGATGAGGGGTGACCACGGCGCAGGGCAATCGGGCGCTTCAGCGGATTGCGATTCACCCAGGTAGTCACGCGATAACTGGCGCAAGGTCTGCGCTTCCCACGCCGTCAGATCCACGCCGGTGTTGCGCTGCCAGGCTGCAATCTCGGAATGCGTCAGCGGCACATTGCCCATGCCGCCTGGCATCGTGGGCCCGACGTCCCACAGGTAGCCCACCAGGTACTCGCACAGTGGTGCCGGCGGGTATTCGGCGATGCCGCCATCGTCCTTGATTGCTTTCAGGCGCGAGGGCAGCGGCTTGTCGTCCTTGTCGCGCTGCGGCGCATTCAGCCAGGCAACGTGGCGGACGTAGAGGGTGAGCTGTTCGCTGGCAAGGGCAAAAAATTGGAGCGCTCACCCAGGAATTTCTCAGCGTCCTCGGCGATGTGGCCGATCTCAATGTCTGAGTACACCGCTTTGTGCAGCTCGTGGCCTGTCAGGCCATCCAGGCCAAATCCATTGAACGACACGGTGCAAGTCGCCAAAAATTCAGCACGCTCAGTGCGCTTTTCTGCCTCCGATTGCTTGCCTTCGGCCTTGCCTTGCATGCGGGCGAAGGCACGGGTGCTGTTGCGCTCTTCGGCTTTGTGTTTGGCCGCCTGGTACGGCTTGGAGCCGGGGCCGTACAGCGTGATGCTGAGCGGGGCGCCGGCCTCGTCAAACTGTGGTTCGCCGGCTGCATTGCGCACGGTCATGACGGCGGTGGCGAGGATGGCGAGGGTTTTGATATTGAACATGGTGATTTTCTTTCGTAGGGATGAAAAATGCCCATACCCACCCCACGCGCCCTACGAAGGCGACATGAGGCGGGCGGTGCGGAGATGGTGGTAAAGCCGGGGACGGGTGTTAGGCGGCGAGCACTTCGACAATGCCGACGCCGGCGCTTGAAGTCTGCAATTCCAGCTTGCAAGTGGCGGAGATGATGGAACCCGAGTTGCCAGTACCCACCTTGAAACTCAAGGCCAGCGCGCGGAAGTAGTACACATCGCCGGTGGGATGGGTGATCTTGAAGCTGTAGTCCGCATCAGACA
Organism: Rhodoferax sp.; assembly: GCF_030697375.1. Taxonomy (GTDB): domain Bacteria; phylum Pseudomonadota; class Gammaproteobacteria; order Burkholderiales; family Burkholderiaceae_C; genus Allorhodoferax. Next base: position 9,971 of record NZ_JAUYQD010000016.1, on the reverse strand, counting down.
AAGCGGCGGCTTTCAGCAGCACGGTGCCGGCATCGTCAGTGTTCAAGCCCAGCTTGAGGTCGATGCTGCCTTCGTTGAAGCCGCCTTTTTTCTTGACGGTGCCACGCGAGCCGATGGGCTTGTGCGTGATCAATTCAAACTCCCGACCAAAGTCGGGAACGTCGGTAACCTCACCAACATTGACAAAGGTTAGCGCGGCATATCCCGTGGAATCGAAAGTGGCAGGAGCCGCGAGAACGATACCGATGGTGGTACCGGCGGAGGTGGAGACGGATGTCTGAGCAGTCATGAAGTTTGCCTTTCAGGTATAAAAAAACCCGCCGGGCAAATGCTGGGCGGGCGGGCTTTTCGCGGATGCGAAACGGGGTTATGTGGGCTCGATGAAGCTCACCTTGAAATCTTGGCTTTGCATGTAAAAGCCAGTGTCGGAATCGTTGAAATCCGGGCCGGTAGAGTCCAGCAGAACGCTGACCCCACCCACGCCGGCGATGGTGCCGACCTTGTCGCGGCAGGCATGGCGCACCGCACCAAGGATTTGCTTTTGCATGGGGTAACTGGCCGCCATGACGGTGACCTGCACGCGGCTGGTGCTGCGGGCATAGGCCCCGGGCTTGAGCGCGTTGATATCCACCCTGCTCACTTCGGTGATAGCCACTGCAGGCAACGCCGTGCCTTGCGGGACTACGCCCGCCACAATGCGTACGGCGGGCACCAGGGCAGTTAACGCGGCGTCCGCCGCCAGCAGCGCCCGAATGATCTTGACGCCGCTCATGAGGCTTCCAGATCAACGCCAGAGGCATCCAGCCCTTGCTTGGTCAGGCGCTTCTTGATGGCTTCGCCCACGGCCAGAAGGGCGGCTTGGGATTGGCTGTCCAGGGCGGGGCGTAGGAAGGGTTTGGGTGCAATGCCCGGGTGATCAACACCATCGCGCATCAGCCCTGCAAAAAACAAACTCTTGGCCTTCTTGGGTTTGATGAAGTGGGCAGCGACTCCGTATTCCAGCCATTTGGCGATGTGGGCGTGTTTTCCGCCCGCTTTGATCTTTGCGGTGACCACGCCGCGTCGTGAGTTGGTACTGATTCTCAGACCCGCCTTGAGTGCGCCGGTCTTGATCGGCACATTCCCTTTCGCTTCGCTTAAAACCACCTTGGCACCCTGTCGAAGGGCAGCTCGCATGATGTTGGCCTCCATCTTGGCGGGGAGTTGGTCGAGGAAGGCTTGCAGCTCTTTCAGGCCTTTGACGTTGGCGCTCATGTTATGGGTTCCCCTGGGTTGAATACTCTTCGCACACAATCTCGATGCCCTCGCGCCGGCCCAGCTCAGCCGGCCCGCCGGTGATCTGCATCACGCGATCAGTCAGGCCATGCACCACGACGCGCATATCGGAGCTGACGCCACTCAGGTACCTAATTCGCACGCGGGCCGGTTTGGCGGCGATCCTGATGCCTTGTTGCACGCTTTCGGACTTGCTGGGCAATGTGTCTTGCACCTGGGCGGCAATGCGGGTGGCGAATGGCGTCCAGGTGATGGCGGGGGTGCCGTAGTCGGGATCTGGGGTGACAGTTTTTTGTTCGATGGTGACGCGGCGGTCATAGGAGGCGGCGCGCATCAGCTGTACACCTTGTAACGGTCAAGCAGGCGATCGGCAAAGCCGAGCGTGATGGCGCCGCCGTTGCCGACGGTCTCCGATTCGCGGTTCTCGTACAACGCCCCGACCATCAGTTTGATCCAGGCCTTGATGCTTTGGGGAACGGCGGCAGCATTGGCGTAGCCAGCCACGTAGCGCAGCGCCACGGCATTGACCTGGTCGCGCGTGGCGGGCCAGGTGCCGGCGTAGACGGGAATCACGTAGGCGTGGCCGTAGTCGTCGGCGTTGTCCAGAATGTAGAGGCCGCTGTCCAGCGTTTGCAGGGCGCCGGCGCTGTCCACGTATTTGAGGGTGGTGACGCTGGCGGCCGGCACGCGGGTGATTTGCAGCGAGAGCGTGGGGAAGGCGTTAAGCGCGAGTTCCCAGGTCTGCGGCATGATCGCGCGGCCGGTGGCTTGCTCGGCCAGCTCGGTGGCGGTGGTGATGTGGTCGCTGATGAGCGTGTCTTCGTCCGTGCCGTCAACGCGCAGGTGCAGCTTGGCTTCAACCACGCTAACGGCCAGCGCGGTGGCGGCGGTGATGAGTTTGAGGGCCATGTGGATCTGTTTTAGGTGGTGTATGCAAACGTCTGCACACAAGGGAGTTGGTTGCAATGCTCTGCGATGCGCCCGCTGAGTCAGCAGGCGCATAAACAGCACTGGGATCAGGCGGGCGGGTTGGCCGTGGGCGCAAGGGCTGGGCTGCCCAGGATGGCCACGGCGGAGATCAGCGCCGCAGAGGCATTGGCCACCGGGGTGATCGTCAGGCGCGTGTAGCGCAGATTGCCCTTGTAGCCGAGCTTGCGCACTTCGTTGTCGTCGTCAAACTGGAAGGCGGCCAGCACTTCGGTGCCGACCAGATCGGCGTCGGCCACGGCAGTGGCGCCGGACATGCCGGAGTCGGCGCTTTCCTCCAGCAACACGGTGAAGGTGGCATCGGCGTCAGCAATAGAGCCTGTGGCGATGACGTAGGTAAGGCTGTCAAAGCCTTGGCGGTCGATGATCTGGCCCACCAGGGCGGTGGTTCCAGCTTCGGAAACCGGGCTGATAACCCGCTTCACGTCGATCAAGTTCATGAGGTCTTTCATGGGGGAGATTCCTTTTTTTGGATGGGGTTACCCGGCAGAGAACGCCTCGGCCGGGTTGGGCTCAGATCAGGTCGAGCACTTCAAGACCTTGAGGGCCTCGAAATTGGCGATACCGCCACCGACACGACGGCGGGCCACGAACTTGACGTAGGGGACGGCGGTGAACGGGTCGCGCAGGATGCTCATGCCCTTGCGGTCGATCACGTAGTAGGCGCGCTTGAAGTCACCAAAGGCCACGGGGAAGGTATTGGCGCCCAGATCCGGCATGAAGTCATCGGTCACCACGGGGTGGCCCAGCAGCGTGCCGACAGCACCGGACATGAGGTTGGACGGTGCTGTCATGCCCCACAGGTAGTTGCCCTGGCCATCCTTGAACTTGCGAATGGCGGCCAGCGTGGCGTCGTTCATGGCCCATGCCGCGTTGCCGCGGTATTGGCGCTTGAGCGAGTGCTGCAGGTCGATCAGCTTGTCCGACGGGTTGGTGGTGGCGAAGTCTGCGGCAGCGCCGGAGACGGTGAAGCCGACCTTGCCCCAGGCGTAGTTCGCGTTGGCGATCATGGTGTAGCTCTGGAAGCCGCGCGGGCCGTTCACGCCGTCGCCAGCAATGAAGTCGGCGCCTTCCATTTCGGCGAACTCGATGCCGATTTCCTCCATCAGGTCGCCCTCGACATCCTGCACTGAGTCCTCCAGCGATTCCATGGTGATGCGCTGGTCCGACAAGTAAGTGCCTGGCTTGAATTCGATCTCAGACCAGCCGGGCGAGTTGCCGGCGGCTGGCGTGGCTGTTTCGCCGCCGCGCGTGCCCCCGGAGGTGCCGGAGGTCTTGACCAGCTTCTTGTAAGAGGCCGAGCCGATCGGGATGACGCGGGCCAGCTGACGCATGGCGCTGTAGCGGTGAACGACGCGCTCGATGCCCGCCTCCATTTCGAAGCCAACCAGGAAGCCGCCTTGTGTGGCGGTGCCCACGTTGATGGCCTTCACCTCATCGGCACTCATGTTTCTGTCGCCAACACGGATGAAGCTGCCGACGGCGGCCTTGTACTGGGCGTAGCCTTCGGCAGACAGAGGCGCAAAGCTCTTTCCGGCTTCGATGGCGGCCGCGCGTGCGACGGCGTTGAAGGATTTCAGTTCCTTCTCGTTGCGCTCCTGGGTGTCTCCGGACAACTGGGGTCGGCCGGCCTTCAAGGCGATTTCCTTGATTGCTGCGCCAGCCTCTGACAGATCAAGGTTCATTTTTGCCAGCTTGGATTCGAGATCTTCGACGGCCTCGCCTTTTGCCAACTTGGCAATGCGTTCGTCGTTGGTCTTTTTGAATTCCTCCCACGCGGTGCCTTGCTTGGTCAGCGCCTCGGTGATTCCCTTGACATCCAACTCGCCGCTCATGGCTGCTGTCGGCAGGGCGCCGACAGCAGCCAGGCCGGCCAGGCCGGCCAGCACATCGGGCGGCAGGTAGCTGGTGACGGGATAGCCCGCAAATGCGGCGCCGCAAGCGAGCGCCAGGACGGACACAAAGGCCAGGGTGAGAGATTTTCGTTTCATCATGAAATTTCCTTTTTAGGGTTGGGTCAGAAGTGCGGTGTTGCGCTGGATTGCGGTCACCAGGTTGCCCAGCTCGTCAGAATCCCTCTGACCCGACAGGGACTTGAAGCGGCTGATAAAGGCCGCCGCCTGCGCGTTGCTGAGCCGTCCTACATCCCGTAGGAAGGACTCGGCATCGCGCACGGTTTCGATGGCGTCGATCACGCTCTTGACAGAGTTCACGCCAGCCATTGAATTCATAGGGAAGGTGACGATGCTTCCCTCCCAAAGGTCGAGCTTCTTCAGCGTCCGGACACCGGTAACGCGGTCGTAGCTGTCGTCGCGCGAGGCATAGCCGATGCTCATGCCTTTGATAGCCTTGGCCTTCAACAACGCGCGCGCCTCTTTCGCACGCGGAATGTCGTCGATAAGCAGCTTGCCTTTGACCCACAGTCCGATGTTGTCCTCGCGCATCTCCAGGAAAGGGCCAAGAGGTTCGCCGGAGCGGTGCTGCCACAGCACGGGGGGCAAACTGTCTTTTGCCTTCCATGCGTCTAAGTTTTCTGTGAAGGCGCCGGGCAAGATGACATCGCCACCTTGGTCAACGTTATTGAAGACGCCGACGTATCCTGTGAACGTGCCGTCATCCTCCACCGCCTTCACTTCGAAGGGGCGGTCCAAATATTTCAGATCCATGATTGGCTTTCAGGGGGTTGGTGGTGGGGTCGATGGTTTGTTGATGAGCGGTGGCAACTTGGCTGCATCACCACCCATGGGGTCCTGGTCTTCAAACGCGCGGATCTCGTCTTGCGTGTGCCAGGCCGGCGAGCCGCCGGAGCCCAGCGACTTCGCGTAGTACTCGGCGCGATCTTTGGCGGAGGCACGCAGCAAGCCGTTCGCGAAAAACTTGAAGTAGTAGCCCTCCCGGCGTTCCTTGTCGGTCAGCAGGTTGATGTTGGCCGAGTCCTGGATGCGCTCGAACCAGGGGTTCAGCCCCAGGACTTTGTGCGCGTCAAACATGACTTCTGAGCTGGCGTAGGTGTTGGCCTTGCCGCCGCTGTACCCGATGACGACGGGCAAGATGCCAAAGAACCGGCAGACCTCTTCGACCTGCATGTCCCGCGTTTCCTTGTGCTGGGCATCCACACCGGTCATCGCCTGCGAAAGCCATTTCGCGCCACGGTCCAGCACCATCGGCGTGCCGACGCCGGCTGCGGCTTCTTGTTTCAGCCATCCGACCAGTTTCTTTTGCTGCTCTGTATCTAGCGATCCCTCGACGGAATAGACCCCCGACGGGCGGACGCCGTTGGCATGCAGGCTGGCGTGACTTTCTTCAAGCGCAATCGACAGGCCGAGCGCTTCGCGCGCCACATTCAGCGTGTCCAAGCCCATGAAGCCATCCCATGATGGCCCGCGAACGTGCCAGATCAAGTCTTGCGAAAACTCTTTTGATGTCCCGTCCTTGCCGGTGACTTTGTAGGTGATGCTCCAGTCCTCGTTTTGCACCGGCTTGACGCGGCCAGGATCTAGCAGGATGAGTTCCAGCAGCTTGCCGCGAAATATGTTCTTGAAAGCGTAGGCATTGCCCAGGCTGGCATGCAGCGTCAGCGTTTCCTTGAATTCAAACGAGGTCTGCCAGCCGTTCGGCTTGGCGGTGACCAGGTCATAGATCGCGTGATCGCGGGCCGTGCGCTTGCGGGGTAATCCGTCCTGCACGTAGTCCTGCATCAGCTTGAAGGGCACTTGCGCGCAGCCCTGCGTTGAGATGGCGCGCATGCATGCAAACGCGGCCGACACCCGGAAAGCCGATTGCAGGGTCACAGAGGGACCTGCTTTCGACTTCGCCCCCTGGGACAGCAGTTGCAGCCAGCGTTCGTACACGCCACCGGACTTCTGTTCCGCGACAGCGCGCGCCAGGAAGCCCATTATTTACCCACCGATCGTGCCGACAGCCAACCGGCTGCGAGCAAAAATGCGCCGGCAACAAGGTATCCAACGGGTGGGTAAATGAGCCAGGCGCCAAAGGAAAACACAGCAGCGCCGCCGGTCATCAATGCGTCTGGCAGTAGCCCCGCGAGTGTTGTTTTCATGTTTATTCCCAAAAGGATTTCTCAACTTTTACGTACGTGAGCGCCCGGCCCAGCGCCATAAGCATGGCCATGGGGCCGTCGATCTTGTTTTCTGGCCGCTCCTTGGTGGGTGAGCGCAGTTCGTTGAACTTGCTGACCTTGACCACCAGGTTGCTCACCATCCAGGTCATGACGGGATTGCCATCAAATACCAGTTTCTTTTCCAGCACCAGGTTCTCTACCTGGATCAAGGGCGGCGTGAAGAACAGGGCGCGCTGGGTGATCTCGACCAGCGGCAGGCCTTCTTCAATCAGCTTGCCGGCGAAATACATCGAGAGCGCGGGATCGAATGCGATTTCCTGCATGTCAAACTGCTTGCAATCACTGCGCATGTCCTCTGCCAGCACGTCAAAGTCAGTGATGTCACCGTCGGTCACCTGCACATAACCCGACCGAGCCCAACCGCTCAGGTGTGCATTGCCGCTTTCCTGCACCGCCAGCTCGTTCAAGTACAGACGTATGAACACGTACCAGATGCCGGCCCGCTCAAACACCTTGACGTAGGCCGCAAAGTCTTTCTTCTGCGCCAGATCCAGGCCGCCCCAGCACTTTTCGCCGACGAAGTCACTGAGCTGCAGGCTGGTGTCCGCGCATTTCTCCCAGGCCCGCATGTCCATCCACGGGCTTTCGCCGTTGACCCAAACGTTCAGCCGCTTGGTCAAAAAGTTGTTGAGCGCGCTGGGCATCGCTGCGGCCTTGCGGGCGGCGGCTTCCATGTCGTCCTGCAGCACTGACACCAGCCAGTTCGGGTTGGCTTTTGCCCAACTGGCCGGATCTGACGGGTCATCGTTGTCGTCGATGGTGTAGATCACACCAAACATCGTCGAGTCTTCGATCACTCGGTCCAGAATCTTGGTGATGTGCGTACGCCGCTCGTAGCAAATGCCGCTGCGGTCGGTGCCTGCGGTGGTGATCAGCCACAGCAGCGACTGCTCGCGTGCCCCGCGTGCGGTGTCGATCACGTCGTACAGGTCGCGTTTCTTGTGCGCGTGCAGCTCGTCGATCACGGCGCAGTGCACATTCAGGCCGTCCTGCGTGCTGGCCTCGGCTGACAGCGGCGAAAACTTGCTCGATGTGGCCGCCACCGTGATGCTGTGCGTCAGGATCGCCACGCCCAGGTAGGTGCGCATGTCGGGCGTGCGCTCGGCCATGGCCTTGGCATCGTTAAACACGATGCGCGCCTGGTCACGCGTGGTGGCCGCGCTGTAGACCTCGGCGCCGTGCTCGCCATCGGCCGACAACATGTACAGGGCAATGCCGCTGGACAAGGCGCTCTTGCCGTTCTTGCGCGGCACCTCGATGTAGACCTCGCGGAACCTGCGCAGCCCGGTGTCCCTGTGCACCCAGCCGAATATGGTCGTGACGATGAAGCACTGCCAGGCGCGCAGTTCGATCAACTGGCGTTCGCGTGCCCATTTGCCCTTGATGTGCGGCAGCAGCTCGATGAACTCGCAGGGGCGCGCGGCCATTTCCGGGTCAAACACCCAGGGCCAATCGGCGCTGGGCTCGCGCTGCAAATCGGCCAGTTGCCGCTCAATCGTCAGGCGCGTCCATTTGCAAGCGGGGATCTCGCCCGCTGATACTTGCTGCGCGTAAGTCTGCGCAGCAAGAACGTATTTATTCACGACCTAGGGACGCACCATCGCGAAGCGGGCCATACCGCTTGGCGATGGTGCGGCATCGATACCGGGCAGCGTGGGCTGCACGTAATTCGATGGCTGCACCCTGCCCCGGGCCGCAGGGCTCAAGCCGAAGTGCATCAGGTAGCGGTTGACTTGCTCACGGTGCGACTTGATCAACTGCACGATCACGCTTTGCTGCGCGTAGCCGCTGGGTGTGACCGCATGACTGGCCGCATAGACCGCATCGGGGTAACTCATGGGGGCGCTTGCGTCGTCCGTCAAGCGACTGACCATACCTCCAAATGCTGTTTCCAACTCAGACAACCGGCCCACAGCCTGGCAATACAGCGCCAGGGCAGCGCGGTCCAGTCCGCTGATCAGCCCCAGCTCTTCAAGCAAGGGCGTGATCCGCTTCCATTCCTTGCGCGCCTCAATACCCAGGTGCTTTGGTGCGCTGGGTGTCTCAACCCGGGGGTTGACGCCATCAGCCAAATTCAGCGAGCGCTTGCCCGCATTGCCTTCGAGCAACTTCAACGCGGCCGGCTTCGGCAGCGGTCCGCGTGAACCTGACATGATAAAAATCCTCGTTTTGAAATTGGAAATGAAGGGTCAGCTCGACCCTCAGGGGGTACCCCTCCCCCCGAAACCTGCGCGCGCAAAAAAAGTGGGAACCGTTCGGTTTCCACTTTGAAAGCCGTGAACTTTCGACCCCCCCTACCCCCTTCGGTGCCGACCCCTCATTGCCTCGGCCTTGCTCTTGACGTCGTGGCAGGCCTCGCACAAGCCCTGTTCGTTGCTGGCGTCATCCGCTCCCCCTTCTTCCAGAGGGACCACGTGGTCGCGCTGAGTAGCCAAAGTGACACGATCTTTCCGCTCACATTCGGCACATAAGGGATGACGGGCAAACAAACTGGCACGCATGGCCTGCAGGCGCCTGCCAGTAATGCGCTTGGTTGCGGTTGGCTTCTTGCCCCAGGCTTCGCGCGGATGCTTGGCGCAACGGCTCGTACCGTCGCGCACCAGGACACCGCAGCCGGGATGACTGCAGGGTTTGGGTGCGGCTTTGGGCATGTGAATGGGCAAAGAAAAACCCCGCAAGACGTGAATCCGACGGGGTTGATGCGCTATGTGAATCCGCGATAGCTACACGAATTCCACAGCCTGCCTGAAATGTAGCAAATAAGTCTATGTATTCAAATTACCTTTTCATACTTTCAGCAACTTTCTTTGCCTCGGCCCGCTCACTGAACCACACCGACAGCGCCTGATCAGAGGCCTCCAGGTTGGCCTTGATCGTGGACTCAGCGCGGCCCATGTGCTGCGCCGCGGCCTTGATTCCAATACCGGCGATGTAGATCAGCTGCAAGGTCGAATACAGATGCTGCCTGGCCGGCCACAGCGACTCCACCGCCTGGTTGGTCAGCACTGCGTCTGTCTCTTCTATCGTGCCCATCAACTCCTTATGCCCATCCACCGGCTCACTCAGAAACACCGCTTGAGTGGCAAACCCCAGCCCACCACTACTCTCCCGCACCTTCCACAACGCCCAGTTATCTAACCTGTACTTGATGTAGTCAATGCGCGCCACTAGAAAACCCCTTCACTTGCAAAGAAAACAATGTTCACATCCCCGTACAGACGTCTGTACCGCTCCAGCTCGGACATGACCCCTGGGCGCTTGAATGGTGTCCCCATCACCCGACCATCCTCTGAGGCATAGAAGAAATCAGGATGACCGCGCAGGCCCTGGCGCACCCACACAAACGCCTCATTCCCTATCGCCTTGGCCTTGGCCTGAATCGCCGCATAGGTCTCAGGCATGAACTGTTTGATCTCCACGATCAAGCCAGAAACATCATCACTTGCTGTCCTAGTGTCCATCCTGTCCATCCTTTTCTATAGAGTAAATAAGTGAAGTGCGAATGCCCGCGAGCGCGAGCGTGGGTGTGTGCCTGCTTGTGCCCGCCCGCCTTGCAATCAGGCCGGGG
>NZ_JAUYQD010000098.1 GCF_030697375.1 Rhodoferax sp. | reverse complement strand
GGCAAGGAACTATTCTTCGGCAAGGAACAGTTGCGCGAGGTCGAGGAACTGATCTCGGGGAAGTAGCCGCCGCCACCCTCATACGTCATTCCGGGGCGCGAGCAGAGCGAGCGAACCCGGAATCTCGAGATTCCGGGTCTGGTCCTTCGGACCATCCCGGAATGACGCTAAAGTATCAATTCCGGTCGTCCTGCAGCAGAAACTGACAACAAGAAGAAAAAAGGAGTTTTACAATGCGCATTCTCGTGGTCGGCGCCGGCGCCATCGGCGGATATTTCGGCGGCAGGCTGCTGGAGGCCGGTCGTGACGTGACCTTCCTGGTGCGCCCGCGGCGCGCCGGGGAGTTGGCCAGCGCCGGCCTCGTGATCAGGAGTCCGAACGGCGACGTGACCTTGAAAAACCCGCCGACGGTGCAGGCCGACAAATTCACCGGAACATTCGACGTCGTGCTGTTGAGCTGCAAGGCATTCGATCTCGACGACGCCATCGCGTCGTTTGCCCCGGCGGTCGGACCGCAGACCTCGATCATTCCGCTGCTCAACGGCATGCTGCATCTGGACGTGCTCGACAAGAAATTCGGACGTGAGCGCGTACTCGGCGGCCTCTGCGCGATCGCCGCCACCCTCAACGAGGCACGTGAGGTGGTGCAGCTGGCGCCGATGCAGTCGCTGAATTTCGGCGAGCGCGACGGCAAGCTATCGGAACGCGTCCGCGCCATCGCCGATGTGATGGCGAGCGGCAAGCTCGGCTCCGTGGCCAGCGAGAACATCGTGCAGGAGATGTGGGAAAAATGGGTATTCCTGGCCTCGCTCGCGGCCTCGACCTGCCTGATGCGTACATCGGTCGGCAATATCCTGGCGGTATCCGGCGGCAAGGATTTCGTCCTCGGCATGCTCGATGAATGCAGTGCGGTGGCCAGCGCCGAAGGCCATGCGCCGAGCGGCCCGTTCTTCCAGCGCACCCGTGGCCTGCTGACCACGGAGGGTTCGCAGATGACCGCGTCGATGTTCCGCGACATCAAGG
>NZ_JAUYQD010000097.1 GCF_030697375.1 Rhodoferax sp. | reverse complement strand
CTGCATGCCCTCGGTAATGAACGCAATCAGGCGCATCTGCCCACCGCAGATCGGGCACAGCAACGGAAAGGCCTCGTAGATTCTGGCTGAAGTAGCGCAGCCGCTTCGGCACCAAGAGCACCCACTGGCGCACCGGCAGGCGCGGGAAAACATGATCGGTCAGGTGCGCGGCCGTCTCCACCATGCGCCGCGTGCTATTGGCGTTTGGAGCAAATCTCAGTCACCGCCAAATACTCCTGAATTGAGTTGCATTTAACGCATATTCCACGGTGGCCAGAGACACATTTCGCTAAATTTTTTTTTACCAGCGCTGGTGCACCAGTGGTTTGGCGAAGCGTTCGTACACAGCTGCCAGCGCCTGCATCGTGTTGGCATCCAGTGCGGGCAGATCGGCGGCCGCCACGTTGTCGACCACCTGGGTCGGGTTCTTGCCACCGGGGATGGTGCAGGTCACGGCCGGGTGCATCTGGATCCAGCGCAGCGCCATTTGCGCCATGCTCTGGCCCTCGGGCACCAGTGCCCGCATGGCGTCTACCGCCTGAAGGCCGACCTGGAAGTCCAGCCCCGAGAAAGTCTCACCCCGGTCAAAAGCCGCGCCTTCGCGGTTGAACTGGCGGTGGTCGTCCGCCGCAAAGGCGCTTTGCACACCCATCTTGCCGCTGAGCAGGCCGGAGGACAGCGGCAGCCGGGCCAGCACACCCACGCCGCGCTTTTGCGTCTGCTCGAACAGCAGCTCGGCCGGCCGCTGGCGAAACAGGTTGTAGATGATTTGCACGCTCTGCACGCCGGGGTACTACCGACACAGCTTCGGCGATGCCGCCTGAGAAGATCAGGCTGGCGGCCGCAAACATGATGTAACCTCAGACCCCATAAATCAAACAAAGGTGTCAACCGTCGCCGGCGGTGAAATTATGGATCTCCGAGGCAATGATTCCCTGAAGAGGACGCGCCTTGAATCAGGAAATATGAAATGACGTACAAAATAGTCAGTATGCCCATGCCGAAGATTCGTCGGCCACGCCAACCTAAGCCCGATATGCTCCAGATTCAAAACCTGGGGCCTATCGCCCAAGCCGATGTGACCTTTGGCGACCTGACTGTGATCGTCGGTCCGCAGGCCACCGGCAAGAGCATTTTTCTGCAAACCTTGAAGCTGGTGCTGGACCGGGACCACATCCATGACACATTCAAGCACCACAGTGTGGCGTTCAATGGCGACAGCGCGGCTTTCCTGGGCGGCTATTACGGCAAAGGCATGGCAGCGGCGTGGAAAGACGACTCATCCAAGCTGCGCTGGAACGCCAAGTCACTGAACTTGCCCGATTTAGCCAAGCCCACAAAAACCCGTGAGCGCAAAGAGAGCCTGTTTTTTATTCCTGCACAACGGGTGATGAGTCTGGCTGCAGGCGTGACCCAGAATTTTGGCCAATTCAACTACGGCGACCCCTACACCTTGCGCTACTTCAGCGATGCCGTGCACGACTTGCTACAGAATGAATTTGGTGCCAAAGGGGAGTTGTTTCCCCAACCCAATCGCCTCAACGACACCCTGCGCAAACCGATCAATGAGCATCTCTTCGGCGGCAGCAAGCTCGCAGTGGATGCCAGTGATTTCACCAAGCGATTGGTGCTAAAAGTACCGGGCCACAAGGAGGGACTGCCTTTCCTGGCGTGGTCGGCAGGACAGCGCGAATTCACGCCGCTGCTGCTGGGCTTGTACTGGCTCTGCCCTGCAGGCGGGGCCAGCAAGCGCGACAACATCGACTGGGTGGTGATCGAGGAGCCTGAGATGGGTTTGCACCCGCAGGGCATCGCCACTGTTTTGCTGCTGGTGCTGGAATTACTGCGACGCGGCTACAAGGTGGTGCTTTCCACGCACTCTCCCGTCGTGCTGGACATGGTGTGGGCGCTGCAGGAGTTCAAACAACTCGAAGGAACCGAAGGCGATGTGCGCGCCCTGTTTGAACTGCCGAATAACACCTACGCGAAAGACCTCGGCAAGGAAATTTTGAAAAAGGACTACCGGGTGTACTTCTTTGACCGTGACCAGACGGTACGGGATATTTCAAAACTGGACCCCGGCGCTGCGGATAGCGCCGAATCGCAATGGGGCGGCCTGGTTGGATTTTCGAGCCGAACCGGCGACACGATTGCCAAGGTGGTGAATCGCTATGAATCGAAACCCCGTAAAAAGAAGAAGCCTGTTGCAGCAGAAGGGAACACTTCACCATGAGTTCAGCAGGGAGGAAGCCAAAAAACAAAGCGGCGAAAACGGTCTTGAAAATCAGCGAATTCGAAAGCGCAGCAACAGCCGCCGGGCTGAAGGTTTTGCCCGGCAAGAGCGCAGTCAAAAGTCAATATCAGACGGGCATCGCGGTCGGACCAGGACTGAGCTTCACCGCCAGTGTCGATATTGACCTGGACTGCCAAGCGGCCGAGCCGCAATCCAACCGCTGGGACTATGGGCTGGGTCTGAAAACCAAGAAAGGCGAAGAATTCGCGGTATGGGTCGAGCCCCACCCGGCTTCCAGCACCGGCGAAGTGGCCAAAATCTTCGCGAAACTGGACTGGCTGGAGCGCAAGCTGGCACAGCCGGACTTCAAAGGCTTGAACACCTTGACCCAAAAATCCGCGCAAGCAGATATCCCTCGTTTTCATTGGTTGGCCATGACGGGCGATATCCGAATTCGGGCGGGCAGCCGGGAAGCCGCGCTCTTGAGCAAGCGTGGGCTTCGTCTGCCCAGTCGGCACTTGGTGTTGTCATGATGACAGCCGCCTTTTGGGTAAGCCTTCACCGGAATGTGCACCCGCGCAGAACACTCCTGATTAAATAGCTACTCACACAGTACCAACACGGGCTACAGCCCGATTTGCCTTAAGAAACTCAGCGCCCCAAGTCTTTCGCGCTCACCCCCGCAATCCCCCAATTCTCCTTGGGCACGTCCTGAAACGGATAGATGCTTTCCAACCACATGAGACCAGCAGAGGTGGTATTGAGCCACGTAAAAACCCTCAAGATTCTCGCTACAGCGCGATTCCTGGGCGAGCCATCACCAAAATGCGCCTGACGACAGGGTCATTTGCGGTGGACCGCGCGGGCCTACCCCGCAGCGATTCAAAATCGCCCCTTTGCTC
>NZ_JAUYQD010000093.1 GCF_030697375.1 Rhodoferax sp. | reverse complement strand
CTGAGGAGGTAATGGATGCGGTTGATGGAATTGTCGTTGCTGTTGGCGCTCTGTTCCGGTGAGGCGCTTGCCCAGGCTTGCGTGGTACATAGCACAGCCGAGCGACTTGACGTGAAAGTCTGCCAGAATAACCGCAACATCCCGCAAAAGCTTTTCGCCGACGGATTCTGCCAGCCCAACCTTCCCGGGCAGAAAGTCGACGTGCAATACGTCGACCAATGTCCCTCGGGCGCGTTCGGCGTGTGCAGCAACGCCCAAGTCGCCAATATGCCTTACCGACAGGATATTCACTATTACGGCGTAGCCACCGATGCGGCGTATCTGAAGCCGTTTTGCGAAGGCCAGAGCCAGGGCAACTGGCTCAAGCCTTAGGCCAGCCAATCCAGGGTCAGGATCAAACGGCGTTCGCCCGATGCGGGTTGCGGCGAACGGTGGATCAGACCGAATCCTTCGTTGCCGTGCCATTTCTCGCCTTTCAGCAGTGCCACTTCACCGCTGACGATCTGCTCGATCAGCGAATGCTGCGTGGGCTCGGCACCAGGCTGGCCCAGTTGCCGGCGATCCATCACCCCTTCTTTCAGCCACTGACTGCCAGCTCCGGAATACGTCGTGATTAACCGCACCGGCACATGATCGACGTGAAAACGCGGGCACATGGCCTTGTCCAGAACGCGCACGCGCAGGCCGATGCGCTTGGCGCCCAACAGACAAGCGAATGCGCTGACCAGCCAGGACACGTCGGCAATGAAACCGGCATAGCCTTCGAGATCGCGGAAACCGGATGCCAATTCATGCAGATCGGGCTCGGTGTCTTCGTTGGGTAACTCCAGGACCAGCGACTCGGCCAGTGGCTCGTTCAGGGACAGCAACAAGCACCCGAAATCACTGATGTGCGCCGGGAGCTGGCGCTGCCAGATCGCCAGATTTACCCCGTCTTCAAGAATTCGGGTCAGGGTTTGCGGCGTTTCACCTTGAACCTGATGAACGACCGGCCGCAGCTTCAGACTGAGCGCCAGCATCAGGCGGCAACCTCTTCGTCCCAAGGGCCGAACGGATCTGACAGCAAACGCCAGCCTTCGATACCCAAGGCCATTTCATCATCGCTCAGCAGGCAATTGTCGAGTTCGGCGGTGAGTTGCGCAAAGTCGATGTTCTGACCGATAAACACCAACTCCTGACGGCAATCGCCGGTGTCTGCCGTCCAGTTTTCCATGATCCCGGCCGTGCTTTCTTCGTCCTGCGGCCACTGGGTTTTCGGCACGAAGCG
>NZ_JAUYQD010000091.1 GCF_030697375.1 Rhodoferax sp. | reverse complement strand
CCGATGTGCTGACGCGTTTGCCTACGCATCCCTACAGCCGTATTGAGGAGTTGCTGCCTACGCGTTGGCAACCCGACGGGGCTGCGCGCCAATAAACCAATCGGCAAACTGGTGCAAGGTGGTCGGCACCGGATGTTTACTTTCATCAGGCAAGAAGCGCGTCTGCTGCTTTGATCAATCAGGCTTCTATAGCAAGAGCCTCAGTGCGCCCCAGGCGGCAGACTAGCAGAATGGTGGCGCATACGCCCAACGGGTTCGTCGAATGGACCCGCAACGGCGGCCAGCGTGGTCGCCATTCTTCAATGCTGAGTGCGCCGTTGCGGCCCATTCACGGCCAACGTTAAACATGAAAGTTCCGTGCCCCTGCTGCCGATCACTCACGCTTGATAAGCAAGCGGACAATGAGATTTGTAAGGTCTGTTTCTGGCATGACGATGGCCAGAACGACGATGAAGCAGATCTGGTATGGGGCGGGCCGAACGGTTCTTTGAGCCTTACCCAGGCGCGGACCAACTACAAGGCTTTCGGTGCATGCGAAAAGAGATTTCTCTCGAATGTCAGACCACCCAAACCGGAGACTGCCTTCGGCGTCGCCTTGCCTTGAACGTTAGAGGTCACTCACGATGAATCAGCCCTGGACAAAAATCGTCGCTCGATACGAGGAATACAGCGGCGACGACACGGCGGTTCACGCAGTGCTTGTTCTCAGTAAGTACATTGCGGGCGGACCATTGGCCGCTGGTCTCTATGCTTGGACGTCAATGTTCGATCTTTGCATTACTCAAACCGAGGTCGAGTACCCGTACGACGGCCCTTACTTGAAGGTCTCTCCACTCCGGGATGGTCGCGTGGAGTTCCGCTACCTCGACACCCGGGTGAAAGAGCAGCAGTGGCACCGTACCGTAGAGGCAATAGACGCCGTACCGCGACTGCTCAGCTTCCTTGGTCAGCTTCATTGGTTTCCATCAGAGTCGCTGCACCCATGACCTTTAACATTTCGCTCTGCGCTGACACGCAGCATCAAGTTGCCGCTGCGCGGCGTGTGTTGCGTGCTGGTCACCTCTACGGTAGGCGACACCGGGGAAATACCTCGCGAATTGGGCTCGTGCACTTGGAGCCAGACGGCGAGCGGCACGTTGCGTATCTTGAACGGAGGACACCATGGGACTCTTGACCTTCAGTATCAACGTCACCCTGGACGGTTGCGTCGACCACCAGGAAGGAATCGCCGACGACGAGACACACGCCTACTTCACCCGCCTCATGGACGAGGGCGGGGCGATGCTGTGGGGCCGCGTCACTTACGAGATGATGGAGAGCTACTGGCCGGCGGTCGCCCGCGGCGACGCGGAGGCACCGGCGGCGATGCGTGCGTGGGCGGTCAAGCTGGAGGCCAAGCCGAAGTATGTGGTGTCCTCGACGCGAAAGGACTTCCCGTGGACCAACAGCCACCACATCGCCGACGACCTGCGCACGGGCGTACAGAAGCTCAAGGACGCGACCCCGGCCGGCGTGCTCCTCGGTAGCGGCAAGCTCGCGGCCGAGCTGGACCGGCTGGATCTGATTGACGAGTACAAATTGCTCATCCACCCCAGGATCGCCGGCCACGGCCCGACCCTGTACGAGAGCGGGCTGCCCAGCACGCGACGGCTCGAACTTGTTTCGGCGATGCCGCTCCGCAGCGGCGTGGTCGCCATGCACTACCGGCGCGGGCGTTGATGCTGAAAAAAAGCTCTTCTGGAACGCCCCTGCGACACTGGCATCTTGCCGACTGCGTTGGGGAGCGTGTGCGGTCTGGCTCGGTGCAGCGGTGCGCTACGGTGCTTCCTGTCGTTCTGGCAAGGGCAAATATTTAGATAAATAGTTCCTGTATCGCCCGTAGATATTGCGTAAACAGCTATAAAAAGCATAGCAAAAGTTTGGCGACACAGGGATGGTATCGCGTCCGCGACAGTGCCGCTGTGTACGCCCGCCCGCATGGCCGTAGACTGAACTTTTGTGCCACCCACTTCATAGATAAGCCCATGTCCAACGCCGCACCTCTGTTCCAGCCCTTTGCGCTCAAATCCCTGAAACTGCCCAACCGCATCGTCATGGCGCCCATGACCCGTTCGTTCTCGCCCGGCGGTGTGCCCACCGACGCGGTGGGGGAGTACTACCGCAAGCGCGCCGCCGCTGCGGTGGGCCTGATCGTGTCCGAAGGCACCGTGGTGGAGCGCCCCGCTGCGTCGAATGACCCCAACGTGCCGCGCTTCTGGGGTGACGACGCATTGGCCGGTTGGCAAAACGTGGTCAACACCGTGCACGGTGCGGGCGGCCTGATGGCGCCCCAGCTCTGGCATGTGGGCGCCGTGCGCAACCGCCGCTCCGAGTGGCAGCCGCCGCAGCCCTGGGACTCTCCCTCGGGCTACTCCACGCCGGGCAAGCAGTTTTGCGAACCCATGACGGATGAAGTGGTTGCCGACACCATCGCCGCCTTTGCCCGCGCCGCCGGGGCCGCCAAGCGCCTGGGCTTTGACGCCATTGAACTGCATGGCGCGCACGGTTATTTGATTGACCAGTTCTTCTGGGAAGGCACCAATCTGCGCAGCGACCGTTATGGCGGCAGCGACCTGGCGGCGCGCGGGCGCTTTGCGGCGGACATCCTCAAGGCCGTGCGTGCCGAGGTGGGGCCGGACTACCCCGTCATCATCCGCCTCTCGCAATGGAAGCAGCAGGACTACGCCGTGCAGATGGCCAAGACGCCGGACGAGATGGCGGCCTGGTTGCAACCCCTGGCCGACGCCGGTGCGGACATCTTCCACTGCTCGCAGCGCCGCTTCTGGGAGCCCGAGTTTGAAGGATCGGACTTGAACTTTGCCGGTTGGGCCAAAAAGCTCACCGGTCGCCCCACCATCACCGTGGGCTCGGTTGGTTTGAGTGGCGAGTTCATCGCCTCCTTTGGCGGCGAGTCGTCCAAACCCGCCTCGCTGGACGAGCTGCTGCGCCGCTTCAACCGGGGTGATTTTGATCTGGTGGCCGTGGGCCGCGCCTTGATCAGCGACCCCGATTGGGCCGTGAAAGTGCGCGATGGCCGCACGGCGGAACTGTCCGACTTTTCACCGGCGGCATTGGCAGCGCTGGTCTGAGGGTCGAATCACAAGCCCCGCGCCCAGTCGGGGCGCAGTGAGGCCGCCTCGGGGCGGTCCACGGCCATTTGCACTTCCTGCAGCAGGCGCGCTTTCTCTGCGCCCAACACGCCTTTGAGCACCAGCCAGTTGGAGGCGTGGTCGCTGCGGAACACCGTGCGCTTGAGCTCCAGCGCCCCAATGAACTGCACCATTTCGGCAAACAGCTCCTGCTGCGTGAGCGGCTCCCACTCGGGGAAGTTTTGCCGAAACCGGTCTTCCCCCTGGGGAAAGCTGACCACCAGGGTCGCCAGAAACTCGGGCTGGGTCAGGTTGGCCAGGCGTGCCGAGTTTTCGGCATGTTGTGCGGACAGTGCGCGGCCACCCAGCCCGTTGAGCAGCATCACCGAGCGCGTGATGCCGGCCGCGCCCAGCTTGTCCAGCGCGTCCCGGGTGCTGTCCAGGGTTTCCCCTTTGTTGACTTTGCGCAGCACCTCATCGTCGCCGGACTCGGCGCCAATGTAGGCCAGACTCAGGCCCGCTGCACGCAACTCCTGCAACTCAGGCACGGTTTTGTTGCGCACGTTGCGCGGCAGGCAATAGGTGGAGATGCGCCGCACCTTGGGCAGGTGTTCCTGGATCGCCTGCAGCAAGGTCATCAGCCGGCGGGTGGACAGCACCATGGCGTCGCCATCCCCCAGAAACACCCGCTGCACCTGGGCTGCGAACTGCGCGCCGCAGTTGCGGATGGAATCCAGCGTTTCTTGTTCATCGCGAATCGCGAACTTCTTTTGCGGCTCGGTGTACATCTCGCAGTAAGTGCACTGGTTCCACGAGCAGCCGTTGGTTACCGGCAAGATCAGCGATTGCGCTTCACTGGGCGGGCGAAAGACTGGGTTGATATAACGAATGGGCAAATAGGGGTTCACGTTGATTCTTTGAAAAATTGCGTTTGGACCACGGCAGGGGACAGGCGTAGACTCGCGCCCTGGCGCTGGGGTGGTACACGACCACGTTGGCTCTATTGTTTCAAACCTAGGAAAGCTTATCCGCATGAACGCAAAAACAATGAAGCACAGCGCAAGTATTTGGGATGGAGAGGTCGGCACCTCCCGCTGTATTGAGGTAGTGCACTGGGAGGGCGACATCACCCCCGAGCAACTGGCCAACGTGGCCCACCAGATCTCGGCGGACTGGCAGATGATCGACATGCAACTGGACGCCGCGCACCCCCTGCATGGCAATGCCTACCACCTGCGAAGAATGACGGACGACGAGTACGAAGAAGTCGAGTACCAAAAGCGCAAAACCGCTTTCGAAGCCAAATACGCGGGCAAGCGCGTGTGGGTGCATGGCTACCATGTTGATGGAGACGCCGCAGCGGGGACCGACCAGCCCTTCTTTTACGACCTGATGTTCAGCACGCTGTTTATTACCCTGGATGACATTGAAGCGCTGTGTGACAAACACTACGGCGAGGGCATTTGGGAAGAGTACAGCCTCTACCTGGACGACCGCTTGCCTGAGCCCTTGGCGATTGATTTTTAAACAGCCACCGGGTCACGGTGGGTGTTTTTGCATGTGCGATTACCCGAACCGGGCACCCGCGAAGTGCGCCACCTGAGCGCCGACTTCGTAGTAGGCCTCGCGCACGCCGCCAAAGCTAACGGGAGCCACTTCACTCACCGGCAATGGCAAATCAGCCTCGCCGATTTCGCCCATCACCAGCCGCGCCAGTTCGCGGCCAAACGTGGTACCCGGTGCGATACCGCGCCCGTTGTAGCCGCTGAAGGAGACGGTGTTGCGCGCAAGCCGGTGAAAGCGTGGCAGCGCGTTGGGTGTCATGCCGATGGAGCCATACCAGGTGTGTTCAAAGTCGATGCCTTTTAACTGCGGAAACAGTTTTGCCAACGCACGCCGGCCCCAATCGCGGTGAATGGTTTCTCCCATGCCGCGCAATGCACCGACGCTGCCAAACACCAATCGACCGGCCTGGTCGAAGCGGAACGACGACAAGACATCGGGCGTGTCCCACGCGCCCTGGCGTTCGGGGAGGATCGATGCCTGCAGTTCCTTGCCCAACACCGGCGTGGCCATGTTGAAGTAGGGCAGGTGCACCAACTCGCTGCGCAGTGCCGACCACACACCTTGCGGCCCCGTGTAGGCGTTGGTGGCGACGATGATCCATTTGGCTTGCACCGTATGGCCCGCTGCAGTGCGCACCAGCCAGCTTGTGCCTTGGTCTGCGATGGCGCTGACCGGACTGTTGGAGTACAACTTGGCACCCGCCTTCAGCGCTGCCGTCGCCAGTCCGTGCACATAAGCGAGTGGCTGAATCGTGCCCGCGCGCAGGTCCAGCAATGCGCCGGTATAGGCGCTGGTGCCGACTTTGGCGCGGGTATCAGCGGCGCCAAGCAGTGTGACTGGTGCACCATGCGTTTTCCATTGCCGACAGCGCTCGGCAATGTCGCGCAGGCCCGATGCGCCAACCGCGCAGTGCAGCGTGCCCTTGCGCACCGCCTCGCATTCAATGCCGTGGCGCTGGATGAGGTCGAACACCAGCGTGGGGGCGTCGCCCAGCAAGTTCAGAAGCCGCGTGCCATGCACCGGCCCCAGCGCGCCTGGCAACTCGGAGGGCATGACCCACATGCCGGCGTTCACCAGCCCGACGTTGCGGCCCGATCCGCCAAAACCCATTTCTTCGGCCTCTAGCACCGCCACCGATGCGCCGCCTTGCGCTAAGTGCAGGGCTGATGAAAGCCCGGTAAATCCGGCCCCCACGATGGCGACATCGACCACCAGATCCTGCCGCAGCGCCGTGGTGCTCGGGGCCTGTGGAGCCGAGGCTTCCCACAGGCCGTGGGTATGCGTATGGGCTTGGGTGTCACTCTTCATACGGTGTCTTTCGTGGAGTGTTCATTCGATTTGTGCATGATGTGAATTGAAGTGCACCGATTTTGTTGGTGAGAAAAATAGGCGTCAAACGATGATGTGGCCTAACATCATTCCTGTTTAGAATGAATGCATGGCTATCTCACGACGCTTTCTTCCCGGAATGTCTTTGCTCAGGGCGTTCGAGGCCTCGGCCCGCCACCAGAGCTTTACGGCGGCGGCTGACGAACTCAGCCTGACGCAAAGCGCTGTCAGCCGCCAGATTCGGGCGCTCGAAGAGTTGTTGGGGTCGGATTTGTTTGTGCGCGAAAAGCAGACCGTGCGCCTGACTTTGGCGGGGGAGGCCTATGCGCAGGAAATTCGCGCGGCGCTCAAACGCATTTCGTCCGCCACACTGGGCTTTCGGGCGAATCCGCAGGGCGGCACATTGAACATTGCCATCCTGCCGACCTTCGGAACGCGCTGGCTGGCACCGCGTTTGCCCGGTTTTATCGCTGAGAACCCCGGTATCACCATCAACCTGACGACGCGGCTGGCACCGTTTGACTTTCAGTCGGAAACCGTGGATGCCGCCATCCACTTTGGCGCCCCCGAATGGCCGGGCGCGGAGCTGGATTTTTTGATGAAGGAAACGGTCATCCCCGCCTGCAGCCGTGCTTTGCGCGCCGAGTATGGATTCAAAACGGCGGTGGATTTGTTAAAGGCCCCGCTGCTGCATCTGGAGAGTCGGCCCGACGCCTGGGAGCGCTGGTTTGCGGCGATGGGCATTGCGGTGGACGAGGTCCACGGCATGCTGGTGGACCAATTTGCCCTGGCCGCGCAAGCCGCGATATCGGGTTTGGGCGTGGCGCTGCTGCCGAGGTTTTTGATCGAAAACGAACTGGAGCGCGGCGATTTGGTGGAGGCGATGCCAGGGGCCGCAGGAGGAGGGGCGGATGGCGCGATGGAGAGCGCCGAGCACTACCACCTGGCGTGGCCGCAGAGTCGCGAGAGCTATCCACCGTTGAAGGCGTTTCGGGCGTGGATTGGGACGGCGGCGAAAAACACCCCCTGACCGTCACCCCACGTTGCAGCAACCTCCATCTGATCCAAAAAGGCCGTCCTAAGGGGGCCAGGCCCCGCATGCGGGCAAAACTTTCCCCACGTTTGCAGAAGCTCAAGTTGCAGGGAAATCCCTAATACGAGCAATATTCCATTTTTGTGGAATGTTGTTTATTATCGGAAACTTGAGAAACAAGCCCTCAAATTCAATACCACGCCAGACCGGCCTGCAAGCCAGGTCTGCGTCCACAACGCCATCCAACACGTAATCCATGACACAACTTGCCCTTCAAACCCAATCCATCCTGACCCGCCTGGGCATTGCCAACACCGAAGCCGACACCGCCCAGGGTGCGCTGGCCGTGCGTTCCCCTGTCGATGGCACACCAATCGCCCGCATCCCAACCCAGAGTGTGGCGGATGTGCACTGCACGGTGGACCAGGCCCACGGCGCATTTCTGGAATGGCGTCAGGTGCCCGCCCCCCGTCGTGGTGAGTTGATCCGCCTGTTGGGCGAAGAGTTGCGTAAGGAGAAGGAGACCTTGGGCGCCTTGATCTCCATCGAAGCCGGAAAAATCCTCTCCGAAGGCCTCGGCGAAGTGCAGGAAATGATCGACATTTGCGACTTTGCCGTGGGCCTGTCGCGCCAGTTGTACGGCTCCACCATTGCCTCCGAGCGCCCCGGCCATCGCATGATGGAAACTTGGCATCCGCTGGGCGTTGTCGGCGTGATCAGCGCGTTCAATTTTCCCGCTGCGGTCTGGTCGTGGAATTTCGCACTGGCCATCGTCTGTGGCGATGCCGTGGTGTGGAAACCTTCGGAAAAGACGCCTTTGAC
This sequence comes from Rhodoferax sp., assembly GCF_030697375.1. Lineage (GTDB taxonomy): Bacteria > Pseudomonadota > Gammaproteobacteria > Burkholderiales > Burkholderiaceae_C > Allorhodoferax. The sequence goes on along the minus strand of NZ_JAUYQD010000091.1, from coordinate 15,193 downwards.
GGCGATGGCCTGCCAGGCCCTGTTCGAGCGTGCGGCCAAGCGCTTTGGCAGTGTGCCCACGCATCTGTCGCAAGTGGTGCAAGGGCTGCGCGACATTGGAGAAGCGCTGGTGGACAACCCGAAAGTTGCCCTGCTGTCGGCCACCGGCAGCACGCGCATGGGCCGCGAAGTGGGGCCGCGCGTGGCGCGTCGGTTTGGCCGCTCCCTGCTGGAGTTGGGGGGCAACAATGCTGTCATCGTCACGCCATCGGCGGATTTAACGCTGGCTGTGCGTGGCATTTTGTTCGCCGCGGTGGGAACGGCCGGGCAGCGTTGCACCTCGACGCGCCGCCTGATCGTGCACACCAGCGTGCGTGACGCGTTGGTCGCCCAGCTGAAAAAGTCGTATGCCGCTTTGCCGATTGGCAACCCGCTGACCGCCGGCAATCTGGTCGGCCCGCTGATTGATGAAGATGCGTTCAATGGGATGCAAGCCGCATTGAAATCTGCCGCCGCCGACGGAGGCACGGTGTTTGGCGGGCAGCGTGTGTTGTCCAGCGAATTTCATGCGGCGTATTACGTTACCCCGGCGATTGTGGAGATGCCAAAGCAGACGGATACCGTGCGCCACGAAACCTTTGCGCCCATCCTGTATGTGCTCAGCTACGACCAGTTCGAAGACGCCATCGCACTGCAAAACGATGTGCCGCAGGGCCTGTCGTCTGCCGTGTTTGGCAACGATGTGCGCGAGACGGAAACATTCCTGTCCTCCATCGGGTCGGACTGCGGCATCGCCAACGTGAACATCGGTACATCCGGCGCCGAAATCGGCGGTGCCTTTGGTGGCGAAAAGGAAACCGGCGGTGGCCGCGAATCAGGTTCCGACGCCTGGCGCGCCTACATGCGCCGAGCCACCAACACCGTGAACTATTCACGCGACCTGCCTTTGGCGCAGGGTGTGAAGTTTGACGTGTGAAACCGAAGGATTGCATTCGCCCGGTCCCACGCTCGCTGGCGACGAGCCTGTCTTTGTCCATATCCAAAACTTTGAGGAAATAACGATGAAACTTCTGACAACACGACGTACGGCCATGTGCCTGGCCCTGGCCAGCGCGGCCCTGTGGAGCACGGTTGCGATGGCGCAGGCCACTTACAAGGTGGCGATTGCCGGGCCCATGACCGGTGGCAATGCATCTTTCGGTGAGCAATTGCGGCGCGGCGCGCAAACCGCAGTTGACGACATCAACGGTGCCGGAGGCATCAAGGGCAAGAAATTGGAACTGGTGATTGCGGACGATGCCTGCGAACCCAAGCAGGCGGTCTCGGTGGCGTCCAGGCTGGTGGAGCAGGACAAGGTGGTGGCCGTGGCCGGCCATTTTTGCTCGTCCAGCACCATTCCGGCGTCCGAGACCTATGCTGAAGCCAATATCTTGATGGTGACACCGGGTTCCACCAATCCCAAAGTCACGGATCGCAAGTTGCCCACCATTTTTCGCACCTGTGGCCGTGACGATCAGCAAGGCAAAGTGGCCGCTGATTTCATTGTTGAAAAGCTAAAGGGCAAGAAGGTTGCCATCATCCACGACAAGGACACTTACGGCAAAGGCATTGCCGATGCGACCAAGGCCGTGTTGAATCAACGTGGGGTCAAGGAAGTGATCTATGAGGGTCTGACACGTGGCGAAAAGGACTTCAATGCGCTGGTCACCAAAATCAAAGGTGCGGGTGTGGATGTGGTCTATTTCGGGGGATTGTCTTCCGAGGCCGGTACGCTGGTTCGTCAACTGCGTGAACAAGGCGTGCAGGCCACCTTTATGTCTGCCGACGGCATTGCGGACAAGGCTTTTGTTACTTCCGCGGGTGGCAATGCAAACGTCAAGGGCGTGGTGATGACCTTTGGCGACGATCCACGCAGCAACCCTGCAGGTCAAACGGTGGTGGCGGGCTTTCGCAAGGCCGGATTTGAGCCCGAAGGCTACACCCTGTACGCCTACGCCAGCATCCAAACGATTGCAGCCGCGCTCAAAGGCAGCAAGACGACCGGTGGCGCCGACCTTGCCAAATGGCTGAAGTCCAACACCGTGCCCACCGTGATGGGCTCCAAGGCATGGGATGCCAATGGCGACCTGAAAGTGGCTGACTACGTTGTCTACGAGTGGAAAGCTGATGGCGACTACGCCAAGTTGAAACGCTAGGCGAAACCGAACGAAAGCAGGGGTTGCCCTATGGATATGCACATTCTCCTTCAGCAACTGGTCAACGGACTGGTGCTGGGCGCACTGTATGGCCTGATTGCGGTGGGCTACACCATGGTCTATGGCGTGCTCGGCATGATCAATTTTGCGCATGGCGAGGTCTACATGATCTCGGCCTACGCAACCGGTATTGCACTGGGCGTATTGTCGTTTCTGGGGGTGCATTCCGTGGTGCCCTTGCTGCTGTTGACGGTGGCTTGTGTCGTGGTGGTGACCGGCACCTATGGCTGGGTGATTGAGCGGATTGCCTACCGGCCCTTGCGTGGTGCGCCCAAGCTGTCGCTTTTGATCTCTGCCATTGGTGTGTCGCTGTTTTTGCAGGCCTATGTGCAGTTGTCGCAGGGTCCGAATCCGCAAGGCATCCAACCGGTGCTGCCGGGTGCATTCCGGTTGGCACTTGGCGCGGGGGAGGACAACTTTGTGCAGGTGACCTACGCGCAGTCGCTGATAGTGGTGTTTGCGCTGGCGAGCATGGCGTTTTTGTCCTGGGTGATCGGCCATACGTCGATGGGGCGCGCCTGCCGTGCCACACAGCAGGACCCGCGCATGGCGACCTTGCTGGGAATCAATACGGACAGGGTGATTTCCACGGTGTTTGTCATTGGCGCGGTCATGGCCAGCGTCGCCGGTGTGCTGGTGACGATCAACTACGGTTCGTTTGATTTCTCCATCGGCTTTGTGGTGGGCGTGAAAGCCTTCACTGCCGCCGTGTTGGGCGGCATCGGTTCCCTGCCCGGTGCGCTGGTGGGGGGCTTGTTGCTTGGGCTGTTGGAGTCGATTTTTTCAGGCTACGTCAGCTCGGATTACAAAGACGTTTTTGCGTTCACGGTCTTGATCATGGTGCTGGTATTTCGGCCCAGTGGCCTGTTTGGCAAACCTGCCGTGGAGAAGGTATGACGCGATCCCGCATTTCCGCATTCATGATCGATTTGGCGGCCACGTTTGTGCTGGCCATGGTCGTTTTGGGGCCGATGACCGGCTTGCAATTGAGCGGCTTCAGCTTTGTTGCAAACTGGCAGCGGCCGCTGGTTTTGGCGGCAGTCGTTACGCTGGGGCGATTGGCGTTCAAGCTGGCGTGGGGCTCTGAATGGGGGCAGCGCTGGATGGCGCGCAAACAGGGCAAGGCGCTGGACACCCCGGGTGCCATTGGGCGACGCAACCAGCTTTGGCTGGTGGCCCTGACGTTTGTGCTGACCCTTGCGCCCTTTGCGTTTGAGGCCAACAGCTACCTGACCAAAGCCGTGATTCTGGCGCTGATTTATGTGCTGCTCGGCCTCGGCTTGAACATCGTCGTCGGGCTGGCCGGACTCCTCGATTTGGGCTATGTCGCGTTCTATGCGGTGGGGGCCTATTTTTTGGCGCTGGGCTACCAGTATTGGGGCATTGGGTTCTGGACCGCGCTGGTGTTGTCGCCAATTCTTGCGGCAACTTTGGGTGGCCTGCTGGCCTTCCCCGTGCTGCGCACGCATGGCGATTACCTGGCCATTGTGACGCTCGGGTTTGGCGAAATCATCCGGCTTGTTTTAACCAATTGGGTGGACTTTACCGGCGGGCCGAATGGTGCCTCGGCGCCTGGGCCGACCTTCTTCGGGATGGAGTTTTCGCGCATCGCCAAATACGGTGGCACGCCGTTTCACGAGGCGATGGGGCAGCCCTACAACCCGAATATGAAATTTCTGTTTCTGTATGTCGTTTTGCTGGTTGTTGTTGGCTTGATGGTGTTCGTGGTGGACCGCCTGCGCCAGATGCCCATGGGCCGGGCCTGGGAAGCCCTGCGTGAGGACGAAATTGCCTGCCGATCATTGGGCATCAACCACATTGCCGTGAAGTTGTCGGCCTTCATGATGGGGGCGATGACGGGCGGCATTGCGGGCGTATTTTTCGCCAGTTACCAGGGCTTTGTGAATCCCACTTCGTTCACGTTTTTTGAGTCTGCGTTGATCCTCGCCATATTGGTGTTGGGCGGCTTGGGCTCCATCACCGGCGTCATCATCGCGGCGTTTGTGCTGACGCTGGTGCCGGAGCTGTTGCGCGACTTTGCCGACTATCGGATTCTGATGTTTGGCCTGCTCATGATTCTGATGATGATCTGGCGACCCCGGGGTTTGATCAGCGCCAAACGCCCCACCATTGAACTCGCCGGGAGCTGAAACATGGATGCCCATAACATCATGGAAGTGCGCAATCTGGCGATGCGTTTTGGCGGCATCCAGGCGCTGGCGAACGTCAATTTCTCGATTCAAAAGGATTCCATCTCTGGCCTGATTGGCCCCAACGGTGCAGGCAAAACCACGGTGTTCAACTGCGTGACCGGTTTTTACCTGCCCAGTGGCGGCACGATTGAAATGCAGACCGATGGCGCGATTCACGAAGTCGGGCGTTTGCTGAAAACGCCCTTGCGCGGCGGCACGCACAGGGTGGCGCAGGCGGGCATTGCGCGCACCTTCCAAAACATCCGCTTATTCCGCGATATGACGGTGCTGGAAAACCTGTTGGTTGCGCAACACCGCCTGCTCAACCGCAATGTTCTGGCCGGCATTGTGCGCAGCAAGGCGTTTAAAAATGCCGAGCGCGAGGCCATTGCGCGGGCCCGCACATGGCTCGATATCGTGGGCCTGACCGACAGCGCCAGCCGCATGGCGGGTGAGTTGCCCTACGGGCATCAACGGCGCCTTGAAATCGCCCGCGCCATGTGCACCGGCCCGCACCTGATTTGCCTGGATGAGCCCGCCGCCGGACTGAACCCGCGCGAGACCCAAGAGCTGGCTGTGTTGATCCGCCAGCTGCGCGACCAGCACGCCGTGACGGTGCTGTTGATTGAACACGACATGGGATTGGTGATGGACATTTGCGAAGAGATTGTGGTGCTGAGTTATGGCAAGGTGATTGAGTGCGGCAACCCGCAAAAAATCATGAACTCGCCGGTCGTGATCGAAGCCTATCTGGGCAGCCCCGTGCCCAGCACTGAACGGGAGGCCGCATGAACGCCAGCCCCCCATCCAGGCTGTTGCTGGACGTGGAAAATGTAGACGCCTGGTATGGCCAGGTGCAGGCCTTAAAAGGCGTATCACTGCAAGTGCGTGCCGGCGAAATCGTCACCCTGATCGGCGCCAACGGGGCCGGTAAATCCACCTTGCTGATGACCATTTTTGGCCAGCCACGCGCACGCAAAGGCCGTGTGCATTTTGGTGGGCAGGACATCACGCATTTGCCTTCGTACCAAATCGCGCATTTGGGGCTGGCGCAGGTGCCGGAAGGGCGGCGTATTTTCCCGGCGATGACGGTGGACGAAAATTTGACCATGGGCACCGTGCCGATCGGTATGAAGCATGCGGAGGAAGACCGTGAAAAAATGTTCACGCTGTTTCCGCGTTTGAAAGAACGCCGCAATCAGCGCGCGGGCACCATGTCCGGCGGCGAGCAACAGATGCTGGCGATTGCGCGCGCGTTGATGGGCCGTCCGCAGATGATTTTGCTGGACGAGCCCTCCCTTGGGCTGGCACCCTTGATCATTGCGGACGTGTTCAAAGCACTGAAGCAAATTGCCGCACAAGGCAGCACCATCTTTTTGGTCGAACAAAACGCCAATCAGGCGCTGGCCTTGGCGGACCGCGGTTATGTGCTGGTCAACGGCGCCATCAAAATGCAGGGCACCGGGCGCGAATTGCTGGCCAACCCCGAGGTGCGCCAAGCCTATTTGGGTGGGCATTGAAAATGGGAAGTAATGTACGATTGCCCCTATTTACCTCCTGTTTAACAGCGACCCACAGCGTATGAGTGAAGTTTTGGACACCCCCAGCAGCGAGGCCATTTTGGGCCAGCGCATTCGGGCCTTGCGCGTTGGCAAGGGTTGGACGCTGGAGCAAACTGGGCAGGCCTCTGGCTTGGCACGCTCCACCCTCTCGAAGATCGAGAATGGTCAGATGTCGCCCACCTACGACGCGTTGATCAAGCTGGCCGGCGGCTTGCAGATCGACTTGAGCGAGTTATTCGCCACCGCACCCAAACCGATGGGTGCAGGTCGGCGCAGCATCTGCCGCAACAACGCCGGGTTGCGTCACGACACCCCGTATTACAAGCACATGCTGTTGTGCAACGACTTGTCCAACAAGGACATGGTTCCGTTTAAAACAACCATCAGCGCCCGCGCGTTTGGCGATTTCGAGGACTGGAGCCGCCACGCGGGCGAAGAGTTTGTGTATGTACTCTCCGGCAAAGTGAAGTTGTTCACCGAGTACTACGAGCCGGAGGAGCTGGCCCCCGGCGACTCGTTCTACATCGACAGCCGCATGGGGCACAGGGTGATTTCCGTAAGCGCGCAAGACGCCGAAGTGCTGTGGGTTAGCACGACCCATCCCCGGATACTTTGATCCGGGGGGGGCTTCACGGCCTTTGGTTCGTATACGCCAGTTCCGCCGCCGCCAAATCCCACAGCGAGTGGCCGACTGATTTGAAGACCATCGGGCGGCCATCGGGGTAGGGCATCGCTTGAATGGCCTCCAGCGGCGTCACCGCATCCCAATTCACGCCCGCCTGCAAATAGTCGCCAGCTTCCTCTTTGGCACCCGCATGGGTGTCAGCAAACAGGCGGCTGCGTTGCACCAATGTGGTGGGGATCTCGACCATGTCCGGCTGAAACGCGCCCACACCGATGACCAATGCGTTGGGCTGCACCGCGTCGGGAAACACCGGCGTTTTGCTGGTGGTGACGGTGATGATGGTTTGCACGTCGGCAATCACCTCCGCCGGGTTGTTTACCCATTGCACCGGAATGCCGTCCTCCTTGAGTTGCTCCACCAAGCGTGTGGCGGTCTCTGATTTCAGCGCGCTCATGTAGATCTTTTCCAGCCTGCCTTCCGACCAAAAGGCGCGCGCATGCGCTGCGGCCTGCACGCCCGCGCCGACGATCAACAGCTGGCCTTTGGGCTGCCCCTTGAGCTTGATTGCACCCAACAACGACACGGCAGCAGTGCGTTTGGCGGTGAGCGTGGGGCCATCGAAAACCGCCAGGTGTTGGCCGGTGCCTGCGTTCATCAGAAGCACTGCGCCGTGAATGCTCGGCAGGCCTTTGCTGGCATTGCACATGTGCACCGTGGCTGTTTTGAGGCTCGCAAATTCACCATCGGTGGCGGGCATCAGCAGCAGCACGCCGTCGTTGGGCAAGGGGATCGCGGTGCGCACCGGGGCTCGGGTTTGGCCTGCGCGCAGCTTGTCCAACATGGTGTCGAGTGCGCGCACGAGGGGGCCGAAAGGCAGGAGTTGGTGGGTGTCGGCGGCGTCAAAAAGATGCATGGAAGTTCCCGCGGTGGGTATTCTCTGGGTCGGCCCTTGCTTAGGGTTGGGCGGCAAGCCTTGCCATGCTTGCCCGCTGAATTTCGCTCAGCGTTTGGCGTGTCGTAATGATTTCTGGCGAGAGCATGATTTCAATCAACGTGCCGCTACCACTTGCCAAAGCGCGGATGAACGCCGCTTCAAACTCATCCGTTTTGGTAATGCGCTCGGCGTTGTAACCGTAGGCCATTGCCAGCTTGCAAAAGTCGGGGTTGGAGAGCGCTGTGCCACTGACGTGTGATGGATATTCGCGCTCCTGGTGCATGCGGATGGTGCCAAACATGCCGTTGTTGAGCAGCACGATGATGGACTTGCCCCCGTATTGCACAGCCGTTGCCAGCTCTTGTCCGTTCATCAAAAAGTCGCCATCACCGGCCATGGTGAATGCGGTTCTTCCGGTCAGTAAATTGGCGGCAATACCGGCGGGCACGCCGTAGCCCATCGCGCCATTGGTCGGTGCCAATTGGGTTTTGAAACCCTTGGCCAATCCGTGGAATTTGAAATAGCGGTGTGTCCAACTGGCAAAATTTCCCGCGCCGTTGGTCACCACCGCATCCTGTGGCAAATGCTGCTGAATCACGCTGACGATGTGTGGCATAGCGATCATGCCCTGGCCACCCTCCGCAACGCCCGTCAATGCCTGCGGTTGCAGATTGGCAAGGTAATCCGCATGTGCGGCCTGCGTCCACGCGGCCCAGGCGACATCAGCAGGTGCGGGCATGGCTTGCAGGTACTCCGCAGTGGTAGACATCGAAGCATTCACCGCCAGATCGGCTTGATACACCCGGTTCAACTCCTGCGCGTCCGCATGAATGTGAATGAGCTTTTGCTTTGGGCGAGGTGACTCCAAAAGTGTGTAACCGCTGGTTGTCATTTCGCCGAGCCGGTCTCCCAAAGCAATCACCAAATCGCTCTCGCGAATGCGTTTGGCCAGCGCCGGGTTGATGCCAATGCCGACATCGCCCGCGTACAGCGGATGGTGGTTGTCAAACGTGTCCTGAAAACGAAAGGCATTGCCCACCGGCAACTGCCACTGCTCCGCGAACTTCTGCAGCGCTTGCGCGGCCTGTGGCGACCACGCGCCACCGGCGATGACAAAGGGTTTTTTTGCCTGCATTAAAAGCGCGCGCAACGGTGCGCCAGCGGGCGCGCCAAAGCCCGGCTGCACGGCTTCGACGCGGGGCAGGGCCACCGCGGTCACCGGCTGCGTCAGCATGTCTTCCGGCATCACCAAAACCACCGGACCGGGGCGCCCATTCATCGCCGTGGCAAAGGCACGGTTGATGTATTCGGGGATGCGATTGGCATCGTCAATGCGTTCCACGCGCTTGGCAAAGCCCTTGGTGCTTGGGCCAAAAAACGCACAGTAGTCCACCTCTTGAAACGCCTCACGGTCCCGAAAATCACTGCCCACATCGCCGACCAGAAGCACCATGGGCGTCGAGTCCTGGAACGCCGTGTGCACGCCGATGGACGCATTCGTCGCACCGGGCCCGCGCGTCACCATGCACACGCCGGGGCGCCCGGTCAGCTTGCCCTGCGCCTCGGCCATAAATGACGCGCCACCCTCCTGGCGGCAGGCGATGAAGCGGATTTTTTCGCGCTGCAGATAAATGCCGTCCAGCACCGCGAGAAAGCTCTCGCCCGGAACGCCAAATACGGTGTCCACGGCCTGGGCGACGAGGCACTCGGCGATGAGGTGGCCGGCAAGTTTGGTTGTCATCTCTTTGTTCTTTCGACTTTTTGCGTTGGGTGAATCCGGGGCCCAAGTATCCAGTGGATTGCGCAAGCAGGCTATTGACGGATGCGAAGGAACTGATTCCGAATTGGAATGATCGGGTGCATGGTTACCACGGCGATGACATTGAAGCGCTGAGCGACAAGCACTACGGAGAGGGTGTTTGGGAACAGTACAGCCTGTACCTGGATGACCGCTTGCCTGAGCCCTTGGCTATTGATTTTTGAGGGGATGGAGTGGGGAGGCCGGTAGTTGCCAGGTTTCCGCCACCAGCGGCAACGCATTCAGTTCCGCTCGCGCCTCCCGCCACGTTGGGTAGTGTTGCTCCAGCAGCGCCACGAAGCGCTCGTTATGCGTCGGTTCCATCAGGTGTAGCATTTCGTGCACAACAACGTATTCCAACAAATCCTTGGGCTTCTTGGACAATTCGGTGTTCAGTCGAATATGACTAGCCCGGTGGTTGCAGCCACCCCATTTCGTCTTCATACGTTGGAGAAAGTAGCCTGCTACCTTCACGCCGAGCTTTGCCTCCCATTTCTCGATCAAAGCAGGCACGGTCTGATGCAGCAGGGCGCGGTGCCATTCATCCATCACCTCTGCCCGCTTCTCTAGCGTGCTGCCAGGGCGCACGGTGAGCGTGATGCGGCGGTGGTCGCGCATCACAGCGGGCTTAACATCCTTTTCAACAACCGACAGCAGATAGCGCCGCCCCCAAAGCATGTGGGTCTCTCGTTCGACAAACCGGCGCGGGGTCTCGCGCGCTTGCGCCAGCAGTTTGGCTTGTTGATCACGAATCCAGCCCAACTTGGAGATGGCGTAAGCGCGGGCCACCTCCAAGCGGGTAGCGGTGGGTGCTACCAGGGTGACGTGACCCAGTGGCGGGTGCACTGAGAGGTGCACGTTTTTCACCGCCTTGCGCGTGACGGCAATTCGGACCTCGCCCAGCTGAATCGTCTCCACCCTCAGTAGCCCGGCTGGTTCTTGACGAGTTCAAACAAGGCCAGCGTCGCCGCGCGGTTCTTGTTCAACAGCGGGAACAAGAAGTTTTGTACCACCCGCTCTTTGGTTTCGTCACCTTTCCAGTCAGCCGGTGCTTGTGTTCGCATGGCATGGTCAATTTCCAGCGCAAGCAGTACGCGCGCATTGCCATAGCCAGACTGGCCTTCCTGGAGTACATCCGAAGGTGTTGAACCGGCAAGAATTGCTTCGAGGTTGTTGTAAATCACCGTCGCCTCACGCTTGCCATGTAACTCCGCCGGAATGCCGTCTTCGGGTTGTTTGGCCGCCAGCCGTTTGACCAAATCCTCGGCCTTGCGCAGAAACTCCTCATACGCCGCCGTGTCGGTGCGGCTCTGCTGGATCAAGTCATCCAGCAGCTTCGACATCTGGGCATAGAACCTTGGGTCGGTGAGCTGGTCGCGGATGATGGTCTTGCGCACGTTGTTGATGATGCCCTCGGCCACGGCATTCTTTGACAGCTTGCCCTTTTCATTGAGCTTCTTGGCAATTGCATCGTGGATGCCGGTTTTGATGATCAGCTCAGTGAGCGACATCTCGCCCAGTGCGCCCAACTCCGTCGCCGCGTCGGCCTGGATGTATGTGTTTATCAGGTGGCGCATGTCCGCCTCAAACGGCTTGATGTCCAGCTCTTCGCCTGAATGCTTTTTGATGGCAGAGCGAATCTCGGCGTACCACTCCACCTCCTTCTGAATCGCCGCCGCTTGCGCCTCGCTGTACCCGGCCTTGGCCAAGTCCTGCGCAATGTCGGCGTAGCTGCGGGTAAAGATCGCCACCGCTTTGTAAAACGACACCCGCAACGCCTCGGTTTCATTCAAGGCATTGGGGTTGGCGGCATCGCCACAAAAGTAATGCAGATACTGCTCCACCTCACGCGGCTGCGCTACGGGTTCGCACAGGTAGCCAATCGCTTGGCGGGCATTGTCGAGCTGCTTTTTTCCTTCTTCCAACCAGTTTTTCAAGTGCACATTGTTATCGCCGCCGCTGCCTGCGTCGATGTCCAGCTCGTCGGAGCTGTACACCGCAATGGCCTGCTGCACGTCGCCAAACAGCTCCTTGAAATCGACAATGTGGCCATAGTCCTTGTCATCACCGTCCAGCCGGTTGGTGCGGCAAATGGCTTGAAACAGGTTGTGGTCGCGCAGTTGGTTATCCAAATAAATGTAGGTGCAGCTTGGCGCGTCAAAGCCGGTCAGCAGCTTGCTCACCACAATCAGCAGTTTTAGGTTTGCCGGTTCTTCAATGAAGCGGCGCTTCATCTCGGTCTCGTACTTCTCGGTGGTGGCAAAACCCTTTAAGACAAACTGCGTGTAGGTGTCGAACTTGTAGCGTTCATCGCTGTTCGCTGGTTCCAGCACAATCGCGCCGGGGCTGGGTTCAAACGAGGTAATGATTCCGCAATACTGCCCAAACGTCTTGGCCTGAAACAACCGAAAGTAATGGCAGGCGTCGTAAATGCTGGCCGCTACCAAAATTGCCGTACCCCGGTTGTCGTTCAACCGGGGCAGCACGCCAAAGTCGTGAATGATGCTGGCCGCAATGCGGGCCTTGCGCTCCTCAGAACTCATCAGCTCTTCCATCGTCGCCCAGCGCTTGCGCACCAGCGCCTTCTGGAAGTTGTTCAGGTTCTTGGTGCGGGTTTCAAACCACTGGTCAACTGCCGTTTGTGAGGTGAGCCGCTGCGGCACGTCACGCGCCTCGTATTTCAAATCCAGCACCACCTTGTCGGCCACTGCCTGGTGAAACTTGTAGGTGTGGATGTAGGTGCCAAACACATCGCGTGTCATCTTCTTGTCTTTGCGCAGCAGCGGCGTACCGGTAAAGCCGATGAAGATGGCCCCCTCCAGCCAGCGCTTCATCTGTTTGTTCATGTCGCCGCCCTGGCTACGGTGGCATTCGTCCACAAACACATATATGCGGCCATGCACCTTCGGGGGTGCGCCGTTCAGGTCAGAGGGGTCAATCTTGTGCAGCAGCGCGCACATCAGCCGCGTGGTGGTGGAACCCAGCTTCTCCACAAACTCCGCCCGCGAGGTAATGCGCGGTGACGGCGAGCCCGCGCCAATCACGCCCGCATTTTTCATAACCCCCTCGATTTGCTTGTCCAGCTCGTCGCGGTCGGTTACCACCAAGATGCGTGCTTCAGGGTCGTGCTCCAGCAGCCACTTGGCAATCAGCACCATCAAAATACTCTTGCCGCTGCCCTGGGTGTGCCAGATCACGCCACCCTCGCGCTTGGCAATGCGCTCTTGCGCCGCCTTTACCCCCGCGTATTGGTGCGGGCGCGGCACCTTCTTTTGGCCGCCGTCAAAGATGATGAAGTTGCGCACCAGGTCCAGCAGGCGTGCTTTATTGCAGAGCAGCGACAGCGGCCGGTCCAGTAGCGCACCGGCGGCGGGTGTCTCGCCAGCCGCAAGCGGCACTTCATTCTTCCACTCCACAAAAAACTGCTCCGGCGTGCCGGTGGTTCCCATGCGCAAGCCTTGCGAGTCGTTACCCGCCAGCACCATCTGCACCGTGCTGAAAAAGCCCTTGTTGAATATCTCTTCCTGGTTGGTGATGAGCTGCCGCACGCCGTCAGCCAGCTCCACCGAACTGCGCTTGAGCTCAAGCACCACCAAGGCTATGCCGTTGATGTAGAGCACGATGTCCGGCCGCCGCTCGTAGCCGCCTTTGAGCGTTACCTCTTCGGCAAGTGCAAAGTCATTTTTCTCGGGGTTCACCCAGTTGATCAAATCGACGGTTTTGTGTACGTCACCCGCCGCAATCTGAACCTGCACGCCGTAGCGAAGGCATTGGTAGGTGCGCAGGTTGGCTTGGTACAGCGTGACGCCGGTGGTGTCAGCGGCGGCCTCCAGCTTTTGCACGGCGGCAGAGATGTGGGCGGGGGAATAGCCACGGGTGGCCAGGTTGTCGCGCAGCAGGGCGGCCTCAATCGGGTGATTGTTCTCCCGCTTGTTCCACTCGCCCAGGTACCGGTAGCCCAGGCCGTCGGTCCGCGCCGGGTTGGTGAACAGGTCGATGACGCGGTTTTGCGTCTTGCGTTCAGAGCGAGTTTGTTCGGTCACAAAATGTCCTCAATCACTTCCCAGGTACCGCCTTTGGCCGGGCCTACACGGCGGATGCAACCGGCGTCGCGCAGGGCTTTCAAATGCTTTTCGACACCACTGGTGGATGCCATGCCCACTTCAGTCGCTAGTGCTGCGGTGCTGATTTGTGGGTTGCGGCGCATCGCTTGCATCAGCGCCAGGCGGGTAGCAGTGGCTCTTTCACCCCACTTTTCACCCCACTTTTCACCCCACTTTTCACCCCTCACCAGAGGTTTGGCTGGTGCAAACGCAAACGTCACCCACACCCCACCGTCCTCCAGCTGCAAAACCGGAGCATGCAATCCCGCGTCCAGGCTGGCTTGCACCATGCGCTCAATACCGCGCCCCCAAGACTCGATCTGCCCACCCCGGAAAAAAGCATTCGCCACATCCGGATTAAACGGCGCCGAGGCATGCTTGCCCAGCAAACGCTCCACCGTCCACTCGGGGGACAAGCGGCCCGAGTTCCAGATCATCAACTTGTTGGCATACACGCTGATCTGGATCGGCGCGCCGCTGGTGTAGTCCTTGTGCACCACCGCGTTGAGCACCGCTTCGCGCAGCGCAGGCAGGGGCACCGGCCAGGTTTCCACGCGCTGCAAACCGTCGTAGCTGATCAAAGCTTTCATGTATTTGGCTTGCAGCACCTCGATGGTCTTGTTCACCTGCACCAGCAGCGGCCCGTTGACCTCATCCTGGTAGAGCAAATCGGCATCGGTCTCAAAAAAGCCGACTTTCACGAACGCACCGGTAAACCAGCGCCCCGGATCGGCATGAAAGAGCAGCGCCGTGGCGCGCTTGCACACACCGCCTTCCAGCAAGTGCAAGCGCTCCAGCAGCGCAGTGTCAGGCTCTTGCAGCGTGGCGTCCGGCAGGCGCTGGCTGCGCACGGCCTGCTGGCGAAACAAGGTCAGGGCACCCGCGTCCAGGTCGGCCACCTTCAGGCCGGGCAGCGCCACGCCATCCCAGTGCAGCCCCTGCTTTTTCAGCAAAAAGTGCGACAGCGCCGCACCTTTGAGCTCCTGTTTGGTACTGCCGCTGCGAAAGTGATATTCGCCCTTGTAGCTGATGGGGTTGGGGTAAGGCTCCACCCGAATCTCCAGCAGCTCTTTGCCGCCCTCCACCAGCAGATTTACATCCACCATGATGCCCAGCACATCGCGCACCTTGTTGGGAATTTCCTCCAGCAGCCGCTCCGCATTGGCCACGCCCACGGCCTGGCCCTGGTCGTTGCGCCCGATCACCTGCGTGCCACCCTCGGCATTGGCAAAGCCGCACACCCAGCGCAAGTAGTCGTCGCGCCAGGACTCTTTCCACTCGGTGTTTTGGTTTTCTTTCATATCAGCCGAATTCTGCCGGTCAGCAGTTCTTGCATCATGGCCTGCTTGAGGGCTTGGGTTTTGGTGCGACGGGCTTGCAGGGCGGCGAGTTCGGTGTCCATGTCGGAGAGGATGGTGGCGATGGCGGTTTGTTCGGGGACAGAAGGGAGTGGCAACTCAATCGCCGCAAGAACGCGCCCACTGAGGGAAGGCAATGCAGTTGTACTAACCAAACTTCCCAGCTTTGTGCTGAGGAGGACGAAATGAATAAAAGGGTAATAGGCCCGGCTCGCATCCATAACAAACGCAGCCATGTTGTTATCCAGTAAACATCCGGTGCCGACCACCTTGCACCAGTTTGCCGATTGGTTTATTGGCGCGCAGCCCCGTCGGGTTGCCAACGCGTAGGCAGCAACTCCTCAATACGGCTGTAGGGATGCGTAGGCAAACGCGTCAGCACATCGG
>NZ_JAUYQD010000090.1 GCF_030697375.1 Rhodoferax sp. | reverse complement strand
CTGCAACATTTCCGGTTTCAGAAATATCCGGGTTCCCATCCGTTCGCAGAGGACCGGCGGCGACAGCAGCGGGGTCCGCACCGCGTACGGCGCCAGCACGCGCGCGGCGGCATCGATATCGGCTGATGTCACAGGCAGGATGGCGATGGTCATCGCGCAAAGTTACGCCTGCGCCGACACCCGGGCAAGGCGCTTTGAGCCGGATCAGGCGATCAAGTGCGGCGCTTTCACCGCAAATTGTACGGGTTGGTCGCCCGAATCCGGCGCGCGGACATTCCTGACATGATCGATAAAGGCGCGGGCCGACGCTTCCCAGCTATGACTTGCGGCAAACGCCAGACAGGCCTGCGGCGAAATGGTCAGCGCGGCGAGGCACGCGACCTGCAAATCGTCGTGCAATGAGCCGACCGGTGCGGTGCCGATCACATCGCGCGGACCGGGCACCGGGAACGCGGCGACAGGCAACCCGCTGGCCAGCGCCTCGAGCAGCACCAGCCCGAAAGTGTCGGTCCGGCTCGGGAACACGAAGACGTCGGCGGCCGCATAGACCTCTGCCAGTTCTTCGCCGTGCCGCGCGCCGAGGAACACCGCTTGCGGATATTTCCGCGCCAGCGCTGCGCGCGCCGGCCCGTCGCCGACGATCAGCTTGGTGCCGGGCAGATCGAGGTCGAGAAACGCCGCGAGATTCTTCTCCACCGCAACCCGGCCGACGCAGAGAAACACCGGGCGCGCCAGGCCCAGGTCGACGGCACGCGGATGAAACTGGCGGGTGTCGACGCCGCGCGGCCACAGCACCACGTTGCGAAAGCCGCGGGCGCGCAATTCACCTGCCAGCGCCGGCGTCGCCGCCATCACCGCCCGGCTCGCGCCATGGAAGGCGCGCAACGCCGCCCAGATCCACGATTCCGGAATCGGCAGCCGCGCGGAGATGTATTCGGGAAAACGGGTATGAAAGCTGGATGTGAACGGCAAGCCATGCTTGCGGCAATAGTGCCGCGTCAACAGCCCGATCGGCCCTTCGGTGGCGATGTGGATGCTGTCGGGCCTGATATCGGCGATCAGCCGGGCGATCTTCCCCGGTGACGGCAACGCCAGCCGCAGATCCGGGTAGCTCGGCAGCGCGACGGTGCGGAACGATTGCGGCGTGACAAAACCGACATCGACACCGAGCGGCCTGGCCGCCTCCGCCATCATGGTCAGCGTCCGCACCACCCCGTTGACCTGGGGATGCCAGGCATCGGTTGCGACCAGGACGCGCATCAGGCGGCCCGCGCCGCGACGGCGGCAACCGGCACCGCTCGCCGCAGCGGATCGGTCCAGGTGATGATTTCGAAACGGCCGTCCTCGTGCTCGGCAAGCGCGGTGCAGCTCTCCACCCAGTCGCCGCAGTTCATGTAGCGGATGCCGTGTTCGTCGCGGATGGCGGCGGTGTGGATGTGGCCGCAGATCACCCCGTCGGCGCCGTGCCGCCGCGCCTCGGCGGCCAGCGTCTGCTCGAACGCGCCGATGTAGTTCACCGCGTTCTTGACCTTGAGCTTGGCCCATTGCGACAGCGACCAATACGGCACGCCGAAGGCGCGGCGCAAGGCGTTGACCAGCCGGTTCATCCGGATCGCGAAATCATAGGCCTTGTCGCCGAGATGGGCGAGCCAGCGCGCGTTCTGCACCACGAGATCGAAGATATCGCCGTGGATCACC
>NZ_JAUYQD010000087.1 GCF_030697375.1 Rhodoferax sp. | reverse complement strand
CGCGGCGATATCTTACGGTCTCCACCGATGTCTCCACCGTGTTTTTCAGCACCAGTGGCGATCCGATCGGCGCCGCCGCCGCAGGTGCTGCGGTCGATAGTGTAGCCACCGCCAGCGCGGCAAGAAGAACTCCAGACGATTTCTTCATTTCAATCACTCCAAGGAATTTGGCCAGGGACAAGCCCTGCCAAATGTTATGATTAGCCGCGCAAGGCCTCACGTCGTTGACCTAGCTCAACAGCCGGATCGGCCAGAGCGGGGTGTCAAAACGCCCCGAAAACGGCCGGAATCGTCCTGTTGGCGCCAAAACCGCCGCAATTGAACTGAGCGGTAGACGACATAGGGTGGTATGGTGACAGATGCTCGAAATCGATCATCATCAAAACCAGCGCCATTTCAGTGATGGAGCAGCGCCGCCACAGGACTTTCTCGCAGCGGAGAATGTCAGCCTTCGGCTGCTGCTGGCGCAGGCGGAAATCAACGCGCAGGAACTGCTCGATCAGGCCGGCATCGACGCCCGCGAGCGCGCGGCGTCGGACAAGCTGCAGAAGCTGATCCTGGAAGAGCTGCACCATCGCATCAAGAACACGCTGGCGACGGTCAGCGCCATTGCCTCCCAGAGCCTGCGCAACGTGGCCGGCGCCGAGCACGCGCAGCACGCCATCGAGGGCCGGCTGCTGGCGCTGGGGCGGGCCCACGACCTGCTGCTGCAGGCGCGGTGGAGCAGCGCCGATCTTTCTAAAATCGTGCGCGGCGCCACCGAAGCCTTCGACGACCCGGATGCACCGAAGTTCTCGATTGCGGGGCCGGAGATCCGGATCGCGTCGGGCGCCGTGATTGCCATTGCGATGACGCTTAACGAACTGTGCACCAACACCACCAAGTTCGGCGCCTTGTCGATCCCGAGCGGCCGCGTCGACATCGCATGGACCGTCGACCAGCCGGCGCAGCGGCTGCGCCTGACCTGGACCGAAAAGAACGGGCCTGCGGTTCAGCCGCCGGCGCGGCAGAGTTTCGGCACCCGCCTGATCGAGACCCTCGGCAGGCAGCTCAAGGGCAACGTCCATTTGACCTATGAACCCAGCGGCTTTGTCTACGCGTTCGATGTGCCGCTGGCCTCGCTGACGCCGGCAGCCGCCGAATAGCAGCGCGGATCCCGCACCGTCGCGGTCGAAGGCGCAATCGGCAGCCGTACGCGTGCCTGTATTTCTACGGAGTTTCAATTTAACGCGGGCGTAGGGGAACCTCCGCCACTGTGCGGCCTCAATTCCTGCAACACCCAACAGATCGCTCCCGGGGACGATGGCGCTACTGCAGCCGGATCATTCCATCATCGCCGAACTCGAGGACGCCGTCAGGAACGGCTCGCCCGCGGAGCGGGTCGAAACGCTGCGGCAGGTGACGAACCTGTTCCTGCATGACGGTGCGCGCCTCAACGAGGAGCAGGTCAAGATCTTCGATGACGTCATGTGCCTGCTGATCTCCCGGGTCGAAAGCCGCGCCCGGGCCGAATTCGGCAAGCGGCTGGCGCCGCACCCGTTCGCGCCGCCGGAAGTCGTGCAGCACCTGGCATGGGACGACCAAATCGCGGTGGCCGGCGACGTGCTGGCCCATTCCGGCCGCCTGAAAACCAGCACACTGGTGGAGATCGCGCGCAAGAAGGGACAGGATCATCTGCTGGCCATTTCGGGCCGCAGCAACCTGCCCGAAGCGGTCACCGACGTGATCATCGATCGCGGCGAACGCAAGGTCATCAAGAAGCTCGCCACCAACGCCAGTGCACGCTTTTCCGAAGCCGGCTATTCCGGCATCGTGGCGCGGGCCGGCGACGATGACGAACTCACCGAGATCCTCGGGCTTCGCATCGACCTTCCGCTCAAATTCCTGCGCGACCTGCTGCGGCGGGCCAGTGACGCGGTGCGCGCCAAGCTGGCCGCCATCGCCTCGCCGGAACTGCGGAAAGAGATCAAGCGGGTGCTGCAGTCGATCCTCGGCGAAGCCGTCGAGGATACCTCGTCGTCGCGGGATTTCAGCCGTGTCGAGAAGTTCATCAGGCTGAAGCAGGAATTGAACGAGCTG
>NZ_JAUYQD010000085.1 GCF_030697375.1 Rhodoferax sp. | reverse complement strand
TCGCAATCAAAGACAAGGAGGCACAGCAAAAACCAGACATTGAGTACACTTATCCACAGTTGCTGATTCAAAAACCAGCAACCCGCCCTGGGTCAATATTGGATCGGCAGGGTGGGTCAATATTCAATCGGCGCTGACAGTCTGACAAGTTGAATGTATTCGTCGAGGGCTTTATGGCAGATTCAGTTACAGATCGTGATGGGGTGCTGTATGTCGGCCTTCGTATGCCTACTTTATCGGCATCTATAGTTCTATCAACGCCCTTGCCATCGGCTGTTACTCCATTAGTGCTCTATGGTTCTCGAAGAAATGTTTGTCAATGTGATATGGGTTGCAAAAGGTTGCCTAAAAACGTACAATACAACCAATTTAAAGGAGTACCGCTATGGCTGTCGCCATGAAACTTTCTGATGATCTAGTGGCGGACGCAAAGACCGTTGCTGCGGCTGAGCATCGCTCCGTCCCCAAGCAGATCGAATACTGGGCGCGTATCGGCAAGGCTGTTCTGGATAACCCCGATCTCCCCTTGCGGATGATCCAGGACACGATGCTGTCCCTTGAAGAGGCAAAAGGTGGACAGGTCTCGGCCTACCAATTCGGGTAAGCCATGGAGTTGAGGGCTCTATCGACTGCCTCATTCGACCGGCTTGCAAAAAAACTGCATGCAAAGGACAAGAAAGTGCTCGATGCTGCGGTGCTGGAAGTTGCAAGGAACCCATTCATTGGCGAAGAAAAGCGCGGCGATCTGGCGGGGGTGTTTGTTCACAAGTTCAAGCTCAACAACCAGGAGACATTGCTGGCCTACAAGTTGCAGCCCGACAAGAAGAACCCCGTCGAGTTTCTCTTGATGTCGGCCGGCCCGCATGAAAACTTTTACACCCAATTGAAACGGGCGAAGTAGATGACGACGCAACAAGAATTTCCGTGCGGGCTATACAGGGTTCAAGTCCGTGACGCCCTACCATTCCCAACAGCGCAGACATCAAAAGCCCACTATTTTGTGAATAGTGGGCTTTTTTCATGCCGTTGACTGCTGTAGTCCGTAGGCGCCAAGCACCCCAGGGCTGATCGGTCATGGCAGGGCTTGGTCAATAAAGTTTTGACTTTCGTTCAAAATAGGTTCAGACCACGGCTGCTGTGGTCGATGCATTCAGAGCACCCACCAGGAGCCGCCCATGAACGACGCGACAAAACCGCGAGGCCTTGACAACAAGCCTAAACGCGAAAACTTCCAAACGGACGACGATTTTGGCGAAGCCTATGCCATTTGGCGCAGCCAGCAGGGCCGTGTGGCTGCGTCCGCACCAAAGGCCCAAGCACAGCCCCAAGTCGCCAAGCCGCCCGCCATACCCCCTGCATCGGCACCTGCGCTTGCAACGGCCCGCCCCGCGCAGCCGCGCCGGTCCGAGGCCGAGCGCGAGGCCTGGAATCTGAGCACCAAGGAGCGGTTTTGGCGGGCCAAAACCAGCGCATCGGGGAGCAAGGCCAAATAAGGTCCTGCGGTCTGTGTCAATTTTCGCGGTCGCCCGGAGAATTTGCTTTCTTGCAAGGCCTGCGGTGCCGAGGTTCAAAGACAATGGGTTTTTAGCCCACGTGGCCCACTGCAAAGGAATTTCATGAAAGCCCTCCGTCTTGTCGCCATTGTTTTGGGAGCCGTCGTGGCCCTGCTGGTGGTGGGGGCGGGTCTGCTCTATGCCCTGTTTGACGGTGAAAAAATCAAGGCTGAGCTCAGCCGGGCCATGCTGGACCAGAAGCAGCGCACGCTGGTGATTGAGGGCCAACCGCAGCTGTCGCTGTGGCCAAACGTGGGGGTGGCGCTGGACCGCGTGACCCTGTCCGAGCCGTCCAGCAAAGAGGAGTTTGTGGTGCTGGAGTCGGCCCGGGTGTCGGTGGCCCTGGTGCCGCTGCTGTCCCAGCAGGTCCAGGTACGGGGCCTGGAGCTCAATGGCCTGAAGGCAACCGTGGTCAAAAGCAAAAGCGGCCGCTTGAACTTTGCCGACCTGATGGGGGAGTCCGCCAAGCCGTCGGCCGAGGCGCCCGCCGCGCAGCCTGCACAGCCGCTGCACATCGACATCGCCAGCATCAAAATAGCCAATGCCCAGCTGACCTGGCGCGATGAAAAAGCCGGCACCACCACCGTGGTGTCCAACATCGGCCTGCGCAGCGGGCGGGTGCAGGCGGATACGGCGCAAAAAACCGCCACGGTCGAGGGATTGGCCGTGTCGGCCCAAGGCAAGCGGGGGGCGGATACGTTTGAACTGAAGCTTGACGCCCCCCGGTTGTACCTGGCGCCGGAAAAGTCTGGGGGCGATACGGTGCGCCTGGAGGCCCGCTTGTCCGGCAGCGAGCGCCAGGTGCAGGCCCATCTGACCCTGAACGGTGTGGAGGGCAATGCGCAGGCCCTCAAAATTGGCAGCTTGGTGCTGAAGCTGGACGCCAAGTCCGGCGACACCTCGGTCCAGGGCCAGCTGAGCTCGCCCGTGGCGGTGGATGTGGCGGCGCAGACGCTGGCGCTGAGCCAGCTGGCGGGCAGTTTCGAGCTGGCCAGCCCCAAAATGCCCATGAAGCGGCTCACCTTGCCGGTGTCTGGCAGGCTGCAGGTGAACGCGGCCCAGCAGTCGGCTGCGCTGAACCTGGCGACGCAGTTGGACGAGTCCAAAATCGCCGCCAAGGTGACGGTGTCCAAATTTGCCCCGCTGGCGCTGGCGTTTGACCTGGACGTGGATCGGCTCAATGTGGACAAATACCTGCCCCCCAAAACCGGCGAAACCACCGCCAAGACCGACAAGGGCGCCAAAGAGGCGGCGCTGGACCTCTCGGCGCTGGAAGGTCCGAACGTACGCGGTGTGGTGCGCATAGGCGCCCTGCAGGTGGCGGGTATCCAACTCGACAAGCTCCATGCCGCAGTCCGTTTGGCCGGTGGGCAACTGGACATTGCGCCCCTGAGCATGAACCTCTACCAGGGCACGGCCGTGGGCCAGCTGGCCGTGAATGCGGTGGGCAACACCGTGGTGGTCCAGCAAACCCTCACGGGCGTGCAGATCAACCCGCTGATGAAGGACGTGGCTAACAAAGACCTGCTGGAAGGCCGTGGCAATGTGGCGCTGAACCTGCGCAGCCACGGCGCCACCGTGAGCGCCATGAAAAAAGCCCTGTCGGGCACCGCCGCACTCAGCCTGAAAGACGGTGCGGTCAAGGGCATCAACCTGGCGCAAAGCCTGCGCGATCTCCAAAGCAAGCTGGGCGGAAAGTCCGACACCACCCAGCAGGCCAAGGCCGGAGAAAAAACCGATTTCTCCGAACTGTCGGCCTCGTTCAAGGTGGCCAATGGCGTGGCCCACAACGAAGACCTGGCGATGAAATCCCCGTTTTTGCGTTTGGCGGGGGCGGGGGATATTGATGTCGACGCTGGCCAGATGAACTACCTGGCCAAAGCCAGCGTGGTGGGCAGCAGCGAAGGGCAGGGCGGCAAAGGCGTGGACCAGTTGAAGGGGCTGACAGTGCCGGTGCGCTTGAGCGGGCCGTTTGACAGCCTGTCGTACAAGATCGAGTTCAGCAGCATGGTGGGCGATCTGGCCAAAGCCCGGGTGGAAGAGAAAAAGCAGGAGCTCAAGACCCAGGTCGAAGAGAAGGCCAAAGACCTTCTGAAGGGTTTGCTCGGTCGCTAGGCGCTGGGTTGGCTTGCTTTTGCTATGAAAATAGTAGCTGCTTACGCACTGTCTACGGGGGCTAGAGCCTGAATTGGCTTAAGACTCTTCGGCTTGCAGGCATTCTTCCCGTGGCCTGCGGCTGCCCATGGCGTCCCATCGCGCATGGAATGGACGGTGGAATGACGCCAGGGCAGTGGCTGTTTAGCTCTTGGTGTTGAGTTCGATCAGCACTTCCCCGGCTTGGGGGTTGTCGTAGCCGGGCAGCTTGACGTGCACATTGCCCGTGATGGCGTCGGTGTCTTTGACCCACTGGCGTTTGTCCGTGCTGACCCAGTTTTTATACAGGTACAGGTCTTGTTTGAGCTTGACTTGCAGCTCTTTGCTGTCGGTTTTTTCAAACAGGGTGCCTTGAACTTTGGTGGTCGCGGAGACCGGTTCGCTGGCAGGCAAATACACAATGTAGTCACCTTGCGCCGGTTTGGCTTGGCCGAGCTTGATCACGGGCAAGGCATCCAGAACTGCGGCATCGGGCAGGCTTCCGGTGGTGCGCTGCAGGCCTGAACATGCCGCAAGGCTGGCGGCCAAGAGCAGGGGCAGGGCGAGAGAAGCCCATTTTCGGGGGAGGAGGGAGAGTGACATGAAAAAACTCCGTTCGGAGGGGTGGGTAAATGCCTCACGCAAGGTGAGGGCGCGGGAGCAACGCGTCGCTGTGATCAGTAACGACGGGTTGGGTAAGGCTGAAAAGTTTTTGCAAGTGGGACAGGTAGCTGGCAAAGGCGGCGCGCCCGGTGGCGGTCAGCGCGTAGGTGGTTTGCACCCGGGGGCCACCGCCACGGCGCTCCTGCAGCAGGTAATCGGCGGCCAACAGCTTTTTCAGGTGCGCATCCAGATTGCCGTCGGTGCACTGCAAGATGCGCTTGAGTTCGCTGAAAGTGGCTTCCCCCCGGCCCATCAGATAGGCCGCAATCTGGGTGCGCAAGGGTTGGTGCAAGAGCGGGTCCAGGGCATCGGCAAACTCTGGCGGAGGTGTGGTGGCGTCCATGGCTGTGTCGGTGGGGGTGGGGTGGTTCATCGCGGCATTCCTTGCAGTTCAATCTGGGCGCGGCTGTTGACTTTCAGGCCGCTGGCCTGGCTCAGGTCGGGTGTCATATCCAGTTGGGTGATGCGCAGCCACCCCGCGGCGTCTTGCCAATCCTGGCCTGCGCGGCGGACATGGTGGCTGAGCTTGCCGTCGATCAGCAAAAAGTCCAGGTCTTGCGCCACGGTGTAGGTCAGATGCGCGCCGTCCTTGGCGGCTTGGAGCACGCTGCCCTGGATGTCCAGTTGCAGTTCAATCGGTGTGCCTGCTTGGACATGCAGGGCCACATAGTGCGGCCAGCGGGCGGGGTCATCGCCCAATGCCAGCAAGGACTTTTGGGTGTACACCGGAATATCCTGCGGCAGACCCTGGAGTTGATTCCATTGTACGAATGCCATGGCAGGCAACACGCTGGCCGCCAGCAAGCCCGCCACGCCGGCCATCAGCCGCCCCAGGTGGGGCACCGCAGGGATCTGGCGGTGCAGCATGCCGCCCAGCAGGGGCAGCCCCAGGCCCGCGGTGCTGATGACCAGGGGGCGGTGCCATGACAGCGGCAAGCCGCTGATCAACACCAGCAGGGCCAGCAAAAAGATGGCGCCACCGGCCCACTCCACCAGTTCCTGTGAAAACAGACCGTGCAGGAAAAGGCCCAGACCGACCAAGGCCAGCCACACCATGTAGGTCTGGTACGAGCCACCAAAGAAGAAGGTGCTGCCCGTGTACAAAACCCCTGCGGCCAACAACAGCCACCAGACCTTGCTGACTTGTACATGGACGAAGGGCAGGGTTTCTTCGGCCTGCTGGGCGGCTGCCTGGTTGGCGCGCCAGTCCAGGTAGCCGGTGAGCCCCATGCCGCATCCCAGCCACACCATGGCAACCATGGCTTGCAGAGCGGGTTGCCCTTGCAGGGCTGCCATGCGCAGCAAGGGGTCGGTCGTCCAGGCCAGCAATGCAAACGCGCCGCCCCAGCGCACCAAGGAGCCGGGCCGCATGCGAATGGGACGGTGGCCGGCCACCAGCAGGTTTTGCAGTGCCGCCAGATGGGGCAGCGAGCGAATAGGAGACGTCATGGCGAGGGTGCTTTCGCAGCAGAGATTTTCACTCTGAAATTCAGAGCTTGAAATTATAACTCTGCATTTCAGAGTAACGATTGCTTTTTTGAACAATCGCTCTCCTGGGTCCCCGTGCACCAGGGGCATGCCCAGCGCTGGGCGGCTCTGCTTTTGCTACGAAAATAGGAGCTGCTTGCGCACTATCTACGGGGGCTAGAGCCTGATTTATCTTAAAACTTCTCGGCTTGCAGGCGTTCTTCCAGCTGCCTGCGGCTGCCGGCGTTGATGACCCGCAGCTCGGCCAGGGTCTCGTCGATGCGGGCGCGTTTTTTCTCCAGCTCGGCAATCTCGGCGTCGGTGCGCTCAATCACGTAGCTCAGCTGCTGCGACCGGCCTTCGCCCTGGTTGCCGTACAAATCCAGATACCGTTTGACCTCGGACAGCGGGGAGCCGATGGCCTTGGCCCGCAGGATCAGGGCCAGGCGGGCGCGGTCCCGGCGGGTGTAGACGCGGGCGCCGTTGATGCGCCGCGGCGCCAGCAGGCCCTTGTCTTCGTAAAAACGCAGGGCGCGCAGGGTGATGCCAAACTCCCCGCACAACTCGGTGATGCCAAAGAGTTCGGCCGTGTCCACGTCCCGGTGGGAATCGACAAAGGCCTGGGCGTTGCTCAGCTCCATCAGATCACGCGTTGCAGGCGCATGGCCACGCTCATGTCGCCCGACACTTTGAGTTTGCCGGCCATGAAGCCGGTGGCGGGTTCCAAGTCGCCGTTGAGCATGGCGTTGAGGTTGTCCAGGGTGATGCCCACGGTGCAGTCCACCTCGGTGTTGTCATTGCCCACGGTGTTGGGGGTGGACTTGCCGTCGATGACGATCACGCCGTCGGCGCCGCAATCAAATTTGAGCGTGGCGGCCAGACCGCTGTCGGCCCCCACTTTGGTGCGGATGGCTTGGGTGCATTCTTCGAAATTCATGGCGTTTTCCTGTTGGGTTGATGGCAGCGCGCAAGGCAGCTGCCGGCTGGGAACGGGCTGAATGCTAGCAGCCTGATATTCCGCAAACATCAGTATAAACACCTATACGGTATTTGGTTGACGTTAACGTCACCTTGACTTCTAATGGGGCATCTACCCATTGAGGACCTGTCTCCATGCCTGCTCTTCGCTCCAAGGTCAACCCCCGATCCGACGGATTTGCCGCCAATGCCCGGCGCATGGCCGACCTGCTGGCCGAGGTGCAGCGCCTGGAAGGGCTGGTGATTGCAGAGTCCGAGTCCAAGCGCGACAAGTTTGAGCAGCGCAAGCAGTTGCTGCCCCGCGAACGGGTGGCCCGCCTGCTGGACCGGGGCACGCCGTTTCTGGAACTCAGCCGCTTGGCGGGCCTCAATATGCACGACGACGACGGCAAAAAGTCGGTCATGGGCGGTGGCTCCATCGTGGGGATTGGGGTGGTGGCGGGCCGGCGCTGCCTGGTCTCGGCCAGCGACAGCGCCGTCAAGGGTGGCACCGTGGCCCCCATGGGCTTGAAGAAAGCCCTGCGCGCCCAGGAGATTGCGCTGGAAAACAAACTGCCCGTCATTTACCTGGTGGAGAGTGGCGGCGCCAACCTGATGTACCAGGCCGAGATTTTTGTCGATGGCGGGCGCGGTTTTGCCAACCAGGCGCGTATGTCGGCGGCCGGGTTGCCGCAAATCTCGGTGGTGCACGGTTCCTCCACGGCAGGCGGCGCGTATCTGCCGGGCCTGTCGGACTATGTCATTTTGGTGCGCGGGCGCTCCAGCATCTACCTGGCCGGGCCGCCCTTGGTGAAAGCCGCCATGGGGGAGGACTGCACGGACGACGAACTGGGCGGCGCCGAAACCCACGCCCAGGTCACCGGCCTGGGCGAGTACCTGAGCGAGGACGACGCCCACGCCATTGCCCTGGCCCGCGAGCTGATGGACAAATTGCGCTGGGACACCACGCCCGTGGCAGCCAGTTACACCGAACCGCTGTTTGACGAGCAGGAGCTGATGGGCATCGTGCCCGCAGACGAGCGCGAACCGTATGACGTGCGGGAGGTCATCGCCCGCCTGGTCGATGGCTCCGACTTTTTGGAGTTCAAAGCCCCGTATGCCCCCGAGATGATGTGTGGCCACGCCCGGGTGCAGGGCCATCTGGTCGGCATCTTGGGCAACAACGGCCCAATCCAGCCCGCAGGCTCGACCAAGGCGGCGCAGTTCATCCAGCTGTGCGACCAAAGTGGCACGCCCCTGGTGTTTTTGCAGAACACCACCGGTTACATGGTCGGCTCGGTGGCCGAGCGCAGCGGCGCCATCAAACACGGCTCCAAAATGATCCAGGCCGTGGCCAATGCGCGGGTGCCCAAATTCACCTTTGTGTTGGGCGGCTCCTTTGGCGCGGGCAACTACGGCATGTGCGGCCGGGGCTTCG
Organism: Rhodoferax sp.; assembly: GCF_030697375.1. Classification (GTDB taxonomy): domain Bacteria; phylum Pseudomonadota; class Gammaproteobacteria; order Burkholderiales; family Burkholderiaceae_C; genus Allorhodoferax. The sequence goes on along the minus strand of NZ_JAUYQD010000085.1, from coordinate 42,074 downwards.
ATCCGCGTTTCATCTTTGCCTGGCCCACGGCACGCACCGCGGTGATGGGCGGCGCGCAGGCCGCCAAGGTGATGGACATCGTCAACCGCGCCAAGATCGAACGCTCTGGCGTGCAGGCCAACGACGAGGCGCTGAAAGCCATGTCCGACGGACTGCGTCTGCGCCTGGACAAAGAATCCACCGCCTTGTTTGGCACCGCCCGCCTGTGGGACGACGGCATCATCGACCCGCGCGACACGCGCCGCTTTTTGGGTTTGTGCCTGGCGCTGGCCGAGGAGTCTGCCCAACGCACGCTGCGCCCCAACACCTTTGGCGTCGCACGCATGTAAATGCGCGGCATCTTTCTTCTCCCTATCCCACCAGGCTCCCCATGAAATTCACCCCCGAACACGAACAAATCGCCGACACCGTTCGCAAATTCATCGCCCACGAGATCAACCCCCATTTGCCCGAATGGGAAAAGGCCGGCATCTTCCCTGCCCACGCCTTGTTCAAGAAGATGGGCGACCTGGGCCTCTTGGGCATCAAATACCCCACCGAATTTGGCGGCCTGGGGCTGGACTTCAGCTACTCCATGGTGATGGCCGAGGCGCTGGGTGAGTGCAACGCGGGCGGTGTGCCCATGGCCATTGGCGTGCAGACGGATATGTGCACCCCGGCGCTGGCGCGCTTTGGCTCGGACGCGCTGCGCCACGAGTTTTTGGCGCCCAGCATTGCGGGGGACATGGTCGGTTGTGTGGGCGTGAGCGAAACCGGCGGCGGCTCGGACGTGGCTGCGCTCAAGACCACGGCGCGCAAGGACGGTGACGATTACCTCATCAACGGCTCCAAAATGTGGATCACCAACGGCATGCAGGCCGACTGGTGCTGCCTGCTGGCCAACACCTCCGAAGGTTCACCGCACAAGAACAAATCCATGATCATCGTGCGCCTGGACAGCCCCGGCGTCACGCGCCAGAAGATTGAAAAAATCGGCATGCACTCCAGCGACACCGCGCAGCTGTTTTTTGACAATGTGCGGGTGCCCCAAAGCAATCTGATCGGGCAGGAAGGCATGGGTTTCATGCTGCAAATGCTGCAGTTCCAGGAAGAGCGCCTGTACGGCGCCGCCGCCAGCCTGCGCGGCCTGGACCGGCTGATCGACCAGACCATTGACTACACCCGCCAACGCCAGACCTTTGGCAAGCCCATCCTGGATAACCAGGTGGTGCACTTCCGCCTGGCCGAGCTGCGCACCGAGGTGGAGGCCCTGCGCGCCCTGACCTACCGCGCCGTGGAGTCCTATGTGGGTGGCAAAGACGTAACCAAACTGGCCTCCATGGCCAAACTCAAGGCCGGGCGCCTCTCCCGCGAGGTGGCCGACAGCTGCCTGCAGTACTGGGGCGGCATGGGCTTCACCATGGACAACCCCATTTCCCAGGCCTACCGCGACAACCGGCTGATCTCCATTGGCGGCGGCGCCGACGAAATCATGCTGGGCATTATTTGCAAGCTAGAGGGCACGCTGCCCGGCAAAGCCTAATTCCATTTCCATATCCATGCGATATGTCCCTGCCCCTCCTGGTCGTGCTAAAGCACTGCCTGCGTCGGTGCGCCCACGGACAAGCCCCACACCATGAATAATTCAGCATCAAAACAGGCTCCAGCCCCCGTAGATACTGCGCAAGCAGCTCCTGAATGTATAGCAATCGTGGCGCAGCAGACTGGCGCGGTGCTGCAGGTCACCCTGAACCGGCCGGAGCTGCGCAACGCCATGTCGCTGCAAATGGTGGCCGAGTTGCGCCAGGTGCTGGCGGCGGCGGAAAGTACCGCCGGTCAGCCCGGCGCCGTGCGGGTGCTGGTCTTGCGCGGGGCGGGCGGGCACTTTTGTGCGGGGGGCGATTTGAAAGACATGGCCGCTGCCCGCATGCGCGCCCTGCAAGCCAGCCCAGTGGACCGGGCAGCGGATCCGGCGGCAGACCCGATGGCGCAGGTCAATGCCGAGTTTGGCGCCCTGTGTGTGGCCTACGCCCAAACCCCGTTGGCGGTGGTGGCCGTGCTGGAAGGCACCGTCATGGGCGGCGGCTTGGGGCTGGCCTGTGTGGCCGACGTGGCCATCGCCAGCGACACCGCGAGTTTTCGCCTGCCCGAAACTGCCTTGGGCGTGGTTCCTGCGCAAATCGCCCCTTTTCTGGTGGAGCGGCTGGGTTACTCCCAGGCTAAGCGCCTGGCCGTCACCGGTGGACGCCTGGACGCCGCCGCCGCCCTGCGTATCGGCCTGGTGCATACACTGGCCGACACCGCAGACCTGTCCACGGCGCTGGACCAGGTGCTGGCCGACATCCTGGCCTGCGCGCCCGGTGCCCTGGCCGCCACCAAAGCCCTGATGGCCCAGGCGCGCTGGTCCGAGCCACAGGCCCTGGTGGCCCAGGCCGCCGCCCTGTTTTCCCGCGCCGCCCAGGGGCCCGAGGGGGGCGAAGGCATGAGCGCCTTCATTCAAAAACGCAAACCCCACTGGGCACTGCCATGACGTTCTCCAAAATACTGATCGCCAACCGCGGAGAGATCGCCTGCCGCATCATCCGCACCGCGCGCAACCTGGGTTACTCCACTGTGGCCGTGTTCAGTGATGCCGACCGCGACGCACCCCATGTCGCACTGGCCGACGAAGCCGTGCACATCGGTGCCTCGCCCGCAGCCGAGTCCTACCTGCGCATCGACGCACTCCTGGACGCGGCCCGCAAAACCGGGGCCAACGCTGTGCACCCCGGCTACGGTTTCCTGAGCGAAAACGCAGCATTCGCGCAAGCCTGTGTCGATGCCGGACTGGTGTTCATCGGCCCCCCCGCAGCCGCCATGCAGGCCATGGGCGACAAGGCCCAGGCCAAGCGCCGCATGCAAGACGCCGGTGTGCCCTGCGCGCCGGGCTACCTGGGAGCCGACCAAAGTGATGCCGCTTTGGTGACCGAGGCCGAAAAACTTGGCTTCCCCCTGCTGGTCAAAGCGGTGGCGGGCGGCGGTGGGCGCGGCATGCGCCTGGTGCGCCATTTCTCCGAATTGCAGCAGGGCATTGACGGTGCGCGCCGCGAAGCCACCAGTGCCTTTGGTGATGGCACCCTGATGCTGGAGCGCCTGATCGCCAATGGCCGCCATATCGAGATCCAGGTGTTTGCCGATGCCCATGGCAACGCGGTGTACCTGGGCGAGCGCGATTGCACCGCGCAGCGCCGCCGCCAAAAGGTCATTGAAGAAGCCCCGTCGCCCGTGGTCACCCCCGCTATGCGCGAAGCCATGGGCCAGGACGCGGTGGCTGCGGCCCTGGCCGTGGGTTACCGGGGCGCAGGCACCGTCGAATTCATCGTGGACGACCAGCTCCAGCACTACTTTTTGGAGATGAACACGCGACTGCAGGTGGAGCACCCGGTCACCGAAATGGTCACCGGCTACGACCTGGTGGAGTGGCAGCTGCGCGTCGCCGCGGGCGAGCCCTTGCCGGCCCAGCAGGCGGACATTCACCTCACCGGCCACGCCATCGAGGCCCGCCTGTATGTGGAAGACCCCTACACCGGCTTTGCACCGCAGACCGGCACCGTGCTGTGGTGGCAGCCCGAACGCGCATTGCACGCCGGGGTGCGCATCGACCATGGCATCCGCCAAGGCAGCGCCATTTCGCCGTTTTACGATCCTATGGTGGCCAAGGTCATCGTGCATGGTCGCGACCGCGATGACGCCATTCGCCGCTTGCGCGCTGCCCTGGCCAACACGCCATTGCTGGGCCTCAAAAACAATGGCCGCTTTTTGAGTGACCTGGTGGACCACCCGGCCTTTCGCAAGGCGCAGATGACTACCACCCTGATTGACCAGTGGCTGGAGCAGGGCGAGCCCTTGTTACAAGCCACGGTGCCCAGTGACGCCGTGTGGCGGGTTGCCGCCATGGTGCTGGCCATGCAAGGGTTTGAAGGCTGGCGTGGCAACAACTGGCGCGCCAACAGCGTGGCGGCGTTTGACCTGAAACTGCAGTGGGCCGAGGCCGTGCGCAGTGTGCGTGTGCACCCCGACCGCTGGGGCGGCATTGCGCTCTCGCTGGACGGCTCGGTGGTGCAGGCGACCGTGCTGTCGCTGACCGACGGCCTGTTGCGTTTTGCGGTGGATGGCGTTATCCAATCCGCCATCGCCGTGGTGCACGGCAAGGATCTGCATCTGGCGCTGAACGGCCACACCTTTGTCTTCCACGAAGTGTCCGCCTACCCCAACACCGATGCCCTGAAAGACGCCCGCCGGGCCCGCTCGCCCGTGGCGGGCAAAGTCACGCAGATTCTGGTGGCGCCGGGCACTGCGGTGCAGGAAGGCCAGCACCTGGTCTGTGTGGAGGCGATGAAGATGGAGATGTGGCTGTCGGCCGAAGCGGCAGGCACGGTGCAAGCGGTGCACGCCCAGGTTGGTGACCAGGTGGAGTCGGGCGCCGTGCTGGTCGAACTTGAACTAACTTCCGAATAGGAGCCTTGAATGGACAAAGCCATACTGACCTGCGCGCTCACCGGCGTGCTGACCAACCCCAAGCAACACCCCGTGCCGGTGACCCCGGCGCAGATGGCCGCCGAAGCGCGCGACGCCTTCAACGCGGGCGCTTCCATCATGCATGTGCATGTGCGCAACCAGGAGGAGGGCATGGGCCATTTGCCCTCCTGGGACCCGGAGGTGATGGCATCGGTGGTCAACGCCATCCGCGACGCCTGCCCCGGCGTCATCATCAACCTGACCACGGGCGTGGTGGGCAAGGATATTTCCGGCCCCTTGGCCTGCATTCGCCGCGTCCAACCCGAGATCGCGGCTTGTAACGCCGGCAGCCTGAACTACCTGAAAATCAAGGAAGACGGCCAGTGGGCCTGGCCGCCCATGGTGTTCGACAACCCGGTGGCCAAGGTGCAGCAGTTTCTGGATGTGATGGCCGAGTGCGGCACCCACCCCGAATTCGAGTGTTTTGACGTCGGCATCGTGCGCTCCGTCACCATGTACCTGAAAAACGGCATGCTCAAGCCCGAGATGGGCCGCGCCGAGTACAACCTGGTCATGGGCGTGGCCTCCGGCATGCCTTGCGACGCCGATCTGCTGGCCTTGCTGCCGCAGTGGATGGCGCCCAACAGCATTTGGCAAACCACTTTGATCGGCCGCGCCGAGATCTGGCCGGTGCACCAGAAAACGGCCGACCTGGGTGGTATGCTGCGCACCGGCCTGGAAGACACTTTCTATCTGCCCGGCGGGGCGCGTGCCAAGGGCAATGGCGAACTGATCGCCGCCCTGGCGCAATGCGCCCGCCAAGCCGGCCGAGAGATCGCCAGCCCGGCGGAAGCCCGCAAATTGTTGGGCTTGCATAAAATTTGAAGCAAAGTGGTTTGGGAGTGAAAAAACCGGTGCTATAATACGAAGCTTAGCGGCTGTAGCTCAGTTGGATAGAGTACTTGGCTACGAACCAAGGGGTCGTGGGTTCAATTCCTGCCAGCCGCACCAAAAGTGAAGGCCTGTAACTGCAAAGTTACAGGCCTTTTTCTTATCCAAAATTCGTCACGACGATGGCAACTTCTGGCGTGTTCCTTCTTTTTCCATGAACAAGGCTTTTACCAAAGAGTCGGATAACGAGGACGACGACGATCTGCAGTTGCCCGCGCTTCCTGCAGGCGGCAAAAACTACATCACGCCCCAAGGGTATGCCCAGCTGCGCAGCGAATGGCTGGACCTGATGGACAACGAGCGTCCCAAGATCGTGGAAGCGGTTTTCTGGGCGGCCAGCAATGGTGACCGCTCCGAGAATGGCGACTACCTGTACGGTAAAAAACGCCTGCGTGAAATTGACCGCCGAATCCGGTTTTTAACCAAACGCATCGAGATCGCCGTGATCTCCGATCCATCGGTGCACTTTGGCAGCGACCAGGTCTTCTTCGGCGCGACTGTCACCTACGCCGATGAAACCGGACTGGAGCGCACCGTCACCATCAAAGGCATTGACGAGGCCAACACCGCGCAAGGCGATGTGAGCTGGATTTCGCCGATTGCCCGCACCTTGCTCAAAGCCCGTGAAGGCGACGCCTTGCGCTTGGTGATGCCAGACCGGGTGGGCGAAATCGAGGTGTTACAGGTTCGCTACCCCAGCCCGGAAGCCGTTTAGCTGCGGGCGGAAGCCTTGGTGCGTGCCGCGCGCAGCACCGGTGCGGTGCGCGAGAGGTTGCGCAAAGCCACGTCCAGATGGGCGCGGTCGCGCACGGCGACAACGAGGCGCAGATCGGTGGCATCGTGGACGCCTTCTTGCCCCATGTCGATGTGGATGATGTCCGCCTCTGCCGCCGCCAGGGCGGCCGCCACTTTGGCCAACACCCCTTTGCCGTTGCTGACCGTCACGATGATTTCGGTCTCAAAAGCCCGAATCGGTTCATCGGACCATTCGACCCCGATGAAACGTTCGCTGTCTTTGTACAGGAGTTTTTTGGCGACCAGGCAATCTTGCACATGCACCACCAGCCCTTCACCACGCCCCAGGTAGCCCACGATGGGGTCGCCAGGAATGGGGCGGCAGCAATGGGCAAATTGCACCGAGGCGTTTTCACTGCCATCCAGGGTGATCAGGCCCTGGGTGGCGGATTCATGCGCGGTAAACCGTTCGCGCGTCAGCAGCAGAGCGTTGGGGCGTTCACCGGTTTCACCCAGTAGGTGGACCAAACGCTTGGCCACGATGTGGGCGATCCGCTTGCCCAAGCCGATGTCCGTTAACAGCTCATGGCGGTTTTTGTTGCCGGTGAAGCGCAGCAGCTTGTCCCACAGGGCATCGTTGGCGGGGTCATTGTGCGAAAACTGTTCGATGCCCTCTGCGCGCAAGGCTTGCACCAGCAGCTTTTCTCCCAAATCTTCCGACTCCACATGGGCCAAGGTCTTGAGGTGGTGGCGAATTTTGGAGCGTGCGCGACCGGTGCGTACGAAGCCCAGCCAGGCCGGGTTGGGGGTGGATACTTCGGCGGTGACCACTTCCACCACGTCCCCGTTTTTCAGCTCGGTGCGCAGGGGCACCTGTGCGCCGTTGATGCGGGCGGCAATGGTGTGGTCGCCAATATTGCTGTGGATGGCATAGGCGAAATCGACCACGGTGGCGCCGCGCGGCAGCGCCATGATGCGGCTTTTGGGGGTAAACACATAGACCGCATCCGGGAACAGGTCCACCTTCACATGGTCCCAGAACTCGGCGGCGTCGCGGGTTTCGTTTTGGATGTCCAGCAGCGACTGCAGCCACTTGGTGCCCAGCCGGTCACTAGAAGCGTCTTGCGGGTTATTGACCTTGTACAGCCAGTGGGCGGCGACGCCGGATTCGGCCACGACGTGCATGGCCTCGGTGCGCATCTGGAATTCCACGTTGACACCTGAGGGGCCAACCAAGGTGGTGTGCAAGGACTGGTAGCCATTGACTTTGGCGATGGCAATATGGTCTTTGAACTTTCCAGGCACTGGTTTGTAAAGCTGGTGCAGCAGACCCAAGGCGGTATAGCAGTCGGTAATCTCGGGCACCAGGACCCGAAAGCCGTAAATGTCGGTGACCTGGGCAAAGCTCAGGTGTTTGTTGTCCATCTTTTTGTAGATGGAAAACAGGGATTTTTCGCGCCCGGCAATCCGCACCGGCATACCGGCCGCAGCAAACGTGGCCTCCAGCTCTTTATGGACTTTCTGAATCAGGTCTCGCCGCCGGTTGCGCGCTTTGGCCACTGCTTTGGCCAAAATGGCGTAGCGCCAGGGACGCAAGTGCTGGAACGACAGGTCCTGCAACTCCCGGTAAGTCTGGTTCAGGCCCAGGCGGTGCGCGATGGGGGCGTAGATTTCCAGGGTTTCCGAGGAAATACGGCCCCATTTCGACCGAGGCATGTCCGACAGCGTGCGCATATTGTGCGAACGGTCCGCCAGTTTGATCAGAATGACCCGTACGTCGCGGGCCATGGCCAGCAGCATTTTGCGGAACGACTCGGCCTGGTTTTCTTCGCGGGTATTGAAGTGCAGCTTGTCCAGCTTGGTGAGCCCATCCACCAGTTCGGCGACAGGGGAGCCAAAGCGTTCGATCAGTTCGGCTTTGGTGACGCCACAGTCTTCCAGGGCATCGTGCAGCAGGGCCGCCATCAGGGCTTGTCCGTCGAGTTTCCATTCGGCGCATTGGGCGGCGACTGCAATCGGGTGCGTGATATAGGGTTCGCCGTTTTTGCGCAGTTGGCCCAAGTGGGCCTCGTCGGCAAAGCGGTAGGCTAAACGAACTTGTTCAAAGTCAGACGGGGAGAGGTAATCCAGTTTGGCGGTCAGCCCCGCAAAGCTGGCTGCTGCTGCGTTGACTGCGGCGGGATGCTGTTCTGCAACGGGCTTGCCTTCCCGTACGGCAGTTCCTGGATGTGGCAAAAGTTTCGGTGGAGTACCCATGCCTTAAATGTAGCGTGGGACGAAAACATTAGAGGTGCAGGCAAAAAAAAAGCACCGCGCACGGTGCTTTTGGGAGAGATTTGGATTCAGAGCGGCACTTTTTTGAGCATTTCCAGCCCGATTTTGCCTGCTGCAATCTCACGCAAGGCGGTGACGCCGGGCTTGTTCTTGCTTTCGATTTTTGGCGTATGGCCTTGGCTCAGCATGCGGGCGCGGTACGTTGCGGCCAGCACCAGCTGAAAACGATTGGGAATCTGCACAAGGCAGTCTTCTACAGTAATACGGGCCATGGAGTTCTCCGAAAGACTAGGGGATGTTCAATGCTTGGAATGTTTCAGCTCGGGCGCGACGCTGCGCTGCAAATTTGAGCCGCTGGGAGTGAACAATGGCTTTCAGATCGAAAAGCGCACGGTCAAACAACTCGTTAATTATAACGAAATCGAATTTATCCACCTGGGCCACCTCTAAAGCGGCGTTTTTCATGCGCATTTCAATGACCTCGGGCGCGTCTTCTCCGCGGCGTTCCAGGCGGGAGCGCAACTCTTCCCAACTGGGGGGCAAGATGAATATGCAGATCGCGTTGGCAAAGATGCTTTTGATCTGGATGGCGCCCTGAAAGTCAATTTCGAGAATGACATCGGCGCCTTGGGCCATGCGCTCTTCAATGGCCTTTTTGGATGTTCCATAACGTTGACCGTGCACACTGGCCCACTCCACAAAGGCATTGGCCGCCACCATGGCGTCGAATTCTGGCTGGGACACAAAGAAATACTCTCGGCCATGCCGCTCCTGCCCTCGGGGGGCGCGTGTGGTGTGCGAGACCGACAATTGGACATGGGAGTCCAGTTCAAGAAGGGCTTTGACGAGGCTGGACTTGCCTGCCCCACTGGGGGCGGCAACAACAAAGAGGTTTCCGGGGTAGTCCATAGAATTCGGCTCTGGAGGCGATGGCTGAGGTCGCCCTATTCTATGTTCTGCACCTGCTCTCGCATTTGTTCGATCAGCACTTTCATGTCCACCGAGATATGGGTGAGTTCCAGTGCGGCGGATTTGGAGCCCATGGTGTTGGCTTCGCGGTGCAGTTCCTGGATCAAAAAATCCAGCCGTTTGCCGATTTCTCCCCCCTTTTTGATCAATCGCTCAATCTCATCCAAATGCGAGTCCACACGGGTGATTTCTTCGGCGACGTCGATGCGGATGGCGAAGGCGGTGGCTTCTGTCAGTGCGCGGTCCTGGGCGGCCTCGGGCAGGGTAGAGCCATCGGTCAGGCCCAGCGCTTCGTTCCAGCGGTCCATGAAGCGTTGGCGTTGCTGTGCCACCAATTGCGGCACCAACGGTGTGGCCTGGCGCGCCAGCGTGCGCAGCTGGGCAATGCGTTCCAGCAGCATGGCGCCAAGCCGGTCGCCTTCGCGCCGACGGGCGTCCAGCAGGGCGGTGATGGCTTTTTCGGCCAGCGGCGGCAGGTCCACACTCCAGTCGCGCGGGTCCGATTGTTCGGCCGCTGAAAGGCGGATCACGTCCGCTACGCTCAAGTTGGCGGCGTTGGGCAACCAAGCCTTAACGCTGTCTTGCACTGCGTTCAGGCGCTGTAGCATTTTGGGGGTGGGGTCCGGGATCGTGCTGGTTTGGGCGTTGTCAATGGAGGCGCGCACTTCCACTTTGCCGCGCTTGAGGCGGCCAACCAGCAGGTCCCGCAGCACGGGCTCAAACTGGCGCAAGTCTTCCGGGAGTTTGAATGACAAATCCAAAAATCGGCTGTTGACCGAGCGAATCTCCAAGCCGAGTTGGGCGGAAGAGCTGTTTTTGGAGTCGCCTTCGGTGCTGGCCGAGGTGGTGCTGTGTTGGGCGCTGGCATAGCCAGTCATGCTGTAAACTGGCATGGCTTGTTCTCGGGACATTGAAACGGCCCCGAGAATAACCCGGTTCAGACCGCTTCATTGAATTCTTAAACCTAATCTGTTGAGGATAGCGCTTTAAAACTATGTCAAAGGTCAAGCCCGCACCCCTGCCCCCGGACTCCGTGATTGGTGGTTATCGCATTGTCCGCAAGGTGGCGGCGGGGGGCTTTGGGCTGGTGTATCTGGCCTTGGACTCCGATGGCCAGCAGGTTGCGGTGAAGGAATACCTGCCTTCGTCCCTGGCCACCCGCGCTCCGGGCGAGTTATTGCCCAAAGTACAGCCAGAGAAGCTAGCACTGTACCGCTTGGGTCTCAAGAGCTTCTTCGAAGAGGGGCGCTCGCTGGCGCAGATCTCGCATCCCTCCGTGGTCAGCGTGCTGAACTTTTTCCGGGAAAACGAGACTGTTTATATGGTGATGAATTACCTGGAAGGCGCGGCCTTGCAGGACTTCATCGTGACCGCGCGGGACCTGAAACAAAGCAAAGTGTTCCGCGAGTCCACGATTCGCTCGCTGTTTGATGAAATTTTGCGCGGTTTGCGCATCGTGCACCAGCACAAGATGTTGCACTTGGACATCAAACCCGCCAACATCTTCATCACCGATGACAACAAGTCGGTGCTGATTGATTTTGGTGCAGCCCGCGAGGTGCTGAGCAAGGAAGGCAACTTCATCCGCCCGATGTACACCCCCGGCTTTGCCGCCCCCGAGATGTACCGGCGTGACGCCTCCATGGGGCCCTGGACCGACATTTACGCCATTGGCGCTTGTATTTACGCCTGCATGCAAGGCTACCCGCCCAATGAAGCGCCACAGCGTCTGGAAAAAGACCGCATTGCCACGGCGCTGGGTCGTTTGCGCGGTGTGTATTCCGACAACCTGATTGAAGTGGTGGAGTGGTGCATGTCGCTGGATTCGCTGTCGCGGCCGCAGTCCGTGTTCGCCTTGCAAAAGGAGCTGAGCCGCGAAGGCGAGCGCCGCTACACCAAGCTCACGGTGGGAGAAAAAGTGCGCATGCAATTTGACACGCTGGTGGCCGACACCAAGAAAACCGTACAGGGCAATCTTGCCAAAGCCGAGAAGCCGCAATGAAGTTTTCAGTGTTCCAGATCAGCCGCAAAGGCGGCCGTGAAAAAAACGAAGACCGCATGGGGTATTGCTATACCAAAAGTTCGGGTCTTTTCCTGCTGGCCGATGGCATGGGCGGGCACCCTGAGGGTGAGGTGGCGGCACAAATCGCCTTGCAGGTTGTTTCTGCGCTGTACCAAAAAGAAGCCAAACCGGAAGTCGGCGATGTCAAAGCCTTTTTCGCCACGGCGGTCATGGCTGCGCACCGCCAAATTCTGCGTTATGCCGCTGAAAAGGGGCTGATCGATACCCCGCGCACCACGCTGGTGGCGGCTATTGTGCAAGGCGGCGTGGCCAGTTGGGTGCACTGCGGGGATTCGCGCCTGTACTTTGTGCGCCAGGGCGAACTGTTGTTCCGCACGCGGGACCACTCCTACCTGGAGCAGCAACAAACCGCACGGCAATTGGCGGAGCCCCCACCGGGATTCAACCGCAATGTGCTGTACACCTGCCTGGGTTCACCCGCCAAACCGGTGTTCGACGTGACCGGGCCCGTGACCCTGCAGCAAGGCGACAAGATGCTGCTGTGCTCCGACGGCTTGTGGGGGGTTTTGGAGGATGCGGAGATTGTCTGCAACTTGGGCCAAAACCCGGTGGCTACTGCAGCCCCGGATTTGGTGGAGCGTGCGCTGATCCAAGCGGGTAACCACAGCGACAACGTCACACTGATCGCCATGGAGTGGGAAACCCCGGATACTTTTGAGTCCACCCGCGGTAGTATTTCCACCGACAGCATTGACGACGGCGTGTTTGCGTCCACGGTGCAGGCCGGCGGTTTGGATTCCACCATGGACGACCTGGACGATTCGGCCATTGAGCGATCTATTGCCGAGATCAACGAGGCGATTCGCCGCTCTGCCGCCCGCAAACAGTGATCCCCCAGGGGGAGGCTGTTTTTTCATCGATTGAGGATTTCCCGTGACTGACTTTATCCGCAATGGCGCACGCGCTGCCAACCAACTGCGCCCGGTGCGCATCACCCGTGGCTACACCGTGCACGCGGAGGGCTCGGTGCTGATCGAATTTGGGGGCACCAAGGTGTTGTGCACCGCCTCGGTCGAAGAAAAAGTGCCCCCCCACAAACGCGGCAGCGGCGAGGGCTGGGTCACCGCTGAGTATGGGATGCTGCCGCGTGCCACCCACACCCGCAGCGACCGCGAGGCCGCGCGCGGCAAGCAAAGCGGGCGCACTCAGGAAATCCAGCGCTTGATCGGCCGTTCCATGCGCGCGGTGTTTGACCTGAAAAAATTGGGTGAACGCACCCTCCAGCTCGACTGCGACGTCTTGCAAGCGGATGGCGGTACCCGCACCGCCGCCATCACCGGTGCGTTTGTGGCGGCGCAAGACGCTGTCAACTGGCTGATCGCCGCAGGCAAGATCACCGAATCTCCCATCCTTGCACCGGTGGCCGCCATCTCGGTGGGTGTGGTGCAGGGCACCGTTTTGCTGGACCTGGAATACACCGAAGACTCCGCCTGCGACACCGACATGAACGTGGTGATGACCGGCGCCGGGCATTTTGTGGAAGTGCAGGGCACGGCGGAAGGCGTGGCTTTCTCGCGCACCGAAATGGATGCCATGCTGTCGCTGGCCGAAAAAGGCATCACCGAGCTGATGGCGTTGCAACAACTTTCGCTATCAAAAGAATAGCTGCTTGCGCACATTCCATAAGGGCTAAGGCCATATTTGATATGAAAATTGTTCTGGCTTCAAACAACCAGGGAAAACTGGTCGAGCTGCAGGCCATGCTGGCGCCGCTGGGCTGCACCCTGGTGCGCCAAGGGGACCTGGGCGTACCCGAGGCCCCCGAGCCCCACCGCACCTTTGTGGAAAACGCCTTGGCCAAGGCCCGCAACGCGGCGCACCATACCGGTCTGCCCGCGCTGGCCGATGACGCCGGACTGTGTGTGGATGCCTTCGGTGGTTTGCCCGGTGTGGATACCGCCTTCTACGCCACGCAGTTTGGTTATGCCAAAAGCGACGACAACAATGTGCGGGCCTTGCTGGAGCAAATGCAGGGCATCGACAACCGCCGTGCGGCCATTGTCAGCACTCTGGTGGCGGTGCGCAGCGCCGACGACCCGGAACCCCTGATCGCCGTTGGCCGGGTGCTGGGGGAAATCGCCCGCACCCCGATGGGCAGCAATGGCTTTGGCTTTGACCCGGTGATGTGGATCCCCGAATTCGGGCAAACCTTTGCCCAGTTGCCCATCGAAATCAAAAATGCCAACAGCCACCGCGGCCGTGCCACGCAGGCCATGGCGGCGCTCATCCGGGAACGCTGGTTAACATGACGTACACCCCCAGGCTTCGCGCACTACGTGTCGCTACGCCACCCCCCTTGCTGGGGGCAATACCAGTGGCCCGGCGAAGCCGGTTCCACGGTATTCCTGATAGGGTCACTTCGCCGAGGGGGGGGGTGTGATACCCATTACCCCAACAGGCAACGAGGCACCGGCTCTGCACGATGTGCAGCACTACATGCGCCCCGGTACCCTGCAATTGGCGGCGTTGCCACCGCTGTCCTTGTATGTGCACCTGCCCTGGTGCCTGAAGAAATGCCCTTATTGCGATTTCAATTCACACGAGAAGCCAGGGGAAGGTTTGCCCGAGCAGCGCTATGTGGATGCACTGGTGGCCGATCTGGAAGCGGCATTGCCTCTGATCTGGGGGCGCACCATCCACAGCATCTTCATCGGCGGCGGCACCCCCAGCCTGTTTGCGCCCGCCACCATCGACCGCCTGTTGAGTGACATTCGCGCCCGCTTGAAGCTGGAGCCGAACTGCGAGATCACGCTGGAGGCCAATCCCGGCACCTTTGAGAAAGATCGCTTTCGGGCCTTCGCCCAAGCCGGGGTGACACGCCTGTCGATTGGGGTGCAGAGTTTCAACGACACCCATTTGCGGGCCTTGGGTCGGGTGCATGACCGCGCGCAGGCCTTGGCGGCGGTGGAAGAGGCGGCGCAGGCCTTTGACACCTTCAACCTGGACATCATGTACGCGCTGCCGGGTCAGACGCTGGAGCAGGTGGGGCAAGACATGGCCCAGGCGCTGCAGTTTGCGCCACCGCATATCTCGATTTACCACCTCACCATCGAGCCCAACACCTACTTCGCCAAGTACCCCCCGGCCATACCGGAAGACGATACCGCCTATGGCATGCTGGACCACATCACCGAACTCACCGGTGTGGCGGGGCTGGAGCGCTACGAGGTGTCGGCCTATGCCAAAGCGGGCCACCGTTGTTTCCACAACCTGAACTACTGGCAGTTTGGCGACTATCTGGGTATTGGCGCAGGCGCCCACAGCAAGCTCAGCTTCGCCCACCGCGTCGTGCGCCAGGTGCGCCTGCGCGACCCCCGTCTTTACATGGAGCGGGCGCTGGCCGGCAATGCGCTGGCGCAGGCGGAGGAAGTGGGGCGGGCCGACCTGCCGTTTGAATACATGCTCAATGCCCTGCGGCTGCGCAATGGTTTTGGCCTGCGCGACTTCACCGAACGCACCGGGTTGGCGATCACCGCCATCGAAGCCGCACTCAAGGAGGCGGAGCGCAAGGGCCTGATCGAGCGCGACTTTGCGCGGGTGCGCCCCACCGTGCGGGGCTTCGATTTTCTGAGTGACTTGCAGGCTATTTTCCTGTCCAATGGGACTTGAACGGTGTGCCCTGGGGGCACGGAAGGGGTAAAGCCATGTTCTCGGTATACGGCAAGGCGGGGCGCCTGTTTCGAGGCTCCATGGAGGAGCTGCGCACCATTGGGCCGGCGTCGGCGCTGGCGGGGTCGCGCAACATACGCCCCCTCGGGCGGGACGCGCAAGACCATGCACCTTCCCATTTCGCCGACTTGCTGCAGTCCATCCCCTCCGATGCCGCGCACCGCAACGCCCTGGCGGCCTATGCACAGACCACCAAAATCGAGATGCCGCGCCATCCCCTGACCCGGGTGGACGCCATCATGAGCCACGCGGTGGTCACCCTGGCGGATTCTTTTACCGTGGAGCAGGCTTGGCGGGTTCTGGCGCAGCAAGGCATCGGCCAAGCGCCCGTCGTCGGCGCGGATGGCGTGCTGGTGGGGCTGCTCTCGCGCGGCGATCTGATGCGCGAGGACCGCCTGCCCACGCCCGACAGCCACCCGCTGGTGTGGCGCGCCCTGCTGGCCCAAAGTGTGGTGGACCTGATGTGGACCCCGGTGCCCAGCGTGGCCACCGACACGGACATTCGCCGGGTCGCCCGCGTGTTGCTCGACACCGGTTTGTCGGGTTTGCCGGTGGCCGACGACCACGGGCAGGTCATTGGTTTTGTCGCGCGTTCCGATATCTTGCGCGCCGTGGTCGCTGATCCGCCCCTGGATTTGTGGACCTGAAGGTGGCAGGCTGATCCCAATCAGCGTTTGCGGCGCCGTGACACCATCAGGCCCGCCAAGGCGAAGCCCACCAGTGCAAGTGAATCAGGTTCTGGTATCGCCAGTGCCAAGTCTCCGGCCGGTGCGGCTTCGGGAAGCTCCAGCAAGGTCACGGTTGCGGTTTGTGTTTGCGCGCCAAGGTGGCTATCGGCAAAAGACACATCGTTCAAACGGATACGGAACTGCCCACCGGTACCGAAGTTCACCGGCGTATCCGTCCAATACACACCGTAATCGACAGGCGCGTCGCCTATGGGGCCTGCATTGGCGGTGATGTGGGCGCTCAGGTGGATATCCGCCACCCACGGGTCGGTAAAAGACAGCAGCCAAGCAAGCCCAAGGCCGTCGGTTTCGTTGGGCGTAACTTTGTGCGCGTTCCCACTTCCGGTATGCAACTCCCGAAAGTCAACCGTGCCCAAGTCAAAAGTCCATGACTGGCCCACCTCGGACAGCGGGTTGTTTTGTGCTGAAAAGGTGGTGGTGAAACGGACATCCAGAAGCGAGGCGTTGTTGGCCTCCACACTGTCTGTTTCCTGTCCATACCCCACACCCAGGGTTGGTGTCGCGCCAGCAATGCCAAATTCCACAGGGACGGGCGAGGCCTGAGCGAGCGATGCACCCCCGAGCAGCACGGTGCCGAGGATGGCTGCCGAGCGCATGGCCGGCATGATTGTCATTAAGGTACGCATAAGATTCCTCCAAGACTTCCAACGGTTGCAAAAGTGGCGATGGCCTTGGATGGATCCAGCTGAGCCCAATCTCATCGCATTAGGTGGCCAATGCATGGATGAATCGTAGGAACGAAAAGTAGGGGGCGCCAGTGAGGATGCGCCCCGCCTGCAATGTTGTTTGTCCCAAACCCGGTGGGATATTTATCACGCACCTACCCGTGTGCGGCGGGTGGCTGTGCAAAGTGATGGGGGAATGCAAAACGGGCCTTGTGGCCCGTTTTGCAATTGTTGTCTGGCGGAAGCTGTGAGATTCGAACTCACGGAGGACTCACATCCTCGCCGGTTTTCAAGACCGGTGCCTTAAACCGCTCGGCCAAGCTTCCTAGAGGCCCGTATTCTAGCTGCATTGCACAGGGTCGCAGGCGCATGGGATGCTGGGAGGGGGACAACAGTGCCAAAATCGCAGCATGCCTACTTTGCCGCCACCTCCCTCGTCACCGCCCAGCGCGCCCCCCGCCAAACCGATCACGCAGGCCCGCAACCCTTTGCATGGGCTGACCTTGGAGGCCATCGTGACCGCGTTGGCGGATTACTACGGTTGGGACGGCTTGGCCGAGCGCATCCCCGTGCGCTGCTTCACCCACGAGCCCAGCGTGGGGTCCAGCCTGAAGTTTTTGCGCAAGACGCCGTGGGCGCGCGAGAAGGTCGAAGGCCTGTACCTTTTTACGCTGCGGGAAAGCCGCCGCGCCCGGGGTGGGCGATCCCCCGAACAAGCCCCCCGCTGAGGAAATTATTGTGCGCAGCCCTGACAAGCAAAACCAGCCGTCCCAACCCTCGGTCGCCCTCTATTGGGATTTTGAAAACCTCCACGCCAGCCTGTCCGAGGCGCGTTGGGGGGAGGGCTCCTACGGCAAGCCCGATGGACGTTTCAAGCTGCAAGAGCCGCTGGTGGATGTGCAGGCCGTCATGGACCGGGCATCGTCTTTTGGGCCGGTGGCCATCAACCGGGCCTACTGCAATTGGCAGTTTTTTGGCCGCTACCGCGATGCCCTGCTCCAGTGCGGGATGGAGCTTGTCCAGATGTTTCCGCCCGGTGCATCGGCCAAGAATGGGGCCGATATCCGCTTGTGCCTGGATGCGGTGGAGGACATGGGCCGCTTTGCCCACATTGGCACCATTGTGATCGTCAGCGGTGACAGCGATTTCATGCCGGTAGCGCAAAAAATCAAGGCCACCGGGCGCACGCTGATCGGCATGGGAACCCAAAAGGCCACCAACCGGCATTGGGCCAGCAGCTGCCACGAGTTTTTGTATTACGAAAGTTTGGTGCTGGGAAGTGCTGCAAGCGGGCCACTGGATGCCTGAAGGGGATGCCTGAACGCGGCAAAAGTTCCATGATCCATATTCAGAATTTTTGAATAAGATCGTCAATTCAATTCAAAAATAGACGAATTCTCAGCCCCTAGACTTCAGGGCATGAGCACAGCAAAACCACTTTCATCCCGCTACAGCCTGACGGCCATCGTGCTGCATTGGCTGCTGGGCGTGGCCTTGGTCGGCATGGTGCTGATGGGCGTGTACATGGCGGACCTGCCGTTTTCACCCCAGCGCCTCAAGTTGTACAACTGGCACAAATGGGCCGGGGTGAGCCTCCTGGCCCTCTCGGCCTTGCGTTTGGTCTGGCGCCTGACCCATAAACCGCCGCCTTTGCCCGCAGCTGTCGTTCGGAACATGCCGCACTGGCAACATCTGGCGCACCAGGGCACGCTGTATGGCATGTACGCCCTGTTTTTCGCGGTACCGCTGATTGGCTGGGCCTACAGCTCGGCCGCCGGATTTCCCATTGTGTGGTTGGGGGTGTTGCCTCTGCCTGATTGGGTGCCTGCCGACAAGGCACTGGCGGAGTTGATCAAACCCTGGCACCAGATCAGCGCATTTGCCCTGATGGGCCTGGTGCTCTTGCATGTGGGGGCCGCACTGAAACACCAGTTTGTGGACCATGATGGCCTGATTGCCCGCATATTGCCTGGCCGTGACTAAACCCTTTGAACGGAACACTATGAAACTCTCTAAAAACCTGTCCAGCCTGCTGTGGCTGCTTCCCTCTATAGGTGCGGCAACTGGCGCTAGCGCGGCGCTGGCGGACCAAAAATTGCTGCCTGCCCAGAGCGAAATTGTGTTTGTGAGCAAACAAATGGGCGTGCCGGTGGAGGGGCGCTTCAAGAAGTTTGACGCCCAGATCAGCTTTGACCCCGCCAAGCCCGAGGCCAGCAAAATGGCCTTTACCGTGGACACAGGCAGCGCCTCGCTGGGGGCGCCCGAAACCGATGTGGAACTACCCAAGGCGCCTTGGTTCAATGTGCCCAAGTTCCCCCAGGCCACCTTCCAGTCCAGCGCCGTCAAGGGCCTGGGCGGCGGCAAGTTTGAGGTGAGCGGCAAGCTCAGCATCAAGGGCAATGTCCGCGATGTGGTGGTGCCTGTGGCCCTGGCGCAAAGCGGTGCCACCACCACGGCCACCGGTGCGTTTGCCATCAAACGCCTGGCTTTCAAGATTGGCGAAAACGAGTGGGCCGACACCTCCATGGTGGCCGACGATGTGCAAGTCAAGTTCAAGCTGGCGCTCACGGGTGTGGGCAAGCTGTAGTTTTTCCGGTCCCTTTTTAACTTTTTCAGGAATGTCATCCATGCGCACCTCTTTCACCGCCCTGGCCGCCGCTGCCACCTTGGCCACTCTGAGCCTGGGTAGCGCCCATGCCGAATCCGCCAACTATGCGGTTGACCCCACCCACACCTTTGCCACCTTTGAACTCGGCCACTTTGGCGCCTCGGTCAACCGCGGCCGTTTTGACAAGAAAGAAGGCAGCGTGCAGTTTGACCGTGCGGGCAAAACCGGCAAAGTCGAGCTGACCATCGATGTGACCTCCATCAACACCGGCACCGAGGCCTTCAACAAACACCTGCAAAGCCCGGATCTGTTCAACGCCGCCCAGTACCCCACCATGAAGTTTGTGGCCGACAAGTTCAGCTTCAACGGCGACAACGTGAGCGAAGTGGCCGGCACGCTGACCCTGTTGGGCAAGACCAACCCGGTGGTGCTCAAAGCCAACCAGTTCAACTGCTACCAAAACCCCATGCTCAAGCGCGAAGTGTGCGGTGGCGACTTTGAAGCCACCATCGACCGCACCCAGTGGGGCATGAACTTCGGCTTGGCCTATGGTTTCGCCAAAAACGTGCGCCTGGTGGTGCAGGTCGAAGCCGTCAAGCAATAAACGGCCTCTGCGTTGGCTCCGAAGCCGGTCTGGTTCAGACCGGCTTTTTTTTTGCACCGGGCTTAGTCCGGGATTTGCGGCTCGACCAGTGTGGCCAGTTGTGCAAGGGACTCTTGCCAGCCCAGGTAGCACATCTCCACCGGGATGACCTCGGGCAGGTTTTCTTGCACGATGCTCAGTTCGGTGCCGCAGACCACGGGTTTGAGGGTGACGGTGGTCGTCATGGTGCCGGGCAGGTTGGGGTCGTCGAACTTGTCCGTGTAGCAAATCTTGGTCGCTGGCACCAGCTCCAGGTACTCACCCCCAAAGCTGTGGCCGTTGCCGGAGCCGAAATTGGTGAACGACATTCTGAAGGTGCCGCCCACCTTGGCTTCCATGTGCAGGACCTTGCAGGTGAATCCATAGGGCGGTAGCCATTTGGCCATGGCGTCGGCCTCCAAAAATGCCCGGTAGACGCGCTCCGGTTGGGCGCGAATGACGCGGTGCAGCGCGACGGTGTGGGGTTGTGTAGGCATGGTGTGTATTCCTCCGGGTTTGAAGTGCAGTGACGCCTTGCTGGGTGCGTACGCGCATAGGCGTGAAATCAATTGTGGGCAGCGTACACAGGAAGCGTAGCGTAGACCAGGGACAGAGTCCACGTTGCCCTCCATGCCTGAATCCTCCTGGCCACTGGCGGACCGGGTGGCTGGGCAAGGCCTGGTGCTGCAAGTTATATTGCCTCCATGTACATCCACCACCACCACCACCAACGCGCCGACCTGGTGCGCATTGCGACCCGGGCTATGTCGGAACGCGCACTGGAGCCGGAGTTTTCGGCCCGCGCCTTGCACCAACTGGACAGCATCCCTGGCCCCGCCCAGGAGACCGATGCCGCCATTCGCGACCTGACCGGGCTGCTCTGGTGTTCGATTGACAACGACGACTCCCTGGACCTGGACCAGCTCACCGCCAGCGAGGTGCTGTCCCATGGCCGGGTGCGCCTGTGGGTGGCGATTGCCGATGTGGACGCGGTGGTCCAAAAAGGCAGCGCGATTGACGAACACGCCCAGGCCAACACCACGTCGGTGTACACCTCGGCCTGCATTTTTCCGATGCTGCCGCTGCGCCTGTCCACCGACCTCACCTCGCTCAACTTCAACGAAGACCGCCTGGCGCTGGTGACCGAGATGGTGTTCAACGCCGACGCCTCCCTGGCGGGCGCCACCGTGTACCGGGCGAAAGTGCGCAACCACGCCAAGCTGGCCTACGACGCGGTCAGCGCCTGGTTCGGCGGCTTGGGGGCGCTGCCCGCAGCGGCCCAGGCCGTGCCCGGTATGGACGGGCAACTGCGAACCCAGGACGCACTGGCGCAAAACCTGCGCGTGCGGCGGCATCTGGAAGGTTCGCTGGAATTCGAAACCTTCCAACCCCACGCAGTGTTCAAGGGAGAGCAGGTGGTGGACATCCACCTGCAGGTGCACAACCGCGCCCGCCAGTTGATTGAAGAGGTCATGATCGCCACCAATGGCTGCACCGCCCGCTTTCTGGCCTCGCACGGTGGCGCCTCGCTGCGCCGCGTGGTGCGTTCGCCCGAACGCTGGCTGCGCATCGTGGCCGTGGCCAAGGACTATGGCGAAACCTTGCCCAATGAACCGGACTCCAAAGCGCTGGAGGATTTTTTGGCCAAACGCCGCCGGATCGACCCGCTGCGTTTTCCCGACCTCTCGCTGGTCATCGTGCGGCTCATGGGCTCGGGTGAATACGTGGTGGAGACGCCCACCAGCCCGGCCGTTGGCCACTTTGGCCTGGCGGTGCGCGACTACACCCACTCCACCGCGCCCAACCGGCGTTACCCGGACCTGATCACCTCGCGGCTGGTCAAGGCGGCGCTCCAGGGTCAAGCTGCCCCCTATTCGAATGCCGAGCTGGGCGCCCTGGCGCTGCACTGCACCCGCCAGGAAAACTCGGCGCAGAAGGTGGAGCGGCGCATGCGCAAGTCCGAGGCGGCGCTGGTGCTGGAGTCCCGCCTGGGCCAGCACTTCGATGCCCTGGTGACCGGCTGCACCGACCGCGGTATCTGGGTGCGGATTTTTGCACCGCCCGCCGATGGCAAGCTGGTGGCGGGGGACGGCCACCTCAAGGTCGGGGACAAAGTGCGCGTCAAGCTGCTGTCCACCGATGTGGAGCGGGGATTTATCGACTTTGCGCTGGTGAATTGACGCTGGCATGTCACACCGGGCGGGGCTGCGTCGTTTAAGGGGGGAACTACTTCCTTGAACAGGTGTATGAACATGAACCCACTGCAAAATGTGAAATCGTATGGCCGCCGTCGTTTCCTGGGCGGCGTCGTCGGCCTGGGCTTGCTGGCCCTCTTGGGCGTGGGGGCCGTGACCCAAAGCCTGCTCACCGGGCAGGAGCGCGGGCGCTACGCCGCCCCCGGCCGGATGGTGGCCGTGGGCGACCACCGCCTGCACCTGAATTGCCAGGGCAGCGGTCAGCCGCTGGTGCTGCTGGAATCGGGCCTGAGCGGCTGGTCGCAAGACTGGGCGCGGGTGCAGCCGACGCTGGCCCAGCACACCACCGTGTGCAGTTACGACCGGGCGGGTTATGCCTGGTCCGACGAAGCCCCGGTGGCGCGCACCGGGCTGCTGGCCGTGGAAGACCTGCGCACCTTGCTGCGCCACGCGGGCCTGCAAGGCCCCATGGTGGTGGTCGGGCATTCCTGGGGCGGCATGCTGGCCCAGATGCTGGCGCAAACCCATCCCGACGAGGTGCTGGGGCTGGTGCTGGTGGATGCCTTGCACCACGACCAGACCGCCAGCATGGACCCCGCCGCCCACGCCCG
The DNA here is from genome assembly GCF_030697375.1 of Rhodoferax sp. Classification (GTDB taxonomy): domain Bacteria; phylum Pseudomonadota; class Gammaproteobacteria; order Burkholderiales; family Burkholderiaceae_C; genus Allorhodoferax. The sequence continues at coordinate 19,467 of NZ_JAUYQD010000085.1, read as the reverse complement.
CTACAGCCGCACCATGCAGCTTTTGACCGGCTCGGCCACCTGGCTGGCCCCGCTGGGCCTGACCCGGCTGGTCGGCATGCCCGCCTCGGTGGTGGTGGACAAGCTGCCGCCTTCCGAACAGGCGTCGGCCCGCGCCATGGCGATGCAAAGCAAGAACTACCGGGCGCTCTCCACCGAATACCAGGGCATTGACCCGGCGCTGGCGGTGGCCCGCAGCCTGCCGCCCGTGCCGCAGGTTCCCACCATCGTGCTGAGCACCCACGCCCTGAGTGAGTTTCCCCCCGGCTGGGACCGGGAGGACATGCGCCAGCACTGGATCGCCGGGCAGCGGGCCCTGGCCCGCGAGACCGGGGCGAAACACATCGTCGTTGCCGATGCAGGCCACTACCTGCATCTGGAACGCCCGGAGCTGGTGATTGCCTCGGTGCAAGAGGTCTTGCAGCAGGTCCAAGCCCGGGCCCCCACCCACCGTCCGCCTTTATGAAACCCGAAGCCCCCCATCTGTTTGAAAGCCACCGGCGCCACCTCCATGCGCTGGCCTACCGCATGCTGGGCTCGCACGCCGAGGCGCAAGACGTGGTGCAAGACACCTGGCTGCGCCAGAAAGACACTGCGCTGGAGACGCTGGAGTACCCGCGCGCCTACCTCTCGCGCATTGCCACCCACCTGTGCCTGGACCGCATGCAGTCGGCCCGGGCGCGGCGCGAGCAGTACGTGGGGTTTTGGCTGCCCGAGCCGCTGGAAGACGAGTCGGGTGCGCTGGATGCAGGCCCGCAGGCCCGGCTGGAGTATGCCCAGAACGTGTCGGTGGCCTTCATGCTGGCGCTGGAGCGGCTTTCGCCCCTGGAGCGTGCGGCTTTTCTGTTGCACGATGTGTTTGACCAGAGCTTTGACGAAGTGGCCCTGCGCCTGGGCCGCAGCGCCGCAGCCTGCCGCCAGCTGGCGGCGCGTGCGCGGGTGCATGTGCAGTCCGCCCAGGCCCGGGTGGACGTGGCGCACGAGCAGGGGGAGCAGTTGCTTTCGGCCTTTGTGCAAACCATTGTCAGCGGCGACGTGGACGCCTTGGCCCGGCTGTTGGCGCAAGACGCCGTCATGCTCTCCGATGGCGGCGGCATTGTCACGGCGGTGGCGCGGCCCCTGAGCGGGCCTGCGCTGATCGCCAAAGCCCTGATTGGCTTTGCCAAGATGTGGAATCCCGAAGACTTCAGGCTGCGCTTCACCCGCATCAACAGCCTGCCCGCAGCCGTGCTGTACGACCTGCAAGGCCAGGCCATTCAGACCACCGCCTTGCGTGTGGGGGGCGACGGATGCATCGACGCCATTTATGTGGTGCGCAACCCGCAAAAGCTGGCGCTCTTGCAGCCATACCCTGGGTCAAGCGCGTGAGGCAGGCGGCTGTTGCGCTTTGGGACAAAGCCCCGTACGCTTGCGGTTGGGCCAGCGCTGCGCGCACCGGCGGTTCCCTGTTTTGAAAGCCAAGCATGAAAACCACTCCCGTCAACGATCTTCGCCACTACTCCCGCATCCCCTTTGCCGCAGAGGTGCAGTTGCATTTGCGGGGCCAAACGCTCCGTGTGCAACTGGTAGACATTGCGCTCAAAGGCGCCCTGGTGCAGACCGGTGGGGGGCACGCGCTGGCGCTGCAGGAACCCTGCCGTTTGGTGCTGCCCCTGGCAGACGAGAGCGAAGGGGTGGTGATGGCGGGCCCCATCGTGCATTTGAATGGCCCGTATATCGGCATCGAATGCCAGGACATTGATATCACCAGCCTGACCCGCTTGCGCCGGCTCCTGGCGCTGAACACGGGCGACGCCGACCTGATGGACCGTGAGCTGTCGCACCTGTTTGCACGCCACTGAATTCATGCTGTTTTAGGCCGTTGGCGCCCGTGGAATGTGCGTAGACAGCTATCTAATTGATAGCAAAAGTTTCCGCCATCACGGCTCTGTTGCGCCATTGTGAATCCGGCCCGCTGTGGGGTGCTTACGCGGTGCGTGACGGCCACCTGATCACCGGGCAAAACCCGGCGTCCAGCGGCTTGGTGGCGCAGCCGCTGGTCGCAGCGCTGCAGGGCACGTAAAAAGGCCATCGGCCGCCCCCTGGCGTGCGTCTTGTCAAGGCATTCGCCGCAGCCCATTGCACTATGAATTTTCATGCATTGGCAATGTGCAGCGGCAATGGTTTGATATGGCAAGCGACCACGACATCTATCTTTTTCGCGAGGGAACGCACACCCGTCTGGCGGACTGGCTGGGGTGCCATCTGCGGCCCACGGGCGGGGCGGACTTTGCGGTCTGGGCGCCCAACGCCGAATCGGTGGCGGTCATCGGCGACTGGAACGCCTGGTCTGGCGATGCGGACGGCCTGCACCTGCGTGGGGATGGCACGGGCATCTGGCAGGGCTTTGCCGGGCAAGCGCAGCACGGGCAGGCCTACAAATACCGTATTTATTCCCACCATGGCCAGCATGTGGCGGAGAAGGCCGATCCTTTCGCCCTGTATGCCGAAGCGCCGCCGGCCACGGCGTCAAAGGTCTGGAGCCTCGAATACACCTGGGGCGACCAGGCCTGGATGTCCACGCGCGGCGCCAACAATGCGCTGGACGCACCGATGGCGGTGTACGAGGTCCACCTGGGTTCCTGGCGGCGCCACCCCGACGGGCACTTTTACAGCTACCGCGAACTGGCGCAGGCGCTGGCCGACTATGTGAAGCACATGGGCTTCACCCACGTCGAGTTGATGCCGGTGACCGAACATCCGTTTTACGGCTCCTGGGGCTACCAGACCATCGGCTATTTCGCACCGACCGCGCGCTACGGCACGCCGCAGGATTTCATGTATTTTGTGGACCACCTGCACCAGCAGGGGATCGGTGTGCTGCTGGACTGGGTGCCCTCGCATTTTCCGGCGGATGCGCATGGGCTGGGGTATTTCGACGGCACCCATCTCTATGAGCACGCGGACCCGCGGCAGGGCTTTCACCCCGAGTGGAATTCCAGCATCTTCAACTACGGGCGCCATGAAATTCGCAGCTTCCTGATCTCGTCGGGCCTGTTCTGGCTGAGCCAGTACCACGTTGACGGTCTGCGGGTGGATGCGGTGGCGTCCATGCTCTACCTCGACTACGCGCGCGGGCCCGGTGAATGGATTCCCAACCGCCACGGCGGGCGGGAAAACCTGGAGGCCATCGCGTTCCTGCAGACCCTGAACCGTGCGGTGTACCGCGAGCACCCGGACACCCTCACCATCGCCGAGGAATCAACCGCCTGGCCCCGGGTTTCGCGTCCGGTGGAGATGGACGGCCTGGGCTTTGGCATGAAGTGGAACATGGGCTGGATGCACGACAGCCTGTCCTACATGCAGGAGGCGCCCATCCACCGCTCCCACCACCACCACCGGTTGACGTTTGCGATGGTTTATGCCTTCACCGAGAACTTTGTCCTGCCCCTGTCGCACGACGAGGTGGTGCATGGCAAGGGGTCCCTGCTGGGCAAAATGCCCGGCGACCACTGGCAGCAGTTCGCCAACCTGCGTGCCTACCTGGGTTTCATGTGGGCACACCCTGGCAAGAAGCTGCTTTTCATGGGGGCGGAGTTCGGCCAACGCCGCGAATGGACCCACGACGGTGAACTGGAATGGTGGGTGGCGGCGCTGGAAGGCCATGCCGGCTTGCAGCGTTTTGTTGCGCAGTTGAACCGTGTCTACCGGAGCACGCCGGCGCTGTACCAAATGGACTTTTCCCCGGACGGTTTTGAATGGGTGGCCGCGGACGATGCCCCGCTCAGTGTGTACGCCTTTGTGCGCAGGCCGCGCCATGATGGGGGTGGGGCGGGCGCCCCCGTGCTGGTGGTCAGCAATATGACCCCTGTGCCCCGCACCAATTACCTGCTGGGGGTGCCCGTTGCGGGGTTCTGGCGTGAACTTCTCAACAGTGACGCCCAAGAGTTTGGTGGCTCCGGCTGGGGCAATCTGGGGGGCGTGGAAGCCGCACCGGTGCGGGCGCATGGCCGCGCCCAATCGCTGTGTTTGACTCTGCCGCCGCTGGCCACCCTGATTCTGGAGTGCAGCCCCCATGCCTGAGTCCCTACCAACGGCCCAGGACGGACGCATCCGCGCCGTGATCGACACCGTGCTGCCTGCGGTGGACGGCGGACGCTTCGCCGTGAAGCGGGTGGTGGGCGACAGCATGCGGGTCAGCGCCCACTGTTTTGCCGATGGCCACGACGTGCTGCGCGCCATGTTGCGCTGGCGCGAAGAGGGGCAGACCGAGGTCCATGAGGTCCCCATGCAACTCCTGGGGAACGACGTGTGGTCGGCGGAATTTGCCTTGGCGGCGGTGGGGCGTTACCGCTACAGCGTGTGCGCCTGGGTGGATACTTTCGAATCCTGGCGGCATGACATGGCGCGCCGCACCGAGGGCGAAGACATTCGCATGGCGGCACAGGTTGGTGCGCTGGAAATCTCCGCCTGCGCGCAGCGCGCCAGCGAAGACGCGCAGCAGCAGCTGTCCCGCTGGGCCGGGGAACTGGAGCACGCCGCCGCAGACGGCACGACCGACGCCAAAGCGCTCAAGGCGCAAGCGCTGGACCCGATTCTGGCTGCGCTGGCCGCGCGGTATCCCAACCGCGGCCTGCAGGCGCAGTTTCCGGTGGAACTGCCCTTGGTGGTTGACCGCCAACGGGCGGGTTTCAGTGCCTGGTACGAAATGTTTCCCCGCTCCGCCGCCCTGGAGCCCGGCCGGCATGGCACCTTCAAGGATGTGGAGGCCCGCTTGCCTGCCATTGCCGCCATGGGTTTCGATGTGCTGTATTTCCCGCCCATCCACCCGATTGGCCGGGTGCTGCGCAAGGGCCGCAACAATGCGCTCACCGCCAGCCCGGAGGACGTCGGCAGCCCCTGGGCGATTGGTGCGGCCGAAGGCGGCCACAAGTCCATCCTGCCCGCACTGGGGACCCCCGAAGACTTCAGGCACCTGGTGGCCCAGGCCGCCCGCTTGGGGCTGGAGATCGCGCTGGACATCGCCTTCCAGTGCGCGCCGGACCACCCCTATGTGCAGGAGCACCCCGCCTGGTTCCGTTGGCGCCCGGATGGAAGCGTGCAGTATGCGGAGAATCCACCCAAAAAATACCAGGACATCTACCCGTTCAACTTCGAGAGCGAGGACTGGTGTGGCCTGTGGATGGAACTCAAAAGTGTGTTCGAACACTGGATGGGTGAAGGCGTCCACATTTTTCGGGTGGACAACCCGCACACCAAAGCCTTTGCATTCTGGGAGTGGGTCATCGCGGAAATCAAGTGCGAGCACCCCGAGGTGCTCTTTTTGGCCGAAGCCTTTACCCGCCCGAAAATCATGCACCGCCTGGCCAAGCTGGGCTTCTCCCAGTCTTACACCTACTTCACCTGGCGCAACAGCAAAGAGGAGCTGACCGCCTATTTCACCGAGCTGTGCAGCGCTCCACACGCCGACTACTTTCGCCCCAATGCCTGGCCCAACACCCCCGACATCCTGAACGAGCGACTGCAGCAGGGGGAGCCTGCGGTGTACAGGGCCCGCCTGGTGCTGGCGGCCACACTGGCGGCCAACTACGGCATTTACGGCCCGGCGTTTGAGCTGTGCGCGCACCAGCCCAAAGAGCCCGGTAGCGAGGAGTACCTGGACTCCGAAAAGTACCAGCTGCGCCACTGGAACCACGACGACCCGGCCAGCCTGGCCCCCTTCATCACCCGTGTCAACCAGATCCGCCGCAGCAACCCGGCACTGCAGGCCGACCGGGGGCTGCGGTTTGTGCCGATCGACAACGACCAGCTCCTGGCCTACACCAAGACCGCGCCAGACGGTGACAACGTGGTGCTGACCGTGGTGAACCTGGACCCGCACCACGTCCAGTCGGGGTGGTTGACGCTGCCGCCGGAAAGCCTCCAGGTCGAGCCCTCGCGGGCCTTTCAGATGCATGACCTGCTGAGCAACCAGCGCTTTTTCTGGCAGGGTTCGCAGCATCTCATCCGGCTGGACCCCCACACGGCACCGGCCCACATTTTTGTGCTGCGTCGGCATGTGCGCAACGAGCGCGACTTTGACTACTTCCTCTGAGTCCGCCCATGAACGCCCCCGTGCCCAAGCTGGACCTGGAGACCGCCGCCATCGACAGCAGCGACGACCCCCTGTGGTACCGCGATGCCGTCATCTACCAGCTCAACGTCAAGGCCTTTTTTGACACCAACGCCGATGGCATGGGCGACTTTCCGGGCGTGACCGCCAAACTCGACTACGTGAAGGCACTGGGTGTCAACACGATCTGGCTGATGCCCTTTTACCCCTCGCCCCTGCGCGACGATGGCTACGACATCGCCGCGTACGAGGACGTGCACCCGCAATACGGCACCTTGGACGATTTCCGCGAGATGCTGGCCCAGGCACACCAGCGCAGCCTGCGGGTCATCACCGAACTGGTCCTGAACCACACCTCCATGGCCCACCCCTGGTTCCAGGCGGCCCGGCGTGCGCCGCCGGGCTCGCCGGAGCGGGCCTTTTATGTCTGGAGCGACAGCGACCAGCTGTACCGGGGCACGCGCATCATCTTCAACGATACCGAGTCCTCCAACTGGGCTTGGGACCCGGTGGCCAAGGCCTACTATTGGCACCGCTTTTTCAGCCACCAGCCCGATCTCAATTTCGACAACCCCAAGGTCCTGGAGGCGGTCTTCCAGACCATGCGGTTTTGGCTGGACCTGGGCGTCGATGGTTTTCGGCTCGATGCCGTTCCCTACCTGATTGAGCGCGACGGCACCAGCAACGAAAACCTGCCGGAAACCCATGCCGTGATCAAAAAGCTGCGTGCCGCGATGGATGCGCGCTACAAAAACCGCTTCCTGCTGGCCGAAGCCAATATGTGGCCCGAGGATGTGCGCGAGTACTTTGGCGAGGGCGACGAGTGCCATATGGCCTACCACTTTCCGCTGATGCCGCGCATGTACATGGCGATTGCCCAGGAAGACCGGCACCCGATCATCGAGATCATGCAGCAAACCCCGGAGATCCCCGAGGGCTGCCAGTGGGCCATTTTCTTGCGCAACCACGACGAGCTGACCCTGGAGATGGTGACCAGTAAAGAGCGCGACTACATGTACCTCATGTACGCCTCGGACCTGGGCGCACGCATCAACCTCGGCATCCGCCGGCGCTTGGCGCCGCTGATGGAGAACGACCCGGACCGCATCAAACTGATGACGGCCATGCTGCTGTCGATGCCGGGCTCACCCATCATCTACTACGGCGATGAAATCGGCATGGGCGACAACGTGTTTGCCGGCGACCGCAACGGCGTGCGCACCCCCATGCAGTGGAGCCCCGACCGCAATGCCGGCTTCTCGCGCGCCGACCCGCAGCGCCTGTACATGCAACCCATCATGGATGCGGTGTACGGTTATGAAGCCCGCAATGTGGAAGCCCAGTCGCGCGACAGCAGCTCGCTGCTGAACTGGACCAAACGCATGCTGGCGGTGCGCAAAACCAGCCGCGCGTTTGGCCGGGGCAAACGCATTTTTCTCAACCCGGGAAACCGCAAGATCCTGGCCTACCTGAGCGAGTTCGAGGCCGACACCCTGTTGGCGGTCTTCAACCTCTCCAGGGCCGCACAGCCGGTGGAGCTGGACCTGCGCGCCTACCTTGGACGCGTGCCGGTCGAGATGCTGGGGCGCACCTCTTTCCCGCCCATCGGTGAGCTGCCCTATTTGCTGACGCTGCCCTCGTTTGGGTTCTACTGGTTCCGCCTCGCCGCCGACGCCGACATTCCCCATTGGCACCCGGAGGGGGTTGCGCTGCAGGACCGGCCGACGCTGGTGTTGTTTGACGGCTGGGTCAGTTTCTTCCGTGACCGCGTGATGCCCTGGCGCATCGGCATGGCAGAGCGCATGCGCACGCAGTTGGAAACCGACACCTTGCCGCGCTACATCGAAATCCAGCGTTGGTATGCGTCCAAGGGCACGGCCGTCGAACGCGCCCGGCTGGTGGACCATGCCGTGTGGGAGGAGGGCGCTTTCAGCTGGATGCTGCCCATAGTGAAACTGGACGGGGTGGCGGACGAGGCCCCCTATTTCATCCCCCTGGCACTGGTGTGGGAAGACCGGGACGAGGCGCGCATCGCCAGCCTGGCACCGGCCGCGCTGGCCAAAGTGCGGCAGCAGGCCAACATCGGACTGATTGGCGACGCCTACCATGACCCGGTGTTTTGCCGCGCCATGGTGCAGAGCATGGGTGCGGGCAAGGACATCGCGACCCAGGCGGGCCGCCTGCTGTTCACATCCACCAGCGCCTTCCCCCGCCTCCCGCTGGACCTGGCGGCACTGCAGGTGTCGCATCCAAGTGGCATGAGCAGCAACACGGTGGTGAGGCTGAACGAGAGCCTGTTCCTCAAGGGGTACCGCCACCTGCGCGAGGGCTTGAATCCGGAACTTGAAATGGGCCGCTTTTTGACCGAGGTGGTGCATTTTCCCCACTGCGTTCCGGTATTGGGCGCCCTGGAATACGCCATGGCCGACGGCCGTGTCATCACGCTGGCACTGTTGCAGGCCTATGTGGCCAACCAGGGGGATGGCTGGGACTACACCTTGCGGTATGTAGAGCGCTTTTTGCAAGAGCAGCGCACGGTGGCCGGCCCCCTGCCGACGGCGGCCGCAGCGCATGGCGGTTTCCTGGCACTGGCCGCCACCCTCGGGCAGCGCACGGCCGAGTTCCACGGTGCGCTGGCCCGCAATACCGGCAACCCGGCCTTTGACCCGGAGCCATTCGTCGCCGACGACATGGCGGCCTGCAAGGTGCGCGTCTCCAGCGCGGTCAGCGCCACGCTGGACTTGTTGCGCGAGCGTTTGCCGCAACTGCCGGTGGCCGCGCAGGCCGATGCGCAAGCGGTGCTGGCCTTGCAAGACACCTTGCGGTCGCGCATCGCCGCGCAGGAGATCGAGGGCCACACCGGGCTCAAGATCCGCAACCATGGTGATTTCCACCTGGGCCAGGTGCTGGTCACCGCCAACGATTTTGTGCTCATCGACTTCGAAGGGGAACCCGCCCGCAGCTTTGAAGAGCGTCGCGCCAAAGACTCGCCATTGCGCGACGTCGCGGGCCTGCTGCGGTCCCTCAACTATGTGCGCTGGTCGGCGCTCAAGCGGGTGGCCCAGGATGCCGATGAGCTGGCCCGTCTGGAGCCCGCCGTGCGGGACTGGGAACGCGCCACCCGCGCGGCATTTTTGGCCGCCTATACCCACACCCTTGTCCCATTCGAACCGGTGATGCCGGTGGATGCCGGGCTGCTTGCCTTGTTTGAATTGGACAAGGCGCTGTATGAACTGCGCTACGAAATCAACCACCGGGCCGACTGGGTTCAGGTGCCGCTGCGCGGCATCCTGGCCCTGATGGACCCGGGCACGGTGTACTGAAGCCACTGTGCCACCTGCCCCCCACTGGAGACAACACCATGGAACGGTTCGATATTCAACTGGAGCCCTTGCGGGTTATTTCGCTGCAGATCAGCGCGTTCTTGCCACGCCTGCTGACCGCCATGGTGGTGCTGCTGGGGGGCTGGCTCCTGGGCAAGGTGGTGCGCATTGCGGTGACCAAGGCACTGCGTGCCATGAATTTCAACGTGCTCACCGAGCGTTCAGGGCTGGACGGTTTTCTGCAGCAAAGTGGCATGACCAGTGACACCACGGGTATCTTTGGCCTGCTCATGCAGTGGTGGGTCATCCTGGCCGCACTGCTGATTGCCTTTAACGGGCTGGGCCTCACCTACATCACCGACCTGTTGTCGCGTGTCGTGTGGTTTGCACCGAATATTTTTCTGGCCCTGCTGGAACTGGTCTTGGGGTCTTACTTTGCGCGTTTCGCTGGCGACACCCTGGCCCGCAACATCACGCTCCGCGATGCGGGCTTGCTGGGCAAGCTGGTGCAGTACGCGGTCATGGTGTTCGTGGTCATGATTGCGCTGGACCAGACCAAGGTGGGGGGGGACATCGTGCGCGAGAGCTTTCTGGTGATCCTGGCCGGTGTTGTGTTTGCGCTGGCACTGGCCTTTGGCCTGGGCGGGCGGGACTGGGCGGCCGAGCGCATCGCGCACTGGTGGCCGCAGGAGAAGAAGGGCAAGGACGAGGCCTGATGCACGGGCGTCGCAGACCATGGCCAGCACCGACCTGATCACCGCTGTTTGGCCCGGCCATGCCTATCCGCGGGGCGCCCACTGGGACGGCGAAGGGGTTAACTTTTCGCTGTTCTCGCAGCATGCGGTGGGGGTGGAGCTGTGCCTGTTCGACGACAGCGGCCGCCATGAACTCCAGCGCATCGTGCTGCGCGAACGCACCGACGATGTCTGGCACTGCTACCTGCCCGAGGCCCGGCCGGGGCTGGCCTATGGCTACCGCGTACACGGGCCCTACAAACCCGAAGAGGGCCACCGCTTCAACCCCCACAAGCTCCTGGTGGACCCTTATGCGAAAGACCTGATCGGGCCGTTTCGTTGGAGTGACGCGCTGTATGGCTACACCATCGGCAGCAAACGGGCCGACCTGTCGTTCGACCGCCGCGACAGTGCGCCGCTGGTTCCCAAGTGCCGTGTGCTGGAGCCCGCCTTCACATGGAGCGATGACCGCAGGCCTGCAGTGCCGTGGCAGGACATGGTCATTTACGAGCTGCATGTGCGTGGTTTCACCATGGCCCATCCCGCCGTGCCTGCGCGCTTGCGCGGCACCTATGCGGCCTTGGGTTATGGGCCGGTGGTGGACTACCTGAAGCGTCTGGGCGTGACCACGCTGGAACTGCTGCCGGTGCACAGCTTCCTGAATGACCGGCACCTGGCAGAAAAAAGGCTGCAGAACTACTGGGGCTACAACACCCTGGCCTTCTTCGCACCGGAGATGCGCTACAACGCCTCGCACAAGGTAAAAGAATTCAAAACCATGGTGAAGGCCCTGCACTCGGCCGGCATCGAGGTCATCCTGGACGTGGTCTACAACCACACCTGCGAGGGCAACCAGCTGGGGCCCACCCTGTCCATGCGCGGCGTGGACAACGCGTCGTACTACATCACCAACGCGGACAACCGCCGTTACTACGACGACTTCACGGGCTGCGGCAACACCGTCAACCTGGAGCACCCGCGTGCGCTGCAACTGGTGATGGACTCCTTGCGTTATTGGGTCGAAGAGATGCACATCGACGGCTTTCGCTTCGACCTGGCCCCGGCGCTGGCGCGCGAGGCTGGCCAGGTGGAAAACCTGGGGGGCTTCTTCGACGCGATTGGCCAGGACCCGACGCTCAACCGCGTCAAACTGATCGCGGAGCCCTGGGATTTGGGGCGTGGCGGCTACCAGGTGGGCAAGTTCCCGCTTGGCTGGGCCGAGTGGAATGACCGCTACCGTGACGCCATGCGCCGCTACTGGAAGGGAGACGGTGGCGTCATTGGCGAGGTGGCTCAGCGTCTCACCGGGTCGCAAGACCTCTACGGCTGGTCCGGCAAGCAGCCCCATGCCAGCATCAACTTCCTCACGGCGCACGACGGCTTCACCTTGCATGACCTGCTCTCGTACAACGAAAAGCACAACGAGGCCAACGAAGAGGACAACCGCGACGGCACCAGCAACAACCTCTCCTGGAACTGCGGTGTGGAAGGGCCCACCGAGGACCCCGAGGTCCGCGCGCTGCGCGAGCGCCAGAAACGCAATCTGCTGGCTACCCTGTTGCTGTCGCAGGGCGTGCCCATGCTGTTGGCGGGGGACGAGCGCGGACGCAGCCAGCAGGGCAACAACAACGCCTATTGCCAGGACAACGAACTGGCCTGGCTGGACTGGGGAGGGACCCCGGAGCGCGAGGCCTTGTCCATTTTTGTGGAGCGTGTGATCGCACTGCGCCGCGCACACCCCTCATTTCGGCGTTGCCACTTCTTTGAAGGCAAGCCGGTTGCGGGGGACAGCGACCGCGATGTCCGCTGGCTCAAGCCCGATGGCGCCGAGATGCGACCGCAGGACTGGAGCGATGGCAACGCCCGGTGCCTGGCGATGCTGATGTCGGGCCATGGCCTGTCGGACCGGGGATCGCGCGGTGAGGTGCTGATGGACGATGATTTTTTGCTGCTGTTCAACGCCCACCATGACGCGGTCCCCTTCACTTTGCCGCTGGAGCCCATGAATGCATGGCGGTTATTGCTGGACACGGCCACCGAAGTGCTGCTGTCTACGGCGCAGGTGGCAGACGCTATTTCGGCACCCGTATGGAACGAAGCGGTCTATCCGCTGCAAAGCCGGTCCTTTGTGCTGTTGAGCCGCGCCGGAGCCCAGGTATGAAACGGGCCCATGCCATGCCTTTCGGGGCCGCCGTGCTGCCCGGCGGCGGCGTGCGCTTTGCGCTGTGGGCGCCGAGCCTGGAGGAGGTCGTTCTGGAATACGAGTTCGATGACGGTACGGTGTTCCTCCCCATGGTGCGCGACGCCAAGGGCTGGCACCGTCTGGTGGTGGCCCAGGCCCAGGCCGACCACCACTACCGCTACCGCCTGCCCCAGGGGCAGCGCGTGCCCGATCCGGCCTCGCGCTTCAACCCGGACGATGTGCATGGCGCCAGCGTGGTCATCGACCCGCACGCGTACTGCTGGCAAGACCAGGCCTGGCGCGGACGTCCGTGGCACGAAGTGGTGCTCTACGAACTGCACCTGGGCACCTTCACCCCCGAGGGCAGCTTTGCCGCGGCCCAAGCCCGTCTGGGGGACTTGGCCGAGCTGGGCATCACCGCCGTGGAGCTGATGCCGCTGGGCGAGTTTGCGGGGCGGCGCAACTGGGGTTATGACGGCGTGCTGCCGTTTGCGCCCGATGCCGCATACGGCACACCGGACGCGCTCAAGGCCCTGGTGGACGCGGCGCACGGGCTGGGTTTGGCGGTGCTGCTGGACGTGGTCTACAACCATTTCGGCCCGGAGGGCAACTACCTGCACCTGTGCTGCCCGCCGTTCTTCAACCCGGCCCACCAGACCCCTTGGGGGGCGGCCATCAACTTTGATGGACCGCAATCGCGGGTGGTGCGCGACTTTTTCATCCACAACGCGCTCTACTGGGTAGATGAGTTCCATTTTGACGGACTGCGCCTGGACGCCGTGCACGCCATCCGGGACGACTCCCCCGTGCACATCGTGCGCGAGATCTGCGACGCGCTGCACAGCGGGCCAGGCCGGGAGCGGCAGGTGCATGTGGTGCTGGAGAACGATGCCAACCAGGCCTCTTTGCTGGAGCGCGATGCGCACGGGGCACCGCGTGCCGCCACTGCCCAATGGAATGACGATCTGCACCACGCTGTCCATGTGCTCACCACCGGCGAGACCGAGGGCTACTACGCCGATTTTGCCCTGGCACCGGTGGCGCAGTTGGGGCGCGCACTGGCACAAGGTTTTATCTTCCAGGGCCAGCCCTCACCCTACCGCCATGGCGCCTTGCGCGGGGAGTCGAGTGCTGGCTTGCCCTTAAATGCTTTTGTCTCTTTTGTGCAGTCGCACGACCAGGTCGGCAACCGCGCCTTGGGGGAACGCATCCATGCCCTGGGCGACCCGGTGCTCTTGCGCGCGGTCTTTGCCTGCGTGCTGCTGTCGCCGCATACCCCCATGCTGTTCATGGGGGATGAGTTTGCCGCCGCCACGCCGTTTCTGTATTTTTGTGACTTCGGCCCTGAACTGGCGCAGGCCGTGGCCCGTGGCCGTCGCGCGGAGTTTCACCGCTTCGCGGTATTTGCCGAAGGTGGCGTTCGGGCGGACATCCCTGACCCCAATGACGCGGCGACATTTCTCGCCTCCAAACTGGATTGGACAGAGCGCGACGCACCCCTGCACCGTGAATGGTGGACCGGCATCAAGCAGTTGCTGGCGCTACGCCAGCGCTGGCTGGTGCCGCTGCTGGCCAGCCCCTGTGGCACAGGGCGTTTTCGCTGCACCGGTGACACGCTGTGGGTCGAGTGGACGCTGGGCCCGCGTACGGGGGAGGCGCTGGGCCCGCAGCTACGTCTGCTGGCGCATTTCGGCGCCCAGCCGGTGGGCGGTGTCGGCAAACCTGCGGGCGTTTCGATCTACTCCATCGGCACCCATGCGGACAGCACATCCACCCTGCAGCTGGCCCATGGTGCGGTGCATGTCACGCTGCAAAAGGCCAACCACAACCATGCCTGAGCCCTGGAGCCACCGCGACACGCAGGCCCTGAACCAGTTGTGTGCGCACTTTGGCATTGCCACCGAGTACCACGACATTGGGGGCGCGCGCCATACAGTGGCGCGCGCCGGGCTGGTGGCGGTGCTGGCCGAATTCGGTGTCCGGGTTGACGGCCCGGCCAGTGTGCGGGACGCCCTGGTTCAGGCGCGCAGCACGGTCTGGGCCCAAACCCTGCCGCCGGTGCTTGCCATCCAGGCCTCGGCCCCGAGCTGGGACGTGGTGGTGCGCCTGCCCGCCGCCATGGGGCACATCCATTGGTACATCCGGGACGAAGACGGGACCCGGCACGAGGGCGTGGCGGACACGGGCGCGCTGGCGCAAACCGCTTACACACAACAGGACGGCATGGCGTGGAGCGAACGCACCTTGACCGTGGCGCTGCGTCTGGCGGCGGGCTACCACGCCCTGGGTATTGAAGGCTTGCCGGGTGAAACCCTGGTGATCAGCGCGCCCGAGCGCTGCTACCGGCCCGCGGCAGTGCAAGACGGCGGCCGGGTCTGGGGCCCCGCCGTGCAGCTGTATGCGCTGCGGTCCCGGCGCAACTGGGGCATGGGCGACTTCAGCGACCTGGCCCGGCTGGCCGGGCACATGGCGGAGCTGGGTGCCGACTTCATCGGACTCAACCCGCTGCATGCCTTGTTTCCCCACCAGCCTGCGCACACCAGCCCGTACAGCCCGTCTTCCCGGCGCCAGCTCAACGTGTTGTACATCGACGTGGAGGCGGTCGACGATTTCGCCAGTTGCGAGCCCGTGCAGCGGCTGATGCGTTCACCCGAATTCCAGGCGCGCCTGGCCGCCCTGCGCGAGACCGAGCTGGTGGACCCGGTGGGCGTGGCGGCGGCGAAGTTGGAGGCGCTTGAATTGCTGTACGCCCACTTTCGCGCGCGGCATCTGTCGGCTGACGGCAGCACAGGCCAAGACGACGCGGGCCGCGCCTTTCTGGCTTTCGTGGCGGAAGGCGGCGAGGCGCTGTACCGCCACGCGCTGTGCGAAGCGCTGCAAGCCCACTTGCACCAGGCCGATGCCGCCGTCTGGGGCTGGCCGGTGTGGCCAGCGGCGTACCAGGACCCCGCCAGTGCCGACACCGCGCACTTTGCGGCACAACACGCCGGGCGTGTGCAGTACCACCTGTACCTGCAGTGGCTGGCGGCACGGCAGCTGGCCGCCGCCAGCGACCGCTGCCTGGCCCTGGGGCTGGGCGTGGGGTTGTACCTGGACCTGGCAGTGTCGGCCGACGCGGCGGGCTCCGAGGTCTGGGCCCATCAGGACAGTTTTGCGCTGCGTGCCAGCGTGGGCGCCCCCCCGGACGATTTCAACCTGACAGGGCAGTGCTGGGGCCTGCCGCCGCTGCGGCCCGACCGCCTGCGCACCCGCCACTACCGCCTGTTCATCGACACCCTGCGCGCCAATATGCGGGCGGCGGGCGCCCTGCGCATCGACCATGTGATGGGTTTGATGCGCCTGTTCTGGATACCGGCGGGGCAGGGTGCGGACGGCGGCACCTATGTGCACTACCCCTTGGACGAGCTGCTGGCCATTGTGGCGCTGGAGAGCCAGCGCAACCGCTGCATGGTGGTCGGCGAAGACCTGGGGACGGTGGACGGTGCGGTGCGTGCGGCTTTGGCGCGCGTGGACGTGTTGTCGTACCGCCTGCTGTACTTTGAACGCCAAGCCAGCGGCGACTTCAAACCCGCGGCGGATTACCCGCCCCAGGCACTGGTGGCGGTGGGCACGCATGACCTGGCACCGCTGGCCGGATGGTGGCGCGGGCAGGACTTGCAACGGCGCTGGCAGTTGGGCCAGTACCCCGACCCTGTGCGCTTGGAGCAGCAACTTCTGGCGCGTGCCAAGGACCGCATGCAGCTCTTGCTGGCGCTGCAGCACGCGGGTCTGCTGCCGCTGGCGCAGGTCCTGCTGGCCGCAGGCCAGCAGGACCTGTCGCCCGGGGTGGTGCAGGCCGTCCATGCCTACCTGGCGGCCAGCCCGTGCGCGCTGATGACGGTCCAGCTGGAAGACGTGCTGGGGGTGGCCGAGCCGGTCAACCTGCCGGGCAGCGGGGAGACCTATCCCAACTGGCGGCGCAAATTGCCCGTGGACTTGCAGGCCTTGGCCCACCATGCGGCCATGCAGGGGCTGGGCCGCACCCTCGCCGGATTGCGCCCGCGCCGCTCCCGCACGCCGTTCAACCGTGGCCGCGTGCAGGCCCACGTACCGCGCGCCACCTACCGCCTGCAGCTCCACAAGGACTTCGGCTTTGGCGATGCCATGCGCATCCTGCCCTACCTGGCACGCCTGGGGGTGAGCCATGTGTATTGCTCGCCCATCCAACGGGCCCGTGCCGGCAGCATGCATGGCTACGACGTGGTGGCCCATGGCGAGGTCAACCCCGAACTGGGTGGGCGCGACGGTTTCGAGCGCTTCGTGGCGGCGCTGCGCGAGCGCGGCATGGGCCTGCTGCTGGACATGGTGCCCAACCACATGGGTGTGCTGGGTGCGGACAATGCCTGGTGGATGGACGTGCTGGAAAACGGGCCCGCGTCCCTGTTTGCGCAGCACTTCGATATCGACTGGCAGCCGCTCAACCCGGAACTCACCGGCAAAGTGCTGCTGCCGGTGCTGGGGGACCATTACGGCGACGTGCTGGTGAGTGGCGCGGTGGTGCTGCGTTTTGAAGAAGACAGCGGGAGCCTGGCGCTGCACTACTTTGCGCACCGCTTTCCGCTGGCGCCCGAGAGTTACCCCCTGGTGCTGGTGCGAGCCCAGGCGCGGCTCAACGATGGGGACCTGGTGGCCAGTCTGGCCAGCTCCGCCACGGCGTTCGGCCATTTGCCCGGGCGTGATGCCAGCGAAGCGGGTGCCCGCGCGGAGCGGGCCCGCGACAAGGAACTGCTCAAAACCCGGCTCGCGCGGCTGGTGGCCCGCAATCCGGCCGTGGCGCAGGCCATCGCTGCGGCCGTGGCCGAGCTCAATCTTGCGGGTGCGCGGGATGCCTTGCATGCGCTGATCGAGGCGCAGGCCTACCGCCTGGCCTACTGGCGCGTGGCGGCGGACGAGATCAACTACCGGCGCTTCTTCGACATCAACGAACTGGCCGCCTTGCGCATGGAGCGCGAAGCGGTGTTTGAAGCCACGCAGTCGTTTGCGCTGGACCTGGCCAGTGCGGGCCTGGTGGACGGGCTGCGCATTGACCATCCCGACGGGCTGTTTGACCCGGCGCGCTATTTTGCGCAGCTGCAGGAAGGGTATGCCCGGCGTGCGGGCCTGGTGCCGCCGGGCCAGGAGGCCGATGGCCGCCCGGCACGCTGGCTCTACGTGGTGGCCGAAAAGATCGTGGCACCGCACGAAGAGGTGCCGCTGAGCTGGGCCGTCCATGGCACCACGGGGTATGACTTTGCCAAGCTCGCCAACGGGGTGCTCGTCGATACCTCCGCCGCCGCCAAGTTTGGCAACATCTGGCGCAATTTCACGGGCACCAGCCTGTGCTTCACCGAGGTGGCGCGGGCGGGCAAACGGGACACCATGCGCACCACGCTGTCGTCCGAATTGAATGTGCTGTCCACCGAGTTGCTGCGCATCGCCCGCGCCGACCGGCGAACCCGTGACTACACCCACAACGCCTTGCGCAGGGCTCTGGCCGAAGTCACGGCCTGCCTGCCGGTGTACCGCACCTACATCGTGGACCAGGCCACTGCGCAGGACCAGCGCTATGTGGATTGGGCGGTGCAGCAGGCCGAGCGCTCCAGCCAGGATGCCGACCTGTCGGTATTTGGCTTTGTGCGCCAGACCTTGCTGGGGCGGGCCGTGCCGGGCGCATCCGTGGACGTCTGCGAGCGCGTGCTGCGCTTTGCCGTGCGGTTTCAACAATTCAGCGCCCCGGTGGCGGCCAAGGGTGTGGAGGACACGGCTTTTTACCGCTACTTTCCCTTGAGTTCGCTCAACGAGGTGGGCGGCGACCCCGATGGGTTTGGGGTGGCCGTGGCCGACTTTCACACGGCCAACGCGGTGCGGGCCCAGCACTGGCCGCACACCCTGCTGGCCAGCTCCACGCATGACAACAAGCGCTCGGAGGATGTGCGCAACCGCATCAACGTGCTGTCCGAAATGCCTGCCACCTGGCGTTTGGCGCTGCGCCGCTGGCGGGACCTGAACCGGGGCATCCGTGAGACGCTGCGCGCGCAGGGCGCACCGGCTGGCGCACCTTCACAGGCCGACGAGTACCTGCTGTACCAGACCCTGCTGGGCACGTTGCCGCCCGGTGGCCTGGGTGAAGGCACGCTGCAGCCTTATACCGAGCGCATCGTGCAGTACATGCGCAAAGCGGCGCGGGAGGCCAAGGTGGACACCCGCTGGACCAATCCGAACCTGGCCTATGAAGCTGCGCTGGAAGGCTTTGTGCGCGCGCTGTTGGCCAGCCCGGACGACAACCCGTTTCTGGAGCAGTTGCAACGACTGGGCGCCACGCTGGCATGGTTTGGCGCGCTCAACAGCCTGAGCATGACCCTGCTCAAACTGACCGCACCGGGCGTGCCCGACCTGTACCAGGGCCACGAGCGGGTGGCCCTGACGCTGGTGGACCCGGACAACCGCACACCGGTGGACTACGCCGCCCTGGAGCAGAGCCTGACCGCGCTGCAAGCCCTGGACCCCACGCAACTGGCGTCGCTGCTGGCCACTCCGCACGACGGCCGCGCCAAGTTGTGGACCCTCTGGCGCCTGCTGACGCTGCGCCAAGCCCAAGCGGCTTTGTTCCGCGACGGGGATTACACGGCGCTCGCCGTCCAAGGCACGCAGGCCGAACACGCCATCGCCTTCACCCGCCGCCACCAGGGCAGCACGCTGGTGGTGATCGCCGCACGGCTCTTCGCCCGGCTGCAGGGCGAGGCGCTGCGCCCCCCGCTGGGCGAGGCGGTTTGGGCCGATACGGTAGTGAGGGTCGAATTGCCCGAAGGCACGCAACTGACCGACGCACTCAGCGGTGCAACCGTCGTCGTTGTCCACGGGTGTATCACGCTGGCCGCTGCCTTCGCCCGCCTGCCAGTGGCTGCCCTGCTGGTCCAGGCCTGATGCTCTTTCTTTTAATACTGTTGCTCCTGATTTAGGAGTAAGCGTCCGGTCTGCGCCATCTTGCGAGGTTGAAGCGGATTTGCCACGCTCGTTGTTTTCAACGACGAGGATGGACACATGAAAGACACAGACCGCCAGCGCATTGAGCGCTGCTTGGAAGAATTTGCCGCCTGGCGT
>NZ_JAUYQD010000083.1 GCF_030697375.1 Rhodoferax sp. | reverse complement strand
TTGATTGAGCTGGCGGATCGCCGAGCCGAGCTCGACGAGCTGCCCGCGCAGGGTCTGGATCTTCCAGTCCGAAGGACCCTCGGGATCATCGCTCACGGCGGCCGAGGGCGCCTTTCAGGGGTTTTCGGCTGACGGCGCGGTAATCCAGCTTCAGCCGCTCATCCACGTCCAGCAGCCGCTCCTCGCCGCCCAGCCGGTTCCGATCGGCGATCAGGCCGAGCATGACCACGCGCATCGCCATCAGCTGCATCGAGGCCTCGGAGCAGTCCTCGTCCGCGTTTACCTGTTTGCGGATGGTGGCCTCGGCGCTCAGCATTTCAGAGCGCAAGAACCTGATTTTCCTGCGGATTTCGTTAAGTTTGTTGTTCATTGGGCTGCCTCGTGGGGTTGACCTCCATAGAGAACAAAATAAGAACAAACTTCAAGTTAAGATTTGCAACCGGCTCAAAAATCTTTTGAGCATCTTGGAGTTCCCCGATGACCCGTCTACCCGACCAGATCGACGCCCCGATGACGCCCCGTCAGCTGGCGACCCTGCGCACCCTCAGCGCCGAGGCTTACCAGCCCAAACTGTTCGAGAAGAACCTGACCGCGCAGGAAGCCGAGCGGAGGATTTTGGCGCTGAAGGCGGAAATCGAGCTGGCGAATTCGTTCTGAGATTCGCAGCCTTCGAGCAGGGCCACTAACGCAACAGCACCACCAGGCAGAATGATGCCTGGTGACGCTGCGCCAAATCCGGACAGTGCAATCCCCCGGTAGCTATCGGTCTGCATAGAGAGAGAAAGGTTCAACGGGGCACGCCTGATGAAGCCGCACGGTTTGACGCCACGCTGAAGCAAGCGCGAACAACGGGCGATTGCAGGCTGGTGTTGCCCCGCAGGTACACGGCTTTGGAGGAAAGGCGCGCATAAGAGTTCCCATGGGAACTTTTTCCTGTGTGCTCAAGGCGCCAATAATGAAAAACACCGGCTTTCTGCTTGGCGCTTTCGCACTCGTGTTCTCGTCACATGCATCATTCGCGGCCGACCTTCCG
>NZ_JAUYQD010000063.1 GCF_030697375.1 Rhodoferax sp. | reverse complement strand
GGCGGTCACGGCCGCGAGCACCACCGCCACCAGCAGGGCCGCCACCATGGTGTTGCGTGCCGTGCTGTACGCCTGGCCGCTGTGCGTGCTGGCCGCCACGGCGCCTTCATGGTTCAGGTGGACCAGTTGGTCCAAGGCGGCATTGAGCCGGTCGAACGACTTTTGGGAATCGCCTTCGAGCAGCTTGCGGGCGGGGAATTTTTCCCGCTTGGTGGACATGTCCACGATCTGGCCATGCAGTTGCAGGTACTGCTTCCATTCATCCGCAAACACGGCGTACAAGGCGCGCTCTTTGTCGTTGTCCAGCCCTTGGACAAAGGTTTGCTGGGTTTTGTCCAGCAGGCCCAGTGTGCTGACCATGGTTTGGTCGATGCGCGCCATGGCGCCTTCGTCGGTGTTGAGCACGTGCGAGGTTTCGAAGGTGCGCAGTTGGGACACGCGGGTCTGGATGGCGTTGCTCGTTTCCACGCCGGGCAACCAGTTGCTGGTGATGGCCAGCGTGCCGCTGCGCATGGTCATCATTTGCACCAGGGCAATGGCCGCCACGGCTACCAGCAGGCCCACCCACAGCATGAAAACACCGGACAGGCGCGTGGATATCTTGAGGTTTTTCAGGGCTTGGGCTGGCATGGTGTGGGGCGCATAGGGTAGGGAGTGCGCATGCTAGCTTTGCCTTGAAATAAAGAAAAATATCAAATTTCAATTTATCAATACTGTTTTTGCAATTGATACGTATCAATGGTGTAAATTTTAAATTGCTCTAACAAAACTGAAATGAAGCCAATAGGGGTTTCCATCAATCCATAAATTTGTATTGAAGTTGCTTAAATCTATATTTGATTCATATCAATAGCATCCCTATCATTCGCCCACTTTCTTTCGCCGGGCTGCCATGTGATCCATCGTCTTGTCGGGTTTGAGAGTGAGAGACCGGATACCGGCGGTTTCGTTCCCTGTTTTGCCCAGCCCATCCATACCACCCTAATAGGAGACTTTCATGAAACCTAACCGTCGCACGCTACTCGTTACTTTGCTGGCCTCAGCGTTTGCCCTGGCCGCACCTTTCAACGCATTTGCCGAAAAGAAAATCGTGCTGGGCTTCAGCCAGATCGGTGCTGAGAGCGAATGGCGCACCGCCAACACCAACTCCATGAAGACCGCCGCCACCGCTGCCGGCATCAACATGAAGTTCTCGGACGCCCAGCAAAAGCAGGAAAACCAGATCAAGGCCCTGCGCTCCTTCATTGCCCAGAAAGTGGACGTCATCGCGCTGACCCCCGTGGTCGAGTCGGGCTGGGACACGGTGCTCAAGGAAATCAAGGATGCCAAGATTCCCCTGATCCTGGTGGACCGCTCGGTGGACTCCAAGGACACCTCCCTGTACGCCACGCACATCGGGTTTGACTTCGTGGAAGAAGGCCGCATGGCGGGCCGCTGGCTGGTGGAAAAGGTGAAGAGCACCAAGGGCGACGTGAACGTGGTCGAACTGCAAGGCACCGTGGGCTCGGCGCCCGCCATCGACCGCAAGAAGGGCTTCGAGGAAGCCATCAAGGCCGAGCCGCGCATCAAGATCATCCGCTCGCAAACCGGCGACTTCACGCGCGCCAAGGGCAAGGAAGTCATGGAAGCCTTCCTGAAAGCCGAAGGCAAGAAGATCAATGTGCTCTACGCGCACAACGACGACATGGGCATCGGCGCGATCCAGGCGATCGAGGAAGCGGGCCTCAAACCCGCCAAAGACATCCTGATCATCTCCGTGGACGGCGTCAAGGGCGCGTTCGAGGCCATGATCGCCGGCAAGCTCAACGTCACGGTCGAGTGCAGCCCGCTGCTGGGGCCACTGGTCATGTCCACCGCCAAGGACATCATGGCGGGCAAGCCCGTGCCGCGCAGCATCCAGGGCAAGGACGGCATCTACCCGATGGAAATTGCCGCCAAGGAATTTCCGAACCGCAAGTACTGATCTGGCATGGCGTTAGCCCAAGACAGGTTTGTGTAGCAAGGCAAGCCGCATCGCGGCTTGCCTTTTTTCTATCTGGTGGGGACCATGACAATCCATAACAATCATGCGGGTGAAGAGCCGGTAGCACCGGTGCTGGAGCTCAGCAAAGTGTCCAAGCACTTTGCCGGCGTGCAGGCACTGGGCGGGGTGAGCCTGCGGCTGTTCGCGGGCGAGGTTCATGCCCTGATGGGACAAAACGGTGCCGGCAAATCGACCCTGATCAAGGTCTTGACGGGCGTGTACCAGGCCGACCAGGGCGAGATGCGTCTGGGCGGCAAGCGCATCAACGCCAGGTCTCCGCTGGACGCGCAGCACCTGGGTATCAGCACCGTGTACCAGGAGGTCAATCTGTGTCCCAACCTCTCGGTTGCGGAAAATATTTTTGCCGGGCGCTACCCACGCCATGGTGTCGCGGGCGCATGGGGCATCGACTGGGCACGCATGCACCGCGAATCGGCCGCCATGCTGGCGCGCCTCAACCTCAATATCGACGTCAGTCAAACACTCGACAGCTATTCGGTGGCGGTGCAGCAGATGGTCTCCATTGCCCGTGCGCTGAGCATCTCGGCGCAGGTGCTGATCCTGGACGAGCCCACCTCCAGCCTAGACGACGAAGAGGTGGAGCGCCTGTTTGTGGTGTTGCGCCAGTTGCGCGCGCAGGGCATGGCGATTTTGTTTGTCACCCACTTTCTGGACCAGGTGTACGCCCTGAGCGATCGCATCACCGTGCTGCGCAACGGCGAGCTGGTGGGCGAGTACCCCGCCGCAGAACTGGGTCACACCGCCCTGATCGCCGCCATGGTGGGGCGCGAGATGCTGGCCCCTACGGCACACGCAGCGGGTCCCCAGGAAGGCGTCGGCACGCAGCAGCCGGTGGTGTTGCAGGCGCGTGGCCTGGCCCGTGCGGGCCATGTGAAACCATTGGATGTGACCCTGCACCGTGGCGAAGTGGTGGGCCTGGGCGGCTTGCTGGGTTCGGGTCGCACCGAGCTGGCGCGCTTGCTGTTTGGCCTGGACCAAAGCGATGCAGGCGAACTGGCGGTGAATGGCACCACGGTGACCATGGATTCGCCCGTGCAGGCGATTCGCCTGGGCTTGGGCCTGTGCCCCGAGGACCGCAAAGCCGAGGGCATCATCGGCGAACTCTCGGTGCGGGAAAACATTGCGCTGGCCTTGCAGGCGCGCCAGGGCCTGTGGCCCTGTATTTCACGGACCCAACAAGCCGAAATGGCCGAGTACTACGTCAAGACCCTGGGCATCAAGACCCACAACATCGACACCCCCATCGGGCAGCTGTCCGGCGGCAACCAGCAAAAGGCGGTCCTGGGCCGCTGGCTGGCCACCAAGCCGAGCTTGCTGATTCTGGACGAACCCACCCGCGGCATCGACATCGCGGCGAAGCAGGAAATCATGAACGAAATTTTGGTATTGGCAAAAGAGGGCATGGCCGTGCTGTTCATCTCCTCCGAAATGGAAGAGGTGGTCCGCGTGTCGGACCGCATTGTGGTGATGCGCGACCGCGCCAAGGTGGGCGAACTGCCCGGTGGCACGGACGACCACGCGGTCTACGCCATGATTGCGGGGCAAGCATGAGCGCGGTTATCGGCGCCGCTGGCACGGGCCGTTGGAGCAACTGGAGGAACTGGCTTAGGCGCCTGCAGGCGCACACCCTGCTGTGGCCGCTGGTGACGCTGCTGCTGATTTTGATGGTGAATGCCAGTTTGAACCCGGGCTTCTGGATACTGCAATGGCGCGACGGCCATTTGTACGGCAGCGTGATCGACATCCTGAACCGGGCCGCGCCCCTGATGCTGGTGGCCCTGGGCATGACGCTGGTGATTGCCACGCGGGGCATCGACATCTCGGTGGGCGCCACCGTCGCCATCAGCGCGGCCGTGGCGGCCCTGATGGTGGGCGGCACGCTGGTGATCACCGACGGGGTGGCCCAGCATGTGAGCCGCTTTCCGATGTGGGTGGCCATTGTGTGCGCCCTGCTCACGGCGCTGGCCTGCGGGCTGTGGAACGGTGTGCTGGTGGCCAAGATTGGGTTGCAGCCCATCATTGCCACCTTGATCCTGATGGTGGCGGGCCGGGGCGTGGCCCAGCTCCTGACCGATGGACAAATCGTGACCGTGTATTACCCGCCCTATTTCTTCATCGGCAGCGGCTATTTGTGGGGCTTGCCGTTTGCGCTGTTCATCGCCGCCTTTGTGTATTTGCTGATGCATTTGGCGGTGACGCGCACGGCGCTCGGTCTGTTCATCCAGGCTATCGGCATCAATCCCGCAGCAGCCCGGCTGGCCGGTGTGCGGGAGCGCCTGATCAGCATTTGCGTGTATGCGTTTTGCGGCCTCACCGCAGGCGTGGCGGGCCTCATCATCAGTTCCAACGTGAAAAGCGCGGACGGCAATAACGCGGGCAATTTGCTGGAGCTCGACGCCATCCTGGCGGTGACCTTGGGCGGTACCTTGCTGACTGGCGGGCGCTTCAGCCTGGCGGGCAGCCTGATTGGCGCGCTCATCATCCAGACCTTGACCTCCACCATTTATTCCATTGGCGTGCCGCCCGAAATCAACCTGGTGGTCAAGGCCGCCGTGGTGTTCGTGGTGATGCTGATGCAGTCGGCGGAGTTCCGCCGTGCAGTGCGCAGCTGGGTCGTCCGCCCCAGCGCAGGGAGCCCAGCATGAAACTGGCCAGCAAATACATTCCGCTGGCGGCCACCGTGTCGCTGTTCATGGTGATGTCGGTGTTTGGCTCGGTGTCCTATACCGGGTTCTTTTCGGCCCAGGTGTTTTTGAACCTGCTCATTGACAACGCCTTTCTGGTCATCGTCGCCGTGGGCATGACCTTTGTGATTCTGTCGGGCGGCATCGATCTCTCGGTGGGCTCGGTGGTGGCGCTCAGCACCATTGTGCTAGCCCAATTGGTGGAGCACTGGCATTGGCATGTGTCGGTGGCGATTCCGCTGGTGCTGTGCATGGGGGCGTTCTTCGGCGCGTTCATGGGTTGGCTGATCCAGCGCTTTCGCTTGCAGCCTTTTATCGTCACCCTGGCGGGCATGTTTTTGGCGCGCGGCCTGTGTTACCTCATCAGCATCGATTCCGTCAGCATCACCGATCCGGCCTACACCCTGCTGGCGCAGACGCGCATCCACTTGTGGGATGGCGGCCCCATGCTGTCCATCAGCGCGGTCCTGGCCGTGGCGGTGTTGGCAGTTGCCGTGTTTTTCGCGCACAGCACGCAGTTCGGCCGCACCGTGTATGCCATTGGCGGCTCGGAGCATTCGGCCGTGCTGATGGGCTTGCCGGTGGCACGCACCAACGTGGCGGTCTATGCGCTGAGCGGGTTTTGCGCCGCGCTGGGCGGCGTGGTGTTCACCTTCTACATGCTGTCGGGCTACGGCTTGCATGCCGTGGGGCTGGAGCTGGACGCGATTGCCGCCGTGGTGATTGGCGGCACGCTGCTCAGCGGCGGCGTGGGGTATGTGCTGGGCACGCTGTTTGGCGTGTTGACCCTGGGGCTGATCCAGACGCTCATCATGTTCGATGGATCGCTAAGCTCCTGGTGGACGCGCATCGTCATCGGCGCGCTGCTGTTTGTGTTTTGTGTGCTGCAGCGGGTGTTTGAGACTGGGCGCAAGCCGGGCGGCTAAAAATTTATGGAAAATAGGCCGCCAGCCCTTGTAAACAGTGCGCAAGCAGCTCCTGAAACCATAGCAACCTGAACCCGGAATCACCATGCAATACAGACCCTTGGGCCGCACCGGCTGGAACATTTCGACCGTGAGCTTCGGCGCCTGGGCCATTGGCGGCACCTGGGGCGCGGTGGATGACAGCGACTCCATGGCCGCCTTGCACCGCGCGCTGGACCTGGGCGTCAACTTCTTTGACACCGCCGACGTGTATGGCGATGGCCGCAGCGAGCGCCTGCTGGCCCGCCTGCGCCTGGAGCGCAGCGAGCCGTTTTACATCGCCACCAAAGCCGGCCGCCGCTTGGCCCCCCACGTGGCGGCCGGCTACAACCGCGAGAACCTCACCGCCTTTGTGGAGCGCAGCCTGCGCAACCTCCAGGTGGAGGCCATCGACCTGCTCCAACTGCATTGCCCGCCCGCCGAGGTGTTCTACATGCCCGAAGTGTTTGGCGTGCTCGATGACCTGGTGGCTGCGGGCAAGCTGCGCCACTACGGTGTGAGTGTGGAGAAGGTGGAAGAGGCCCTGAAGGCGATTGAGTACCCCGGCGTGCAGAGCGTGCAAATCATCTACAACCTGTTTCGCCAGCGCCCGGCCGAGCTGCTGTTCGAGCAGACGCAAAAGCGCGGCGTGGGTGTGCTGGCCCGGCTGCCCCTGTCGTCCGGCCTGCTCAGCGGCAAGATGGGTGCGCAAAGCGCCTTTGCGGCGGACGACCACCGCCAGTTCAACCGCGAAGGCGCGGCCTTTGACCGGGGTGAGACTTTTTCGGGGCTGGACTTCCAGGTCGGCCTGCAAGCGGTGGAGGCCATGCGTGCGCTGGTGCCCCCAGGCCAAAGCATGGCGCAAATGGCGCTGCGCTGGATCCAGATGCACCCGGGCGTGACCTGCACCATCCCTGGTGGCAAGAACCCCACGCAGGTCGCCGACAACGTGGCGGCCGCCGATCTGCCGCCACTGGATGCCAGCACGATGCAAGCGCTGGCCGATGTCTACGAACGCTTCGCCAAACCACTGGTGCACCAGCGCTGGTAAAAAATTAGCGAAATGTGTCTCTGGCCACCGTGGAATATGCGTTAAATGCAACTCAATTCAGGAGTATTTGGCGGTGACTGAGCTTTGCTCCAAACGCCAATTGCACGCGGCGCATGGTGGAGACGTCCGCGCACCTGACCGATCATGTTTTCCCGGGCCTGCCGGTGCGCCAGTGGGTGCTCTTGGTGCCGAAGCGGCTGCGCTACTTCAGCCAGAATCTACGAGGCCTTTCCGTTGCTGTGCCCGATCTGCGGTGGGCAGATGCGCCTGATTGCGTTCATTACCGAGGGCATGCAG
>NZ_JAUYQD010000061.1 GCF_030697375.1 Rhodoferax sp. | reverse complement strand
CCGCGCGCCTGGTTTTCCGGGCCGCCTTCGCAATGTCCTTGCGACCCGTTTCGTGACTCCGTACTGTCATCGCCGCTGCCTAGACTGCGCAGGCCTTGAACTGATGCACTCGCGGGTTGCGTGCGAAGGCACCGTTGTGACGGTGCCTGCACGCAGCCCGCGACACCACCCCATGCCGACCCTGACCTCCCCTCTTTCGATGCGCCGCGTGGCGCTCTGGACTCTGTGCCCTGCTGCACTGTTGGTGGCCGCGGGCTGCGGCGACAAGGCGCCTGCCGCGAGCGCGCCGACCCAGGTGGCGGCGCGTGTCAACAAGCAGGAGATCTCGGTCCACCAGATCAACTTCGTGTTGCAACGCCAGGCCGGGCTCAAGCCCGAACAGGCCGAGCCGGCCGGCCGCCAGGTGCTCGAGCGCCTGATCGACCAGGAACTGGCGGTGCAGAAGGCCGAAGAGCTGAAGCTCGACCGCCAACCGCGTGTGATGCAGGCGATGGAAGCCGCGCGCCGCGAGATCGTGGCCCGCGCCTATGCCGAACACGTGGTCGAGACGGCGGCCAAGCCCGTGCCCGCCGAGGTGCAGACTTACTACGACGCCAAACCGGCGCTGTTCGCCGAGCGCCGCGTCTACGTGTTGCAAGAGTTGCAGGTGCAGGCGCCGCCCGATCAGATCGGCGGTCTGCGCGAGCGTGTGCAATCGGCCAGGTCGATCGACGAAGTGGCGAAGTACATCAAGGAAAAGAGCCTGCCGGCGCGCACCAGCCAGCAGACCACCGCAGCCGAGAACCTGCCGGCGCCGATGGTCGATCAGTTCGCCAAACTCAAGCCCGGGCAGGCGCTGTTCATGCCGGCACAAGGCGGCGCCCGCATCGTGGTCGTGCAGGACGCACGCGCTGCGCCGGTCAGTTTCGAGCAGGCCACGCCACGCATCGAGCAGGTGCTGCTGAACGACCGCAAGCGCGCCGCGGTCGAGTCCGACCTGAAAGCCTTGCGGGGTGTCGGCAAGGTCGAATACATGGGCAAGTTCGCCGAGAAAGCGGCTTCGGCCGCAGGCGAGGCGCTGGCCGCGCCGGCACTGGCAGCGGCCGAAGAAAGTGCGCCCGCCGCCGCAGCAGCAGCCTCCGGAATCGATGCGAACACGGTCAGCAAAGGCCTGTCCGGCCTCAAATGAAACACCGCCTGTTTTCAACGCTGTGCGCGTTGTTCCTTTTCGTGAGCACTGGCCCCGCTGCCGCCGAGGCGTCCGCTGACTACGTGCTCGGCGCCGGCGACGTGGTGCGAGTTGCAGTGTTTCAAAGCCCCGACCTGACACTGGAAACCCGCGTCACCGAAACCGGCACCATCACCTACCCGCTGCTCGGCTCGCTCAAGCTCGGGGGCCTGAGCGTGGCCAAGGCCGAAGACGTGATCGCCCGCGGCCTGCGCGACGGCAACTTCCTCAAACAACCGCAGGTCACGCTGGTGGTGATGCAGGTGCGCGGCAACCAGGTCTCGGTGCTCGGCATGGTCAACCGGCCGGGGCGGTTCCCGATCGACATCACCGGCATGCGCCTGTCGGAACTGCTCGCACTGGCCGGCGGGGTGGCCGCGGGGGGCAGCGACGTGGTCACGCTGAACGGCACGCGCGCGGGCAAGGCCTGGCGCGCCGACGTCGACATGCCAGCCTTGCTGGCACGCGGCCAGGGTGAAGACCCGATCGTCAGCAACGGCGACGTGATCTTCGTCGACCGCATGCCGACGGTCTACATCTACGGTGAGGTGCAACGCCCCGGCGCCCTGCGCCTGGAACGCGACATGAGCGTGATGCAGGCCCTCGCCGCAGGCGGTGGCCTCACCTTGCGTGGCACCGAAAAGGGACTGCGTGTGCACCGCAAGGCCAGCGACGGCAAGCTGCTTGCATCGCAGCCCGCGCTCGACGACAGGCTGCAGGACGGCGACGTGCTGTTCGTGCGCGAGAGCCTGTTCTGAACCCGACCCACAACGGAGCCTGCCCGTGACCCTGCGACAGTTTCTCGGCATCCTGCGTGCGCGCTGGATGCTGGCCCTGAGTGTGTTCCTGATCGCGCTCGGCGTGGCCGCCGCGTTGACCTTCGCACTGCCGAAGAAGTACAGCGCCACCACCTCGCTGGTGCTCGACATCAAGTCGCCCGACCCGATCGCCGGCGTGTTGTACCCGGCCATGACGATGCCGAGCTACATGGCCACGCAGGTCGACATCATCGAAAGCGACCGGGTGGCGCTGCGTGTGGTGCGCGGCCTGAAGATGAGCGAGAACCCTTCGATGCGCAGCCAGTGGCAGGAAAACACCCAAGGCGCGGGCAACTTCGAGGTCTGGCTGGCCAACCTGCTGCAGAAGAACCTCGACGTGAAACCCTCGCGCGAATCGAACGTGGTGCAGATCACCTTCAACTCGGTCGACCCGCGTTTTTCGGCCGCGGTGGCCAACGCGTTCGCGCAGGCCTATGTCGACACCACGGCCGAGCTGCGGGTCGACCCCGCGAAGCAGTACTCGAACTTCTTCGACGGCCGCGCCAAGCTGGCACGCGACGAAGTGGAAAAAGCGCAGGCACGCCTGTCGGAGTTGCAGCGCACCAAGGGCATCATCAACGCCGACGAACGCTTCGACATCGAGACCGCCCGGCTCTCGGAGCTGTCGTCGCAACTGGTCGGCCTGCAGGCCCTGAGCGCCGAAAGCCAGAGCCGCCAGAACGCGGCGCGCAGCGCACCCGACCGCATTGGCGAAGTCATCAACCACCCGGTGGTGTCGGGTCTGCGCGCCGACGTAGCGCGCCAGGAAGCGCGGCTGCAGGAACTCAGCGCCCGCATGGGCGATGCGCATCCGCAGGTCGTCGAGCTCAAGGCCAACATCAACGAACTTCGCGCAAAACTCGCCCAGGAAACCGTCCGCCTGTCGGCCAGCGTCGAGGTCACCAACGACATCAACCAGTCGCGTGCCGCGCAGATCCGCGCATCGCTCGAAGTGCAACGCGCCAAGGTGCTCAAGGCACGCGAAATGCGCGATGAGGTGGCGGTGCTGCAGCGCGAGGTCGAGCATGCGCAGCGCGCCTACGACGCCGTCAGCGCGCGCCTGAACCAGAGCAACCTCGAAAGCCAGAACACGCTGACCAACGCGGCGGTGTTGATGCCCGCGACCGAGCCCGCCAAACCTTCGTCGCCCAACCCGGTGTTCAATTTCGTGATCGCAGCCGGAGTCGGCGTCTTGCTCGCACTGGCCTTGGCACTGCTGCGCGAAGCCACCGACAAGCGGGTGCGCACCCTCGAAGACATTTCGCGCGACATGGGCCTGCCGGTGCTCGGCATCCTGCTCGGCCGCGAGAAGCGCAACCTGCTCGGCCAGAAGAAGCGCCACCCGATCCCCACCCGCCTGCTCGGCCGCGCCTCGCTGCGCTCGCCGCGCCTGGCGGCCAAACACTGAGGCGCCCCGATGTTTCGCGACCTGCCCGAGCCCCCGCCGGCTCAAGCCCCCGCCACGCCCCTCGAAGCGCCGCAGTCCATCGGTGCGCTGATGGGCGGCGCCAACGCGCTCAGCGCCGACCAGGTGGAGAAGATCCTCGCGCACCAGCGTCAGCACAAGCTGCGCTTCGGCGAGTCTGCCGTGGCGCTGGGTTTCGCGAATGAAGACGACGTGGTGCGTGCGCTCGCCACCCAGTTCCAATACCCGCTCACGCCCTCGCAGCCGCACGGCGTGTCGCCCGAAGTGGTGGTGGCGCACCGGCCGTTTTCACCCCAGGCCGAAGTCTTTCGTGGCATCCGTGCGCAGATCATGCTGCGCCTGCACGGCCCGCAGATGCCACCGCGCGCCATCGCCGTGGTGAGCCACGACAGCGGCGACGGGCGCAGCTACTTCGCCGCCAACATCGCCGCCGCGTTCGGCCAGATCGGCGGGCGCACGCTGCTGATCGACGCCGACCTGCGCAACTCGCGCCAGCACAGCGTGTTCGGCGTGGACAACCGCACCGGTCTGTCGACGATGCTGGCGGGCCGCGGCGCGGCCCACACGATCGTGCCGGTGCCGGGCCTGCCGAGCCTGTTCGTGCTGCCCGCCGGCATCGTGCCGCCGAACCCGCTGGAGCTGATCGAACGCCCGGCTTTCAGCCTGCTGATGGCCGACGTGCTGCGCAAGTTCGACCACGTGGTGGTCGACACCCCCGCCTTCGCGCTCGGCATGGACGGCCCGGTGCTCGCCGCCAAGTGCGGCGCGGCGCTGCTGGTGGCGCGCCGCGACCGCAGCCACGTGGCCGCGGTGCAAGACCTGGTGGCCACCTTGTCGGAAGGGCCGGCCGAACTGGCCGGAGTGATCTTCAATGAATACTGAATCGTTTGCGCTCGATCCGCACCGACCCGCCTGGGACCTGCTCGGTGCACGCGGCGAGCGCCTTTCGCTGAGCGTGTTGCTGGCGGGGCTGGCAGCGATGGCGCTGCCGACACTGTGGGAACTCTCGAACACCGTGTGGAGCGGTGACGAACAGGGCCACGGGCCGGTCATTCTCGGGGTCGCGTTGTGGCTGATGTGGCGGGTCCGCACGCAGTTGGCCGCTTTGCCTTATGCACCGGCAGCGTTCTCCGGCATCGGGCTGCTGGCGTTGGCGCTCGTTTGCCATGTCATGGGTCGCTCGCTCGAGATCGTGCAACTCGAGGTCGGTGCCTTGATCATCGCAACCGCCGCGCTGCTGCTTCTGGTGCGCGGCTGGCCCGGCCTGCGCCTGGCGCTGTTCCCGCTGTTCCTGCTGCTGTTCATCGTGCCGCTGCCGGGCGTGTTCGTGCAGACCATCACCGTGCCGCTCAAGACCGCGGTGTCGTACATGGCCGAGTGGCTGATGTACGGCCTGGGTTACCCGGTGGCACGCACCGGCGTGATCCTCGCGGTGGGCCAGTACCAGCTGCTGGGGGCCGACGCTTGCGCCGGCCTCACGTCGATGTTCACGCTCGAATGTCTGGGCCTGGTCTACGTGAACCTGATCGGCCACCACTCCACGCTGCACAAGACCTTGCTGGCGATCCTGATCCTGCCCATCGCCTTCCTGGCCAACGTCGTGCGGGTCGTGATTCTGGTTCTGGTGACCTACCACTTCGGCGACGCCGCAGGCCAGGGCTTCGTGCACGGCTTTGCGGGCATCGTGCTGTTCGTCGTGGCCACGGCCTTGATGTTCGGCACCGACAACCTGCTGGGCCTGCTCAGGCTGGGCCGGCGCAACGTGGCGGCCGGCGCATGAGCAGCGTGATGCACGGTGGCGCTGACGCGTCCGCTCCTTCGCCGCCGCCGCGAGGCCTGCCGATGGCCACGGCCCTGCTCGCTGCCGCCTTGCTGGTCGGCACGTTGCCGGCTGCGCACTGGCTGCGGCCGACCCATCGCACGGCCGACATCAAGGGCGCCATCGATCTGGCCGTGCAGGTTCCGGCGCGCTTCGGAGAGTGGCGCGAAGACACCAGCCTCGTGCCCTTGCTGCCCGACCCGAGCCTGCAGGCCACGCTCGACGCCACCTACTCGCAGGTGCTGGCCCGCACCTACGTGAACAGCCGCCAGCAGCGTGTGATGTTGTCGATCGCCTACGGCAACGACCAGAGTTCGGAAGCCACGGCCGTGCACCGGCCGGAGTTCTGCTATCGCTCGCAGGGCTTCACCGTGACCGATGCCGGCCTGGCCAGCGTTCCGCTGGCCGGCCATACCTTGCAGGTGCAGCGGCTCGTGGCCCAGCTCAGCGGCCGTTACGAACCCATCAGCTACTGGGTCACGCTGGACGAAACCGCCACGCTGCCCGGCCTGCGCCGCAAGCTGCAGCAGATCCGCTACGGCATGCAGGGTTTCATCGCCGACGGCATGGTGATGCGGGTGTCCACGGTCGGCCTGCCGGACACGCAGGCGTTCGAATTGCAGGACCGCTTCGTGGCGCAGTTGAGCAGCGCCCTGCCGGATCGACTCAGGGCCCGCTTCTTCGGCCTGTGAGCCGTTGAAGTCCACGATGATTGCCGCTCCCTTGAGCCTCCGGCGTGTGGCCGTCAGCAGCGCGGTGCTCACGGCCGAAAGCGTTCTGCGCCTTGGCCTCACGGCCGCGGTGGCGTTCTGGATCGCACGCAGCCTGGGGCCGGCGCAGTTCGGCCTGCTCAACTTCGCGTCGGCCTTGATGGTGATCTTTCTCGGCGTGTCGACACTCGGAATGGAGGTTCCCCTGGTCTCGCGGCTCGCCCAGGGGCAGCCCTCCGGCCCTTTGCTCGGTGCAGCGCTGGTGCTGCGCGCCGGGGCAGCCCTCGTCGCGCTCGCCTGCTGCGCCGCGCTGGGCGTCGCGCTGCACGCCGACGACCCGCAGGCGCTGGCGGTCACGCTGATCGTCGCGCTGGCCGTGCTGGGTTATGTGCCGAGCGTGTTCGACAGCTGGTTCAAGGCCCGTGTCGAGGCCTTCGCACCCTCGCTGGTGCGCCTTGTCGTGACGGTGTTGTCGATGGCGGCCAAGCTGCTTTGTCTGACCTGGGGCGGCGGTGTGGTCGCGCTGGCGTGGACCGTGGCGGTCGAGGCCTTGCTCTACGGCGCATTGCTGAGCCTGGTGTGGTGGCGCTCGGGGGTGCACCGGCCGATCCGGTTGAACTGGCCCGCGCGCACGGAGCTGGCGCAACTGCTGCGCGACAGCTGGCCCTACCTCGTGAGCACGAGCGCCACGGTGTTTGCGATGAAGATCGACGTGGTGCTGCTGGGTGCCTTGTCTTCACACGCGCAGACGGGTGTCTACAGCGTGGTGCAAAAGCTTTCTGAAATCCTGTACATCGCGCCGGTCGCATTGATCGATTCGGCCTACCCCGCACTGGCCCGCAACGCCACGGAGACCGCTGCCTCGGCCGCCGCCCAGGGGCAGTTGCTGTTCGACCTGGCCGCCGCGTGCGCGATGCTTGCAAGCGCAGCCGGCGTGCTGCTGGCCGGGCCGGCGATCGGCCTGTGTTTCGGCGCCGCTTACGCCGACGCCGTGCCGTTGTTCCATGTGCACGCGTGGACTTGCATCGCGATCGCCCTGAGCGCGGCGCGCTACCGCTGGATGGCCACGCTCGGTCTGCATCGGCACGCGGCCCTGGTCACCGTCGCGGGGGCACTGGCCAGCCTCGCGCTGAACGCGTTGCTGATCCCACACTTCGGGGCCTGGGGCGCCGCCTGGGCCGCACTCTTGTCGTCGTTCGGGGCGGGGCTGGCGGCATCGTTCGTGATCCGCGAGCTGCGCCCGCTGGGGGTGATGCAGCTCAAGGCCCTGTGGCCCTGGCAGCGTTTGCATGCGCGACTGCGGCACCGGCGCGTCGGCCCTCGGGCGGATTCACGATGAACAGCGCACCCGCACCCGGCCGGATCCTGTTCGTGCACCAGTCGTGCGACATGTACGGCAGCGACCGGGTCCTGCTCGACATCGCCGAGGCGGTGACCGACGCAGGCGGCGAACCCATCGTCGCTTTGCCCGGTGACGGGCCACTTTCGGATGCCCTGCGGTCGCGTCACATCGAGGTGCATGTGCTGAGCGACGCGAACGTGCTCAAACTCAGCCGGGCCAGCCTGACGCCTGCAGGCGCCCTGCGGCTTGCCGCGGCGGTTCCGTCAGCACTGGCGGCGCTCGACCGATGTGTCGATGCACGTCGCATCGACCGCGTGCATTCCAACACACTGGCTGTCATGGGAGGCGCACTCTGGGCGCTCAGGCGCGGCGTGCGGCACCTCTGGCATGTGCACGAAATCGTCGAGCGGCCGCGTTTTGCTTCGGTCGTGTTTCCCTGGCTGCTGCGCTACCTCGCCGACGACGTGGTCGGCAACTCGCACGCCACACGCGAGTGGCTGGTGCACGAGCAGCCCAGGCTCGCGGCCCGCAGCAAAGTGGTGTGGAATGGCGCAAGCACGAACGAAACGCCCACCGACGAGGCCGAGATGGTCAACTTGCGCCAGACATTTCGCCCCTGCGGCGCGCACGTGGCGATCGGGCTGATCGGCCGCATCAACCGCATGAAGGGGCACACGCTGCTGATCGAAGCCGCAGAGCGTTTGCAGATGCGCGGCTTCGGCGATTTCTCGCTCGTTTTTGTCGGCAGCCCACCGCCCGGTCAAGACATCTTTCTGACGCAATTGCGTGAACGCATCGCCGACTCGCCGCTGCGCGACCGGATCGTCATTCAAGGTTATATGGACGAGGTGACACCGGCCTACGCCGCGCTCGACATCGTGTGTGTTCCGTCGACCGAGCCGGAAGCTTTCGGCCTCGTGGCGATCGAAGCGATGGCCGCCGGGCGGCCCGTCGTCGCAGCGCGCATCGGTGGCCTGCCCGAAGTGGTGGTCGACGGGGAAACCGGCTACTTGCATCCGCCCGGCGACGCGCGCGCCCTTGCGGCCCGCCTGGAAGACTTGTTGACCGACCCGCAGCGCCGCAGCGCGTTCGGACAGGCAGGAATGGCCCGCTTTCAGCGCGAGTTCACCGTGGCCGCCATGCGAGAGCGCATGCTGATGTCCTACGGCTTCGGCCTGAAGACCTACGAATGAGCAGGCAGCGGCGCTACTGGAGCCGCAACGAGCTGGCGCTGCGTGTCCCGCGGCCGTTGTGGTGGCCGGCGCTGTCGATCACCTTTCTGTGCCTGTTCACGCTGTTCGCGCCAGCCGGCTTCATCACCGGCATGAACCTGTACTTTCTGCTGCTCGCCGGGATCGGCTGGCTGGCCACGCGCCAGCCGCTCGACGCCACACTGATGCGCGCCGTCGCCCCCTTCGTTGTGGCCATCGTGCTCGGCCTGGTGGCAGGCATTGGCGCAGACCGCTACCTGTACTTCAAGGACGCCTGGTACTACTCGAACCCGGCCGTCATCATCGCGGTCGGCTTCGTGCTGGGGCGCTTGCTGAACGATGTGCAACGCGGGCTGCGTGCGTTCGTGGTCGGAGGCACGCTGGTGGCGCTGTACCACCTCATACCGTTCGCCATTTACCCCGACCTGCTGCTGCGCCAGGCCACGCAGATTCGCGGGCTCGTCGGCACGGGGTATTACGCCACCTCGTTGGTCGTGATCTTGCTGGTCGGCTGGTGGGGCCGCTGGCGATCCGCGCTGGGCCTGTCGCCTGCCCTTGCATCCCTGGCCCTGCTGCTGTGCAGCACGTCGACGGTGCTGAGCTTTTCGCGCACCATGGCCATGGTGGTCGTGCTCGGCGGCCTGGCGATGGGCGGCTTCTTTGCGCGCCGAGAGTGGCTGCGTGTGGGCCTGTTCATCGCCGCGCTCATGCTCGGCCTGGGGGCGCTGCAAGCCACCGTGGACACCGACTCGGTCCAGGCCAAGCGCTCGTTCATCGGCAAGCTGGCGCGCTCGGCCGAAGAGCTTTCGGTGCAGGACTACACCACGCGGCTCGACATCAACGCCAACTGGCGCGGATACGAGACCTCGCGCGGGCTCGACAGCTGGGCCCAGGCCGGGCTGGCGAAGCAGGTCTTCGGGCAGGGCTTCGGCGCCCAGGTCGACCTGGGGCTGTTCCAGAACCTGTCAAGGGATTCCCGCGCTGCGGTGCGTTTCATTCCGATCTTCCACAACGGCTATGTCTACCTGCTGGTCAAGACCGGCGTGGTAGGCGTGCTGCTGTACCTGGGTGCGCTGGTGTGGATGTATCACATCGGTCGGCGCACGGCCGGCGGCCGCAGCGACGACCCCGCCACGTTGCAAGGGCGCGCGCTGCAGGGCTGCGTGGTGGTGCTCGCCGTCAGTACGTGGGTGGTGGCGGGCGCGTTCAACAAGTTCGACATGTTCTCGTTTCTGATGCTGATCGGCTTCCTGCTCGCGGCGCGCACGCCAGGCACCCGCCGGGCGCCATGAGATTGCCGCGACGTCGTGAACTGTTGCACTGGGGATGCGCCGCCGCGCTCGCGCCATCGACAAGCAGCGTCGTGGCATCGGCTCACGTCGGCGTCGCGCGCGCCGCTGACTTTCGCGGCGGTGCGCTGAAGGGCTTCGTGCTCGGCGGCGTCGAGCGCGACGCGGGCCTGCTCGACGCGATGGCCGCACTCGGGGCCAACCTGGCGCGCGTCTTTCTGCCTCTGCGTCGCTGCCGCGACTGCAAGCAGTTCGGCCGCGCTGACAACCACGTGCGGGCGCTCCGCCGCCTGCTCGACCGCGCCGTGCGGCTCGGCATGCGCCTGGTCGTGGTCGGCTCGTTCGACCGCATCGACGCGCCGGCGTTCTGGGCCGACACCGAGCTGCGCGCCAGCTTCGTCGAGAACTGGGCCTGGTTCGCCACCACCTTCGGCGACCACCCCGGCCTGGGCGGGCTCGACCTGATGAACGAGCCCAACCCACCCTGGCCAAGCGGCGACATCCGCGAAGCGCAGGCGTTGTGGCAGCCGCTTGCGCAGGCCGCGATCGGCGCGGTGCGCGCGGCCGGCTGCTCGGTACCCGTCGTCTTCGAGCCGGTCGCCGGTGGCAATGCCATCGGGCTGCGCGGTGTACGGCCGTTCGCCGACCGCAACGTCGTCTACAGCATTCACTTCTACACCCCGCACGACATCACGCACCAGCGGGTGTCGGCGCCGTGGCCGCGCGTGATCCCGTACCCGGCAGAAGCCGAATGGGGACTCGGACGCTGGGACGCCGAGCTGGGTGCGGGTCGAATCGACATCGGGCGCCTGGAACGCGAGTTGCGCTTGGTGGTCCAGTTCCAGGCCCGCCACGACGTGCCCATCTACGTCGGCGAATTCAGCTGCGTGCGCTGGGCCCCGAACGGTTCGGCGCAGCGCTGGGTCGCGGACTGCCTGGCGCTCTTCACCAAATATTCATGGTCGTGGACCTACCATGAATTTCGGGGTTGGCCGGGTTGGGATGCCGAGATCGAATCCGGCGACCCGGCCGCAACCACCCGGTCTGTCGACGCGCCCGTGATGCAGAGCCTGCGGCGTGCAATGCGCAGCAACGAACAGCGACCGTGAGCCCTCTTCCGCCTTCAGCCATGACCCCGACCACGCCGGCGCGACGCCGCATCCTTCTCTCTGCATTCGCCTGCTCGCCACTCT
The DNA here is from genome assembly GCF_030697375.1 of Rhodoferax sp. Classification (GTDB taxonomy): domain Bacteria; phylum Pseudomonadota; class Gammaproteobacteria; order Burkholderiales; family Burkholderiaceae_C; genus Allorhodoferax. The sequence goes on along the minus strand of NZ_JAUYQD010000061.1, from coordinate 58,844 downwards.
GGGGCTCGGAGCCCGGCGTCGGTTGGCGCTGGGCGCTGGAACTGGGCCAGCACCATGACGTGACGGTGCTGACCCATGCCTACTTTCGCGACCAGATCGAGCCGCTGGTTCTGCGTGGCGGCACACCGGGCGTGTCGTTCGAATGGTTTGTCGTGCCGGGTTCCCTCGGCCACCCGCACCATCAACTCAACTCCCGCACCTACTACTGGCTCTGGCAACTCGCGGCACGCAAGCACGTGAAAGCGCTGCTTGGCCACAAGCCGCAAGACCTGATCCACCACTTGACCTGGGGCACCTACCGCTTCCCGAGTTTTCTGGGCGGCCTCGGTGTGCCGCTCGTGCTCGGTCCGGTCGGCGGCGGCGAAACCGCCCCGTGGCGCCTGTGGCGGCGCTGGCCCTGGCGCGAACAGCTCTTCTACGGCGTGCGCCAGCTGTCGATCGTGCTGAGCCGCTGGGACCCGTTCGTGATGTGGTCGATGACACGTGCCGCCTGCGTGCTCACCAAGACGCGCGAGACCCGCGCGGCCCTGCCCTGGTTCGCGCGCCGCAAGGCGTTCGAAGCGAGCGAGATCGGTGTGGCGCCGGTAGAGCCGCTTCCGCCGCAGGTGCGCGACTCCGCCGCGCCGCTCCGGCTGTTGTACGCCGGCCGCCTGCTCGGCGGCAAGGGTGTGCCCTATCTGTTGCCGATGATGAAGACCCTGGTGGAACAAGGCGTGGCGGTGCATCTCACGCTGGCCGGCGACGGCCGGCTCGATTCGTGGCTGCGCCGCCGGATCGAAACGCTCGGCCTCGCGTCGTTCGTGGAGCTCGCCGGCAAGGTGCCCCGCGAACGCATGCAGGCGCTCTACGACACGAGCGACCTGCTCGTGTTCCCGAGCTGGCACGACTCGAGCGGCAACGTCGTCACCGAAGCGCTGGCGCGTGGCGTGCCGGTCGTGTGCCTCGACCTCGGCGGCCCGCGTTATGCGGTCGATGCCGCATGCGCGCGTGTCGTGTCGACCGCGGGCCTCGACGAAGACGGTGTGGCCGGCGCGCTCGCCGCGCAGGTGAAAGAACTCGCCGGCGACCGCAGCCTGCTGGCGTCGATGTCGGCCGCCGCTTTGCGCCGCATCGGCGAGATGACCTGGACCCACCAGGTCGCACGCGCCTACACGATCATCGGCGCGCAACTCGGCTGGCAAGCGGCAGCGCCCGCCGTGCTGGCCGATCAAAGCCTCGGCGAGGTGGCCTGTGTTTGACTTGCGCCCGGCCGTTCGCATTCTCGGCATCCGCGGCGTGCCCGCGGCGCACGGCGGTTTCGAGACCTTTGCCGAACAGCTCGCGCTCCACCTCGTGGCGCGCGGCTGGCGGGTCGTCGTGTACTGCCAGGAAGACGGCCCGGGTGCGACGACACACGACGAGTGGCGCGGCATCGAACGTGTGCACATCCACGCCGCGGCACGCGGAGCACGCGGCACCATGCAGTTCGACTGGTGCGCGATTCGCGACGCCGCGCAGCACCGCGACCTGTGCCTCACGCTCGGCTACAACACGGCGCTGTTCTGCATCTGGCTGCGCCTGCGCAGTGTGCGCAACGTGATCAACATGGACGGCATCGAGTGGTCGCGTGCCAAGTGGGGGCCGATCGCGAAAGCCTGGCTCTGGCTCAACGAACGCGCCGGCTGCTGGCTCGGCAACCACCTCATCGCCGACCACCCGCAGATCGCCGAGCACCTGGCCACACGCGTGCGGGCCGACAAGATCACGACCATTCCGTATGGCGCGCCGCCGGTCGACGAAGCGCCGCACGACGCGCTTCCCGGCCTCGGCCTGGAGCCCGGCCGTTACCTGACGCTGATCGCCCGCCCCGAGCCCGAGAACTCGGTGCTCGAAGCGGTGCAAGGCTTCTCGAGCGCCCACCGTGGCGTGCAGCTCGCGGTGCTCGGCCGTTACGACCCGGCCGTGCCGTACCACGCGGCGGTGCTGCAGGCGGCCAGCCCCGAGGTGCGTTTTCTCGGTGCGATCTACGACGCGCCGCTGGTGCGCGCGCTGCGCTTTCACAGCCTGGCCTACGTGCACGGGCACCAGGTCGGCGGCACCAACCCGTCGCTCGTGGAAGCGCTCGGCGCGGGCAATGCGGTGCTCGCCCATGACAACCGTTTCAATCGCTGGGTGGCGGGCGCTGCGGCACAATTTTTCGACGATGCCCGAAGCTTCGACGCATTGCTCGGGCGCTGGCTGCACGACCGCGAAACCCAACACGAGATGCGTCACGCCAGCCGCGCGCGTCACGAAGAAGCGTTCACGTGGCCGCAGGTGCTCGAACGTTACGAGGCACTGCTCTTGCAGCAGCAGCCGACCTGAAGCGTCACTGCAACGAAAACTGCAAGTAACACGAGGCCGAAGTCGCACGGTACGCGTAGGACAGCGTGGTGTCGGCGCTGCGCCGCTCGTGGCGCAGGTCGCAACCGGTGCCCAGGCTGCGCATCGCCTGGTAACGCAAGCCAATGCCGACCACGTAGAGGCGGTCTCCGCCGCCCACCTCTTGCGTGCCAGCACCGCCGATGGCAAAACTGTTGGTGAGTCGCCGCTGTGTCACGCGCAGGTTGCCGGTGGCGCGGATCTTGGCGCTCCAGTCGTAGGTGGCGTCGACGGCCAGCGTGGTCGACAACTGGCTGTCGTTACCGACCGCAGTGGTCTCGTTCCCGCTGAAACGATAGAAACTTGTTTCGTTGCCGGTGTCGCGCACCGCCGAGGTGTTGAAACCGAGCTTGGCCGTAGGCCGCCAGTTCCAGACCAGCGAGCCGGTCAGGCCGTCGACGTCGCGCCGTGTCGCTTCGTCGTGGCGCTGTTTCGTGACGCTGGCGCGCGCCTGCACGCGGCTGGCGCCCGACGCGACCCAGGTCGCGGTGAGATCGAAGTCTTCGCGATCGAAACTGTCGGCGCTGTAGCCGCCGGTACCGGTGCGCACGCCACGCGGGTAGTGCGCGCGCGTCTGGCGCAGGCCGGCACCGAGCGAGAGCGCGCCACTCGGCCGCCACACCAGGCCGAGCGAGTACGAGTCCTGCGAGTTCTCTTGCGTCGCATAGGCATCGTTGTCGTAGCCGAGCGAGCGGTGCGTCACCGACCCGTCGAGCGACAGCAGCGAGACCAGCCCGAGTTGCGCCGTGGCCATGAACTGTTGCGAGGTTTCGCGCGCCGGCACACGCAGCGAAGCGTCGGTCGAAGCGCCGAAGTCGACCAGGTTCAGGTTGCGTGCGTAGTCGAGGCTGGCGGCGATCTCTCCGACCGTCGTGCCTTCCAGGCGCAGCTGCAGACCCTGCCCGTCGTTGTCGAGTTCGTGGTTGTTCTTGTAGCGATTCAGGCGCAAGGCACCGGAGCCCGTGAAGCGCCAGCGGCCGAAAGGCTGGTCGAGCCCGGCGGTGAGCGCAGTGCTGGAGATCAGGTCGCGCGAGGCGGTTTCATTCACCGGCACACGATAAACATTGGTCTGCGCGGAAACAGTCTGCCCTGCCCCGAGCGTGAAGGGCTCGATGGCGGCCAGCGCAAGCGCCGGCAGCGCCAGCGAGACCACCGCAGCGATCAGCGCGCCGCAGCGCGCAGCGTCAGTACGCATGCCGGTCGGCGACCACGAGCTTGATGGTGCGGGCGATGATCTGCAGGTCCAGGCCGAGCGACCAGTTGCGCAGGTAGTCGAGGTCGAACTCGACGCGCGCGCGCATCTTGGCCACGGTGTCGGTCTCACCGCGGTGGCCGTTCACCTGGGCCCAGCCGGTGATGCCGGGCCGCACCTTGTGCCGCACCATGTAGGCCTTGACGAGCTGCGCGTACTGCTCGTTGTGCGCCACCGCGTGCGGGCGCGGGCCGACGATGCTCATGTGGCCCTGCAGCACGTTGATGAACTGCGGCAATTCGTCGAGCGAGGTCTTGCGCAGGAAGGCGCCGAAGGATGTGATGCGCGGGTCGCCGCGGGTCGCCTGGCGCACCACCTTGCCGTCGTCGGCCGCGCGCATCGAGCGGTACTTGTAGACCACGATCTCTTCGCCGCCCAGGCCGTTGCGGCGCTGTTTGAAGATCACCGGGCCGGGCGAACTGAGCTTCACGCCCACGGCGAGCAGCAGCATCAGCGGCGCCAGCAGCACGAGGATGATGCTCGCCAGCACCACGTCGCTCAGGCGCTTGACGGCGTCGTTGATGCCGGTGAACGGGGTCTCGCAGATGCCCACCACCGGCAGCCCGTTCACGTCTTGCAAACGCCCCTGGATGATGCTGATGCCGAACACGTCGGGCACGAGGTACACCGACGCGGTGGTGCCCTGCAAAGATTCGAGCAGGCCGACGATGCGCGGCTGCGAGCCGAGCGGCAGCGTGATGTAGACCTCGGACACCGCCTGGCGTTGCACGTGGGCGGCCACGTCGGCGAGCCCCCCGAGGCGAAGCCGCACGGCCTCGGCCGCGATCCGGTCGCCGCTGCGGTCGTCGAAGTAACCACTGATCTCGGTGCACACGTCGGCACGCGACTGCAGCGCGTGGGCGGTCTTGACCGCCAGCGCCCCCGCACCCACGATCAGCGCGCGCCGCGCCGCACGCGGCTGGCGCGCCTGCCACTGCAGCAGGTCGCGCCCGGCCAGCACCACGAACCAGTGGATCAGCGGCGTGGCCAGCGCCCAGGCCACGATCACCGGCCACTCGAAAAGACCGAGGCTGCGCGTCGCATAACCGCAGAAGACCAGCAGCATCAGCAAGGTCAGCCACGACAGCACGATGTCGACCGCCGACGACAGTGGCCGGTCGCGAAAGTGGTCGGTTCCGGGAAAGGTCAGGGCCAGCACCAGCAGCAGCAACACCATCGATGCGCGCGAGAACTCTTCGCTGTAGTACGCGTGGGCACCGACCAGCACGGCCGCGTTGATGCCCGGTTCGAGCACGGCTGCGATGAACCCGGCCACCGACTGCGGCTGGTTGCGAAACAGCCGTCGCCCGGTCGGCGCGGCGAACATGCGCAGCGGCGTTTCGGCCACAGCGCCGCGCGCAGGCTCGGGGCCGATCACGGGCTCGACGGTGCTGGATTGCGACATCCGGAGGCAAGGGACAGAAAAGACTGGAGACCGGCGTGCCGGAGGAAGCCAGAGAAGTTATGCGCCGGGCATGACCTGCCGGTGAATCGTGCGACCGACCGGCGAATGGTCCGAACGGCTCATGCCGCGCGCAACGCTTTGCCGCGCCCACCTGCAGTGCTCGCGCCAAACGGATCACTGTCACGAAGCCTGCACCGAGTTCTTCTAGGCTCGCTGCATGGACCTCTCCCTCACCTCTCTTCGTGCGCGCACGGCAGCCCCGCGTCGCAATCTCCGGCGTGCCCTGCTGCTGATGGCGACCGCTCTCGGCCTGCTCGCGGGCACCTCGATGGCGGCTGCGCAAGGCTTCATCGTGAAGCTCGAAGCGACGCCCGACAGTGCCGTGCAGGCACGCAGGCTCGCCGGTGGCAACGCACTCTTCAAGGCCCAGGCACGGTCGTTGGGCAACCACTGGTACCTGCTCTCCACAGTCAAGGCGCTGCCTGCGGCGCAGACGTCGGCGCTGGCAGCCAGGCTGCGCGGCGCACGCCACGTGCAGCACGTGTTGCCCAACACCCGCGAGTCGCTGACAGCGGTGCCGAACGACACGCTGTACGCAACCGAACAATGGTGGCTGGCGAGCGCCGGTGCCACCGAAGCGGCGGTGCCGGGCCTGCCCGCGGCCTGGGACCGATCCACGGGTCACCCGGTGTCGGGCGCGGCGCCCGTCGTGGCGGTGCTCGACTCGGGCTACACACCGCACCCCGAGCTCGACCCGCACTGGGTACTGCCCGGCCACGACTTCGTCAGTCAGACCGCCTACTCCAACGATGGCAACGGTGCCGACAACGACGCGCTCGACCCGGGCGACCGGCTCACGGCCGCCGAAGCCGCCGCCGACCCCACGCTCTGGGACGGCTGCGAAGTGCGCGAGCGCAGCAGCTGGCACGGCACGATGATGGCCGGGCAGATCGGCGCCACGAGCAACAACTCGGCCGGGGTGGCGGCCATCAACTGGAACGGCCGCATCCTGCCGGTGCGGGTGGCCGGCAAGTGCGGCGCGGCGGTGGCCGACGTGGTCGGCGGTTTGCGCTGGGCCGCAGGCCTGGACGTGAGCGGCGTGGCGCGCAACCTGCAACCGGCGAAGGTCATCGTGATCGGCGTGGCCGGCTTCGAGCCCTGCGACCTGAACCACCCGAACCCGGCGGTCGCTGCTGCGGCGCGCCTCTACACCGACACGCTGGCCGAGGTGCGCGCCCGGGGCGCGCTCGTCGTGGCGGCGGCGGGCAACCAGCGCAGCATCGTCGGCCGGCCGGCGTCGTGCACCGGAGCCTTTGCGGTGACCTCGCTGAACCGCCAGGGCTTCAAGGCCAACTACGCCAACTACGGCGCCCAGGTCGCGCTGGCAACGGTCGGCGGCGACGCGGCGCGCGGCGCCACCTGTGACACCCAGCTGGCCGACAGTGGCCTGGTGACCACCAGCAACGAAGGCGGCGGGCCGATCGGCGCGTTCGGCTACGCGGCCGGCAGCGGCACGAGCTTCGCGGCCCCGCTGGTGGCCGGCGTGGCCTCGCTGATGTGGGCGTCGAACCCGGCGTTGACGGTGGCGCAGATCGAAGCCGGGCTGCGGGCTTCGGCACGGCCGCACGTCAAGGTGCCGATCCTGCAGGCCTGCAGTTCGGCCGGCAACTTCGGGCGCTGCCAGTGCAGCACGTCGACCTGCGGTGCGGGCATTCTGGATGCCGACCAGGCGCTGCTGTACGCCGCCGCCCCGGCGACCTACGCACCCCCTTCACGGTTGGCGCCGGAACTCGACAGCGCAGCGATCCGGCAGTGTGCCGTCGCACTCGGCTTGCCGCTGCCGGAACCCGATGCGCCGGCACCGGAACCTGCCCCCTCGGCACCCGCGTCGAGCGGCGGAGGCGGCGCGATCGACCCTTCCGGCGTTTTCCTGATGCTGCTGCTGCTCTCGGTGCTGGCGCTCGCGCTGCAACGCCGGCAGGGGTAGCAGACGAAGCGCGTCACGGCGGCGTCACTGTCCGCACTGAACATCCTTCCTCCGCGCCATCGAAGGCGCTGTGGAGAGCGGCCAATGGAACAGATGGACTCGCCCGATGCGGCGCGCGAAATCGCGTCCTTTCGCGAAAGGTTCAAGGCATGGCGCGGCCGTGGAACCGGCATCACGGACCAGCGCACTTCGACGGGTTCGATGCTGAGGCCCGACGAGCACGCAGGCCAGCCTGGCAAGCCCGGGGCTCGCGACGTGTCGGACACCGTGTGGAGTGATACGCAGTGGACCGACACGGTGTTCGATTCAGGCGAACGCTGAGCTTTCTCGCGAGGGGGAGCCGCTGGCGGCGCTTGCGAATGAGTCGATCGGCACGGTCCGCGGTCGAAGGCCTGCCACGCAGCGCGAGCAGCATGGACTCCTGTTTTGATGCACGCACATGACCGACCCGACCGCACTCTCATTGCCCGCGCCCGGGGGCGCGCGTGAGGCGGGCGGGCGCGCCCCCCGGGCTCGCGCCGAATCACTTTCCGGAACCGTTCGGCGCCTGCGGTTGTTGCGCTTTCCGCTGGCGATCAGCGTGCTGTTTTTCCACAGCGCGCGGCCCATTCAGCCGGTGGCCGGCAGCGCCGTGCCCTTCATGGAACTCGAACCGTGGGCCGCGCTCGTGCAAGGTTTTTTCGCACACGGGCTGGGCGGCATCCGCATGCCGGCATTCTTTGCGATCAGCGGCTTCCTGTTCTTTGCTGACTGCGCCGGTACCCGTGAGTGGCTGTCGGGCAAGCTCGGCGGCAGGGTGCGCGGCGTGCTCGTGCCGCTGCTGGCGTGGAATGCCCTGCTGTTGCTGCTGTTGCTGTTGCTGCAGTCCTTTTCGCTGAGCAACGCGCTCTTCTCTGGTGTGGGGCCCTGGAGCCGACGGGTCGCAGACTACGACGCGTGGCAAGTGTTCGACGCGCTGGTCGGCGTTGGCGGCAACCCGATCCTGTACCCGTTGTGGTTCCTGCGCGATCTGTTCTTCATGAGCCTTCTCGCGCCCGTGTTCTACGTGTGGCCGCGTGGCGCACAGACGGCGGTCGTCGCCGCGTTCGGCACCCTGTGGCTCACAGGTGCGTGGCCCTACCAGGTGCCAACGGTCGAAGCCTGCTTCTTCTTTCTGGCCGGCGCGCTGGCGGCACTGCGGCGGTTTGACCCACAAGCGCTCGACCGGCACGCGGGCGCAGTGTTCGCCTTGCTTGCCGCCCTCGTTGCGGTGCTGCTGTTGTCGCCGCCGGGCACGAGCAGCGTGGCATCGGTGTGGCTGCATCTGACCCAGCTCGCCGCATTGGCGGCGCTGCTGGTGCTGACGAAATTCGTCGAACAATGGCCAACGCTGGCGTTGCCGCTGCACCGGCTGGCCGCCCCGAGCTTCTTCATCTTCGTGGCCCACGAGCCCTTGCTGACGGCCGTGCGGCGCCTCGCCTACTGGCTGTGGCAGCCGCAATCGAGCACCGGCGCGCTGGGGCTGTATTTCGCCGGGGTGATAGTCACCAGCCTCATGCTCATCGGGGCCTTTCGCGCCGGGCAACGCTGGGCGCCTGGCGTGTTGACTCTGCTGACGGGTGGGCGATCCAGGCCGCCGCGCGACGCAAAGTCAGCCCCGGCATGACGCGCCAGTTTCTCCAGGGTGCGAGCAGCTTCGAGCTTGAGCTCACCCCGATATCCGCGCTCAAGACGTCGGCGGATCGACCTTCGCCAGCCGCCCGAGTTCGGGCTTCGCGAGTGCCCGCACATCGGCAATGCGGGCCGCAAGCCAACCGAGAGCAAACCAAGCGGCAGGGTCTGACGCGACGAGCGACTGGTACCGCGCACGTGCCACGAACAGATCGTTGAGTTCGCCCATGCGGTCCTGAAACGCGGTCAGGGCGTTCAGATACCGCTCGGTTATCCGACGTTTCAGCAAGGGTGCGAAAAACTCGACCGCGTAGCGCAGACGCTTGGTGCGTTTACGAAGCGCATGCAAGCTGCCCTCGTCCAGTTCGTCGAACGACTGCCAGTCGGCGATGAGGCGTCGATGCCATCGACGCAGCCGCCGTCGCACGTTGCGGCGAAACGTCGGGGCATCGTTACGAGGTGCGCCACGCGCCACTGCTTCGCCGGCAGCGGGCGCGACAGCAACGTCTGTCTCCGGCTTGTCGGCGACCGCGCTGAACTCTTCGCGACGCGCCTCATCCAGCTTCGCTCGCCAAGCGATCCAGGCGACGAAGATTCGTTGTGCGTCGGTGCTGGCGACAACTGCGACGGGGTCCGGGCCGGCTGCGGCGCCCGGCAGCGCCAACGGTGGCGCCCCAAACTTCGCGAGCTCTGCCACGACGCCGTCGTCGAGCACATCACGGTCGCGGGCCAAGCCAAGGGTCGCGAACAACAGTCGAAGACCTTCAACGAGCTCGGCTGGCGGTGCCGGCACCCATCCTCGAAAGCTGCGCACCGCACTGCGGATGCGGCGAACGCCGACGCGCAGCTGGTGAACATGCTCTACACGCAAGGTCGGATCTCCTTCGATCAGGCCGATGGCGTTGCGAGTGATCTGCGCCAGACATTCATCGACAACAGAGCCGAAGGCTTCTGCCGCCAAAGCACGCTGCGCGTAGGCCGGCTGACTTGCCTTTCTCAACGGCGGGAACGGTGACCCTTGGGTGAGCTGGTCGCCGCGCTCGGCCTTGCTGCGCGGGTCGTAGATCAGACCGAACCGCCTCTGCCAGCGCTCGGCAAGTGCCAGCATCGAACCCGCCGACCTTTGGAAAGTTTTTTCACCATGGCCCCGCAGCAGGGGAGCAACAACTTCGAGGACGATGACGGCTCAGCGGAGTTGCCGCGAAGGCAACAGCGACTCAGGCAACCCCGACACCTTTACCAACTCAGGGCCACAGCAATTGCAGATGACAAATTGGTGACAAGCCATGGCCCTTTGCGAGATCGTCGGGAATAAAGTGCGGCGATGCACTCGTCGGTCCAGCACCTGGGACGATAGACTTCCTGGCGCCGAGTTCAATTTCAACAATACCGGCAGCGCGCTCGTGGCGAGCCCAAACTGGTGGCAACCCAGCGGTTCATTTCACTGGCATCAACAACTTTTGCGCCATGCGGCGCAACGAGGAACCTCCGATGCGAACCTTGGCCGACCATGTCTATTTGGATTCTTCCTTTGATACGTTGATCGAGCTGCCAAGTGCCGGCTCGACCCTGGAAAATCCATACGTGTACGACTCGACTGCGAGGGAGCTGAAAGGGATGGCATCCCGCGGCCTGCTGAAGATCGTGGACGAGCGGCGATACGGGGACAGCCAGAACGATTTGATCAGCAAACTGACCTTCCAGCGGCTGCGGTAGCCACGCCTGAGTGTGATTGCCCCTCGGCAAGTCTGGCGTTGTTCGACAAGTGCTGCGCGCGCGGGCGTGTGGGGGCACGTGTCGGGGGGGCAGTTCTGGGTAGCAACAGGGGCTCGCGCGCATCCCTGCTGGGGATGATGCGGGCCTGTGTCAATTCAGTTCAGCTGTTGCTTCTTCGTGCCGATATCGAAGTCAGTCCAGAGCCAGTTCCGGACACGAACCAGCAAAGCACACCATGCCCGAACGCAGACCTCGTCCGATGGAACTGATGGGCTTTCGTACCGGCGACGGAACAGGCCCGCTTTCCCGGCTGCTGATAGACAAGTCCCTTTCACCGGTGTTTCAACCCATCGTGAGCATGCGCGATGGGTCCATCTATGCCCATGAGGCTTTGATACGCGGGCCGAAAGGCATGCCCTTGCACACGCCCGACGCCCTTCTTGCCGCCGCCCGCAAGGAAGGGCTGCTGCTCGATTTCGAGATCGCCTGCGTTGCCGCCGCTCTGGAGCAATGGTCGGCTCGTTCTCAACCCGGACGGCTCTTCGTGAACCTCAGCGCGTCGGCGCTGCTCGAACTGGTGCGAGCGCGGTCGGCCGATGCGCTGATGAAATACGTTCGCGAACTTGGCCTTCAACCCCGCATGTTGGTTATCGAGATCACCGAACATGAACACGTCTCAGACATCAAGGGCCTGAGCGAAGCCGTGCAGGAGGTGCAGGCGGCCGGCGTGATGCTCGCGCTTGACGACTTCGGAGACGGTCGCTCGAGCCTGCGGCTGTGGTCTGAATTGCAACCCGATATCGTCAAGATAGACAAGTATTTCACCGCCGAATTGAGTCGCCACGCCAAGAAGCTGCAGACCTTGCGAGCACTGATGCAGATCGCCGAAATTTTCGGCACGTCGCTGGTTGCCGAGGGCATCGAAACTGCCGACGACCTGCGCGTCGTGCGTGACTTGGGTATCAGCTTGGGTCAGGGATACTTCATGGGCCGACCCATTCCACAGCCTCGCGACGCGATCGAAGCCCAGGCGACCGAAGTGCTGCGCGACCAGCGCGTTTCAGTGATGCCTGCGATGCGGACGGCGTCCGCATCGGGTCGGCGCCGGGAAGTGAAGATCGTCCACGCTCCGACGGTGGCAACTCAGACGACCCACGACGAGATCGACCGTCTGCTGGAGGCGCACCCCGGCCTCCATGCCGTGGCCATCGTCGACCAGGGGGTTCCCGTCGGCCTGATCGATCGCCGTCAGTTCATGGAGCGATATGCGAAGCGTTACTTCAAGGAACTCTACGGCACCAAGCCTTGCGTTACTTTCGCGAACTTGTCCCCTCGTCTCGTCGAGAGAGACCACGACATCGACGAGCTTGTGGGCATCCTCACCTCACAAGATCAACGCTACCTGACGGAAGGGTTCATCGTCACTGAGAACGGCCGCTATGTGGGGCTGGGCACGGGAGACCAGCTTGTCCGAACCGTTACGGAGTCGCGGATAGAAGCCGCACGGCACGCCAACCCGCTCACGTTCCTGCCTGGCAACATCCCGATCACCGAGCACATCGAACGTCTGCTTGCAAGCGGCGGCGAGTTTGTTGCCTGCTATGGCGACCTCAACAACTTCAAGCCGTTCAACGACCACTACGGCTACTGGCGCGGCGACGAGATGATCCGGCTCATGGCCAGTCTGTCTATCAGTCACTGCGACGCACAGCGCGACTTTGTCGGTCATGTGGGCGGCGACGACTTCATCTTGCTGTTTCAGAGTGATGACTGGGAGAGTCGTTGCGAGCGCTTGGTAGAAGCTTTCAACGCCGGGGCTGCAGCTTTGTACGACGAGCCCGGTCAGATTGCCGGCGGCATCGAAGCCGAGGACCGTCATGGCGTGTTGCGCTTCTTCCCTTTCACCAGCCTGTCGATCGGCGCGGTGCGCGTCCGCAAGGGGCAGTTCCGAACCGCCGAGCAAGTTGCGAACGCCGCAGCGTCTGCGAAGCACGGCGCCAAGGCGACTCACGCCGGGCTGTTCGTGCGGCAGGGCGAGTCGATGTTTGCCGAGTTGGGAGCCTGAATCGAAGGGCCACGTGGTCTATTCCGACCAACGCAGAACGAATGATGGTCACGCACGCGCAGGCGACCGGCGCGCTGCCTGGCGCTGCTCGTCGCTGGGCAGGATCACCGCGCCAAACGAAGACAGGCGAGGGTATGAGCTTTGATGAATATGCTTCGGTGGACCGAAGCCTCAGGGCGCAAGTGCCGGTGCATTTGTGCGCGGGGTGGTCATGGCCGACGGCTGCAGGCGGTTGCCCCCGTTCTGCACCTCGAAGGCCACGCCGAAGGTCTGGATGTTGCTGAGGCTGGCCACTGTGTCCACGTACCACCACTCGCAAACCACACGCTCACGCGTGACGTCCAGCAGCATGTAACCGCGCTGGTTGAGGTCGATGTACTTGAAGTGCGGATTCACGCTGCGCAGATAAGCGGCCGTGTTGCCAGTGGGATCGTCCAGACCCGGCGAGCTGACCGACGGGCCGACAAACTCCACGGCGCGGGATCCTTCTCCCGTCGACGGGTTGTAGCCACCGGTGGTGGTGATCGGGTTGTTCGGGTCCTGCGACAGATCGGCGGCCCACGAGGTGTGAATGTCGCCAGTGAGGATGACGCAGTTGTTCACCGAGGGGTTGGAGGCGTCGCCCTTCAAAACACTGTAGAGCCTGTCGCGTGCGGGCTGATAGCCGTCCCACTGGTCGCTGTTGAAGAACAGACCGCCTCCGACAGCCAGTGGCGCGCCCTGCGCCTTGAGTTGCGCAAACATCACGCCCTGGCCGATGAACTTCCAGCGTGCGTCTGTGGTGCGCAGGCGCGTAGCGAGCCAAGCCTCTTGTTCGGCACCGAGCAAGGTACGGGATGGGTTGTTGAACTCGCCCACCTGCGCGAACACGTTGCCCAGGCCGGGTGCCGGGATCGTTGCTGGTAGCTGTTGCGAGCGTGCACTCAGGCGTTCTTCGAGCATCGACAAATCGATGAGATCGCCGAACTGGAAGGCGCGCTGATTCTGGCGGCGGTCGCTGGGATCGACCGTACGGATCGGCATCCACTCGTAGTACGCCATGAGCCCCGCCTTCACCCGGTCTGCCCATGCGCCTTCTGCACCTTCTGTGTGGTTCTGCGCCCCGCCCACCCATGAATCGTTGGTGATCTCGTGGTCGTCCCAGATGCAGATCATCGGGTGCTGGCGGTGCACGGCTTGCGAGTCGGCGTCGCGCTTGTACTGAGCATGGCGCAGGCGGTAATCGCCGAGCGTGACCATCTCGTTGGCGGGCTCGGGTGTTCGGGCCGTACCGTACTCGCTCGGGCCGTACTCGTACAGGTAGTCGCCCAGGTGCAACACGGCGTCCAGGTCGGCGCGCTCGGCCACTCGACGGTAGGCGTTGAAGTAGCCTGCGGCATGGTTGGAGCAGCTCACGACCGCCAGCCGCAGGTGTGGTGTGGCGCCCGCGGGCAGGGTGCGAGTGCGGCCAACGGGAGAACTGGCTCCGCGTGCATGGAATCGGTAGTAGTAGGTTGTGCCGGGGCGCAATCCATCGGCGTCCACCTTGACGGTGTAGTCGCGCTCCGGGCCAGTGCGCAGCACGCCGCGCTCGACCACCTGGCGCAGATGCGGGTCCGTGCTGACCTCATAGCGCACGAGTATCGACTTGGGTCGCGACGCGGGAGTGATGCGGGTCCAAAGAATGACGCGCCTCTGTAAGGGGTCACCACTGGCCACGCCGTGATCGAAGCTGACACCACCGACGCGCTTGCCGTCGTCGTCTTCATCGTCTTCGCTGCGTGACGCGAGGGCCAGCATTGGCACACTGGCCAGGGCCACAGCGGCAGAGCCGCTCTTGGTGAAAAAGCCGCGGCGGCTGGTGCCCCGGGGGCGAGGTTTGACGTTCGAGGGGCGGCCCATGGGTTGTCCTTCGCGCTGGGCCTGCACTGCGCGGACCCTCTCGGTTCACGGAGTGTCCGATCGGAATTTGACAACTTGAAGTCTGTTCACGAACAAGACGTGGTTCGCGTCTTCGCGGTCCGATGTGGCAGGTCGAGCATGGTTTCGCGCTGCAACGGGCGATGCGGGGTAGTACGACTTCTACCGGGCGCCCGTGGTTGAGTGCGACGAAACATCGAGCAGGCACACCCTCGCACGGCCCGCCCACGGAACTCCGGTGAGAACTTGCTCGACTTGTTCATGGCTCCATCTTCTCAAGAGTTGGAGCCTCCTTGAAAGCCGGGGCGGTTCAGCTTCCACATGTAGTCGAAAGCGTCGCTGAACGGTACGAGGGACGATCAATCGTAAAAAAACGGCTTAGAGACCGAAATCTCTAAGCCGTTGATTCTCTAGCGTTTTTCTGGTGCGGCTGGCAGGAATCGAACCCACGACCCCTTGGTTCGTAGCCAGATGAACAGCGATTTTGACGGGAAGTCGTGAGACGATAAGATACGTCATGGATCAACTTAACGTATTGTTTTCAAAAGCATTTTTTATAATTCGTTCGTCTCATTGTGTCCAACCACGATTTCTTCTGACCCGCGCCAACTGTTCCCAAACTGTTCCCAGATCGTTCCCAAGCCGCTACACTCCCAGCGAAAATACAAGGGGTAGGAGATTCTGGTCCCTGCCCGCTTGAACGGACCCACGGAGTTGCCGACATGGCGCGCGCGCTGTTGAACGTCAAGACCATTCAGGCTGCCAAGCCCGCCGAGAAAGAGTACCTGATCAGCGACGGCGACGGGCTGTTCATGCGCGTCCTTCCCTCAGGCAAGAAGACCTGGCAGTTCATCTACACGCAAGGCACGCGCAGGCGCAAACTGACACTGGGAGACGCGGCGGATGTCTCGCTCGCCACCGCGCGTGAGCGAGCCGCCGCCGAGCGTGCACGGGTCGACACCGGTGATGATCCTCGAGTGGCCCACCTCATGCGCGAGGCCGAGCAGGCGAGGGAACTCGCGCAGATCGAAGCCGATGTCGAGCGGGAAAAGGCGGAGAACCTTCCTCTGCAGTCGATGGTGACCGCGTGGCTCACTGACGGCGTGACCCGTAGCGATGGCAACGTCGCGCTGCGTCGATCGTTCGACATCCACGTCCTTCCGAAGCTGGGCAAGAAGCCCGTGCGCGGAATCACCGAGACCGACATCCGAGATGTGTTGCGCGGCGTTGGCCGCACCAAAGGCAAGAACCGCACGGCGGTCCTGCTCTTGGCCGACATCAGGCAGCTCTTCCGATGGGCCGAGAAACGAAGGCCCTGGCGGCAGCTTCTGGTTGAAGGCAACCCGGCGGAACTCGTTGAGGTGAAGCAGATCGTCCAGCCTGAATACGACCTGGCCAACGAACGCGAGCGCGTTCTGTCGGCTGACGAACTCCGCGCGCTCCGAGACGCGTTAGCGGGCATTCAGGTCGCCTATGACAGCGCAACCGACAAGCGCGTCGCGATTCGACCGTTGGGCGCAGAAACGAGGCTTGCCCTCTGGATCATGCTTGCCACCTGTTGCCGGATCGGCGAGCTTACTTGCGCGCGCTGGGAGCACGTCAACCTTCAGACGGGCGAGTGGCTGGTCCCTCGCGAAAATACCAAGACGAAGAAGACCGAGTGGATGGTCTTTCTCTCTGCCTTTGCTCTTCGACAGTTTCAGTCGCTGCACGAGTTGACCAAGGGCAGCCCATGGTGCTTCCCCGCCCGGAACCACGACGGTGCCTTGGACGGCAAGTCCATCTCCAAGCAAATCGGCGATCGCCAGTTCCGGTTCAAGAACCGCAAGAAGCTGAGGAACCGCCGGAACGACAACACCCTCGTTCTCCAGGGAGGCGATTGGACTCCTCACGACCTTCGCCGGACGGGCTCTACGCTGATGCAGTCCCTCGGCGTGTCGGAGCACGTTCGGGAACGCTGCCTCAATCACACCGTCGGCGGCAAGCTTGGCCGGGTCTATGGCAGGTACGAGTTTGCCAGCGAGAAGCGCGCGGCATGGGACCTGCTCGGCAAGCGAGTCGAGGCCGTGCTGCAAGCGGGAACGACAACTCAAGGATCCAAGAGTCCGGCGAACACCGTCAGCTGCGAGCCGGTGGGCGTGAGTGGATGATCGTCAGCTTGTCCCCAACTCTTGCGGCGAAGAGGCGGATCTTTGCAGCCCATTGATCTTGGCTACGATTCTTGACTCAATTGATTCGCGATCGGCGGCCACCAACGTCACCTGCCCTTCGCAGACGAGTTCGTCATCATCGAACGCTCGGATGCAGAACATCGTGCTGCGTCTTCCCACTTGCTCAACCCAGCCCGACACGCGGATGGCCGCACCTGGAGGGATCGGCGCACGGTGCTCGATGCGAATGCTGCGCCCCACTACAACCTCGATCTCGGCGTCGATGTGCTGCTGCATCTCTTTGATGCAGATCGACTCGACGACCGCGATGAGGTACCCGGTCGCAATGCACTCGATCAGAGTGTCCGCGTAGGCCATGCCATGCGGCAACCGGGTGAACAGCGAACGTGCCGTCTGGTGAGGGGGAACGACGTAGATTTCGGCGAAGCAGATTTGGCTGATCAGTTCGTGATTCATGGTTGGCGAGGGCTGAAGCCCGGTGACGGACGACGAAACCCAGATGCTCACGTGAATGCGCCGAACGGCCCAGGAAGAGAGACGCCAAAGGACGTGGCGTTTCGCGATTGGCCGGCGTGAGACGACTTACCTGCCAAGGCGATCCGGGCAGATGGATTGGTAGGCGCAGGTTCTGCACACCTTGACCGAAACCGCAGGCCTTGGATTGATCCGGCCTGCCAGGATGGCATCACGCCGCCTGACCAGCGCGACCACCGCTTCTTCCGAGATCAGCTGAACGCGATGTGCCTCGCGCGCGCCGTCCGGCATCTGGGCGACCACATAGGCGTGGTGCGCAACGACTTGCCGGGTCTTGCGCTCGAGGGCCAACCTCTGCGCCGACAACTGAATAACATCCGACGAGAACGCGCGATTGACGTTACGGGTCTTCAACTCCAGGAGCACGACCAGACCAGATGGCATCCGGTAAGCGCGATCGAGCCTGGTCGAGAGCCGCACCGGCTCCGACACGTTGAACCGCTTCTCCAGGTAGATCAGTTCCGCATCCTTCAAGTCCGAAGGGCGACTGGCCCTCTCCATGCAATCAGCCAGCGCCGCGCGTCGACGCCGCAAAGCCACGATCATCCCGAGCGCCAGGGCGAGCGTCAGCAGCGCCCAAGCACGCCAGTTTGTCATCCGCCTTCTCCTGGATCTCGAGCCCGATGTCTGCGACGCGCGAGCAAGCGCAGCACAGCGAGTGCAATGCGCGTGCAGAGCCCCACGAACCACCGGCCCAACGAAGCAAACGCAATGGGGTGGCGTCGACTCGCTCCCTCTCTTGCAGCAAGCCCATCGCGATGAAACCGCTCGTGCGCACGCAAGCCTCGCCGCATTGCTCTTCGTTGCGCCGGCGTCCGCCTCGGGCCATGGCGGTGTGCCAGCAGCACCCTCCGCTCGCACACGCCCATCTCGGCGAGTTCCGACGCGCTAACGACGTCAGGCCGTCGGGCGCGACGTCCGCTCCGGTCCACTCACGCCTCCCCGCCGACCGGCGCTTCGAAGGCCTGGTTCGTCTGCCGCGCCACGGCCGCATTCACGTTGACCTCACCTGGCGGACGAACTGGCGCGACCATCGCGACCGCACCGCCCTGGATCGTCATCCATTGCTGCGCCAGCAGGCCTTCGTGCGCCAGGAAGCGAAGCCGGTTCACGCGCTTGGTCCCCTTGTTGAACCGGATCAGGTCGTCGTACAGGCGCGGGTTGTCGTCGCGCGTCATCTCGAACAGCAGCCGCACCGGCTCTTGCGCATCTCTCGCGACCGAAGTCATGCGCCCTCTCCTTCCGCTGCTGCCACGGCGCGCTGCCGGCTCGCGCTGGACGGCGTCGTGTGGGCGTAGTTCGTCCCGGCCACTTGGTAGCCACGCACATTGGCGAACATCGGCTCCTTCACCTCAAGGATCTGGTGCGTGCTGAACGCCTGCTTGACCGCCTTCTTGAACAGGAAGGCGCCGCCGCCGACAAGGATGACGTGCTGCACGTTGAAGGCGCCGCCGATGCGCCGCATCATGGCCGCGACAGCGTCCTTCGCAATGATCTCGACCATCGGCCGCATGCGCGCCGGGTTGTACTGGCGCTGGTAGACCGTGAGGGTTTTGCCGTTGCGCAGTGCCCAATCGATGCTGTCCAGGTTCGTGTAGGCCTGCCCGATCTCCTGGCTGATGTCGTCGGCGACCAGTTGCAGGATGTTCGAGACGCCGCGGTCCACGGAGTAGCTCTGTTTGTACGACAGCTTCATGCCGCGCGCGACCAGCCAGTCGAAGGTCCGCGAGCCCGGGTCGATGACCAGGCTCTGTTCATGCTCCATCGCCTCGACCTTGTCGTGTTGCGTCGCGTAGTCGATCAGCGCGCCGTTGGGCTGGGCCATCGCGAGTGCCTTGTGCACGACCACGGTCTTGCCGCCGCCTACGTCGTGGCGGCCCGTCATCAGTTTCTCGAGCGCCGCCTTCTTGGCCGCGAACGCCGCAACCGGCAGCCCGACCACCAGCAGGTCGATGGCGTCGACCTTCATCATGCGCAGCGCACCACGCGCCAGCGCCTGGTACTGCGGCGTCTCGATGTAGTCGCCGTGGATCTCGGTGGCGCGAAACGCATCGGCCGCCAGCATCACGTCCGGCCCGACCTCGTAGTAGAGGCCGCCGATGGGGATGGCGAAGGTCTTGCGCCCTTCGCTGCCGAGGGCCTTCGACGGGTCGCGCGGGCTGGGGTAGGCCCTTGACGGGAAGCTGGCGCAGCGAATATCGCTGGCCCTGCTGCCACCGATGCCAGTGACGAACTTGGTGTTGCCGAATCCGACATCCACCGCTCGGACGATCAATTCCATGGAAGAGCTCCGTTTTGAAGTTCAAGGTGGTCAGCATCAACATGTCGATGCGACGCGTCCACGCAGAACACCCCTCCAAAACGCTCGATATCGCGACCAGCTCGGACCTGGGTCCGACTGCAGCGTCGTCGGTTCGCATCCGAACGAGAGCAGCGTGCTTTTTTGCGCTTCGGAGAGGCTTGCGTGTCGAGCTACGGTCTCACCCGAATGCGGCTCGTCAACCCCTGTCGCGGTCCGGAAGGGCTCCACCACCGCCGACCGGTGCCGACCCGTCGGCACGGCCAGAAGGTTCCGCTCTGGACCAGAGGCAGCACTTTCCCTTGTCAACCCCGCATGCGGCCTCGCTCCCATCCCCTCCCGGAAAATAAGCACGGCTCAAGCGCTCATCCCGACACCCGAATTCGCCACACGCAACCCCCGCGAAATCGGGCAGATTGCGGCGGTGCCTGCTTGACCCATCGCGATCATCGGCGTCAACTACGGTTTCCCGATGGCCGTCCTGGCCATGCTCCTGATGGAGCAAAAGGCGTCGCAGTCGTTACCTGCCCTTCAAGCTCCGGTCTCGAACCGGATCGGCCGTCACCCTTCGAGGCAGCGGCCCCGAGGTCTTCTTCGTAGTGCATGTGCCGTGGCTCTGCCAGCGTTCATCGCCGGGCGTTCCTGAAACGCGCCGCCGCCTTCGATCCTCCGGTCGGCACCTGATGTCGCACCGATGTTCCCGCCATCCTTTGAGCACGCGTTCCACGCATCGCGCGGTTGTGTTTGCCTTCTTAGGCTCCCCGCGCGCCCTCGCTCACAGACTCGACACCGCCCTGGACTTTCGGTCAGGGGTGGACCCATGCGAGTGGATGGCGCTACGAATTCAGAACTGATCCACCAGTGACGTGCAAGGCCTGACCTTGCCGCCGATGCCGATCGTCGCGCCCTCGAGGTGTGCCGGCATCACAACCCCCGCGACCGCCGAAATGCGCAAGTGGGACGGATCACAACATTTCATTTTTAAGGAAGACCGAGCCGGGCCGTGCGTATGCACGGATCGGCAAAACCCCTGGGTAGGCGCAGCGACGATCGTGGTCGCGGGCTGCGCTCAAACACGAACCACGCATCGGCAAGGGCGACGGAATCCGTCCTGCCGGTGGCCCACCCGATTCCACCTTCATCGAAACACTTGCCCGCCGTTCGGGCGGCGGGCATTCGAACTCGGAGCACAGCTCATGTCTGACCTCACTTCTCGCCCCGCCTTTCATCGCCCTGCCTGTCGGCCCACTCGCGATCGTCCCCAAGAACCCGGGAGTCCCGGCCGAATGGCGCAGCACCAACCGTTGCGCCGACAAAGCTGGTCGGGTCAAACCCCGCAGCAAATCCTCGAACGCTATCGACCGGGAAAGGCGGCACCGCTCAAAGTCCTGGACGTGCTGCTGGAGCTCTTCAACGCCAAGCACACCTCGCTGGACAAGACCGTGTCGCACAAGACGCGGCACGAGCGCGCCCAGTTCCTGCGCCGCTTCTTCCGCGACCTGAACGACAAAGCCGGCTTCAAGAAACTGCCTGACCCACGCAACCTCGGGCAGAAGCACCTGCGCGCCATGGTGCAGGTGTGGAAGCGGGAGCACCTGGCGCCGGCCACCATCCAGACCTACCTGAGTTTTCTGCGGGGGCTGGGCTTGTGGACAGGCAAAAACGGTTTCGTGCGCGAGCCCGCGTACTACGGCCTGAATGTCGAGGAGTACCAGCGGCACGAATACGCGCAGCGCGACAAGAGTTGGTCCGCGAACGGCGTGGACATCGACGCGCTGATTGCCAAGGTGTGCGAGTACGACCGATACGTCGGCGCTTCGCTGCGGCTGATCCAGTCAATGGGTTTGCGTCGCAAGGAGTCGGTTCTGTTCCGCCCCTATGAGAACGCGGTCGCCTTTGCCGACACCGGATTGCCGCACGAAGAGCAGACAGCGGATCGGTATGTGTGGGTCAAGGGCAAGGGCGGTCGCATTCGCCACATCCCGCTCGACCGGCCAGCCCGTGCGGACGCGTTGGCCTTCGCTCAGCAAGTGGTGAGCACCCGGGACGCCCACATGGGCGATCCCGCCAACGACCTGAAAAAGAACCTTCGGCGCTTCGACTATGTGCTGGAGAAATTCGGCATCACGTTCAAGCAACTCGGGGTGACGGCGCATGGCCTGCGCCACGAGGCCTTGATCGATCACTTCGAGTCACTGACCGGCCATGCGCCGCCGGTGCGTGGTGGTGATGTGCTATCGCCGGAAGCCGATGCGGCAGCTCGGCAGGCGGTGTCCCGGCTGGCCGGACATTCGCGCACACGCGCGTCTGGTGCTTATTTAGGTCAGTCGGTTGCTATGCGCACCAGGGTGCCCAGTCGCCAGCCAGAAGCTGAGCCCACCGACGCCAAGGCCGGACGATGATCAGGAGCCGGAGTCACGTCGCCTTGACCGGCCTTCGACGCAAGGCACGCGAGCAACACCTTCGTCGGTGCGTGCCGACGAATCGCAGGCGCCGCACGTATGATTCGGCCCCTTCGGGCAGTCGGTTCCCGCCGCACGCCCGTTCCGCACACTTCAGGGAGTACGACCATCGCCACCAAATCCGCCGCAGCCCAACCCGAAGGCAAGAAGCGGGCGCCAAACCCGGCGTTTGCGAAACCGATGACGATCAGCCCGGTTCTGGCTGCTGTCGTCGGCGCCGATCCCATTCCGCGCACGGAGGTCACCAAACGACTATGGGACTACATCAAGGCACACAAGCTTCAAGACGAGCAGAACCGCACGCTCATCAATGCCGATGACAAGCTCTTCGCCGTGTTCGACAAACGCCAGGTCACGATGTTCGAAATGACCAAGCTCGTGAACGCGCACCTGAGCTAACGGTCCTCTGATCCCGGCGTGAACTCAGGCCGCCAACGCCGTCATCGCGGCGGGCGCGGCCATGGTTCCCCTGCATGCGTCTGTGCCACAAGCGCACGGATAGTCCGCCGGGTCGTCGCCGTCGATCACGAGCGCGTAGTCCAGGAACAATTCGTCGCCGGCGCGAAGCGCGCGAACCGTCCGAACAACTATCGACAACTCGTCATCGGCGGCTCGGCGTTCGACAGCCTCGACATTGGGTATGCAGGCGTGGTTGATGTGCCGCGTCGCGTTGCCGCCCTGGGCGCCGTCGATGACGGACCCGTCCGACAGCCCGAACAAGTAGGTGAGTTGGTCGTTCCAGCCAGGGTGGGTGTCGTCGGGTCCGTAGCGCCGGCCCGCGTAGTGCCCGATCACCTCGCCGGCACGCAGATTGCGCAGCGCAAAGACGCCCTTTCCGTGGACGTCGCTTCGACGTACCTCGATCGCGCTCAGGTCCGCCCCATCGGCGATTCGTTTGGGAATTTTCATGGAGCTGAATTGTCGCGAAGTTTTCGCGGCGGCAGAGTCGCCATTCCTGCACGCGCACCGCGCACATCGATGACTCGTCACGACGCATCGATGCCCACGCGCAAGGCCAAGGTCAGGATGGCCTGGCGCAGCACGTCGTTGCCTCGCAGCGCGGTGCCCATGCGCGTGCCCGTGAGCGCTGCGGCTGCGCGATCCCCGAACAGCACCAGCGCCTGATCACGATCGCGTTGCCGTGACATCCAGAACAAGCCGTCCACGTCGGGACGCTGGTGGTGGATCGCTTCAGCCCAGCGCGCTGTATCGAGGTAGTCGATGGGCGGGCTCGTGATCAACTCGGCCTTCGGCATCTTCAGGCGGTGCAATCCATCCGTGGTCAGGTTGACCAATTGCAAGTCGCGGTTGGGCACGATCCGCCCGTGCGCGCGATTCGCGAAATCGTCCAGGTCCACGAACTTGTCCGGCGCGTCGATCGGCACGTTGTGGAACACGGTCTCGAAGATCGCGCAGTCACGCGATGAGCCGCCGTACAGGTAGGGCACGACGCGACCCGCGCTATCGCGAATCGGCGCAAACCGAGTCGGGTTGCGCAGCGTGCCGCCAGCGTCGATGCCCGGATTGAAGCTCTCGGGTTCGAACGCCGCATCGTGGATCACATGGATCGCCTGCCCCGCAGGCCATGGCTCGATCAGCAGGTCGAGCTTCGGTCCCGGCGCTCGACAACTCAAGCCGCGCTCCCGGCCGCGTCGCGCCGGGCCGCCTGCACAACCGCGTCCGGTGCCGATTCCAGCAGGTCGACCGGGCGGGCCTGCCCCGGCAGCCAGCCGTTGTTCGAGGCAAACCACAGCGCGAGCTTCCAGGGTGCCTTGTGCTCGCCGAAGGCTTCGAGGATCGACTGGACCACCTTGATCGGCTTGTGGTCCTCGAACTGGAACAGCGGAAAGACTTCCCGGGGCCGGCCGGATTCGTCGCGATGGCGCACCGCGAACACCTGGCGTCGCTTCTTCCAGTTGTCGGCCAGCGCGCTGCGGTTTGCAGCGCGTGACTGGTTCGCGTCAGCCAACTGCTCGGCCGTGGCAAAACCGAACTCGTTCAGGACCCGGGCGTGCCGAGCCGCAAGCCGCTGCGCCATCTTCGTGTCGATCCGGCTCGGCACCACCATCTGCCCGGCGATGAAGTCGACCAACTCTTCCAGTTTCTGCTCGCGAACCTCAGCCGTCTTCTGCGACAGCACGCGGTCCAGCATGGGCATGACGGCTTCCAGGACCCGCGACATGGCGTCGCTGTGCACCTGCAGCAGGTACGAATGGCTGGATTTTTCCGGGGCGGGCTCGGCCCGTGCCTGCGCCGCGCTCGGCGTCCAGGGCTGAAACGACAGCACGTCGCCGGGCAGTGCCGCCTGAGAAGAGGACTTGCTCATTGCATCGATCTCCGATGAAACAGATGACATTCTATACATCTTCATCAATTCCATCAACGCCGCTGCCTCAGCCTGCGTGAATGGCTTCCTCCTCGGTGGCCTGCACGTACCCGAAGCGCTGCCACGTCTTTGGATCGACTTCGATCGGGCCGCTGCGCTTCGAGTCCAGGTTGACCATCACGCCGTGCTCCGAGATGCCACCCCTGGAGAACAACTCGTAGAGCAGTTGCGCCGCGAAGCGCACCGCGACATCGTTGACGAAGAGCCCCTGCGAGGCCAGCGACACGCGCACCGAACATGACGGGCGGTTGTCGTCCGGCACGGTCTCGTCCAGCAGTTCGGGGAACAGTTCGGTGACGCAGGGCAGGTGCGGCGCGCCCTCGACCGACCCGGTTCGCTTGGGCGCTTGGCCGAGCACCACCTGCGCGGTCGATTCGGTGTTGCCGAGGTCCAGCCAGTAACGATAGTTGCTATGCGGATGAAACACCTGGGCGTGGATCGCGCGACGCGCCGCCCGGCTGTCGACGCAACTGATCAGGATGTCAGCATCCAGGTGCATTCTTCGTGCGCGCTGGTAGTCCTCGTAGCGGACCGGATGGGCCGTCCAGTCCAAGCCGTAGAACTGGTTGAGGCGATGGATCGTCACCAGCGCCTTGAATCGCCCCACGTCGGCGGGGCTGTAGAGTTGGCGACCGACGTTGGCTTCGCTCACGCGGTCCGCGTCGAAGGCCGTGACGTGCAACCCGTAGGGATGCCCGAGCGCCTTCATCGCGATGTCCAGACGCGCGAGACACGCTGCCATCTGTGCGCCGTTGCCACCGACGCCGATCAAGTGGAGGGCGACGCGCCGGTCCAGCAATGCCCTGTCGATCCGATGTTCCACGTTCAGCCCCTCGCTCTGTGCAACAGGCTCAGTATCTTTCGCAGGACGCCCGTCTCAAGTGCGTCCTCCCGGTGGTCCTCGGCCACTTGCTCCGCCGCCTGCCAAGGGTGCGGCAGCGCCCTATACAAGCCGTTGAGGGCCAAGCGGAACTCGGCCCTGGGCTGGTCGTGGTGCAGGCATCCAAAGACACCAGCGACCTTGATGCCCTGGTCGTCTCTGTTGTCGTCGTCCGACCAGAACGGTGAGCCTTGACCGTGGGTGTGCAGGTCCACCGCCACCGTCTCGTCATCGGCCAGCGCCGGCATCCGATAGTCGATGTGGGTCGGTGAGCTTCGCACCGCCTCGCACATCTCCAGGCGCAGGGTGCGCGTGCTGCGCGAGTAGATCAGGGCACCGGCCACTTCATCGGGAAGCCCCCACCGTCCCTGCTTCACGAAGGCCTCGATGAGACGAATCGGCAACACGCCGAACGAGAAGGCGATGCGTTCGTGCACCTGTCCATAGGGCAGGGGCATGCCGGGGACGGAGGGCATCAGGCGCTGCACGCAGTCCAGCCAGTCCAGCTTGATCTGCACGAACACGCCGTTGGCCGCCATGATCACGCGCTGGCCGTTGGGCATGTCGGGCAGTCCGCCGAAGCGCGGCGCGGCGACCAGCGGACAGGCCGTTTGCAGTGCGACATCGCGAAGGTCCATCACACGACCTCCTTCATGCCGAGCAGTGCCCCAAGCGTGCTCTTCGAGTCCACCAGAACGCGCTCGGGGAAACGCTTGAACTTCCCGTCCAGCATGTCGCGCCAGAACGCATAGGCGCCGCCGCGATAGCTCACGAGCTTGCCCTGGGCGTTGGGGTGGGTGAAGTACGAGCGCAAGAAAGCGTCGTTCCACGCACCGATCTTCTCTGCGGTGGTGCCCTCGGGCACGGGCACGTTGCCCTGGCAGATGTCGCCGTTGGCGTACACGTTGAAGTACGGGGCCTGGTACAGCAGTGTGGTGGGCACGGGCCGGGCGCTGCCCTTGACGGCCCACACCTTCCAGGCCCGGCTCGAGGCCGCAAACACCAACCCGGGCTGCGGCACCGTCTCGCCGCGCTCGACCGCGCCCATCTGTTCCTCGTGGCCTTCGGTGCGGAACGCGATGTGCCGTTTGCCCGGTGGCAACCACCACACCAACAGGTCGCCGTCCGTGTAGAGCACGGTCTCCGGCAGGAAGCCGGCATGCGACACGCTCTTGCTCAGCGCCCGCGCCAGATCGATGGCGGCGCGCGGCGTCATCGCCTGTCCCGCCCCGATCACCGCCTCGCCGTCCGCGTCCTCGACCGCATGCACGGTCGCAAAGGCGCTGCCCGATGCACCGTGGTAGATCAGCACCGCGCGATCCAGCCGCAGCACGCCATCAGTCTGGGTCCTTATCGAAAACTCCGCTCTATTCATCTCGACCACCTCGGCCTCCAGTCTCACGCCGAAAGCTGGTGGATCAAGCGGTCGATCAGCCCGATGGCCTTGAAGCGCGTGCGCATGGCCTTTTGCCACGCGCCCATGCTCTGTGGCGCGTCCAGCGCAATTTGCAGTTCACCGATTCGGTCGCAGAACTCGGCCTGATGCGCCATGTTCAGCAGATCGTCGTAGATGCGCACCGTGACGTCGCTCTCGTGCCAGGACAGCACCGCGCCGAAGCCGATGTACTCGCCTTCGATGTCGGGCCGGAACTCGTCTTCAAACCGCAGGCGGGACAACGCGAGCGCATCGGCGGCGATCTGCTGCGCCTTCGGGTCCTTGAGCGTTCGCGCCGCACTGCGCAAGCTCGGCGTCCGACGCTGCCGCCGGTCCGTGTGCGGCCAGCGCCTTGCCCATTCGGGATAGGCCGCTTCCAGCGTCGCGCGGGTGACCATCTCTTCGCGCATCACCGCCCTCGCCTCTTCATCCTCCCCGCACTGCATGTCCAGCGCGATCTCCTCGTTCTCCTCGCCGCACCAGTAGACGTAAGTTGCCACGTCGCAGGCCAGATCGGGCGTGAAGAGCGGATAGACGTAACGACTTTGATCGTTCAGCACCTTCAGTACGACGGCACCCAGGCCCGGGTGCGCGCGTTCCAGTGCCTCCAGCCCCTCGCCTATCGGCCACTCGTGCTCACGCGTCTCGTACCAGTAGAGGTCGACGGCGCTGTATCTCAGTGGCGCGCCGGGGCGTGCAACCGGATGACCGTCGCTGTCACTCACGGCCACCATCGCGAAACCCGGCGAGAGACAGTGCAGCGGGCCGACTTCGCGCTTGACCCACGCATCGAGAGCCTGTTCGCAGACTCGCAGCGTGTCGTCCCACCCGGCCGGTATGTCACCCTCGCGGACGGCACCCGCCTGGATCAGAAAGCGGGAGACGGCGGCGTTGGCGCTCGCCAACTCGGAGGGCACCAACGTCCTGGGGATGGCTGCTTCAAGACGCGGCAGCGTCAACGCGCCGTTCACGGCAGTGGCGCCAGCGCTTCGCTCGGCGGCGTGAGCCGTGAGCCATCGCGTTGCCTCGGGTTGGCCGTATACGCGCGCTGCACGAAGGCACTCCAGGCTTGTGCACATCGGTTCACGCTGCTGCGGCTCATGGCCTTGACCAGCTTGCCGTCCGCACCAGAGACGCCACCATCAGCCTCGGCGCCGACCTCTGCCAACAAGGCGGCGAGGCGCGATCCAGTACGGTGTGTCGCCCCTTTGGTGCCGACCGCCTTCCTGAAGGTGAACTCCTGTACGCCGTCGCGTACTTCGCCGGGTTCGACTTCGGCGCTGACCAGTTCGGGGTACTGCGCGCTGTACAGATCGCGCACTTCACGCGGCTCCAGCCCCGGCACGTCCGGCAGTTGGATGCCGTTGTAGCGGAAGCGCCGCTGGATTTCGTGGACTTCGATGGACATCGTCACTCCTTGTGTCTTCAATGACGGCAACCAGAGTTCGGTTGCCTTGCAGTCAGTCTCTCAGCGGACTGCCGACCATCAAGCCCCGTCGTGCAGTCGAGGCATCGCGGTCGGTTATCGGAGGACACTCGTTCTCAGCCGAACAGGTCCAACGATGCGCCGCCGGAGGTCGCTGCGGGCACAGGGCTTTCGTTCTCGACCTCGTCGTCGGTCGCATTGTTCGCGGTGTGGATCGAAGTCGCGACCGCGGCAGGGGTGGAGCGGGCCGAAGCGGCGGGCTTTGCGACCTTGGATGCCGCGTCCCCTGCCTTCTTGACCGAGGCCAGCTTGGCCGCTTCCAGCACTTCCTTGGTCGCCTCTGCCTGCTCGGCAAGGCTGTGCCGGACTTCGCGGTAGCCCCGCAGGGCCTGCACGAACCCGGCATCGAACTCCTGCGGCGTGGCCGTCAGGCTGAGCGCTTTCGTCAGGGCCGGTTCATCCACGTCCTTCTTCGGCCGCGGGATCACGTTGACCGTCATCCTGCCGGTCTCTTCGTCTGCGCTCACGGTCATCGTGAGGGTCGCGCCGGTCGCCAGCGCATGCAGTTCTTCGAACATCGTCATGTCATTCACTCCTTGACCGGGAACACCCGATGGATTCATCCTATGGGGCGTCCCCTCCGTGTCCAGTGCCTGTTCGGCGTTCACGCTGCCAGAGCCTGCGTTTCGTCGTCGGACGGCGCATCGACGACGCCATCCTCGGTGGTCTCTTGCGGCATCTCCTGTTCGTCGGATCCAGCGCCGGTGACGGCATGGCGCGGATAGCGCATGACCTGCGGCACCGTGCCGCGGTACCCGAATCCCTTGACGGCCAGCAGTGCTGCGATGAACTCGGCCTTCTTGGCAGCCCGCGCAGTCTTGAAGCCCTGACCCATCGCTCGCTTCAGGCCCATCTCCCCGGCGAGGCTTTCCAGCTCGCTCATCGTGAACAGATCGAGAAAGGTCTTGTCCAGTTGGAAGTGGCGCGATTCATCGATCTCCAGGTAGTTCAACAGCAGTTCAAGGTTGCGCGTATCGACGCCGAACGCAGCAGATGCGGCCACGGCCTGCACCAGCTTCGCCAGTTGATCCGCTCCGATGGCGTCCGCGCGGCGCAGGTGGCCTCCGAGGTCCGAGTGACGGAGGCCTACGCTCGCTGCAAGCTTCTCGACCACCTTGCCGAGCTGCTCGCTGCGAAGATCGCTGCCGCGTCCGGCCAGCGCGAGAGCGATCAGGACGCGGTGATTGCGTTCAGGCTGCGTCATGAGCGCGTTCGCTACCCATCTGCGCCACTGCGCGATCCGGTGCTCTACCACGCGCTGCGGGGTCTGGTTGGACGGCTTCGCCGCAGCCTTGCGCTGGGCAGGCACGGATACCGGCTTTGCACTCTTGCGCGCACCGCCCTTCCCCTGCGCCACGGCGACGCTCGGCCCGGACTCATGGTTGGCTTCGCGCTGGGCCTTGCGCCAAGCCGCGACCTTCTGGCTGTTGCAGCCGGCATCGAAGCACAGCGAACGAGTAACCTCGCCAAGGGAGCCATGCATGGCAGAGACGGCACATCCGTATGACTGGCATCCTTGGCATGACGCGTACTGCGCCTCGCCGACACCCAGGTCGCCATCCGCCGTCACCGCCAGCGGTGTGAAGCCGTCGGTGATCTTGACGATCCTGATCACCGGGTATTCGTCTTTGAGTGCTGTGGCTTTGGCCTCGACAGCCTGCAGTGTGAGTTCGTCGAAGTGCGTCGGGTGCTGGCAGTGGCCTTCGCCGAGCGACTCGGAGAACAGCCCCGCCTGCCGCGCCGAGTTGTGCGGGCATCCGCTGCATTGCGCCGAGTCGAAGATGGCGTCTGCCAGTCGTCGCGCGAACTGTCCGAGTTGCGCCTTCAGCACCGCGACGGGCACCTTGTGCGCGACGAGCGCTGACAGCGCCGTGTCCTGCTTCTCCGGGGGAACACCTGCCAGCAGTTCGGCGTGCCCCAGCATGATCTGGCGTTGCGTCAATGCCTTGAGTACGGCCGGCGTGCAGGCCATCAGCGCAAGGCGGCTTTCCAGCACTTCCGGTGACCAGCCCAGGTTGCGCGCGGTTTCTTGCTTGTCGCCACGGTTCCTCAGCAACTGTCGCTGCGCCGTGCGCGCCTCTTCGGCCACAGACATGTCGGCGCGGTGGTAGTTCTCGATCAGCGCGATGGCTTCGCTGTCGGCGTCGCTGGCGTCGCGGATGACGACGGGCATGTCGTAGCTGTCGCCGAACGCGTTCTTGGCGGCGCGCCAGCGGCGCTCGCCGGCGATGATCTCAAAGAGGTCGCTGTCCGGGACGGGGCGCACGATGATGGGCTCGATCACGCCGAAGGCGCGAATGCCTTCTTCGAGTTCGGCCATCTCGTCGGGATCGAAATACTCGCGGGGATTCTTTCCCTGCACGATCCGAGAGATCGGTAAGGTCAATTGCATGGGTTCTCCTGGGTTGCGGCCCGCGCGGGGCATGCTTCATGGTCCCAGCGCTTGCGAGGTCTTCAAGGTCGAGCGACGAACCGATCGACGCGAAGCAGCGGGACAGAGCGACGGTCAGTCGGCGTGGTCCGCCGGTGCGATCGTGGAACGAGGCAACTGCGACTGCGTGCGGTCCATGCAGCGCTTCAGCGTGCGCTGCAGCCTGCGCAGATGATCCGGAAAGCGCCTGAGGTTGGGGTCTTCGGCCTCGCGGCCCCACCAGATGCCGGCATAGTCGGACACCACCCCGTTGTAGCCGTGGTCGGGGCCATCGCTGTCGAACTGCGCGCACAGCCCCTGGAGGGCCTCGCGGTGCGACAGCCTGCGAACCAGGGTCAAGGCCTGCGGGTTCCAGACCACCCAGACGTTGCCGCCATAGGCGCGAACGGCGTCCAGCCCGGATGTCTCGAAGAAGTCGTCCCAGGTGTTGCGGTCCGCCGCGCGTTCCAGTGTGATGCAACCCCTTCTATCAGCCCATCGCGCGGTCGATGACAGCCAGGTCTGCAACACGCAGCCGCCCGTCTCGTACATGCCGTACTCGTAGGCCACCGAGAGCGTCTCGCTGAGACAGACGCCGGTGCCGGTGTAGCTCCGACTTCGGCCGCGACGAAAGCCCTCCCTGACGATGGCTGTCGCGGCCTTCGAGCCGGTGCCGTGATGGAGCGGGCCGATGAGTTCATGGTGTCGTGTGTCCATGCGACCAGCCTCGCGCACGGCGGGCGCTGCGCAAGTCCCTGGTGCTGGGCCGCGATACAGCACTCGCAGCGCATTCCGTGAGCGCCCGACGAGCCGCGACGGCACGCGGCCGCGTGGTAGCACTTGCCACCCACAATGCCCACCGATTCACGGGCGTTGTTGCAGGCGACCGATCGGCGGGCCGGCCGCTCTAAGCGCTGGCCCGCACACTGAGCAGGCATCCGGCTTCGGCCACGCGCGCTCTTTCGAGCGTTCCCGATTCGCATCGGGCGTTGCGGACGTTACCCGCCTTCTTGTACCGGCAGCGCCCCCCGCTGCCGCTTGGTTCCGCGCCCCGCGGCCGAACTGAGTCCCGTGCCTGCCGACGCCCGTCGGCCGGTTCACTGCGCACACCACGGTCGGCACCGCGTGCCGGACATGGCGGCTTCGCCACGAACTCCGGCGCGTCCTTGCACGTCCGCCCACTGCCTGCGGGTCGACCTCGACCCTCTTTGCCCAACCCACCCGGGGAGCACGCCTCCCCGATGGGTCGCCGTGTTCCCCATTCATTTGGAGAACACACCGATGGCCCGCACTACCGCGCCTTCCCTGTGGCTGCCCGGGTTCGACCCGGACACGCCTGAGTCCCCCGCCCTCTCGTCCTCGACAGAGCACGTTTCCTCACCCACCACCTGCGAGCCCGTTGGGCTTGTCGAGGTGTCACCGGCCAAGAGCGTTCGCGACGCTGACTCGGAGCAAGCAGCGGCGAACGTCCGTGCCAACTGGCGCGTGGTCGCCACGGCCCCTGAGGCCGCAAGCCGCGTTGTCTGGCCGTTGCTGACACGCTCCGACCTGGACGGTCTGACCGGCGCGGTCGCGAAGTTCGAGGCCAATTTGGCCGCCATCGACACGCTGCGCCAGATCGAGGCCGAGGAGCGGGTGGCCACCGCAACCGAGCGGCAGATTCTGCTGCGCTACACCGGCTGGGGCGGCCTGCCAGCAACTTTCAACCTCGAAGCCGAGGATGGAAGCTGGGCCGAACGTGCCCGCCGGCTGCAAACGCTGCTGGCCGCCGAGGACTACGAATCGGCGCGCGCGTCCGTCAACAACAGCCACTACACCGAGGTCCACGTGATCAAGGCGATGTGGCAGGCGGTAGAGCGCTTCGGCTTCACCGGCGGGCGCATTCTGGAGCCTGCCGCCGGCATCGGTCACTTCATCGGGGCCATGCCGGGCGCGCTCGCCGAGCGCAGCACGACGACGGCCATCGAGATCGACCGGGTTTCCGGGCGGATGCTCAAGACGCTCTACGCGCCGAGTGGCGTGGACGTGCGCATCGCACCGTTCGAGAAAACGGCGCTGCCCGACAACTGGTTCGACCTGGCGATCGGCAACGTCCCCTTCGGCAAGTACAAGGTCGCCGACGTGAGCAACCGGGCCTATGCCCGCTTCAGCATCCACAACTACTTCTTCGGCCGCGCGCTCGATCTGGTGCGGCCCGGCGGGCTGGTGTGCTTCATCACCAGCAGCCACACGATGGATGGCCAGTACGACGGCGTGCGCGAGTACGTCGCCTCCCAGGCGCATCTGCTGGGCGCCATCCGGCTGCCCAAGGGCGCGTTCGCCGGCATCGCGTCGACGGATGTGCAGACCGACATCCTGTTCCTGCGCAAGCGGCAGCGAGCAGAAGAGGTCAAAGCGGAGTGGCTCACCTTGGGCATGGTGCCCGAGAGTCTCAAGCACCCGCAGTGCCATGAACGCTACCTGACGATCAACACCTGGTACGCGCAGCATCCCGAGTTCTGCATCGGACGCATCCGCCGCGAGAGCAACGGATACGAGGAAGTGCCGGTGGCGGTGTTCGAAGGCGACCTCGAGCCCGCCTTGCGGGAGCGCATCGCGCTGTTGCCCGCGGGCGTCTACCAGCCGGTGGCGGCCAAGACCGCGCCCCTGCGGGTGGTGGTTGCGGCGCAAGCCGGGGCCCGACCGGGCAGCTATCGCCTCCATCAGGGGCGGGTGCATCGGGTCGAGGGCAGCGAGATGGTCGATGTCCATGACCGGCTCAACGCCACGCAGTGTGCCCGCGTGACGGGCCTCTGTGCGGTCCGGGACCATGCCCGGGCTTTGCTCGATGCGCAACTGGCGGACGACGACGATGGACGGCTGGGGCACCTGCGAGCCATGCTCAACGGAACCTACGACCGCTACGTCGCAAAGCACGGATGCCTGTCCACGCGGGCCAACGCACTGGCGTTTCGGCGCGACCCGGACTACCCGCTGCTGCTGTCGCTGGAGCACTACGACGATGAGAGCGACACGGCGCGCAAGGCGGTGCTGTTCACGCGGCGCACGCTGACACGGGTGGTGGAGCCCAGCACGGCGGGCGAGCCGGCCGAAGCGCTGGCCGCGTCCATCCAATGGCGCGGCCGGGTCGATCCGACCTACATGGCAGCGTTACTGGCTGCGCCCGAACAGGCGGTGCTGGACGCGCTCGCCGAAGCGGGCCAAGTGTTCCTCGATCCATCCGACGGAGAGTGGAAAACCGCCGACGACTACCTGTCGGGCAACGTCAAAGCCAAGCTCAAGCAGGCGGCGATGTCCGGTTCGGCCTACCAGCGCAACATCGACGCGCTCGAGCAGGTGCAGCCGGAAGACCTGCAGCCTGCGGCCATTGAGCCGCGCCTGGGTGCGGTGTGGATTCCGGCGATGGAGGTCGAGGGGTTCATCCAGCAGGTGCTGGAGCTCAAGGACTGCCAGGTGGGCTATTCGGCCGAGGCCGGGGCCTGGTCGGTGCGGTATGGAGACTGGGAAGCGCGGCAGAACGTGAAGGTGACCCAGGAGTTCGGGACCTCGCGGATGAACGCGATCGAGCTGGTGCAGTGTGCACTCAACGTGCAAGTGCCTACCGTGCGGGATCGCGATCCGGAAACCGACAAGTACTTCGTCAATCCGGACGAGACGCTGGCGGCACGCGAGAAGCTGGGGCTGATCAAGGAGCGCTTCGCGGCCTGGGCCTTCGACGACACCGAGCGTCGCGAGAAGCTGTGCAGGATTTACAACGACCTGTTCAATGCGACACGGCCGAGGCACTTCGATGGATCGCATCTGAAGCTGCCGGGCTTCTCACGCTGCTACGAGCTGCATCCGCATCAACCCGATGCGGTCTGGCGCATCGTGCAGTCCGGCAACACCGGGCTGTTCCATGTGGTCGGTGCCGGCAAGACAGCGGTGTGCGTGATCGCGAGCATGGAGCTGCGCAGGCTGGGGTTCGTCAACAAGCCCTGTCATGTGGTCCCCAATCACATGTTGCAGCAGTACACGGCAGAGTTCGTTCGGCTGTACCCGAACGCATCGGTGCTAATGGCGAGCAAGGAAGACCTGGAAGGCGACCGCCGGCGCGAGCTGGTGTCGCGCATCGCCACGGGCGATTGGGACGCGGTGGTCATCACGCACTCGAGCTTCGAGCGCATCAAGATGTCGCCGCAATTCACCGAGACTTTCATCAAGGAGATCATTCACGAGATAGAGATGGCGGTACGCGCCGAGAAGAGCAACGACCGGTCCAACCGGATCGTCAAGCAGCTCGAGGCGATGAAGAAGAACTGGGCGGTGCGGCTGGAGAAGCTGCTGTCCGACAAGAAGAAGGACGACCTGCTCACGTGGGAGCACCTCGGCATCGATTGCCTGTTCACCGACGAGGCGCATCTGTTCAAGAACCTGTACCGGTTCACAAAGATGACGCGGGTGGCGGGTCTGCCGATGACCAGCTCGGAGCGCGCGTTCGACTTGTTCCTGAAGACGCGCTACACGATGCAGGTCCATGGGCGTGCGCAGCGTGGGGTGGTGTTCGCAACCGCGACGCCGGTGGCCAACACCATGGCCGAGATCCACACGATGATGCGCTACCTGCAGCCCAAACGGCTGGAGGAACTCGGGCTGCAGCAGTTCGATGCCTGGGCGGCCACGTTCGGCGAGAGCGTCACGGCGCTGGAGATTGCGCCGGACGGCAGCGGCTACCGGATGCACACGCGCTTCGCGCGTTTCATCAACGTGCCCGAGCTGATGGCGGTGTTCGGCGAAGTGGCCGACATCCGCACGGCGGAGATGCTGAACCTGCCGGTGCCAACGCTGCGTGGCGGCAAGCCGCGCATCGTGGCTTGCCCGGCGAGCAAGGCGTTGAAGGCCTTTGTGCAGACGCTCGTACAACGGGCCGAAGCAATCCGCAATGGAAGGGTGAAGCCGCAAGACGACAACATGCTGGCGATCACCACCGACGGCCGCAAGGCCGCGCTGGACTTCCGGCTGGTGGCGCCCAGTGCGCGCTTCAACGAGAACGGCAAGGTCGCCGCCTGCGTGCGGGAGATTCACGTCATCTGGCAACGGACGGCGGACTTCCGCGGGACGCAGTTGGTGTTCTGCGATCTGTCGTCGCCCAAGGGCGGCAGGGGATTCAGCGTCTATGACGACCTGTGGGAGCGGCTGATCGAGGCCGGCATCCCGGAGAAGGAGATCGCCTTCGTGCACGATGCAGAGACCGACGCCCAGAAGGCAACGCTGTTCAAAGCGGTGCGCGAAGGCCGGGTCCGGGTGCTGCTCGGATCGACCGCCAAGATGGGGATCGGCACCAACGTGCAAACATTGTTGGTGGCCTTGCATCACCTCGATGCGCCGTGGCGTCCCTGTGATGTCGAACAGCGCGAGGGGCGCATCCTGCGCCAGGGCAACGAGTGCGAAGAAGTGGAGATCTTCCGGTACGTGACGGAAGGAAGTTTTGACAGTTATATGTGGCAGACCCTGGAGACCAAGGCGCGCTTCATCGCCCAGGTGATGAGCGGCGACAAAGGACTGCGGTCGCTGGAAGACGTCGAGCTGGCGGCGCTGTCGTATGCCGAAGTGAAGGCCTTGGCCTCAGGCAACCCGCTTGTGATCGAAAAGGCCGGCGTAGACGCGGAGGTGGCCAAGCTCTCGACCCTGTTCTCGGTGTGGCGCAACCAGTGCTATGCCAACGAAAGCGAAGTGGGCCGGCTGCCGATGATGATCGAGGCGCTGAACAAGAAGATCGCGCTATGCGCCCAGGATGTGGCCCGGATCGAACCGCAGACCATGCAGGGCATGTGCCTTGAGTTGGCCGGGCGGAAGATCGTGGGCCCGGACGCCGCTGGCGAAGCGCTGCGCGGATTGGTGAAGGCTGTCAAGGAAGAGGTGCGCACGAGCAGCCGGATGATCGAACGGGTCGTCGGCCGCTTCGGCGGCTTCGACCTCGGCATCCTCGCCGCACGCGGCGAAGAGACACCCAACCTGTACCTGGCCGGACATTGCCTGTACAACGCCGAGCCCTATCAAACGGGCCCGGCGCTGGTGGCAGCGGTGCTGGCGGCACTGGCATCGGTCGGCAAACTGCATGCCGATGCCATGGCGCAGTTGGAGACCCGCCACAAGCGGCTCGAGGCCATCCGGCTGGAACTCGCCCGCCCGTTCGAGCACGAAGGGCGGCTCACCGACCTGCTCGTCAAACAGCGCGAGTTGCTCAGGCAACTCGACCTGGACAAAGACGAAGCGGGCAGCGCGAAGGTCGACGCCGAAGAGGCGCGACAGGCAGCTTGAACTACTTCACCCCATGGCCGAAAGGCTGTGGGGTTTTTTGTTTGGCGAAGCCGAAGGAAGTGCCGGGCCATCAAGGCTCATACGAACCGTATCCCTCGCCAGCTCGTGACTTCAGTCCCCTCTCAGGGCTTCGCCATCTTCTTCGCCGGTTTTGCCGCCGACTTGGAGGCCCCGGCCTTGGCCGCCTTGCGGGCAGCAGCCTTCGGATCGACGGCGGCCTTGAAGCCGGTACCCGGGGTGAACTTGGGCAGCTTCGCGGCGGCGATCTTGATCTTCGCGCCGGTGGATGGGTTCACACCGTTGCGGGCGGCACGCGCGTGCGGCTTGAACGAACCGAAGCCGGCAATGACCACCGAGCCGCCCTTCTTGACCGTGGTGACGATGGCGTCGAGCACGGTCTCGACGATGCGACCGGATTCGGCCTTGGACAGTGAATTCTTGGCGGCCAGGTGTTCGATCAGTTCGGCTTTGTTCATGTCTGAGTCATTTGAGTTGCACCCGCACCTGCGGGTGCGGCGATTGTCCGGCACTGCAGCCCTATTCATGGAGCACTCGGTCGATGGCGTCGTGACCCAACCAAGTCGCCACCCAAAACCCCGCGGCATCGGCGGCCGTTTCGGGTGGCATCGAATGCCGCCGCTCCCGGCGGCCTTGAACCGCATCGAGGTCGCTGCCAGACTCAAAGAGCTATTTGCGGACATCGCGTCTGCGCAGCCTTCACCGAGGATCTCGGTCCTCCTGAAGTCCAGCTTGCTGGCGTCGCAGTCGTTACCTGCCTGTAGATGCCGGACTCCGATCCGGTCCAGCCATGCGAATGGCTGAGTGTGAGGTTCGGCCTTCGTGCTGAACAGTGCGCCGTGCTGATCGACTGTTGGTCGATCAGCATCGGGCCGTCGCCTGGGTTCATGAGAACTGCAGGCCAGTAGTCCATGGCGCACCGCCAGGTGTTGCCACGAAGCCGCTCCGCCGTTTCAAGGCTGGAGCATCCCGAACGGGGAACCCCAAGTTCCCCGCCAGGGATAGGTGTTCCCTTTCATTCGCTGAAGGAGAACACCATGTTCGCTGTCCCCGTGACAAGAGAGATGCACGCCGTCGGCGTGCTGCTGGGAGGTTCCGGGCGTGCCCGGATGCTGACCCTGCGCGTACCGCAGATCGCCGCGTTGATGAAGCCCCTTGTGCCTGCCTTCGTGCAGACATGCGGGGCTGCCGAGAACCGCGCTTCGGGAGACGGGTCATGCTGACCAGCCTCTACCGAAAGCGTATAGCCGCCCTGGCGATTCAACTCGCCAAGGATGACCCACCGTTGGTCAAGGAAGTGATCGCCCGCCTGAGAAAGGCTGGCGAGATCGAGCCCGACGACCTGGTCTACCTGGACCAGATCGCCGACCGCTGGATCAGGATTGCCGAAGAGAACCGGACGAGGGCGAAGCGTCTTTCACCACGGTGAGCTGCGCAGGCAGTTTGACGCCTTTGCTTCTCGCCATCTCCGCGACGATCTTGTTCAGCAGATCAGGACGTTCATCGGCAAGCGTTTCGGTCCATGCGGCCAGCGCTTGTTCCATGTCGTCCTGTGTTTGCGCCTGTTCGAAGTCGAGACCGAGCGATCGGAACTCCTCGACTTCGTCGGGCGTGAACCGTAGTGCCTTGCCTGCACGCAGCATTGTGTGGGCCTCGTTGTGTGAGTTGATCAGGGTATCAGCGTCGCACGTGTATTCAACCATCCAGCAACCCACCGGGAGTTCACCGCTTCCCGTCGGGGATGGGTGTTCCCTCTTTGATCGGAGTCAACACCATGTCCCCTGAGAAACCCCGTCCTCGCACCAAACGCTTCGGCGTCGAGTTCGAGGAAGAGCGAGCCTGGGTCACTTTCTACCGGCGCGTCGGCCACGATGTGACCATCGCCACGGAAGTATTGGCCCAGCTCGAAGGCGATCCGGAAATGAAGCGTGCCCACCTGGCGCTGTACCTGTGCTGCAAGGAGTCCCTGCGCATGCACAAGGCCCGACAGGCGCGCAACAAGCGGATCGGCCAGTTCGTCCGCTGGCTCTGCCACGGGCTGTTCGTCGTGCCGGCGCAAGCCTTGCGACGCGCACTGCACCTTGGCGGCGACATCGCCGTCGAGTGCCTGCCGGAGACCGTCAAGGAACCGGCCGCGCCCCAGGTGCGCAAGCTGACCCGAGAGCCCGAGTTCGCGCAAGCGGCATCGGGCTTCGGTTCGCAAGCCACACCGCCGACCGTGGCACCCGCCACCGCAGACGTGCAGGTCCAAGCCTCGCGTTCACCCCGGTGCAAGCCCACCCGCGCGGCGGCTTGACCCGAGCGCCGGGACTTCAACGCTCCGGCCTGTGGCTGCGCAGCACTCGCCGCGCAGCCCCGATCGCTGAACGCTCGCGCCCACCACCCTGGTGATGCGTGGCGTTCGGCACCCCACATCTTTCCTTCGCTGCGAGGCGCCATGGCGCCTCCGAAGCCTGCCTGAGGCCGTCGCCCAGGACATCCCCTTCCCGTCGATCTGCGCCGCGCAGACCGGCACCCCTCATGAAAGGACCTTCCCATGGCCACTGCTGCCGATACCCTGCGTGCCATCGAGGCGCGCGCCGAACGCGCCATCGTCCAGGAACTGCGCCTGATGATGCAAGAGATCCTCGGCCTGCGCACCCAGCTCGTGCTGGAAGACCGCGCTCACGCCGACTCACTGCTGCTCAAGCTCGACCATCTGGAGCGTGAACAGGTCAGCGTTCCGCGCAGCGAATCTGGTATGCCGGACTTTCTGATGCCGACGCTGAGCTTGACAGTGTTCGAGACTTCTCTGCCGAAGGCCTATCGCGCCTACTTCTACGCGCACGATTACGGCGACCTCGAAGATGTCGTCACCGTGGAATCCTTCGACGCCGGTGTTCAGCTGGTTCGCGACCGGCTCGCGCGCGACGGTGACTACGTGATCACCGCCAGTTGGATCAAGCACCGGGGCGAGATGACGGTCGCGACGCCAAGCGGCATGGTCTTGGCGCGCATCGAAGCCGATGACAGCGGCACGCCCATGACGCAACCCGTTGTGCTCGATGCCTGTGACGCGCTGCGCACCGGCGATGCCTCGCGCATCGAGCAATTGTTCGGCCGAATGCTCGAAGCCGCCTGAACCACGGCAGGGCGCGTCGCGTCCTGCCATCCCACCCCGAAGGACACCGGCCCCAAAGGGGGGCCTGCCAGTGCCCCTTCGTGGGCCGTGGCGAGGTCGTACCTTCTTCCGTTTTGCAAAGAGGAAGAGAACATGAGGACCGATGAGATCAACTCCCTTGAAGCCCGGCGCGTCGAGCTCGGTGGGCGGACCGGGCATTTCTTCGTCGTGCTATGCCGCCTCGCGGCAGCGACCGTATTCTTGGTCGATCAGCCAGTGAAGGAATTGGGTGTCGCGCGACGATCCCCAGTAGTGGGCCTTGCATCGTGCGATGTAGGCGTCCAGATCGGCGAGCGAGTGGATGTCCACCGGCTCGATGGCCGTGATCTTGGTGAAGCGTTCGACCTCCCGGTGGGTGAGTCGAATCTGGTGGCCGAAGCGGATCATGAGGATGTCGCAGCGAACGGTTTGCGCATCATCTTGGCGGAACTTCAAGGGCCTGTCTGCTGATCGGCAAGACTTCGCGCAAAGATTTCTCCAGCGTGATTTCACTGTCATTGCAATCACACTGCGCCGCGTCCGCAACGCTGTCGAGCGGCGCTGTGTCGGCTCGCGCCAACACCTACACACTGGCGGCTCCGTGCGCCCCCCTGGAGCGCCACGCACCAACCCCTTTGCCTCGCGGCGATTTGCGGTGGCGCTGCGCCGGCCCGGCTTGAACACCCTTCGTCCGTCGGCAACACTTTGATCTGCTTCTCTGCATTCCATCGCGGAATGCCCTCCGGCGTGCAGCCGGCGTCGCAGTCGTTACCTGCCTCATCAACCTCATGCGGGGACCTCGTCCCCGTCACGGGTGCGGCGTTCCCGCTTTCATTTGAAGGAGAACGCCTTGACCCCATCCACCCTGTCGCGAGCGGAACTGGTCGCCGAGCTACTGGCACCTCCGGCCATGGCTGACACTGCCCAAATACTTCGCGTCGGCGATGCCGAACCTGCCTACGGTTCGGCGGCCCCGCGCGGCGGCCTGCTGGCCCGCAAGCTCGGCGCCGCCCGCGAACTGCTGCTACGCGACCTGCAAGCGCAGATGCGCAAGGGCCCCGTCTTGGAGTCGCCGCAGGCAATCCGCGACTGGCTGCGCTTGTACTGCGCCGGGCTGGAGCATGAGGTCTTCCTCGTGCTTTACTTGAGCGTGAACCTTGCGCTGATCGAAGCGGTGCAGCTCTTTCGCGGCACGCTCACCCAGACCTCGGTCTATCCGAGGGAGTTGGTCAAGGGTGCCCTCGCTCGCAATTGCGCCGCGCTAATCGTCGCGCACAACCACCCGGGCAGCGGCAGCGTGGAACCGAGCCGTGCCGATGAACACCTGACTCAATCCCTGCGGGCCGCGCTGACCTTGGTGGACGTGCGCCTCATCGACCATTTCATCGTGTCCGGCGACCAACTGCTCAGCTTTGCGGAGCGCGGCCTGCTGTAGCGCCATGCGCCGCACGCGCACCACGATTCATTCACCCCCGAGGGGCGCCCTGCCTCTCCGGGCCGGGCATGCCCTTCATTCAAGCGAAGGAAACCGCATGTCCACAAGCACCGCACCGCGCTGCCCGATCTGTCCCGGGCACGGCGTGCCGCTCGGCACCTTGGGGCGGCTGCGCTGGTACCGCTGCCGCGACTGCGGGATGGATTTCAATCGTCCGTCCCGCACCCGGCCCTCACCGAGTCACTCACCCCACCGAGAGGGAGTCCGCCTGATAAGTCCACCGTGGCATCCATGCTGCAACTGGCCGAACCGCTGGCCGCGCTGTCGATCACGCATCTGACGCCGTCCACGCGCCAAAAGCTCGCCGCAGACGATCTGTCGGTCAACGCCTATCCCAATGAGTTCGGCGGCTTCATCTACGTTGGCGCGCCACGCTACAACGTGCCCGCCGAGGCCGACCTGGCCACGATCTTCGAAGTCGCCGAGACCGCCGGCATCGTCTGGCTGAAGTTCGACAGCGACGCCGCCATCGTCGATGGCTTGCCGGTATTCGACGAGGAGGACGCCGGCTGATGCGCCAGCCTCTCGCCATCGTCCGCTGAATTCATCGCCACCGTTCGGTGGCCCCGAGTCCCCGCAGGGCGTCGCGCCGCAAGGCCGACGCCCTGTTTCGTTTCAGGAGCTTTTCACATGCCTCACTTCATGAAGGCCACCCGATGAACACGGTGACGCTCAATCCCGAACAGCAGTTGTACGTCATCGCCTTCGACGGTGGCGTCAGTTGCTTGGGTTTCGACAACGCTCGCGCCCACGCGAACCAGATCGCCGCGGGGCTCGGCCGGCCGGAACTCGCGTTCTCGGCGTCGGACCATGCGGCGCTCACCGGCTATGCCAAGTACCTGCAGGCGACGCGGGCCTGGAGCGAATCGGCGCTGAGCGGGCAGACCTACTTCGACCCGGGCACGGCGCCCGAGGTTGCACGGATGTTGGAGTCGTGCCGCAGGGCTGGCAGCAAGGTGCGCCTGGTGCTGGGCGACACAACGACCGGCGAATCGTGGCTCGACGAGTACGACGTCGTCGGCACCATCGGGCGCTCGACCGGTTCGCTCAAGGTGCCGCTGCTGATCGAGGATGGCGAGGACGGCGGTGGGGCAATCCTCACCGCTTGCGTCCTGTGCATCATCGACTGGCGCAGTGGCAGAACGCGGTATCGGCATGCTGCCTACCAAGCACCGGACCTCGGCATCAAGCCGACAGACGATGCCGTGCATCCGTGGGCCGTGCTGCTGCACGACAAGGAGATCGCACGCTTCAAGGATATCGGCAAGGCTGGCGCCTACCTCGTATTCATGCGTGGCGAGACGGTTGAGCCGAAGATCTTTCGAGGAACTTGACAGGGCCCTGGCTTGGAAGGATTTCCCTTCCGGGCCAGGGCATCTGCTCTATGGCGCATTGCTTCTCAAAGCAGACATTTCCTCGCTCCGCTCCCTACCTCTCCGTCGCATCCGCCTGCAAGGCATCCAGGTCGATCACCGCATTGGCCATCGCCGTCAACTCGGGCGTCTGGGAGATGAAGAACTCCCGTTCGTAGCCGCCCAGGCGCAGCACCTCGCGCTTCATGGCCATGAACATGCGCTTGCGCTCCGGGTCGAGCGCACCGTCTGCCTCGTCCGAGAACAGCGTCGTGTAGCGCCGGCCCGAGTGCTGCGCCAAGTACAGGGCAATGGCGCGCGTCAGGGACATTTCTATCCAGGTTCTCTCGCCGCCGCTCATCAGCCCGATGCTTTTGCTCTCGCCGCTTTCGCCGTCGTGCACGATGATGTCGAAGCCTTCTCTTTGCTCTCCCTTGCCCGTCTCGACCAAGGTGCGGATGGACACCGTGAAGCGTGGACCGTAGCAGGCCAGCAGGAGGTCGTTGGCCAGCCCCGACAGGGTCGGCCCTGCATCGTCGATCGCCAGCGCGATCAGGCCATCGTTGCTCATGCAGCGCGCAAAGAGATTCCAGCCTCCCAGTTCCGTCTCGATCGCGACCACGCGGGCGGCAATACTGCCGCGTCGGGTGGCCAAGACATGCGCTTGCTGCGCCAGCACTTCCAACGCTTGTGCGTCGCGCAGCGCAGTAAGGTGCGATGCCTCGGCTGCGGCGACTGCTTCACCAGCCGATTTCATGGCCTGCACTGCGGCATCCAACTGCCGGCCATCGAACGGCGCCGGCAAGGCCGCGAGCGATTCGTCGAGTCGGACAAGCGACGCGCCGAGCCGTTTTGCTTGTAGCTCGGTCTGGCTGGCGATGG
This sequence comes from Rhodoferax sp., assembly GCF_030697375.1. Taxonomy (GTDB): domain Bacteria; phylum Pseudomonadota; class Gammaproteobacteria; order Burkholderiales; family Burkholderiaceae_C; genus Allorhodoferax. Next base: position 15,221 of record NZ_JAUYQD010000061.1, on the reverse strand, counting down.
TTTGCCTGGCTGCCGCGATCTGCTGCCGTTCCGCCTGTTCGTCGGCAGTCTCCGTGACGCGGCCATCGGCGCCGCCCGGCCCAAGTACCGTGAATTCCCTGTCGATGTCGGCCAGCGAAATCCGAGCCTGAGACATCTCGTCGCGCCTGGCTGCCAACACAGCGAAGCTCGATGCCCGTTCACGGGCCATCTGGCATCGGTGCTCGGCCCAGGCAAGCGCCTGCGGCGCCTCCGCCAAGGCGGCGCGCTGCTGACGCACGGCCGCCAGTTCCCGCTGGGCTTGCGCCTTCTCCCGCGCCAGCCGGGTGATCTGCCCCTTCGCGCTCGGGATCAGCGCCTGCGCTTCGCGTGCGTCGCCCAGCAACTTGCACAGCCCCTGCAGATCGGTTCCGACGCAAGGCACTTCGCTGGTCAGCCCGAAACGACGAGCCAGTTCATCGGCCTTGAGCGCAGCCTTCCCGGCCTCGCGTTCGATGCCCGCGATCTTGTTCACGACTAGGCGCTCGGTCCCTTCGCATTGCGCGAGCAGTTGCACCCTCTGCCGGCAGGCGGTGACGCGCGCGAGGCGCAGCGACAGCACCTGTTCGGCCAATGGCAGTCGGGCGCCTGCCCGCTGCACGACATCGGCGACTGCCAGGGCGCGCAGACACTGCTGCCGCTTGCTCATCAGCCCCTGCCACCGGGTGCGCTGCTGAGCCCACCGCTGGGCGATGCTTTGCTGCAAACGATCCAATCGCCGCTGCTCATTCGAGGCCTGGGCGTCGAGCGCATCGCTCGCCTGGATGCCAGCATCGACCAGGGCTTGGCGTTCGGCCAGCAGTTGTGCGCGGCGCGTTTCGGTGGCTCGCGACTGATCGCGCTGCGCCACCAATCGAGCTTGCGCTGTCCGCCCGACCTCCAGCGCCGTTTGCGCAGCGTGCCTCGCAGCAAGCCCATGCGTCACACTTGCGCCAGCACTGCCGAGGCGCAGTTGTTCAGCGGCAACCCGTGTCGATTCGGCGTCGAGTGCGATCAGTTCCTGCCTCACGGCTGTCAGCCCTGCCTTGAGCAGACGCGCCGTCTCGACCGCCTGCTGGCCCAGAGCGCGGATCTCCTCCTGTCCCAGCAAGTCGGCCAGCAAGGTCTTGATTTCGGCGTTGCGATAAGTGCTGAGCTGGCGTTTGCCCTGCGCGGCGAACACCGACGTGAAGAAGGTATCGGCACTGCCGCAAATGACCTCCACGCAGCGCGTGTATGTCTCCACCTTGCCGTCGGAGACGGTGCCGTCATCGAGCCGCATGGGCTGCCAGCGTCCGGCATCGTCGAGCACGAACAGGAACGCTTCGGTGCGGCGCCGGCCGTTCAATCGGACCACCACCTGAGAACGGTAACTCCTGCCCTCGTGGGCCCAGGTCAGGTCTTTCTCGTTCTCAGGCAGACAGACGTGGTCGTAGTAGGAGAAGCCCCCTGGGCCAGCCACCGCCGCACGCGATGGCATGGTCAAGAAGGGCTGCGCGCATTCCATGACGGTGCTCTTGCCGCGCCCGTTCGCGCCCACGATGGCAACGAGTTGTGCGCCATTGGCCAAACGCTCGAAATCCAGTGTGAGGACATCGAGACCCAGGCCGTCGCGAATGCCGCGAAAGCCCTTGAGAGTCAGAGACAGAGGTTGCATGGTGGCGCTCCCGGGATTGACCGACCCAGTCTCGCGCGCACGTTGTCGCGGTCAAGCCCAGGCCGCGCGCCACCTGCCCTCGCCCAATGCCTGCCCGGATATGCTTTGCCCCATCGAACCACTATGCTCCAGAGCCGAGGCCCCGCTTGATCCGCATCTTCTTCGCTTACCACCTGACGCACTACTTCGGTCCGTTCAGCCTGAGCAGCTACCACACCAACAGCTCCCACGCGCGCGAGAGCGATCTCGTGTATGTCGTGTCCGGGGACGAGGCGGTGGACGGCGGCAAGGACTATGCGTTGGAAGGCCTTTTCAAGATTCACCGCCGCAGCGACGGGCCCTTCCAACTCGCCAACCTCAAAGGCAAGCCGGCAGACTTCCAGTACAAGCTGACGATGCAGCCGGTGCGGGTTCCGGATGCGCCCATCCCCTTGTCCAGGGCGGACTGGTACGACCGCCAGGAAGTGCACCGGTACTTTTCGAGCGGGCAGAACTTCAACCCCTTGCCGACCTCGCCCGACTACAAGGAACGGTTCGACACCCTGCTGTCTGGCTTTGGTCAGGCCGACGCAAGCGAACTGGTGGACGATCTGGCCGCCATCGAACGCAACGAGTCCGATGTCACCCAGCGGGAAGCGCTGGTGCAAGCCCGCATCGGGCAGGGCCGTTTCAAGGCAGATGTCACGCGCCTGTGGGGCCTGGGCGAAACCTGCACCTTGACCGGCATCGCCTTGCCGGAGTTGCTGATCGCGTCGCACATCAAGCCGTGGCGAGACTCGAGCAACGTCGAGCGCCTCGATCCGACGAATGGGTTGCTGATCGCCGTGCATGTCGACAAGCTGTTCGATCGGCACCTCTTGAGCTTCGAGTTGCAGGGGGACGATTTCCGGGCCGTGGTCGCGCCGCGCGCGCGGCCAGTTGCCGCCAAACTGGGCGTCACACCCGGCATGCCCTTGGCAAGCTCGGCGCTGTCGCCGGGTAGCATGAGCCGCATCGGACAGTACATGGTCGGCCACCTGGCCCGCCTTCGACAGAAGAAGGTCGACGCTGCGCCCAGCAGGTGAGCCCTCCAGGAATTCGATCGCGCTGAACGCCGCTCAGGCGGCAAGCGCTGCGTTGGCGTCGAGCAATATTTCCGGCGGGGTCGGCAGCACCGGCGTACCGTTGACGGCTGTGACGGCGGCGTCAGAGCGCAATACGCGCTCGGCGATCTCTTCCGGCGGCGCAGAGGCCAGTTGCGCCAGACAGGCCAGCAAGGGCGCGGGATCAGCTTGCGTCGCCTGCGCCCAAATGTGCACCTTGTCTTCCAGGCTCCCCAGCCGGGAGATACCTGCCGCCCGGGTGCGCAGCACGGGCACGATGCGTCCCTCCAGCTTCGTTTGCGCCGCACTCTCCAGCAGCCGCTGGATGGCAGCGCGGTCAACCTCGTGGCGGTCTTCTTCGGCGACGGTCCAACGCACGCGCACGAACGCACCTGCGATGTCCTGCCGCGCCGTGGCTGCACGCAACACATCAAGGTCCGGCTTGCCGTCGAACACGATATCGATGGTGCGGCGTGCAGGTGTCAGCTCCAGCGTGAACTGGGCTCCATTGGCATCGACGTCCCACAGCAGGAAACCCTTGGCGCCTTCCTCGCCATGGTGGAAGCGGCCGATGGAACCGGGGTAAGCGATGCACTGCCGGCCTGCCGCTCCGTCGAATTGCCACGACTGGTGTCGGTGGATATGTCCCAGCAAGAATGCTTGGGCCTGTGCGGCGAAAAGGCTGCCGGTGGTGAACTCATGGTCGAAACCCGCCATCGGGACGCCGTGCTCGGACACGCAACCGAAGACGGTCCCATGCGAAACGCCGATGGTCGGCATGCCGAGTGCGCGGGCGGCGCAATGAATCGGCGCGAACCCCTGCAGCAGATCGGTCAGTTGCTCACCCACGGCCTGCGCCGCTGCGCCAGCACCGACCGCTGCTGCGACGACCGCCTTGTTCACGGTGGGCACGCAGGTGAACAAGGCCAGCAGGCCCGCCGGTATTGAATCGAAGCGCCAGCCCTCGGACGCGGCCCAGCCGTGATCGGCCGTCAGGCCCACTTGCTGGATGCGATCCGCCACATGCACGGCATAGCGCCCGCCGAGCAAGCGGAAGATCGTCAGCGTTCCCGGCGGCTCGTGCGAGTACGTTCCTTGCAGCAACAGCACCGGGCAGTGATCGGCCAGCCGCCGAACCTGGGCGGCCAGCCTGGCGACGGCCGGGGCGTGCAGGTCCATCGCGTGATCGGTGGCGTCGCCGGAAATGACCGCCGCCTGGGCGTTCAGACGGATTGCCTGGTCGAGGGCATCACCGAAGCAGCGGTCGGCCTCGGCCAGATTCTTCGGGCCGTAGTGCAGGTCGGAGAAGTGTGCGATCCGGATCGGGGCGCCGGCGTTCATGAGGCCGCCTTCATTTCGCTCTCGACCTTGTCGACGTACCCCTGCGCATCGTTTCGATACCGCTCCAATTCGTCCCACGCCCGGCGACGGCCCTGCCGGTTGAGCTTCCAGCCGCTGCCCCATCGACGGTCGGTGTAGGCCAAGTACACATCTGCGCTCAGGCCGATGGCGCACGCGCGAGCGATCACCTTGTCGAGCGTCGGTTCGCCGCCATCACCGGCCGACCCAGTCCCCGAGTCCGCCACGCGGGCGGTGACCCCTGAGGCCTCAACGACTGACTGAGCGCCTTCGAGCACTTGACTTGCCAACTCGCCCTGCACGATGGCGGCATCGTCGTCCTCAGGGCCGCGCAGCAGCGCCGACACATCGACCGGTGCCTCGAGTTCGATGATCCATTGCGGTACGCGCACCGCCCGGCCCTGCTCGTCGATGTGGCTGACCTCCATCAGCCGCTTGCTCAGGTAGAACGGCGTGCGCTGTCGGTCGAGGAAGCCGGAGATTCGTCCGCCGCGCAGGAAGCCGATCGTCTCGAACTTCTGGATCGCGGCGTTCATCGCGTAGAAGCTGTTGGTGTGCAGCTCGAAGGCGCTGATCGAGCGGATGCCAGGCACGAAGAACAGGAAACGACCGCTTAGATTGCACTGCTTCGTCTGGTACTCGAGGCAGGTTTCAGGCTCGCACACGCCTCCGTTTTCCTGCCGAAGCATCGTCTTGCGGCCGCCGAACAACCGGATGGCGCGCTTGCCGTTGTCGACCAGCGGCACCGGCGCGTGGCAGCGGCAGTGCCGCACGTGACCATCGGCCGAGTACTCCGACCAGAAGCGCTTCTCGTTGGCACCCCAAGCGGCCAGTTCGTGCGGCATCACGGTCCGCCAGTGGTCCGAAGGGAATACCACCGGGAAGCGATACAGCCGACGGCCCTCACCCCGGTCCTCGCCGTGTGCGTCCAGCAGTTGCGCTGCCAGCGCCGGGTTCGCGAAGTCCTGACCCCGCACCGTGAACCAGGCCACGTTGCGCGGGATCAGCGGCGTCTTCAGTTTTGGCAACGCGTCGGCCAGTGACTTCTCGATCTGGTCGAAGGACTCGCCAGCGGTCACGCCCTGGTCGTAGATTTCGCGGGCGCGCGGTTGTTCGGCTGCGGCGCGCGACAGCACCTTGATGCCTGCCCTGATCTTGCCGGCCGTGGGGATGCGAGCCGCCGACTGGCCCAGCAACGTGGCGGGGGCCATCGGCCCGCCGTGAATGGTCACGATGGCGTTTGCCATGATTGCGCTCCCTCATGCGTGTCGAGACATCTCGACAAAACATGCTCTCGCGCGAACGGACCGCGTCAAGGGCGCGAATCATCGGCTTGCAAGCGGCAGCGCCGGCATGACGGATGTGTCCGCGGGCCAGACCCAGCCGTGATCGCAAGCACGCAGGGCGGCTTCCTTGATCTCGCGGTCCTTGGCGGTCACGAAGGGGCTGAAGACATGCAGGGGCACCGGCGCTTCGCCCACGTCCAGTAACAGCGCGTTCGGAAACCGCGCTGCACGCTGCGCGTCATACCGCAGGGGCCAGACGAAACGCCGCCGTTGCGCGATCAGCGACTGCACCAGCGGCAGTTCGTGCACGCCCTCCAGCGGAATCCAGTGCCCGTTGGTCAGCACCAAGCTGGCCGCGTCGATCTCGTAGGTGTGCTCTCGGCGCGCGGATCAGCGCGGCCATCACAAGGTGTAACCCGGCATCCCTTGGCTGCGCCTCGCGCCTCGAACAATGGAGCAAACACCTTCTCGATCCGCTTCCATGTCTTGGTGTCCACCAGCAGAGGCGCATCGGGCATGTGGCGAATCCAGACTCGGTGGCCCGAGGAGGTGGACTCGACTGCCTTGAACTCTCCGAGAACGATCGCCAGAGGACTGCGGCCTTCGACGGGTCGCAGGATGTCGAGCTTCACACGGCGACGCTGGGCCGCCGCCGGGTGGGAGGCCTCGTTGAACGGCTCTGGCACGTACAGTCGCTCCGTCAGTGGAACGCCTTTCGCAATCACCTCGTGTGCGGCCGCGGTCAGGTATTTGCGGCGCACGCCCTGGTTGCGCTTGCCCTCCATCGCGGGCGTCCACCGGTTGAACCCTGCGCGCTCGAACAGGAAGTGGATCAGGCCACGCAAGTTGATGCGATGGCGTGCCACATCCACATCGCCGGGCAAGTCGACGCCCGAGCGTGACCCACCGTGGCCAGGGGATCGCGTCCAAGGGAAGTCCACGGACAGTTCGATGGCGCCGACGGCGGACTCGCGAACCGCGTCACCACCAATTCACCCAAGCCTGACAGTGCCGGGTCCGACTCGTAGGAGGGGCAGCCGGGATGGTGCCGTTGGCCCGCCGGCATGCGCTTGACGACGAAGTGCCGTAGGCGGGAGACATACATCTCGAATCCACCCGCGACGCACAGACACCGAGGTCGTTCGGGCGTGTTGTGGACTTGCGCCAACGCATCCTGCAGCAGCGGATGATCGACGCTGAGGACCCGTTCCCTGATCGAGAAGCGCTGTATGTCCATGGCCTCGGCACCTTGCTCGATGCCTCGTCAACATGACAGACGAAAGGCCGGTCCAGCCGGCAGCCATTCTGAAATGCCTCTCTCCCAGGTTGGCCGATGGTGGTCGGGAGGCGAACCGATGCGGCCCGATGGTGGCGTGATCCAACATCTCGGAGGCGGTGCAGGGTCGTGCACCATGGAGGGGACCGGCATCGACGTTCGACCTTGGATGTTCTTGAATGACAGTCGCCGTCAAGGTTCTGACGTTCACTGCGCGCGATCGAGTCCGGATCCCGGACGACAACGTTCACGAGCGTCGATGAAGCAACATCACTGGCCGAATTGAAATGCTGTCAAAGTACACTCCGTCAGCGCTTGTTAAGCCGCTGAATGTGCATACTTGCGAAGTATCGAGCCGAGAGCTTGAGGTGCCGAATTGCCGCGTCTGGCATACGGGCTCACGGGCCCGACGCTGCTTCAGTCACGTTCACGCTTTGGCACGAGTACGCCGCCGGGATCAATCCCAGCTGGACACGGCAATCGATCAGTTGACGGGCGATTCGGAGCCAATGATGACGCAACCGTGCTGAGCTTGGACAAGAATCAGGCCGCTGCCGGCGACGAGGAGACGATGGAGCGCATCAGCGGCGAACTGCAAGCTTGGCTATCGGGCGTGGAGCAATCTGCGTCGCAAATCGGCAAGCGTGCGGGCATCCACGGAGTACACCTCATCGGGTTTTCGGCAGCCTTGGAATCGCGAGATGTCCAGACACTCTCGCCGCGGCTGAACGAGATCTGGGCTGGGACGGCTGAAGTCAAGAATTCGGGCGACACCCATGGCCATGTGGGGGGATCCGCGTGATCCGGGCGGTGGGCGAGATCATGCGTAACTCGGTGGCGAACGCCCCGCATGCGGTGACAAGATACGGCGGCGGGGAATTCGCGATCCTGCCGCCACAGACCGCGCTCAACCGGGCGCTCATCTGCCGCGCCAACGCAGCGTTGTATGAATCGAAGAATGTCGGGCGAGACCGCGTGACCTGCGGCTGATCTTGATGGGGACTCTGTTGAGAAATTCCAATTCGCGCTCAACCGCGCGTCGGCCTGACCCGGCCGGAACAGGTCGCGACGACATGGTCGTTCTTTCGAGTGGGTTCAACGGGCGCCCCGCGCCTGCTCACGGCAGTGCCGCAGCCGGAGGTGACCTCGTTCAGGACGCATCGCTGGTCTCCACTCGGCATGATCTCAAAAAGCAGATCGCGCACGAACTGCGGGCGCGCAACGCGGTGCTGGTGGCCCACTACTATGTCGACGGCGATCTGCAGGACCTGGCGCAGGAGACCGGCGGTTGCGTTGCCGATTCGCTCGAGATGGCGCGCTTCGGCCGCGACCACGCGGCCCAGACGCTGGTCGTGGCCGGCGTGCGTTTCATGGGCGAGACGGCGAAGATTCTGTCGCCGCACAAACGGGTGCTGATGCCCGACCTGGAAGCGACCTGCTCGCTCGACCTGGGCTGCCCGCCCGACGAGTTCGCGGCGTTCTGCGACGCCCACCCCGGGCGCAGCGTCGTCGTCTACGCCAACACCAGCGCGGCCGTGAAAGCGCGTGCCGACTGGATGGTGACGAGCTCGTGCGCCGTGGCCATCGTGCGCCACCTGCAGGGCATGGGGCAGAAGATCCTGTGGGCGCCCGACCGCCACCTCGGTCTCTACATCCAGCAGGAAACCGGCGCCGACATGCTGCTCTGGGACGGCGCCTGCATCGTGCACGACGAGTTCAAGGGCCTGGAGCTGGAGCTGATGCGCCGCGAGCACCCGCAGGCGCTGGTGCTGGTGCACCCGGAGTCGCCCGCCAGCGTGGTGGCGCAGGCCGATGTGGTGGGCTCGACCACACAGCTGCTCAACGCGGTGGCGCTGGGCAAGGCGCCGGCCTACATCGTGGCCACCGACAACGGCATCCTGCACCGCATGCGCCAGTTGGCCCCCGGCAAGACACTGCTGGAAGCGCCCACCGCCGGCCAGAGCGCCACCTGCAAGAGCTGTGCGCACTGCCCTTGGATGGCGATGAACAAACTGCAGGGGGTGCTCGACTGTCTGTTGCAAGGCCGCGGCGAGATCAGCGTGCCCGAGCCGGTGCGCGGCCAGGCGCTGGGCTGCATCGAACGCATGCTCGATTTCGTGGCGGCGCATCCGGCCGGCAAACCGTTGGCACACGTCCCGCACCTCGGCGCCGCCTGACATGTTCGAGCACAACGAAACGCTGGAACAGGCGCGCGAGCGCAACATCCGCGACGCGCTGCGCGAAGACCTCGGCACCGGCGACTGGGCCGGCCGCCTGATCCCCACCGGCCGCCGCGTGCGCGCCACGGTGAAGGTGCGCGAGAACGCGGTGCTGGCGGGGCGCGACTGGTTCGACGGTTGCGTACACGCACTCGATGCGACAGCGCGCATCGTCTGGCTCTTCGACGAAGGGGCTGACCTCGCAGCCGATGCCCAGGTTTGCGAGATCGAAGCCGATGCGCGCGCCCTGCTTTCGTCCGAACGGCCTGCGCTCAACTTCCTGCAATTGCTCTCGGCCACCGCCACGACCACGCGCGAGCACGTGCGCGCGATCGAAGGCGCGTCGCCGAAGCCGACCGGCTGCGCCGTGCTCGACACGCGCAAGACCGTGCCCGGCCTGCGCCTGGCCCAGAAGTACGCGGTGCGGGTGGGCGGTGGGCGGAACCAGCGGCTCGCGCTGTGGCACGGCATGCTGATCAAGGAAAACCACATCGCCGCGGCCAGCGGCGTGGCGGCAGCGCTGGCGAGTGCGTTCGCACTGCAGTCGGGCGTGGAGATCCAGTGCGAGGTCGAGACGCTGGGCCAGTTGGGCGAAGCGCTCGCCGCCGGAGCAACGAGCGTGTTGCTCGACAACTTCAGTGAGACGGCGATGCGCGAGGCAGTGGCCGTCACGGCAGGTCGCGCCGTGCTTGAAGCCTCGGGTGGCGTCACGCTTGCGCAACTGCGCAGCATCGCCGCCACTGGCGTCGACCGCATTTCGGTCGGCAAGCTGACGAAGGACGTTCGGGCGGTGGACTACTCGATGCGGGTGTCTGGCGGGGTCGAATGAGCGGCCATTGAGTCGTTCGACGACACCGCAGCGGACAGTGTCGAACGTCCCATCGGCCCCCGAGCAGCGCACATCGCGGGCCTGCTGCTCTCCAGCAACTTGACCAACGCATGCAGCACGCGGTTGACCGGCGTCGCAACGCCGAGCGCTTCGCCTCGACGTACGACAAAGCCGTTGAGATGATCGATCTCGCTGCGCTTTCCACGCGCGAGATCCTGCGACGTCGAGGAGTACTGGGCTGGCATGGTCCGCGCGATCTGGCGGACGGCCGCATCGACGTCGCCTGCAATCTGAACCCCGTCGGCCCGCGCGACGGCCAGGCACTCCGCAACCACGTCACGCATCACCTCGCTCACGCCGTCGCCCTGTACCAGTGGGCCATAGGGAAGGCGCGCGATTGCCGAGAGCGCGTTGTACGCACAGTTCAGGATCAGCTTGGTCCAGAGCGCCCCACGAACGTTGTCGGAAATCTCGGTGGGCACGCCTGCTTCGATCAGAATCTGTTGCACGGCATGGCTGCCGCTGAACCGCTCGATGACCAGTTCGCCGCGGCCGTGATGCCTGACGTGCCCGGCGCCGGCCATCTCGGTGGCGACATAAACCACCGCAGTCGCCACCACTTGAGGCAGCAGGGCGCGCAATCGCTGTGCGTTGTCAACGCCGTTCTGCAGCGTCAGGAGCACCGCGTCGGGTGCGAGGTGCGTGCGCATCTGGGCCGCTGCGGGTTCGGTGTCGGTCGACTTCACGCAGAACAGGACCAGGTTCGCCCCGCTGACGGCGCTCGCCTGCGTACTGGCGGACAGATGCACCCGCTCATCCCAACCGTGCGCTTCGAGCCGAAGCCCATCCCGCTCGATCGCCCGGACGTGCTCCGAACGACCAATCAGCACCACGTCGTGGCCGGCACGCGCAAGCATCCCGCCGTAATAGCAGCCGACGGCGCCCGCGCCCATCACGGCGATCCTGGTTCGCGAATCGACCGCCAAACACTTTGAATCACGTGACAATATTTGCTCCTGCAGCCGCACGACTTCGTCGCACGCAGTGTCTGAAACAGCGCTCGCCGATGATGATACGAGGCCGGAGACGAAGGCCCCGAATAACGCAAGAGCAGACCGGGATCAGCAGGGGTCGCCGCCTGTCGGCGAAGGATTGGCGGACAGTATCCCGGCGCAATTCAGCGTTGGGACGCGAGCGTGCAACTCAAACCTCCACCCTCGGCGGGCCGTCGGCACGGCCCTGCGCCTCGCTACGCGCCGGCCGCGTCAGCACGGTCGGGAAACTCACCGGCAGCGGGTTCGGAAAGTCGCGGCTGTAGTGCAGGCCGCGGCTCTCGTGGCGCATCAGCGCCGAGCGCACGACCAGCTCGGCGCAGTCGACCAGATTGCGCAATTCCAGCAGGTCGCGGTTGACGCGGAAATTGGCGTAGTACTCGTCGATCTCGCCGCGCAGCAGCGCGATGCGGTGCAGCGCGCGCTCGAGCCGGCGCGTGGTGCGCACGATGCCAACGTAGTTCCACATCAGCAAGCGCAGCTCGTCCCAGTTGTGCGAGATCACGACCTGCTCGTCGGCGTCCTCGACTTGGCTCTCGTCCCAGTCCGGCACCGACGGCCCCGCGCTCTGCGCCTGACGCGCGATGTGCTCGGCGCAGGTGCGGCCCATCACGACGCATTCCAGCAGCGAGTTGCTGGCCAGCCGGTTCGCGCCGTGCAGCCCGGTGTACCCGGCTTCGCCGACCGCATACAGGTCCGACAGGTCGGCACGGCCATCGAGGTCGGTGACGATGCCTCCGCAGGTGTAGTGCGCGGCCGGGACCACGGGAATGGGCTGGCGCGCGATGTCGATGCCGAGTTGCAGGCAACGCGCGTGGATGGTCGGGAAGTGCGCTTTCAGGAACGCTTCGCCCAGGTGCGTTGCGTCGAGCAGCACGCAGTCGAGGCCGTGTTTTTTCATCTCGAAGTCGATCGCGCGGGCCACGATGTCGCGCGGGGCAAGCTCGGCGCGCTCGTCGTGGTTCGGCATGAAACGTGTGCCCACGGCGGGATCGCCGGCTGGTGCATCGGGCAGGCGCAGAATCGCACCCTCGCCGCGCAGCGCTTCGGTGATCAGGAAGCTGCGTTCCTGCGGGTGGTACAGGCAGGTTGGGTGAAACTGGATGAACTCCATGTTCGCCACCCGGCAGCCGGCGCGCCAGGCCATCGCGATGCCGTCGCCGGTGGCGGTGTCGGGGTTGGTCGTGTAGCGGTAGACCTTGCCGATCCCGCCGGTGGCCAGCACCACCGCGCTGGCGGCGAGTGTTTCGACGCGGCCTTGGGCGATGTCGAGCGCGTAGACGCCGTAACAGCGCTGCGCCGGCGCGCGCTTCAGGTGGCGCGAGGTGATCAGGTCGACGGCCATCGTGTGTTCGCGCAGCTCGATGTTCGGGTGCGCCGCGGCGCGTGCGAGCAGGGCGCTGTGGATCGCCTTGCCGGTCGCGTCGGCCGCGTGCGCGATGCGCCGCACGCCGTGGCCACCCTCGCGCGTGAGGTGCAGGCCGAGCGGGCCGGCCGCATCGTCGGTGAAGAGCACGCCTTGCTGCATCAGCCACTCGACGGCGGCGGCGCTGTTCTGCGAGATGAAGCGCGCGCTGTGTTCGTCGACGAGGCCGGCACCGGCCTCCTGCGTGTCGCGCACGTGCGCAGCCACGCTGTCGTCGGCGCCCAGCACGCCGACGATGCCGCCTTGCGCCCACGCCGTCGCGCCTTCGTGCAGGCCGCGCTTGGCGAGCACGATCACGCGGCGCTGGTCGGCCAGGTGCAGGGCCGTGCACAGCCCGGCCAGGCCGGCACCGACGATGACGATGGGCAGGGCAGCGCTGTCGGGCATCGCCTAACTTGCCGCGTCGAGTTCTAGGTTGTCGATCAGGCGTGTTGCGCCGAGTTTCGCCGCAGCCACGACAACGAGCGCCTCGCCGCTCGATGGCGCCGCCAGATCGCTGCGGCGCCGGATTGCCACGTAGTCGGGCGACCAGCCGCGGGCGGTGAGCGATCGCATCGCCGCGTCTTCCAGCGCCGCCAGATCGCGCCGGCCGCTGCGCAGCGCCGCTGCAATGCCCTTGAGTTCGCGCGACAGCGTGACCGCCTCGACCCGCCGCGTGGCATCGAGGTAGCCGTTGCGCGACGACAGTGCCAAGCCGTCTTCGGCGCGGGTCGTCTCGCCCGCGAGGATCTCGATCGGCAGTGCGAGCTGCCGCACCATCTGGCGGATCACCATCAGCTGCTGGTAGTCCTTCTTGCCGAAAACCGCCACACGGGGCTGCACGCAATTGAAGAGCTTGAGCACAACGGTGCACACGCCGGTAAAGAAGCCGGGGCGGAAATGGCCCTCGAGAATGTCGGCGAGCGCGCCGGGCGGCTGCACCTTGTAGGCCTGCGGCTCCGGGTACAGCTCGGCCTCGTTCGGTGCGAACACGAAATTGCAGCCCGCGGCGCGCAGCATCTCGCAGTCGCGCTCCAGTGTGCGCGGGTAGGTGTCGAAGTCTTCGTGCGGTGCGAACTGAAGCCGGTTGACGAAGATGCTCGCCACCACCGGCCCGCCGGCTTCCTTCGCGCACTCGATCAGCGACAGGTGGCCGGCGTGCAGGTTGCCCATCGTGGGCACGAGGGTGGTGCGGGTGGTGCCGGCCAGCGCCTGGCGCAGTTCGGCAATGGTGTGGATGACGCGCATGGTGGAACGGGTTCAGTAGGTGTGGATCGACTCGACGGGAAAGCTGCCGTCGCGCACGGCGGCGACGTAGCGGCGCACGGCATCCTCGATGCTGCCGCCACCTTCCATGAAGTTGCGCACGAAGCGCGGCAGCCGGCCTGAGGTGATTCCGAGCATGTCGTGCAGCACCAGCACCTGGCCACTGCAGCCGGGGCCGGCACCGATGCCGATCACGGGGATCGGCAGGGCCTGCGTGAGCTCGGTGGCGAGCGCACTCGGAATCAGCTCGACCACCAGCATCGAGGCACCGGCGTCGGCAAGCGCATGGGCATGGCGGCGCAAGGTGTCGGCGGCTTGTGCGTCCCGCCCCTGCACGCGGTAGCCACCGAGCGCATGCACCGACTGCGGTGTCAGCCCGAGGTGCGCGCACACCGGAATGCCGCGCTCGACCAGAAAACGCACGGTGTCCACCGTCCAGCCGCCGCCTTCGAGCTTCACCATGTGCGCGCCGCTTTGCATCAGCCGGGCCGCGCTGCGCATCGCCTGATCGGTGCTTTCGTGGTAGCTGCCGAACGGCAGGTCGCCGACGATCCACGCTTGCGTGTTGCCACGCGCCACGCACTGCGTGTGGTACGCCATCTCGTCGAGCGACGCCGGCACCGTGCTGGCATGGCCTTGCAGCACCATGCCGAGTGAATCGCCGACCAACAGCACGTCGACGCCCACCGCGTCGAGCAGCCGCGCGAAGCTGGCGTCGTAGCAGGTCAGCATCGCGATTTTTTCACCGCCCGCGTGCATCGCACGCAGCCGGTGCAGCGTGACGGGCTTGCGCGTCTCGCTCACGTCGCGACCGCCTGCACCTCGACCTGGTGCTTGAGCCCGGTGGCGCGGTTTCCGGCATCGACGAACACCAGGCGCGGCAGGTGGGGCTCGGGCTGCGAATCGGACACCATGCCGAACGCCGCGATGATGACAAGGTCGCCCACCGAAGCGCGCCGTGCAGCCGAGCCGTTCAACGAGACGATGCCGCTGCCGCGTTCGGCGCGAATCGCATAGGTGACGAAGCGCTCGCCGTTGTTGATGTTCCAGATGTGGACCTGCTCGTTCTCGCGGATGTCGCAGGCGTCGAGCAGGTCGTCGTCGATCGCACACGAGCCCTCGTAGTGCAGCTCGCAGTGGGTGACCGTGGCGCGATGGATCTTGGATTTCAGAAGCGTTCGGAACATGATCTGACCTCGAAGCTGGTTGTCAGCACGCGGCGATGCCGAGTGTGTCGAACAGGCGCCTGTCGGCGGCCCAGTCGGGGTTGCCGGTGACCAGCAGCTTGTCGCCGTAGAAGATCGAATTGGCCCCGGCCAGGAAACAAAGCGCCTGCACCGCTTCGCCCATCTGCTGGCGCCCCGCCGACAGGCGCACGCGCGCGCGCGGCATCGTGATGCGGGCCGCCGCAACGGTGCGAACGAACTCGAACGGGTCGAGCGGCGCGATCCCGTGCAGCGGTGTGCCCTCGACCTGCACGAGGTGATTGATCGGCACCGACTCCGGGTACGGCTCGAGGTTGGCCAACTGGGCGATCAGGCCGGCTCGCTCGCGGCGCGACTCGCCCATGCCGACGATGCCGCCGCTGCACACGTGGATGCCGGCGTCGCGCACATGGCCCAGCGTGTTCAGGCGGTCGGCGTAGTCGCGCGTCGTGATGACGCGGCCATAGGCTTCGGGCGCGGTGTCGAGGTTGTGGTTGTAATAGTCCAAGCCGGCCCCCTTGAGCGTGCGCGCCTGGGTGTCGCTGAGCATGCCGAGCGTGCAGCATGCCTCCAGCCCGTGGTCCTTCA
>NZ_JAUYQD010000057.1 GCF_030697375.1 Rhodoferax sp. | reverse complement strand
CACCGACATCAATGGCGCGGTGGGCTACTGCCAAACCATCATCCAGGAGCCGCGCAACACCATTCTGGTGTTGATATCCGACTTGTATGAAGGCGGTGTCGAAGCCGGTCTGCTGCGCCGTGCGCAGGAGCTGGTGGAGGCTGGCGTGCAGTTCATCACACTGCTGGCCTTGAGCGACGAAGGCGCCCCGTCCTACGACCGTGAGCTGGCCGCCAAACTGGCCGCCTTGGGTGTGCCCAGCTTTGCCTGCACGCCCGATGCCTTCCCGGGCCTGATGGCAGCCGCCATACGGCGAGACGATGTGGGCGCGTGGGCGGCAGGGCAGGGGATCAAGACGAGCCGGGCTGTGGGGTAGTAGGCCCCTGGTACACCAGCACCTTGAGCGCTCGCTCGGCCGACACGTCCGCAAACGCTGGGGGATTCGGCAGGCGCTGCGCAAACGTCAGGTCGGGGGCAAGTTCTTGCATTTGGTCTTGCAAAAAAGCCATCCCCAGCTCCGGTGCGTTCAGGCACAGCAAGGCGTGGCCACCCAGTTCGAGCAGGTCGGGCAGGCGTCGCATCAGGCGTGCGTAGTCTTTGGTGGCCACGAAGCTGCCTTTTTGGTAGCTGGGCGGGTCGAGAATGATCAGGTCATACGGGCCCCCTCGGCTGATCTTGCCCCAGGTCGTGAAGATGTCGTGGGCCAGGAAGCTGGCTCCGGAGGTCAGGCCGTTGAGTTGGTGGTTTTGCTGGCCGATGGCCAGCGCCCCGTGGCTCATGTCCAAATTGACCACCTGCCGGGCTCCAGCTTGCCGTGCCACTACGGAGAAGGCGCAGGTGTAGGCGAATAGGTTGAGCACCTTGAGCCCCGGGTGGGCTGCGGCATGCTCTCGCACCCAGCGCCGGCCCTCAGCCATGTCGAGAAACAGGCCATGGTTTTGGCCCCTGAGCACATGCACCCGGTACTGCGTTCCGTTTTCCGTGACCACATGCGGTTCGGGTACGCTGCCGGCCATCGCCTTAGTTTCTGTTTGCCCGTCCAATCGGCACTGGAAAACCCAGTTGAGGGCCTGGTCCGGGGCGATTTGCCGCAGGCGGTCAGACAGGGCGGCATGGATGGACGCCAGTTCATCGACGGTGACCGATTGGAAGCTGGTCAGCACCCAGACCGGAGGGTAGGCGTCCAGCACCCAGTGCTCGCAGCCGGGATACAGGCCGCCCCGGCCATGGAATACGCGCTGGGCATCGGTGGGCAGGTCCATCTTTGCGATGGCGTTCAGCAAGGCTTGCATAGGGCAGTAGGGCGCACATGGCGTTGTTGGTCACGCGGAAGTGTAAACAGTCACCTGCTGTGCGATATGCCCCAGGGCACGCTCCACAAAAGCCTCCTTTTCGCCGACCGGGGCAAAGTAGTACATCGCTTCTTCCGCCGCCTCGATGCCGGCCAGCCGCGCAATCACCCACGCGGCCAGGTAGGGCGCGGCCAGGCAGCCGCCGGCCGTGGCCACATTGCCCTGGGCGGTGAAGGGCTGGTTCAGCACCGTGATGCCGGCCTCTTGCACCCATGGCTTGGTGGTCAGGTCGGTGCAGGCGGGCACGCCATTGAGCAGGCCCAGTTTGGCCAGCACCAGCGCACCGGAGCATTGGGCCCCCAGCAGTTGGCGGGCCGGGTCAAAGTCCAACTGCGCCATCAGCACATCGTCCTTGACCACATTGCGGGTCTGCATGCCGCTGCCAATCAGCACCGCATCGGCATCACGGGCATAGGCAAGCGGGGCCTGGGCCTCCACCACGATGCCGTTCATGGAGCGCACCTTGGGCGTGGGGCAGACCAGGGCCACCTGCCAGTCCGGTTTTTTGACCCGGTTCAAGATGCCGAGTGCGATGAGTGAGTCGAGTTCGTTGAAACCGTCAAAGGCCAGAATGGCAATGCGCATGGTGTGTTTCCTTATGGGGCTGTGCCCGCGTGAATGATGGGATGGCGAAAGATGCCATCGTATGGGGGGGAACTCAATACAATCAAAAAATTGTCATAGATACGCTAGCGAGCACACCATGGGCCAGATTCGGTACAAACAGGTCGTTGACGCACTAGCGGCAGACATCCGCACCGGGCGGCTGCGGCCCGCATTCCGCCTGCCGACCCACCGCCAACTCGCCCAGACCCATGGCCTGGCGCTGGCCACCGCGAGCCGTGTGTATGCCGAGCTGGAAGCCATAGGCCTGGTTGTCGGCGAGACCGGCCGTGGCACCTTTGTGCGCGACCAGTCCTACCCGCGCGGAGCGGGTGCCGATCTGGCCACCCCCGCCGCCAGCGCCATCGACCTGTCGTTCAACTACCCCAGCGTGGCTGGCCAGACCGACTTGCTGCGCGACGCCCTGCGCCGACTGGCCGCATCGGGCGATCTGGAATCCCTGCTGCACTACCACCCCTATGGCGGGCGCCCCCACGAGCGCGCCATCGTGGCCCGGCACTTGCAGGCCCGCCAACTGCAGGTGAGCGGCGACCAGGTTCTGATCGTCAACGGTGCGCAGCACGGCATGGCCGTGGCCGCGATGGGCCTGTTGAACCCCGGTGACATCGTGGCCGTGGATGCGCTGACCTACCCTGGCTTTCGCGTGCTGGCCGAGCACCTGCGGCTGGACCTGGCGCCGGTGCCCGTCGGCCCCGCCGGCACCGACCTGGACGCGCTGGAGCGCCTGTGCCAAGCGCGGCCCGTGCGCGCCATCTACACCATGCCCACCTTGCACAACCCGCTGGGTTGCGTGATGGATGTACGCGCACGCAAGCGCCTGGTGAGAATAGCGCGGGCCCACGACCTGCTGGTGATCGAGGACGCGTCCTATGCCTACCTCGCGCCCGATGCGCCCGCGCCCATCGCAACCCTGGCGCCGGAGCGCACGGTCTATTTGTCAAGCATCTCCAAGAGCGTCGCCACCGGCCTGCGCTTTGGCTTTGTCGCGGCATCGCAGGTGCTGATCGCGCCCATCGAGCGCGCCGTGCGCGCCACCGCATGGAACACCGCCGGGGTGATCACGTCCATCGCCTGCGCCTGGATTGAAGACGGCACCGTTGCCCGCCTGGAGGCCGAGAAACGTGCCGACGCCGCCCGGCGCCAGGCCATTGCGCTGAAGGCACTCGCCGGGCTGCCACTGGTGCGGCATCCCAACTCCTACTTCGTCTGGTTGCCACTGGGCGAAGACCAGCGTGCGGACCGCATCGCCGCCGCGCTGGCCCAGCGGGGGGTGTCGGTGTCCACTGCGGAAGGCTTCGCCACCACCACCCATGTGCCGCATGCGATTCGCGTGGCGCTGGGGTCGGTTGCCAGCGAGGACCTGCCGGGGGCATTGGCCATTGTCAGGGAGCTTGTGGAACAGGACTCGTCATGAAGTGTGGCGGTTCCCAGAGCTCGCGTCAGTAGCCTTGGCGGTGCGCATCGCTGCGCTGGCCTCAAGTGCATCCGATGGCTCCATGCCGTGAAATTTATCAAGGTCCGTCAAGCAGGGTTTATACCGGTGAACTGTCGGTGTCTAAGCCAATGGGCAGGACTATAGTGTGGGTGTGTACTGCCCATTGGGTAGTCCTTGACGCAGGCATTGTCGCAACGCGGCCCCACGCCGCAAAAAGGGAGCAAGCATGGCGCCATCCCGTGGTTTGATATCGTCGATCTTCATACGGCTCATGGCCGTGGCGCGCTACCGTTTCATTGCCGAGTTGACGGTGATTTTTGCTGCCGTGTGGGTTGGCTGCGCCTTGCTGGTCTATTTCCTGGAGGTCGGTATCAATCCGCGCATCCACGGCCCCGTCGAATCCATTTATTTCCTGCTGGTGGCGATGATGACCTCGGGTGACTCGGCCGTGGTGCCGCTTACTACCGGCGGACGCCTGGTGATGAGTGTGGTGGTCATCCTGTCCAAACTGCTGACGGCTTTGCTCTGCGCGCTCGCGGCAGCCGTGTTGATTGAACGTAAATTGAAAGAGGAAATGGGGCTCAAAATGCACACACTTGAAAAGCATATCGTGTTGGTGGGGTGGAACCTCAAGGGCGTTCAGATCGTCTCCACCTTGCGCAACGACCCACGGCACCATTCGACCCCGATTCTGGTGATGGCTGATCTTGAACAAAAACCGGTCGATGATCCGTTTTTGCAATTTACCCGGTCCACCTATCCGATTCGGGGCGACGCGCTGGCACGCGCTTCTTTGGCCAGCGCTGCCTTGGTTGTGCTGCTGGCCAACTACAACGAACGCCAGCATGCCGACGCACTGACCACGGTCAACTGCCTGATGGTCAGAAAGACCAACCCCAGTGCCCGTATCGTCGCGGAATTGCTAGACCCCAGTCAGCGGCTCTATCTGGAAGCGGCGGGCGCCGACGCCATCATCAGTATTGGCGATGTCGGGGGCTTTTTGTTGGCGGAAGCGGCCATTGGCAACCTGCAAGCCCAGCAGTTGCTCGACGCTGTCGCAAGGCGGCCGGTCATCGAAGACGCTGACGAATGAGCTGCGCCCCAAGCGCGCCTAGACTATGCCCCTACCCGCATCCGTTTTGCAAGCGTGGCGTTACACGTCCACCAGCACCGATAGCACGGTCGTGCTGCCCGATGGCTGCCGTGATCTGATTTTGCATGTGGTGCCGGGTCAGCGCCCCCAATGGTTGCTGACCGCATTGGCCGATACGTTTTACGACGTTCCAGGCACGGTGGGGGAGTGTTTTTGGGGCTTTCGCTTGCAACCCGGCGCCCAGTTTGACGATGCCCGGCTCATGCGCGCTGTGCAGGCCGGCCCGCTGCACGATGCGCAGGATGCCTTGCCTTTGCTTGATGCCTGCGTGCGCCTGGACCCCCGCGTGGTCGATGCGCTGCACAGCCTGTCGGTCAGCACCACCGTGGCCACAGCAGCCCGGCAGTTGGGCGTGTCCGAGCGAACCTTGCAGCGGCTGGTGCAGGCCGCCACGGGGCGCCATCCCGCGTATTGGAAGTGCCTGGCCCGCGTTCGCCGTGCCACGGCAGGGCTGTCCCATGCACCTTCCTTGGTGGCGTGCGCCGCGGATCACGGTTTTTCCGACCAGGCCCATATGACACGGGAGTTTCAGCGCTGGTGGGGGCGCACACCCAGCGCGGTGCTGGCCTCGGCCGGGTTGCTGGCAGTGGCGACTGCCTCCGGCTACCCCTAGCCGGAGGCCTGTGCGATGCAATCGCCAACGGACGGTCTTCGGATGTCGCAAGAAATTCCTCGCTATATCCTAAGGTTGTGGCGTGAACACCGCTGCGCCATGCACCGAGCCCGCACCCGGGCCGCTGGTGTAAATCATGTAGGTGCCGCCCACCTGGTTGGACCCCGAAGCGCCCACCACCATGCCGTCAAACATAAAGGAGCAATTGGCGGCGGTACATGCGGTGCCGCCCAAGGGCATGGCGATGTTGCCAAAGATGGTGTCCCCGCCCGCAGCACCCCCACTACCGCTCAGGTAGATGCGGTTGATGGCCAGCTCGGAGGTCGATAGGGTGGTCAAACCACCGGTGGACACCACATGGTAGGTGTGGTCCGGCATGGTGACCGTGAGATCGACCCCGACCTTGTCGGTGGCGTAGTCCACTTTGATGGTCCCGGTAAAGCTGCCGACCCCGCCGCTGCCCACGGTGGGCTGGGTGGCGCCCAACACGGTATAGCTCACGGTGCCGGTGGTGGGCAGCGCAGCCGCTGTGCCGATCACGTAATGAAAGCCCTGCGTTGCGCCGATGGCCCCGGGCATGCCGCTGTTGCCATAGTAATTGCCGGTGGCCGTTCCACCGTTCCAGCGGCCCCAGGTGATGTCGGCGTTGCCACCCAGTTCCGCGATGGAGTTATTGCCAATCAGGACGTTTTCGCGGGAATTGGCGGCTGCGCTGGAGTCGGTGTCATACCCCTGCAGGCCTCCGGTGGTGCTGTCCATGGTCAGGCGCAGGGTGCTGGGCGCACGAAAGTCGATGCCGATGTTGGGTCCGCTGGAATACGACAACATGTAGTGCCCATTGGCCGTCGATTTCAGCAGCGCGGAGACACTGCCGCTGGAGGTACCGCTGCCGGAACCGCCACTGCTCCCCGAGGAACTGCTGGCCACGGTGCACGCCAGGGCTTCATTGGTGAAGCTGCAGTTCGAAGGCAAGTTGGCCGCCACGGCGGTGCGTATGGTGCTTTGCAGGCTGCTGGTGTTGCTGGCAAAGTAGCTCAGATAACTGCCCAGGTTGGCGTTGTATTGCACCCCGGCCGCTTGCTGCATGCGCGACAAGGCGGCCAGCGCATGCCGGTAGGCCGCCTGGTTGCCCGCCGAGGGCACGCGCTGGGGCAGGGTGGAGAACATATCGAAGCCGCTTCCCATGCCAAACGATTGGCTCAGTTGCGCCGCCGCCGTGGCAATGGCGGCGCGGCTCAGGCTGGCGGCGGTGCGGATGGCGGCTTCGGTCATGGGCGTCAAGGCCACTTGCACGGCGCCCGCGCCGGTCACGTTGACGATGGAGCGCAAGGTGCCCTGCAGCGGTGTGCCGGTGGTCTCATCGCCCACCGTGGCCTCGTCGTCGTAGGCCGGGCTGCCCTCCATGGCCACCACCACATCCCCGGTGTAGCCCCTGAAGTTGATGCTGTAGCCGCTGGTGGCCGCGTCAATGGCGGAGCAGGCCAGTTGGGTGCTCAGCGCCGCATTGGTCACCTTGTAGGCACACACCGTGCCGCTGGTAAACGGCCCGGCCATGGCCACGCCGCTCAGCGTGGTCGTGTCGTCACCCGAGCCGCCGCCGCAGCCCCCCAGGAGCAAGGGCAGGCACAGGCCGGCGCCGACGGCACGCAGGGTCAATGTTGAAAAAGCGAGGTGTTCCATGGTGTTTCCTTTACATACGGGGGTGAGGTGGGGGTGGGGACAGAGGTGGGCAGGGACTGCCCTTATTGGGGCGCCGGGTAGGCCGCGAACAGCTTGGAAAATGCACCGGTGGCTTGCTGGAGCACGGCATGGGCCACCCGGCTGTAGGCGGCGTTGCTGGTTTTGGCCACGCTCACGGTCTGCTTGCTCTTGGCACCGAGGGCGCCGAACAGGCTCATGACCGAACCGTTGTCGTTTTCCTCCACCTGTTGCAGGTCGGCAAACTCGGCTTCGGTGTCGATCTGTTTGACGAGGTTGAGCGCGCCGTCGTCCCCCTTGGAGACGCCACCGTAGCGGACTTCTTCCGCACGCACCACCCGGGTGTAGAAGCCCGACACACTCATGGTCAGGCTGGCCCCCACCGACGCACCGCGGCTGGTGAAGCCGCTGCGGTTGCCGCTGGACTGCATGCGCGCAAAGTCAATCACGATGGCCGGGGCAATGGTCAGGGCGTTGGCGCTTTTGGCGAGTTCGTTGAAGGCGCGGTTGTTGGTCTGGCTCATGCCGGCATCACCCCAGGCATCGCCCATTTGCCACCACAGCGGCACCCCACGCGGTGTGAAGGCGCGCCCGCGCAGGGCCCCCACGCTGACCTCCTGCGGCACAGCGCTGGTCTTGAAGTCGGCATACAGGCCTTGCAACTGCTCAGTCGCTATGACCTCGCGCCCGGCGGACTTCAACTGCGCCACCAGCCTTTGGTAGGCGGCATCGGTGATGGCCTGCAGGGTTGCGTCATCCACCCCTTGCAAGTCCACTTTCATTTTGGCCTTGGCGGTGCCGGTTTCACGGCCTGGCATGTAGGTGCCCCGGGTGATGGCCGAGGCTTCGTTGTGGGTCACAAAAATGACCCGCAGCCCGGCGATGGCCACCCGGTTGTTGCGGGCAAACGCGTTCACCGTTTTTTCGCCAAAGGTGCCGCCCATCTTGCCGTCGAACCATTGCGCGGGGTCGAGCTCGGGCAACTCCAATGCCGCGGTGGCGCTGGCCGCACTGTCCACGGCGCTTGCCGCGGCTTGGGCGACGGGGGGGCTGCTGGCTAGGTCCGCCGTCTCCGTGGTGGCGCAGCCCTTGCCGAGCGCGAGTTGCAGCAAGTGGGCTTTGCGTTCCTTGGCCTGCTGCATGCGGGTGGCTGCTTCCTGGGCGCTGGCCTGGCCGGACTGCTGCGCCACCTCGGCCGTGGTTTTGGCGGCCAGCTTGCCAAACAACTGCCCGCCCAAGCCGCCGAGGGCGCCAAACAGGCCGGTGCGTCCCGCCACCTCGGCCGCCACGCCGCTCACGGCACCCGCCTTGGCGGTGGTATTGCCGCTACTTTGCGCCGCGCTGGCCTCTGCCTGTGCGGTATTCATTTCCGCCATGGCGGAGTCGAGCTGGGGGCAGCTCAGCGCAGTGTCGCCGTCGCGGACCCGCTCGATGCTGGCGGGGGCGGTTTGCGACCATGCGCTGCTGCAGGCCAGGGTGGCGACGGCGGCCCACGCCAAGGCGAAGGGGGCACCAGATGGATGGATGGACATGGGGTTCTCCTGTGAGGGGGGGCATTGCGGGGTGTGCTGGCTAGGCAATGTACGGCGCACACCGGGCCGCGTGCACCCCCTGAACGCGGGGGGTGGCGGGGGGCAGGGTTTCGCGTATCCTGCGTCCACCATGGCGTATTTGCTCGTTCTTTCACTCTTGTTTTGGCTGCTGCCCGTCCAGGCACAGCCCGCGTCCACGGTGCGTATCGTGGACCGGGCCAGCATCGTGCAGGACGCATCCAACACACCGCCCGACCGGGTTACGCACACCCTGAGCCCGCTGCCCCACGACTGGCAGGACAGCCCCAGCGCCTTGCCGGAGCAGCGCTGGTACCACATGCGTTTTGACGACGGTGGCTGGGCTTTGCCAGCGGTCTACGTGGAGCGCGCCTGCACCAACCTGGAGGTCTGGGTCAACGGCCAACTGGCGGGCGGCGGCGGGTCCATGGTGGAGCCCCTGACACGCAACTGTTACTTCCCGCAGCTGATCCGTTTCCAGCGCAGCCTGCTGCACGGCACCGACAACCGCCTGGATATCCGGGTGGTGGGCTACCCGATCGCGCATGTGGCCGCGCGGCAACGCGGCGGCGGCCTTTCGCAGGTGCGCATCGGTGAACAGGCCGAACTGGCGCCGTATTTTGATGCCCGCTATTTTTGGAACATCACCCTGGCCCAGGTGATCGGGATTTGTATGCTGTTGGTGGGCCTGGTCATCACGGCGCTGGGCTGGGTGCGCCGGCAAGACCGGCATTACCTGTACTTTGGCCTGGCGCTGGTGCTGTGGGCGGTGGCGGGCACGCGGCTCTATGTGCAGCACCTGCCCTTTACCGTGCTCACCGGCGAGGTCCTGTTCACCGCCTTGTTTGCGCCCTTTGTGTACGCCATGCTGCAGTTTTTGCTGCACTACATTCACCAGCCCCGCCGGTGGGTGCAACAGCTGCTCCTGTGGCAGTGTGCTGCGGTCCCGGTGCTGCTGATGCTGGTGCCTGCGCACGCTCTGGCGGCCACCGCCAGCGTGGTGTATGTGCTGTGGGGCTGCGAGTTTGTGCTGACGCTGGCCTTTTTTGCCTGGCACAGCTGGCATTACATGCGCCGCGATTTCTGGCTCATGGGCGCCACCCAGGTGCTGATGTTGGCCTTGGTGCTGGCCGAAATCGCGGTGCAAAAAGGCTGGCTGGCACTCCCCAAGATCCACCTGGTCCATTTGGCGATGCCCATGCTCTTTTTGGCGATAGGGGTGCGCCTGGTGCAGCAGTTTGCGGCCGTCTTGACCGAGTCGGAGCGGCTGAACCGGGAGCTGGAGCAGCGCGTGGCTGACAAAACGGCGGAAATCGCGCACAGCTACGCACAGCTCAGCGATATGCGCGTGGAACAGGCCGCCGCCGCCGAGCGCCAGCGCATCGCCTCGGACCTGCACGACGACCTGGGGGCCAAACTGGTCACCATCACCCAGGCCAGCTTGTACGCCAACGACATCGGCCGGGTGGCCGAGCTGGCCCGCCAGGCGCTTACCGACATGCGCCTGTCGGTGCGCGGCCTGACCGGCGCGCCCACGCCCGTGCCCTATGTGCTGGCCGACTGGCGCTCTGAAACGGTGGAGCGTTTGGAGCTGGCGGGGGTGGCCGTGTTCTGGAATGCCAACGACCCCGCGCTGGACTGGATGCTGCCGGCGCGCATGCAAGTCCAGGTCACGCGCATCCTGCGCGAGGCGGTGTCCAACGTGATTCGCCACAGCGGCGCCCGCATGTGCTGGGTGGATATCCACGTGGCACCCGACCACCTGCGCCTGGGGGTCGAGGACGATGGTCACGGTTTTGACACCCATGCAGCGTCCTTGGGCCAGGGCCTGGGCAATATGGTGCGGCGCGCCCGGGTGCTGGAGGGCACGCTGCAGATCGTCCCCCGGGAGGGCGGCGGCGTGTGTATTCGCCTGAACGTGCCGCTGGCGCTGGGTGCCGCCGAACAAGCCACAGATTCTGGAGGTGCACCACCATGAAAAGCGTTTGGGTTCTGGAAGATTTACACGAGTCCCACGCCTGGCTGGGCAAGGCCCTGGAAGCCGTGTTTCCGGGCATTGCCGTGCAACGCTACTTTCGGCTGGCCGACGCCCTGGAAGCGGCGCACACGCTGCCCCCGCCCGACCTGGCGCTGGTGGACCTGAGCCTGCCCGACGGCAGCGGCATCGCCCTGATCAAGCTGTTGAACGACCAGGCGCCCGCCACCATGTGTGTGGTGGCCAGCATTTACGACGACGATTTGCACCTGATGCCCGCCTTGCGCGCCGGTGCACAGGGCTTTTTGCTCAAGGACCAAAGCTGGGAGCAAATCGCCGAGCTGCTGCGCGGCATTGCCGAAGGCCGCCCGCCGCTGTCCCCGGCCATTGCCCGGCGCCTGTTGGCCCACTTCCGGCCGCAGATGCACGACTACATGACCGAACCCCTGACCCAGCGCGAGACCGAGGTGCTGGGCATCATCGCCAAAGGCATGACCCTGGCCGAAGCCGCGCGCCTGCTCGGCATCAGCGCCCACACGGTGTCGGGTTACACCAAAGAGATTTACCGCAAGCTCAATGTCTCGTCCCGCGCGGAAGCGGCGCTGACCGCGCGCAATATCGGCTTGGTGTGACGCAAATATCTATTGCGGCTGGGCGCAAAGGTCAGCAGGGGCCCAAAATTGCTCACCGCCGGCTCACCAGCAACACCCCCGCCAGCACCAGAGCGGCACCCGCTATTTGCGGTAGCGACAGCGGCTCGCCCAGCAGCCACCAGCCGAAAAAGATCGTCAGCACCGGCCCGAGCGTGCCGATCAGCACCGATTGGGCCGAGCCGATGCGCCGGATGGCGGCTGAATTCATGAACACCGGCAGCACCGTGGAAAACAGTGCCATGGCGGCGCCATAGGCATAGACGGGCAGGGGTTGGATCAGGGCGCTGGCCGGTTGCGTGACAAAGAAGTGCAGCAAGGTTGCCATGGTGGACACCAACATGGCCAGCGCCGTAAAACGGGCGGCACCAACCTGCCGAATCACCGGTTCGCTGCCCGCCTGGTAAAAGGCATAAGAAACCGAGGAGCCCAGCACAAAAGCAGCCCCAATCAGCACGGTGGTGGTTTCTGCAGCCAGGTGCAGGTCGTGGGCAAAAGCCAGTGCGATGCCTGCGTAGGTCAACGCCAGGGCGCCAATCTCGCGCCGCGAGGCCGTTTTGCCCATGAACAACACACCAATCAGAATGGTCAGCGTCGGGTAGGTGAACAGAATCAGGCGTTCCAGACCGGCGGTGATGTAGCGCAAACCGATGAAGTCGAGGATGCTGGCGCCGTAGTAGCCCAGCAGCCCCAGCGCCGTGAGCCCCAGCCAGTCACGCCGGGCCAGGGGCGCGGCACCGCGGCTGGACTGCCATCCCACCCAGGCAAACACCGGCAGCGCAAAACACATGCGCAGGGCGAGCAGGGTGACGGAATCGACCGGCACCGCCTGCGGCACGGCGTAGGCCAGTTTGACGAAGATCGCTTTGAACGAGAAGCCGAGTGCGGCGAGGACGGCAAATGCGATCCCGAGGCGTTCGGAGGACCAGTGTTTCCAGGGCATATAGTGCTCAGTGAAAAGAATTGTGCGTTGAATACGAATGCTGTCTTTATTTGCCGTGAAGCAAAATCGCCAGATTCCAATGATGACGCCACAATCTGGTTTGCACAATTGCGATTGTGGCAAGTGTGTGTTCGTCTGTTACGAACAGAAGTGGAAAAGCGTATGAGTTATGACCTGATCGATCTGCGGCTCTTTATTGCCATTGCGGAAGAGCGCAACCTGACGCGGGGTGCGGCCCGAGTCCATTTGGCACCGTCCTCGGCCAGCCACCGCCTGCGCCAGTTGGAGGGCGCCTTGAGCGCTGCGCTTTTTGAGCGGCAGGCCCGTGGTTTGGCGCTGACGCGGGCTGGCGAGGCGCTGTTGCGCAATGCGCGGCAGGTATTCGCCCGCATCGAACAGATGCACGCCGATCTGTCGCCCTACGCGGCGGGCATTCGCGGCCACGTCAGCCTGTGGGCCAATACCCACGCGACGCATTCCTTTTTGCCCGACGATCTGGCGGATTTTTTGAAACAGCATCCGCAGG
The DNA here is from genome assembly GCF_030697375.1 of Rhodoferax sp. GTDB lineage: Bacteria > Pseudomonadota > Gammaproteobacteria > Burkholderiales > Burkholderiaceae_C > Allorhodoferax. Next base: position 139,081 of record NZ_JAUYQD010000057.1, on the reverse strand, counting down.
TCAGCGTCAGCCTGGAAGAGCGCACCAGCACGGAAATTGCGCTTGCCGTGGCCAGTGGAGAAGTGGAGGTCGGTGTCTTGGCCGATGCGGGCAGCGGTGCCGGTATCGCGCTGACGCCTTACCGCCGGGACCGCTTGGTGCTGATTGTTCCGGGTGGACACGCATTGGCAGCGCGGACACGGCTCAGTTTCGCCGAGGTGCTGGACCACGCCTTTGTCATGCTGCACGCCGGGTCGGCCATTCACACTTTTACGATGAACGCCGCCGCTGCACTGGGGCGCCATTTGGACGTGCGCATTCAGGTGCGCAGCTTTGAGGCCGTGTGCCGCATGGTCGGCGCCGGTGTAGGCATCGGTTTGGTGCCCCGCAGCGCGGTGTCTGGCGCCGGGTTGAGTGAGCCGCCGGTGGTGGTGGAGATGGAGGAGGCCTGGGCGCAGCGCGATTTGCAGATTTGCGTGCGCAAAGGCGCTGAGCTTTCGGGTTTTGCCGCCGCACTGGTCGAAAAACTGCGCCAGAGCGGGCTGGACGCCCAGCCCCTTGGCGCTGGCGCTTGACGGCGGGTGCGAATCGGGCAGCGTTTTGCCTCTGGTGCGATACTTCCGCCATGATTGACGCCCGCATTACTCACCATGGGTGAATATAAAAAACCCAAGGCATTGCGCAAATGGTCTGTGTTGGGGCTGGCGCTTGGGTTCGGCTGGCTGCTGCTTGCCTCGGTGCACGCCCAGCCCACACCGGTGCTGGTGTTGGGCACACCACGCCCGGAAGGAAACTACGGCGGCGTGTTGCTGCGTCGGATTTACCAGGATTTGTTTCACCGCGTGGGGGTGGCGATTGAAATTCGGACCATGCCCACCGCGCGTTTGGTCATGGAACTTGCTTCCGGCCACATTGACGGTGATTTGACGCGCCCCTGGGCTTTTGCCGACAGCCAGCCCACACTGGTCCGCGTCGATGAACCGGTGATGGACATTGGCGTTGCGCTCTGGGCGGTCAATCCGAAAATCGTGTTGAACCGACTGGATGACCTGGCCGGATCGGGGTATTCGGTGAACTTTACCCGAGGCGTCACGGAGTGTGAGAAAAGCCTGCAAACCTTGCTGCCGCCCCATCGGATTGCCGACGTCACCACCACGGTGAGTGCGTTGAACATGTTGCATTACGGCCGCAACGATTTGTACTGTGGGGTGGATCTGGCGGTTCTGTCCGATGCCGGGGGCAGTGAGTTTGCGGGGCGGCCACCACCGGTCAAACTCGTCACTATCGGCAAACCCTTGAGTCTGTACCTCTACCTGCATTCCAAACATGCCGCCTTGGCGCCACTGTTGGTGGCAACGCTCAAAAAAATGAAGGTGGAAGGGGCCATGGAACGGCTGCGCAAAGACACCTTGCGGGAATACAACCTGCCTTACACCCCCCAAAGCCCTTAAAATCCCGCTCCTTTTGTCTTGCAGTGCGTTCTGGCCTGCCTGAACACCCCGGCGCAACGCGCTTAGCCATCTGCCCTTTGGGTGCCCATTTGAATTTTCATCTCCAAGCGGTTCACTGACCATGCACGACCCACGCACCCCCGTGCCGCAGGCCCCACCGGACACGGAGTCGGCCCTGTCGGACTATTTCCGCGATCCCGATGCCTTGTCGGACTCTGCCCTGGCCTGGCAGCTGGACCACAACCCTGAGGTGACCGACGCCTTGCGCGCGCTGATGCAGGGTCCATCGGGGCTGGTGCGCCTGCGCCTGTGGATGCTGTTCACCTTGGTGGGGCAGGGCCAGGCCTATCTGGCGCGGGAAGCCTTGGACCAGCTCTTCTACGCCGTGCGCCCCGAGGCGGTGGATAGCGTGGTCAAACGCTTTCGTGAAGCGGCCTTGCTCACCTGGGACGATTCCCTGCGTCAATACGGGCTCACACCCCTGGCACAGCAGCTGGCCACCATGCTGGCCCCGGTGGGCCAGTCCTCCAACGACGAGTTGGCGGGCCTGTTGAGCCAGGTGGTGGGGGCCGACCAGTTGGGCACCCTGCAAGGGAACCAAGTGCACATGCTGCAGGCGCAGCTGGTGCGCTTGCACCACGAGTTTGCCGACGCCATTGCCAGCGGTTCGGAGTTTCGCCTGCGGGAGGCACGCAAACGCTATGACCGGGCGTCGCGCCTGATTGACAAGGCCTCCAGCACCATCACTGCCATCATCGGCAACGCGCACGGCCAGCGCGCGCTGGAGCAGGCGGCGCGTGGCCTGGGGCTGGCGCAGTCGCGCCTGCTGGCCATGGCCAGCCAGTTCAACCGCGCCTTGCAGCAGGTGGACCGCCAGCGCGTCACCCTGGGCACCACCGGCATCACCAGCACCGATGTGAAGCTATGGCTGCAAACCCAGGTCCAATTGGAGCGTTTGACCATGGAGGCCCTGCACGGCCCGGTGGGCCTGTCGGTCTTGTCGCCGCACGAGATGCTGGACGTGGCCGAGGCCGAGTTCGAGCGTGACCGCCCCGAGGCCTGGCGTGCCGAGCCCTTGCCCAGCGCCCAAATGGCCCCGGTGGGCGACCTCACCGCTGTGGCGCTGCCGCAGGAGCTGGGGGATCTGTCGGCCTTGTTGGCCGATTGGGCGCTCATCCACAGCGCCCCCCTCTCCGAGAACGAAAGCGCCGCACCCCGCACCGTGCACGCCGCCTTGCTGGGTGAATCTGCGGGGCAGCCCGCGCGTTATGCGCAGGTGGCCTACAAAGCGCAACTTTTGCCCTTGCTGGGCGATGCCCAGGCCCAAGACCTGCCCGGTGCCACCGGGGAGTTGGCGCGCCAGCCCTGGCGGCTGCAGTGGCACAACGTGCTGGCAGCCCTGGACCATCCCGAAATTTCCCATTTGAGCAGCGGCCAGCTGGAGCACAGCCGTGTGTCCGCTGCCCCCGAAAAACCATGACCCTTCTTGCCGACGAAGCCGCGCAGCTGATAGCCGAACTGCTGTCCCGCAAATACCTGCCACGTACCCACCCCCGGGTCAAAAAGGCCCTCTCCGATACTGAGCTGTTTGTGGCGGTGGAGCAGCGCCTGGCCCAGGTGGGCCTGCGCTGGGTGGACAACGTGTACGCCGACCATGTGACGCTGACCCTGTTGCCCGCACCGCTGACCCGCGTGTTGGGGGAGGGCGGGCTCAACGCCAACAACAACCTGGATTTGCCGCGCGATGCGGTGGCCTTGCTGGTGGTGGTGTGGGCACTGATCGTGCTGCCCAAACGCGAGCGCCAGGCCAGCCGCGTGGAGCCCGAGGCGCCGCAAAACGAGATGTTTGCCAGCAGCAAGCCGCTGCCCAGCACGCGCAGCGTGAGCCCGGTGCTGTCCTACAAGGCCTTGCTGGAAGACTATGGCAACCAGCTGGGCAAACGCATCCGCCTGGACGCCAACCTCAAGCTGCTGGAGCGCCACGGCTTCATCCTGCGGGCACAGGACGACATCAAGGAAGGCCCCTTGCTCGATGTGCTGCTGGACTACGACGTGCTGGCGCCGCGCATTCTCAACGGTGCCCTGGCCGACGTGCTGGCCCGCGAGCAGGCGCAGGCCCAGATCGACAAGGACGCGGCCACATCCTCCACCGCAGACCACCAGACCCCGGACTGATCCCATGTTTCACCTACAAAGCCTTGAACTCGTGCACTGGGACTACTGCCAGCGCGTGAGCCTGCCGCTGGATGCGTCCATCATCACCATCGCCGGGCCCAATGGCTCGGGCAAAACCACCTTGCTGGACGCCATGCGCACCTTGCTGGGCCTCAAATGTTCACAACCGCGCGACTTCAAAACCTATGCCCGCCACGCCGGCGCCCAGGTGGCCTGGCTGCGTGCCGTGGTGGACAACCGCCCGCACACGCGCCAGACCTCCAGCCGCCCGTTTGCCCGGCAACTGCTGTACAGCGACCAGGTCACCCTGGCCTGCCGCATCGACCGCAATGGCGGCGATTGGGTGCGCCGCTACATGGTGGTGGAGGGCGATGCCAGCATCGAACAATTGAGCGAACGCCCCGACAAAGAGCTGCGCACCATGGGTGTGGAAGCCTGGGGCCGCGTCTTGTCCGACGCCGGCCTGTCACCCGCCATTGCCAAGGTGCTGTCGCTGGAGCAGGGCCAGACCGACCGCCTGTGTGAATACAGCCCGCGCGAACTGCTGCGCCTGGTGTTTGACGTGTTTGGCGACCAGGAGGTGCTTAACCACTACGACACCGCGCGCGAGCACCAGCAGCAGCTCAGCCGCGAGATGCAGCAGGCCGAAAAAGAGCTGGACCACAGCAAGGCGCAACTGGCCGAGCTGCAAAACAAGGTCAGCAACTACCTGGGCTGGAAACACAAGGTGCAGGAGCGCGAACGCCTGGCCACCGAAGTGCTGCCGGTGCTGGAGTGGCACGGCCAGCGCCACAAGCTGACCGAGCGCAGCAAGGAGCACCGCCGCCAGCGCCAGCAAACCGCCCTTGCCAAGGCCGAACGCGCCCAAAAGAACGCCGACTTGCTGGCCTTGCTGGAGGCACGCGGCCACACGGCTCAGGAAGAAGCCCGCCTGCTGGACGAGCGCGATGCGGCAGCCACCCAGCGCGACAGCTCCCGCGACAGCGAACGCCCGCTGGAAGACCTGGTCAAGCGCGAAACCGAGCTGCTGGCCCTGGTGGACAAGGAGAGTGACGCCGAAGCGCTCACCGCCCACCTGGCCAACCTGCACGGGCAGGAGCAGGAGCTGCAGGCCAAGCACAGCGAGTTGCTACAAAAAAAGAAGCGCCTTGCGCACAGCCTGCAAGGGCTGGAGGGCCAAAAGGCTCCTCCTTTTCCTGAAGACGCGCGCCGCCTGCGCCAGCGCCTGCAGGCGCAAAACATCGGGCACCGCTTTCTGGCCGAGGTGGTGGAGGTGCAAGACGAACACTGGCGCGCTGCCATTGAAGGGGTGCTGCGCCCCCTGCGCTGGATGGTGCTGCTGGACCAGGCGGGTGACTTGGCCCAGGCCGACACCGCAGCCTCCACCGAGCGTTACCGCCACTACACGGTGGCCCCCGGCGAGGCCGTGCCCAAGGCCGATCCCCACACGCTGCTCGCCCACATCCGCTTCGATGCCAAGCTGCCCCGCTGGCTAATCCAGCAGCTGCAAAACCTGCGCTGTGTGGACAGTCCCGCGGAGGGCCGCAAGAGCAGTGGCAACTGGATCACGCCGCAGGCCTACAGCTTTGACGGCCGGGGTGCCCGCTCGGTCTGGGTGGAGCCGCGCGACCACCAGTTTGGCGCCGCCGCACTGCAAGCCCAACGTGATGCGCTGGAGCGCGACCTGCGCCGTCTGGACGCGGATCTGGGGCCGGCCACGCAAGCGCTGCTGGCAGTCAAGCGCCAGATGGAGGACTGCAAGCAGGCCCTGGCCGGCCACAGCGCGGCGCAAGAGCTGGCCCGGCGCAGCGACGAGTTTGCCGCCGCACGCCAGGCCCTGCCCGGCGCCAAGCAGGCGCGGATTGCCGCAGCCACCCGCTGGCAGCAGCTGGACCGGGACTATGGCGAGGCCAAATCCCAGCACCAGCGTGCCGAGGCCCACTACCGCAGCATGGAAGCGGCGCTGCGCCAGCGTTTTGCCGAGGCCGACCGCATAGCGGCGGAACTGACGCAACGGCGCAAACAGCTCGGCAGTGAGGTGGACGCCTCGCAACACCGCCGCCGCCAGATTCCTCTCGGCTGGCGCAGCGCCCAGGTGCTGCAGGAGCTGGTTGCCAAATACAGCAACGAAACCCAGGCCCGCCTGCGCCTGGAGGCCGTGGAGCTGGACTTGGCCCAGGACACCTGGGAAAAAGACAGCACGGTGGAAGAACGCTACCGCCGCATGGAAGCCACCGTGCGCGCGCAGGGCTACAGCCTGGACGACCACAAGGTGAAGAATGTGCAGGCCGGTACGGCGGTGTTCAACGCCCGCGAAAGTTATATCGAGGTGCTGCGCAGCACCGTGCGCCGCTACCGCAACAACATCCAGGAGCTGGGCGGGCTGGCCGGTGTGGAGGTGGCGGCGGATTTGCCGGCGCTGGAGAACGACGACACCGTGCTGGCCCAGGCGGGCCTGAAGGTCAACTTCAATTTCGACGGCAAGGGCAGCATCGGCCTGAACGATGGCGAAGCCTCGGGCGGCCAGCAGGTCATCAAGTCGCTGATTTTGCTGGTGGGGCTGCTCAAAGACGAAGAAAGCGCCTCTGGCGGCTTTGTGTTCATCGACGAACCCTTTGCCCACCTGGACGTGCGCAATATCCAGCTGGTGGGCCACTTTTTGCGCTCCACCCAGGCGCAATATGTGCTCACCACCCCCATCACCCACAACCTGGAGGTGTTCGAGCCCGCCGAGATCACCCTGGTCACCAGCAAAAAGCCCCGCGACAGCCGCTGGGCACCGCCGATTGCTGTGGCCAAGCGGCGCGGCGCCCCGGCTGGCTGATGGAGAAACTGCTGGAAAACCGAGGTATCCATACTTTTGCTATAGATTTAATAGCTGCTTGCGCAATATCTACGGGGGCTGGAGGCCTATTTTATTAAAATAAATGGCTCCCATACCCCCTGCGCTGCAGAGGTGTATGGATGGGGGCATACTGCACCCACCAGGCCTCACAGAAGCGCCGCACAGGGACGACGTTGGAGTCAACAAGATTGTCAACCGTCAAGGGAGGATTCCATGAAGCTACTGAAAGATCGGTCTATTGCGACGCGCATGCGTTTGGGGTTTGGTTTGCTCATCGTCGTGAGCATTGTGGTGGCACTGTTTGGCAGGCTCGCACTGCAACAGGTGGGTGCGCAGGTGCGCGAGCTCACCGGCCACAACCTGGTCATCGTCACGGTGCTGGCCCATATCAAGGACAACGTCAACCTGACCGCGCGGGCGGCGCGCAATATCGCCTTGCTCACCGATGAAAAAAGCAAACTGCTGGAGAAAGCCACGATTGACGGCAACCGGGGCTCCACACGCGCCTTGCTGAAGCAATTGGAAGAGTTGCTGACGGCGCAGGACGAGCTGGCACAGCTCAAAACCGTCACGGCGACGCGCCTGGCCTATGTGGGCCTGATGGACGAGGCCGTCAAGCTGGGCTTGCAAGGCAAGAACGAAGCCGCGCGCGATGCCTTGATCGGCGGGGTGACCGTGGCGCAAAAAACCTACTTTTCAGCGCTGGACGAGCTCATCAGCCTGCAGCACCAACGCATGGAGATGGCCCAGCAGGGCGCCGACCGCACGGTAAGCCAAGCGGGCTACGCCATGCTGGGTTTGCTGGTATTGGCCACGGTGTTGGGGGCCATGATTGCCAGCTGGACCGCCCGCAGCGTAACCCGTCCGCTGCTGGCGGCGGTGCATGTGACCCAGCGCATTTCCCAGGGAGACCTGAGCACCCATGTGGTGACCGAGGCGCAGGACGAGGTTGGCCAACTGACCAATTCGCTGCGTGTCATGCAGGACTCTTTGCGTGAGCTGGTGGGCATGGTGCGCGCCAGCAGCGACTCGGTGGCCATTGGCGCTGCCGAAATTGCCATGGGCAATGGCGACCTGTCCCAGCGCACCGAGCGCCAGGCCTCCAACCTGCAAGAGACCGCCGCCGCCATGGAAAAAATATCCGGCATGGTGCGCAACAGTGCCGACATGGCGCGTGAAGCCAATAGCTGCGCGGCAGCGGCCAATGGCGCAGCCCAACGGGGCGGCGAGGTGGTGAACGAGGTGGTGTTGACCATGGCCCACATCAACGAGGCCTCCCAGCGCATTTCCGAGATTGTGAGTGTGATCGACGGCATTGCGTTCCAGACGAACATTCTGGCGCTGAATGCCGCCGTGGAGGCTGCGCGCGCCGGGGAACAGGGCCGGGGTTTTGCCGTGGTGGCGTCCGAGGTGCGCAGCCTGGCCCAGCGCTCGGCCACCGCCGCGCGCGAGATCAAATCCTTGATCACCAGCAATGTGGAGAAGGTGGAGGCGGGTTCGCGCCTGGTGGGCAGCGCGGGCAGCAATATGGTCGATATTCGCACCCAGGTCGCACGGGTGGTGACGCTGATCGACGAACTGGGGGAGATGTCGCAGTCGCAAAGCCGCGACATCGTGCAGGTCAACCAGTCCGTGGCCCAACTGGACCAAACCACCCAGCAAAACTCGGCCTTGGTTGAACAGTCCGCCGGGGCGGCTGATAGCCTGAGCCAGCAAGCACGTTTGTTGGTGCAGGCGGTCAGCGCCTTCCGGTTGGAGCCTCAGTTGGCCTGAGCAACACCTGGGGTGGGCCTTGGCAAGGCGCCCCACACACTGCCGATGAGCAGCAGGCCCAGCACCCCGTTGGCCAAGCAGAACAAAACGGGGGCCAGTGCCTGCGCAGGTGCGGATTGGTCCAGTGCCAGCCAGCGCTGTGCGCCCAAGGCCAGCCCGGTCACCCCGAAACTGACCGCCCAATACGCCATGGACCAACCCTGTTGGCAAATCCAGGGCGTCAGGCGAAGCAGCAGCAGGGCTTGCAGCAAGCCGTAGCCCAAAAGCATATGGGCTACCAGCGCGGCAGGCTCCGGCGTTACGGTCACATAGACCGCCAAACCCACGGCCGGTGGTGCCAATTGGATGCCCAAGGTCGCACGCAAGGCCTCGGGCAGGGGGTCTGCCGTGGCCAGGCGATGCAGCACCACCGATTCCAGCGCCAGCCAGGACATAAGGCCCGCCCCAAAGAACAGTTGGTCCCAATCCGCCCAGCCCAAGTGGCTGCTCACCAGTGCCGCGCTGAAGCTGCCCGCTACCCCCGGGAGGTACAGCGCGGGGCCCAGCTGGGCTGCAGCCAGCCCCCCGGTGAACCACCGTCCACCTAGGTACAGCGTCAGTGTCAGCCACCCCAGCAGTCCCAAGACAAACACAACGGTGGCGCCAGTCCGCGACATGGGTTCTAGCGCCAAGGCAATGAGCATGGTGGAAATCGGCACCAAAGCCACAAAATTGCCCTGCACACCGTGGCGCATTTCGGCCTGGGCGGCACCCCTGTGGTGCGTCCACTTCCAGGCGTAAAGGAGCAGAAGCAGCAGCCACACCCCCATGGCGCCGGTGTGGACCACTTCACCCAGCCACTGCGGGTACCCCCACAACTGGTGGGCCATGTGCCAGGTGTTGCCCAGGCCGACGAGGCCCAGCACCACGCTGAAAAAAGAGGCCGGAACAGGGGTTCGCAGTAGCTGCATTTCAATCTCCAGCGTGTTCAATGGGGTCAAAAACTGGCCGTGGGTTTATTCAAACCGGGCCGGGAACTGCTTGGCAATCGCAAAGGTCATGGCGTCCGCAATACCGTACATATGGCCCTTCATGGCGTCCCAGGTCTGCGCTTCTTGCGCATACTCGCGGCTGTCAAGCTGCTGGATCTGCAATACATGGTGGCCGCCGTGCGCCAGCAGCATGCCCCGCAGGCCGTCCAGGGGCAGGTGGGGGTTGGCGGCACTCAAAAACACCGCAATCTGGTCGGCGTTGTCCAACATGGCCTGGCGCGCCGCGTCTTGCCCCTTGCCGCTTTTGGCCTGGGTGGCCAGCAAATACTGCTTTACAGCGGTGTAGTGGCCCGCCAGCAGCGTGAACACTTTTTCAGACGCGGGCTTGCCGTAAAAGGGTTCTAGCGCGGCCGCCAGGGATTGGGCGTTGCTGACCGCTGCGTTTTCCGCGGCCGTTGCGGCCGCCTTGTTGCCGTGCATGGTTTCAAGTACCACCGCGCGCACCCAAAAGGCATGGCCAAGCCAGAGGTCGCGCATGGCGGCGTCGGTCTGGGTGATTTTGTTGCTGGCATGCAATTGCTCGGAATGGCCATGGGGTGGTTGGGCGAAGGCTGGCGTGCCAGCGCCCATCAGGGCAGCCAGTGTGATGGCGGAAAAAATGGTTTTGGGTGTGAATGTCATGGGGCTTGTGTGTCGGTTGAGAGAGTGGTGCGGAGGCTTTTTTCGCTGTTGCGCGTGGAGTGTTTATGTCGATAGGTGTCCATTTCTCAGCAAAATCAGGGTTTCTTGTTCCGCGTAGGGCGCATGGCCCGAGCCGGGGTGAAAGCGTATCCAGCTGCCTGTGGGGTAGGCGCCCCGTTCATCGCGCAGCTCGCCGGACAGCACAAAAATTTCTTCGCCATAGGGATGGGTGTGCATGGCCGCCCGTGTGCCCGCTTGCCAATGCACCAGGGACACGCGGTGGTAGTGTTTGGACAGCGGCGCCAACTGCATGCCCTGCACGCTGCCGGCCCACCACTGCTGTTCGCCAGGGGCCCAGGTTTCATGGCCACTGGAGCGGGCCACGGTGTCGCGGTACCACAGGAGCAGGGCGCCGCCCGTGTCCGCCCTCAGGGTGAGCGCCTGGTTGCGGCTGAAAAAGGTGCCGGCGGCGCGCGTCTGGCCCCGCTCCTGCACAGCACCGTGCAGCACATAAAAGTCATGGCGCGCGCCGGCCGGAGCCTCCAGGGTGTCCAAGGGTGCCAGGGCCTGAATCCCCGCCCAGCGTGCGTCATCCGGGGCACACAGGTTGGTGTGTGTGGTGCCCGATGCCTGCAAGGCCTTCAAATCGGCCCGGTGGAGTTCGACCATGGCGGGCACACCCTTACGCATGCAGTGCCGGTGAGGCGGCCAGACCCAGCGCGGGTGCGGCGGGGAAATCCAGTTCTGGCTTGGCCACTTGCTTGAAATAGTTGGAAAACACATTCAGCGCCACATGGCCCACCATTTCACCTAGCTCATCGGCAGACCAGCCGGCCTGTGCCACGGTATTCAGGGTGGACGCTGCTACAGCGCCTTGGCCCTTAACCAGCGCTTCTACAAATACCAGGGCTGCATGAATCTTGGGGGAGTCGGACTGGCCCATGCGCGTGTGCGCCAGGTCTTCTGCCGACAGACCAAGCTTGCCGCCCCGGAAATGGTGCGCCGCCACGCAGTAGTCGCAATCGTTCAGTTGCGCGGTCAACAGGGCAATGCGTTCACACATCGCCTTGTCCAGCAAGCCGCCTTGCAGGGCAGCGCGAAATTCCAGGTAGGCACCGAGAGTCTTGGGGCTGTTGGCCATGGCGCGGTACAAATTCGGCACGCGGCTCAGTTGCTTCTGCGTGCTGTCCAACAACGCTTTGGTGATGCCGGTGGCGGTTTGGGGGTCGATCAGGGGGTACATGGGGTTTTCCTTGGGGTGGTTTGAAGATGGCTCCACTGTAGAAAATTCACCCCCCGGATTCAATGGGCCAAAACACTAAGAGTTATGATCAGATTGCATGAATAACGGTCTTTACGAACATCTGCAGGTTTTTGTGGCCATTGCGCAAGCGCAAAGCCTGACCGGCGCCGCCATTGCGACCGATATCCACCAGGCCACCATCAGCCGCCAATTGGCCGCACTGGAAAAACACCTGGGCTGCCGTCTGTTCCAGCGCTCCACCCGGGCCATCAGCCTGACCGAGCAGGGCGAGGTTTACCTGCTGCACGCCCAGCGGCTGCTGGACTTGCATGCCGAGGCGCATGCGGCCGTGCAGGAAGGCGGCTCCCGCCTGCGCGGGCGCTTGCGTGTGGCCTGCTCGAATGGTTTTGGCCGCAAGTTGCTGATGCCGCTGCTGGCGCAGTGGCAAACGTTGCACCCGCAATTGCATCTGGAGCTGGAGTTGTCAGACCAGCTGTCGCCCCTGATCGAGGACCGGATCGACGTTGTTTTTCGGACCGCGCCGTTGCAGGAGTCGAGCCTGGTGGCGCGCGCCATTGGGGTGTCGCGGCGCATGGTGGTGGCGTCGCCGCAGTACCTGCAGCGCCATGGCCCGGTAACGGAGCCCCAGCACCTGGAAAACCACCAGTGCATCTTGTTTGCAGGCGCGCAGCAGCCCGCGCTGTGGAGTTTTGACGGGCCCAAGGGCAAAGTCAGCGTGCATGTGCGTGGCAGGCTCACCCTGTCTACGGTGGATGCGCTGCAGGACGCCGTGTGTGCGGGGCTGGGTATCGCCACCATGCCCGAGTGGTTTTGGACCCGTGAGCGGCTGGACGGCGAGGTGGTGCGGCTTCTCTCGGGCTACACGCTGCCCGAGCAAACCATCCATGCGCTGACCAGCGTGCGCCAGAGCCGCTCCAGCAAAGTACGGCAGTTTGTGGACTTTGTGGAGCAAGGCTTGCCCATGGTGATGGGGGCAGGCGGAACACCCGTCGCAGGGCTCTTAGAATGGCCCCCCGCAACCACCTCACCGCCTGCCTTGCCATGAACATCACCGTCAACGAAGAACTGCTCGCCTACATCGATCCCCTGACACCCGACGAACACGACGCGCTGGAGCGCAGCCTGCTGGCGGAAGGCTGCCGCGACTCTCTGGTGCTCTGGGGGGATGTGCTGGTGGACGGCCATAACCGCTATGGCATTTGCAGCAAACATGGCATCCCTTTCAATACGGTGCAAAACACCCAGTTCAAAACCCTGGACGATGTGCACCTGTGGATGATTGACCAGCACCTGGGGCGGCGCAGCGTGTCGGACTTTCAGCGCGGCGTGTTGGCTTTGCGCAAAAAAGACCTCCTGGCCTCAAGGGTGCGGCCTTTGCCCAGTGACGCACCAAGTGCTGGCCCCAGCGTGGAGGTGTCCGGTGCAGCGTCGGCAGAGCCCGCGCCCACCGCGCCCGAGCCCTTGTTCACGCGTGAAGCCATCGCCAAGGCGGCCCGTATCAGCAGCGCGGCCATTGGCCAGATTGAAAAAATCCAGAAATCGGCGGCCCCCGAGCTGGTGGCGGCGGTCAAGTCCGGCACGATTTCCATCAATGCGGCGGCCACCGTGGCTTCGCTGCCCGTGGAAGCCCAGGTGGCGGCCGTGGCGGGGGGCAAGAAAGAGTTGCAACAGGCGGCGCGCCAAGTGCGCGAGGCCAAGGCGGTGGCGCGCACCGAGCCGGAGTCGCCCGAGGGCGTCATTGCGCGGCTCAAACAAACCATCTCCGAACTCACGGCCGAAAATGCGGCGCTCAAAGCGCAATTGCTTGCGGCGCAACACTCCGGCCAGTGACGGTGTCTATACCGCTTATTCGCGCTTATAAAGATTGACCTGCGAAGAGGGGCGTCAGATACTTTGGCCCATGCCTCTGTGCCTTTCGTTTATTCAACGTCCATCACCCGGTTCTGTTTGGGGCCGCTTGCGACGTGGTTTTTTGGCCTGCTGTCTGGGGTCTGGTGTGGCGGCGTTTGCAGATGCGCCCCTGAAAATCGTCACCGAAGAATTCCCTCCCTACAACTACACGGAGCAGGGCAAGATCACCGGCCTGAGCACAGACGTGGTCGAGGCGGTTTTGAAGGAGCTCAAACTGCAAGGCAACATCCAATCCTTGCCTTGGGCCCGCGCTTATGACACGGCCAAAAATGCCCCAGGGGTGCTGATCTACTCGATTGGGCGAACGCCGGAACGGGAGAATCACTTCCAATGGGTGGGCGTCATCGCGCCAACCGACTACTACCTGTATGCGCTGCCCGAAAGGCCCTTCAAAATTGATGCGCTGGAGAACGCCAAACCGTACCAAATTGGCACCGTTAACCAGGATGTAGGGGAGCAATTTTTGTTGGCCCGAGGCTTCGTCAAGGGGCAGAACCTGCAATCCAGTGTCAAATATGAATTGAATTACCAAAAGCTCAAATTGGGTCGCATCGATCTGTGGATCATGAACGAGATGACGGCCAGCCACCTGGCGCGGCAAGCGGGTGATGACCCCGCCAAGACCTTGGCCAAGGTCTTCCGCATCAACGATTTGAGCAGTGAAGGCTATTACATGGCCTTTGGCAAACAAACGCCCGACGCCACGGTGCTTCAATTCAAAAGAGGCCTGGAGGCCATCAAAAAAAACGGTGTCTTCGACCAGCTGAAGAAAAAATGGCTGTAGCTGTTTTCCCACGGTGGGTTCGGGGCATGCGCGCATGTTTCGTATAAGAAACTCCATGCACTCTCTGGGTGCGCGCTTGGTGCTGGCTACGCTCGGGTTTTGCCTGCTGTTTACCGTGGCCACGATCAGTGTGTTGACCTACTTGGCCTGGAATTCTGGCTTGGCGAAGATGAATGCCGAGTTGATGCAGATTGAGCAGGTCTACAGCGGCACCTTGTCCAAAGCGATTTGGGAATTGGACCGTGAATCTTTGCAAACGCATGTCCAGAGCGCAACACAGGTGCCTGCGGTGGGCAAGATCGTGCTCAAGATCACGCTGGCGAACCGCGCTGCCGAGCTTATCGAAGGCAGCAGTCGCCGCGACTGGACTGGCCAGGGCATGGCACCCCTACGTCGGCTGGTATTGCACTATGAACCTTACCCAGGCGCACGCTCGACGGTGGGTGAACTGACGCTGTACGGAAGCGAGCGTGTGTTGTGGGAGCGCCTGCGCGCTGAGCTGGCGACGATTGTCTTTACCCAGTTGCTGCAGTCTTTGCTGCTGGCCGGACTCATCATGTTGATGTTCAACCGCTTGGTGACCGTGCATGTGCAACGCATTGCGGCCCACCTTGCGCGGCTCAATCCCAATAATTTGAATTTGGAGCTGGGCCTGCTGCGCAGCCCCAGGCACCGGGACGAGTTGACCTCCTTGGTGTCGGGTATCAACGGGCTGCAGGGCAGCCTGGTGACTTACCTTGCGCAGCAGCAGCAGTATGAACAGGAGCTGGCTGGGCACCGTGACCGCTTGGCACAACTGGTGCACGAACGCACCACCGAGCTGCAAACGCTGGCCAGTGCGCAGCAGGTGGTGCTGACCCAGTCCAATCGTTTGATCCATGCGCCTTACACCGAGTTTGACCGCTACCACCGGGAGTGTCTGGGGGAGGTGGCGCAGCAGTTGCATGCCAGCCAGGTGGTGTGGTACGTGCTGGACCCGGCCCACCAAGCCTACCTGCCGTTTATGCACTGGTCTGCGCAAGGCATGCACCAGACGGCGGATGCGGTGCTCCCTGTCACGGCCATTGCGCGGTTTTTGGCGCTTCTTGAACAAGACGAGTTGTTGCATTTCTCGTCCCAAGAGGCCTTGGCAAGGCAGACCGGGGTCCATGAAGCGGCATTTTTTGCCAGTCTGGGGTGGAGTGTGACGGCATTTTCCAAGCTGCGGGGCAATGACGAGCAACCGGGTTTTTTGGTCTTTGCCAAGCCCCCGGGATTTGTGGACTGGAAGCCCAGCGAGTTGACCTTGCTGACCATCACCACGCAGATGTTGCTGCAAAGTGTGCGCCACAAGAAGCAATTGAACGAGGTCATGCAGGCGCAAGCGGCTTTGCAGACCGCCAACACCCGGCTGCAAAGCCTGGCCAGAACCGACCAACTCACCGGACTGGCCAACCGCCGCCATTTCGATGAAGTGAAAGAAGAGGAGTTTCGCCGCGCGCGCCGCAACGGGCAGTGCCTGTCCTTCCTGATTTGTGACATCGACTACTTCAAAAACTACAACGACCACTATGGACATGCCATGGGGGACCACTGTCTGCGTGCAGTGGCCGACACCATGCGTGTGAGTTTGGCACGGGCCGGCGACATGGTCGCGCGCATCGGGGGTGAAGAGTTTGGAATTTTGCTGCCTGACGCCGACGAACCCACCGCCCGTATGCTGGCGCAGCGGGTTCGCCAGGCGGTGGTGGATTGCGCCATTGTTCACGAACATTCCAAGGCTGCCGCGGTGGTGACGATCAGCATCGGTTTGGCGGTGCACCTGCCCCACCAGACCGAAAGCTTTGAGGACCTGTTTCAGGAAGCCGATCAGGCCCTGTACCGTGCCAAGGCCAACGGCCGCAACCAAGTTGCCGGGCCGATTCCGATCCCAATCCCCGCAGATGAACCATAGGAAGGAAGACGCACCATGAGAAGCAGAGTTTTGTTAGGGTTGTCGTGGCTGCTGCTGTCGCTGGGCCAGGCGCAGACCATCCATGTGGTCACCGAGGCGACGCCTTACACCTACTTGGCGGAGGGCAAGGTGGTCGGTTCTGCCACCGAGGTGGTTGAGTTGAGCCTCAAGCGGGCCGGTTTGGACGATTACGAAGTCAACCTGTACCCCTGGGCACGCTCCTACGACATGGCGCTGAAGGAGCCCAATGTTTTGATTTACCTGATTGCCAGAACGGCGGCACGCGAGGACCAGTTTTATTGGGCCGGTGAAATCATGAAGATTCAGTACCACCTGTACCGGCTGAAGGGCAAGGGCAGGGCGTTTCGGGTCACCAACCTGGAGTCGGTCAAGCACCAGACCATAGGCGTGATGCGCGACGACGTACGCTACCAGTTCCTCCGTGCCAAAGGTTTCACGCGTTTGGTGGTGTCGGCACAGTCGGTCGATAACTTCAAAAAACTGCTCAGTGGCCAGGTGGACCTGGTTCCGCTGACATTGGATGACGCCACCTCTTTGTGCAAGGAAACAGGGGTGGACTGTGCCGGGCTGGAACGGGTGCTCACCTTGGATGAGGCATCCACGGGCTTGTACATGGCCTACAGCCGGTCCACACCCGTTGCGCTGGTACAACGTACCAAGCTTGCATTCGACAAGCTCAAGGCCGAAGGACAGGTCAAACGCATCATGGAGCGTGCCCTGTAGTGTTTGTGGTTGGGGCAATGCTATTCTTGCTCCATCGCGCGCAATCATCCGACATACCTTTTTGTCCATGAACATTCCCAGAATTCCAGATGCCATCTGGCGACGGCTTTCCGCCCTCTTGTCGGGTGAATTGAGGCGGGCTGAACTTGGTTTGCTGGTGTCACCCCACTTGCACATGTCGTTGCTGGCCCGGCGCCGCGCGACCATGATTGTCAACCGGGTGCGGCTGTTCGCCTTCCTGTTTGCGGTCCTCACGCCGCTGTGGAGCGTGGTGGATCTGGTGGTTTTCCCCTTTCCGCTGTGGATCAACCTGGCCATGATGCGCCTCATGGCGGGGGCAGCCTTCGCCACCTTGGTGCTGAATTACCGCCCCAGCGGCGAACTGTTCGATGCTTACCGCGCCATGGCTTTGCTGTTTGCCATCCCCACGGTTTTTTACATTGTTTCTTTCACCGTGCTCGGAAACTACCAGCTGACCGGGTTGCCCGCAGCCATTGGCGCGGGCTATGCCTATTTGCCGTTTGTGCTGCTGGCCGGACTTTCGATTTTCCCGCTCACCCTGCTTGAAAGCCTGGTCATCGCCAGTCCCATTTTGATAGCGCAAGGCGCTGCCGGCGCCATGCGTTGGCCCGCGCTGGACTGGCCCTCGTTTGCGGGGGCGTTCTGGCTGTTGGTGTTGATCACAGGTGTGTCCATGCTGGCGGGCATGAGCCTGTTGGCGTTCATGATTGCGCTGGTGCGCCAGGCCATTCGCGACCCTTTGACCGGGGTTTTTTCGCGTCGCAGCGGCGAAGAGGTGCTGGAGCTGCAGTTCACCATCGCCAGCCGCAGCGATGCGTCTTTGTCGATCGCTTTCGTCGATCTGGACCATTTCAAAAGTATCAATGACCAATTTGGCCATGAAGCGGGCGACAAGGCCTTGGTCGATATGGCCACCATCGTCAGCAGCAATCTGCGCCATGGTGATGTGCTGGCGCGTTGGGGTGGGGAAGAGTTTTTGTTGATCATGCCCAACACCGATGTGGTCCAGGCCCAGGCAGCGCTGCTGCGCATGCGTGCCGTGGGCTTTGGCAAACGCCCCGACGGCACGGCGCTGACCGCCAGCATTGGCATTGCGGAGCGCAGCACTGAGACCACACCCCACTGGAAAGCGTTGGTGGACCTGGCTGACCAGCGCATGTACCAAGCGAAACAAGCAGGGCGTGATCGCTTGGTGGGCCAGCAGGAGCTGACCTGAATGCCATTGGCTTCACTATTGCTATCGTATTGATAGCTGCTTACGCACATTCTGTGCGGGCTACGGCCCGTTTTTATACTGAAAGCTGCGTGGTGGCTGGCCCATGGCGGACTTGAACATGGCCGAGAACGCACTGTCGCTGCGGTAGCCGCTGGCGATGGCCACCTGGCTGATCGGCGTGCCGCGGGCCAACATCGGCAGGGCATGGGCCAAAACGGCTTGCTGGCACCACTGCTGGAAGCTGGTGGCCAGTTCGGTGCGAAACAGGCGCGCCACGGTGCGCTCACTGGCACCCACGTCAATCGCCCATTCGGCCAGCGTGGCGCGTTCACCTGGGGCACGGACCACCGCTTCGCACAGGGCGCGCAGGCGTTTGTCTCGCGGCATGGGCACACCCAGGGCCTGGGTGGCGGCATGGGTGATTTCGTCCAGGGTCAGGGCCATCAGGGCAGTGTCTCGGGGGCCGGGCTGGGAGCCTTCCAGGGCGTGGATCAACTCCCGCAACAGCTTGGAGACCACCAGCACCCGGCATGTATTCCAGCCCTCGGGGGACACGCTGGCATGCAGGTCCACGGTGCGCAGCTCGGCCGCTTCCAGCACGGTGACGGTGTGTTGCACCCCTGGCGCAATCCACACCGCGCGCGACGGCGGAACGATGAAGGTGGTTTGCAGACCGTGCTGCGCCACGGTCACCTGCATCAGGCCACTGGTGCAGTAGCTGAGTTGTGTCCAGGCATGTTGGTGCGGGGCGACGTGGGTATCCATCGCCAGTGCGCGGGCCCGGCTGCACACCGGCCGTGTGACCGTGGGGGCACGGGAGGCTGCGTCGTCGAAGCGCACGGGTTTGAGGGTGATTTTGCGTTTCAAAGCTGAATCCGGTGCGTTGGCTGAAATTCGACAATTATTGTCCAACTGTCGTGTTTCTGCTTTGCCTGGCGACCGTACCATTCCTTCATGCATACCACCACGCTCCATCCACCCATCTCGGCGCCCCTCAAACAGGACGCTGTCGTCATCGGTCTCGTGGGGCTGGCCCATGCCAGTTCGCACTTTGGGCACTTGCTGTTGCCGCTGCTATTTCCCGTGTTTATGGCCGAGTTCGGATTGAACTACTCCCAGCTGGGGCTGCTCATGAGCCTGTTTTTTGTGGTCTCCGGGGTAGGGCAGGCCTGTGCCGGCTTTGTGGTGGACCGCCTGGGTGCGCGGCCGCTGCTGTTTGTGGCTTTGGGCATTTTTGCGGGGGCCTGTACCGCAGCGTCACTGGTGACGGGTTATACCGGACTGTTGTTGGTGGCTGCCCTGGCGGGTCTGGGCAATGCCACGTTTCACCCGGTGGACTTCACCATTTTGAACCAGCGGGTGTCCGCGCCGCGCCTGGGCCATGCTTTTAGCGCCCATGGTTTGACCGGCAACCTGGGCTGGGCCGCTGCCCCGGTGTTTTTTGCAGGCATGGGCAGTGCCTTTGGCTGGCGCGCTGCCTATCTGGCCGCTGCACTGTTGTACCTGGGCATTTTCCTGTTGTTGCTGTGGAATCGGGAGCATTTGCGCACCCAGGTGGCGCAGCGTGACCCACAGCTGCATAGCGAACACGATATGGCTTTCATGAAGCTGCCCGTGGTGTGGTGGTGTTTTGGTTTCTTTTTGCTGTCCACCATGACGCTGGCGGTGGTGCAAAGTTTCTCCGTGTCCATTCTCAAGGCCATGCATGGCGTGAGTTTTGAAGCCGCGACCCTGACGCTCACCGCCTACATGCTGTGCGGCGCCCTGGGCATGTTGATCGGCGGGTTTATCGCGGCCCGCGCTGCCAACAGCGACCGGGTGGTGGCACTGGCCATGACCGCTGGGGCGGTGTTGCTGGCCCTGTGTGGCACCGGCTGGTTGGGTGCCTCGGCCACCATGGCCGTGCTGGCCGCGACCGGTTTTGCGGTGGGCATTGGCGGCCCCTCGCGTGACATGATGATCAAGAAAGCCACCCCCAAGGGGGCGACGGGGCGGGTGTACGGCTTGGTGTATTCGGGACTGGACACCGGTTTTGCCATTTCACCTTTGGTTTTTGGCGTATTCATGGACCGGGGCTGGTACGGTGCCACCCTGCTGGGCGCCGCCTTGGTGCTGCTTTTGAGCGTGGTGGCGGCCTTGGGGGTTGGGCTGCGGACCCAAAAATGAAGGCCCAGGTGGCGGATCAGGCCGCGTACTCCTGCTCCAAATAATCAATGATTTGGCTGGACTCGTACATTTTGGTGCCGGTATTGGGGTCCTCCAGATACGGAACCTGGATGCGCCCCAGCTGTGCCAGCAGCTTTTCGCGGCGGCCACCGGGGCGTGGTTTGTAGGGGCCGGGCTTCACGCGCATCACGGCGGGGCCCATGTCGGCAAACTGTTCCTTGCCAATGTTGTGCAGCACATAGGGCAATTCCAGCTCGGTCAGCCTCTCGCGCACCAGGCGGGAGTAGGGGCTGGACTCGAAGCTCCACAGTTCGAGCAACTGCTTGGGGTGTTTGGCGGGACGCCCGTGGATGCCGCGCAAGCCACGCACCGCAGACCCCAAACCACCAAACAGCGGGCGGAAGCTCCCCGGGCGGTAGGCGCGCGGTGTGGGCTGGCCACCATAGGTGCGAAAGAGGTAGTCAATGATGTCGGCCGATTCGTACATCGTGGTGTGGGTATTGGGGTCCATCAACAGCGGAAATTGCCGCTTGCCGCCGATGCGTTTGGCCTCGGGGCGAAAACGTTTGCCGCCCTGGGGGCAGGGGTAAATCTCGGCGTCCAGCCCCAGCGCGGTCAGCGCTTCGCGCACGCTACGGCAGTAGGGGCTGCCTTCCATGTCGTAGAGTTTGAGCCGCAGCGGCGGCTGGCTCGCCGCTTTCACCACGCTGGTGCCGCGCCAGGCGGTCAGCGTGGAGGTGGCGACTGATCCGATGACACTGACCTGGTGCAAAAAGCTTTTGGGCATCTAAAACTCCGCAATGGAAAACAGAAATGCTAACCCATCCATTTTCTGGGTTTGGCACTGGCAAAATCAAGCCCATGAGCTACACCCAACTTGACAAGCCGCAACCCGCGTTACGCAGTGCCTACCGGGTATTTCGCACCATCAGCA
This sequence comes from Rhodoferax sp., assembly GCF_030697375.1. Taxonomy (GTDB): domain Bacteria; phylum Pseudomonadota; class Gammaproteobacteria; order Burkholderiales; family Burkholderiaceae_C; genus Allorhodoferax. The sequence continues at coordinate 118,233 of NZ_JAUYQD010000057.1, read as the reverse complement.
CCCGCTGGATGGACAACGATGCCTATGGGCATGTGAATAACGTGGTCTATTACAGCTGGTTCGATACGGCGGTCAACGCCTATTTGATAGAGCAAGGTGTGCTCGATATCCACCACGGCACCACCATCGGGTTGGTGATTGAAACCCAGTGCAACTATTTTTCATCGCTTGCGTTTCCACAAACGGTGGAGGCTGGCATTCGGGTAGCAAAATTGGGCACCAGCAGCGTGCGCTACGAAGTGGGTTTGTTTGCCCAAGGCGAGCCGCTGACCGCCGCCAAGGGCCACTTTGTGCACGTTTATGTGGACAAAGAGACCCGTCGCCCCACGCCTTTGCCGTTGAATCTAAAAACTGTTTTGGAGACCCTTGTATGAGCCACACCCCGGTGGATGCCGCCATCACCTCGCGCATGTCTGCCCGCGCCTTCACCCCACAGCCGGTGTCCCGGCAAACGATTGCCGACCTGCTGCAGGTGGCCAGCCGGGCGCCCTCAGGGACCAACACCCAACCCTGGAAGGTGTATGTGCTGCAGGGCGCGAGCCGTGACACCTTGTGCGACAAGGTCTGCGCCGCCCACGACGCCATGCGTGCCAACCCGGCCTTGGCCGCCGAATACCGGGAGGAATACGACTACTACCCCGAAAAATGGGTCAGCCCCTACATCGACCGCCGCCGTGAAAACGGCTGGGGCCTGTACGGTCTGCTGGGTATTGGCAAGGGTGACAAAGACAAGATGCATGCACAGCACCAGCGCAATTACCGCTTTTTCGACGCCCCGGTGGGCCTGATGTTCACCCTGGACCGGGTCATGGGACGCGGCTCTTTGCTGGATTACGGCATGTTTTTACAAAACATCATGGTGGGCGCGCGCGGCCACGGTCTGCACACCTGTCCGCAGGCGGCCTGGAACGGGTTTGCCAACATCATCCTGCCGCACATCGGCGCGGGCGCCGATGAAATGCTGGTGTGTGGCATGGCCCTGGGTTATGCCGACGAAGGTGACTTGGTCAATACCTTCCATACCCCGCGGGTGCCCGTGGAGGAGTTCACCCATTGGGTAGACGTGAAGGGCGAGTGATGGCCATGTCCCCCAAACCCGCCATTCTGGTTGTTCGTGCCATCTTCCCGGAGGTGCTCGCCAAGCTGGCGCAGCATTTTGATGTGGAATCCAACCAGGCGGATGACCTGTGGACCCCGGCAGAACTGCTTGTCAAACTCCAGGGCAAGCAAGGCGTGTTCACCATGGGAGCGGAGCGCATCGACGCGGCGGTGCTGGCGGCCTGCCCGTCACTGAAGATCTGCGCCAACATGACGGTGGGCTACAACAACTTTGACCTGGACGCCATGAGCGCCGCCGGTGTGCTAGGAACCAATGCGCCCGATGTGTTGACCGAGACCACGGCGGATTTTGGCTTCGCGCTGCTCATGGCCACGGCCCGGCGTATGGCCGAAGCCGAGCATTTTTTGCGGGCGGGCCACTGGACGCGCTGGCGCTACGACATGTTCGCCGGTGCTGAAATCCATGGCACGACGCTGGGTATTTTGGGCATGGGGCGCATCGGGCAGGGCATCGCCCGGCGCGGCGCACTGGGCTTTGGCATGAAGGTGATTTACCACAATCGCTCCCGCTTGGACGCAGCCACCGAGGCGGATTGCAAAGCCACTTTTGTGGGCAAAGACGAGTTGTTGCAAACGGCAGACCACTTGGTGCTGGTACTGCCGTATTCGGCTCAGACCCACCATGCGATTGGTGCCGCCGAGCTGGCGCGGATGAAACCTACAGCCACCCTGGTCAACATTGCGCGCGGGGGCATTGTGGACGACGCTGCCTTGGCCGTGGCTCTACGCAACAAAACGATTGCCGCTGCCGGGTTGGATGTGTTTGAAGGGGAGCCCCAGGTGCATCCTGATTTGATGGAGGTGCCTAATGTGGTGCTAACCCCGCATATTGCCAGTGCTACGGTGGGAACCAGGCTGGCAATGGCCCATTTGGCAGCTGATAATCTGATTGGCTATCTGATTCATGGACAGCCTGTGACCGCGTTGAACCCACTGGTGGTTGGTCAACACTGAGATTGAGGGCATTTGTCGGTGGAAGGCCTGGTGTGCCGGCCGCCCGATGCAGGAGTTGCAATGCGAAGTTGGAAAACATTTATCCCATTGATTCCAGACCAGTCTGGTGCGATTACCGATTCCGACAGGGACGGCGTACTGGCGGTTGCACGGGGGTTCAACGCCAGCATATTTTTAGCCTGTGGCGTGGCGCTGGCGATCGCGGCGTTTTTTGGCCTGTTTTCCGATCTCAAGAATTTGATTACCACGGGCCTGGCGCTCGCGTGTATGGCCGCTTTGCAGGTGTTTTTGATTCGTGGTTGGGTGCGAAGCACCTCGGTGGCGGTGCTGTTCCTCCTGTTCGCAGGCATCTTCCTGTCGATGGTCCGATTTGGGTCTATCAGTATTGCGCAGGCGTCCCTGGCGGGCATTCCGCTGATTTATTGCGTGCTGGTGCTGGGCGAAACCGCCGGGACGGTGCTGCTGGTGATCTCGGTGGCTGCCAGTGGATGGATTACCTGGGCCCAGATCAGTGGCCGTTTTGTAGGCGCCTCTCCCACTGTTCCCTCTGCGCAATGGGTGGTGCTGACGGCTGGCTTTATCGTGGCCTACCGCATGGCTATTTTGTTCAAGAGAAATTTGTTGGATGTCAATCGCCGCATCAACGCGACCCAAAAATTGCTCTTGGAAGAGCGGGAGCAGAGCGCCGTGCAGGTCAGCATGGCGCTGGCCGAATTGAAACGGCAAAAGTATGTGATTGACCAGCACGCCATCGTCATGACAACGGACCTGAGTGGGGCTATTTTGTATGGCAACGATAAGTTTGTGGAGGTCAGTGGCTACACGGCTGCGGAATTTATCGGGCAAAACCCTTACCTGTTGGATTCTGGATACCACCCAGCCGGGTTCTTCAAGGGCATGTTCGAGGCCATTACCCGTGGGGAAATTTGGCGTGGGGAAGTGTGCAACCGGGCCAAAGACGGCCATTTGTTCTGGTTGGCATCCACCGTGGCCGCGCTGATGAATGAGGACGGTACGCCGCGCGAATACGTGGCGGTGTGCACCGATATCACCGAACGCCGCGCAGCGCAAGAGGCGGCCAACGCCGCCAGCATTGCAAAATCAGAGTTTTTGGCCAATATGAGCCATGAAATCCGCACCCCCATGAACGGTGTCATCGGCATGGTGGATGTGCTCAAGCAGACACCGCTCAACGAAGCGCAACAACGCATGATGGGCACCATCCAGGATTCGTCGCTGGCCTTGTTGCAAATTCTCAACGACATACTGGATTACTCCAAAGTGGAGGCGGGCAAGTTGGCGGTGGAAAACCTCCCCACCCAGTTGAGCGACGTGGCGCGTGGTGTTGTTCAATTGATGGTGACGACGGCGCATGCCAAGTCGATTGATCTGTCCGTGGAAGTGTCCCCCGAACTTCCTCTGTGGATTTATTCGGACCCCCTTCGGTTGCGCCAAGTGTTGCTCAACCTGGTTGGCAATGCGGTGAAATTCACCTCTTCGGAGGGCACCCGCCAGGGGCGTGTGGTGTTGTACATGGAGCCCAGCGTACTTGCAAACGGCCAGCCTGCCGTCAAGCTGCGTGTCGTAGACAACGGTGTGGGCATGGAGGAAGAGGTGATTTCCAAACTGTTCAGCCCATTCACCCAAGGGGATGAAAGTACCGCACGCCGTTTTGGTGGAACGGGCTTGGGTTTGAGCATCAGCCAGCGGCTGGTGGTGCTGATGGGCGGCACCATCCACGCGCGTAGTGTGCCGGGGCAGGGGTCGGAATTTACGGTTGAGTTGCCTGCGCGTGCTGCCCCACCTGGAGAGAGGCCCGCACCGCCGTTGGATGAACCCGTCACATGGGGGCTGCCAACGGTTGTTATGCCACCCCGTCCTGTGGCTTCAGTCGGAGGCACCGGGCGTCTGATTTTGCTGGCGGAAGACAATGAGACCAACCGGGAGGTGATGCTTGAGCAACTCGGCATGCTGGGCTACGCCGCCGAAGTCGCCTACGATGGTGTGATGGCACTGGAACTGTGGCGCAGTGGCCGCTTTGCTCTCCTGCTCACCGATTGCCACATGCCCAATATGGATGGTTTTGAGTTGACCAAAGCCATTCGGCGAGAGGAATTCAAGGGTGCGCACCTGCCGATCGTGGCGGTGACCGCCAACGCCATGCAAGGCGAAGCACAACGGTGCCGCGATGGCGGTATGGACGACTACCTGTCCAAACCTCTGCGGCTGACGGAACTGGCGAAACTGCTGGCAAGGTGGTTGCCTTCGTTGGACCATGTAAGCACCCAAGCTTGGGGCGCAGTGGCCGGTGACTCAGCGCAGGCTGCAACCCCCGATACCTTGCAGGTGTGGGATGCGACGGCGATTGCTGAAATGGTGGGCGACAACCCCGCCGCGCAGCGGCGTCTGTTGCATAAATATTTGTCCAATGCAGCACAGCAGCTGGGTGCCATCGAGGCGTCTCTGTCGGGCCGGGAAACGGGCGCGCTGGCAGAATTGGCACACAAATTGAAATCAGGCTCCCTGACAGTGGGCGCCTCATGGCTGGGCGCTTTGTGCTCGGACCTGGAAAAAGCCGGCCGCTCCGACGACGAACAGGCCTGCAGTGCCATTGTGATGCGCTTGAAGGTGGCTTTTTCCGAAGTGGACAGCGAAATCAAGGCGCATTTGGGATTGGACAATGTTTTGGAGTGAGTAGTGCCTAGACTCACCCGTTTGGGGGATAGGCGCCACCGGCTTAGCGTGGAACAATGGGACCCCCATTCGAATGGGGAGCAAAGCAATTCAGAGGGGATTTCATGCACAACACAGTGCCAGCAGACGGGCTACTACAGGGTACATCGCATTCCGTGGTGGTGGTGGACGACGATGAGTTCAGCCAAGAGATCTTGACGGAGATGCTGGGGCAGCTTGGCGTCCGTGACGTGCGGGTGGCGGGCGGCGGACGTGAGGGCCTGCAGATTTTGGGTCAATTGCAGAGCCCGCCTGACTATCTGATTTGTGATGTGTACATGCCCGATATGGACGGCATTGAGTTTCTGGAGCAACTGGCCAAGCGGCGTTATGTGGGTGCGGTCATCTTGGTGAGCGGCGCACATGCTGAAATGCTGGACATTGTGCAAGATGTGGCCCGCGCAGACGGCATCAAGGTTCTGGGCGCCTTGACCAAACCCTTGCGCCTGCAAGCCTTGTCGCAAATGATGGTGAATTCCCCCAAAGCAGTTGCTATCAATTAGATAGCTGCTTGCGCAGGTTTGTCGGGGGCTGGCAGCCTATTTTCTTCGTAAAACCGGGTGAGTGGCTTTTTGCACAACAATAGAGATTTTGGGACTCTGGTTTGAATAATATGGTTGTGTGGTTGGTCTTGGCCCTGTGTGTTGTGAATGTTGTGGGGCTGGCGTGCTTGCTGTTGCGCCGTTCCGACCCAGCCGCTGTGCAAGCCGCTGAGAAAAGTGGCGCGGTACTGGCGACGGCCATTCAGGCCGGGGCGCAAAGCAATGCGGAACGCTTGGAGCGGCTGGAGCGCGAATTGCGCCGCGAGGTCAATGAATCTTCGCGCAGTGGCCGCCAGGAGCAGACGCAAACCCTGGCCACTTTTCAGCAGTCTTTGGTGCAACAGGGGGCAGAAGCCACACGCACCCAAAATACCCAGATTGACGCCTTTGGCCAGCAGCTCTCCCTGCTGCAAAAGACGCTGTCCGACACCCTCAGCACCCAACTCTCCGGCTTGAGCGAATCCAACGCGCGGCGCATGACCGAAGTGCGGGAAACGCTGGAAAAACAGCTTGCCCAATTGCAGGCCACCAATGCCGCAAAGCTGGACGAAATGCGCGCCACGGTGGACGAAAAACTGCAATCCACCTTGCAAACCCGTTTGGGTGAAAGCTTCAAACAGGTGGCTGACCGCTTGGAGCAGGTGCACAAAGGCCTGGGCGAAATGCAGACCCTGGCCCAGGGCGTGGGCGACCTCAAGCACCTGCTGACCAATGTGAAGACCCGGGGCATTTTTGGTGAAGCGCAACTGGCTTCGCTGCTGGAGCAGGTGCTGGTTCCTGACCAGTACGCCATGCAGGTGGCCACCCGGCCCGGTAGCAAAAACGTGGTGGATTTTGCAGTCAAGCTACCCGGAAAATCCGAGCATGGCGAACCCCTGTGGCTGCCGATCGACGCCAAGTTTCCCAATGACGATTACGAGCGTTTGCTGGACGCGCAGGGCAGGGCCGATGCCGTGGGGGCAGAGGCTGCAGGCAAGGCTTTGGAGCTGCGTATTCGCCTGGAGGCCAAATCCATCACCGACAAATACGTGGAGCCGCCCCACACCACTGACTTTGCCATTCTGTTTTTGCCTACGGAAGGGCTGTACGCCGAGGTGTTGCGCCGCCCCGGCCTGATGGAAGCCTTGCAGCGCGAGCACCGCATTACCCTGGCAGGGCCCACCACCCTGCTGGCCATGCTCAGTTCGCTGCAAATGGGCTTTCGAACACTGGCGCTGGAGCGACGCTCCAGTGAGGTGTGGCAGGTGCTGGGTGCGGTGAAGACCGAGTTCGGCAAGTTTGGCGATGTGCTGGCCAAGGTCAAATCGCAAACCGAAACCGTGCTGAAGACCTTGGACAGTGCCGAAACCCGCAGCCGCGCCATGGGCCGGGCTTTGAAAAAAATCGAGGCCCTGCCGGATGCGCAAGTGCAGGCCTTGATCCCCATGGACAAGGACTTCGATTCCGACCTGGAGGCTGACCGCGCGTGAGACGGGCCCTGACCCGCTTGATCGCCGGCCACGTTTGCCTGCACTCGTGCATGGCGGGCACGCGGCTGGCGGCGCCCCTGCTGGCCCTGCACCAGGGGTACAGCCCTTTGGCGGTCGGGGTTCTGCTGGCCTTGTTTTCACTGACCCAGGTTTTTTTGGCCTTGCCGGCGGGGCGGTTTGCCGACCGGCACGGGCTCAGACGCCCGGTTCGTTGGGCCGTGGTGGCAGCCATCGTCGGTGCCGCCTTGGCGATGGTGTTCCCGGTGTTTGCCGTGCTGTGCGTCAGCGCTTTGATGACGGGCGGTGCCACCGGGGCGGCCTCCATTGCCCTGCAACGCCATGTGGGTCGTGCCGCAGGCAACGCAACCGAGCTCAAGCGGGTTTTTAGCTGGCTGGCCATTGGGCCGGCAGCTTCCAATTTTGTGGGCCCGTTTGCTGCCGGACTGCTGATTGACCATGCCGGTAGCGCAGCGGGGGATACCACCGGCTACCGCGCGGCGTTTTTGTTGATGGCATTGTTGCCCTTGGCCACCTGGCTGCTGGTGCGGTCGGTGAAGGAGTTACCCCCGGTGGCAGCACCAAGGGGCGCAAGATCCACCAAGGCGTGGCATTTGCTGCGCGAGCCCATGATGCGCCGCCTGATGCTGGTGAACTGGTTTTTGTCCTCGTGCTGGGATGTGCACTCCTTTGTTGTGCCCGTATTGGGGCATGAGCGCGGGCTGAGTGCGTCGGTGATCGGTTCCATCCTGGGCTCCTTTGCGATTGCCGCGGCCGTGGTCCGCCTGCTGATCCCGGCGTTTGCGGCACGGCTGCGCGAGCATGTGGTCTTGTCCTCGGCCATGGTGCTCACCGCCCTGGTGTTTGCGGTCTATCCCTACATGCAGACGCCGTTGACGATGGGTGTGTGTTCGGTGCTGCTGGGCATCACACTGGGCTCCGTGCAGCCCATGATCATGAGCACTCTGCACCAGATCACCCCACCTGAACGCCACGGTGAGGCCTTGGGCTTTCGGCTGATGGCCATCAATGCCTCCAGCGTGGTGATGCCCATGCTGTTCGGCTCCGTGGGAACGGTGATCGGGGTGTCAGCCTTATTTTGGTGTGTGGGCTTGGTGGTGGCGGCAGGGGCGCGCCCCGCCTGGCTGGTGCGTGCGCCGACTACAGCGCATAAAACACACGGATAGCCTCCCAGGCCTCCTGCGGCGTGTCCACATAGGAAAACAGTTTCAAGTCTTCGGGGGAGATCGTGCCTTCTTCCACCAAGACATCCATGTTGACCAGGCGCTTCCAGTAGTCGGTGCCAAAAAGAACAATGGGCACCGGTTTGGCCTTGCGGGTTTGCACCAGGGTGATGACTTCAAACAGCTCATCCAGCGTCCCAAATCCGCCCGGAAAGGCCACCAGCGCCTTGGCCCGCATCATGAAATGCATCTTGCGCAGCGCAAAGTAGTGGAATTTGAAGCTCAGATTGGGGGTGACATAGGGGTTGGCGCTTTGCTCATGGGGCAGCGCAATGTTCAGGCCTACGCTCAAAGCACCCATCTCGTGTGCACCGCGGTTGGCGGCTTCCATGATGCCGGGGCCGCCCCCGGTGGTAATGAACAGGCGTTCTTCTGGGCGCCGGTGGGCGCTGAATTCGGCCACCAGCCGGGCAAACAGGCGTGCCTGGTCGTAGTAGTGGGCGTTTCGCACCTGCCGCTGTGCAGTGGCGAGTGCATCGGCATCCGTGCCCTGTTGGGCCAGTTCCAGCGCGGTTTGGGCCTCTTCCGGCGAGGGAAAACGTGCGCTGCCAAACACCACAATGGTGTTCTCAATGCCTTGTTCGGTCTGGTCCAGATCGGGTTTGAGCATTTCCAGTTGGAAGCGAATGCCGCGTGTCTCGCGCCGCAGTAAAAACTCGGGGTCGGCGAAGGCCAGGCGGTAGGCATCCGATTCCAGCGCGTTGCCTTGGGCGGCGTGGTTTTGGAGTTCGGCCCATGCGTCGGCCAAACGGCGCTCGGTCAGATTTTCAGTGCGTTTTTTGCTGCGTTTTTCAGTGGGGTTCATGGTTGCTATTGTGTGTGATTTGATCCAAAGCCTGTGCAATGCTGGTGGCCATGCTGACGGCATTGCTGGGGTGCGCGATGCAGTCGGTGCTCCACACCTCTTGCACGCCTGCGTCACGCATCACTTGCAGTGCGTCACCCGCAAAAAGTGCGTGGGTCACGGCCACATCCACCGACGCAGCACCGGCCGCCAACAGCAGCCGTGTGGCCTGCGCCACCGTATGGCCCGTGCTCGCCACATCGTCCAGCAGGACTACGGCGCGGCCCTGCACGGCAAGCTTTGGCAGCGCAACTTCTACCGCGCGGTCCCCATGGCGTACTTTGCGGCAGACCGCGTAGTCGAACCCATGGCGTGATGCCGCCAGGGCAACCCATTGTGCGGACTCTTCGTCGGGTCCCACCAAGAGAGGTTGGGTGCGGCGTGCTGCAATCAGGTCGGCGAGCAGGGGGGCGCCACTGAGCACTATCGCGTTTGCGTTGGGCACGGGAATCGCTTCTTGCAATGTGCTTACCCGGTGCAGGTGCGGGTCCACGGTGACCACGGCGTCAAACAGGCTGGCCAGAAACTTCCCCACAATGCGCTGGCTGATGGCCTCGCCGGGGTGAAAAGCGATGTCTTGGCGCATATACGCCAGATAGGGGGCAACCAGAGTGACGTGCCGGGCGCCCAAAGTGCGTGCAGTTTGGGCCACCAGGAGCAGTTCAAGCAATTTCTCGTTGGGGTCGTTCAGCGTGCGCAGAATGACCACGCGGCTTGGCAGCGCTTCCGGCAAACGCAGCTTGAGCTCCCCGTCAGGAAAACGGTGGCGTTCTATGGCCCGGTGTTGCAAACAGGCGGCTTGCGCCAATCGGTATGCACTTTCACGTTCGTCGTCAAAAAACAGCAACATAGGCTTGGGTGTCGCGTTGGGCTGCATCAAAACTCCACAAAAACATGGGGAACATCGCCGGGCGCACCGATGGTGTAACCGGTGGATTTGGCGCAGGCTTGGCGGGCAAATGTCAGGTCGCTCTGAAAACTGGCATGTACCCGGTACAAGGCGTCACCCACGGCCACGGTGTCTCCCAGTTTGCGAAACAGGTCAACGCCTGCCTCCACCACCTTGGGGGCACCGGCGAGGCGCGCAATGCGGGCCACCTGGAGGTTGTCAATGCTGGCCACCACGCCGGATTCGGTGGCGCAGACTTCAAAACTCAGAGTGCCCAAGGTCGGATTGTTGTAGTCAAACGCTTCTGCGCCTTGGGCCGCAACGATGGCGTTCATCTTGGCCAGCGCACGCCCTGAGTCCAGAATATCCCGCGCAATGGCAAAGCCGTCGCCACCGCGCACATCGGGATTGCACTCAATCAGGCGTCCCGCCAGGCGCAGGGCTTTTTGGCGCAAATCATTGGGGGCGCCGGGGTCGTTTTCCAGCACACGCATCACATCCCGGGCTTCCAGCATGGGGCCAATGCCGTTCCCCACAGGCTGGCGGCCATCGGTAATGACCACATCCAAAGACAGGTGAATGCGCCGGGCCACGTATTCGAACAGCCTGCGCAGACGTTGCGCTTCCGGCATGGAGCGTACCTTGGCGGTGGGGCCGATGGGAATGTCGAGTACCAGATGGGTCGAGCCTGCGGCAATTTTTTTGGACAGGATGGACGCCACCATTTGCCCGGGCGAGTCCACCGCCAGCGGGCGTTCCACGGAAATCAACACATCGTCGGCCGGTGACAAATTGGCCGTGCCACCCCAGGCTAGGCAGGCGCGGTGCTCGCGCACGATATCGGCCAACGCGTCAAATGGAAGCTCCACCTTGGCCAACACCTCCATGGTGTCGGCGGTACCGGCGGGTGAGGTAATCGCGCGTGATGATGTTTTGGGGCAGAGCAAGCCATGCGCCGCCACGATGGGCACGACCAGCATCGAGGTGCGGTTTCCGGGAATACCGCCTATGCAGTGTTTGTCCACCACCAGGGGTTCATGCCAGTCCAGCTTTCTGCCGCTGGCCACCATGGCTTCGGTCAAAAAATAAACTTCCTCCCGGTCCAGTTCGTCGCGGTTGGTGGCGATCACAAAAGCGGTGAGCTCAATCTTGGAGTAGCGTAAATCGGCAATATCACGCACGATGCTGCGGAAATCGTCCTGGCTCAAGCGTTCTCCGGCAATCTTTCGGTGCAGGGCGCCAATGGACTCCGCGGGTTCCGCCTGCGATACCGATGCGGTATGGCCATCGACAACGCCCAGTTGCAGAAACGCATCCTCCGAGACGCCCAACTCATCACACCCGACGATGGATGGGTCATCGACCACATTCAGGGTGGCCAGAATGCGCCGCCCATTGGCACGAACCTCCACCTTGGACAGGGCCTGGAAGCCCTCGGCGCGGTAGACCGCGCAGTCGCGGTGCAGGTAGGCCACATTTTCTCGGTAGGTGTCTATCGCGACCCGTCGCAGTGCCAGTTTGGACGTGTTTGCATGGTCATTGGATGGTTCATGGGGCACAAGGCTATCGTCAAGAACTTGGTTCATGCAGATAGCCTACACGGAATTTGGGGCATGAAAGGGCTTTGGCAATGCGTTTAGGTACATGCCAAGCGCGTCGAATCCAATAAAAAAGGCTTCCGAAGAAGCCTTTTGGTCGATGCGAACGGTGCTTAGACGCGTTTGCGGTACTCGCCTGTGCGGGTATCGATTTCAACCTTGTCGCCTTGCGCCACGAAAATTGGCACGCCGACGTCAAAACCGGTTGCGATTTTGGCGGGCTTGAGCACCTTGCCGGAGGTGTCGCCTTTGACGGCGGGTTCGGTCCAGGTGATTTCGCGCACCACGCTGGTGGGTAGCTCAACCGAGATGGCCTTGCCGTCGTAAAACACCACTTCAACCGCCATGCCGTCTTCGAGGTAGTTCAGCGAATCACCCATGTTTTCGGCTTCCACTTCGTACTGGTTGTATTCCTCGTCCATGCACACATACATGGGGTCGGCGAAGTAGGAGTAGGTGCAGTCCTTCTTGTCCAGAATAACCTGGTCCATCTTGTCGTCGGCCTTGAACACCACTTCGGTGCCGAAGTTGGCGATCAGGCTTTTGAGCTTCATGCGCACGGTGGCGGAATTGCGGCCACCACGGCTGTATTCGGTTTTCAGAACGACCATGGGGTCTTTGCCGTGCATGATGACGTTGCCGGCACGGATTTCTTGGGCGATTTTCATAAATAGTGAAGAGCGGTTGTCGCTATTGGTCGCTTCTAGCGTGCGCTGTTAGCGGGTTAGGCCGCAGACTGCGGCGGGGCATGATTCGCCCGAAGGGTCCAAGGCAAATTCAGCAAAGCCTAGGATTTTAGCGTTTTTTCCACACGAAAGCGATAAGCTGGGAGGCCAAATCATCCATCTGCAGCAGGCGTTCGCGGGCTGTGCGCGTGATTACTTGCCATGCGTCAAGGTTTGGTTGCAGCCAAGGTCTGCCACCTGTTGTTGGGGTCACGCTGTTCCAGATGTGGTGGAGATTGCGTAAAGTGGTATCGGCTCCCAGCATGTCCAAAAAGGCCTGTAGCTTGTCGTGGTGGGCGTTGTCGTCCTGCGGGTAGATTTGCCAGACAAAGGGCTTCCCCGCCCACAGGGCGCGCACCAACGAGTCTTCACCCCGCACACAATTGAAGTCGCATGCCCACAACAGGTGGTCAAAGTCTGCTTGGCTAAGTGGGGGGAGGTATGAAATGGATAGCTGCCCACGCTGTATTGACAAGGGCTGCAGCCCGATTGGGCTTAAATTTTTGAGTGCTTCACTGGCCCGCCCAGATGTCACCAGCAAGCGGGTGGGCGTGGTGTCTTCCTGCAACTGCCTCAAAAACTCACCCAATGCGGGCGGCTCGTAGCAGAACAGTGACACCAGCCGCTCGCCCTGCCAGGGAATGCCCAAGCGCTGCAGCCAATCGCAGCGATCAAAGAGGGCTTGTTGCTGTACGCGGTTCCCTTCTCGTAGCAGTCCACCGGTTTGGGGCGTAAATCCGGGGTAGAAAAAATACTTGGTCCAGCCGCAGGCAGGGCCGTTCATCACCGGCGAGGGCAGGGTGTGGCTACGTTCGGCAAAACGTTCTGCCGTCAAGTATTCCAGATTGATCCACGCCGGATGTTTAAGGTCTTTTAGGCCTCTAGCCCCCATGGAGTGTGCGCAAGTAGCTATGAATTCAGGAGCAATTTCACAGCCAAAGGCTTCGATCCACACATCGGCCATAGGGCACTTGTCCAGCACATCCGTTTGCTGGGACTGTGACCATGGCAGGACTTGGATCCCGGGGATACGCCCTTCAAGAGCACCGGGTGCCATCCAGTGCAGGGCGGAAGGATCGTCGACCCAAAGCCGGACCTGCTGCCCGCGCGTGGCCAGATTGACCGCCAGGCGCCAGCAAACCCCGATGTCGCCGAGGTTGTCGACCACGCGGCAGAATACGTCCCAGAGAAGGGGGGGGGGCGGTAGGAGAGGCGTGTTCATGGGGTGGATTGTCCACAAATCATCCGTCGAAATGGCCACAAGATTGGGCGGCACGCCAGCGTACACAATAGCAAACATGTCCGAAACCCACCCTGAACAATTGTTGACCGATGTCGCCTCGTTGCCGGCGTTGCCTGGCGTGTACCGCTATTTTGATGCGCAGGACCAAGTGCTGTATGTGGGCAAGGCCATCAACCTGAAAAAGCGGGTGTCCAGCTACTTTCAGAAAAACCATGGAGGAACCCGCATCGGCCACATGGTGAGCAAAATTGTGCGCATGGAGACCACGGTGGTGCGCTCCGAAGCGGAGGCGCTGCTGCTGGAAAACAACCTCATCAAGGCCTTGAGCCCCAAGTACAACATTCTGTTTCGGGACGACAAGAGTTACCCCTATTTGAAAATGACCGGGGTGTCCAAGTCTGGCAAGCGGGGGGAGCCCGGTCGGAGCGAGAGTGAGACTCCCGGCAAAAACGGAGACTCACCGCTTGCGGCCGAATTTTCCCGCGTGTCCTATTACCGCGGGGGGGTGGAAAAGAAACACCGGTATTTCGGACCCTACCCCAGTGCATGGGCGGTGAAAGAAGCTATTTTGTTGATGCAAAAAGTGTTTCGCTTGCGGACCTGTGAGGATCCCGTTTTCAGCAACCGGACCCGCCCATGCTTGCTGTACCAGATCAAGCGTTGTTCCGCACCCTGTGTGGGGCATATCAGCGCCGACGACTACGCCCATGATGTAGCGAATGCGGAAAAGTTTTTGCGTGGTGATGCCCAAGAGGTGCTCAAGAAGCTGGAATCTCGCATGATGGCGCATGCCGAGCGATTGGAGTTCGAGCAGGCCGCGGAGTTGCGCAACCAGGTGGCTGCGCTGTCCAATGTGCTGCACCAGCAGTCGGTGGACAACGTTTCCGACCGCGATGTGGACATTCTGGCGGTGAAAGTGCAAGGCGGCAAAGCCTGCGTGAATTTGGCCATGGTGCGTGGCGGACGCCATCTGGGTGATCGACCGTATTTTCCGGTGCATGTGGAAGACGCCTCGGGGCTGGAGGACACCGAGGAATCATCCGAGGTGCCAACTTCGGTAGAGGCGCAAGTGCTGGAGGCCTTTTTGTCGCAGCATTACATCGACGTGCCCATGCCTTCTGTTTTGGTGGTGAGCGAGCCGGTAGACAAGGCCCTGACGCAAGCGCTTTCCGCCCAGGTGGGTTTCAAGGTCAGTGTGGTCCAGCAGCCGCGCGAACAGCGGCGTGCCTGGCTGGACATGGCGCAGACCAATGCAGCTTTGCAGTTGGCGCGATTGTTGGCGGAGGAGGGCTCGCAGCAGGCCCGTACCCGTGCATTGGCGGATGCGCTGGATTTGGCGTTGGAAAATTTGGAAGAGCTGCGTGTCGAGTGTTTCGACATTTCGCATACGGCGGGTGAAGCGACCCAGGCATCGTGTGTGGTGTTTCATCACCACAAAATGCAAAACGCCGAGTACCGTCGCTACAACATCGAGGGCATCACGCCGGGCGACGATTACGCCGCCATGCGCCAGGTGCTGACCCGGCGCTACAGCAAACTGGCAGAGGCCCTGGCCGAAGCCAAACACGCGGGGCAAACGTCCGCAGGCACGGGGCGCCTTCCCGACCTGGTGCTGGTGGATGGAGGCAAGGGCCAAGTGTCCATGGCACGAGAGGTGTTCACTGGCCTGGGGTTGGACCTGTCGCTGATTGTCGGCGTTGAAAAAGGGGAGGGGCGCAAAGTGGGGCTGGAAGAACTGGTGTTTGCCGATGGCCGTGACAAGGTGTATTTGGGCTCCGATTCTGCCGCCCTGATGCTGGTGGCGCAAATACGGGACGAGGCGCACCGCTTTGCCATCACCGGCATGCGTGCCCAGCGCGCAAAAGTGCGTGTGGGTGGCAGCAAGCTGGAAGAAATACCGGGGATTGGTCCCAAGCGCCGTGCCAAATTACTACAGCGTTTTGGGGGTGTCAGAGGGGTGGCGTTAGCAGGCGTAGAGGACATCGCCACCGTGGAAGGAATATCTCGCGAATTGGCCGAAGAAATTTACCGGGTGCTGCATTAGCCGTGCCACAATCACGCCATGTTTATGACCATTCCCACCATCATGACGTGGACGCGAATTTTCGCGATTCCATTGATCGTTGGTGTCTTTTATTTGCCAGAGTCCGTGTCTTCCGTGGCAGAAAAAAACTGGATTGCCACGGTCATGTTCGTGGTGTTTGCTGCGACCGATTGGCTGGATGGTTATCTGGCGCGCAAGTTGAACCAGACCTCGTCTTTTGGCGCTTTTCTTGACCCGGTTGCCGATAAATTTTTGGTGTGTGCCTGCGTTTTGGTGTTGGTGCACTTGCAGCGCGCAGATGTGTTTGTTGCGCTGATCATCGTGGGGCGTGAGATTGCGATTTCTGCGTTGCGTGAATGGATGGCGCAAATTGGGGCCTCCAAAAGCGTGGCAGTCCATATGATTGGGAAGCTTAAAACCGTATCGCAAATGGTGGCGATTCCGTTTTTGCTGTTCGATGGAATGTTGTTTGGTCTCATAGATACCCATTTGTGGGGTGTGTGGTTAATCTGGGCTGCAGCGGTGCTTACCATATGGTCCATGGTGTATTACTTACAAAAAGCGTTACCTGAGATTCGTGCCCGCGCACGATGAAAAATACAAAAAATTCTTGGAACTGGTTCCGCATTCCCGCATGAAAAGCGACTAGAATTCGCGTCCTCACTGTCGTAATGTTGCACAGCGTATTGACTTAGAGACACCCTGTTGCTCTAATGAAACGGTTGCAGCTGCGGTTGTTGTTTATAAGATTTTGATGAGACATATGGGATTACCAGGCCAGGCCTACAAGGGGACTTTGTGAATAAGACAGAATTGATTGAGCACATTGCGAAACATGCCGACATCTCAAAGGCAGCAGCAACGCGCGCGTTGGAGTCCACCATTGGTGCGGTTAAGACCACTTTGAAGAAGGGTGGTTCGGTTTCCTTGGTTGGTTTTGGTACATTTGCGGTTGGTAAGCGTGCGGCGCGCACGGGTCGTAATCCACGTACCGGCGATGCGATTAAAATCAAAGCAGCAAAGGTTCCCAAGTTTCGTCCAGGCAAAGCGCTGAAAGATGCGTTGAACTGAATTGGAATTTAAGTTTTAGGTGGGGTGATTAGCTCAGTTGGTAGAGCGGCGCCCTTACAAGGCGTAGGTCGGCGGTTCGAGCCCGTCATCACCCACCACCCACCCGAGTAAAGGCGAACACCAGTGTTCGCCTTTTTTTTGTTTTTTATCGGAGAGAAAAGCGCATGTTTGATTTTGTTCGCAAGCACACGAAGGTCATGATGTTCCTCATGTTCTTGCTCATCATTCCGGCGTTTGTGCTGGTGGGGGTGGATGGTTTCAAAAGCATCAATGCGGGGGGGGATGCGGTGGCCAAGGTAGGTGGCCACAACGTTACCCAAGGTGAGTGGGATGCTGCACACAAGAACGAAGTTGACCGTCTACGCGCCTCCATGCCCAATCTGGATGCTAAGTTGCTGGAGTCTCCAGAAGCCCGCTACGTCACGCTGGAGCGTCTGGTGCATGAGCGTGTGTTGTCTGAGGCTGCACAGACTTTCCGCCTCGGTACGACCGATGCGCGTTTGGCCCGGGAGTTGCAACAAAACCCAACCATTGCATCGTTGCGCAAACCTGATGGCACCTTGGATATTGAGCGCTACCGCCAGTTGGCCGCTAGTCAGGGTTTGACTCCCGAAGGATTTGAAGCCCGTGTGCGTAGCGACTTGTCGGTTCGGCAAGTCGAGTCGGGCATTGTGGGGACGGCGTTTTCTCCTGCAGCACTTGCGGATGTTGCTCTGAACGCGTTCTTTGAAAAGCGCGAAGTTCAAATTGCAAAATTTACTCCCGCCGATTTCGCCACCAAGGTCAATCCCAGTGATGCCGAGCTGGAGGCGTTTTACCAGGCTAACCAGTCTGTGTTTCAGGCACAGGAATCCGCCAACATCGAATACGTGGTGTTGGACCTGGACTCTGTAAAAAAGACCATCACCCTCAATGAAGCTGATTTGAAATCCTACTATGAGCAGAACGCTGCTCGTTTGAGTGGTAAAGAAGAGCGGCGCGCAAGTCACATACTTATCAATGCCAACAAAGACATGCCGGCCGCTGACCGTCAGAAGGCGAAAGAAAAAGCGCAATCATTGTTAAGCCAAGTACGCAAGGCACCTGAGTCGTTTGCTGATGTCGCTCGGAAAAACTCTCAGGATGTGGGGTCGGCGCCGAATGGTGGTGATTTGGATTTTTTTGGTCGCGGTTCCATGGTCAAGCCTTTTGAAGACGCGACGTTTGCCATGAAAAAAGGTGAGATCAGTGACCTCGTTGAGTCCGATTTTGGCTTTCACATCATTCGCTTGACCGATATTAAAGTGCCGAAGCAGCGCAGCTTTGAGGAATTGCGTGCCGGTATTGAGGCTGACCTGAAAGCGCAACAAGCGCAGCGCAAATATGCCGAAGTGGCGGACGCCTTTACCAATGGTGTGTATGAGCAGTCTGATAGCCTCAAACCCATTGCAGACCGTTTGAAACTGGAGGTGAAAACTGCTTCCAATCTGCAGCGTAAAGTGTCTCCGTCTGTGACGGGGGTATTGGCCAATCCCAAGTTGCTGGCTGCGGTGTTCAGCCCTGATTCTGTGGAGAAAAAACGCAATACCGAGGCCATTGAAATTGCGGCCAATCAACTTGTTGCAGCACGTATTACCCAATATACGCCTGCGCGAACTCTGCCTTTGGGCGAAGTGCGCAGCATCGTGCAAGACCGCTTGGTGGCTAAGCGCGCTGCTGAAATGGCACGCAAAGAAGGCGTTGCGAAATTGGCTGCTTGGAAGACGGGTGGCACTGCAGATAACTTACCCGCAGCCGTTACCGTTTCTCGTGAACCCAATCAGCCCATCCAGGGGCCGCTGTTGGATGCGGCCTTGAGTGCCGACACTTCCAGTTTGCCTGCTTGGGTTGGTGTAGATTTGGGCGCCCAGGGTTATGCCGTAGTCCGCGTTAACAAGGTGTTGGCACGCACGCCACCTGCGGATAGTAAGCAGGAGCGGACGCAGTACGCTCAATGGGTTGCCAGCGCCGAAAACCAAGCCTATTACCAGTGGCTTAAAGAGCGCTTTAAAGTGCAGATGAAAGTGCAGCGGCCAACACGTTCATCAATTGACGCACAAACCTCTGCGGATTAGGTAAAACACCAGCTATAATACGAGTCTTACGGTGGCTGTAGCTCAGTTGGTAGAGTCCAGGATTGTGATTCCTGTTGTCGAGGGTTCGAGCCCCTTCAGCCACCCCATATAAAGCCTTACGGCACATAAAAAGCCCGCTACTTAATTTATGGCGGGCTTTTTTGTTTGTGCCGTTTGATGGCCTCATGTAGCCAGCAGCAGACAATCGATGCAAGCAGCCATAAGTCCTATTTCGTGACCGTCGCGAAAATTGGCAAGGTATTACCCATGGCCCCGGCTCGCTTACTGCCCAGGCTCAGGCAACTCCATGGTTCAACGCAATTGCCATCAGGTATCGTCGGAGGATGACTTCGCACCGATTTGCAAATGCCTTGCCACTGCTTGCCGTACTGGGCTCTGTAACTGCCCTGGGTATTGGCACATCCTTCGCCAAACAGCTTTTTCCGCAAGTTGGTTCATTGGGCACCACTGCTTTGCGTGTGGGCTTTTCAGCCTTGTTGCTGCTGGGCCTCTGGCGGCCTTGGCGCTGGCCACTGTCGCGCGTAGATGCTGTGTCCCTCCTGCGTTACGGCGTGGCGCTGGGCTTTATGAACCTGCTGTTTTACATGTCATTGCGGAGTATCCCGTTTGGCGTGGCGGTCGCCATCGAGTTTTCTGGGCCGCTGGCGGTGACCATGATTTCTTTGCGCAGACCGATTGATTTTGTGTGGTTGGTACTGGCCGTCGTAGGACTGGGGTTGCTGCTACCACTTGGCCATGACGTGGCAGGTTTGGACCCGGAAGGCGTGTTGTACGCACTGGCGGCGGCTGTGTGCTGGGGCGCCTACATCGTGTGTGGCAAAGGGGTGAGCCATTTGCATGCAGGTCATTCTGTCGCGCTGGGGCTGAGTGTGGCGGCCATCACCGTGGTTCCGTTTGGTGTCTGGCATGCTGGCAGTGCCTTGCTTGAGCCCCGTATCTTGCTCTTTGGGCTGGGTGTGGCTGTCATTTCAAGCGCAGTCCCCATTTCGTTAGAGATGGTTGCCTTGAAGCGCTTGCCGCAGGAGGCCTTCGGCATCATGACTAGTATGGAGCCTGCAGTGGCGGCCTTGCTGGGCTTGCTGATGCTCGATGAGCACCTGAGTGGCTTGCAGTGGTTGGCCATTGCCTGCACCATGCTGGCTGCCGCTGGCAGTTCGGTCACAGCACGCCGTGACCGGCCAAAAAACATTCCATCAGAAGTGATGATGTAGGCCTTTGTGCAAGGGGCGTACCCGAAACAATGGAATTCGATGTTATAGTCCACCTTCTTAACGCGCGATGGAGCAGCCTGGTAGCTCGTTGGGCTCATAACCCAAAGGTCGTAGGTTCAAATCCTACTCGCGCAACCAAATATCAAATGAAGCGTTCTTGTCCGTGTGTTGGCTTGAAGCGCACAGATTTCAGGTCAGCCTGCACAACCTTGCCGCTGTCTGAACTCAGTTTTCCAACCGTAAAATCTGGCATGCAAAGGGCTGTGCTTCGCTGACATTTGGCAGCCCTGCTATGCATCCTTAGTTCACCATCACCAATTTGCCTTTGACTCCGCGTGAACCCATGTGGGCGTAAGCGGCTTTGAGTTCGGACATGGGCATGGTGCGGTCGATCACGGGTTTGATCTTGCCCTGCCCATACCACTGGGCCAATTCCATCATCATGGCGCCGTTGGCCTTGGGTTCGCGTTTGGCAAAGTCACCCCAAAATACGCCCACAATCGAGGCGCCTTTGAGAAGGGCCAGATTGAAAGGCAGGGCCGGTATGGGGCCGGAGGCGAAACCCACCACCAAATAACGACCGCGCCAGGCAATGGATCGGAAAGCCTGCTCGGCAAAATCACCGCCCACAGGGTCGTAAATCACATCCGGGCCTTTCCCCTCGGTTAAGACCTTGATGGCTTCACGCAGATTTTCAGTCGAATAATTGATGGTGGCGTCGGCTCCAATCGATTTGCACAAGTCACATTTTTCTTGGGTGGAGGCAGCCGCAATCACCCTAGCTCCCATGGCCTTGGCAATTTGGATGGCCGACGTGCCGACACCGCCCGCAGCGCCCAAGACCAGCACCGTTTCCCCGGCCTTGAGTTGCGCCCGATCCACCAGCGCGTGGTACGAGGTGGCGTAGATCATGATGAACGCCGCGGCATCCACAAAAGGAAAGCCTGGGGGCAGCGGCATGCACAGGGCGGCCGGGGCCAAGGTGTGGGTGCCAAAGCCTCCGGTGCCACTCAAACAGGCCACCGCTTGGCCGACCTTGAGGTGGGTAACGCCTTCACCAACCGCTTGTACGACACCGGCGTATTCGGAGCCCGGCACAAACGGCAATGCGGGTTTCATCTGGTACTTGTTTTGCACAATCAGGATGTCGGGAAAATTCAGGCTGGCTGCCTTGATCTCCAGCAGCACCTCACCGGCTTGGGGTTGGGGTGTCGGCAATTCTTTCCAGTTCAAGGCGTCAACACCGGTGGGGTTTTCACAAAGCCAGGCATGCATGGGGAGTCTCCAAAAAATGTGACCGCATCATAGGGCGGCCGCTTGGCACAAAATGTCGCTCGCGCGACCAGGCTTTGACCCGACCTCTACAATGCCCTGGAACTTCCACAGATTATGAAAATTCTAATTTCCAATGACGACGGTTACTTGGCGCCTGGCATTGTGGCGCTGTACGAGGCACTCAAGGATGTTGCTGAGGTGGAGGTGATCGCACCCGAGCAAAACAACAGTGCCAAATCAAACGCGCTGACCCTGCATTCGCCGCTGTATGTCACCCGTGTCAGCAATGGCTTTCGTTATGTGAATGGCACCCCTGCCGATTGTGTGCATATTGCGCTCTCGGGTCTGCTGGATTACAGGCCGGATCTGGTGGTTTCTGGTATCAACAACGGGGCCAATATGGGGGATGACACCATTTACTCCGGCACCGTGGGCGCGGCCATGGAGGGCTATTTGTTTGGCGTGCCTTCCATTGCCTTTTCGCAAGTGGAGAAAGACTGGGTGCAGCTGGAATCGGCCGCACGCAAGGCGCGTGATCTGGTGCTGGCGATGAAGCAGCAGCACTTGATTACGTCCACGCCTTGGTTGTTGAATGTCAATATTCCCAATTTGCCTTATGCAGACATTGGCACGGTCAAGTTGTGTCGGCTGGGCAAGCGCCATGCTGCGGAAAAAGTGATTCAGCAGCGCAGCCCCCGTGGAGAAACCATGTACTGGATTGGCGCTGCGGGCCCGGTCAAGGACGATGCCGATGGCACAGATTTTCATGCCACGGCCCAAGGGCATGTGTCCATGACACCACTCAAGGTGGATTTGACGGACCATGACAGTTTGGGGTATTGGGCCCAAACGGCGTCGCGCCTGACAACTGGCTTGCAAATGCCTGCGCTATGAAGCAGCGGCCGACCTTTCCGGCACAGCTTGATGCCACCTTGGAAAAAAATAGGCCCAATCCCCGGGGGACGCTGATACCACACGCCAAGCTGTCAACCCATTTCTCGGGGGCGGCACTTCCATCCATCACGACAATAGCAAAGCCAAAAATGCCAACGGCAGGGGCGCTCCAGGCTATGCCGCAGGGTGTGGGCATGGATTCCAGCGCTGTGCGCAAGCGCATGGTGCAAAAGCTTGCCGAGCAGGGGGTGCGTGATCCGCAGGTGCTGGCTGCCATGGGCGCGATTGAACGCCACCGTTTTGTAGACAGTGCTTTGGCCAACCAAGCCTACGAAGACACCAGTCTTCCGATTGGATTGGGGCAGACCATTTCCAAACCCGGTGTGGTGTCGCGTATGGCCGAGTTGTTGCGCAATGGTTGCACAGGGCGTTTGGGGCGGGTGTTAGAGATTGGTACGGGTTGCGGTTACCAGGCTGCGGTCCTCAGCATGCTGGCGGATGAGGTCTACAGCATCGAGCGGCTGCGGGGGCTGCATGACAAGGCGCGCGAAAATTTGCGTCTTTTGCGTTTGCCCAACTTGCATCTTCTGTTTGGTGATGGGATGCTGGGGTTTGCCAAAGGCGCGCCCTACGCCGCGATCATTGCCGCAGCCGGCGGTGAAGCCGTGCCCCAAGCCTGGGTGGATCAGCTGGCGGTGGGAGGCCGTTTGGTTGCGCCTGTGGCAACTGGGGGAAGTTTGGGGGCCGAACAGGCACTGGTCGTGATTGACAAGACCGCACAGGGAATCCGTCAAACGATTCTGGAGGCTGTGCACTTTGTCCCCCTAAAATCAGGCGTTGCTTGAAGGAATGTTGCTTATGTTTGGTTTTGTGCGTGGTGGTTCTGGGTTGGTTTGTGTTGCATTGGCGGTGCTGTTGTCCGGCTGTGGGTCCACGGCGCTGAACCGGGCTCCCGTAGAAGACCGTGGTGCATCGGCACCCAAGTCCGTGGTAGTCATGGATGCACGCACGCAGGCGGTGAAACAGCCACCGGGGTTTGAAAATGCGGGCAAGCCAGGCTATTACACCGTCAAACCTGGTGACACTTTGATTCGTATTGGGTTGGATGCGGGTCAAAGCCACAAGGACATTGCGCGCTGGAATGTGCTGGACAATCCCAATAAGATTGAAGTTGGCCAGGTTTTACGCGTGGTACCTCCGGTGTCCAGCGAGGCGGTGGTTGTGGCGGTGTCCAAACCGATCACCACGGCGTCGGTAGCATCGGCTCCGCTGGCGGCGGCCCAACCTCCTGCCAAGGCGGCTTCCGCGCCAGTCGCGGCGACCTCTGCGCCAGCGGCGGCTGTTCCGGTGGCACCACCTACACCGGCGGCCTCCGCCCCCGGTGGTGATGAAGATTTAGGTTGG
The DNA here is from genome assembly GCF_030697375.1 of Rhodoferax sp. Lineage (GTDB taxonomy): Bacteria > Pseudomonadota > Gammaproteobacteria > Burkholderiales > Burkholderiaceae_C > Allorhodoferax. The sequence continues at coordinate 94,863 of NZ_JAUYQD010000057.1, read as the reverse complement.
ATTTGGCCTAGCAAGGGGCCTGTGTTGACTGGTTTTGATGAAGTCAAAAACAAAGGCCTGGACCTGGGGGGGGCTGCGGGCGATCCGGTGATGGCGGCGGCTGAGGGGCGGGTCGTTTATTCCGGCGAAGGTTTGCGTGGGTACGGCAAGTTAATCATCCTGAAACATAACAATACCTATTTGACGGCGTATGCCCACAACCAGACTTTGTTGGTCAAGGAAGACCAAGCGGTCAAGAAGGGCCAAAAAATCGCAGAAATGGGCAGTACTGACGCCGATAAGGTGAAGCTGCATTTTGAAGTGCGCCGGCAGGGCAAGCCTGTGGACCCGGCGAAGTACCTTCCCGCCAAATAGAGCGCAGAGAACATGGGCGCCCCCCCGCTTTCTGGTTTGGATGGCAACGATGCCAACCTGCCGGATGCGGGTGATTTTGTGGAGCCCGATAGCGCTCTAGCCCCCGAGGAGTATGCGCAAGCAGCTATTGAATTGATAGTGCCTGCAGCCGATGAACCCTCCGATGCGCTGGCGGTTTATTTGCGCGGTGTGCGCCGAACCGAGTTGTTTACCGCGCAGGAGGAGTTCGAGGTCGCCACCCGCGCCCGTGCGGGCGAATTTTGCGCCCGCCAAAGCATGATTGAGCACAACCTGCGCTTGGTGGTGAGTATTGCCAAGGGCTACGCGGGCCGTGGCGTGCCCATGGCGGACTTGATTGAAGAGGGCAACTTGGGGCTGATGCACGCCATTGACAAGTTTGAGCCTGAACGCGGGTTTCGATTTTCCACCTACGCCACCTGGTGGATACGCCAGTCGGTGGACCGTGCACTGATGTACCAGGGACGTGCGGTGCGCCTGCCGGTGAATGTGGTGCGCGAGTTGCAGCATGTGTTGCGTGCCCGCCGCGTACTGGAGAATGATGCTGCCTTGGTGGCCCAGCGGCCAGAAGGTATCCGGGTGGATGACATCGCGGCGCTGCTGGGGCGTGACGTCAGCGATGTCGGCGACCTGCTGTCCATGGCCGAGGCACCCCGTTCGCTGGATGCACCCCTGGGCCATTTGGAGGGTGATCACACGCTGGGGGATGGCCTAGTGGATGCCCTGGCTTTGGACCCCGAAGATATTCAGCAAGCCCAAGAGGTGGACCGTTTGCTGGAGGAGTGGGTTGCCGCCCTTTCTACGCGTGAGCGCGAGGTGCTGGAAGGGCGCTTTGGTTTGCATGACCGGGAGCCCGAGACCCTGGATGTGCTCAGTCAGCGCCTGGGACTCACCCGTGAGCGGGTACGGCAGGTGCAAAACGAGGCCATCTTCAAACTCAAGCGCATGGTCAAGCGCCGGGGCTTTACGCGGGAATCTTTGATGTAATTTCTACCCTGCGGGCGGCTGGAGTGCAGGTACCTGAGACAATTCAGGCATGACAGAACCTCTATCGACAGAATCCCCCGTAGAAAAGCCATTGCCCGAGGGCTGGCTCAAAGTGAAATCACTGGACCTGGAGGCCCAAGGCGTAGCCCACAGGCCCGACGGGAAGGTGGTGTTTATTGATGGCGCATTGCCTTTTGAAGTGGTGAGCGCCCAGATTCACCGCTCCAAAAACAGTTTTGAAAAAGGCACGCTCACCGAGATTCACCGGGAATCCTCCCAGCGGGTGCGCCCCGAATGCCCCCATTTCGGCTTGCACGAAGGCGCTTGTGGCGGCTGCAAAATGCAGCACCTGCACGTGGGCGCGCAGGTGGCGGTGAAGCAGCGGGTGCTGGAAGACAACCTGTGGCACATCGGCAAGGTCAAACCCGACAATATTTTGCGTCCGATTGAAGGCCCCGCCTGGGGCTACCGCTACCGGGCCCGCCTGTCGGTGCGCAACGTGCGCAAAAAGGGCGCGGTGCTGATCGGCTTTCATGAACGCAAGAGCCGCTATGTGGCCGACATGAAGGAGTGCCATGTGCTGGCGCCGCACGTCAGCGCCATGCTCTTGCCCTTGCGCGCCTTGATTGGGTCGATGGACGCTGCCGACCATTGCGCGCAGATTGAACTGGCCATTGGCGACATGGGCGGGGACGCACCGGCGACCACGGGCGATCCGGCCTCAGGGATTTTTGGCCAGGGCGATGTGACAGCCTTGGTGCTGCGCCACCTGGTTCCTTTGAGCGATGCGGATCTGGACCGCCTGCGCCAATTTGCGGCCCAGCACCGGGGGGTGCAATGGTGGCTGCAGTCCAAGGGGCCCGAAACAGTTAAACGTTTGGATGAATTACCGGGCCATGAGACGCAGCAATTGGCCTACAGCTTGCCTCAGTTTGGCATCACCATGCCCTTTCGCCCCACCGACTTCACCCAGGTCAACCCCCATATCAACCGGGTACTGGTCGGCCGTGCCCTAGGGCTGCTGGCGGTGAAAAAAAATGAACGGGTGATTGACTGGTTTTGTGGTTTGGGCAACTTCACGCTGCCCTTGGCCACGCAGGCACGCGAGGTGCTCGGTGTGGAAGGCAGCGACGCCCTGGTGCAGCGCTCCCATGAAAACTATGCATTAAATCAGGGCCTAGCCCGCGCAGGACAAGCGCTGGCAGCTACTCAATTTGTAGCAAGAGACTTGTTTGAAATGACGCCTGCACTGCTGACCGGCGATGGATCTTCCGACAAATGGCTGGTCGATCCTCCGCGCGAAGGTGCCTTTGCCCTGGTTCAGGCGCTGGCCGCCTTGCACCAGTCACCCGAGTTGCGTGCCGGCTGGACGCCCCCCAAGCGCATTGTGTATGTGAGTTGCAACCCGGCGACCTTGGCGCGCGACGCCGGGGTGTTGGTGCAGGGGGGCGGCTACCGCTGCTCCGCAGCCGGGGTGGTCAATATGTTTCCGCATACGGCCCACGTGGAGAGCATCGCGGTGTTCGATTTGTTGCCTTAGTGGCTTGCGTGCGGGTCAGTGGCTTTGGGTTTTGACTTGGTTTTGGATTCGGTGCCTGATTTGGCTTCAGGCTCGTCAATGATCTCTTCCAAGGGGGGCGGTGGGGTGAGCGGCTTTTCTATCTTTGCGGGTATACCTTCTACCTTGTTGTCCCGCATGTACTGGTCCATGTCTTTCCAGCCCGTGAAGATGGCTGATTTGGAGGCTTTTTCATTGAGCACGTAGCAGTCTTCGATGCTGCGCAGACCAAAGCGGCAGGCGCCGCCGATGGCTTTTGCGTCGGCTTCGCGTTGGGCCACTTTGGGGTCGGCCAGCAGCGTGGCAATGTTGTCGCAGCCCGCCAGCAACAGGACAAAAGCGAAGAGGGGCAGGCGTGAATTCATGGATAGTCAGGTGGATCTAGGAGTCTTATCGGCCCATTTTGCCGTGGATTGAGTGGACGCTTCTTTTTGCAGGCAAAGAAAAAGGCCCGAAAAGGGCCTTATTCATGGGGACTTGCGGAAACGCTCAGTCGCGTTCACCGCCAAAGATGCCCAGCAAAGCCAGCAGACTCTGGAACACATTGACGATGTCCAGGTACAAGGCCAGGGTGGCGGTGATGTAGTTGGTTTCGCCGCCATCAATGATTTGTTTGATGTCATACAGCATGTAAGCGCTGAAGATGCCGATGGCTGCCATGGACATGGCCATCATGCCGGCGCTGGAGCCCACAAACATATTGATCACACCACCGACGATCAGCACGATGGTGCCGACAAACAGCCACTTGCCCATGCCGGAGAGGTCACGTTTGATGACGCTGGCCAAGCTGGCCATGACCAAAAACACCCCAGCGGTACCGGCAAATGCCGTCATGATGAGGTCTGCGCCATTCTTAAAGCCCAGCGTCATGGCAATCATGCGTGAGAGCATCAGGCCCATAAAGAAGGTAAAGCCCAACAGCACGGGAACACCGGCCGCTGAATTTTTGGTTTTCTCGATGCCGTAGATGAAGGCAAATGCGCCCCCCAAGAACACCACCATGCCCAAGATGCCGTTGAGCGATTGGGTAATGCCAGTGGCGACACCTACCCACGCACCCAGTACGGTGGGCACCAAGCTCATGGCCAGCAGCCAGTAGGTATTTCGCAGCACTTTGTTGCGCTGCTCGGCGGATATGCCATAGCCCAGGCTTTGGCCTAGGGTGGTTGCGCGATTGGTCATAGTGAACACTCCCAAAAAAAATGAATCTACCACTCGTAGATGGGGCAATTCTAGGGGGTATCAAGGTCCAGGCTGCATGCGAGGGCCGACATTAGCCTGTTTTTTGCAGGGCTGTTGTCTCCGAGGGGTTGCAATGGCGCGCGTGGCAGGCGGTATGCTTGGTACTTTCGCTACTTATGTTGAACCCTAGACCATGAAAATCAAATCCGTTCTCGAATTTTCTGATATCAAAGCCATTGCGGCAGGTGCCGAAGCGGAGGCCGTGAAACACAGCTGGGCCGTCAGTATCGCCATTGTGGACGACGGCGGCAATTTGTTGTGGTTTCAGCGGCTGGACGGTGCGGCACCCATTTCTGCCTTGATTGCACCGGGCAAAGCCCGCACATCCGCCATGGGCCGGCGTGAAAGCAAGGCCTATGAAGACATGATCAACGGCGGCCGCGCTTCGTTTTTGAGCGCACCGGGCCTGGAAGGCATGCTGGAGGGTGGCGTGCCTATCCTCAAGGATGGCCAGTGCCTGGGTGCGGTGGGGGTGAGTGGTGTGAAATCCAGCGAAGACGCACAAATCGCACGGGCTGGCATTGCGGCCATTGGCCTCTAACCCTCAGACGCTGAACTTGCTCCCATATTGATAGCTGCTTGCGCAGTATCTACGGGGGCTAGTGGCCTTTTTTGTGTCTATTTGGTGAGAATGAGCTTGCCTTGTCGTGTGGCCTGTAGCCGGTACATTTGGCCATTGTGTTCAATTTCCACGGATGGTTGGGACCCCAAAAGATCCGTGGACTGAAGCACGGGTAGGGCAGGGCGTCTGTCCAGTGCCGCAGTTAACGCATAGACGGCTGGGCTGGGCCCTGCGGGGTGGCTGTAGGGGGGAGTCGGCACCGTGTCCCTTTAGCGTTGGGGTTCGGTAATAAAACCGATTTTTCGCAGGCCGGCCTGCTGGGCCGCCGCCATGGCCTGCGCCACAAAGGCGTATCGCACGGCTTGGTCTCCCCGAATGTGCAACTCCGGCTGGGGTTCCTTGCCCGCTTCGGCGCTGAACAGGGCCGGCAGTTCTCCATCTGCCACGCGGTTCTGGTTCCAGAAATAGCTACCCTGGGCGTCCACGCTGAGCTGGATGGTCTCGGGCTTGGTGGTTTGCGCTTGGGCGCTGGCCCTGGGCAGTTCCACATTGACCGCGTGTTTCATGACCGGCACAGTGATGATGAAGATGATGAGCAGCACCAGCATCACGTCCACCAGGGGGGTCATGTTGATTTCGTTCATCACCTCGGTGTCCGCCTCGGCGGCGCTGTCGTGCATTCCAAAAGCCATGGTGCTTCCTTATGCCTTTTTCATGGTGACGACTTTGCCGTCACTGTGGCTGCCACTGTTTTTCACGCGGGCTCCGGTGACAAAGTAGGCGTGCAAATCATGGGCAAAGCGGTTGAGCTTGGTGAGGATGGACTTGTTGCCCCGCACCAGCGCGTTGTAGCCCAACACCGCGGGAATGGCGACCGCCAACCCCAGCGCCGTCATGATGAGCGCCTCGCCGATGGGCCCGGCGACCTTGTCGATGGTGGCCTGGCCCGAGGCGCCAATGCCCATGAGCGCATGGTAAATCCCCCACACCGTGCCAAACAGCCCCACAAACGGGGCCGTTGAGCCCACCGATGCCAGGATGGCCAGACCCGACTGCAGCCGTGCGGTGCTGTCGTCAATGGAATTGCGCAGGCTACGGCTGATCCAGTCGCTGATGTCCAGCGTGTCGTGCAACTGGGTTTGTGTGTGGCGGTGGTGCGCGGTGGCATCCACGCCGACCTGTGCCAATTGCACAAAGGGGTTGTCGCGTTGCGTTCCGAGTTGGGCCAGGCCGGTGCTGAAGTCCTCGCTGTGCCAGAACGTTTCTGTGCGCTGGCCCAGGCCCTTGTATTTGAAAATGTCCAGTGCTTTGATCAGGATCACTATCCATGACCCCAGTGACATCACCAGCAGCAGCAGGGCCACCGTGCGGGTGACTGCATCGCCCTGGGTCCAAAGGGTGATTAGTCCGAGTTGCGTATCCATAACTGCTCCAAAAAATATTGAGTTGAATTGAAAGTTGGGAGGTGCTGCTACTCAAGCACAAAGCTAAACGGCACGTTGAACCACATGGTTTCGGGCACACCAGCCCGTTTGCCCGGCACATACCGCCAGCGCAGGGCCGTGGCCAGTGCGGCCTGGTCCAGCCGGTCAAAGCCGCTGGACTGTTTGATTTCCGCCTTTTGGGATACTCCGTCTGCCCCGATAAGGGTGCGCACCAGCACATTGCCTTGCTCTCCCAGACGCTTGCTCAAAGGCGGGTAGGGCGGTTTCGGGTTGTGCAGGTAGTCGGCATCGCTGGAGGGAAGTTCCAGCTTGGGCACGGATGGTGCAGTGACCGTGGGGGCGGCTGCGCTGGGGCCCGCCGGTGCAGCGGCAACCGGGGCTGCGGCCGCGGCCACCGGAGCGGGCGCCAAAGCGCTTGCGGGCGTCGGGTGGGTGTCGGCCACCGCGAGTGGCACCGGTGCGGGTGCCACCACGGCCGCTTTGGACGGAGTAGGCGGCACTGGCGTGGGTTTGGTGGGGCTCGGTTGGCGGGGCTGCGCCACGCGAGGGGGGGCGGGGGCGGCACTGGGCGCCATGATTTCCACCAAAATCTCGGCGGGCACCACCAGGTCAACCATGCGCTGCAGCAGCCCGGTTTGCAGCGCCCACAGGGCGCCCACATGCAGCAGCACCACCCCAAGGGGGATCATGAGGTTGCGGGAGACACCCAGGGGCAGCCTCGGGGTGCGCGGGGCAGTGGGGAGGGTCAAGGAAGTCATAGGAAACGAATACAGCAGATGGGTCAAACGGTGGCTACTTGCGAAAAATCCAGCAGCTGGAGCCGATGACCAAGGCCAGACTGGCCCCCAAAGTGGTGACAAATTCCATGTGAAGTGCTCCTTGGTTTTTCAGGTATCGGCCCACATGCGCAGCAGGTTGTGGTACACGCCGGTCAGCGCCGTGGTTTCGTCGGATTCGCCGTGGCGCTGGCGCAGGCCCAGCAGATTCATGTCCAGCTCGTACAGCAGGCGGCGTTGCTCGTCGCTACGCACCATGCTCTCGATCCAGAAAAAGCAGGCCAGGCGGTAACCTCGGGTGACCGGTTTGACCTGGTGCAAGCTGGTGCCGGGGTACAGCACCATGGAGCCTGCAGGCAGCTTGACGGACTGTTCGCCATAGGTGTCGGCAATGCACAACTCTCCGCCGTCGTAGCTCTCTGGGTCGGCCAGAAATACGGTGCACGACACATCGGTACGCACCCGTTGCCCGTTTTCCGGCAGGTAACGCACCGCGCCATCGATGTGGTTACCGTAGTAGTTGCTGTCGCCACCGTAGCGGTTCAGGCGCGGCGGGAAAACCCGCTTGGGCAGGGCCGCCGAGAAAAACAGCGGGCTGCGGTCCAGCGCGCGCAACACCAGGGCGCGAATAGTGCGGGCCGCCTCGCAGTCGTGGTCGAGCTGCTCGTTGTTTTTCACCTGGGCCGCCTGCGAACCCGCACCGGCGCGCCCATCGCTCCAGGGCGCATGCGATAGGAGCTCTTGCGCCTGGCGAACTTCGTCAGGCGTCAGAAGATGGGGGAACTGGAGCAGCATGGCGTGCAGGTGCGGTGAAGGGCACTAGAACTTGACGTTCAGAGTAGCTTGTAGGTTGCGGCCAGCACCTGGGACGTAGTGACCGGAATAGAGCGCATCTGCATACAGTTTGTCCAGCGCGTTGTTGAGGTTGACCTTGAGCAGATAGCGTTCGCTGAAGGCGTATTCGCCCATCAAATCCAGTGTCGCGTAACCGGGTGCTGTGAAACCAGGGTTTCTATTGGGCGTCTGCTCGCTACGGAAGTTCACACCGGCGCCGACTCGCAACTGAGAGGTTGCTTGGTAAGTGCTCCACACCGTGCCACTGTGTACGGGGGTAAGCGACGGGCGAGCTCCTGCTGCTTCTGCACCATCTCCACCAACATCAATTAGCGCATCCGGCATCCACATGTACGAACCGTAGATTTCCCATTTCGAGTTGAGTCGGCCGGTGATATCCAATTCCATGCCGGAGGCGTGCCTGCGGCCAGAGAGTACGGTGACGTTGGGTTGTAGCGGATCGGTGTTGCGTTCTTGCAGCTTGACGGAGTAAAACGCCGCCCAACGACTCGTGAAACGTTTGTCGGCTGAATCCATTTTTGCGCCCAATTCAAAGTTGTAGCTTTGCTCTGGCGGTGTGTTAGTGTTGCTGGATGAGAGGGAGTACGCATCAGCAGATGTATTGAATGAACTACCAAGCGACAGGTGATAGGACTGGAGGTCATTAGGCTGAAAGAGAGCCCCTACGCGTTGGCTCCAACCCGCAACGGTCATCTGGTAGGACGATATACCCGTGTATGAAATGCCGTTGTACCCGCCACTGCCCGAATAGGTGTAATTGTGGGTGTAGTAGTTGCCCGTCATGTTGTCGTATCGGACCCCCCCCAGCAACTTCCACTGCGGAGAAATTTGCAACATGTCTTGAGCATAAATTCCGTATCCGGTGGAGTCATATTCGCTAGTCAGAAAGCGACGGCGTGAGGACTCGTCAATCCACGCACCATCGTCCACGGCACCAATCGATGTGTTTGGCTTGGTCAGACCGATCGCAGTCCGATAGGCTGCTCCCTGTGCGTTGGTTACACCCGGGCTATAAGAATAAACACGTTTGCGCTCGCTACTCAGGTCAACGCCAGTTAGCAATTCGTGCTTCAGGCCCAGAGCTTCAAATTTTTGGCTGTAGTCAGACTGGACAATCAGATTGTCCAGATCTTGCATCTTGATTTGCGTACCTCGAGTGATAGCGGTGTCTGAGCCAAAATTATTTAGGCCCGCGGTAGTGGCTAGGCGGACTGTCCCGGCACGTTGATCGCGATCATACGTACCACGCTTAACTTGTGTCTTGAGTTCGCTGCTGTCTTCAAATCGATGAATGTGGCTCAATCTCAGCGTGTCAGCACTGCTCTTGTTATAGTCACTATCCATCCCGTAATAGCTATTGGGATTGATGGGAAGTAGTGTCGAAGTGGATGTGAGCGCACTGGACGTGGGCTTGATCCATGGCATGCCGTAGTTCATGCCGTTGTTGTTCTTGACAGAGTACAGATCTACCAAGAACTCATTCGTTGTACCGATTCCGAAGCGGTAAGCTGCTGCAAGTCCTTGCTTGTCAACGCTGCTACCTGCACCATTGTTGTCCGCCTTAGTGACCATGGCATTGACGCGAAGTGCGGCATCATTGCCGGTGCCAATGTTGAAATCACCCGTGACTCGCCGGAAGTTGTAGCTACCCACCGTGGTGCTGATTTCGCTTGAATCCAATCCATATGGCTTTTTCGTGACTTGGTTCACTGCTCCGCCCGTGGACCCACGTCCAAACAACATCGAAGCAGAACCACGCAAAAGTTCGACGCGGTCATTTGCGAACGTGTCACGATCGTAGAAAGCGGGGTCACGTATGCCGTCTACGAAGATGTCGCCAGTCCCCGCCAGGGAGAAACCACGCAAGCGGACATCCTCCTCCCCCCCCTCGGCGGCCTGGAAGGTCACGCCTGCCGTGTTGTGCAGCACTTCCTTCAACGTATCCAGATTGCGGTCATCAATCAGCTTTTCGGTGACGACGGTAATGGATTGCGGAATGTCGCGCAGTTGCTGCGTTCCCTTGCCAATGCTGGTGGAGGTGGCGCGCAAGGCGTCTTTGCCTTCGGCCACGTCAGCGCGCTCCTTGACCACCACGGTCTTGAGCGTCTTGTCTACCTCGGGGGTGGCTTGCTGTGCCATGGCGCTGAGGGAGCCCATCAGCAGCAGGGCGCCCAATGGCAGGCGAGAAGTGGTATTTGCTATTGAATGAATAGTGTCTTGCCCAGTGTTTGCTTGGGTTAGGGGGACTTTTTTCTTGAATTTTCCGGACATGGACATGGTGCGACTTCGGTCAGTGGTGGGCGCTGGCTGAATCCGCTGGCATGTGAACCATGCGCGGTGTGGCTTGCAAAATGGGAGACGCGTATTCTAAATGAGAATCGATGTTATTTGCAATAAGATGCTTGGTTTTGGAAATTGAAATGAATCCGGTTCCGGCCAGGGCTGGGTGGCTGTGCGGGACCGGCGCAGCCTGCGCAAGGTGGCGCAATGGCGCACTTTTGGGGCAGAGCCGCACCAGTTGCTGCTGGATTCCAACGCCGCGCCGGTATTGGCCGTGTGGGATGGCGAGAGATTGCTCCCCCCGCTTGCCCGCTGATGCTGAAGTGGCTTGTGGGTGTGGTGGTGGACAACCACTGGGTGGTGGTGTGAATTAGCGGGCGCTGGCACCCTCTGCACAGGCGCAGGGAGCCCGGTGCAGGGCCGCGATGGGTTGTCCGACGCTGCATTGCGCCACCACGCCACGGGCGCAATCTTCGCAACGCCCGCACTGGGTGGCCACGCCCAATTCCATCTGAATGTCGTCAAAACTCATGCCTGCCCGTGCATGGCGCGCGATTTGGTGGTCGGAAACCCGTTTGCATACACACACAATCATGGCTGGCATCCTTGGTTGCTCATCATTAGGTTGGTATTATAAATGCGAATTATTCCCATTTCGACAGTGTGGTTCAGGAGGCCTCTAGCCATTGCGCATGGTTGTCCCAGACGGTGGGCAGCGCGTAGCGTCGGTGCGCCCGGGGGACCGGGGGCGTGTCGGAGAACTGCCAGGCCTCGCGGCGTCCCCCTGCCAGCCAGTGGCCGGCATGGGATGCCAGGGCACCCGCACCCGGCAAGACCAGGGGGGGCAATGCCACGCCCTGCGCAGACCAGCCCAGCACCAGGCCCGCATGGGGCGCGCTGACCCAAAAACAAGCATTGGCATGGACGATGTCACCGGCATACCCGTCCCAGGCCGGCGCGGCGTTTGCAGGGGCGGGCAGGGGGAGCGCACGCAGGGCCGAGCCCGCCAGCAGCGCCATGGCGGGGGCCGTGGCGCGTTGCGCGGGCTGAGCGTGCTCTGCCTGCAAGGCGATGCCCACGGTGCCGTCGGGTGCGCATGCCAAGTGGCGCAGGCTGAGGTCAGGGTCGTCCAGCCGGTAGATGGCCAGTACCGTGCCGGTGGCGGGGTCCAGGCGCGCCAGGTTGGAGTCCATGCGCCCCAGGTTGAGTTTGCGCCGCCCGGTTTCCGGCAAATTCAAAATGCCGCCGTTGGCGACCAGCAGCGTGCCGGGTGTGCCCGGGGTGCCGGGCTCCAGCAGCAAGGCATGCGGGCCTATGCCACCGCTGCTGAATTCGCGCCGCTTGGACAGGGTGCGGGGGTCGCGCTCCACCACCAGTCCCTGGCCGGTGGCGGCATCGGTTTCAGTGGTGAACAGGGCCGATGCGTCGGCATTGAGCATGGCGTGCCCCGCCAGGTAACGATCTTCTTCCATGGTGTGCCATTGCAGCGGCCTGGCACGCAGCGGGTCAAAAAGCAGCAGGTATTCGCCGGGGCGGCGCGCCACTGCCAAGGCCCGCGGGGTGCGGCTTCCCGGCGCGGGGGGCAGGGCCAGCACCTGGTGGGCTCGGGCGGGCAGGGCAATGCCGCGCACAGGTGCATTGGGTGTCCACACGCCCGCCCAACTGCGGGGGCCTTGGTTCCAGGCGGTCAGCACCTGCACCGGCGGCGGCTGGAGCCCGCTTGTGCGGCCCCAGGCACTGTGGCAGGCCATGGCGGCGGCCCCAAAAAGCCATTGGCGGCGCGCCAGCATGGTGGTTCAGTCTCCGTCTGCGTCGGTAAAGCCCAGGGAGATGCTGAGCACCTGGCCGGCCAGGGTGTCCAGCAAGGCCGAGAGCTTGGACAGCGCGGTCTTCGCCGCCTGGATCGAGGCTGCTTTATCGGGCCGGGCCAGCGCCACGGCCTGCACCATGGCGGCGGTTTGTTGCACCAGTGCCTGACTCTGCTGCAGATGGCCGCGTCCCAGCAACAGGCTGTGGACGCTGCCCGGTACCGGCCAGCCGGCAGCGTGCTGGCTGGCGGCGGCCTGCGCGGCGGGCGTTCCCGTCAGAAAGGCCTGCAGGCCGTGCGCCTGGGCCTGCCAACTGGCCGTGGTTTGCCCACTCAGGCCCCGCACCCAGGGTGCGCTTTCCTTGCCGCGGGTATCAAGCACCATTTTTTTGATGCGCAATTGATCCAGCCCCCCCACGGCCTGGCCAAACCATTCGCCGTACATCGCCCAGGCATCGCTTTCATCGCGCTCGGTGCGGGCCAAGCGCTGGTAGCCGGCCAGCAAAACGCCGGCTTCTTGCCGCACTTGCTGGGCCAACAGCAGGGCCAGGTTACGGCTGGTGGCGGTGTCCGGGGCTTTGAGCAAAAGCCACTCCAACGCGGGCAGGCCGCGTGCGCTGGCGCCCACGGTTTCCAGGCTGCGCACGTCAGACAGACCCGCCAGCCCGGAGTCCAGCAGGCGCTGGATTTGGGCCGGGCGGGTGGGCCAGAAGTCGATGGCGCGTGCCGAGCGGCGCTCCAGCAACGGTCCCACCGCCACGGCGGCCAAGGTTTCCCAGGCCAGCATGGTGGCCGCCCAAGGGCTGCGGTGGCTACTCCATGCAGCGTGCGGGGTGCGCAAGGCGTCCTCCAGCGCTTGCGCCGTGTTTTGCAGTGCCAGTGCCGCAGGCACAAAGTGCTGCAGCAACAAGGCATCCACCACCTGCGTGGCAGTGATGTAGGGGGCGGCCACAGCCAGCGCGTTAGTGGATTTGACAGTTGCTATTAAATTAGGAGCTGCTTGCGCATATTCCATCAGGGCTAGAGCCCCAATTGGTATAGAAGAAAGCCATACACGCCGTTTCACAAGGACTCCACAAATGCGACCAGCGCCTGGCGGTCTTTGGCACTGAGCTGGCGGACCTTCTCTTGCGCTGGGCGCGCTTCTCCGCCATGCCAAAGAATAGCCTCCAGCACGCCGTTGGCCCGGCCATCGTGCAAGAGGCGGCGGTGGCCGTTGACCTCGTGGACCAGGCCCACGCCCCACAGCGGCGGGGTTTTCCACTGCCGTCCGTTGGCGGCATGGTCCGGGCGGCCATCGGCCAGGTCCGGCCCCATGTCGTGCAGCAGCAAGTCGGTATAGGGCCAGATTTTCAGACCTTGCACCTGCGGGCTGGCCATGCCGGGGTGGGGCGGTGCGCCCGTGGTGTAGCTGGGCCGGTGGCAGCTGCCGCACTGGGCTTGGACAAACAGGGCCTGGCCGCGCTGCACGGCGGGGGTGTCTGTATTGCGCCGCGCGGCCGGCGCCAGGGTGGCTTGGTAAAACACTACATCAGACAGGGTGCGTTCATCAATCTCGGGGGCCTTGCCCTGTGCGCCTGGGGGCACGTGCAGGCAGTCCTTCTGCGTCGGCATGCAGGCTTCCTGCGGGTGCTGGGGGGAGGTGATGCCGATGTCGCCCAAAAAGGCGCCGGCGGTCTGGCTGGCCACGCTGGCCTGGTTGGCTTTCCAGCCCAGGCGGCCGATACGCAGGCTCTGGGCGTAGCCGTCCCACACGCGGTTGACCTGCCCTTTGATCGGGCCTGCGGCTGCGTTTTGTGCTGTTGCGTTGTCCAGAATATCCTGTTCGGGGATGGCTTCCAGCAAGCCCACCCCCGCGATTTGCGGCGCAATACGGGGGCTGAGCATGGCGCCCGGCGCCAAGGGGCCATAGGCCAAATGCGTCAGGCTGTACAGGGGTTTGCGCAGGGTGTAGGGGGTGCCGTCGGCAAAGGTGCCGCGCAGGGTTTGGGTGCGGATGTGCACCCGGCCTTCCGGCTGCACGCCCTGGATGGCGGCGTTGTTGAGCTGGTCGCCATACACCGGGTCGGGCACCACGCCGCCGTGTGCGCCGGTGCCGGGGATGGACAGGCGCATGAGCAGGGCCACGGGTTGCTCATGCCCGCCTGGGCGGCGCTCTGGAGGCGCGCCGCGCCCGTCTTGCACATGGCAGCCGCCGCAGGAGCGGGCGATGAAATGCGGGCCCAGGCCATCGCGCGCGGTGGTGGAGGCGGGCGCCTCCACCCAGTTGCGCCGGAAAAAGGAATTGCCCACCGCAAAGCGGGCGCGCTCGGCATCGTCCAGCGTGGGCATGGGCATGGAGAAGGCGTTGCGCCCGGTGGCAAAGGCGGTGGCTTCGCCAGCCGTTAGCTCGCCTTGCACCGCGTCAGAAAGGTCGGTATTGCTGTGGCCCCACAAGGGCCAGGCCAGTCCTGCGATGACTCCAGCCGTACTCAGCACCAGGCCGGCTTTTTGACGGGTGCGCCGCATCATTTGGCCTGGGCCAGCTTGGTGATGCCCAGCACGGCGGCGGCAGCGGTCAGGTCTTTGGACTGTTGCACCAGGCTGTCGATGGTCTTTTGCACCCGCTGGCGGCCGGGGGCGTCTTTGGCGCCCACGATTTCACGGTCGAACGGCGCCTGAATGGCCTGTGCATGGGCCACGCTTTGGGCCATCTGGCGGCTCACCCGTTCGGCCGCCGCAGGGTTCTTGGCCGCTACCAGGTCTTTGAGCGATGCGCCTTGCACCACGCTGCCGTCCAGGCGCTTGTACTGGCCCAGCCAGACGTTTTCGATGCCTTGTGCATTGTTCACCACGTCGCGGTGGGTGTTGTCGGAGAAGCAGGAGTGCTCGTCTTCCTTGTCCTGGGTGTTCATGGCCACTTCCATGCGTTCACCGGCCAACTCGCCGCGCGAGAGGGAGCCCATGCCCACAATCATCTTGCGCACCGAGGCGATGCCGCCTTTTTCAAACTGGGTGCGGTAGTTTTTGGCATCGGGCTGCCAGGCCTTGACCAGGGTGCCCAGATCGTCGATCAGCAGCTCGGTGGCGGTTGTCAGGAAGGCGCGGCGGCGGTCTGCGTTGGCGCTCTTGCCGTCCACAAAGTCCTCAAACGAGCGGTTGCCCGGGCCCGTCTCGCTCTGGTCCTGGCCCCACAGCAGAAATTCAATGGCGTGCCAGCCGGCGGCAATGTTCTCTTCACCGCCGCGTTCATTGAGCTTGGACAGGGTGGCTTTGCTGATTTTGACCTTGGGGTTGTTGATGATGCCGGACTTGGGCTTGCCGCTCACGCCGTCGATGTAGGACTCGTCCAGAGGCCAGGCGTTGAGGCGGCCTTCGGGGCCGGTGTCGCTGTCAATCGGGCCGCTGTAGAAGCGGTAAACCTCGGTCTGGCCATACAACTCACGCGCGGCCAACCAGGCTTTTTTGGCATCGTCCAGGCCCTGGGCAGAAGGGGCTGCGGTGAAGGCGTTGATGGCTTTTTGCAGCGTCTGCGCACTGGTCAACACGTCGCTGTAGTTTGCGTGGACCATTGTGGCGTATTGCTGCACCACGGCGGCAGGGTTCACGGCCTGGGCATGTGCCGGTATGGCAGACAGAGCGGAGAAAGCCAGGGCGCTGGACAGTGCAAGTTGCAGGAGGGGGCGTTGGAACATGGAGTGGGCTCGAAGAATTAAAACCCGCGAATCATAATGCGAATTGTTCTCATTGGTATTTTGCGGGTTTATCCCTTGGAACTGTCCGCTGCACCCCGCCCTGGTTTACTGCAGCTCGCCCATTTGGAAAACAGCAAAAGTTGATCTATATTAATGCGAATTATTCTCATTGGCATAGGATTGAAGTCAGCGGTCCATTGGATGGGCAAGGAGCCTTGCCGCAGGTGTCCAATCCCTTTGCCCATCACGGTTAGCCAGCGCATTGCCAGCCAATACCGTTCCCTTCTTCCAGGTGTTGCGTTATGCGTTGTGAAATTTCTCCCTGGGGGTTGGCTGTGGCTGGTGATGGCCCGCAAGGCCAAAAACCGGTGATTCGTGGGCTGAAAAAGGAAAGTGTGGTGCTGCTGGTGGATGGCATGTGCCTGAACTCGGCCCAGCCGCAGGGGGCCAACCTGGGCCAAACGCGCGTGACTTTCGCGTCCGACGGTTTCGATGCCAAGGCCGATTGGCTCGTCCACCCTGCGCACCTGCTTTCCTTTGGGCTCAATGCCTGGCGCATGGGCGCGTCGCCGGACCGCTATCTGGCCAGCCCCACGCCTGCTTCGCCGCTGGATGCCACCTTGCGGCTGGTGGACCGGCAGGACCGTGTGGCCACTGTATTTACGGGCGACAGCGAGGACACCACGCCCGGTTTCGCCACCGCGGATATCGGAGTGACCTACCAGTGGCCCCAGCAGAGCGTGCGCGTGGGGCTGAAGAACCTGGCGGATAAGCCCTATGACGAGCACCTCAGCGAATGTGTTTCCGGACAGGGGATTCAGGCCCAGGGACGCAGTCTGGTGCTGATCTGGCAAGGAAAGGTCTGATGCGACCAATGCAGCATTTCTTCAGCGGCTGTCTGGCGGTGGCATTTCTATTGGCCTCCACCGGTCTTTCCAGCGCGACTGCGCAAACCGCACGGCTGCCCAAGCTCGTGCTGGCAGGTCCTTTTGCTGCGGTGTCCAATCCGCTCATCCATATGGTGGAAAGCGGCGCACTCAAGGACCTGGCGGATACGGTGGAGTTCATCCCCTGGAAAGACCCTGACCATTTGCGCGTGTTGGCGATGGACGGGCAGGCCGACTTCGTTGCCATGCCCACCAATGTGGCCGCCAACCTGTACAACCGGGGCGTCAAGCTGCAGATGCTCAATGTGTCCACCTGGGGCGTGCTGTGGATGGTTTCGCGTGACAACAGTCTGAAGACGCTGGCCGATTTCAAGGGCAAGGAAATTGCCATGCCTTTTCGCGCCGATATGCCTGATATCGTTTTCCAGCTGCTGGCGGAAAAGCAGGGCCTGGATGTCAAGCGTGATTTCAAATTGCGTTATGTGGGCACCCCCATTGAGGCTATGCAACTGCTCATTACACGCCGGGTAGACCATGCACTGCTGGCAGAACCGGCCATTTCCATGGCCCTGCGTAAAACCCAGTCATTTCCGGTCAGTGTGATCGCTCCCCAGCTCTACCGCAGTGTGGATCTGCAGCAGGAGTGGGGGCGTGTGATGCAGCGCGAGGCGCGTATACCGCAGGCGGGAATCACCGCGATGGGCAAGGCCGTTGGCAACACCAACCTGATTGCGCGTTTTCAGACCGCGTATGCGGCATCACTGAAGTGGTGCGAGGCCAGTCCCGATGCCTGTGGCGCACTGGTTGCCAAACGGGTCGCCATGTTGACCCCTGAAGCGGTGGCCGATTCCATTCGGATTGACAACGCCCGCTTTGTTTCGGCCATGGAGGCACAGCCCGAACTGGAGTTCTTTTTCGGCCAGTTACTGGCCAGGCAGCCCGCACTGGTCGGTGGCAAATTGCCGGATGCCGGTTTTTACAGCCCGATCACAAGCGTCGCCAGAGTACCGGGCAAGCGTCCATGAGCCTGCTGCGTGCCTGGGTCCTGGGCATTCCTTCCTACCTGTGGAGTGGCTGGGGCGCGGTGGGTAGCCTGTTTTTGCTGCTGGCAGCGTGGGAGTGGGTCAGCGCCGTGTATGGCGTGTTGATCCTGCCGGACCCCGCCAGCACCTTCTCCATGCTGCATCAAATGCTCCAGTCCGGCGCTGCGTGGCCCGAGCTGGCCGTCACCGCCCGGCGCGCCATGACCGGGCTGGCCTTGGCGATGGCCGTGGGCAGTGTGCTTGGCTTGGCCGCCGGGGTCTCCATGACGGCCTCCATGATGGCCCGCCCGCTGGTGACCGTGTTGCTCGGCACCCCGCCGATTGCCTGGCTGGTGCTGGCGATGCTGTGGTTTGGCGCCAGCGACGGCACACCGGTATTCACCGTCTTTATTGCCTGCTTTCCGGTGGTTTTTGTCAGCGCACTGCAGGGCGCACGCACGCTCGACCACCATTTGAAAGACATGGCGCAGGCATTTCGCTTGACCCGCCGCATGAAGCTTTGGGACCTGTACCTTCCCCACGTCGTGTCCTACCTGTTTCCAGCCTTTATCACGGCCCTGGGCACTGCATGGAAGGTCGTTGTCATGGCCGAGCTGTTGGCCTCCAGCGATGGCGTGGGCGCAGCCTTGGCCGTGAGCCGTGCGCAGCTTGACACGACCGCCACCCTGGCGTGGATCTGTGCCGTGGTGGGGATACTGCTGGCGGTGGAGTACCTGCTGCTGGAGCCCCTCAAGCGGGAAGTAGAGCACTGGCGGAGTACCGGCGAATGATGGCCCCGCATTTGAAGTTGCAGGGCCTCTCGCATGCCTACGGACCCACCACCGTGCTCAGTGGCATCGACTTGACATTGGCCGCCGGGCGGGTGGTGGCCCTTGTGGGCCCCTCTGGCTGCGGCAAGACCACCTTGTTGCATGTGTGCGCGGGACTGTTGCGCTGCCAGAGCGGGACGCTGGAGAACCGGTTTCAGTCGTCTTGTGTCATGTTCCAGCAGCCGCGCCTGCTGCCATGGAAAACCACCCGCGAGAACATCGCACTGGGTCTTAAAGCTGCGGGTGTTCCCCGCGCGCAACGCGACCGCCGCGCGCAGGACATGGGCCAGGAGGTCGGGCTGGACCGGGCGGCGCTCGACCAGTTCCCGCACGCCCTGTCGGGCGGTATGCAAAGCCGTGCTGCCTTGGCCCGTGCGCTGGTGCTACAGCCGGATTTGCTGTTGTTGGATGAGCCTTTTTCCGCCTTGGACATCGGTCTCAAGGCGCAACTCCACGCGCTGCTGCTGGACCAGCAGGCCGCGCGGGGTCTGGCCGTGCTGATGATCACCCACGATCTCATGGAGGCAGTGCGCCTGGCCGATACGGTGTTGGTGATGGCCAGCGATCCTGGCCGTATCGTGTACCGGTTTGAAGCGACGACTGCGGCCCGCTTGCGAGATGACGCCAGCGTCTACCAAACCACCGCTGCGTTGTTGCAGGTGGCGGTGGTGCGTGAAAGCTTTGGATTGCCGGCCACCTCACCGAAGGCGTCTGAGGCTTGCCGGAGCGCGCCCCTCAAAAAGAAAGGGTTTTCGTGCTGAAAGGCACCCTGCATCGGTCCTTTCCGCTCTGGCATGCGGCGCATCCACTGTGGTTGTGTGGATTTCGCCCCTTCTTTCTCTTGGCTGCCCTGACGGCGCCCCTGTGCATCGGCCTGTGGGTCGCCTTTCTTGCCACAGGTCTCGCCTTGCCGGAGGTGGCGGGTGGCCCCTTCATCTGGCATGCGCACGAGTTGATCTTTGGTTTTGGCCTGGCTGCGGTGGTCGGTTTTGTGCTCACCGGCATTCCCGAGTTCACCGACACCGCTGCCTTTGGGGGGGGCGCAGTGCGGTGGCTGGTGGGTTTGTGGCTGCTAGGACGTTTTATGTTTTGGTGCTCTGGCGTGTTCGGACCGGGGGCTTTGCTGCTGGCTGCGCTGGCCCAGTTGGGTTTGCTGGGCTTGCTGGCCGCCATGCTGGCGCCACGGCTGTGGCGCGACCCGGAGCGCCGTCATCTGGCATTTCTCTGGGGGCTGGGTGCGCTGATGGTCTGTGTGGCGGGTTTTTACGCCGATGCGTTGCGCGGCGCGTATCCCGGCCGCTGGCTCCATGCGGCGCTGGGCGCTCTGATGGTCCTGATCGTGGTGGCCATGAGCCGTATTTCGATGCGGATTGTCAATGGGGCCATCGATGAAGCCGGTGTGGTGGGGGTGCAGTACCGGGCCCGCCCGCCACGCCGCAATCTGGCGATGGTTTTTATCGCTCTGTATACGGTGGCCGAGTTTTGGGGGCCGGGGGATCGGATCGCCGGGTGGCTGGCGCTGGCCGCCGCTGCGGCAGTGCTCCACCTGCTCAATGACTGGCACATTGGGCGCGCCTTGTTTCGGCGTTGGGCGCTCATGCTCTACGGTGTGTATGTGTTGATGGCAGCGGGCTACGCCACCATGGGGCTAGCGCTGCTCCTGGGGGGCGAAGCCTTCAGCGCCGGACGGCATTTGTTAACCGTAGGCGCGCTGGGGCTCAATATTTTTGTCGTGATGTGTATTGCCGGTCGTGCGCATTGCGGTCTGGTGCCAGACGAGCGGCGCTGGGTGCCGGTGGGTGCCAGCATGTTGCTGGTGGCGGCCTTGGTCCGGGCGGGTGCCGCCTGGCCAGGCACCGACAGTCGCCCGTGGCTTATGGTTTCCGGTGTGCTCTGGGGTGGGGCGTTTGTGCTGTATGCCTGGCACATGGCGCCGGTATTTTGGTCGCAACGCAGCGATGGCGGAGGGGGCTGCGACGGTGTTCAAGTCTCTGTTTTGCTATCTAAATAATAGCTGCCTGCGCACATTCCATAAGTGCTAGAGGCTCATTTGATTCGCAATTTACATGGTGACGCGTGTCGGCAGGCTCCACAGCCATATTGCCACGCCGGTGCAGCACACCCCGGGAATCCAGCGCAGATGCGGGGGCAACACCCACCAGGCGGCGATGGAGCTGAGCGCCATCATGGCCGTGGCCGCCTGCTTGGCCCGCAAGGGCACGGCGCGGTTGTCCCGCCAGTCGCGCACCAGCGGGCCAAAGCGCGGATGCATCAGCAGCCACTGTTCATAACGTGCACTGCCCCGTGAAAAACAGAAGGCCGCCAGCAGCACAAAAGGGGTGGTCGGAAGCAGGGGCAAAACGACACCGACGATGCCGGTGAGCAGGCAGACAAATCCGCCCACCAGCCAGATACAGCGCTGCCAGCGCGGGCGTGTGGGGACGGGTGGGCGGGTTTGCATGGCCGCAATGTACCCGAGCTTGCCGCGCTTGGGTGCCGCTGTGGTTAATGTATAATGAGAATCATTCTCATTAAGCAAGCCGGGCCCCGCGTATTGCGCTACCCAGCCAGCCAGAAACCCTCTGTTTTCCCGAAGGCCACCATGATGCAAAACGCCCCGTTCAAACTACGGCCCCTGTTCCTTCTCATCGCCCTGGCGTGTAATGCGGCGCTGGCCGATGATGCCGTTACGTTGAAGGAAGTGGTGGTCACCGCAACGCGCAGCGCCGCCGACAAGGACACGATTCCCGCAACCGTCACCAGCGTCGACCGTACCCGTCTGGACCGCAGCCAGCCGCTGGATGAAAGCGATGTGTTCAAGGACGAGGTTGATGTGGCTTTTGCCCGCGACCTTCGCCGCCATGGCGCCACCCGCGTCAACATCCGTGGCATTGAGGACAACCGGGTGGTGTCCATGGTGGACGGTGTGCGCCTGGGGGACTATTACAACGGCGGCGGCCCGACCAACTTCACGCAAAGCGCCTCGCCCACCGCCATGCCGGATTTCCTCAAGCGGGTGGAAGTCGTGCGCGGGGCGGCTTCCAGCCTGTACGGTTCGGACGCCATTGGTGGCGTGGTCGGCTATGTCACGCTTGACCCTGCGGACCTGATGCTGGACGGCGCGAACAGCGGCTTTCGGCTGCGCGGTGCCTACACCGGCGCCAACGGGGGGCTGAGCCAGACCGTGCTCGGGGCGTTCCGGGACGGCACGGCCGAGGTGCTGCTGGGCTACAGCCACGCCAGCGGCAAGGAGATTGACAACCTGGGGACTGCGGACACCACATCCACCAGCCGCACCCGTCCCAACGCACTCAAGTCCGAGGACCAGGGTGTGCTGGGTAAGCTGGTTTGGCGGCCGTCTGCAGGCCACAAGCTCAGTGCCATGGTGGAGGGGCGCGACCAGCAGGTGGACTCCGATATCCGCCGCTTGTCGGCGTCCTTGCCCAAAGTCACCGCAGTGCGTGGCGAGGACAACGCCCGGCGCGTGCGCGCCAGTGTGGAGTGGGAGCACAGCGCCGCCGCGCCCTTGTACGACCGCCTGACGGCCCGCCTGTACCAGCAGGAGTCCAAAACACGCAACTACAACTTCCAGAACCGGACCAACACCTCTGCGACCTGCTCGGCTGCCTCGGGCGCAGGCAACAACTGCTACATCGAAAGTGACTTCAGCGTCGACCAGACCAGCACTGGCACCAGCCTGCAGTTTGAAAAAATGCTGGAGAGCGGCGGCGATGCCAGCCACATGCTGACCTACGGTGCGGATTTCAGCCGCACCCGGGTCGAGGAACTGCGCGATGCCCGCATCTGGAACCAGACGGCGGGCACCTTCACCAAATCGCTGGCGGGGGAGACCTATCCTTTGCGCGACTTCGCCACAGGCAAGACCGATGCGCTGGGCCTCTTCCTGCAAGACGAAATCAGCGGCCTGGCTGACGGCAAGCTCTCGATCACGCCCGGCCTGCGGTATGACCGGATCAGGCTCACGCCGGAGGTGGATGCGCTGGCCCAGCAGGTGCTGACCGCCATTGGCCGCCAAGCGGTGGAGCAAACGCATGGTGCGTTCTCGCCCAAGGTGGGGGCGGTGTGGCGCTTGGACCCGGTGGTCTCGGCTTACGGTCAGATTGCGCAGGGCTTTCGTGCCCCCAATTACAGCGAGGTCAACGGTGTATTTCGCAATACCGCGCAGCAGTACGGTATTACGCCCAATCCCAATCTCAAGCCCGAAACCAGCCTGGGGGTCGAACTGGGCCTGCGCACCCACAGCGGCAAGTTGCGCAGCCAGCTCAGTGTTTTTGACAACCACTACCAGGACTTCATTGAGAGTGTGCGCTACACCTGCCCGGGCAACACCAATTGCATCACCGGCACCACATCCACCTACCAGTCGGTCAACCTGAGCCGGGTGCGCATCTACGGTGCCGAGGCGCGCGCCAGCTGGGACTTTGCGCCCGGCTGGAGTGCCGGTGGTTCGTTGGCCTGGGCCCATGGCACCAATGAAGAGACCGGACGGCCCCTCAACAGCGTGGAGCCAATGCGCCTGTCCGCCAACCTGGCGCGTGATTTTGGCGTGTGGGGGCTGGAAGGGCGCCTGCGCGCCGCCACCCAAAAAGACCGGGTGGACGACAGCGCGGGTGCGTGGTTCCGCCCGGGGGCCTATGCCGTCAGCGATGTCTCTGCGTGGTGGAAGATCAGCCGCAAGGCCCAGCTCACGCTGGCACTGAACAACGTTTTTGACAACAAATACTGGCTGTGGAGCGATATCCGCCAGGCCGATGCCACCCATCCGGTCGGTGTCGACTTTTACAGCCAGTCGGGCCGCAACGTCAGCCTGGCTTTGCAGGTGGACTTTTGATGCGCCTGAACCGCCCTTGGCGACGCTCCCTGGCCTGGGTGGCCTTGTTGGTGTCCTTGCTGGGCATGCCCTTGGGCGCGCTGGCGGCGAATGTCCTGTTCGTCACCTCCAGCCCCATCACACCCGGCAAGTTTCGCGTGCTCGCGGAGGTGGCAGCCCCCTATGGCATTCGGATCGAGGCGAAGTTTGTGGAAAAGCTGGGCACCATCGACGCCGGTCTGTGGCGCGGCTTTGACGCTGTGGTGTTTGATGCGCCACGCGACCATATCCAGGAAGCCATTGCCGCACGGGTGAATGGTGCGCTGCCCGCTTTGGCAAGTGCCAAAACGCCCACACTGTGGTTGAACGTCCAGACCCCCAGTTGGCAGAACCTGCCCGACGACCTGGCCCAGCGCCTGCATGCCTACTATGTGAACGGTGGGCGGGCCAACAACGCTGGCTTTTTTGCCACGCTGGCGGCCCACCTGGCGCGCAAGCCCTGGCAAAAAATTGCGCCGCCCCAGGTCTTTGCCGCCACCGCCATTTACCACCCCAAGGCGCCCAACCTGGTCTTCAACGACAGCGCCGCCTACCTGCGCTGGAAGGGGCAGCCCCAAGGCCGGCCGGTCGTGGCGATTGCCTTTCACCAGCAGTCCATCGCATCCGAGCAAACCCAGGCGATCGACGACCTGATCGCCCGCATCGAGGCGGCGGGGGCCGTGCCGCTGGCGTATTACAGCCCGGTGATGGACAACACGGCGGCCAGCCAACTGCTGGCGCCCGGTGGCAAGACCTTGGCCGATGTGTTGATCACCACCCAGATCATGCTCAACCCCGAGGGGCGGCGCGCCGAGTTCGCGGCGCTCGGCATTCCCGTGATCCAGGCCATGGGCTACAAAAAGGGCGATACCGACGCCTGGTGGAACGACCCTGTGGGCATTGCCTTGATGGATGTGCCTTTCTACCTGTCACAGCCCGAATACGCCGGTGTGTTTGACGTGATGGTGGCCTCCAGCACCGACAAGGCCAGCGACCAGTTGCGCGCGATCCCCGAGCAAGCCGCCGCCGTGGTCGGCAAGGCCCTGGCGCTGGCCCGTCTGGCGCAGGCGGCCAATGCGGACAAAAAAGTCGCCATCATGTTCTGGAACTATCCGCCGGGCGAGAAAAACCTGGGGGCGTCCTACATGAACCTGCCCACCAGCCTGCAGACCACACTGGCGGCCATGAAGGCGGCCGGCTACCGCACCGAAACCCCCGACGCCGCCACGCTGACGCGCTCTATGCAGCGCCTGCTCAAACCCTTTTACCGCCCCGGTACGGTGGCCGAGGAAATGGAGGCGCTGGTGCGTGACGGGTTGGCGGAGTTGATGCCCCTGGCCACCTACAAAAAATGGCTGGCCAGCCTGCCCGAGGAACGGCGTGAGGCCTGGACCGCCTCCGCGGGCCACCCCGACAAGTCGGTGTTTTTGGTGCGGCGCAATGGCGAGGCCTATTTTGCGATTCCCCGCTTGAAGCTGGGCAACATCAGCATCCTGCCGCAGCCGCCGCGCGGCGAACCTGTGGGGGGCGGGGTGTATGCCAAAAACAAGGAGATCTACCACTCCAGCAGTGCCGCACCGCCGCACTCCTACATGGCGGCCTACCTGTGGATGCGCGAGCAGTTCAAGGCCGATGCGCTCATCCACTACGGCACCCACGGCACGCAGGAATGGTTGCCCGGCAAGGAGCGCGGCCTGTGGGTGCACGACTACCCGCTGATGGCGATTGGCAATGTGCCGGTGATTTACCCCTACATCGTGGACAACATTGGCGAGGCGGTGCAAACCAAGCGGCGCGGGCGTGCGGTCAACATCAGTTACCAGACCCCGCCCTTTGCTCCGGCCGGCCTGCACTCGGTCTTGACCCATATGCACGACGATTTGCACGCCTGGCTGGCCCAGGACACCGGCGCGGTGAAAGACCAACTGCGCGCCCAGCTCCTGGCCACGGTGGTGAAAGAGCGTATTCACCTGGACATGGGCTGGAGCACGGCCCGCATGGAGCGGGAATTTCCGGCCTTTGTCAACGCCCTGCACGACCATTTGCACGAACTTGCCCAAACGGCGCAGCCCTTGGGTCTGCACACCTTTGGCAAGGGCGCGGGCGAACACGGCCAACTGGCGACGGTGCTGATGATGCTGGGCGCGCCGTTTTGGGAGGCCACGGCCATCCATGTGGACGGCAACGACGACGAGGCGGACGAAGCCATCGTGGCCGATTTCAGCAAAATCGCCCAGACGGCACCCTACCTACTGCTGCGCAAACATCTGGTGGAGAAAGCGCCCACGGGCCCACTCCCGGCCAAGTTGCGGACGATGGTGGAGCAGGGCCAGCGCTGGTTTGGGGATTTGCAGGCCGAGGGCGAGACCCGCGGGCTGCTGGCCGCGCTGGAGGGCCGCTACATTCCCACCTCCTACGGTGGTGACCCGATCAAGAACCCGGACAGTTTGCCCACCGGGCGCAATCTGTATGGCTTCGATCCCTCGCGTGTGCCGACCCAAGCGGCCTGGATGGCGGGCAAGGAAGCGCTGGACAAGCTGGTGGCGGCACACCAGCAAAAGACCGGCATCACCCCGTCCAAGTTCACGTTTTCATTGTGGTCGGTGGAGACCATGCGCCACCAAGGCATGCTGGAGGCGCAGGCGCTGTGGGCGCTGGGTGTGGAGCCGGTGTGGGACGCCGGGGGCCGGGTGGTGGACGTGAAACTGGTGCCCCGCAAGGAGTTGCGCCGCCCACGCATCGACGTGGTGCTGTCGGCGACCGGCCTGTACCGCGACCATTTCCCCAACGCCATGAAACAACTGGCGCGTGCGGCGCAACTGGCGGCGCAGGCCACCGGCGAGTCGGACAACCCCGTGGCGCACAACACCCAGGCCATTGCCCGGCAACTGGCGTCGCAAGGGTGGCGCTCGGAGGCTGCCCAGAAGGCGGCCGAGACGCGCATTTTTTCGGGCGCCTCGGGCAACTACGGCTCTGGCCTGGACGATGCGGCCCTGGCCACCGACACCTGGGGCAGCAAGGAGGAGGGCGACCGCAAAATGGCGGAGTTGTACCTGCGCAAGATGCAGTTCGCCTTTGGCCCGGACGAAGCCGATTGGGGCAAGAGCGGTGCCGAACTGGCCAGTGTGGCCGGTGCGGGCGGCGGTGCGGCCCAAGGAAGCAATGGCCGCTTCAACCTCTACGCCGCCCAGCTCAAAGGTACCCAGGCAGCGGTGCTGGCCCGTACTTCCAACCTGTACGGCATGCTCACCACCGACGACCCGTTCCAGTACCTGGGCGGCATTTCCACCGCCGTGCGCTACATCGATGGCAAAGCGCCGGAGCTGTTTATCTCCAATCTGCGCGGGTCGGGTTCGGGCAAAGCGGAAGAAGCCAGCGCGTTTTTGGCCAAAGAACTGGCCACCCGCAACTTTCACCCCGGGCACATCCAGGCGCTGATGAAGGAAGGTTATGCCGGCACCATCCAGATGGTTGACAGCATCAACAACTTCACCGGCTGGACCACCGTGGCGCGCGAGATTGTGCGCGACGACCAATGGCAGGAGTTTGCCGATGTGTATGTGCGTGACAAACACCAACTGGGTATTCAACAATGGATGGAGCGGGAAAATCCGCACGCCCTGGCCCAGATGATGGAGCGCATGATCGAAATGGCCCGCCAGGGCTACTGGCAGGCCGACAGTGCCACGGTGCAGGAGCTGAAAGAGCGCTACAAGGATCTGGCCCAGCGTTTTGATGTGCGCACCAGCAACCAGACCTTCCAGGAGTATGTGGGCCTGCCGGGGTACGGGCTGAGCCAATCCGTGGCACCCACGGAGACTGTTATGGCAAGCTCCGCACTGCGGGCCGCAGCCCCGCCGGCCCAAACCCCAGTTGAACCTCAACCCCCGCCCGCCCCGGTGGCGCCCCTGATCGAAGGCATGAAGCTGGAACCGGTGGCGGCCCCGGTGGTGCAGGCGCTCAGTGCCATGGTGTTGCTGGCCCTGGGTTTGCTGTTCATGACACCGGCCCTGGGGGCATGGCAACAATGGAGAAAAGCATGAAGTTCTGGATTTTGGGGTGCTTGGCCGCCAGTCTGCTGGTGGCTGTGGGCGGGGCCCATGCGGCAGACGCGCCCGGCAGTGCCGCCGCACAGGCCTTGGAGGGCCGCATTTGGGATGTGGCGAAGCGCCAGTTCATCGACGCACAGGCGCTGTACCAGCGTGCGGCCGCCAGCCGCTATGTGTTGCTGGGTGAAAAACACGACAGCGAAGTGCACCACGCCCGCCAACTGGACGTGCTGCAGGCGCTGGCACTGCGCGGTATCCAAGCCGCGCTGGCCCTGGAGCAGTTTGACGCCCGGCACCAAGGCGCCCTGTCGGCCGCACAACAAGCCGGCTCCGTGGATGCGAATGCCTTGGCCGATGCAGGCCAGCTCGACCGCGCAGGCTGGCGCTGGCCGATGTACCAGGCGCTGATCACCTTTGCCGCCCAGCGCCAGTGGCCGCTGGTGGCGGCCAACCTGTCCCGTGCCCAGGCGCGCGACATTGCCTTGGGGAAGGTACAGCCCCAGTTGCCTGTGGCCTCTGCAGCGCAACTGGTTTTGCTGGAAGACGATGTGGTGCAGGGCCACTGTGGCCAGCGGCCCGCGCCGGCGCGCCTCAGCGCCATCGTGCAGGCCCAGCGGGCACGCGATGTGCAAATGGCACAGGCCCTGGACTCCGTGGCCGGCCCCGTGGTCTTGATTGCCGGGGCGGGCCATGTCCGCACCGACCGTGCCGTACCCGTTTACCTGCAGGAACCCCGGCGTGCATTGGCCATTGCCTTTGTGGAAGTGGAAGACGGCAAACACAGCCCTGCGGACTACGACCGCACCGGGTTTGATGTGCTGTGGTTTACCGCCGCCACACCACGCCCGGACCCCTGCGCCATGCCACTGACCGGCTCGGTAGCCACCCCCAACCCAGCGATTAACCCCAAGGAAATGAAATGACTGAAAGCTCCATGATCGAAATCTTTATGTACCAGGTAGGGCAGCTGTTTTTGCTGCCGGTGCTGGGTCTGGTGGCGTTGCTGTTTGTGTACGCGTTGTACGCCCTGGGCGGCTTTGGGGTGCAGGCCCTGCAGCGGCGCAAGGACACGCAGGGACGCGGCTTCCCCCTGCTCAGCCATGCGGCGAAGTTCCCCCAGGCGACGGACGATGAGCTGGACCTGTTTGCCCACAAGCTGCTGGAGCCTGAGCGCCTGGCCAGCCGCATTGCCCCCATGCTGGGGCTGGTGGGCACCATGATTCCCATGGGGCCGGCGCTCAAGTCGCTGTCAGACGGCAATCTGGCCCAGGTCTCCGGCAGTTTGACGGTGGCGTTTTCGGCCGTGATTTTGGCCTTGATCTCCGCCAGCATCACCTACTACGTCTCCAATGTGCGCCGGCGCTGGTTGGCCGAAGAGTTGGTGCGTTTGCAAAAGGGGCGCCCAGCATGAGCCTGAAGCTGCTGCCCGAGCCGGAGAACGATGACCCCATCCTGTCGGTGGTCAACATCATTGACATTTTTTTGGTCATCATCGCCGCGCTGCTGATCACCGTGGCCCAAAACCCGATGCTCAACGCCTTCAGCCAACGCGACGTGACCGTCATCACCGATGCCGGCAAGCCGACCATGGAGATGCTGGTGAAGAAGGGTGAAAAGATCGAACGCTACAAATCCAGCGGCCAGATTGGCCAGGGCGAGGGGGCCAAGGCCGGTACCGCCTACCGCATGAAGGACGGCGGTATTGTCTACGTGCCGGAGTGATGCGACGCTATATTGCGCATCAAATAGGCCTCCAGCCCTTTAAGGATATGCGGAGACAGCTATCAAAATAATAGCGTCAGTAACTGAGCCGCTCGGGGTGCAATTCCTGCAGGATGGTGGTGGCGATCTCTTCGATGGATTTGGTGGTGGTGGACAACCAGCGGATGCCGGTGCGCCGCATCATGGCCTCGGCCTCGCTGATTTCCATGCGGCAGTTCTCGATGGAGGCGTATTTGGAGTTGGGACGGCGTTCGTTGCGGATTTCGCTCAGGCGTTCGGGCTGGATGGTCAGTCCGAAAATCTTGGCCTTGTGGGGGATCAGCGCCGGGGGCAGCTGGCGGCGGTCAAAGTCTTCGGGGATCAGCGGGTAGTTGGAGGCTTTCAACCCGTACTGCATGGCCAGGTAGAGCGAGGTGGGGGTTTTGCCGCTGCGGCTTACGCCCACCAGGATCACGTCCGATTGCTCCAGATCGCGGTTGCTCTGGCCGTCGTCGTGCGCCAGCGAGAAGTTGATGGCCTCAATGCGGTCCTGGTATTCCTGGCTCTTGCTGGCGTCGCTGAAGCGGCCGATGCGGTGGTTGGATTTGAGCTTGAGCTCTTGTTCCAGTGGATGCACAAAGGTGCCAAACATGTCCAGCAGCATGCCCTGGCAGCCATCCTGAATGACTTTGAGCACATCCATATTGACCAGGGTGGTGAACACAATGGGTTTGTTGCCGTCCACCACCGCGGCGTGGTTGATTTGCCGCACCGCGTGGTGGGCCTTGTCCACCGTGTCAACAAAGGGCAGACGCACATGCCGTGCCTTGGCTTCAAACTGGGCCAGGATGGCGTTGCCAAAGGTTTCGGCGGTGATGCCGGTGCCGTCGGAAACAAAAAATACGGAGCGGTGGTGCATGGTGCAAGGCTTAGGTGGGTCGTCAGGCGCATGTCAGTGCATGACGGTGAATGGGCTTGGGGCTTTTGCGGCAGGCCCCCTACAATGGCCCCCAATTTAGCGCATTTTCCCCGGTTCCGAATTCCAACAACACCACAACAAAGGTCGGAACGGGTGGGAATGTGACTGCGGGCTGGTCGAAGACCGGCGCCCTGCGGCTAGGCAGGGGTGCAGTGCAAGGGTTTTAACTTCAGGAGCTTATGCATGTCGACTCTTTTCAACCCGAATGACCTGGTCGTTCCTTTCGAACTGCTGCGGATGACCGACGTCGAGTCGGTTGGTGGCAAAAACGCCAGTCTGGGGGAGATGATTTCCCACCTGCCCACCGGTGTCAAAGTCCCCACGGGCTTTGCCACCACCGCGCACGCGTTTCGCGAGTTTCTGCATTTCGGTGGCCTGAGCGAAAAAATCAACGCCCGCCTGAGTGCACTGGACACCGAAGACGTGCGCGCCCTGGCGCTGGCCGGCGCCGAAATTCGGGCCATGGTGGAGGCACAGCCCTTTCCCGCAGACCTGGAACAGGGCATTCGGGAGGCCTTTGAAACGCTGAGCTCGGGCAACCGGGACGCCACGTTTGCCGTGCGCTCGTCCGCCACGGCGGAAGACCTGCCGGACGCGTCTTTTGCCGGCCAGCAAGAGACCTTTCTCAATGTGCATGGCATCGAAGACATCCTGCACAAAATCCGCGAAGTGTTTGCCTCGCTCTACAACGACCGCGCCATCAGTTACCGGGTGCACCAGGGCTTTGCCCACGAGCATGTGGCTTTGAGCGCCGGTATCCAGCGCATGGTGCGCTCCGATTTGGGCGCCGCAGGCGTGTTGTTCACCATCGATACCGAGTCCGGTTTCTCCGATGTGGTGTTCATCACCTCCAGCTACGGTTTGGGTGAGACGGTGGTGCAGGGCGCCGTCAACCCGGACGAGTTCTACGTGCACAAACCCATGCTGCGTGCGGGCAAGTGCGCCGTGATCCGCCGCAACCTGGGCTCCAAGCTGATCCAGATGCAGTTCACCACCGCCGAGGAAAAAGCCGTTGCCGGCAAGCTGGTCAAAACCACCGATGTCCCCACCGAACTGCGCAACCGCTATTCCTTGACCGAGAGCGAAGTTGAGCAATTGGCCCGCTACGCGCTGGTGATTGAAGAGCATTACGGCCGTCCCATGGACATCGAGTGGGGAAAAGACGGCCTGGATGGCCAGCTCTACATTCTGCAAGCGCGGCCAGAAACCGTGAAAAGCCAGGCCGGCAACCAGGCCGAATACCGCTACAAGCTCAAGGGCAAAGGCCCGGTGCTGGTCGAGGGGCGCGCCATTGGACAAAAGATTGGTACCGGCCCGGTGCGCATCGTGCACAACATCAGCGAGATGGACAAAGTCCAGGCCGGCGATGTGCTGGTGACCGACATGACCGACCCCAACTGGGAGCCGGTCATGAAGCGCGCCTCGGCCATTGTGACCAACCGCGGCGGGCGCACCTGCCACGCCGCCATCATTGCGCGTGAATTGGGTATTCCTGCCGTGGTGGGCTGTGGCCATGCCACCGATGCGTTGAAGGAAGGCATGCTGGTCACCGTCAGCTGCGCTGAAGGTGATACAGGTTTCATTTATGACGGCTTGCTGGAAACCGAAGTGTCGGAAGTGCAGCGCGGCACCATGCCCGAGATCCCGGTCAAGATCATGATGAACGTGGGCAACCCCCAGTTGGCCTTCGACTTTTGCCAATTGCCCAACCAGGGTGTGGGTCTGGCACGCCTGGAGTTCATCATCAACAACAACATCGGTGTGCATCCCAAGGCCATTTTGGACTACCCCAATGTGGACGCCGACTTGAAAAAGGCCGTGGAATCCGTGGCGCGTGGGCATGCATCGCCCCGCGCGTTTTACGTGGACCGCGTGGCCGAAGGGGTGGCCACCATTGCTGCGGCCTTCTGGCCCAAGCCGGTGATCGTGCGCCTGTCCGACTTCAAGAGCAACGAATACCGCAAGCTGATTGGTGGCAGCCGCTACGAGCCGGAAGAAGAAAACCCCATGCTGGGTTTCCGTGGCGCAGCGCGCTACATCAGCACCGACTTTGGTGAGGCTTTCGCCATGGAATGCGAAGCGCTCAAGCGGGTTCGCAATGACATGGGGCTGAACAATGTCCAGGTGATGGTGCCTTTTGTCCGCACCCTGGGCCAAGCCAAGAAAGTCACGGAGCTGCTGGGCCGCCACGGCCTGCGCCGTGGTGAAAACGATCTCAAGCTGATCATGATGTGCGAGATTCCCAGCAATGCCATTCTGGCGGACCAATTCCTGGAGTATTTCGACGGCTTCTCGATTGGCTCCAACGACCTGACCCAGTTGACGCTTGGTTTGGACCGGGATTCCGGCTTGGCGGTGCTGGCGGCCGATTTCGACGAGCGGGACCCCGCGGTCAAAGCCTTGATCAGCATGGCCATCTCTGCCTGCAAACGCCAGGGCAAGTACATCGGTATTTGCGGGCAGGGCCCCAGCGACCACCCTGACTTTGCACAGTGGCTGGAGGATGAGGGCATTTCCTCCATCTCCCTCAATCCTGACTCGGTGATTGCCACCTGGCAGCAGCTCGCCGCTAAATGACGGATGCGGTCGCCACGCGCCCATGGCGCCTGCATGCAGGGCTGTTGGTGCTGTGGTTTGCCGTGTCTTTTGGGGCGGTGTTTTTCGCCCGCGACCTCCAGGTTGTCGTCGCGGGCTGGCCCCTGGGCTTCTGGTTGTCCGCGCAGGGGGCGGTGCTGGTTTTTATTGCAATCGTGGTGGTTTTTGCTTGGGTTTCCAACCGGCGCGAGCCCTCAGAAGCAAAATTTGACCAGCAGGCCTATGTTCTGGGCAAACGCAAGCTGCACCGCCGGTTCGCAATTTATGTGGTCAGCCTGCTTTTATTTCTGCTCGGGCTGGCGCTGGCCGAACGTTTAGGCTTGTCAAAGGCCTGGGTAGCAGGCATCTTTCTCTCAGCGACTTTGGTGATGTATGCCGTCATTGGGGTGTATGGCCGCACCGCAGATGCCGCAGAGTACTACGTGGCAGGACGGCGTATTCCCGCGGTCTACAACGGCATGGCGACCGCGGCTGACTGGATGAGCGCGGCCTCTTTTATCAGCCTGGCTGGTGGTTTGTACCTTCAGGGGTACTCTGGAGTCGGCGCCCAATCGGGGGGGCTGGTCTATATTTTGGGGTGGACGGGGGGATTTTGTCTGGTGGCCTTGTGGGTCGCCCCCTATTTGCGGCGCATGCGGCTGTACACCGTGCCCGACTATTTCTCCGTGCGTTTTGGGGGACGCTGGCCACGCATGATTGCCGCTTTGGCGGCGGTGCTCTGCTCATTTACCTACGTGGTCGCACAACTGTATGGTGTGGGGCTGATTACAGCCCGCTTGACCGGCGTTCACTTTGAAATCGGCATCCTGCTGGGGTTGGGTGGGGTGCTTGTCTGCTCATTTTTGGGTGGGATGCGTGCAGTCACCTGGACCCAGGTTACCCAGTATGTGGTCATTATCCTGGCGTTTTTGATACCGGTGTCCTGGTTGGCCTACAAGCAAATCGGCAATCCATTTGCACCCTTGGCGTATGGCCAACAATTGCAAAAAATTGCCACCATGGAGCAGCGGCTGGCCGATTCGCCGGCAGAGCAGCAAGTGATCGATGAGTATGGGCGACGCGCCCGTGTGCTGGAGAGGAAGCTGCAGGATATTGATGGTGCCCTTCAGACGGAGCGGCAGGAGTTGCGCAGCAAATTGCGCGCCATGGGGGATATCAACGCGGATGACGAACGTGCCAATGCGCTTCGCCGGGAATTGGCTGCGGTTCCCAAGGATGCCAACTCAGCGCGGGAGCGCTGGAGCCGGGATTTGGTGGAAAACCAGGAGAGGGCCAAGCCCTTGGGCGGTATGCCACCGCACACCATGCCGTTTGCAGGAAATCCGACCGGTTCTTTGGAGGAGCGGGCTTTGTTCGAGACTTCGCGTCTGAATTTTTTGGCGCTGATGTTTTGTCTGATGGTGGGGACTGCAGGCCTGCCCCATCTTTTGACACGTTATTACACGACGCCCACGGTGGCCGAGGCGCGTAGCTCGGTGGCATGGTCACTGGTGTTCATTGCGCTGTTGTATTTGTCGGCGCCCGCACTGGCGGTGCTGGTTAAGTACGAAGTCATGGCCCATTTGGTGGGCCAGCCTTTCGATGATCTGCCATCTTGGGTGGCCCAGTGGGCCAGAGATCCTTCGCTTTTATCCCTGTCGGATGTCAATGGCGACCACATCCTGCAGTTTGCAGAGTTGAAAATTGGGGCGGATTTGGTGATGTTGGCCACCCCCGAAATCGGTGGACTGCCGTATGTGGTGTCAGTCCTGGTGGCCGCGGGTGGCCTGGCTGCGGCGCTGTCAACCGCGGATGGCTTGCTGCTGACGATTGGCAATGCCATCGCACACGACGTCTATTTTGAGGGGGATAGTGATAAAGCGCAGGCCATGCGGAGGGTCATGTGGTCCAAGTTCGCGTTGTTGGTTGTCGCGCTGATTGCTGCGTATGTGGCTGCGCAACGCCCCGCCGGAATTTTGTACCTGGTTTCTGCCTCATTTTCATTGGCCGGTGCGGCATTTGTTCCAGCAATGGTGTTGGGTATTTTTTGGCGAGGCACCACGCATGCGGGCGCAGTTGGCGGCATGCTGGCTGGACTGGGCGTCACGGTGTACTACATGGCTGTCAATTTACCTGTGGTGCGTTCTGTGCTGGGTTTGACGGGTGACGGCCTGTGGTGGGGTATACAGCCCATTTCCGCAGGTGTTTTCGGTGTGGCTGCAGGGCTGCTTGCCACCGTATTTTGTAGTCTGTTGACGCAGAAAATACCAGCTCCGGACCAGCGCGCCATGGTTGTTAATAGAAATTAAAACTGGCCTGGGCTATAATCATGGGCTTCGCCTTGCTGTACCTCAATTAGACGCTGAGGGCAGCTTTCTTTTACCCGAGTAGCGGGTTATCCATAAGGAGTATCAATGCGTCATTACGAAATCATTCTCATGATCCACCCGGATCAGAGCGAGCAAGTTCCCGCCATGCTGGAGCGTTACAAGGGCATGATCACCGCTGGCGGTGGCAAAGTGCACCGCGTAGAAGACTGGGGTCGCCGCCAGTTGGTGTACATGATCAACAAGTTGGCCAAGGCCCACTACCTGTGCGTCAACATCGAAGCCGACCAGGCCGTCATGTCTGAGCTGGAGCACGCGTTCAAGTTCAACGATGCCGTGCTGCGCCACCTGACGGTGCTGAAGAAGAAGGCCGATACAGGTCCTTCTTCCATGATGAAAACGGTTGAGCGTGAAGATGCACGCAAGACCCAACAGGCCGAGTACCAGGCCTAAGTCGGCATTTGCCACACGGAGTGCACGCCAATTTACTTGTCTTGAGTGCTTGTATAGCAGAGGTTGAATCCCTGCGCTACACGCCCGCTGGTTTGCCTGCCCTGAATTTGCGACTCGAACACGAGTCGGAAGTTGTAGAAGCAGGTCAGCCCAGGCAAGTGAAGGCGGCGGTCAAAGCAGTGGCTTTCGGGGCATTGGCAGAGCGGCTTGCAAAGCAGGCCATCGGCAGTGACTGGAAGTTCAGTGGTTTTGTCGCCAATCCGCGTAATGGCAAACATACCGTGTTTCACATTCAAGAATTCAGTCCCAATTCAATTTAAGAGGTCCTCATGGCCACGTTCAAGAAATTCAACAAAGACAAGCGTCCCAAGCGCCCAGCTCAAAATCTGCTGTTCAAGCGCAAGCGCTTTTGCCGCTTCACGGTGACTGGTGTCGAAGAAATCGACTACAAAGACATCGACACATTGCGTGATTTCATCGCCGAAAACGGCAAAATCATTCCCGCACGTTTGACTGGCACCCGTGCCATTTTCCAGCGTCAACTCAATACCGCTATCAAGCGCGCACGTTTCCTCGCGATGCTGCCTTACAGCGACCAGCACAAGATCTAAGGAGTACGACCATGCAAATTATTCTGCTCGACAAGGTCGTGAACCTCGGCAACCTCGGCGAAATCGTCAAGGTGAAAGATGGCTACGCTCGTAACTTCTTGATTCCTTCCGGTCGTGCACGCCGCGCAACGGAAACTGCCAAGGCAGAGTTCGAAGCCAAGCGCGCCGAACTGGAAAAAATTGCGGCTGCTAAGCTGGCTGAATGCCAAGCTTTGGGCGCCAAGCTCGGTGGCACCACCATCAAGTTGACCCAAAAAGCGGGTGTGGATGGCCGTTTGTTCGGTTCCGTGACCAATGCGGATATCGCTGAAGAGTTGACTAAGAACGGTTACAAAGTAGCGAAGTCGCAAGTGCGTATGCCCAATGGTGCGATCAAGCTCGTTGGCGACAATACCGTCAGCGTGTCTTTGCACACTGATGTGGCCGTCGATATCACGGTTTCCGTGTACGGCGAAACTGCCTAATCTATTGGATCACTTCAGGACCTGCGTGCCAGGTTCTGACTCGGTTCAAAAAAGCCGCCAGGGCATGCCCCTAGCGGCTTTTGTCTTTTGGGGTACCGTTTGTCCCATCATTTGCACAGCTTGCCTACAGTTTGTTCTCAGCCATTCACTCGACGGACTGCGTTTGCCCGCGTAGCATGGAGAGATTCAAGGAAAACACCATGTCAGCCGTAATTTCGAACGATGAAGACTACAGTTCAGACCGTCAAATCGCCCAATTGCGTATTCCACCCCATTCCATAGAGGGGGAGTCCAGTGTGTTGGGCGGCCTGCTTTTGGACAATGCGGCCTGGGACCGTGTCGGCGATATATTGATGGACGATGACTTCTACCGTTACGAGCACCGCCTTATTTATGCAGCCATTGGCACTTTGGTCAACGGAAGCAAACCAGCCGATGTGATTACGGTGTTTGAGCACATGCAAAGCCGGGGCAAGGCCGAAGAAATTGGCGGGCTGGCGTACCTGAACGCACTGGCGCAGTATGTGCCGAGTGCCAGCAATATCCGCCGCTATGCCGAGATCGTGCGCGACCGCTCGACTCTGCGCAAACTGGTGTCCGCAAGTGACGAGATTGCCACCAATGCCTTCAACCCCAAGGGACGCCCGGTCTCTGACATTGTGGATGAGTCCGAGCAGAAAATCTTCAAAATTGGGGAGCAGGGCAAGCGTAACAAACAAGGCTTCCAGGGCATGGATACGCTGGTCGTCAATTTGCTGGACCGTGTGACTGAGATGGCCGATAACCCGAACGAGGTGACCGGCGTGCCTACGGGGTTTTACGACTTTGACCGCATGACGGCAGGCCTGCAGGCGGGAGACTTGATTGTGCTGGCAGCACGTCCCTCCATGGGGAAGACGGCGCTGGCCATCAATATTGCCGAGCATGTGGCACTGAACGAAGGCTTGCCTGTCGCGGTGTTTTCCATGGAAATGGGAGCTGCCCAGTTGGCGGTACGTATCGTGGGGTCCATCGGGCGTATCGACCAAGGGCATTTGCGTACCGGTAAGCTGAGCGATGATGAATGGCCGCGCCTGTCCGAGGCCATTGAAAAGCTGCGCAATATTTCCCTGCATATCGATGAAAGCGCAGGCCTGACATCCAGTGAGTTGCGGGCCAACGCCCGCCGCCTGTCTCGCCAGTGCGGGCAACTTGGCCTGATCGTGGTGGACTACCTGCAGCTGATGAGTGGCACCGGTGGCGATGGCGAAAACCGCGCGACCGAACTGGGTGAAATCTCCCGGGGTTTGAAAATGTTGGCCCGTGAGTTGAAGTGCCCGGTGATTGCACTGTCGCAGCTCAACCGCAGTGTGGAGCAGCGCCCCGACAAACGCCCCATGATGAGTGACTTGCGCGAGTCGGGCGCCATCGAGCAGGATGCCGACATCATCATGTTCATTTACCGCGACGAGTACTACACCAAGGACGCTTGCAAAGAGCCTGGCGTTGCAGAAGTGATCATTGCCAAGCAGCGTAACGGCCCCACTGGGACCGTTAAACTGGCATTCCTGCGCCACATCACCAAGTTTGAAAGCCTGGCTAGTGGCGGTGGGGGTGACTATTGATCGGTCGTTAATCCGTTGGGGTCAGAGCACATCGCTTGCACGAGTGGTCTGACCCGCAATTTCACAGAACGTCGCTGGCAAAGTCGGCCAAACGGGAGCGCTCACCCCGGGCCAAGGTGATGTGCCCACCGTGTGGCCAGCCTTTGAATCGGTCTACGGCAAAGGTCAGGCCGGAGGAGCCTTCGGTGAGGTAGGGGGTGTCAATCTGCGCGAGGTTGCCCATGCAAATAATCTTGGTGCCGGGACCGGCGCGGGTAATCAGGGTTTTCATCTGCTTGGGCGTCAAATTCTGCGCCTCGTCGATGATGACGTACTTGTTCATGAAGGTGCGCCCACGCATGAAGTTCATACTCTTGATCTTGATGCGGCTGCGGATCAATTCGTTGGTGGCGGCGCGTCCCCATTCTCCGGCACTGGTGTCGGACTTGCCCAGTACCTCTAGGTTGTCGTCCAGCGCACCCATCCAGGGGCCCATCTTTTCCTCTTCCGTGCCGGGCAGAAAACCAATGTCTTCTCCCACACTGACCGTGGCGCGGGTGACGATGATTTCGGTGTAGCGGCGGTCATCCAGGACCTGGGTCAAGCCCGCCGCCAGCGTCAGCAGGGTTTTTCCGGTGCCCGCTGTGCCGGTCAGGGTCACGAAGTCAATCTCCGGGTCCATCAGCAGATTCATGGCGAAATTCTGCTCCCGATTTCGGGTGGTGACGCCCCAGACCGCATTCTTGAGGTGGGTGAAATCGCGCAGCGTCTTGAGTACGGCGGTGGTGCCACGAATTTCCGTCACGCGTGCGTACAGGCTGGGTTCGCCGGGGGCCTCAAAGTAGACAAATTGGTTGATCAACATATTGGGGACTGCCGGTCCGTCAATTTTGTAGAAGGTATGTTGCCCTTGTTGCCAGCTCTCGACAGCCTGTCCGTGGGTGGCCCAAAAATCTGCGGGAAGGGCGAAAGAGCCTGAATACAGCAGATCGCCGTCTTCCAGGGTCTTGTCATTTTGGTAGTCGTCGGTCGCCAAACCCAACGCCCGGGCTTTGACGCGCATGTTGATGTCCTTGGACACCAACACCACCTCGCGGGGAGCATAGGTCTTACGCAAAGCCTCCACAACACCCAGAATCTGGTTGTCGGCCTTGCCTTGGGGGAGGCTGGTAGGCAGGGAGTAGTCCAGGGGTTGCGTTTGGAACAGGAGCTTGCCTCCCGCGTCTTTGTGTCCCGTGCTGTTCAGCTCGAATCCGGCCGAGATGTCTGCCCCGGGAGTGCCAGCCAGTGCATCCAGCGTGCGGCTGGTTTGGCGGGCATTGCGAGCCACCTCGGTCATGCCTTTTTTGTGTCCGTCCAACTCCTCCAGCACGATCATGGGCAGGTAGATGTCATGTTCCTCAAAGCGGAACAGGCACATGGGATCGTGCATGAGCACATTGGTGTCGAGAACGAACAATTTGCGTGCGCCGGAGCGCGCGAGTTTCCTGGAGCGGACTACGGGGCTGGCAGCTACGCTCGCGGGCGTACCGGTGGCTGCAGGAACAACCAGCGTTGTGGTGGGTTCCATTAGGAGCGCTGGCGTTTTTATCGGTTTACGAGCGCTTTCTGCAGGGATGGCCTTTTTCGCTACCGGATTCGTGGAGCGCATGGTCTGCTCCACCACGGAACTGTCCGGTTTTTTCGGCATACGAGGTGTTCCGCGGGCGGTTGCATCAAACGCCTTGGCTGGAAGCTGGTCAGCACGTTTTTTTGGGGCAGAGGGCAGTGGCATGAAGTGAAACTCACGTAGAAGGAAATGGGAAAACCGGTGCCGAAAAAACAAAAAAGCCGCCTTGAGCCAAGGCGGCTTTTGTTAGGAAGGCGGTTGCAAAGTTTACCGGCATGAGCCCATTATGCATGAGCTATCAGGCGCTGGCGTGACACCGTCACGCAAACAGAGCGCTTTGCTTTAAGCGGCTTTTTTAAGTGCTTTTACTGCAACCAATACATCATCGACATGGCCCGGAACTTTGAGTCCACGCCATTCTTCCTTGAGCATGCCATCTGCACCAATCAGGAAGGTGCTGCGTTCAATGCCCTTGACCTTTTTGCCGTACATGATCTTGTTTTTGACCACGCCAAACATGTGGCACATTTTCTCTTCGGTGTCCGCGATGAGTTCAAATGGAAGCTCTAACTTGGCCTTGAATTCGTCGTGCGATTTCATGTTGTCGCGAGAGACGCCGTACACTGTGGCGCCCGCTTTGGCAAAGTCTTTGAATTTGTCTCTGAACTGCATTGCTTCGGTGGTGCAGCCTGGTGTATTGTCCTTGGGATAGAAGTACAAAACCATGATTTTCCCGACATGATTGGTGTTACTTACCTTGATGCCGCCGGTTGCATTGGCTTCAAATTCGGGGAGGGGTTTGTTGACAACGATCGCCATATGGTGTTTCAGTCTCGCGTGCAGGATGTGTCAGTCTTAGTTCAGGGAACCCGAATCGTGACAGTATTCAGATTACCCTAGACAGCAACCCACGATTTTACTCTGAAAATCCCCTTGTAAGGCTGCGGGGTTTGTTGACTCACAACAAAAGAGCCGCAACGACCCGCCGACCCTCACCCGCCAAAAAGTTATAGGTGCGGCAGGCTGCCTGGGTGTCCATGGTCTCCACACCAATGCGGCGTGCATACAGGGACTGCAACCACTGGGCCTGCGGAAACCGGATGCGTTCACCGCTGCCAAACAGTACCAGCTCGGCGCCCACGGTCGCCAATTGTTCGAAGTGCTGGGCCTGCAGATCCTCAAAACGGGCGCACTCCCAGTCCAAACGCCCGCTTGCGCTGTTAATGATGATGCTGGAGGTGAATCTCTCGCCGTTGACGGCGACCCAACCCGGTCCGTATCCGGTAATGGAGGGGCCGTTGATGGCGTCTGCTTGGAGTTTCATGGGGATAGAGGGGGGTAAATGAATGCTGCACTGCAGGAAGCGTGCATGGAACTGTGGTCAAATTATAGGTTTCACCCTGTGCTGTTGACTATCGGAGGGACTTTGAGAACCATTCAGAAATCTGCCAAACTGGCAAACGTACTCTACGACATCCGCGGCCCCATCATGGATGCCGCGCGTCAAATGGAGGACGAGGGCCAGAAGATCATCAAGCTCAATCTCGGCAACTTGGCCGTATTCGGTTTTGATGCGCCTGAAGAGATTCAGCAGGACATGATCCGCAATCTGCCCAACTCGGCGGGTTACTCGGACAGCAAAGGCATATTTGCGGCACGCAAGGCGGTGATGCACGAAACCCAGAAGCAGGGCGTGGTGGGCGTGAC
Organism: Rhodoferax sp.; assembly: GCF_030697375.1. Classification (GTDB taxonomy): domain Bacteria; phylum Pseudomonadota; class Gammaproteobacteria; order Burkholderiales; family Burkholderiaceae_C; genus Allorhodoferax. The sequence goes on along the minus strand of NZ_JAUYQD010000057.1, from coordinate 53,636 downwards.
GCTGGAAGACATTTACCTGGGCAATGGCGCCAGTGAGTTGATCACCATGGCCACCAATGCCTTGTTGGACAACGGCGACGAATTGCTGCTGCCCATGCCGGACTATCCGCTGTGGACTGCCGCCACCAGTTTGTCGGGCGGCACCCCGGTGCACTACCTGTGCGACGAAGCCAATGGCTGGATGCCCAATTTGGACGATATCCGCGCCAAGATCACGCCACGCACCAAGGGCATTGTGGTGATCAACCCCAATAACCCGACCGGCGTGCTGTATTCGGACGCCCTGTTGAAGAATCTGGTTGAGATCGCGCGTGAATTCGGACTGGTGATCCTGGCCGACGAGGTGTATGACAAGGTGCTGTACGACGGAGCCAAGCACACGGCACTGGCTTCTCTGTCCACGGACGTTCTGACGCTCACTTTCAACTCTTTGAGCAAAAGCTACCGTTCATGTGGTTACCGTGCGGGCTGGCTGGCGGTGTCGGGCGATAAGAAAAATGCCACCGACTACATCGAGGGCTTGAACATGCTCTCCAACATGAAGTTGTGCTCGAACGTGCCGGGCCAGTGGGCCATTCAAACCGCTTTGGGTGGCTACCAGAGCATCAATGATCTGGTGGGCGAGGGCGGCCGGCTGCGCCGCCAGCGCGACCTGGCCTACGAGTTGATTACCGCCATTCCCGGCGTGAGCTGCGTGAAGCCCAGTGCCGCGCTGTACATGTTTCCCAAGTTGGACCCCAAGGTCTATCCGATTGAAGACGATCGGCAATTCTTTTTGGAACTGTTGCGGGAGACGCGTGTCATGTTGGTGCAGGGCACGGGCTTCAATTGGCAGCAGCCGGACCATTTCCGCATTGTCTTTTTGCCGCATGAAGACGATTTGCGCGAAGCGATTGGACGCATCGCCAAATTCCTGGAGAGCTACCGCAGGAGCCACCCAACGCAGAGCGCACAATCTTCCTCGGGTGCTATTAAATTGGTAGCTGCTCGCGCTTAATTTACGTGGGCTACGGCCTTTTTTAACTAAAAAATATTTATGAAATCGATTCAAGTCGGACTTTTGGGCATCGGCACTGTGGGCAGTGGCGTATTCAACGTGTTGCAGCGTAACCAGGCAGAAATTCAACGCCGTGCAGGCCGTGGCATCGAAATCACCATGGTGGCAGATCTGGATGTAGCGCGTGCCCAAGCGGCGGTGGGTAAGGGCGTTCAGGTGGTGGCCGATGCCCGTGCGGTGATTGCCAACCCCGAGATCGATATCGTGATTGAACTCATCGGTGGCTACGGCATTGCGAAAACGCTGGTGCTGGAAGCCATTGCCGCCGGCAAACATGTGGTCACCGCCAACAAGGCCCTGCTGGCCGTGCATGGCACCGAGATATTCGCCGCGGCGTCCGCCAAGGGCGTGATGGTGGCGTTTGAGGCCGCTGTGGCCGGTGGTATTCCCATCATCAAGGCTCTGCGCGAAGGCCTGACCGCCAACCGCATCCAGTGGATCGCCGGCATCATCAACGGCACCACCAACTTCATCCTGAGTGAGATGCGCGACAAGGGCCTGGACTTTGCCGTGGTGCTCAAAGAAGCCCAACGCCTGGGCTACGCCGAAGCCGATCCCACTTTTGACATTGAAGGGGTGGACGCTGCGCACAAGGTCACCCTGATGTCGGCCATTGCCTTTGGTATTCCGGTGCAGTTTGACAAGGCTTACGTGGAAGGCATCACCAAGCTGGGTGCGGCCGATATCCGTTATGCCGAGCAATTGGGCTACCGCATCAAGCTGCTGGGAATTACCAAGCGCACCGACAAAGGTATTGAGCTGCGCGTGCACCCCAGCCTGATCCCCTCAAAGCGCTTGATTGCCAATGTGGAAGGCGCCATGAACGCCGTGGTGGTCAATGGCGACGCCGTGGGCAACACCCTGTATTACGGCAAGGGCGCTGGCTCCGAGCCCACCGCCAGCGCGGTGATTGCCGACCTGGTGGACATCACCCGCCTGCACACCGCCGACGCGGCGCACCGCGTGCCGCACCTGGCGTTCCAGCCCGGCTCCATGAGCGACGTGCCGGTTTTGCCCATGGGCGAAGTCGTCACCAGCTACTACCTGCGCCTGCGCGTGGCGGACGAGGCGGGAGTCTTGGCCACTGTGACCGGCATACTGGCCGAAGCGGGCATCAGCATCGACGCGGTGCTGCAGCGCGAGGCCGACGAAGTGGGCGGCGAAGGTTCGACCCAGACCGACCTCATCATCCTGACCCACGACTGTGTAGAAGCCAAGATGGATGCCGCCCTGGCCCAGATGCAGGCACTGCCCACCGTGTTGCAGCCCATTGTTCGGATTCGCAAGGAAGAGTTGGCCTAGCCTCTCACATCAGAAAAGACGCTAAGCCCATGCAGACACCAAACGCCGCCTCTGAACTGAACAAGTTCATTCGAGCTGTCCAAAACACAGAACCGCTTGACGTGGGGCAGGCGGCTGGCAAAGACCTTTATGTCCAGCATTTGCAAGGGCCTCGTGATGCTTTGCTTCGTCTAAAGCATGAGATTTCGCATCGGAATGGCGATGGCGTGTATCTTTTTACCGGTCAAATTGGCAGTGGTAAAAGCACGGAACTGCTGCGCCTGAAGGCGGAGCTGCACAGCTCGTCCTGCAAGGTCTACTACTGCGACCTGGAAGACTGGCTCAACTTGAACGCCCCAATTGATCTGGCCAGCATGTTGCTTGCCCTGATCGCCTCCTGGGTTGAAACAGTGGGAACGATCCAGGGGAAGCGTTCGCCGGTGCAGCGCCTTGCGGATTTTTTGACCCGCACCAATATCACGCTCACGGGCATCAATCTGACTGCGGATATGGGGGCCGCCAAGGCCCAGCTGCAATTGGCACTAAAAACGGATGAAGGATTTCGTGGTCGGTTGGAGGGTGTAATCAAGGCCAATGTGGGCAGTTTTGTGAGTCAGGCCCACCGGTTTGTCAGCGAGCTGGTGGCGGATATCTGCCCAAACGGTGAAAAATGCGTACTGATTGCCGATTCGCTGGAAAAAATTCGCGGGTATGGTGACGAGGCCGACAAGGTGTATGAAACTGTTCAGCGGCTTTTTTTGAGCGAGGGCACAGCCTTGCGATTGCCCGATGTGCATGTGGTGTATTCGGTGGCACCATTTTTGATCGCGCAAAATCCCCAATTGCCCAGCATCCTTGGGCAGGGGCTTGTGGTGGACATGCCATCGGTTCATGTCTTTAAAAAGCGCAGCAATGCGCTAGATACCGAAGGTGGCGTCAAGCAAATGACGGCCTTGCTAGCCTTGCGCTACCCTGATTGGCAGAATTTCATTGCCCCCAGCTTGCTGGCAGAGATTATTCGCGACTGCGGTGGAGATTTACGGGACTATTTGCGTGCCATTAAAGTTGTATTGATCGAACTGGAAATCGATTCATCCACACCCCACGACGAACTTCTGGAGGTGGTGCGGGGGCAGATCAGTCCACCCAAGCTCGTGCCCAGTGCCCATATTGCCTGGATGGCACGCCTGGAGCGCAGCCATGAGCCGGAGTTGGACGACAAAATTGACAACGCTGTTTTTCAACGGTATCTGGCAACCAAGCACATCTTGGCTTATCTCAATGGCAGTACGTGGTATGCCATTCACCCCTTGTTGCGGGATTGGGTGTTGGGACGGCCAGAGGCACAGCCCCCCTTGGTTCACGTCGCGGCACCGTAAGCCTGCTGTTGCGATGCGTGAATGAACCCTAGCCTTGTGCATTTTCAGTTGCTGCGGCGCTTGCGCCAGCAGCTGCGCCACCATAGTGGCGTGGGTGTGGTCTACCTATTTAGCGATTACGCATTGGCGAACCAATGGTTGGCCACCGAACTCGACGCCCACTTGCGCGCCAAATCACTGTGCTTGCGTATGTTGCGGCCCACCGACGCAAATGAGACACCTTCAAAGGTGTTGGAGCCCTTGCTGTCAGCATCCAATGAAGAGGTAGCTAAGCCCTTTTGGCTTGCCTTGGGCGAGCCGCACCCAGAGTGGGATCACTACCGCGACACAGTGCTGGCGCGGCTGAATGAAAACCGCTCGGTGTTGGCGCGAAACCATGTTTTCATTTTTCTCGTGTTGCCCACCCACTTTCAAAATCGTGCGGCGGAGATTGCACCCGACCTTTGGTCCGTGCGCAGTGCAAGCCATGTGCTCGCGCCTTGGCGTATCGACAGCGATGGACATTACCAGCTCGACCGTCAGGTTGCGCCCACCCTTGTGGCATCAGAGCAAGATCCAGGCGTGCTGGCCTCTATGCTGCAGCGTTGGCAAACACTGTGGGACAGGTGGGTCCGGGAACCCAATCATCGGACTTCACCCAGTTTGGCTTGGCAGTTGGTGGACTATTTGCAGGAGTTGCAGCAGCCCAAGCAAGCTCAATTGTTGGCCGGGCAGGCGCTGGAGGTTAGCCGCCAACTGGCTGCCCAGACCGGCCACAGCCCACAAAGCCTGCGTGATCTCAGTGTGTCCTTGGACAAGGTGGGTGATGTGGCGCGCGACCTGGGGCAAATGGAAGAAGCCCACAGCGCCTACCAAGAAAGCCTGGAGCTCTGCCGCCAACTGACTACCCTGAATGGCCACGGCCCGCAAAGCGTGCGAGACCTCAGTGTGTCCTGGAACAAGGTGGGAGATGTGGCGCGTGACCTGGGACAACTGGAAGAAGCGCGCAGCGCCTACCAAGAAAGCCTGGAGATCAGCCGCCAACTGACTACCCTGAATGGTCACAGTCCGCAAAGCCTGCGTGACCTCAGTGTGTCCTTGGAAAAGGTGGGCGATGTGGCACGCGACCTGGGACAACTGGAAGAAGCGCGCAGCGCCTACCAAGAAAGCCTGGAGATCAGCCGCCAGTTGCCTACCCTGACCGGCCACAGCCCGCAAAGCTTGCGCGATCTCAGTGTGTCCTTGGTCAAGATGGGCGATGTGGCGCGTGACCTGGGGCAACTGGAAGCAGCCCGCAGCGCCTACCAAGAAAGCCTGGAGATCAGCCGCCAACTGACTGCCCTGACTAGCCACAGTCCACAAAGCCTGCGCGATCTCAGTGTGTCCTTGAACAAGGTGGGCGATGTGGCGCGCGACCTGGGGCAACTAGAAGAAGCACGCAACGCCTACCAAGAAGGCCTGGAGATCAGCCGCCAATTGACCAGCTTTGCCGACAACAGCCCGCAAAGCCTGCGCGACCTCAGTGTGTCCTTGGATAAGGCGGGCGTTGTGGCGCGCGAGCTGGGGCAACAGGAAGAAGCGCGCAGCGCCTACCAAGAAAGCCTGGAGATCAGCCGCCAACTGACTACCCTGACTGGCCACAGCCCGCAAAGCCTGCGCGACCTCAGCGTGTCCTTGAACAAGGTGGGAGATGTGGCGCGCGACCTGGGACAACTGGAAGAAGCGCGCAGCGCCTACCAAGAAAGCCTGGAGATCAGCCGCCAACTGACTACCCTGACTGGCCACAGCCCGCAAAGCCTGCGCGACCTCGGTGTGTCCTTGGACAAGGTGGGCGATGTGGCACGCGACCTGGGACAACTGGAAGAAGCGCGCAGCGCCTACCAAGAAAGCCTGGAGATCAGCCGCCAGCTGCCTACCCTGACTGGCCACAGCCCCCAAAGCCTGCGCGACCTCGGTGTGTCCTTGCACAAGGTGGGCGATGTGGCGCGCGACCTGGAACAACTGGAAGAAGCGCGTAGCGCCTACCAAGAAAGCCTGGAGATCAGCCGCCAATTGACTATCCTGACTGGCCACAGCCCGCAAAGCCTGCGCGACCTCGGTGTGTCGCTGAACAATGTGGGCGATGTGGTGCGCGATCTGGGGCAATGGGAAGACGCGCGTAGCGCATTTGCCGAGGCCCTGAATTTGGTCATGCGCCTGCGCGAAGTGCTGACCGCTGACCGTGAATTGGCAACCATTGAAAAGCACTTGCAAGCCAAATTGGCGCAAATTGAGCAGGCACCGGGCGCTTGAAGTCGGTTGATATCGGTGAAAATCCTAAGTTACCTTGCCCCATTGAACACATGAACTACCTCTCCACCCGTGGCGACACCACCCCCCGCAAATTTTGCGAAATCCTGCTCGAAGGCCTGGCGCCTGACGGTGGTCTGTACCTGCCCGAGGCTTACCCGCAAGTCAGCGATGCCACCCTGAGCAGCTGGCGCAAGGTCTACCACGAGCAGGGCTACGCGGCGTTGGCGTTTGAAATTCTGTCGCTTTACATTGACGATATTCCCGCCGCCGACCTGCGCGCCCTGTGTGCCAAGACCTACACCGCCGAGGTGTTTGGCACCGGCGAAATCGTGCCGCTGCGCCATCTGGAAGATGGTGTGTGGCTCGAAGCCCTGTCCAATGGCCCCACGCTGGCCTTCAAGGACATGGCCATGCAGTTGCTGGGCAATCTGTTCGAGTACGAACTTGCGCGCCGGGGTGAAGAGCTGAACATTTTGGGCGCTACCAGCGGCGACACCGGCAGCGCGGCCGAGTACGCCATGCGGGGTAAAAAAGGCGTGCGCGTCTTTATGACCAGCCCGCACGAACGCATGAGCCCGTTCCAGCAGGCGCAGATGTTCAGCCTGCAAGACGCCAACATCTACAACATCGCCATCAAGGGCGTGTTTGACGACTGTCAGGACATGGTCAAGGCGGTCAGCAACGACCTGGAATTCAAGCGCAAGTACAAAATTGGCACGGTGAACTCCATCAACTGGGCACGCCTGCTGGCCCAGGTGGTGTACTACTTTGCCGGGTACATCCAAGCCACAGAATCGAACGACCAGAAGGTCAGTTTTGCCGTGCCCAGCGGTAACTTCGGCAATGTCTGTGCTGGCCATGTGGCCCGCATGATGGGTCTGCCCATTGACCAACTGGTGGTGGCCACCAACGAGAACGACGTGCTGGACGAGTTCTTCCGCACCGGCGTGTACCGGGTGCGCGGCAGCGCCGACACCCATGAGACTTCCAGCCCGTCCATGGACATCTCCAAGGCCAGCAACTTCGAGCGCTTTGTGTTTGACCTGCTGGGCCGCGACGGCGCGCGGGTCAAGGCGCTGTTTGCCGATGCGCTGGCTGCCGAGGGCAAGTTTGATCTGAGTGCCGACCCGGCATTTGCCCAGGCGGCTGGGCGCTACGGTTTTGTGAGTGGCAAGAGCACCCATGCCAACCGCCTGGACACCATTCGCGATACCTGGGCGCGCCACGAGGTCATGATCGACACCCACACCGCCGACGGATTGAAGGTGGCAATGGAACACCGTAGCGCCGGGGTCCCCATGGTCGTGCTGGAAACCGCTTTGCCCATCAAGTTTGCCCAGACCATTGTGGAAGCCCTGGGTCGTGAGCCTGTGCGCCCCGCCAAATTCGACGGCATTGAAGCCTTGCCCAAACGGGTGCAGGTGATGGACGCGGACGTTGCGGCGATCCAGGCGCTGATTGCGCGGGAATGCGGTTATTAAGAGAAAAAAGGCTGTTTCCGCATATGGGTATTGCGTAAGCAGCTATAAAAACGATAGCAAAAGTATTTCGCAACCATGACGGCTACACCGCGCCCCCCGCTGCAGTCCCTGGATGACGCCCTGCGCACCTTGCTGGCATCCGCAACGCCCTTGTCTGCCGTGGAGTGGATTGCCACCGGGGACGCCGATGGCCGTGTGCTGGCCCAGGAGGTGGTCTCCGCCCTGCATGTGCCGCCGCAAGACAACAGTTCCATGGACGGCTACGCGCTGCGCTGTGCGGATGCCGCCGCACCGGGGCACGATTTTCCCGTTTCCCAACGTATTGCAGCCGGGTCTGCGGGCAGTCCCTTGCAGCCAAATACCGTGGCGCGTATCTTTACCGGCGCCCCCATTCCGCCGGGAGCCGATGCCGTGGTCATGCAAGAGGATTGCACAGCCATGGCAGCGACCGAGGACAACGCGTTGCCCCGGGTCCGGGTGAACACTACGCCCGTGGTGGGCCAATGGATTCGCCGGGCCGGAGAAGACGTGGCCCGGGGAGACGTGGTGCTGCACCGCGGCCAGCGCTTGGGGCCGGCCGAATTGGGGCTGGCGGCCAGCATCGGGCTGGCGCGTCTGGGCGTGGCCCCGCGGCCCCGGGTGGCCCTGTTTTCTACCGGAGACGAATTGGTCATGCCCGGCACCGTGGCGCCGCAGGACATGCCGCCCGGCGCCATCTACAACTCCAACCGTTTCTTTTTGAGCGCCTTGCTGCGCCGCATGGGCTGCGTGGTGACGGACCTGGGCATCGTGCCCGACCAGCGCGATGCCACGGTGCAAGCCTTGCGCGAGGCGGCGCTTTTACACGACGTGATTTTGACCAGCGGTGGGGTGTCGGTGGGGGAAGAAGACCATATCAAACCGGCGGTGCAGGCCCTGGGTACGCTGGACTTGTGGCAAATCGCCATCAAGCCGGGCAAACCCTTTGCCCATGGCCGCATTGGCGCGGCCCATTTCCTGGGCTTGCCGGGCAACCCGGTATCGAGCTTCGTGACCTTTTTGCTGCTGGTGCGCCCCTTTGTGCTGCGTTTGCAGGGGGTGAAGGATATTGCTATGAAAACAGTAGCTGCTTGCGCCCATTTTGATTGGGCCAGAGCCGATAAACGCCAAGAATTTTTGCGGGTGCGGCGCAATGCCAGCGGTGGCTTGGATGTGTACCCCAACCAGAGCTCGGGGGTGTTGACCTCGGCCGTCTGGGGTGACGGATTGGTGGTCAACCCGGCCGGGCGCACCATTGCCCATGGCGATGTGGTGGCCTATGTGTCTTTTGCAGAACTACTGGCATGAAAATTCAAATCAAATATTTCGCTTCCATCCGTGAGGCCATGGGCACGTCCAGCGAAACCTTGGAGACCGGTGCTGCCACCCTGGCCCAGCTGCGTGACCTGCTCGCGGCCCGTCCGGGCGCAGCAGGCGAAGCCATGGCGCGCGGCCGTTCCGTGCGCATGGCGCTCAACCAAGTCATGAGTGACGAATCCGCCGCTTTGCTGGATGGGGCAGAAGTCGCCTTCTTCCCCCCCGTGACCGGCGGTTAAGTGGGGACGATGGCTGCACACAGCTGAACCACGCGTTCGGCGTGGGCCGGTGTGGCCTGCGTCATGGGTGAGCGCAGTTCGTTGGTAATAAAACCTTGGTGTGCCAGCAAGGCCTTGAGCGGGGCGGGGTTGGGCTCCGCAAACATAGCCTCCATCAGGGGCAGCAGCGGTCTCCAGCCTATGCGGGCTTCCTCCAGCCGGCCCTCCCGCAAGAGCGTCAGCACCCGCACAAACTGCGCAGTCTGCACATGTGCGCTGGCCGCTATGGCGCCGTGGCCACCCAGCGCCGCGGTGCTGAAAATTTGAGCATCTTCGCCGGCCAGCACTTGCAACCGCCCCTCTGCCAGCAGAGCCTGTGTCTTGCCCGCATCCCCTCCACAGTCTTTGATCGCTTGTATGCCGGGGTGGCGGCTCAACTCGCGCAGCGTGTCCAGCTCGATGCGTACCCCGGTGCGGTAGGGAATGTCATAGACGATCAAGGGCAGGGCGCTGGCGTCGGCGATGGCATGGAACCACTGCAGCAGGCCCGCCTGTGAAGGGCGGATGTAGTGGGGCGCGGGCACCAGCAAGCCCACCAGCGGGCGGCTTGCCAAGGTTTTCACCCAAGCCAGCGTGTGCGGCAGGTGGTAGTTTGAGAGGCCCATCACGGTGGGCAGGCCCCCGGCGGCTTGCAGCACGGTGTCCAGCACGGCCAGCTGCTCCTCTTTGTCCAGCGCCGCGGCTTCGCCGGTGGAGCCGCAGGCCACAAAACCGGCAATGCCGGTGGTGCGCAAATGGTGTACCAACCGAGTCAGGGCCGGGTGGTCCACCGCGCCTTGGGAGAACGGGGTGATCAGGGGAATCCAAAGTCCCGAAAAATCAGCAGAATTTTGCACGCAACTATCCTTGGTTCAAGAGTGACCGATGGTGTCACCATCATCAGTTGCGCGGGGGAATTGGGTGAACCCGGGAGAGGTTTTGCAGTTCCATCGCTCATCTGAGGACGGAACCGCAGCTCCGGTCAGATGAGCTTTGGTTTTTTTGACTTTGCTGCGTTCACGCTGTACTGCAGCCCACCCATTGGTGTGGCGAGAGGCGCAGATGGCAACGTGTTGGCGAGCATGGGCGCATATTAGCATTGGCCAGCGTGGGGCCGCCAGACGGTGCCACAATTCAGGTATGGAACCTACCCCAGCATCCCCATCACGCGTCTCCATTCAGCCAGGCGACTTTGACCTTAACGCCGAGATTGCCGCTTTGCGGGCGCAGGATGCCCGTGTCGGCGCCGTATGCAGTTTTGTGGGCCTGGTGCGGGACCATACAGTGGGAACGGCCGGGCGCATCCGCAGCATGGAGCTGGAGCACTACCCCGGTATGACGGAAAAGGCCATTGAGGCCATGATCGATGAAGCGCAGCAGCGCTTTGACATCTATGCCGCACGCGTCATTCACCGCATTGGACTGCTGCAACCGCTGGACCAGATCGTGATGGTGGCGGTGACCTCGGCCCACCGGGGGGAGAGTTTCAAGGCCTGTGAGTTTTTGATGGACTACCTCAAAACGCAGGCACCTTTCTGGAAGAAAGAACAAACCCCCGACGGCGCGCGCTGGGTGGATGCCCGCGTCAGTGACGAAAACGCGCTAGCGCGCTGGGGCATTGTGGCGACCAACATCTAAGTATCCCGAAAATCAGGTAGAAAAACTACCAATATCACCCGAATGGGGGATAGACGCTGCTGGGAATGCCCGTAAGAATACCCAAACGGGGGACTGATCTATGGCAGACATTGCCCCGCCATTTTTGCTCTGTGGTGAGACGGTTGCTTGAATCCGCACCACGCAATTGGGGTGAATCATGGATTTCCGAATGTGCGTGGTACGCCTGCTATTGCTGATCTATGCGGGCCTTCTGTGGCAATCCCTGTCCTGGGCGCAGGCGCAGGCGCTGGCGGTCGAGTATCGGTGTGATGCAGTTGCGCTCTTTGCCGGTGTCCCCGGGGAGGCCGGTGGCTGGTTGAGCGCAGCCAATGGCCAGGTACCGCTCGACATGGACGGCCGTCCCTGTTGGGTTCGCATTGGTGGCCCGCCCGAGGGGCAGATGTTTGGCCCTGTGATGGGGCTGTCGTTTACGGATCTCCATGTGCAGCGTGTCGATATTGCGCTTTTCAGTGCCGATGGCCGTGCATTGGGGCTGGCCAAACGTTTGGGGGCCAGCAGCGGGGCGCTGGTCACGGGCACGCGGGCGGTTTTCATGCCCGATGGTGCCGCCGCACTGCCGTACTACGCCCGAATCCTGCCGGTGCCGGGCATCCGGATTTTTCCGGGCTTTTCCAATCAATTGCAAGTCGAAGCCGTGGTGCCCGGAGACAGCCTGCGTGCGGAGCAATGGACCGATTTGCTGAACCAGAGTGGCGCCGTTTTCCTCATGACCAGTGCATTGTTTGCCATTGTGTTTGGCATTGCCTTGTGGGACCTGAACTATGGTCTGTATGCCGTGTACGCCAGTCTGCAGGCGGTGACGATTTTTTCCAAAAGTGGCCTTGCATTTGTTTTGGATACCGGCTCCGTGCTCTGGCTCAACGCGTGGGCGCCCAATTACCTGGTGGGCGTGCTGTCAGTGCTGTTGAGCGTGCGTTTTGGGCGGTTTACGGTACACAGTCCCCGCACGGCCAGAGTGGCGTATGGCGTAGCGCTGGCGTTTTTGTTGCTGATCCCACTGCACTACTTTGCACCATCGGTGGGCGCTGTGGCGGTGTTTGTGCTGGTGCCGCTGCATTTTGCCGTCCTGCTGTCTGGCAACTGGCGCGGTTGGCGTTTGGGCGAGCGGGGTTGCGGCATTCTCTTGCTGGGGCTGTCGCCCATCGCGCTGTATTGGTTGACCTTTATTCTCTATATCGTGGTCTTGCGGGCACCCATGCCCAGCGATCTGGCCCTGGGGTCCACCTTTGACTTTGTTCGTACGCTGGTGTTGCCCATGGCGTTTTGTTATGGCATTTGTGACCGCACCATGCACCTGCAGAGGGCCACAGCCCGGCTGGTCGGTTTTGATACCCTGACGGAGTTGCACAACCGCGAGGGCATTCGCCAGCATGGGCAAGACATGATTGACGCGGACCTGCACCCTTGGACCCTGATGGTCAATATTGAGCGCTTTCACGCGATCAATGAGACCTTGGGCCCGCAGCTGGGTGACCAGGTTCTGAAGGAAACGGGCAAACGACTGCTGCTGGCTTGCAAGAACCATCCCCGAGCACGGGTGGGGCGTATGCATGCGGACCAGTTTTGTGTACTTTTTCCCCATATTCATTCCCTGCAGTCCATGCGCACCGAGATCGAGCGCCATTTCAACCATCCCGCCGAGGTCCAGGGGCAGGCCGTCGATATTTCCTTGTCGGTCGGTGTGGCCCGGCCTGGTGATCCGGGGATGGATATGGCCCAGCTCCTGCGCAATGCCGAGATCGCTCTGGACGCCGGGCGGGCAAGGCATACCAACTGGTTGGAATACCGGGTCGATTTGGAAAGCAGCAAGCGTGCCGATCTGGATTTGTTGTCCGAGCTCAAACGCGCGGTTGAACAAGATGAGCTGCGCCTGTATTTGCAACCCAAAGTGCGCCTAGCCGATGGTGCCGTGGACAGTGCCGAGGCGCTGGTGCGCTGGATGCACCCCAGGCGCGGTTTGATTCCGCCAGGTGAATTTGTTCCTTTTGCCGAAAAGACGGGGCGGGTGACCTTGTTGACGCGTTGGGTGCTGAAGGCTGCCATGGAGATGGTCAGGCAGCGCAGGGCGCAGGGGCGGCCATTGCAGATTTCGGTGAATTTATCTGCTTTTGATTTGGCAGAAGTAGGCTTTGCCGGGCGTGTGGCGGCCATGGCGCTGGAGATCGGGGCATGCCCATGCGATATCCGTTTGGAGATGACCGAGAGCGGAGCGATGCAGGACCCTGCTGCGGCTCTGGAGGTGATGAACGAATTGCGGGATGCGGGTTTTTCGCTGTCCATCGATGACTTTGGCACGGGCTATTCCTCCCTGGCGTATTTGCAAAAAATGCCGGTGGTGGAGCTGAAGGTGGACCGCTCTTTTGTGTGCAACGTGAAGGCCGGAAGCGATGGCGCATCCCTGCTGGATTCCACCATTGCCATCGGGCATCGCTTGGGATTGAGCGTGGTGGGAGAAGGGGCTGAGAATGCGCAGGAGTGGGCTATGCTGCGGTCTTTGGGCTGCGACTACGCACAGGGCTGGTTTGCAGCCAAAGCCATGCCTGTGGAAGAGTTTGACCACTGGTGTGCCCATCACACCCCCTTTTTGCCGGAGTCGGTGCTCAACACGCTGGATACCGGTGTTATTCCCACTATCCAACCAAGGAATGCCCATTTATGCATTGGCTGTCACATGACGTTGAGCACCTGATTGAAGCCTGCAAGGGCGAATCGTTGGTCTATGCACCCGACGTGCTCGTCGTAGGGTCTGGGTACGGTGGTTCGGTGGCTGCTTTGCGGTTTGCCGAGCACGGCCTGGATGTCGCGGTGCTGGAGCGCGGGTCCGAGTACATTGCGGGCGAATTTCCTACCGACCTGGGGCAAATTGGGGCTTTTGTTCGCTCCGAGTGGGGAAACAAGCGGGAGACGGTGGCCACCGGTTATGAGGACGCCTTGTTCGATTTTCGGGTGGGGACACGTGCCAGCGCATTGGTCGGCAACGGTTTGGGCGGCGGTAGCCTCATCAACGCGGCCGTGGCTCTGCGCCCGGATGCCCGCGTGTTTGCGCAAGAAGCCTGGCCGAATCCTTTGCGCACAGAAAACCTGGACAAAGACTATGGCCGCGCTTACGAAGGCTTGGAAATCCAGTCACCGCAAAGCCAAAAGGACTCTCCTGCCTGTGTGCCACAGGCCACACTGAAATACCAACGCTTGCATGAGATTGGGGAAGCGGCAAAACGCCGGTTCTCCTCCGCACGACTCGCGGTCAGCACCGAAGATGTGCCGCTGGCCATTGAGTTCCGCGCCGACACGCCGACAGGGCTGGGCCCGCGAGAAGCCTGTCTGGGGTGTGGCGACTGCTGTTCCGGTTGCAACCACGATGCCAAGCTCAGCTTGAACAAAACCTACCTGCCACGCGCCCGCATGGCGGGTGCACGCCTGTACACGGGCGTCAGTGTGTTGCATGTTGCGCACCATCCAGATGCAAAGCATCCCGGGCGGGACTGGGTGGTGCACTGTGTGCGCACCAGCGAAAGAGGAACCTGGGCGCAGGCCTGCAAGGCTCCCCATACAGGTGTCGATGCGGCCTATGTTTTCACGGTGCGCGTCGGCCGCGTGGTCCTGTCGGCGGGTACGTTTGGTTCCACCGAGATTTTGCTGCGCTCCCGCGCCAAGGGCTTGGCGGTAGCGGACGCATGGCTGGGCAAAGGCATTTCGGCCAATGGCGACGACCTGAGTGCCGCGTTTGACTTGAAACGCGAAGCCAACGCAGTGGGTGAAGGCAGTGGGCCAGAGCTCAGCGACAAGGTGGGCCCCACGATCAGCGGCGTGATCCGCTTCCATGACCGTGACGACCACACCCGTTCCACCATCACCGAAGACGGTGGTGTGCCCGGTATGCTGGTTCCTTTGGTGGGGGAGATGCTGTCCACCTTGGGGGTATTTCCCCAACTGACCCGGTTCGGTTTGCGCTCTCAAGGGGGGGGAGATCCCTTGGCAGTACGCCCCGATGCCGTTGCCCGCAGTTTGGTGATGCTGGGCATGGGGCACGATTCTGCTGCCGGGCGGGCCCAGCTTGCCTCCGTGGAGTCTCGGCTGTCATGGGCATGGGATGAGGATGCCAAAGACCCTGCGCCGAAGTTGCATCGCTCCCGGATGGCCAGTGTTGAGGATGTCGGGGCCGAGTTTTTGCCGAATCCCATCTCTGGCGCACTGCCAGAGAAAATTGCCAGCGTGCTCAGCGGCCCCAAGCTGGAGGGTGGGTGGATCACCGTACACCCCTTGGGGGGCTGCCGCATGGCCGGTTCGCCACATGCGGGGGTGGTGAACCACCGCGGACAGGTCTTTCTGCCCAACGGCGAGGTGTATGCCGGGCTGATGGTGATGGATGGGTCCGTGATGCCCACCTCCCTGGGCGTGAATCCACTGTTGACCATCACCGCGCTGGCCGAGCGGGCCTGTCGTCTGGCACTGGCAGAGCTGCCGTGCAAGTCGCCTCTGCAGGTGGCCCTGCCCGATCATCCTGAGTCCCCCAAGATGCTCCGTGCGGTGCCCGGTGCCCCGCGTGGCGCCGTACTGGCCGAAGTGCTGCGGGGCCCCTTGACGGCCACACCCGGTGCGCAGGCACTGCCCGCTTGGCTGCGCCCTGCGGTTGCGGGTGGCACCGTGGATGCGGCGCTGTTTCTGGAAATGGATGTTCAGGACTGGCAGCAGTTGTGGCAGGACCCTAGCCACACCGTGCAGGCAGTTGCGGGCGTGTCTGGTTCGCGCAAACTCACGGCATCCCGATTGGTCGTGGACCGCAAGGATGCCGCTTCGATTGAATTGACCGTCACTGGCGGACAGGTGCAGTTGTTTCGTGCGGTCGAGGAGTTTTGGCTGCGCCGAGTTGAGCGCTTTGTCCGAACGGGCTTGACCTATGCCATTCACCGATGGGTTCCTGACCATTTCCATCCGGTGGACCGTCCGCCCATGATGCAAATGCTCCGAGACGGGCCCAAAATTTTGTGGCATGCCAGTGCCGCCCGCATGTTTGACTACCGCTTGGAGTTGAATGATGGAAGCCAGTCTTACAGGTTGCTCGGTACCAAATTCATTCAGCCCGCGCTGACGTGGTCTGAGTTGGGGCAGTGGTGTTCAAAATGGATGCGGCGGGGAGGCTGGCCTGCCCTGCAACGGCGCAGTGTTTGGGAGCAGCTGACCCAGCTCGATGTTCAACTGTTCGCGGGCGCCACCGCAACGCCGCTGGCGGGCGGGCGATTGGCCATGGACATTCCGGAGATGGTGCGTCGTATTGCGCCGCAAATGAAACCAGGGCCCGACACCGTGCAGGCACTGGCCGCTTTTGCGAGCTACCCGCTCATGGTGCTGCGTTACCTGTTCACCAGCCGTGTGCTGGATTTCCGCTTGCCGGATTATTCGCCGGAGCTGCCTGCGGTGGACCCGGTAACGCTGCCCGACGACGGTCAGTTTGAGTTGTCCCATGACAAATATCCCACACTGCGGGTGTCCACAGGGGCCCTGGTGCGACCAGAGCCCCCGGTGTGCCTGAGCGTTCCCTTGCACGCGGGGACCACACCAGAGGCTGGCAGTAGCGACTGGATCCGCATCGGTTTGGTGCGTTACGCACAACCCCAAGTGGGTACCGTGGATTCGCCGCAAGGCATGCGGCGCTTCAAATCCATCATTTTGTTCAATGGATTTGCCCAAAATACCCTGCCATTCGTGGCCGAAGAGTTGGGCGAACGCAGCCTTGCCGCCATGCTGTATGCGCAAGGCTGGGACGTGTGGTTGCTGGAGTACCGCGTCAGCCCCTTCTTGAGGGCCTCCGCTCGCTTCTCCAGCATGGACGACATTGGGGCCTGCGACATCCCCGCCGCGGTCAACCATGTACTGGCCGCATTGCAGGCCCAGCGCAGCGAGCCCGATTTGTTGCCGGGCCAGGTATTTGTATTCAGCCATTGCGTAGGGTCGGCGTCCATGGCCATGTCCTTGTTGGGCGGGCATTTGGTGCACCCGGGTGGGCAACCCAAAGTGGCCGGCGTGCTGTTTTCACAATTTCAGCCCTATGTGATTGGGTCTGTCACGGCGCAAATGCGCTTGCAGGTGGCGTCCGTGTTGGTGAATGCCATGGGTCTGGAGTTCATTGAGTTTGCGGCAGGAACCACACAGGCGGACGGTTTGCATGCCATCATGGACCGGTTTTTTGCCAGCCTGGACTACGACCCCCATGAACGCTGCCCCGGCGAGCACGATCTGCGTGACGCCCGTCCGGACAGCACCTCTTGCAAGCGCATGAGTGGGTTTTTGAGCCGGCTTTTCCGGCATGACCAGCTCATCGAAAGCACGCCCGATCAACGGGGAACCCATGAAAAACTGGATGAATATTTCGGACGTACCAACCTGGGCGTGTTTTTGCATGGCGCCAAATGCGTTGAGTACGAGCGCCTGGTCGATGCCGATGGGCAGAATATTTACGTAACCGATCCCAATGTTCGGAAGTACCTCACCATGCCGGTCATGCTCTTGCATGGTGAAGACAATGTGCTGTTTGACAAGGAGTCGCTGCAAGAAACCCAGCGCCAGTTCAGTCGCGCCTTTGGCCCACAGCGCTTGCAATCCAAACATGACCGGTTTTTGCTGGCCCCCGGTCATGCGCATTTTGATTGCACCATTGGCAAACGGGCGCCCGAGGTCATTTTTTCCGAGGTGGTCGCGTTTTTTGACAATGCCCTGCAGGCTGACCTTCCAGCGCAAGGGCTGCCCAATCGCTTGCGCGCCCGCTTGGCGCGCACGGGCCCGCTGGTGGGGTGGACCAGGCGTGTGGGCGACAACAATGTCTTTCGTGTGTGGATAGAGGTGGACAACACCCAGGCGGATGCTGCAGTGGCGGCCATGACGCTGGTGTCTGCCGGACGTTACCGTTGTATCCAGGCCTGGAATATCAGCAGCAACCCGGTGCATGGATTGCTGGCGGTGTCAGACCCGTCGGCGCCGGACCACGGCATTAGCTATGCGGTCGCCGATGTGGAGGTGCCTGCCGATTGGGGCGGCGTGATTTCGATCGCCATGGTGAGTTTGCATCGCTTTACTGCGGATGCTCCCTTCAACGGCACCGGCTTTGCGCACGGCTGGCCGCAAAGCTGGGGGCAGCCCATGACCGCCGCGGAGGCCACGCAGTCGGCAGGGCGCAGTCCCGCGCTGACTGTGCCAGAGGATGGGATGGCTGGGGCAGCCCATGGTGGGGTGGCCATGGATTCCGTGGACACATATACCGGTACCGAAGAAGAGGTAATAACCCGGCCCCAGCCCTACCAGCCGGATGTACGAATACAGCCGATGCCCATGCATCTGAACTTGCGAGATGCCCGTGCACTGCTGTTGCCGTTGGCGCGCCTGGTCCGCGCGCAACGCGCCCTGGCACGCCAAGCCAACCCCGGCACCCTGTCACGCCAGCGGCGAACGCTGCGTTGGATAGGCGAATGTGTATTGCGCCTGCGCGGCGACATGGTGCATGCGGACATGCCGGGGAATGCCTCACCGGCTACGCCATTGCGGTTTTTTGCGTCCACGTGCCGCCATCCCGGTATCTCCGAGCTGGAAACGCTCCGCAGCGACCACACCTTGGAGGCACTGGCGAAACGCCAGCACGAGAAACCCGCTTCATTCATGTGGATGTTGGGTGACCAGATTTATGCGGACGCCCGTGCCGGCTTGGTGGACAGCGCATCGTCCATCGAGCGGCTGTTGCCCAGGTACCGTGAGGCGTTTGGCTCCCAAGGCTTTGCGGCGCTGGCGCGCAACCTTCCTTTGTACATGGTCATGGACGACCATGAAATCGGTGACAACTGGAGCAAGGATGAACTCGCGCTGGGTGAAAGCCAAAATGTGCTTTACCAAAATGCGCTGAGCGCCTTTGGTGCATTTCAGCGCGCGCATGGTCCGGCTGGTTTGGGGCCCCAGGGGCACGACGCCAGTTTCTCCATGGGCGGTGCGGCCTTTCTTTCGCTCAACACCCGCGTGCACCGCCATCGGGCCTCTGGGCCTCTGGGGCCACGCAGCATCTTGCATCCACAGCAGTGGGACTTGCTCGAAAGGTGGTTGGAATCGGAGCAGCGCAAGGGAAAACATCCCAAATTTCTGGTGACCGGTTCGGTTTTTGCCCCTGGCTTGCTGCGCGCGGATGGTGCGCTCTCACCACGTGACATTGACAATTGGCAGCTGGCTGAAAATGAACGCAAGCGGCTGTTGTCGTTTATTGCCGAGCGGCGGATCGACAACGTCGTATTCCTGTCCGGTGACTACCACTGCAGTGCACGAGCCACCATCCGATTCAGCCAAAGTGGTGTGCTGGCCTATTGTCTGGTCACACCGCCACTGCATGCGCCTCTGCGATTTGCGAATGTGGCTGCGGCGGAGGTGATGCCGCATGAAGTGCTAGCGCTGAACCAGGGCACGGCCGAAATTGCCACCCAGGCCTGGAATGGCGAAGGGTGGTTGGAGTGTGAGTTGCATTGCGCTGCGGGTGGCGCCTTTGCCTTGCACACCTTGTTCCGAGCCCAGCGTATGGATATCCAGGAGCCAGACCATATGAATGAAATTTGGCACCTGACCTAGTGCGTGGCACACATGTTTTATTTTGATGTGGGTCAATGTTTGCTGGTTGAGCCCACTCTCCTGGAGCGAAACCTACTTGAAAGTGGGACGATCACCCCAAGTTTTAGTGGCAAGAAACCATCACCATAGGGACTTGTATGCGTATTGAAAAACTCACCACCAAATTTCAAGAAGCACTGGGCGAAGCCCAGACTTTGGCTCTGGGCAATGACCATGCGTATATCGAGCCCTCGCATGTGCTGGTCGCCATGCTCAAGCAAGATGGCGGCCCCAAAGCGCTGCTGCAACGCGCGGGTGTCAATGTGCAAGGTTTATTGAGCGCCGCAGAAGCCGCCATGAAAAAATTGCCCCAGGTGCAGGGCCACGAACAAGTGACGGTGGGGCGCGACATGGTGAGCCTGTTGCAGGCTGCCGAAAAAGAGTCCATCAAACGCGGTGACCAGTTCGTGGCGGGCGAGTTATTCCTGTTGGCGTTGACCGACAGCAAACAGGATATTGGACGCATCGTCAAAGAAAACGGCCTGACCCGCAAGTCGCTCGAAGCCGCGATTGATGCGGTGCGCGGTGGCCAAAACGTGGACAACGCAGACGCCGAGGACCAGCGTGAGTCGCTTAAAAAATACTGCATCGACCTGACCGAGCGTGCCCGCATGGGCAAACTGGACCCCGTGATCGGCCGCGACGATGAAATCCGCCGTGCGATCCAGGTGCTGCAACGCCGGACCAAAAATAACCCGGTGCTGATTGGCGAACCCGGTGTCGGCAAGACCGCCATTGTGGAAGGTTTGGCCCAACGCATCGTGGCCGGTGAGGTCCCTGACTCCCTCAAAGGTAAGCGGGTCTTGTCGCTGGACATGGCCTCGCTTTTGGCGGGCGCCAAGTTCCGCGGCGAATTTGAAGAGCGCCTGAAAAACGTGCTCAAAGACTTGGCCAAGGACGAAGGCCAGACCATTGTGTTCATCGACGAGTTGCACACCATGGTGGGCGCGGGCAAAGCCGAAGGCGCCATGGACGCAGGCAATATGCTCAAACCGGCGCTGGCCCGCGGCGAGTTGCACTGCGTGGGCGCCACCACACTGGACGAGTACCGCAAGTACATTGAAAAAGACGCCGCACTGGAGCGCCGCTTCCAGAAAATTCTGGTGGGTGAGCCTACCGTGGAAGCCACCATCGCCATTCTGCGCGGCTTGAAAGAGCGCTACGAAAAGCACCACAACGTGGACATCACCGACCCCGCCATCGTGGCGGCGGCCGAATTGAGCCACCGCTACATCACCGACCGCTTCCTGCCGGACAAGGCGATTGATCTGATCGACGAGGCTGCCTCCAAGGTCAAGATCGAGATGGACTCCAAACCCGAGGTCATGGACAAAAAAGACCGCCGTTTGATTCAATTGCAGATTGAGCGCGAGGCGGTGAAAAAGGAGAAGGACGAGGCTTCGCAAAAGCGGCTGGAACTCATCAATGATGAAATTTCAGCCTTGCAAAAGGAGATTGCCGATCTGGACGAAATCTGGAAGGCTGAAAAGGCCAGCGCGCTGGGCAGTGGCCAGGTCCGCGAAGAGATCGACCAGCTCAAATTCAAAATTGAAGAGTTGACCCGCAAGGGTGATTTCAACAAGGTGGCCGAGCTGCAATATGGCAAGCTTCCCGAATTGGAAAAGCGCATGAAAGAAGCCCAGGCCAAGGAAGCGTCGCGCGGTACGGGCGCAGCACCACGCCTGTTGCGTACCCAGGTGGGTGCCGAGGAAATTGCGGAGGTGGTCAGTCGTGCCACAGGTATTCCGGTCAGCAAAATGATGCAGGGCGAGCGCGACAAATTGCTGCAGATGGAAGATAAATTGCACCAGCGCGTGGTGGGGCAGAACGAAGCCATTGCTGCGGTGGCCAATGCCATTCGCCGTTCGCGCTCCGGTTTGTCGGACCCCAACCGACCCACGGGTTCCTTCTTGTTTCTGGGCCCCACGGGGGTGGGTAAAACTGAGCTGTGCAAGGCACTGGCTGGATTCCTGTTTGACAGTGAAGACCACCTGATTCGCATCGATATGAGCGAGTTCATGGAAAAACACTCCGTGGCCCGGCTCATTGGTGCGCCTCCGGGCTATGTGGGTTATGAGGAGGGCGGTTATTTGACCGAAGCGGTGCGCCGCAAACCCTACAGCGTGTTACTGCTGGACGAGGTGGAGAAAGCCCACCCGGATGTGTTCAACGTGTTGCTGCAAGTGCTGGACGATGGCCGTTTGACCGATGGCCAGGGGCGTACCGTGGATTTCAAAAACACCGTGATCGTGATGACCAGCAACATCGGCTCACACCTGATTCAAAGCATGGTGGGGCAGGACAGTGAGGACATCAAGGAGGCGGTGACCGGCGAGCTGAAGAACCATTTCCGACCGGAATTTTTGAACCGTATTGACGAAACCGTGGTGTTCCACGCCCTGGATGCGACGCATATTGCTGAAATTGCCGGCATCCAGATCCAGGTATTGCAGCAACGTTTGTCCAAGATGGACCTGACGCTGGAAGTGTCTCCTGCCGCGCTAGCCGAGTTGGCCAAAGTGGGGTTCGATCCGGTGTTTGGCGCACGGCCTTTGAAGCGTGCCATTCAGCAGCGCATTGAAAATCCGCTGTCCAAACTCCTGCTGGAAGGCAAGTTCTTGCCCAAAGATGTGATTCCAGTGGATGTGGACCCGATCCGCTCACCCGGGCAATTCAGCTTTGAGCGTGTGATGCACTGACAGTGTTGCTGAAGCACTCCCCGTCGGCCCCAGTGCGAGGCCGCCCTCAAAAACATGGGGCGGCCACCCTCGCCTCCGAGGGGCTTGTGCGCACCATGCAGATGAGAAAACGCATTGAGAGTGGCGTTGCTTGGGAAAAAACTTTACAAGATTGGAAATTCGGTTCATAGTTTTGCCGGTTAAGTGCAATAGACACTTGTCAGTGAGCAAGGGCAAACCACTCGAAAGAGTGGGGCGCAAAACTAGAGGGTCCTCGCGCTAAGGTGCAGGGCAGCCAGTTGCCGTAACCCCGTCATGGTGGGTTTTCGTAAAGGGAGTTCGATTGTGCAAAATCTGGATTCTTATCCATCGCTTGCTGTTCGCAAGATTCGTGTGCTTTCTGATGGTGGTTTATCTGCGGTGGCCAATGTGTTTCCACACGCCAGCCATATTTCCCCCGAGTATCGACATGCCTTTTTCGGGCATCGACCTTCGACCTTGTGGCTCACCGGTTTGAGTGGCGCTGGAAAATCGACCATTGCCTATGCATTGGAACGGTTGTTGCTTGAAAAAGGCCAGGCGTGTTGTGTGTTGGACGGCGATAACATGCGCAACCATTTGAGCAGCGATCTTGGCTTCACCGACCGGGATCGCAAAGAGAATATTCGCAGAACGGCCGAAGTTGCGCGGCTCATGAATGACGCTGGCATGTTGGTGATTACTGCATTGATTTCACCGTACCGCGAAGATCGCGCTATGGCGAGGGCCTTGATTGGTGCGGACAAGTTTGTTGAAGTGCATGTAAGCACCACACGTGAGGTCTGTGAAGCGCGTGACCCCAAGGGGCTATATGCCAAAGCAAGAGCCGGAAAAATTGCAAGCTTTACGGGGGTATCTTCGCCTTACGAATCCCCGCTCTCGGCCCAAATCACGATCAACACCGGCATGTTGGCCGTTGAAGATGCGACAGCCGTTTTGTTCAACCACTTGGCGGATGATTTTTTCCACCCAAAGGTGGCCTGATAAATTTCAAGCCGGAGGCACTCCATGAATGCAATTGTGAATCAACAAGGCCCACTATATTCCGCCGACAATCGTCCGCGCCCCGTCCTCATGGTTCCCTTGCGCAGATGTGGTAGCCACGCGCTGCGCCTGCGCCTCAATTTCAACGAGAAGTTCTACTCCCCTTACCCTTTGCATATCGTTGATTTCATGCCCATGGTGCCACTGTATGGCGATTTGTCGGACGACAAAAACTACTTTCGCTTGGTGGTGGATGTTGTGGGATTGCAATCTTCCGGCATTGTCAAGTGGACGGACATCGTATTTGACCCCATTGCTATTTTTGAGGCGATTGGCAACGAGCGGCGTAGCGTTCATCGCATCGTATGGGAGTTGCTCTTGCGTGCCGGTGAAAAACGTGGTGCGCAAGTCGTTATGGACAAGTCGCTGGATAGCGTTCATTACGCCAAAGAGTTGCTCACATTGTTTCCGCACATGCTGTTCCTGAACGTGGTGCGCGATCCTCGGGCCCAGGTGGCATCCATGAATCGCGCAATCATCCATGATTTCGAGAGTTCGATGAATGCACGTACCTGGGTCATGGCGCACCGGGCTGCACAAGAGCTGGTGGCAGCGTTTCCTGAGCGCGTACTCACCGTTCGATTCGAAGATTTTCTGCTGGACCAGGAAGCGATTTTGCGCAAGGTATGTTCTTTTCTGGGGATCGAATTTCTCCCGCAAATGCTGGACGTCAAGGCCTCAGTCGAGGCCAGGCAGATTTCGCAGATGTCCGCACTTTGGGCTTCTAATTGTTTTGCACCCATTGCCGCAAATAAGGACAAGTTCAAGGCCCAACTCTCGATTCAGGAAATCGAGAGTATCGAGACGATTACACACGACTATATGGTGCACTATGGCTATGAATTCATGACGACTGCCCAAGCCTTGGCCAATGACGCGGGTGCTCTTGCCGCACGACGACAGTCCGACCTTGGGCGCAAAAAAGCTTGGCAGGCCTTGGAGAACGACAACCATCGCGACTTCACCTTACGCCGTTTTCGCGCTGACTATTTGGCCCGGGTTCGAGCGGGTCTTCACGCTATTCCATTGGATAGCGCGCATTGATATCAAAGTTCACGCTAGCGCACTCATATCTGTAATTGTAAATATTCGTAAGTATTCTTTGCAAAAGAAATAGCGCGGTCCATAGTTCAGACGTGCAGTTGAAATAATTATTAAAAAAAGTAAAGGCAAACCATTCGAAAGAATGGGACGCAAAACTAAAGGGCTCTCGCGCACATGCGCAGGGCAGCCAGTCGTCGTAACCCCGGTATTTCGGGTTTTCGTAAAGGGATGGTTAGTCATGCAAAATCTAGGTAGCGCTTCGCCGCTGACTGCTGGCAAGATTCATATCGGGGTTTTTGGGTTATCGGATTACGAGATCAGACTCGTTCGATGTGTCCTCAATCTCACGACTGCAGCCGGAAGAACCCACTCATACACCCTTCTGGACGCAGGTAGCGCCTGCCTTCCAGATATCGCCATCGTGGATGCCGACAACGCGCAGGCACAGGACGCACTTCGCGCATTGACGGCGGCCAACACGGAATGCAAGACGGCCACCCTGCTGTTTTGCCACCTTGCGCCGATGGAGCACGATTGCCACTTTCTGTTGCGCCCGCTGGCCCCCACCCGCATGCTGGCGCAACTGGACAAAATAGCGGATGAGATCATGGGTCCTGTGGCTGCCCGCCAGCCCATGCTGATGCCCGTGGCTGTTGCAAAGGCAGCGGCCCCATCGATGCCAATAGCGTCTCAGCCTCACCTGCTGTTTGATGATGAGCAGGTTCTGTCCGCAAGAGCATCCCACCGGGCACTGATCATTGACGACAGCATGACGGCAAGAATCAACATCGACATTGAATTGCGTCAACTGAGAATCCCTGCCGACTGGGCGAAAACGGGTGAGCAGGGATTGCAAATGATGGCGCAAAAATCGTACGACATGGTTTTTCTGGACATCGTTTTGCCCGGCGCTGACGGGTACGAGATTTGCAAATTGATCCGCCGCAACCAAGACAACAAACGCACACCGGTGGTCATGTTGACGAGCAAATCCTCGCCCTTTGACCGCATACGCGGCTCGCTCGCGGGGTGTAGTTGTTATTTGACCAAACCCATTGATCAGGAGAAGTTTCGCGCAGTGATTGCGAAGCACCTTGTCAAGCGGGAGGTTGCACGCTTTCCCAACGGGAATCCGCAAATGGGTGTGCTTGCGTAGCAACCGTATTGCGCGCTCTCTTCAGCCAACAACGTCCGCAAGTTTCGGGCGCAATCAGTTTCATCACAAATCCCTTTCAAGGAGTACACCATGGGTATTAAAAAAGCATTGGTAGTTGACGATTCCATCACTGAGCTAAAAAACATCAAGGCGATATTGACCGATGCGGGCTATGTGGTGGTGACTGCGTCCAGTGGCAAGGAGTCATTGGAAAAGGCCAAGTCGGAGCAACCATCCATTATTTTTTTGGACATCGTGATGCCGGAAATGGATGGCTATGAAGCCTGTAGAACGCTGTCGCAGGATTCTTCCACCAAACAAATCCCCATCGTTTTTGTCAGCAGCAAATCACAAAAGGCGGATCGAATCTGGGGGCAGTTGCAAGGCGCCAAGGGGTATGTGGCCAAACCATATACCGCAGACCAAATCATTGAACAGCTTAAGGCTGCGGCTTGAACGGCTTGTGAAGCCAAGTCATGGACAACCCCCATCACAATCCAGCGCTCCCAGCCACGTCCGAGGGGTGGATGTTGCCAAGTGTTGCGCTTGGACGATTCAATCCGCCCAAGGACTTTATGTGGAGCGGTGCACAGGAGCCTGCCCAACGTAAGCGCTACGGTTTCCGAGTGGGCACCCTGAGTCTCTTGCTCCAAGTTAACGTGGCCAGTGAAGTCATCCGTCCGCAAGCCATCTCTACGCTGCCGGGCACGGCCCCTTGGCTTTTGGGCCTCATCAGTTTGCGAGGCAATTTGGTGCCGCTTTTTGATCTGGCACTTTTGCTGGACGTCAAAAGTTCGGATGAACGCCATGGCGGCCTGGCATTGATTCTGGACAAGGGCGCTAATGCCGTGGGCGTGGCGATTGACGAATTTCCGCAGCCTTTGTCCCATCTGCAAGCCATTGCACACCTGCCGCAGTTGCCGATAACGCTTCAGGAGCATGTCACCGCAAGTTACCTGCAAAACGAACGTGTTTGGCTGGACTTCAACCATGAGGGTTTTTTCGACAGGATCAGCAGCAGGTCCTAGGTTTATCGCCCATTCGTCCGGCAAACGGAAATTTAAATTTTCTTTATTGGAGTAACAACATGAAATTTTCAACCCCAAACATCGGCACCCGACTTGGGCTGGGTTTCTTTGCGGTGTTGCTATTGTTGGCAGCCATGGTTTGGCTTGGAATATCCCACCTCAAATCCATCCATGATGGGACGAACACCATTGTGAACGTCGGTTACCCCAAGGTTGTCCTTTCCTACAAGATGTTGGGAAATGTGAACGCCAATGCGCAGTCCATGCGCAACATGCTGCTGTTGACGGACCCCAAAGAGATTGACAAGGAACTCAACCTCATTCTCGGAAGAAAACAAAACCAAGAGGGAAACATTGCGATCTTCCAGAAGTTGATTGAAGGCGATGAGGAGAAAGCGATGTTTGCCTCCTTCACCGCTGCCCGCAACAAATATGGGGCCGCGCAAAAGGAATTCCTGGCGATGGCGGCTGACGGAAAAAAGCAGGAAGCAACCCAGTTTTTATTGACCAATGTGCGTGACGTTCAGGAAACCTGGTTTACGTCCGTAAATACCTTGATCGACTACCAAACCAAACACCTGCAACAAGACGGTGCCGACGCGAAACTCACCTACCAAAACGCCCGCAGTGTCCTGATGGAGCTGGCGGGTATCTCGATTGTGGTGTCCGTCATGCTCGCATTTTGGATTACACGCAGCATTACCAATCCGGTGACACATCTGGTCGGTGTTATGAAAAAAATGGCGTTGGGAGACTCCAAGGTACGCGCCAACAGCAGCCGATCTGATGAGATTGGGAAACTGGCGCGCCAGTTCGACGCGATGGTGGATGAACGTGAAGCCAGTCGCCTCACCATTGAGAAAGAAAATGAACAACTCAACGACTCCGTTGTCGTACTGTTGCAAGCGGTGGCGCAACTGGCCAACAAAGACCTCACCGTCAAAGTACCGGTATCGGGCGACGTGACAGGTGCGGTGTCCGACGCCTTGAACCTGTTGACCAGCGAAACGGCGAAAGTTCTGCGCGATGTGAGCAACATTTCCGCCGATGTGACGGAGGCATCATTGAAGGTAAAAGCCCAATCCGACAATGTGATGGCGGCCGCTGTAGAGGAACGGCTGGAGGTTGAACACACCACCGAATCCTTGTCGGCCGCATCGCAGGAAATGCATGTCATCTCGGAACTGGCAAAAATTTGCAATAACGCCGCCGACAACGCGATTCGGTCCACCCAGGCGGCGCTGGATACGGTGAACAGCACCGTAGGCGGCATCAACAGCACCCGGGACATCATCCGGGAGACTGAAAAGCGGATCAAGCGGCTGGGCGAGCGCTCGCAAGAAATCTCCGGCGTGGTGGGCATCATCAATGCCATTGCCGAGCGTACACACATTCTGGCGCTCAATGCCAGCATGCACGCCGCATCCGCAGGTGAGGCAGGGCGTGGGTTTGCGGTGGTGGCCGATGAGGTGCAACGGCTGGCGGAAAGCGCGCGGCAGGCCACGCAACAGATTTCCGGTTTGGTGAGCAATATCCAGATAGAGACTTCCGACACCGTTAACACCATGAACTCCGCGATTGCGCAGGTCGTGGAAGGCAGTCGCTTGGCTGAACAGGCAGGCGTACAGATGCAGCTGACCCAGAGAACCACCTCCGAACTGGTGACTTCCGTGCAGCAAATCGCGTTGCGCTCCTCCGGGCAGGCGAAGGCCAGCCAGGATTTGCTGAATCGCGCCATGCAGATCAAAAAGACCAACCAAAAAACCAGTCTGCAGCTGGATGAGCAATCTACGCAGACGACCAATTTAGTGGAATACGCAAGAATGCTGTTGTCCACCGTGCGGGTTTTCAAGCTGGCGGCCTAGGCCACTACTGTCGCATCTGTCAAGGCAATGGGCTTGGTCGCAAGCCTTGCTTACCTGACCCATTGGAGGCTCTATGGAACAGCTAGAAATCCTTTCGGAAAGTTCCAACATCGGGTTGAACCAGCCCATGTCCATGCAAGAGGCGCTGGATGCATTGATTGCAACACTTGCCTTAGATCACTCTGGTGACACCCATGGCGCCGTGGATAGCGGCATTCTTGCACCCTACCAGGCACAGCTGCAGGCACTATCGTTAGGCGCAGCTCGGTCCGGTCTGGAAATGCTGGCGCATGCCAGTGATGCTTTTTCCCAGGTGGTGGCCCAACGCGCAGGGCAGATTAGTCCCTTGTCGGAAGGCGAGCGAGCGCTTTTGAATCTCTTCCCACTTTTGGCAATGGACTGCATCGCAGAACCTGATCGCACTGAAGCCCAGGCGGCACTTCTCGATGTGGTGTTCGATCCCGTTTGGACTCCGGGCGAATCCGGTGAGTTCACTGGTGAGGTGGAAGCGCCACCGGCTGGTGTCACGCCTGTGTCAATAGAGCCGCAGCAAATCAGCAAAGACATGCTGCGGCTTTTTTCCAAAGAGTTTGGCCTGATGCAGGAGATCCTGGCCGAGGATTTGGCTGCGGTCCTTTCGGTTGAGGCGGGCTCGGAGTCCTATCGCGACGCGCGGTCCAATTACGTGGATGCCATGGCGCGTGTGGGAGAAACGGCGGATTCCATTGGCCTGTCCGCGTTAAAAGGACTCATTGCCGTTTTGACTCCTCAGGTGGAGAGTCTGCCAGACGGGCTGAGCGATTCCCAGTTTGCGATACTCGCGCAACTGCCCGACACCCTGTCGATCTACCTTGCGTGCCCAAGCGATGCAAGCGCATGCCATGCCTTGGTTGAGCCACTGTGCGACTTGGCATGGAAAGCTCCGCTGGACCCGTCAGCAGCACTCACGTGGGTGCACGCGCTTGCCAATGTCGTCTATGTCGAAGACGGTGAAGAGGCAGACACCCGCAAGAAGACTGCCCGTGTGCAGGACTTGTCCATGGACCTTCCCAAGGACATCAATCTTGAATTGCTGGATGGGCTGCTGCAAGAGTTGCCGGTTCAGCTGGGCAGCTTCTCCGCCGCAATAGCACGCTTGTCCACGGGGAATGGCTCCATGGCGGATGTTGAGGAAGCCAAGCGCGCGGCGCACACCCTCAAAGGCGCGGCCAATACGGTTGGGGTTGCCGGTATCGCCAATCTGACCCATGCACTGGAAGATCTATTGATCGGCCTGTCCGAAGAAAACGCGCTGCCCGATGTTGCCTTGGCGGCATTGCTGATCGAGGCCGGTGATTGCCTTGAAGCCATGGGGGAAGTCATTACCGGGACCGGGCCCGCGCCAGCCCAAGCCCAGCGGGTGCTGCAGCGGGTGCTGGACTATGTGAACCGTGTTCCTGGCGATTCTGGCGTCCCAAGTGGCGATGTGGAACCCGTGCCCATGGCCGTTGCTTCGCCGGAGCCTGCGGTGGCAGCAGCCGCAGAAACAGGGGTGCCTGACGCATCCCCATTGTTGCGGGTGCCGGCCCCTGTGGTGGACGAACTATTGCGTTTGGCGGGAGAAAACGTCATTTCCACCGCGCAGATTCAGGAGCGCCTGCGCCAAACCCAGAAGCAATCCAAGGCCATACAGAAACAAAATGCGCTGTTTCAAAAGTTGATTGGCGAGTTGGAAAACCTGGTGGATGTCCGTGGCCTTGCGCTGTCGCGTCACATGGCGGTGGGGGCGGGTGATTTTGACCCACTGGAGTTCGAGCGCTACAGCGAGTTGCACACCATCACCAGCCAACTGGTGGAAGCCAGAACAGATGCCAGCCAAATGGCTTGGCATATTGACGAAGAGTTGCACGCGCTCGGGGAGTTGTTGGAAGTTCAGCGGCGTTTGCAAATGGAGAATCAACATGCCGTCTTACGCACGCGGCTGGTGCCTGTCAGCACCATCGTGTCGCGCCTGCAGCGCAGCGTGCGCCAAACCTGCCGCCTCTTGGGCAAAGAGGTCGCCTTGAGCATTGTGGGTGACGCTACGCACATCGACAGCAATATGCTGCACGATCTGGTCGATCCGATCATGCACGTCCTGCGCAACGCTGTGGACCACGGCATTGAGAATGCAGCGACGCGGCTGGCGTGTGGCAAGCCGCGCACCGGCGCCATCGAACTGAGCTTTGCCCGCGAGGGAAACTCCATTGTGGTGCGCTGCAAGGACGACGGCGCCGGTCTGGATTTCGTGGCCATCCGGGCTATTGGGGTGCAAAAGCACCTGATCGCCCGCGATCAGTTTTTATCGGACGAGGAGTTGGGGCGCCTCATTTTGGTCACCGGGTTTTCCACACGCGAGTCCAGCACCCAGACCTCTGGCCGTGGGATCGGAATGGACGCGGTGTATACGCGCGTTTTGGAAATGAAAGGCTCGTTGAACTTGGCGTCCCCTACGGGCCTGGGTTTGACGGTGGAACTGCGCTTGCCGGCCACCTTGCTGTCGGAGCACACCTTGATGGCGTGCATCGGCAGCAAGATGGTTGCGGTGTCCAGCCGTCGTATATTGGATATTCACTACATCACGCGCGACCAGATCGAAGCCATTGGCCATCAACCCATCTACCGCGTAGGCAATGTCGTGCACAAGCTGCTCCGCCTGGAGGACCTGCTTGGGCTGCGTGGCAACGCCAAGGAGGAGTCCCAATGGGGCTTCCCGGTACTCATCACCAGCAGCGACGCAGGCACCACCTGCGCCATCATGGTTCCTGAGTTGGTGGATGGGCGTGAAGTGGTGGTCAAAAAGCTGGGGCGTTACGTGTCCAAGATCCAAGGAACCATTGGCGCTGTCATTTTGGGGGACGGCAGCGTGGCGCCCGTCATCGACTTGCCGGAACTCTTGCGCGCTTCGTCCACACCGCGTGCGGCATCGGCGGCCTTTGGCCCGGTCAATGTGACTCCCACAACGTCGCAACCGGCCACCAAGCGCACGGTGCTCATTGTTGACGACTCGATTTCGGCACGGCGCGCAAGTGCGCAAGTCATGCGAGATGCGGGCTACGAGGTGCTTACCGCAATCGATGGAATGGATGCCGTGGCTGTGTTGGAACAGACCGTTCCCGATGTGGTGCTGGTGGATATGGAAATGCCCCGCATGAACGGTCTGGAACTGACCGCCCATTTGCGTGCCCGCGAATCGACCAAAAACATCCCCATCATCATGATCACCTCGCGTTCAACTGAAAAGCACAGGCAACAAGGCGACAGCGCCGGTGTGGACGCCTATTTGGTGAAGCCGTTTAACGAAGACCAATTGCTCCAGCACATGGACCGCCTGGTGGGAGTCACCGCATGAGAAACGCAGTTCTCCTGAAAATTGGCGGGATGCGTCTGGTGCTGGCGCAGGCCGATGTTCGCTCCCTGGAGTCTGTTATGGATATTGACCCCGCGGACTGCCCACAGGGGAGTGTCGGCTGGGCGCCTTATGCGGGCCAACGTTGGCCCGCATACTGCCTGGGTGAGGGGCTGCTGCTTCTGGAGCCTATTCCTGCTGCGCGGCGTGTCTGCGCCTTGTTGGCACTGCCCCAGGGCTATCTTGGCGTGTTGTGTGACGAAGCACGCACCTTGGTCGATTTTCAAGAGGCCAGCTTTGAAATTCCAGCGTGCATGTATGTCGCCCAGTCGCCCATCAGTGGTTTGCGCATGGTGGAGGAGGGCCTTGCCTGTGTCAGCGATGCTGGCAGGTTAAGCGCCTATCTCCAGCAGACAAGCGTCGTCCACAACGCCGAGGTGCTGTGATGCCTGGACCCAATGCCTGGCTGCTGGACCTGGGGCATTCCATGCGTGCGGCGATCGGTAGCCGCGAGTTGGTGCAAATTGTTGAAAACCCTGTGCTCCATGTGGTGCCGCTGACCCCGGACCATGCTCGCCACGTACTGATTTGGCAAAAGCACCTGGTGCCTGTCATCAGTCTTTCGATGCGGGTGGCTGCCCGGGCGGCGGACCATTCTCTGGTGGCACTGGTCGCTTACCAGGAAGTTGGGCACCATGTGCCCAAGCTGGGGGCTGTCTTTTTGGCTTCGCCGCCAAGGAGGATTGAGGTCAGCGACGCTCAGGCGACGGCACAGGACGATTGCCTGGCAGATTGGAAGGGGCTGGCCATTTCCTGTTTTGAACGGGAAGGAGAGTTGGTTCCCGTGCTCCACTTGAACCGCCTATTCCGTGGAAACCGCTGAACACCCCCGCCATTCATTGATATACCTAAATTCAGGTAGTAAATTTCAGCGACTTCGCGTATTTCTTATTGTTCTCTCTTTCCTTATTCTTATGGGCTGAGTACAGACCAGCTTATGCCAATAGGTCCACATTGCAATTAAAAAGTGGTAGGAGAAGACAATGAGAAATACCGAATGGGCTAGTCCCACTGTGCAGCCGACACCGGTGCGCACCCCCCAAATGGTGGACCGCTTGGTGGATCATCAAGAACAGCCGTCACCCGAGCGTGATGCCGTTTTGACGATTGATGCAGAAGGGCGCATCACGGCCTGCACCTTGGAAGCCAAGGAGCTTTTGGGCTGGGAATCAGAATGCCCTGAAGGCTGTGCCGCAACGACCGTTATTCCGGATCTTCCTTTTTCCGCCAACACCCCAGGGTACAACCTGGCTTACGCCGTCTTTCATTCGGCCAATGGCATGTGGATGCGCAGAGTCGCTTTGCTGGCAGATGGTAGAAAAGCTTTGGTGGATATTGAGATGTCCAGCATTGTGGTGAAGTTCAAGCGCTACATCACCTTGAATTTACGGCTGTCAAGCCCCGGGCATTGATGGGGGAAGGGGGCTCCTCGGACCGGCGGAGTGTCTCAAGATTTCTATCACGTCACTATCCTCCACCTGCGTAAACTGCTGGTAAAACTGGCCCACAGCTTGAAAGTCCACTGGCACCTTGAGGCAAACCAGTTCGTCCGCCAGGGGCCTGATTTTGGCAAGGGTGTCCCGGGGGGCAACCGGCACTGCACAAACCAACTTCTCTGGTCTGTGTTCACGCAGACCATGCAGAGCGGAGATCATGGTGGCACCCGTGGCCAGTCCATCATCCACCACAATAACGATACGTCCTGTCGGCGATATCGGTTGGCGGTCTGGTGTGTATTGGGCGCGGCGATGGCGTATGGTTTCCAGTTGAACGGCCTTTTCTGAGGCGATATATTCTTGATCCGCACCATGGGCCAGTGCGTAGCCACCCAAGTAGGTCCAGCCGCTTTCATCCACGGATCCGATGGCCAACTCGGGTTGCCTGGGGGCGCGCAGCTTGCGCACCAAAACCACGTCTAACTCACCGCCCAACGCCTTGGTAAGGGTTTGTCCCATGGGTACGGCCCCGCGAGGAATCGCCAAAATCAATGGATTCTTATGGCGATATTTCTGGAGTTTTTCGGCCAACTGCTGGGCTGCGTCAATGCGGTCACGAAACATATGTTCGCCTCTGGATTGCGGCTACGGGACAGAGTATATTTTTCATATCGCGTCACAATTGACAATCCGCAAGCGGCAACAACGACAGGCATTTGTGCGAAATATCAACAGTATTTCTACGTGCAGGTTCCACATTGCATGCATGCTTTATTCCGTGGCAGGCGCTCCCGGTTGGGAGATGTGTTCCAAATTCACCGAAAGTCAGTTATGCCCACTTACCATGCAAATTTACCCAGTCTGGTACGAACCCTTGCATTGGGATGGGTCGTCTTCGCCGCCAGCCAATGTGCCCAGGCCGTTCAAATAGGCAGCACACCCCAAGGGGTCGATTATGTTTCCGGTGGTGTCGGTGACAGTGAGTCGCAGGAGTTGCGCGATGAACAAGACCGATTCAGCCTTTGGTTGTTGACTGCGGCCAAGCGCACGGGGGCCTATTTGTCCGGTGTGCAGGTAACGATTGTGGATATCCGTAGCAAAAATGTGGTTCTTGAGCACACCATGGATGGCCCCCGCCTCTTGGTAGCCCTAGCACCCGGACGCTACGAAATTCGAGCGAGTTACCGTGACAACGAGGCTGCGCCGGAACAGACCATCAAAAAAGCAACGACCATAGTCAAGGGTAAACAGCATCGCCAGATGATTCTTTATTTCGACAGTGTCGATACTGAAGTCCCCAAAAGTTGAAGGGTGCATCGATCAATTTTCGGGCGAATTCTTGCGCTTGTTGTCTATTTCTGTTTTCAGCTTTTCAAGTGATTGGGTGAAAGCCTCTTTGAGTTGGCTCCAGGTTTGTGCTGATGCGGTGCCGAGTTCTGCCAAGCGCTGCTGGGTTTGACGCAGTTCAAGTTCAAGCCGCTCTACTTGTTGACGAAGTTTGGCTTTGCTCTCCTGGCTGGCGGCTTCTGCCTTGGTCCTGAGGTTGGCGACAGCGATTCGCAGTTCATCGAGCTCTTTTTGGGCAGCCTGCGTGAATGCTTTGCGTTCGCTTGCGGTTTTGTCCATGGGGTTCGTAGCCGTGTCGGGCGTGCTTATTTCGGGCTCCGGCGATTTGACCTTGTCGCACGAAACCCCGGTAATGGCGGCAGCCACCACAAAGCCGGCCATCCAAATAAGTCTGTTCATGGTGTTTCCTTTCCGTGACAAGGGGGATGTCTGTTTGGCACCGCTGAATCTACGCCCCGGTTCAATGGCGCGATTGCGAATTCGCAAATGGAAAAGGCGGTGGTCTCCGTAGAGTAGGGACGCGCGTCTATATCGTCATGGGTCTGATGACGCCAGACCACAACTTGAGGACACAGGATTATGAAAACCGATGTGGAGCTGAAGGCTGATTTGATGGAGAAATTGGATGCTATTCCATCCGTCAATGGGGCTAACATTGAAGTGTTTGTGGACAACGGGATGGTGACCTTGAACGGCCATGTCGACACGCACCAAACGAGGTTTCAGGTCGAACGCACCGCCAGACGTGTCGCGGGTATGCGAGGTCTACAAATCAATATCAAACCCACCCATGGTGGTGTGCGAAAAAGCCACCGCTAACAGCGGTAGCCGCCAGCCCTTCGTTCACGGAGAACCAGGGCCTTGCGTTGCAGCGATTCTTTTCAACAGTAACTCCGCTTTCTTTTCAGCTTCCGCCCGCAGTTCGAGGTCCATTTCAAACTGCAGGTCTTTGAGCGACAGGGACAAGGTAACAAGCGCATCGCGCAGCTCAAACAACGCGGCGCTTGTGGCCAGCAGGCACTGCCTGCAATTGCAACCCGGGAATGCGGTGTTGTGCAGCATAGATTACTTGGCCAACAGTACGGGCACCGGGATGTGCGCGACCGCTTCAATCGCATGGTCCGCGCGTTCAGAGCCATCTACTGCAATCAAGATTTTCAGCATCGTGCACTCCTGTTTTTAAACTTGGTCCACCCGGGCATCTTCGGTACCTATGGCCCCTTGCATCGCCTGCTCCACATTGTCCAGAAAAATAAACTCCATTTGTTGTCGCGCCGCTTGGGGCACCTCCTCCAGATCTTTGCGATTGCGCGCTGGCAGCATGACCCGATGGATCCCGGCCGCCACGGCCGCAAGCACCTTTTCCTTGACCCCCCCCACCGGCAGCACCAATCCGCGAAGGCTGATTTCTCCCGTCATCGCCGTGTCTTTGTGAACCACCCGGTTCATAAAAAGCGAGGCTAGCGCAATAAACATAGCCACGCCGGCACTAGGCCCGTCTTTCGGAATGGCGCCCGCCGGCACGTGGACATGAATATCGGTTTTCTCAAAGAGTGACGGTTCCAGTTGGAAATCTGCCGCACGCGATTTCACCAGTGTCAAGGCAGCTTGCGCTGACTCCTTCATCACCTCTCCCAGTTGTCCGGTCAGGATGAGGCGGCCACTGCCCGGCGTTCGGCTGGCTTCTATGAACAAGATATCTCCCCCCACGGGGGTCCAGGCCAGCCCAGTGGCAACGCCCGGTGTTGCCACACGCAAAGCCACTTCGTTTTCAAATTTGGCGGGTCCTAAAATTGGTGCCAGATCGGCGGCATCGACCCGCGCATTGGGGGTTTTGTTTTCGGCGATGCTTACGGCGATGTGGCGGCACACGGCGCCAATTTGGCGCTCCAGGCCCCGAACACCCGCTTCTCGGGTGTAGTCACGGATGATGGTCGCCAGCGCCGCATCCGTGATCTCCAGCTGTGTGGGTTCCAAACCGCTGTCTGCCAGACGCCTGGCAACCAGGTACTTGCGTGCAATCTCACGCTTTTCTTCCTGGGTGTAGCCAGCCAGCCGCAGGACCTCCATACGGTCAGCCAGTGGCCCTGGAATGGGGTCGAGCACATTGGCGGTGGCAATAAACAAAACCTGGGACAGGTCATAGGGCACGGCGAGGTAGTTGTCACGGAAGTTGACGTTTTGCTCCGGGTCCAGCACCTCCAGCATGGCCGATGACGGGTCGCCGTGGATGCCCGTGCCCAGCTTGTCGATTTCGTCGAGCATCATCACGCATCCGCGTGTGCCCGCTTTCTTGATGGCTTGGATGATGTTGCCGGGGAGGGCGCCGATGTACGTGCGCCTGTGGCCCCGGATTTCCGCTTCATCATGCATGCCGCCCAAAGACACCCGCGCAAATTTCCGCCCCAGTGCCTTGGCTATGGACTGCCCCAGCGATGTTTTTCCCACGCCGGGCGGCCCCACCAGGCACAGAATAGGGCCGTGCCCGCCCGGCTTGAGTTTGCGCACCGCCAAAAATTCAACGATGCGTTTTTTTACCTGCTCCAGCCCAAAATGATCGTCATCGAGAATACGCCGGGCCTGCGCGATATCAATCACGTCCGGCGCGGGCTCTTTCCACGGAAGTTCCACCAGCCAGTCGAGATAGGTTCGGACCATGGAGTATTCGGAGGAACCGTCCGACATGCGTTGAAGCCGCTTGAGTTCCTTTTCGGCCTGCTTGGCGACTTCTTCCGGCATGCCCGCTTCTGCGATCAGTCTGCGCAGTTCATCGATCTCGGCGGCGTTGCTGACGCTGTCCTCGCCCAGTTCTTTCTGGATGGCCTTCATCTGCTCGCGCAGTAAAAATTCGCGTTCGCGCTTTTCAAGGTTGACCTTGGTTTGCTGGTCGATTTCCCGCGAAATGTGCATCACTGCAATTCGGTGCACCATCACTTCCAGCAGCTTGTCCAGCCGTCCGCGCAGCTCAACCTCTTCCAGAATGGCCTGCTTTTCTTGTGTTTCCAGGTCCAGATAACCGGCGACCAGGTCGGTCAGAGTGCCCGGGGCCTCGATGCGTTGTACCGCGCTGATCATTTCCGCCGGCACCTGGGGCAACAATTGCAACACCTCTACCGCACGCTCTTTCAACCGGATGAAACGTGCCTCCACCTCTTCGTCGCCCGCACCGGACTGCTCCTCCACGCGTTCAATCTTCGCCACCATAAACGGGTAGCCCTGGATGTACCCCGTCACCCGAAACCGCAGCAACCCCTGGCAAATGATGTGTTGTGCACCATCTGGGGCGGTGACGTGGCGCAAGATGGAAGCAATGGTTCCCATGGCCGCCAAATCCTCGGGCCCTGGGGATTCCGTTTGTGGGTTGCGTTGCAGCAAAATGCCAATAGGGTGCTTGCCTTTGATGGCGTATTCGGTGGCCGCGATGGAGCCCTTGCGCCCAATGGCAATCGGTACCACAAGACCGGGAAACAGCACCATATTGCGCACCGGAACGATGACCAATGCATTGTCCGGGATCCGGCCCAAGTCTGGCCCCTTGCCTTCACTGCCCAACAGGGTGGGAACCTGGCTCATATGTGTGGCATCCGCGTTTCTCCTCCAGCATTGAATTCACATCACGGGGAAAGCGTAGAGGCAGCATCCGCCTGGCCCGTTGACAAAAAGCAAAAAATAACAGGCGCCTTCGCTCCCCCTCAAGACCATGGTTTTTGCGTGGGGAAAGTCGATGGTGCTATGTGGAAGACCTTTGATGTAAGTCATCGGTTTGCGGCGTCTTCATTGAGAACTCGCAAGTTCCCTGTGTGGGCAGGGCGCATAATTTTGAGTCAACGTTGAGTCCATTGGTCTATCGTTTTGCAGGAGATTTCACCATGCGAACTGAAATTCATGCGGGGTCCCCATCCTCGTCATTGACCGCCCCAACGGGGAACCATGATCTCAGGCACAAGCGTGTTGCACCCTTCTATCTGGTTGAGCTAGATCCACAGCTGGTGGTCGATGGCAAGGTCACCGAAGCTGGTTTTCTGTCGGATGAAGAGGTTGAATCCGCCGGCAAGATGCGGGAACTTTGCCCCTATTGCACCGATGTCCCGCTGCAATTGGCTTTGCGCTCCAAGCATGTCATACGCACCCACCTGTTTTGCGATAAATGCACGCGGTGTTATGACGTCGTCTTCCACGACGGAAGTTTGGCCTTTGTATTTCCTGGTGTCCCCATCGAATGAAAATGCTGGCCTAGAGGCGTTGCCGGGCTTCTCGGTCCTTGGCACCCAGGAGGCATGAGGCCAACTCTGCAAGTTCACGTGCCAGCAGTTCCAGCACGTCTTCCATGGTGACGATGCCGACCAAGCGCCCCTCGTCATCCGCAATCACCAAACGGCGCAGTTGGTGTGTGTTCATCAGATGAACTGCATCCGTCGCGTCCATGTTGGGATTGGCCAGTACCAGGTCGATTGACATGATGTCACCGGCCGTAAACACGGCGGGGTCCAGCCCTTCGGCTACCAGTTCCAACACCAAATCACGGTCCGTCACGATGCCCAAGGGGCGGGTTTTCTCTACCGCGTCCACCACCACCAGCGCACCTACGTGGTGCTTTCGCATCACCTGGGCCACCACCTGGGCGCTGGTGTCGGGCTCCACCACGGCCACGACAGAACTAGCGAAGTCCTTGAGTTGGGTGGTCATGGCCGTGCTCCTTGGGGAATGCAGAACCGCAGCCCGGTGGTGCCGATGTTGCGCACCCTATGCCTCCACCACCAGTTGGTTGTTGACGCGGGTCACGCCTGGTGCCGACCAGGTGACGCCCTCAGCGGCGCTGCTTTCAGCCCATGAGTGAACATGTCCACGCAATGTCACCACACCACCATCCACCATGATTTCGATACGTTTGGCCTCACGCACGGCCTGACGGGTCAAGGCGTCCTGAATCCGGGTGGCCAGGTTCGACGGCACGGCCATCTCTTTGATACGGATGTTGTCGGTGATTCCGACAACGCCTTTGAGGGGGCGGATCAAGCGTTCGACCCCTTTGCGCTGAAAATTCCAATCCACTTCACCATTCAAGGTGACCCAGCCTTTCTCTACCGAGAGCTGAATGCGGTTCTGCGGTACCGCGGTACTCCAACTCAAGGCATGTTGTGCGGCCGCTGCAATCTCCGTGTCGCTGCGCTTGTGTATGCCGACCGGTATCACTTCCAGTTCCATGGCAATGGCCTTGACGTCGCTGACCCGTTCCGCTGCGCGTTTAGCCGCCACCTTCTCGGCGTAGGAGTCCAAGTGCCCGGTCAGAGTGACCACCCCTTCGCTCACCGACACGCCTACCCGGGTCTCTGGAACCAGAGGGTCCCAGGACAGCTCTGCCAATACATCACTTTTTAACTCCGAATCGCTTTTCATGGCCACTCCTTTAGTCCATTCATCTCGCTATCACAAGCCAACAGCGGCAGGGTAGATCTACGGTGTCATGTCAGATTGAGAAAAGTCAAATTTGGCTGTGTCACTGTCATGCTTTGGTTTTAGCCGCCGCATCAACAGGTAGACCGCCGGAATCACGAACATCGACAGCAGCGGCGCGGTAATCATCCCGCCCACCATGGGGGCCGCAATGCGCTGCATCACCTCGGAGCCGGTGCCCGTTCCCCACATGATGGGAAACAGGCCTGCCAGGATGACCGCTACGGTCATGGCCTTGGGACGCACCCGCAGCACAGCACCTTCACGGATGGCATCCACCAAATCGTCAGCACCCGTCTTGCCTTGCGCAAGACGTTCGTTCCAAGCCGTCTTCAGGTACAGCAGCATGATCACGCCGAATTCCGCCGACACCCCGGCCAGCGCGATGAAGCCCACGGCGCCCGCCACCGACAGGTTGTAGTTCAGCAGGTACAGCAGCCAGATGCCGCCAATCAGCGCAAAGGGCAGCGTCGCCAGGATGAGTAAGGCTTCATCCAGTTGCCTAAAGGTCAGGTAAAGCAGCACCAAGATGATGAGCAGCGTGAACGGCACCACCACCTTGAGCTTGGCCGTGGCGCGCTCCAAAAACTCGAACT
Source organism: Rhodoferax sp. (assembly GCF_030697375.1). Classification (GTDB taxonomy): domain Bacteria; phylum Pseudomonadota; class Gammaproteobacteria; order Burkholderiales; family Burkholderiaceae_C; genus Allorhodoferax. The sequence continues at coordinate 13,147 of NZ_JAUYQD010000057.1, read as the reverse complement.
GCCCGGACCACGACACCGAGTAGCCCGCAGGCAAGGCCACTTTCTCGGCAACGGCCTTTTGCATGTCCTGCACCGCGGAGCGCAAGTCCCGCCCGCGAATGTCCACATACACCCAGCCCGACAAACGGGCGTTCTCGCTGCGCAGCATCGGCGGACCGTCGCTGATGCGGATATCGGCCACATCGGACAGCACCAACCGTGCGCCGTTCTCGGCCACGATGGGCAGGCTGCGCAGCTTTGCCAGTGAATCGCGGATTTCACGCGGGTAGCGCATGTTGATGGGAAAGCGCTGCAAACCCTCCACCACTTCGCCAATGTTATCGCCGCCCACGGCCGAGGTGATGACGGACTGCACCTCTGCGATGTTCATGCCAAAGCGGGCTGCCGCATCGCGGTGGATGTTCACATCCACATAGCGCCCGCCCGTCAACCGTTCGGCCAGGGCGCTGCTGACACCGGGCACATCCTTGAGCGCCTTTTCGATCTCCCCCGTCAGGTGGTCGATGGTGGCGAGGTCGGCTCCGGCCACTTTGACCCCTACTGGGCTTTTGATGCCGGTGGCCAGCATGTCGATGCGGTTGCGAATCGGCGGCACCCAGATGTTGGCCAAGCCCGGCACCTTGACGATGCGGTCCAGCTCATCCACCAGCTTGTCCTGCGTCATGCCAGGACGCCACTGGTCTTTGGGTTTGAACTGGATGGTGGTCTCGAACATTTCCAGGGGAGCGGGGTCGGTCGCGGTCTCCGCCCGCCCGGCCTTGCCGAACACGCTGGCGACTTCGGGCACGGTTTTGATGAGGCGGTCGGTCTGTTGCAGCAGTTCGCTGGCCTTGCCTGCGGACAGTCCCGGCAGCGCAGACGGCATGTACAGCAAATCACCTTCGTCCAGGCGCGGCATGAATTCACCGCCAATGTGTTGCAAGGGCCACAGACTCAAGCCCAACAACAGCGCGGCAAGCGCCAGCGTGGCCTTGGGCCACTGCAGCACCGTATTCAAGAGTGGACGGTACACCGCAATCAGCATGCGGTTCAGCGGATTGGCCTTCTCGTCGGGGATACGCCCCCGAATCAGGTAACCCATCAGCACCGGAATCAGCGTCACCGATAGCGCTGCCGCAGCCGCCATGGCGTAGGTCTTGGTAAAAGCCAGCGGTGAGAACAAGCGCCCCTCCTGCGCCTCCAGCGTGAACACCGGAATGAAAGACAGCGTGATGATCAGCAAGGAGAAAAACAGCGCTGGCCCCACTTCGGCGGCCGCGTCGCCGATGACCTTCCAGCGCGCAAGGCCATCGAGCTTTTCATCCGGGTGGGCGTGGCTCCAGTGTTCCAGATGCTTGTGGGCGTTTTCGATCATCACCACTGCCGCATCGACCATGGCGCCAATGGCAATTGCAATGCCACCCAAGGACATGATGTTGGCATTCACCCCCTGGTAGCGCATGACGATGAAGGCCGCCAAAATACCCAGCGGCAAGGAGACGATGGCAACCAGAGCCGAGCGCAGGTGGAACAGGAAGAGGAAACAGACCACCGCCACCACCACAAACTCCTCCAGCAGCTTGTGCCCGAGGTTTTCCACGGCCCGCTCTATCAGCCCGGAACGGTCATACACAGGCACAATTTCCACGCCCTTGGGCAGGCTGGATTGCAGGGCTTTAAGCTTGGCCTTGACGGCGGCAATGGTCTCCAGCGCATTCTTTCCCGAACGCATCACGATCACGCCACCGGTGGCTTCTCCTTCTCCGTCGAGCTCACCAATGCCCCGGCGCATCTCTGGCCCGAGCTGGATACGCGCCACGTCGCCCAACCGGACTGACACGCCTGCGGCCGTGGTCATCAGCGGCACCTTGCGGAAGTCGTCGAGCGATTGCAGGTAGCCGCTGGCCCGCACCATGTACTCAGCCTCGCCCAGTTCCAGCACGGAGCCGCCCGCTTCCTGGTTGCCCTGTTGGATGGCTTCGACCACCCTGGTGTGCGGGATGCCGTAGGCCGCGAGCTTGTCCGGTTGCAGCACGATCTGGTACTGGCGCACCATGCCGCCCACGCTGGCGACTTCGGCCACATTCGGCACGGTTTTGAGTTCGTATTTGAGGAACCAGTCTTGCAGGGCGCGCAATTGCGAAGCGTCCTGGGTGCCGCTGCGGTCAACCAGCGCGTACTGGTAAATCCAGCCGACCCCCGTGGCATCCGGGCCCAACGTGGCTTTGGCACTGGGCGGCAAGCGGGATTGCACCTGGTTGAGGTATTCCAGCACCCGGGAGCGCGCCCAGTACAGGTCGGTGCCGTCCTCAAACAGCACGTAGACGAAGCTGTCGCCAAAAAACGAATACCCGCGCACGGTCTTCGCCCCCGGCACCGACAGCATGGTGGTGGTCAGCGGGTAGGTGATCTGGTTTTCGACAATGCGGGGCGCCTGGCCGGGATAGCTGGTGCGGATGATGACCTGCACGTCCGACAAATCGGGCAAGGCATCCAGCGGGGTTTTGAGCACGCTGTAGACACCCCAGGCGCTGACCATCAGTGTGGCCAGCAGCACCAAAATGCGGTTGGCGATAGACCAGTGAATCAGGCGGGCGATCATGGCTTGCTTCCGGCGGCTGTGGCAGGAGTAGCCTGGGGCTGGGGCACAGCATTCAGCCGTGTCTCCACGCCTTTGAGACTGGCTTCCGAGTCGATCAGAAACTGCGCCGACACCACCACGCGCTGCCCCATTTGCAGGCCGCGTTTGATCTCGGTCTGGCCGTTGCTTTCGATGCCTGTTTCCACCTCGACCGGGTGGAACTTGCCTTGGTCTTCGGCCAACATCACCACCACACGCTTGCCGGTCTGGATGAGCGCCTCAGTGGGGATCAGCAGCGATTTCTTTTCCCGCATATCCATGAACTGCATGTTGACGAACATGCCGGGCACCAGCAGGTTGCCGGGGTTGGCCAGTTCCACACGGGCCTTGAGCGTGCGGGTGGCTGGGTTCACCTCCGGCAGGATGGCTTGCACCGTGCCGCGCAGGACCGTGCCGGGTGCAGCGGCGCTGCTGGCCTGCACTTTGGTGCCGGGGCGAACCAGGGCGACCTGGCTTTCGGGGACCTCTGCATTGGCCCAGACGCTGCCCAGGCCGTTGATGCGGAACAGCGTCGCACCGGGCATCACGGTCATGCCTTCGCGGGCCATCAGCTCCACCACCACGCCGCCTATCGGGGCGGTCAGGGTGATGCGGGCTTGGGTCTTGCCACTGCTTTCAACCAGGCGAATCTGTTCATCGCTCATGCCGACCTGGCGCATGCGCTGGCGGGCACCGTCTACCAACGTTGCCAGGTCCGTGCCCTGCATGCGCCGAACCGACAGAAACTCCTCCTGTGCAGCCATCCAATCGGGCACATAGAGTTCGGCCAAGGCTTGGCCTTTGCGCACGCGGTCCAGGGTTGCGCGAACATGCAGGCGTTCGACGTAGCCGGTGGCACGGGCCTGCACAAAGGCCTGATCGCGCTCATTGAAGGCGATGTTGCCCACCGCAGAAACCTGCGGCGACAGCAGGCCTTCGGTGACTTCGGCTGTCCGAACCCCCAGGTTTTGCTGAATGCGTGGGCTGACCGTGACTCTGCTGCCATCGCTGCCAGCATCCCCGTCGGCGTAGACCGGCACCAGCATCATGTCCATGAAGGGTGACTTGGCGGGCTTGTCGAACTTGTTGCCCGGCACCATGGGGTCGTGGTAGTAAAGAATCCTTTTGCCCGTGCTGGGATCGACATCCCCCGCTTTAATGCCTGTGGCAATGTGCCGGCGCGTGGCCTCTTCGCCCTGTGCGATGCTTTGCGGCCCGGCCTCGGGCACAGTCTGCACTGGTGCCGAAGCAGTAACGCCCGAAGAAGCAGGCATGGCAGCCATGTCCATGCCATGTTGCACGCCAATGGTGTAGAGGCCATAGCCGCCTACCCCCAGTGCAGTTGCGCACACCAAACCGATTAGCAGGTTTTTTTGGGGTTTCATCATGGTCATTGCTCCGTCGCAGTGCTTGTGGGGGTCGGTGAGCGCGGGTGCCTGTCGGCCGTGGCTGGATGTTCTGGTGGAAGCAGGTACACCAGTTGTGCCCAGAGGCGGGCAGCCTCCATTTCCAGGCGCAGGCGGTCCACGCGCGTATCAATCTCCATGCGCCGCGCTTCGAGCACGGCGGTGAGCAACCCGCCGGCGCCCCGGTAAGCCGCCATTGTGGCGCGGGTGCGTTCGGTGGCCAGCGGTAGCAAAGTACTGTCGAAATGCGCCATGCGCTCACGGTCGCTTTGCCATTCCTGGAGCCACATACGGGTGTCGGCTAGGTGTTCTCGTGTGGCTTCTTCGCGCTGGGCGCGCATCTGTTCGGCAATGGCTTGCTTGGCAGCCACTTCCCGGTTTTGCCTGTTTTTCTGATCCCATTGCACTGGAATGGAGACATTGACCGAGACCATGTTCGCGTAGGCTGGGCCACGCTGGTTGTACATCAGCTCCACGCTCCAGTCCGAGCGCGTGTTGCTTTGCGCAACATCCACCTCCGCCTGTGCCACCGCTTCCTGCTTGAGCAACCAGGCGACCTCCGGGTGGTGTGCCAACTGGGTTTCCAGGCCCGGCAAATCCAGATGGACTACATCTAAAGCGGGTGGAGGGGAGAGTGGCTGGCTGGCGACCTCTCCGATCCAGCGTGCAAGCCGCGTCTTGGCGGCGCCAAGCTGGCGTTCCGTTTGTCGAATGCGGTCGTCGATCAGGGCCACGGCTGTGCGTGCGGCAAAGACATCGGCCTGGGTGCCACGTCCGCCACGGTAGGCTGCATCGGAGGCTTCGATTTGCAAACTGGCTTCGGCACGCTGTGCGCGCAAAACATCCACCATGCGCTCCTGGTAGTAGCGGTCCAGCCAGGCCATGGCGGTCTCACGCCGCAGGGTGGCAAGCGCCACGGCCCGCGCACTCTGCGCCGCCTCTGCTTCGCGGGTGAAACGTGCTGCGCGGGCCTGGAGCTTGTCGCTCCGTGTGAACTCCTGCATCACGCCGATCGAGCGCATGGTCATGAAGTCCTGGGTCAGGCTGAAGCGGTCTTCACCATTGATGGGCAAGTTGTTGACCCCCAGTTTCAGTGCCGGGTCGGGCAGTTGCCCGGCGGCAACGGCCATTTCGCGGGAGGACTGTGCCAGAGCATCCTGGGCTGCGAGTAGGCGCGACCGAGCTTGTGCGAGTTGCAGGGCGTGATCGAGGGTCAATGCCTGCTGCGCATGGGCGCCCAGACCCACCATGGCTGAAATCAGAATCGGTATGCAGCGCCACTGGCGGCGCAAAGAGCGCGATGGCACCCCCTCAAAAAGTAAAGAAAACATGGAATCTCCCGGCAAAACAATGGTTTTATGTCGGCTCGATGCGCTGGCGCCGAAAGACATCGGCAGCTGCAGACGGGCGCGACCCAAGCACTGAACCGACCCGCAGGGCCGTTAGCGCGATGTCGTCTGGAGGATCAGATTCGGAAGCAGCAGTGCCGAATGCTCAAAGGCGGCGCTGTGGTGCGCGTCAGGTGGGGCAACTGCGGCGGTGCACCCAAAGACACTGGTGCCCTGTCTGGCACTAAAAAGACGATGGACACCACATGGATGCCCAGCGATGCGGGAAGTTCGAATTTGTCGGCCGTTTGGTGCCCCGCCTGGCAGTAGGCATGGCACAGGTTGGGTTGTGCACCGTCCATGCTGGCTGCCATGGATTCAGCACAAGGCATGCCGGCTTGGGCCATGGCCGCAATTTCCGCTATTTGTGCGGTTTTTTCCAAACCACTGGGGCACACATAACGCGCCACAGCGAGCTGCGTAAACAGCAAGCTGACCAGCACGAGGAGGGCGGTGATGAGGCGGGAGCGACGGCCAGACATAAAAACAATTATTGCTCACTCGGATAACTCGTTTGGCGGGAAAGTTCCCGACAATGGCGGCATGCATCGCAATGTCCTATTGGCCCTGTTGGCCGCAGCACTGTTTGGCGCCAGTACCCCCTTGGCGAAGTTGCTGCTCGGCGACCTGTCTCCCTGGTTGGTGGCAGGCCTTCTTTACCTGGGGAGTGGCTTGGGCTTGGGCGCCATGCGCCTGGTCCGCGACCGCGGTTGGACCTCCCCTGGACTTGCGCGTGCCGAATGGCCGTGGCTCTTGGGCGCCATTTTCTTTGGCGGGGTGCTGGGGCCGGTGGCGCTGATGTTCGGGCTCACCCGTACCAGTGGTACCGCCGCTTCCCTTTTGCTGAATTTGGAGGCGGTGCTGACCGCGCTGATCGCCTGGGTCGTATTCAAGGAAAACGCTGATAGGCGCATTGTTTGGGGCATGGTGGCGATTGTGGCCGGTGGCTTGGTGTTGTCCTGGCCGACGCAAGGCACTGCCACCACCGGTGGGGTGGGGCCCTTGCTGGTGGGTGTGGCCTGCCTGTGCTGGGCCATCGACAACAATTTGACGCGCAAGGTGTCGGCCTCCGACGCCCTGTTCATTGCGGGGAGCAAGGGGCTGATTGCCGGCATCGTGAACACCGCGTTGGCTGTCGCGCTGGGCGCCAGTTGGCCCCACATAGGGCCCCTGCTGGGCACCTTGACCGTGGGCCTTTTGGGCTACGGGTTCAGTCTGGTGCTGTTTGTGTTGGCCCTCAGAGGCCTGGGTACGGCGCGCACCGGAGCGTACTTTGCGACGGCACCATTTATTGGGGCCGCCCTGTCTCTGTGGCTCATGGGGGACAGCACCAGCCTTGCGTTGTGGTTGGCAGCGGGTTTGATGGGGGGCGGGGTGTGGTTGCACCTCACCGAACAGCATGGCCATGAACACACGCATGAACCCCTGGAGCACGCGCATTCCCATGTGCACGACGCCCACCATCAGCACCCCCACGATTTTCCCTGGAGTGGTGGGGGTGCCCACGTGCACCCCCACCAACACGCAGCAATGCAGCACAAGCACAGCCATTTTCCAGATATTCACCACCGGCATCGCCATTGACTTCCCGCTATCGCCACCGAGACAGCCGGGACAGGGCAAATCAGCAAACCTGCTGCAGAATTGACTTTTAGCAATTTGGAGACTCCCCGCATGACCCGTACCATCCAGCAACTGTTTGACCTCACCGGCAAGACCGCCCTCGTCACCGGAGGCTCGCGTGGCCTGGGTCTGCAAATGGCCCACGCCTTGGGCGAAGCCGGCGCCAAGATCATGCTCAGCTCGCGCAAGGCCGAAGACCTGGAGCAGGCCGCCGCCGAGTTGCAGGCCGCCGGTATCGACGCCCGCTGGATTGCCGCGGACTGCGCCAAAGACGCCGATATCCAGCGCCTGGCCGATGAAACCCTGCAGCGCATGGGCGACGTGGACATTCTGATCAACAACGCCGGTGCATCCTGGGGCGCGCCCGCCGAAGACCACCCCGCTGCGGCCTGGGACAAGGTCATGAACCTCAACGTGCGCGGCTACTTTTTGCTGAGCCAGGCCATTGCCAAGAAGAGCATGATTGCCCGCCGCTCGGGGCGCATCATCAACATCGCCTCCATTGCCGGCCTGGGGGGCAACCCGGTCGAGATGAAGACCATTGCCTATAACACCTCCAAGGGCGCCGTGCTCAATTTCACCCGGGCTTTGGCGGCGGAGTGGGGCCCTTACGGCATCAACGTCAATGCCATCTGCCCCGGCTTCTTCAAAACCAAGATGGCCATGGGCCTGATCGAGAGCCTGGGCGAAGACAAGATGGCGGCCCACGCCCCCTTGCGCCGCCTGGGGGACGACGAGGACCTGAAAGGCCTGTGCCTGTTGTACGCCTCGGACGCCGGTAAACACATCACCGGCCAGTGGCTGGCGGTGGACGGTGGCGTCAGCGTCGTGACCGGTGGTTAAGGTGGCCCCCACGCTCCACCGCTGCGCGGGTCGCTGCCCCCCGAGGGGGCTAATTTGCCTTGGGGCGGCCCGGCGGCAAATTGCCGTTCGCGTTCCGTCTAGCGTATGAGTTGGGAACACGCGCTTGGTTTCGGGGTGGACATCCCCTTCGTCAAACTGCTGGGGTTTGAACTCCAGGTGTTTGAAGGGGGGCGCTCGGAACTGGCTTACACGGCCCAGCCTGAGCACCTGAACTCGTTTTCGGTCACCCACGGCGGTGCCTTGATGACGCTGCTGGACGTGACCATGGCCTGCGCGGCGCGCAGCACCACCCCCGACATGGGCGTGGTCACCATTGAGATGAAGACCAGTTTCATGCAGCCGGCCCTGGGGCCCTTGACGGCCAAGGGCGAGCTGATTCACCGCACCGCCACGCTGGCCTTTACCCAGGCCACGGTGTTCGACGCCGCAGGCAAAGCCTGTGCCCATGCCACGGGAACTTTCAAGTTCGTGCGGCGCCTGGCCACTGGCCCCAAAAGCGCCCATGCCCTGAATGCGCCGCCGGGAGTGCTCTCCACCGATTGAGTGGCTGCCGGCCATTTATTTAAGCCAATTAGGCCTCTAGCCCCCGTAGACACTGCGCAAGCAGCTATTAACTTTGTAGCAATAGTGCGCTCTGTTCGCGCCCCTGTTTCAACCACCCACGAGACTCCGCATGCCTAACAATCGCCAAATCCACCTCGACAACCGCCCCCAGGGCGAAGCCCTGGCCAGCAACTTCAAACTGGTGGCCTCCGATACGCCGCCGCTGCAGGCCGGTCAGGTCCTGGTGCGCCACCATTACCTGAGCCTGGACCCCTATATGCGCGGCCGCATGAACGATGCCAAAAGCTACGCCGTGCCCCAGCCGCTCGGCCAGGTCATGGGCGGCGGAACGGTGGGGGAGGTGACCGAGTCCCAAAACCCCAAGTTCGCCGTGGGTGACCGGGTGGTGGGCATGGGCGGCTGGCAGGAGTACAGCGTGGTCGATGCCATCCAGCCCGGCGCCCTGCGCAAGGTGGACACCACCCATGTGCCTTTGAGTGCCTACCTGGGTGCGGTTGGCATGCCCGGCGTGACCGCCTGGTACGGCCTGGTCAAAATCATTGCGCCGGAAGCCGGGCAAACCATGGTGGTCAGCGCCGCCACCGGTGCCGTGGGCAGTGCCTTTGCCGCTTTGAGCAAGGCGCGCGGCTGCCGCACCGTGGGCATTGCGGGCGGTCCCGACAAATGCCGCTACGCGGTGGACGAGCTGGGCTTTGACGCCTGCATCGACTACAAATTGCACGACACGGCCGCCTCTCTGTCCCAAGCCATTGCCGAAGCCTGCCCCAAGGGCATCGACGGTTATTTTGAAAACGTGGGCGGCATGGTGCTGGACGCCGTGTTGCCCCGCATGAACGCCTTTGGCCGCATAGCGGTGTGCGGCATGATTGCCGGCTACAACGGCGCGCCCCTGCCATTGACCTACCCGGCGCTGATCCTCACCCAGCGCCTGAAGGTGCAGGGCTTCATCGTCAGCGAACACATGGAAATCTGGCCCGAAGCGCTTAAGGAACTGGGCACCCTGGTGGCCACCGGCCAACTGCGCGCCCGCGAAAGCATCGCCCAAGGCATCGAAGCCGCCCCCGAAGCCTTTTTGGGCCTGCTTAAGGGCAAGAACTTCGGCAAACAACTCGTCAAGCTATTTTGAAACCTTGCGGGACAGACCGCCGCCTGGCGCAGTGCTGTCCTCAACTATCCTGAAACTTGCGGGACAGACCGTAGCGCAGCGAAGCTCTGTCCTCAACTGACTGAAAGAGACCACCATGTCCGACATCATTCTTCACCATTACCCCACCTCGCCGTTTTCCGAAAAAATCCGGCTGATCTTTGGCTACAAACAGCTGGCCTGGAAGTCGGTCATCATCCCGGCCATCATGCCCAAGCCCGATGTGCTGGCGCTCACCGGCGGCTACCGCATGACACCGTTTCTGCAAATCGGCTCGGACGTGTATTGCGACAGCGCCCTGATTTGCGAGGTGCTGGAACAAATACAGCCCACGCCCACCCTGTATCCGCAGCACAGCCAGGGCGTGGCCCGGGTGCTGGCGCAGTGGGCGGACACCACCTTGTTTTGGGCGGCCATGGCCTACAACCTGCAGCCCAAAGGGGCGGCGGCCATGTTCGAAGGTGCGCCACCCGAGGCGGCCAAGGCCTTTGGCGCCGACCGCGCCGCCATGAGCACCGGCATGAACCGCCTGCGCCCGGGCGATGCCGCTGCCGCCTACAAGTCGTATTTGCGCCGCATGGCCAATATGCTGGAAGGGCAAGACTTCTTGCTGGGCAGCGCCCCTTGCGTGGCCGACTTTGCCGCCTACCACCCGCTGTGGTTCACCCAAAAACGCGTGCCGGTGATGGCCGGCATTCTGGATGCTACCCCCACGGTATTGGCGTGGATGGAGCGCATGGCCGCCCTGGGCCACGGCGCTATGGAGAAGTATTCTGCTACAGAATCAATAGCTGCTTGCGCACATTCCACGGGGGCTACAGCCCTAATTGATGCTGTATTTCAAGATGAACACGGCATCCCGCTGGGCAGCCGGGTCACCATCGCCGCCGACACCTTTGGGCTGGAGGCGACCGAGGGTGAACTGGTGGCCGCCACCCGCACCCGCTACACCCTGCGCCGCGTGGATGCGCGTGCTGGCGTGGTGCAGGTGCACTTTCCCCGCATTGGCTACGTACTGAAGAAGGCAGAAGCATGATTACCGATTTCAACAACAAAACCGCCGTATTGACCGGTGCTGGCTCCGGCTTTGGCCTGGAGTGCGCCCGCATTGGCGCCAAACTGGGCATGAACCTGGTGCTGGCCGATGTGCAGCAAGACGCCCTGGACAAAACCGTGGCCGAGATGCAAGCCGCTGGCGCGCAGGTACTGGCCATGCGGGTGGATGTGTCCAAGGCCGAGCAGGTCGAAGCCCTGGGCGCGGCCACCCTGGCGCGCTTTGGTGCGCCGCACTTTGTGTTCAACAACGCCGGTGTGGCGTCAGCGGGCTTGATTTGGGAAAACACCCAGGCCGATTGGGAGTGGGTGATTGGGGTCAACCTGATGGGCGTGGCGCACGGGGTGCGTGTCTTCACCCCCATGATGCTGGCGGCGGCCGCCAAAGACCCGGCCTACCAGGGCCACATCGTCAACACCGCCAGCATGGCCGGGCTGTTGAACGCGCCCAACATGGGCATCTACAACGTCAGCAAACACGCCGTGGTGTCCCTGAGCGAAACCCTGTACCAGGACTTGGCCCTGGTCACGGACCAGATCAGCGCCAGCGTGTTGTGCCCTTTCTTTGTGCCCACCGGCATCAGCCAAAGCCACCGCAACCGGCCGCAAGATGTGACGGATGCCGCAGCCAAGCCCACCAAGAGCCAGCTCATCGGCCAGGCCATGAGCGACAAGGCGGTTGGCAGTGGAAAAATCAGCGCAGCGGAAGTGGCGCAGATGGTGTTTGACGCCATTGCCGCCAACCAGTTCTACATCTACAGCCACCCCAAAGCCATTGGCTCGGTGCAAACCCGCCTGGAAGACGTGCTGCAGGGCCGCAACCCGACCGACCCGTTTGCCCACAAGCCGGAGTTGGGCGTGGAGTTGAAGAAGGCCTTGCGCGCTGCGTAGGCGGGGAGGGGGTGGGCGCCTGTCCGAAACTTCAGAATCTGCGCCTGCCATTCTGGAAATTCGGACAGCCCCAGGGGCATTTACTCCTAGGCTTTCCTTTTAAATCAAGGGCTTACGGGCGATTCAACATTGGCATGAAGCATGCCTAAGCAGTAGTGGCGATTGATCGCCCTACTACTTAGGAGACAACATGTTGATAAAAAATTTGGTTCGGGCCCTGGCCGTGTCCGTCGTGTTCACCGCCACTGCACAAGCGCAAGAAGTGGTTCGTTTGGGCAATTTGAAGTTTGCCCACTACGGGGCCATTTCCTACATCAAGGAAATTGCACCCAAGTGCGGCCTCAAGGTGGAAGAAAACACCTTTGCCAAAGGGCCGGATGTCATGCAGGCCATTTTGGCGGGCGAGTTGGATGTGGGGGCCACCGCATCTGAGGCCGCCATCACCGGCCGTGCCAACGGCGCGCCCATTGTGATCGTGGCGGGTTTTGCCAAAGGCGGCGCACGGCTGGTGGCGCGCCCCGACGCCGCCATCAAGAGTATCAAAGACCTCAGGGGCAAGCGCGTGGGGGTGACCCGGGGTGGCATCCATGAGGTGCTGCTGGCGGCCCAGTTGGCGCAAAATGGTTTGACCAGTTCGGACAAAGAGGGCAAGGACGTGCAACTGGTGTACCTGGCCTTTGCCGACCTCAACCAGGCGCTGCTGGGCAAAAACCTGGACGCCATCATGCAAAGCGAGCCGCAATCTTCGCAAGCCATCAACAAAGGTTTTGGCGTGGAGGTGATGAAACCCTACGACACCCCGATAGGCGAGCCGGTGCGCACGCTGGTGATGACCGAGAAGTTCTATACCGAGCGCCGCCCGGTGGCGGAAAAGTTCATGCGTTGCTTTGTGGAGGCCACCAAGGGGTTTATCGAGACCAAAGGCATGGCCGAAAAATACGTGCGCGAAACCATCTTCAAGGGCCAGATCACCTCGGACGATTTTCAGGACGCCATTGCCAACTCGCCCTATTCCTATGACGTGACGGCGGCCCACATCCAGACCACCACCGACACCATGGCCAAGTACGGCGTAGGCAAGATGCTCAAGCCCCCCATGGCCACCGATTGGGTCAAAACCGACTTGCTCGACCAGGCCAAGAAAAGCCTGAACATCCGCTAAGGAGCACCGCCATGCGCAAAGTGAATTGGCGCGCCATTGCGTCGGGGCTGATCGTGCCCGTGGCGCTGGTTGCGGTTTGGCAACTGGTGTGTGTGCTGGGTTGGGTCAGCCCCTTGAAGTTGCCATCGCCCTGGGCGGTGGCCCAGCGCTGGGTGCAGTACCTCTCGCCGGTGGACGCCTATGTGCCGGGCTCCGGTCGCTGGATGATGTGGGTGATGTCGGGTGAGCTGGTACATGACGCCATCGGCAGCATGTACCGGGTGCTCATTGGTTTTCTGATTGGCGGCGGCCTGGCCTTGCCCCTGGGCATCCTGATGGGCGCCAACCAGCGCATCTACGACAAGATGTACATCCTGGTGCAGGTGCTGCGGCCCATCCCCCCCAGCGCCTACACCCCGCTGGCCATGCTGTGGTTTGGCCTGGGCAACCCGCCGGCCATTTTCATGATTGCGA
>NZ_JAUYQD010000055.1 GCF_030697375.1 Rhodoferax sp. | reverse complement strand
ATGGTGAACAAGCTCTCGGTGAAGGTATCGGCTCCGCGCATGGTCTGGTGTTGTGGGGGGCTTGCAATATTGCTTTGTTTATAACGGCTGAGCAGGGGCAGAGGGTGACCTTGGTCCGAGGTATTTCAGCAGCCTGCTAAGTTGGCAGCCAAAGGCACTTGCAACTATTTGTCGCTGCATCGAATCGGACCAGTTATGCCCCCGTTTCACAAAGTGCCTTGTCGTAAACAGCAAGGTCTTCAACGGAGAAGCAGCAGAACACGAGCTCTTGGACACCCGTGTATTTCTGAACTGCCGATTTCACGGTGGCGACAGCAACTGTCGCAGCCAATTCAATGGGATAGCCGAAGATACCGGTGCTGATGCTCGGAAATGCAAGCGTATGAATGCCCTTCTGGGCAGCAATTTCCAGCGCGCGGGTGTAGCACGACGCCAGGAGTGCAGCTTCACCATGGGCGCCACCGCGCCAAACCGGCCCAACGGTGTGAATGATGTATTTTGCAGGCAAGCGATAGCCCTTCGTGAGCTTGGCATCTCCTGTTTTACAGCCTGCCAAAAGTCGACATTCGTGCACCAGGTCTGGTCCCGCAGCACGGTGAATTGCACCGTCGACACCGCCACCGCCAAGGAGCGACGAATTTGCTGCGTTAACGATTGCGTCGACCGAAAGCGTCGAGATGTCTGCACGAATGGCGCGAATGATGGTTGCCATGGGGTAACGGTAGGGGGTGGAATGATGGGGTTCGCCGAACAATCGGTATCACGGGCAAGGCACTGGCTAAGTGATCTTGAAAACCGTTCGCATGGTTTTGGAACCAGATTTCCATTCGTACACCGCCCACTGCTTGATCCCTTTGACCAGGACCGCTGTGCTGACGTCTTTTACCGGCGTTTTGGCTTTGAGCTGGCCTGTGACCCAGTCCTGAACATGGGGATAGAAGCTGCCTTCCTTGCCGGTGGGAACCAGCAATTCCTTGCCCCCTACTTGGCCCAGAGAGGTGACGATGAGTTCGGTGGCTGGCATTTTTTTATTGGTGGGGTTGGGTTTGGGAAACGAGGGTGCTGGTGGGTCAACAGCCAGATTCGCTGCAATGGGCACATGTAGGTGCAGTAGTTTTAACGTCGCAGCCAAACGGGGCCGCAAGCGTCAGACTTGGGCGACCGGGTAAAGCGGGGCGTCAGAGAAAATCAACCAAAATCCCCAGAGCACAGGCAATCGAAAGAATAGCCCACACCCAAAAGACTTGGCTCAGATCACCGAGGCCGTAGCGATTGTTCCATTGTTTGCGTCGCTCCTGCTCGACAAGTGGCACATGCTCATTCGGCAAACCCAACCCCTTCGCCGTTACCGAGAACGGCACATCTTTAGTTGGAACAGCCAAGTTCAGTGCGTCATAGGCTAGCCCAGCGAACACGAAAGTAAGAAAGAAAAGAAACCAGGAAGTCATACGAGCTTTAACGTTGGCTGTGAGTGGAGCACAACGGCGCACTCAGATGTGAAGAATGGCAGGAGCGCGCGCCGCCGTTGTGGGGCCAATCGACGAACCTGTTCAGGCTACGTTGCGACATGACGTCTCCGAATGAGGCTACCCATCACCCGCAGATTAAGCGGATAGGTGACCGCGAGTGCCACAAGGACAAGGACCCAATGCCAAGGCTCAAAGCCCGTTTGATCGAAGCGAACCGGGAAGTTCGTTGCCTCGACGAGCAAGGCGACCTCCACAGCAGCCAACACCGCCGAAACGCCGCGACTCCACGTCGGAATCTGAGGAGAGACAACAACTTGTTCGCGACGCCGGCCAGCGAGCCGCAGGAAGAACCCCAATGCGATGGCGCCGAGAACGACAGCCAGCATGAACTTACCCAGAATAGCGACAACAGCAGCCCCCGATCCCGACAGCGCAACGCCAGCGACATCGGCCGCGACCAAGAATCCATCAGCAATACGACGCTTGAGTGCCAACAACATTTCGTTCCGCAAGCCTCAACGAAATGTACTTTGCACGCTATGCAATTTATTCTGGATACTGCGAAATAAACTGGCCATGGAAATCTCCTGAAAGTGGCTTGTAAAGTGGCTTCCTGGTTATTTTCCGGGTTTTATACAGTAACAAAATCCCGTGACCCCCCGCAAATGGCCCTTGCTGGATTCTAGGTTCCCCATCCCCGCACGCCTATCCCCCAAACGGGTGAGTTGGGCAAATGGCCGCTGTGTCAACGGGGTGTCACAAGCCACGTTCTATAGTGGTTGCACGTCTTTACCCAGCGTCGGCTTTTCAATACCCCCATGACTGCCCTTTTCGACTCCCTCCATGCTGCATAAATACCGAGGCACCGTCCCACTCCAGGGGTGGACCAGACGCATGCTGTGCCTGGCGGCGCTGCTGGTAGCCTCACAACTCACCCATGCGGCAGGCGCCCAGAGCCATTATCTGGAGGAGCTGACCTGGACCGAGGTGCGCGACCGTGTAGCTACCGGTACCACGACCGTACTGATCCCGATTGGCGGCACCGAGCAAAATGGGCCGCATATGGTGTTGGGCAAGCACAATGTGCGTGCCCGGTTTTTGGCCGGAGAGATTGCCCAGCGCCTGGGCAACGCCCTGGTGGCGCCAGTGATGGCCTATGTGCCGGAGGGGTCTATCCATCCACCGGCCGCCCACATGCGGTTTTCGGGCACGATTTCCATCCCCGATGCCGCCTTTGAATCCATGCTTGAATCCACCGCCCGCAGCTTCAAACAGCATGGCTTTCGTGATGTGGTGTTCCTGGGCGACCACGGCAGCTACCAGAAAAATGAAGAGAAAGTGGCGACCCGCCTGAATCGGGAGTGGTCCAGGGATGCCAGTTGCCAAGTGCATGCCTTGCTGGACTATTACAAGGTGACCCAAACCAGCTATATCGCCGCGCTCAAGGCCAAAGGCCACAGCGATTACGTGATTGGGCTGCACGCGGGCCTGGCGGACACCTCGCTGGCGCTGGCCGTGGATAAAAGTTTGGTGCGAAGTGAATTGCTGGCGAATTCCGCCCGTTTTACCCAGAAAGATGGCGTTTACGGCGACCCCCACCCCTCGTCCGCGGAATTGGGGCAACTGGGGGTGGTGCGGATCATTGAAACCTCCGTCGGCGCAATTCAAAGCGCAGTCCGCGCGCACCGTTAGTTCCTCCTCTTTTTTTAACGATCCCATGACCATGAAATCAGGTACCCAGTGGCTCGTCGGCGTGTCTGTCGCAGCAGCGGTGGCAGCGTTTGTCGCACTCACCGTTTTCGACGCTGAAACACCGCCGTCGGCGGTCGCGCCCATGCCTACCCCCATCGCCACGGTGGCCGGTATGCCACCCGTCGTTTCCACCACAAACCTCTACAGCGAAACCGGCCCCGCGCACCTGAGTGCCACGGTGAAAGACCATCTAAGCCGTATTTATGTGCCAAACCTGCGCTCCAACAGTGTGTATGTCATCGACCCGGCCACGCGCAAGGTGGTGGACCGTATCCAGGTCGGTGCCTCGCCGCAGCACGTCGTTCCGTCCTGGGATTTGAAGACCTTGTGGGTTGCCAACAACGCCGAGCGGCGCACGGACGGCAGCCTCACCCCCATTGACCCGCAGACGGGCAAAGCCGGCAAATCTATCCCGGTGGATGACCCCTACAACATGTATTTCACGCCCGACGGCAAGTCGGCCATCATCGTGGCCGAGGCCCGCAAGCGGCTCGACTTCCGCGACCCGCAGACCATGCAACTGCAATACGCCATTGATACGCCGAATTGCGGCGGTATCAACCATGCGGACTTTTCCATCGACGGCAAATACGCGCTGTTCACCTGCGAATTTGACGGCAGCGTGGCCAAAATTGACCTCGCCAAGCGCAGTGTCCTGGGTTATTTGAAGCTGGCCATGCCGCGCACACGCTTCAAAGAAGCCACCAACCAACCTTTTGACCCCAGCCAGAGTGAAATTTGCACCAGTACCAAGGGCATGCCGCAGGACATTCGCATTTCCCCGGACGGCAAGCGTTTCTACATTGCCGACATGGAGGCCGATGGGGTCCATGTGGTGGATGGCGACACGATGAAAGAAGTGGACTTTGTGGCCACTGGCGTGGGCGCCCATGGCCTGTACCCCAGCCGCGACGGCAAGCTGCTCTACGTGGCCAACCGTGGCACCCACCGCATTCATGGGCGCAAACACGGGGCGGGCGGCGTCACGGTGATTGACTTTGCAACCGGAAAGGTCACCGCGCAGTGGCTGATTCCCGGGGGTGGAAGCCCCGATATGGGCAACGTCAGCGTGGATGGCAAAGCCCTGTGGCTGTCGGGCCGGTTCGACGACGTGGTGTACCGCATCGACACGGCCAGTGGCAAGGTGGACCGCGTCAAAGTGGGGGGAGAACCCCACGGTTTGACGGTCTGGCCGCAGCCCGGTCGCTACTCCCTAGGGCACACCGGCAATCTGCGCTGAGCCGCTGAAGGGGCCTCTGTGGTCCCATGACAATTCGCAATTTCCGCCCGCCGGCATGGGCAACAATCGGCGAATGGGAGGGCGCCGTGCGTGACGAAACAAACAACTTGGCCCTGGTCCTGCGCTTTGAGAGCACTGCCCGGCTCTGTGCGCTGGTCACCATTGCGCTCGGCTTGGCCGACCTGTTTGGCTGGGAGATGCTGCAGGCCGACACGGCCCTGGGCTTCGTTCTCGCCGGCGGGGCTCTGTGCGCAGTGGGCTACCAAGCCCAGGCGACCCTGTGGCGCCGTATCCAGCGCGTCCCGGCAGCGCTGCTGGTGCTACTGGGGCTGCTGACACTCGCTGAACACCTGCTGGTGGCGGATCTTGGCATGGGACACATGCCCCAATCCACGGCCATGGGCTTGGCACTGACCGGGGTGGCCCTGCTTCTGCTGGACCGCCCTGGCGCCCACGCGGGGTCACAAATAGCAGCTTTGGTAGGCGCCATGGTCGGTGTCTTGGTCATTCTTGGTTATGCCTACGGCGTGACCTCGCTGTATGGTGTCGGCGCTTACTCCAGCGCTGCTTTGCGCACCGCGGCCGGATTGGTGGTGGTCAATCTGGGGGTGCTGTTGGCGCGGCCGCAGCAAGGGCTGATGGCGGTGGTGACCTGCGACACCCTTGGCGGGGTTATGGCCCGCAGACTGCTACCGCTGGCCGTGCTGGCCCCCTTCATCATCATTTGGCTGCGCATCCAGGGCGAGCGGCGGGGGCTCTACAGCTCCGAGTTCGGTGTCGCCCTGGTTTCCCTGATCTACGTGGCCTTGTCCAGTATGTTTGTCTGGCGCACTGCAGACAGGCTGCGCCAGAGCGACCAACGCCGCTCGGCTGCGGACCGGGTGCGCAACCACCTGCAAGCGGAACTGACGGGCTTCATCAATTTCGCCATGGATGCCCTGATCATGGTGGACAACACACAACGCGTCACCCTGTTCAACCAGGCCGCCGAAAAGATGTTTGGCCGCCATGCCAGCGATGTGCTGGGCGCGCCGCTGGAGCTGCTGCTGCCGCAGCGCTTGCAGACGGCGCACGCCGACCCTTTCCGCACCTTCAGCACCGCAGATACGACCGCCCGGCGCATGGACGGGCTGGGTGTCATCACCGGCGTGCGTGCCAATGGTGAGGAGTTCCCGGTGGAAGCGTCGATTTCCCCGTTGGATGCGGACGGGGATACCTACCTCACCGTTATTTTGCGAGACATCACGGACCGCATACGCATTGAAGCCGACCTTCGGGTGGCAGCCACCGCGTTCGAGGCCCAGGTCGGCATCATCGTGACGGACTCCAAGGGCGTGATCCTGCGGGTCAACCGCATGTTCACCGAAGACACCGGCTACACCGAAAAGGAAGCCGTCGGCCAGACACCGCGGCTGCTGCGCTCGGGCCGCCACGACACCGCCTTTTATACGGCCATGTGGGAGTGTGTGCGCACCACCGGCGTATGGCAGGGCGAGATCTGGGACCGCCGCAAAAACGGGGAGATTTACCCCAAATGGATGGTCATCACGGCGGTCAAGACCGATGCAGGCGTGACAACCCATTACGTCAGCACACAAACCGACATTACCCAACGCAAGGCGGCGGAGGAAGAGATCAAACACCTCGCCTTCTACGACCCGCTGACGCACCTGCCCAACCGGCGGCTGCTGATGGACCGCATGCACCAGGCCCTTGCCACCGCCCAGCGGCTGAACCGCCGGGGGGCACTCATGTTCATCGACCTGGACAAGTTCAAGACCCTGAACGACACACTGGGCCACGACAAGGGCGATTTGCTGTTGCAGCTGGTGGCCCAGCGCCTGGTGGCCTGCGTGCGTGAGGGCGACACCGTCTCCCGCCTGGGTGGCGACGAATTTGTGGTCTTGCTGGAAAACCTGAGCCCGGGCATCGATGAAGCAGCCACCCAGGCGGAGACCATTGGTGAAAAAGTGCTGGCCTCGCTCAACCAGACCTACCTACTCGACGGCCACGACTACCACTGCACCTCCAGCATCGGCGTAACGCTGTTTGGCAACCCCAAGGAGGCCATGTCCGATTTGATGATGCAGGCCGACTTTGCCATGTACCAGGCCAAGTCCAGGGGACGCAACGCCCTGCGCTTTTTCGACCCCGCGATGCAGGCCGCGGTGACCGCCCGTGTACTTTTGGAAGAGGATTTGCGCGCTGCGGTTCGGGAGAAACAGTTTGTCTTGCACTACCAGGCCCAAGTCGATGGCGAGGGCCGCTTGGTCGGGGCCGAGGCCTTGGTGCGCTGGCAGCATGGACAACGCGGCATGGTGCCGCCCACCGAATTCATTCCCCTGGCAGAGGAAACCGGCCTGATTTTGCCCCTGGGCCACTGGGTGCTGGAAACCGCCTGTCGGCAGTTGGCGCGCTGGGCCCAGCAAACCGGGTTGGCCCACCTCATGGTTGCCGTGAATATCAGCGCCCACCAATTCCGCCAACTGGACTTCGTGGGTGAGGTGCTGACCGTGCTGAAAACCACCGGGGCCAACCCCCAAAGGCTGAAACTGGAGTTGACGGAGAGCCTGCTGGTGGCGGATGTGGACGATGTAATTGCCAAGATGCACGCCCTGAAACGGGCGGGTGTGGGGTTTTCACTGGACGACTTTGGCACCGGCTATTCGTCACTCTCTTACCTGAACCAGCTTCCCTTGGACCAGATCAAAATCGACCGCTCCTTTGTGATGAACATCGAGTCGAACGACGGTGCGGTCGTCATCTGCGCTGCCACCATCAGCCTGGCCCACAGCCTGAAGCTCAAGGTGGTCGCCGAAGGTGTGGAGACCGAAGCGCAGCGCTATTTTCTGAACACGGTGCACCGCTGCGATTTCATGCAGGGCTATCTGTTCAGCCGCCCACTGCCGCTGGAAGCCTTCGAAGCACTGGCGATGCCGGCGGCAGATGCGCAAACCGTGGGGCAAGCCTTCGGCGGACGGGTGTCCGCCTTGGGCCGGATGCGCTCGGCCAAACCGCGTTCCAACGCCGCGCCCTTACGCCCCGCCCTCGCTCTTGCGGTCCAGCTCCCGCAAACGCCGCAGCTTCTCGGCGATGCGGATCTCCAGGCCCCGCTCTACGGGTCGGTAAAAGCCGGGTGAGGCCATGCCGTCGGGCAAGTAGCGCTCACCCGCGGCAAAGCCGCCTTCCTCGTCGTGGGCGTAGCGGTAGCCCTTGCCGTAGTCCAACTGCTTCATCAGCTTGGTGGGCGCATTGCGCAGGTGCATGGGCACGGGACGGGTGCCGTCTTTTTTGATGAAGGCTTTGGCTTCGTTGAAGGCTTTGTAGACCGCGTTGGACTTGGCCGCCACAGCCAGGTAGACCACGCATTCGGCCAGGGCCAGTTCGCCTTCGGGCGAGCCCAGGCGCTCGTAGACCTCGGCAGCATCCAGCGCCAGGCGCAAGGCACGCGGGTCGGCCAGGCCGATGTCTTCGGTGGCCATGCGGACCAGGCGGCGCGCCATGTAGCGGGGGTCAGCCCCGCCATCGAGCATGCGCATCAGCCAGTACAAGGCGGCGTCGGGGTCACTGCCACGCACGCTTTTGTGCAGGGCCGAGATGGTGTCGTAAAACTGCTCGCCGCCCTTGTCGTAGCGGCGCATACGCTCGCCCAGGACTTTCATCAGCCAGACGTCGGTGATTTCGCCCACCTTTTCCTGTTTGGCAGCCACCGTCAAGGTCTCCAGCGTGTTCAGCAGCCGCCGGGCGTCGCCATCGGCATAGGCAATGAGGCGGTCAACTGCTATGCTTTCGATAGCTGGCTGCGCAGTATCTGCAAGGGCTCTGGCGATGATTTGCTTAAGATCTTCTTCGGCCAGCGGCTGCAGCACATACACTGCCGCCCGCGACAGGAGCGCCGAGTTCACCTCGAACGACGGGTTCTCGGTGGTGGCGCCAATGAAGGTGAACAGGCCACTCTCCACATGGGCCAAAAACGCGTCCTGCTGGCTTTTGTTGAAGCGGTGCACCTCGTCCACAAACACGATGGTGCGCCGTGGCTCCAACCCATCGCGGGCGGCCAAGGCCTGCTCCACCGCCTCGCGGATGTCCTTCACCCCGCCCAGCACCGCGCTGATGCTGATGAACTGGGCGTCAAACGCGCTGGCCATGAGCCGCGCAATGGTGGTTTTGCCGGTGCCCGGCGGCCCCCAGAGGATGCAACTGTGCGGCTGGCCGGACTCAAAAGCCAGGCGCAGCGCCATGCCCTCGCCCAGCAGGTGCTGCTGGCCAATGACTTCGGCCAGCGTGCGGGGGCGCAGGCGCTCGGCCAGCGGCTGGTGAGACGAAGCAACAGCGGTCATAAGCGGCGGTGGCGCTGCAACTACTGCCGAATCACATCCGCACCCGCTGGCGGCTTGAACTGGAAGCTGGCCGCGTCCAGCGGTGTGTTGGCCTGGAAGGCGCTAAAGCGCATGGTCGATTTTTGGCCAAAGCTGTCCAACATCTCCAGCACCGCCAAGGCACCGTCCTTGAAGCCCACCCGCACACTTTGCAGTGAACTGTCTTTGGCCTTGGGCGTGGCCAGCACCCACTGCAATCCGTCCTGGTCGGGTGCATCGGCCAGCGTGAAGTCGGCCTGCAAGGTCCGCAGGTCGGGCGCGGCGGCGATCAGGGCGGCGGGCGTGGAGCCCAGGGCCTGGGCCTGCTTGCGCGCGGTCACCTGGTTCAGGTCCACGTCATACAGCCACAGGGTTTGGCCATCGGCCACGATGCTTTGCTCGAACGGCTTTTTGTAGACGAACTTGAAGCGGCTGGGCCGAAAAAATTCGAAGACTCCACTGGAGGTTTTGGCCCGGGACGCCTGTCCGTCTTTGGCGGGCGCCGTCACCACCTGAATGAAGTCGGCATGGCCGGTTTTGACCGTTTTGACAAAAACTTCAAGGCTTTCTAGGCCTGTAGCCCCCGCAGATACTGCGTAAGCAGCTATTAAAACAATAGCAAAAGCACGAATTCTCATGACACCCCTTATTCCAAAATTATTTGTCACTCGGCGCGCGCAGGCACCAAAATTTCACGCTGGCCGCTGCCACTCATGGCGCTGACCAGTCCGGCTTTTTCCATGTCTTCCACCAGACGCGCGGCGCGGTTGTAGCCGATCTTTAGGTGGCGCTGCACCAAGGAAATGCTGGCCTTGCGGTTCTTTAAAACCACCTCCACGGCCTGGTCGTACATGGGGTCTTTTTCACCGCCGCCACCGCCCAGCTCCCCGCCCTCGCCGTCTTCACCGTCCACGGTGCCGCCTTCCAGCACACCCTCCACATAGTCGGGCTCGCCTTGGGTCTTCAGGTAGCTGACCACGCGGTGCACCTCTTCGTCGCTGACAAAAGCGCCGTGCACCCGGGTCGGCATGCCGCTGCCGGGCATGTACAACATGTCGCCCAGGCCCAGCAGGGCCTCGGCGCCCATCTGGTCCAGGATGGTGCGGCTGTCGATCTTGCTGCTGACCTTGAAGGAAATGCGGGTGGGAATGTTGGCCTTGATCAGGCCGGTAATCACGTCCACGCTAGGGCGCTGGGTGGCCAAAATCAAATGGATGCCGGCGGCCCGCGCCTTTTGCGCCAAGCGGGCGATCAGCTCTTCGATCTTCTTGCCCACCACCATCATCAAATCGGCCAGCTCGTCGATCACCACCACGATGTGTGGCAGGCGCTGCAAGGGCTCCGGCGCCTCGGGCGTCAGGCTGAAGGGGTTGTAAATAAATTCCTCGCGTGAGGCGGCGTCGTCGATCTTGGCGTTGTAGCCCGCCAGATTACGCACCCCCATTTTGCTCAGCAGCTTGTAGCGGCGCTCCATCTCGGCCACGCACCAGGTCAGGCCATGGGCGGCCTGGCGCATGTCGGTCACCACCGGGGCCAGCAAATGGGGAATACCTTCGTACACCGACATTTCCAGCATCTTGGGGTCGATCATCAAGAGGCGCACGTCGCGCGCCTCGGCCTTGTACAAAATGCTCAAAATCATGGCGTTGATGCCCACCGACTTGCCCGAACCAGTGGTGCCCGCCACCAGCACGTGCGGCATCTTGGCCAGGTCCGCCACCACCGGGTTGCCGATGATGTCCTTGCCCAGGCCCATCGTCAGCAGAGACTTGGCCTCGTGGTAGACCTGCGAGCCCAAAATTTCAGACAGGGTGATGGACTGGCGCTTGGCGTTGGGCAGCTCCAGCGCCATGTAGTTTTTGCCGGGAATGGTTTCCACCACGCGGATCGACACCAGGCTCAGGGAACGCGCCAAATCCTTGGCCAAGCCCACAATCTGCGAGCCCTTGACGCCCGTGGCGGGCTCGATCTCGTAGCGCGTGATCACCGGGCCGGGCGAGGCCAGCACCACCCGCACCTCCACACCAAAGTCCTTGAGCTTCTTCTCGATCATGCGGCTGGTCATCTCCAGCGTCTCGGGGGCCACGGTCTCCTGGCGCAAGAGCGCGCCGTCCAGCAGGGCCACCTGGGGCAATTTGCTGTCGGGCATCTCGGAGAACAGGGGTTTTTGCCGCTCTTTGGCCACCCGCGTGCTGGGCGGCAGCTCGATGCGCACCGGCTCAATCACCACCGGTTTGGGGTGGTGCACCGCTATTTCTTCGTGCTCCTCCAAGAGAATTTCTTCGCGCTCGCGGGCGGCCTGCAGTCCCAGCTCTTTGTCTTGCGCCATTTCGCGCTGTTCGCGCCGCGACTCAACCTTGGAATCCACCCAGGCGCCGATGGCCTCGGCCAGACGCACCCAGGAGAATTTGAAAACCAGGGAAGAACCCACAATGCCCAGCACAATCGCCACCAAGCCAGCCCCCGAGAAACCCAGCCACTGCACACTCCAAGAACCCGCCAAATAGCCCAATACCCCCCCACTGTGGCCGGGCAAGCGGGCCTCCAAGCTGTACAAGCGGGTCCACTCCAGCGAACCGCTGGCGTACAGCAGCAGCACCAAGCCGGTCCAGAAAGCAAAGCGGTGGCGCACGCCACCCACATCGTCCCCACGCAAGCGCTTGGCCAGCACCGACAACCACACACGAATACCCACGGCCACGCACCACCAGACAGAAAAACCCGCCAAAAAATAACTCAGGTCGGCAATCCAGGCGCCCAGACTCCCTGCCCGGTTCAGCACCGCTGCGCCCGTGCCCGATGTTGACCAGGCCGCGTCCTGCGGTGAATAACTCAGCAAGGCCACCAGCCACAGGGCCAACAGGAAAAAGCCCGCGACCAAGGCCAACTCACTGCCGAAACGGCCCATGCCTGTGGCGGTTCGGACGGATGCGGGGGAAGAGGAAGAAGGATGGAGGGTATTGAGCGAATAAGTCATGCGGCAAACCAGTCGGGCACTAGCTTAACGCAAGCGCTGCCCTTACGCCGACCGCCGCCCCGGTGTACACCAATACGCACTCAGCGCGGCGCAACCCGGCGTTCAATGACGCGCAGCACGCCGTGGTCCAAGGTTTCAATAAACCCCTGCTCTTCAAAGTGCTTCATGACACGGCTGACCATCTCGCGGGAGGCGCCCACCATCTTGGCCAGATCCTGGCGGGAGATTTTTTCGCGGGTCAGGCGCTCGCCGCGTTCGTTCAGTACCGCCGCTTCCAGCAGCACATTGGCCACCCGCCCGTACACCCCCATCAGCGCCAGGGAACCGATTTTTTGCGTGGCGTTGCGCAAGCGCTGCACCAAGCCGCGCATGACGGCATTGGCAATGCAGGCATTTTCTTT
Source organism: Rhodoferax sp. (assembly GCF_030697375.1). Classification (GTDB taxonomy): domain Bacteria; phylum Pseudomonadota; class Gammaproteobacteria; order Burkholderiales; family Burkholderiaceae_C; genus Allorhodoferax. The sequence continues at coordinate 102,112 of NZ_JAUYQD010000055.1, read as the reverse complement.
CAGGCAGCGCAAAAAATCTTCACGATCCAAGACCAGCACATCGCACTGCAACTCTGCCAACACCGTTGCGCTGTGGGGTTCTTCATCAATGATGCTCATCTCCCCCACGCAGTCGCCCGAGCGCAAAGTGGTCAAAATCACTTCGCGTCCCTGGTTGTCGGTGATCAGCACGCGGGCGCGGCCCGTCAGAAGAATGAACAACGCGTTGGAATGTTTTCCTTGCGTCACGATGCATTCGCCGCGCTTGAAACGTTTCTTTCCCACGGCGCCCGCCAAGGACTCCGCCTGCTCTGGCGTAAGCATCGAAAACAAGGCAACGCGACGGATCAGGTCCAGGTTACTCACCGCTGACATGGCATATTTTCCAAAAGGGCAAAAATAGGTTTCTTACAATCTAGCCTGCAAGTGGATGGCACATGCCAAAAATCTGGTTCAACCTGCATTGCAGCCATCGACTTCTCTTCCAAATGTACACCGCATCGCTCCGAGTTTTTGCATAGATAGGTAACCCAATGTCCTCCACCAAACACGCCAAAGTTCTGATTCTGGGCTCTGGCCCCGCTGGCTACACCGCCGCCGTGTACGCGGCACGCGCCAACCTCAACCCCGTGTTGGTCACCGGCATGGCCCAAGGCGGCCAGCTCATGACCACCACCGAAGTGGACAACTGGCCCGCCGACGTGCAGGGTGTACAGGGCCCCGAGCTGATGCAGCGTTTTTTGGAGCACGCCGAGCGCTTCCAGACCCAAATCATTTTTGACCACATCAACGCGGTCGATTTGAGCAAGCGCCCCTTCACCCTGAAGGGCGACACCGACGAATACACCTGCGACTCCCTGATCATCGCCACCGGCGCCTCGGCCAAGTACCTGGGCCTGCCGTCTGAAACCGCCTTCATGGGGCGCGGCGTGTCGGGCTGCGCCACCTGCGACGGTTTCTTCTACCGCAATGAAATTTGCTGCGTGGTGGGTGGCGGCAACACGGCGGTGGAAGAGGCGCTGTACCTGTCCAACATCGCCAGCAAGGTCTACCTGGTGCACCGCCGCGACAAGTTCAAGGCCGAGCCCATTCTGGTGGACAAGCTGATGGCCAAGGTGGCCGACGGCAAGATCGAACTCAAAACCTTCTGCACCCTGGACGAAGTGCTGGGCGACGCCACCGGCGTCACCGGCATCCGCGTGAAAAGCACCAAGGACGGCGCCACGGAAGACATCACGCTCAAGGGTTGTTTTATCGCCATCGGCCACTCCCCCAACAGCGAAATCTTCCAGGGTCAGCTGGAAATGGAGGGGGGTTACCTCGTCACCCAGGGCGGGCTCAAGGGATTCGCCACCATGACCTCGGTACCCGGCGTGTTTGCGGCCGGCGACGTGCAGGACCATGTCTACCGCCAAGCCATCACCAGCGCAGGCACGGGCTGCATGGCGGCACTGGATGCGCAGCGTTTCCTGGAACAACAAGAGTAATTGGAAACCCCGCTATAATCGCAGGCTTTGCTGAAATCAGCCCGTGAGGGCCGCAGGGCAGCAATATCCGCCAAGTCACCTTGGCGGGGGGTTACGTAAAGTAACCTGGGGTTACCGCCACCCTTTTTTATTTGGCGAGGTGAGGCTAGAGCGAGATTGGGTGTGTCTGTCAGTACAGACTATTTGATCGCCAGCAATAGCCGTTAAAGAAGTATCGGAGTGTCCTAATGGCACGCGTATGTCAAGTCACGGGCAAAGGCCCCATGGTCGGGAACAATGTTTCCCACGCCAACAACAAAACCAAGCGCCGGTTCCTGCCGAACCTGCAATACCGCCGTTTCTGGGTCGAGACTGAAAACCGTTGGGTTCGCCTGCGGATTTCCAACGCAGGTCTGCGTTTGATCGACAAAAAGGGTATTGATGTTGTGCTCGCAGATCTGCGCGCACGTGGCCAGGCATAAGGAGCAGAACCATGGCAACCAAAGGCGGACGCGAAAAAATCAAGCTGGAATCCACAGCAGGTACTGGTCATTTCTACACGACCAGCAAGAACAAGAAAACCATGCCCGAGAAAATGTTGATCAAGAAATTTGATCCCAAAGCTCGCAAGCATGTGGACTACAAGGAAATGAAGCTTAAATAATGTCCTGGGGACAGATCTTTAGCTCTGTCCCCTCGCATTAAGCCTTCTTGAAAAATGCCCGCCCTGTGCGGGCTTTTTTACGTCCTGGATTTATTGAATAGTTGGCTTTGGGGGCACTTCTTCCGCCGGCAGCAGATGTGGATTGGGCGCTCTGCTTCGTGTCCCCCGGGCTGCGCCCTCCTCCTTTACCTACGCAGAACGTCCAACCCACATCTGCTGCTGGAGTATTTGGACAAGAGAAGGGAATTCACCACTGTTGGCACGCCAACATTTCGCAAGCCCCGTCGGGCTGTGCATTTTGCGCAGGTAGGCGGGCGTGGTCAGCAAAGAGGGCTGCGAGCCCCAAATTCAGCTACACGAAGGCAGAAACAATAATGCTGCCAAAGGCCAGCAGCACTCCGGTCATATAGATCGCCAGCGTGCGGCGGTAGTCACGCAAGGCGCCACTGGCATCCAGGCTGGGCACCAGCATCCGAAAAAGCGCCGCCAGCAACAAGGCTGCGGCCAGCAGGTTGCCGTAAAACACGATCACATCGCCGGTGGTTTTCAGGGCGAAGGTGTCCTCGGTGACCCATTGGCCCAGGAAGCCCAGCAAAAAACCCAAGATGACGCCCAAAGAGGTGACCACGGCTTGGCGGTAGTCCTTGATTTCAAAGCTGGGTGTGGTCATGCGGGGGATGGTACTGCACTGCGGTTGCCAGTTACCTCGATTTTCCAAGCGAATCTACCCAAGCGCCTTGAGCTCTTGCACCGCGCGCCAGGCCATGTCGATGGCGGCATTGGTGTAGGCACTGCCTGCTGAGTCGGCATTGGCCATGGCAATACGCCCATGGCGCTTGCGCGCCAGCAGATGGGCCGGTTCGCCGTCGTACATGGCATCTTCATACACGTAGCCGTGGGGCCAGCGGTTGACCGTGATGGCAGCGATGTCTCGCGCTCCGTCAAAGCCAAACGGGCCATACATGGCGCTCAGTTGCGCACGCACCTGCGCCTCGTAGTGCTCAAACGGGACGCCCAGCAGTTCGGCGCGGCCTTGGCGCAGCAGGTCTTCGGTGCTTCCTTTCCCCTGCAGCGGGCAAGGCATGCGAATCAACAACAGCGTGGTGGGCGCATCGGGCGTGCGCGTTGGCCGGTAGCTGCCCATGCCCACCGGAAAGTCCATTTGCACAAACTGAAAATACGCGCCAGGACAGTAAGCCGCAGCCACACCGCTGCTTTGCAAAGGTTTCCATTGCCGCAAAGCGACTTGCACGTACACCAGAGGCATTTTGAGGTTGGCGCGCATGGCCGCCTTTTGCCGCTCGGGCAAGCCGGTGATGATGTGCGCCCCCATCATGTGCCAGCCCGCCATCACGGTGTGGCGCGCTCGGGCTTGCAAGTGCTTGCCTTGGCGTAGGTAGTTGACCTGGGTGCCCTGGTCCGTATTGGCCACCTGCACGGCAAGGCTGTTGAGCCGCACCTGGACCGGGTGTTCCGCCCGGTCGAGCTGGTCGTAGTCGAATCGGGCGCTCAAACACTGTTCTGGGGTGTCAAAGCGTGCCACTTCAGGAATCAGGCGCTGCACCAACAGGCGGGCAATGGTGGCACCTCCGTCGGGAAAGTGGTAGACATACCCCTCGCGCTCGTCGCCATCCTCCTTTTCGTCCTCTTCGTCCCCGTCGTCATCACCCGCCATGTCTCGCAACAGCGTGGCGGGAAAGCCCAACAAGCCTCCCGACAGGGCGCCGGACAATGGCAGCGCGCTGCCGCCCAAAGCCGCTTCTTCGGCCAATGGCATCGACAACAGTGCAATGAGCGCGGGGTCCTTGATGCCAAAGGCCTGGTCCAGATACTGCACATAGGACAGCGATTCCAGTCGCTCGCGGCCATTTTTTCCTTTAAAAAATGCCTGTGCCTTGGCACCGGCGTCCAGCACCTCGCGCAGCTTCGCACGTTGCGCCTTGGTCAGCGGCGCGGCGTCGATTTGCTGAACAAACTCCGGGGCTTCGGCCAATCCGGGCACGTAGTGGCTGGCGTAGTAAGCAGCCGTCTGGCGGGTGGGCCGCCCGCTCTGGAGCAGCGCGGCTCGGCCAAAACTGGCCTGGTCATAGAACACGCCAAGTGTCAGGCCATAACGCTTGAAAAACTGCAAGTCATAACTGGAGCGCAACCGTTCGAGGTCAATGCCCAGGTCCTTGAGCAGCCCCAGGGCGACGGCGCTGTAGTCGGCAGGGGTGTCAATCGACTGGGTTCCGCCATAACTCAGCAGACGCGTGCCATCCACCTGAAATTCATTGCGTTTGGCGTGGCCACCAAAGTCATCGTGGTTGTCCAAAATCAGAATACGCGCGTCACGCTGCACCGTTTGGCGATAAAAATGCGCCGCCGCCAATCCGCTGATGCCCCCACCAACCACCACCAAGTCATAACTCTGCGCCGGGGCTGCCAGCGGGCCATGGTCTTGCTGGCCCGACCAGGCACGCACATGCGCCGCTTCAAAGGCACCGGGGTGGCTGCCGCGCAAACCGGTCAAAGAAGGGGGATAAAACGCCGCACCGCGCTCGGCCTGTGCCATCGCCTCCAGTGGCCAGCCGATGCTGCCAGCCCCAATCCAGGCGATACCCCCGAGAATGTCCCGCCGCGAGATAGATTCCATTCCGTCTTATCTTTCCGCCGTGAACGGCCTAAGCCAGTCTCAAGCCATCAGAGGCGTGCACAACGCAGCCGCAGCGAAAATTCTTGCAACGCGGCAATACCGCTCTCCTCCGCCCGGCGGCACCAGGCCTGCAGATCCAGTGTCAACTGCTCACGCGACACATGGGTGTTGAGCCACATCTGGCGCAGCTCTTCGCGCATGGTCACCATCTTGTCCAGCACGGGCGAAGCTTGGCGTGCGCGCGCCAGCGCAACCGCCACGGAAGCCGGGATTTTTTCTATATCGCGGTGCATCCAGCGCTTGGCCGCTTGGATCACGGCGCCATCGGCGCTGCGGGCCTTCATGGCCTCGAACTCGGTGCGTGCCGCCAGGCGCATGCCTTTGGCATAGGTGGCCATGATTTCGTAGCGGTTGGCAATCAATGCTTCCAGCGTTTTTTCGTCCGCCACCGGGCGAATCTCGCCATAGGCCGCCTTGGGCGGGGTTTTTTTGACCTTGGCCAGGCGGAGCGTCTGCATCAGCCTGATGTACATCCAGCCCACGTCAAATTCATAGACTTTCACCGACAGCTTGGCCGAGGTCGGGTAGGTATGGTGGTTGTTATGCAACTCTTCGCCCGCAATCAAAATACCCCACGGGGAAATATTGGTGCTGGCGTCGGGTGCTTCAAAGTTGCGGTAGCCCCAGTAATGGGCCGCGCCATTGATGATGCCGGCCGCCATCACCGGGGTCCAGGCCATTTGCACGGCCCACACGGCTAGGCCCGCCGCGCCGAACAAGGCCAGGTCGATCACCAGCATCAGGCTCACGCCCAGCGTGGAAAAGCGGGTGTACAGCTGGCGCTCCAGCCAGTCGTTGGGTGTGCCGTGGCCGTAACGTGCCAGGGTGTCCTTGTTGGCGGCCTCGGCCCGGTACAACTCATACCCCTGCAAGAGCACGGTTTTGATGCCGTACACATGGGGACTATGCGGGTCTTCGGCCTGCTCGCATTTGGCGTGGTGCTTGCGGTGGATGGAGGCCCATTCCTTGGTCACCTGCCCGGTGGTCAGCCACAACCAGAAGCGGAAAAAATGCGAGGCAATAGGGTGCAAATCCAAAGCCCGGTGCGCCTGGTGGCGGTGCAGGAACACCGTCACACTGATCATGGTGATGTGCGTCATGACCAGGGTGAACAGTGCAATCTGCCACCAGTGCAGGTCCCAAAGGCCCGAGGCCAGCCACGCTACGGTGGCATCCAGTACCGACCCATCAGGTAACAACATATTCAACGCACTCCCTCAACACGCAGGACCCCAGCGGTCCTGCCCAACACTTACTTCTTTTGCCAAACGGCGGCAAAAAAACCATCCGTCGCATGCCGATGCGGCCACAAACGCAGGTACAGCTGGCCGTTGTCGCCGCCGCTGCACAAGGTGGGGGCATCCTGCACCTTCAGCCCGGTCAGGACCTCGCCCACCGACAGGGCCTCAAACTCGGGATTGGCCGTGGAGAAGGCTTCGGCAATGGCCTCGTTTTCTTGCGGCAACACACTGCAGGTGGCGTACACCAGACGCCCGCCCGGCTTCAGCAAACGTGCTGCGCTTTGCAAAATAGCGGCCTGCTTGACCGCCATCTCTTCCACCGATTGCAGGGTTTGGCGCCATTTCAGGTCGGGATTGCGGCGCAAAGTGCCCATGCCGGTACACGGCGCATCCACCAGCACGCGGTCGATTTTGCCCGTCAGGCGCTTGACCCGGTCATCGCGCTCGTGGGCGATGGCTGCGGGGTGCACATTGGACAGTCCACTGCGCGCCATGCGTGGCTTGAAAGAATCCAAACGGCCAGCCGAGGTGTCGAACGCATACAGGCGACCGGTGCTGCGCATGGCCGCGCCAATGGCCAGGGTTTTGCCGCCGGCACCGGCGCAAAAGTCCACCACCATTTCCCCGCGTTTGGCGTCCACCAGCATGGCCAGCAGCTGCGAGCCTTCGTCCTGCACCTCGAAGTCGCCCCGGGTGAAGGCTTCCATTTTGTTCAGGGCGGGTTTGCCCGCGATACGCAGACCCCAGGGCGAGTACGGGGTGGGAACGGCCTTGATACCGAGTTTCGCGAGTTCTTTTTGCACATCGGCGCGTTTGGCCTTGAAGTCGTTGACCCGCAGGTCCAGTCCGGCACCATGGTTCAAGCCTTCGACCAAAGGCCAAAATCCGTCTCCCACCTGGTCCTTGAGCGGCTGCACCAGCCACTCGGGCAGGTTGTGGCGATGGCGATCCATCAGATCCTTGGGATCGACCTTTTCACACTGGTCCAGCCAGTTTTTCTCCTGGTCGGTCAGCGCGCTGCGCAGAAAGTCGCCGGGGCCATAAAAACCCAGGATCGCCAGGCGGCGCTCCTTGGGCCCGCTGCCCGAGGGCGCCAGGTGGTCAAACAGCAGCTTTTTGCGCAACACGGTGTACACCGTTTCGGCCAAGGTGGCCCGCTCGCGCGGCCCCAGGCCACGGTGCTCACGGAAAAAGCGCGACACAATAGCGTCAGCGGGGTGGTCAAATTTGAGGGTGAGCCGGACCAACTCGGAACAGGCTTCTAAGAGAGCTTTTGGATGCATAACCAAGGATTGTCCCATGAGTGAGGAAAAACTGCCTTTATTGGTCACCACGCCCCCGGGGCTGTACCGGCATTACAAAGGCAATTTGTACGAAGTGGTGGACACCGTGCGCCACAGTGAGACGTGTGAGCCGATGACGCTGTACCGCGCGCTGTACGGGGAGCGGGGCCTGTGGGTGCGGCCGGCAGCCATGTTTGAAGAAACGGTGCTGGTGGAGGGCATCCGCCAGCCCCGATTCACAAAAATTCCCAACGAAAATTGAGCTGAGCCCCCGTAGACAGTGCGCAAGCAGCTATGAATTCAGTAGCAAATGCGGGCGGTGCAACACAGCGCTGGCCTACCGTGGCAGCGTCAAGATGGCTTCCAAACCCCCGCTGGGGCCATTCACCAGCTGCAGCGTGCCCGCGTGGCGGCGCGCAATGTCGTGGGCCGTGGCCAGCCCCAGGCCCACACCACCGCTGTTGCGGTTGCGGGAAGACTCCAGGCGGTAAAAAGGCGTGAGCACCTTGTCCAGCTCTTGCACGGCAATGCCGGGGCCGTCATCGGCCACCACAATCTTCAGCGCATCGGCCGAGTCATACACGGCAATACGCGCCCGCACACCGTAGCGCACCGCGTTTTCGACCAGGTTGCCAAGGCAGCGGCGCATCGACGATCTTTGGGCCAGCAGGGGCGCCACCGGGCCACCCGCCACCACCTGCACATCTTGCCCGCTATCCTGGCAGTCGCAGGCCAGGCTGCCCAGCAGGGCGTCCACATCCAGCAAGACCATGGGCTCCGGGTCGGCAGCACCGCGCAAATAGTCCAGCGTGGCGCGGATCATCTCGTCCATTTCGACAATGTCCTTGCCAAAGCGTGCACGCTCTTGCGGATCGTGCAGGGCTTCGGCACGCAGGGCCAGCCGGGTCAGGGGTGTGCGCAAATCGTGCGACACCGCGGCCACAAACTGGTCACGTTGCTCCAGTTGCTGGCGAATCTGGCTCTGCATCTGGTTGAACACCCGGGTGGTTTCGATGCATTCGCGGGTGCCTTGCTCGGTCAGCGGGGCACGGTGGATATCGTTTCCCAACTCCCGGGCGGCCCCGGCCAGACGGCGCATGGGCTCCGACAACCACTTGGCGCCGACCCACGCAGCCAGCGTCAAAGCGCCCAAGCGCACTGCAATGTCCAGCAGCAAGCCCATATGAAAAAGAGGAGGTGGACCGCCCGGGTGGGGGCCGGGCAAAGCGCCGGGCGGGGGCGGAAAAGGCGGCCGCGGCAGCACTTCAAACATCAAGGTCAGGGCCAGCACATGGCTGCTGACCACCGCCACCACCAGCAGCCAGGCCAGGCGCCCAAACAGGCTGTCGGGTAACCACGCCGCAATGCGGCGTTTCAGGCCCGCCATGCCGTGCGGCCCTGCACCGATTGCACATTGAACATATACCCTGCCCCCCGCACGGTTTTGATCATGGAAGGCTCATCCGGGTCATCGGCCAGCTTTTGCCGCAGACGCGACACCAGCAAGTCGATGCTGCGTTCAAAGGCGTCCATGGCCCGGCCCCGCGCCTGCTCCATGAGCTGGTCGCGGCTGAACAGGCGCCGGGGCGTCTGCAAGAACGTGTTCAACAGGCGGAACTCGGCATTGGACAAAGCAACCACCAGCCCCGTGGGCGAGGTCAGGCAGCGGTCTTCGCGGTGCAGCTCCCAGCCGTCAAAACACACCACATCGCTGCGCGCCAGATTGGGCGGCCCATCATGAAGCTGGGTGGACCGCCGCAGCACGGTGTGGATGCGGGCGACCAGTTCGCGCGGCTCAAAGGGTTTGCTCATGTAATCGTCCGCGCCGTTTTCCAGGCCCAGCACGCGGTCATAGGGGTTGGAACGGGCCGTGAGCATGATCACCGGCAGGCTGGAGCGCTGGCGGATTTCGCGCGACAGCACCAGGCCATCCTCGCCGGGCAGCATGACATCGAGCACCACCAGATCGATGGGGTGCCGGGCCAGCTGGGCGCGCATGGAATCCCCATCACACGCCACATGGGGCACCAGGTTGAAACGCAACAGGTAGTCACTGAGCAGGGCCGTGATGTCGGTGTCGTCATCGACGATCAGAATGTGGGGCGTGGGTTTCATGGGCAGGCCTTGGGCAGACGGACGGGTCTTCGCAACGGACCAGTTTAGGGTGCCCCTCGTTTTTTTGAAGGCCCGAAATGCCTGGCTTTTTCACCCCTGTTGCGCGCCTCCAAGCGCCCTTTGTACCAAGGTGGGTACAAAGCAGACAAACCCGCGTTACCGGCAAGACCAAGAATGGAACTGTCGCCTACCGCCTGTCCCGGGCCCGGGTGACTTGTCACTCCAACCCTTGAAAGGATCACACCATGAGCACCATCAGCGGGGTCAGCGGCTCCAGCGACCCTTGGGGCCCCATGAAGGCCCACCGTAGCCAGATGCAGGCCAAAATGTTTGCCAAAGTGGACACCGACGGCAGCGGCGGCGTCGACCAGGCCGAACTCAAAACCATGCTGAGCGATATCAGCCAAAAAACCGGGGTCAGCCTCGACGGCGATACGGCTGAGGCCTTCAGTACCATGGACAGCAATGCCGATGGCAGCCTGAGCAGCGAGGAGTTGGGCCAAGGCATGCAAAGCCTGATGCCACCGCCCCCCTCCACCCTGGACTTTGCCCAGATGCGCAGCGGCGGCGGCACCGACAATGGCACTGGTAGCCCCGACGGCCCGAGCGGCCCGCCCCCGGCTGGTGGCCCGGGCGGATCTGGCGGCGCTGGCACAAGCGAATCGGCCTCTTCCCAAACCTACGACAAGCTCGACACCAACCAGGACGGAACCGTGTCCGAACTGGAGCGTTTGGTGGACGTGGCCAAACTCGCCCAGCAGATGTACACGCAAATTGCCGCCAGCCTTACGGAACAAAGCAGCAACACGCTGAGCGTGAGTGCCTAACGCTCCCCATCCACCCAGGCATCACCGCAGCGGAATGCGGGTCTTGTTCTGGGCCAACCAGGCGTCAAAGGACTGCAGCGCGGGGTTCAAGGTGCGCGCAACGTCAACATTGCGCATGCCGCAAAAATCGCGCTCAAAGTCGCAGAAGAACTGGAACATATTGCCCAGGTCTTCCGCCCCCTGCATGCCCGAACTGCGGTAGGTCTGCGGACTCACGGGCTGGTAACGCACCTCTTGCCCCAATGCCAAGGACATGGCATCGGCCATCTGCTGCCCGGTCAGATGCGCGCCCGCGATACCGACGGTTTTACCAATGTATTTAGCGCCCTTCTTGAAGATGCCGTAGGCACATTTGCCGATGTCTTCGGCAGCGATGCCAGGCATCTTCTTGTCGCCCAAGGGAAGCGAGAACACCAGTTTGCCGTCGGCCCCTTTTTTGGGCCCCATGCCGAAATGGACCAGGTTGTCCCAGTAGAAAGACGGGTACAGAAACGTGGTGGGAACCCCTTGCTCGGTGAAGAACTTGTTGGACTCGCCCTTTGCATCAAAGTGGGGCACCTTGTACCCGCCCGTCAAGTTGGGCATGCGTTTGTCCGAGAGCGGGATCCACTGCCGGGTGTCTTCCAGCGTGGACCAGATGACGTGCTTGAGCCCCGCTGCTTTGGCCGCAAAAGCCATGTGCTGGGCTTGCGCCTTCTCCTTTGCCGGCGAGAGATGCTCCCAGAAAAAGGTCACACAGTAGGCGCCATACGCCCCTTTGAAGGCCTTGGCCAGACTCGCCTCGTCGTCAATATCGGCACGCACCACCTCCGCGCCCAAGTCGGCAAGCGCCTGGGCTTTTTCGGATCTGGGATTTCGGGTGAGGGCCCGCACGGCGAACCCACCACCTGGATCGTTCAAAATCGCACGGACCAACCCACCGCCTTGCGCCCCGGTGGCGCCCACCACGGCAATCGTTTTTAGCTCAGCCATAACAACGCTCCTTTCAAATGAACCCAACCCACGTTGGATTTCATTGAACAGCGCGAATGTTTGAAACGTTTGCGAATTCTCAAAATCCGCAAAGGCGCTTCGTGCACAGCGCGGCCTTGGGAGTTCATGCCCATGACTGGACCCGCTGGCGACGCGTTACGCCCAGCCCCGCGCCCACAGCACCCGGTGCATCGGTCGGTGTGGCTTACCTCCGGTTGTCGTGGCCATGGTGGTCCCCACCATCCCAGCGGTCATGCCGCCCTGCGTTCCGATGGCCACCGCGGCCTCGCTCCTGTTCATAACGCTCTCTCACCCACTGTTCCTGCACAAAATACACCGGCTGATTGCATGCGCTGTAGCGGGCGCAGTGCTTCGCCCAGTGTTTTTGGTGCCCGGGCGGCACATAGAGGTAAATGGGCTGGCGGTAGTACGCCAGCGGCACGGGCGTCACCACAATGGGTTGTGGGTACACCAACACGGGCTGCGGGTAGTTGCCAATGTCGATACGACCGTAAACGCCAGGCTGGTAGATCCCGATCGAAACGCCCACGCGGGTATCCGCAGACACGGCCCCCGTCCCCAGCACACATGCCAGCAGAGTTGCTGCAGTCAACTTCTTCATCATGGTCTCCCAAAGTGAATCCATTTCCGCAACGCTTGCGCCGCGCAATATGCTGACTTCTGGGCGGTAAAAAATTGTGAGCAAAAGTACAGGAATCCATCCTGCCGACGGCAGGTTGACGCGATCCGCCATTTGCAATCGCCGCCCAAATGTCCATACTGTGGCCATGCGCACCCGCACCGAACACGACAGCATGGGCGCCATCGCGGTGCCCGCCGATCACCTGTGGGGCGCGCAAACCCAGCGCTCGCTGCAGAACTTCGCCATTTCGGGTGAGCAGATGCCGCGTGAAATCATCCACGCGCTGGCGCAGGTCAAGCGGGCTGCGGCCACCGTCAACTTGGGCCTGGGCCTGCTGGATTCGCAGAAGGCACATGCCCTTGAGGCCGCCGCCGACGAGGTGCTGGCCGGCCAGCACGCGGGCGAATTCCCCCTGGTGGTCTGGCAAACCGGCTCGGGCACCCAAACGAATATGAACCTCAACGAGGTGCTGGCCAACCGCGCCAGCGAGTTGCTGGGCGGCCCGCGCGGCGACCAGCGTCTGGTGCACCCCAACGACGAGGTGAACCGCAGCCAGTCTTCCAACGATGTGTTTCCCACCGCCATGCATGTGGCGGCGCTGCAGGCCCTCACGCACAGCCTGCTGCCCGCTCTGGCCACGCTGCAGGCCACCCTCGCGGCCAAGGCGCAGGAATTCGATGCCATCGTCAAGATCGGCCGCACCCATTTGCAAGACGCCACGCCGCTCACCCTGGGCCAGGAGTTTTCCGGCTATGCGGCGCAACTGGCGCATGGCGAACGGCATGTGCAGGCCGCCCTGCCCCACCTGTGTGAACTGGCGCTGGGCGGCACGGCCGTGGGCACCGGGCTCAATGCCCCGGCGGGCTTCGCCGAACTGGCGGCGGCCGAACTGGCGCGGCTAACCGGCCTGCCGTTGATCACCGCGCCCAACAAGTTCGAGGCCCTGGCCAGTTGCGACGCCCTGGTGCACGCCCACGGCGCACTCAAAACCCTGGCCGCCAGCCTGATGAAAATCGCCAACGACGTGCGCTGGCTCGCCAGCGGCCCGCGCAGCGGCATTGGCGAGCTGTCCCTCCCCGAAAACGAACCCGGCTCCAGCATCATGCCCGGCAAGGTCAACCCCACGCAAAGCGAGGCCCTGACCATGCTGTGCTGCCAGGTGATGGGCAACGACGTGGCCATCAACCTGGGCGGCGCCTCGGGCAATTTCGAGCTCAATGTGTTTCGCCCCCTGATCGCCCACAACTTCCTGCAAAGCGTGCGCCTGCTGAGTGATGGCATGCGCAGCTTCAACGCGCACTGCGCCGTGGGCATTAGCCCCAACCGGGCACGCATTGCCGAGCTGGTGGAGCGCTCCCTGATGCTGGTCACCGCCCTGAACCCGCACATCGGCTACGACAAGGCCGCCGCCATCGCCAAACAAGCCCACCACGCGGGCAGCAGCCTGCGCGAGGCGGCCATTGCCTCGGGCTACGTGACGGCCGAGCAGTTTGACGCCTGGGTTCGGCCGCAGGACATGGTGGGGCGGTAGACACGTTTTCCGGCCCGCATAATCCCCTGCTGACACCCAAAACAAGTGCACAGGGAAACTGCCACGCCATGCTCGACGACATCAAAAAAACACTCTGGGCCACCGCCGACAAACTCCGCGCCAACATGGACGCCGCCGAATACAAGCACCTGGTGCTCGGCCTCATCTTCGTCAAGTACATCTCCGACACCTTCGCCGCCCGCCGCGCGGAGCTGACCCTGCGGCTGACCAACCCGGCAGACGACTACCACTTTGCCAACGCCACAGCTGCGGACCTGGAGCAGGAGCTGGAAGACCGCGACTACTACACCGAGGTCAATGCCTTCTGGGTGCCCGAGTCCGCCCGATGGGAGGCGCTGCGCGCCGCCGCCAAACAAAACGACATTGGCAAGCGCATTGACGACGCCCTGACCGTCATCGAGGCGGAAAACCCCAAACTCAAAGGCATTCTGGACAAACGCTACGCTCGCGCCCAGTTGCCCGACGGCAAACTCGGCGAACTGGTCGATCTGGTGTCCACCATCGGCTTTGGCGACAACCCCAGCACCGCGCGCGACGTGCTGGGCCAGGTCTACGAATACTTTTTGGGCATGTTCGCCAGTGCCGAAGGCAAACGCGGCGGGCAGTTTTACACGCCAGCGAGCATCGTCAAAACCCTGGTCGCCATCCTGAGCCCGCACAGCGGCCAGGTGTACGACCCCTGCTGCGGCTCGGGCGGCATGTTTGTACAGAGTGAGAAGTTCATCGAAGCCCACGGCGGCAAGATTGGCGATGTCTCCATCTACGGCCAAGAGGCCAACCCCACCACCTGGCGCCTCGCCGCCATGAACCTGGCTATCCGGGGCATCGACTTCAACCTGGGCCGCGAACCCGGCGACACCTTCACCCGCAACCAGCATTCCGACCTTCGGGCCGATTTCATCCTGGCGAATCCGCCCTTCAACATCAGCGACTGGTGGCACGGCAGCCTGACCGGCGACGCCCGCTGGGTCTATGGCGACCCACCGCAGGGCAACGCCAACTACGCCTGGCTGCAGCACATGCTGCACCACCTCAAGCCCGCGGGCCGCGCCGGCATCGTGCTTGCCAACGGCTCCATGAGCAGTAGTCAGAACAGCGAGGGCACCATCCGCGCCGCCATGGTGGACGCCGACGTGGTGGAGGTGATGGTGGCGCTACCCGGCCAGTTGTTCTTCAACACCCAGATCCCGGCCTGCCTGTGGTTTCTGGTCAAGCAGAAAACCCAGCGCAAGGGCGAAGTGCTGTTCATCGACGCCCGCAAACAGGCCTCCATGATCAGCCGCGTGCAATCCGAGTTCACCGACGCGGTGATCGAGCGCATCGCCACCACCGTGGCCGCATGGCGCGGGGAACCGGATGCGGGCCACGCTAACAGTCGCTCCGAAAATGATAGCTTCTCACGCACTGTTTACGAGGACATCCCGGGGTTTTGTCGATCGGTCCCGCTGGCCGAGATCGCCCAGCACGGCCACGTCCTCACCCCCGGCCGCTACGTGGGCGCGGAAACAGTCGAAGACAACGATGAAGACTTCGCCACCAAGATGCAGCAGCTCACCGAAAAACTCGGCGAGCAAATGGCCAAGGGCGCGGAACTGGACCAGTTGATACGGCAAAAGCTGGGAGGGCTGGGGTATGAGTTCTGAAGCCTTGCGCGAGAGCGAAACCGTCGAGCTGAAGAAAAGCCTGGCCGAACTAAAAAGCCAAAACGCCCTGCGCTGGGACACCCGAGCGCTGGACAAGCCCTGGCCCGATCTGGAGATCAAGAAAGTACAAAGCTTTGCCAAGCGCGCCAGCCTGCTGTGGGACACGCTGGGCGATGACGATGAAATAAGGCTGCAGCAGGCCCTGACCAAGCTGGAGTTGCTACAAAAAGGCGAACTGTGCAACGCCGCCCGCCTGTTCTTTGCTAAAGAGCCGATCCAGTTGCGCTGCGCCGTGTTTGGCACCACCGACACCGTCACCATCATCGACCGGCACGACTTTGACGGCGACATTCTGGAGCTGATCGAAGAGGCGCAAAAGTACATCCTCAAAAACATCCACATCGGCATGCGGCTGGAGGGCTTGTACCGCGTGGACGTGCCCGAAGTTTCGATGGACGCGCTGCGTGAAGCCATCATTAACGCCTTTTGCCACCGCGACTGGCGCGACCCGGACTATGTGCAAGTGGCCATCTTCAAAAACCGCGTCGAAGTGCGCAATCCCGGCAAGCTGTATGGCGGGCTGACGCTGGCCGAAATGCGCAAAGGCAATGTCTCGCGCCGCCGCAACCCGCTGGTTGCCGACCTGTTTCGCCGCATCGAGATGGTGGAAGGTTGGGGTCGCGGTATGCCCTTGATCTTGGAAAACGCGCCCAGCGTGGAGTTCCGGCAGGTGGCGGGGTTATTTATCGCCAGCTTTGCGCGGCCTTCGTTTAGCCTTAACGACGAAGAAACTACAGGAACCACTGAGAACACCAAGAAAGCACCAAAGAAACCACTAGAAAACAACGTGGAAACCACGCAGAAACCACATGCAAGCCCCAGAGAAAAACTATTGGCCCTGCTCAAAGCTCAGCCTGACATCAACATGACAGACCTAGCCAGGCTGAGCGGCGCTACGCTTTACAGCGTTCGGCACCACCTGGAATCGCTAAAGGCCGCAGGCCGCATCCGCCACGTTGGGCCAAGCAAGGGCGGGCACTGGGAAGTGCTTGATCTGCCAGAACCGGACGGTGTCATATGACCGACAACCTGAATCAGTTGGCCGGGCAAATGGTGGCCCTGTTCCGCAGAGCCGTTCCTTTGGCCAACGCCGAAATGGACGCCATCATCCAAAGCGGTGAGCGTGACGCCAACCGCATCGAGCATCAGCTAGACCACATGCTCGGCTTTTGCTGCGACCCGGACATGCTGCTGGCTTTCAAGCGGCTGTGCCGCTATTACTACGGCATTGACCCGGTGGCTACGGCGGGGTACGTTCATGCGTATCGAGAGATGTGGGATATGCCGGATGACGCGGAAAATGAAGAGGCATCCGTATGAGTGCAAGCAAAAAAGATACGGTTGAAAAAGTGCCGACACCGTCCGCACCACTGACAACGACGCAGTCCAACGCGGCAAAGCCATCCGGCTACGTCGACTTTTTGCTGGAAGTCAAAATCCAGATTCGCCAGCGCCAGCTACAAGCATTGCGGGCAGTCAATAGCGAGATGCTGGCGCTTTACTGGTGGCTGGGTGAAAACATCAGTCAGCGGCAAGCCGCATTGGGCTGGGGCAAAGCCGTGGTGGAGAATTTGGCGCGGGATTTGCAGACAGAATTTCCAGGGCGCAACGGGTTTTCTGCACAAAACCTGTGGCTGATGCGCCAGTTTTTCAGCGAATACAGCGACAGACCAAAACTCCAATCGCTGATTGGAGAAATCAGTTGGACCAAAAACCTGCTCATCATGGCGCGCTGCAAGGACGACCTTGAGCGCGAGTTTTACCTGCGCGCCACCGCCCGTTTTGGCTGGACTAGCAAAGTGCTGCAGCATCAACTGGACAACCACAGCTACCGCCAATACCTGCTGGGCCAAACCAACTTTGACGCAGCCGTGCCCGAGAGCATCAAGGCGCAAGCGCTGCTGGCCGTCAAAGACCACTACTCCTTTGACTTTTTGGGACTGGCCGAACAGCATTCCGAACGCGAACTGGAGCAGCACCACCGCATGGAAGGCGAAAACCCGCCCATTGGCATCGTCATTTGCCGCAGCAAGACGCGCACGATGGTCGAATACGCGCTGCGCACAATGACCCGCCCGCTGGGCATTGCCATCTACACCGTCACCCCGCAACTGCCCGCCAACTTTCAGGGCGAATTGCCCAGCCCGGAACAAATTGCGGAGCGTTTGGCGGGCTGGGCGTTGGAGTCGGATGGGTTTGATGGGGAGGGGGTATGAGTGCTGAGTGGAAAGAGTTCCAACTCGGCGAACTGGCGACTTTCAAGTATGGAAGGTTCTTGGCAAAGTCACAACTTGATGAGTCCGGTTTCCCTGTTTTTAGTGGATATGGGATTGTTGGCTATTTACCGACTTATCAATTCGATGATCCTCAGCTACTGATCGTCTGCCGAGGAGAAGGCGGAACAGGTGACGTGAAGATGTCACCATCTAAATGTTCGATTACGAATCTTTCGATTGTGTTTTCGCCAAACGAGCAGATCGTTTCCAGAAAATTTCTGTATTGGGCACTCAAGGCAAGTGACACACACCGGCTTCGCACTGGCTCCGCTCAAGCGCAAATCGTCATCGGGTCTCTGGAAAAGTTGGGCGTCGTAATTCCGACTGACAGGTTTCGGCAAGACGAAATTACACGCACGTTGGACGCCCTCGAGGACGGCATCACCCTGCTGCGCGAAACCAATGCCACGCTGGAAGCCATCGCCCAGGCGCTGTTCAAGTCGTGGTTTGTCGATTTCGACCCGGTGCGCGCCAAGATGGAAGGCCGCGCCCCCGAAGGCATGGATGAGGCCACCGCCCGGTTGTTTCCCGACAGCTTCGAGGAATCGGAACTGGGCTTGGTGCCGAGGGGGTGGCAGTGTGTTGACCTTGCTAAATTGACGAAGCGGTTCGGTGGAAGCATCCAAACAGGTCCGTTCGGCAGCCAGTTGCACGCTTCGGACTACGTCCAATCAGGCATACCGGTGGTCATGCCAAAGGACATCGTGAATCGTCGAGCATCGACGGAGTCGGTCGCAAGAATTGGCACTGCGGATGCCGATCGTTTGGCCCGGCACAAGCTACAAGCGGGCGATATTGTTTTCAGCCGCCGTGGTGACGTAGAACGACACGCATTGGTCACAGAGCGCGAAGTGGGTTGGCTCTGCGGCACGGGGTGCTTGCTGCTTCGGCCCGGGCCTCAATGGAATTCACCGGGCTTTCTATCGATGCTGCTCGACGAAGCCCGCGCTCGGACCTGGCTCGTGCAGCATGCGGTTGGTGCGACCATGCCAAACCTCAATACAGGCATCCTTGGCTCAGTGCCAGTTGTACTGCCTACTTCTTCCGTGCTGAGTGCATTCGAGGAACTGATATCTGTGACGGAGGAGCAGCGAAGCCGAAATACGTCGATGGCCGAAACCCTCGCCACCCTGCGCGACACCCTGCTGCCGCGCCTGATCTCGGGTCAGTTGCGGCTGCCAGCGGCGCAAGCCGCCGCCGGGGAAGCACTGGCGTGAACCCAGCACCAAAAATCGCTATGCTTTCAATAGCTTCTCACGCACATTCCACGGGGGCTACAGGCCAATTTGATGCTCAAATACAGAGCCAACCCACCGTCCAAGCAATTCTGATGAAGAGAACAGAATGACCACAAAACCGGGTACCCAGTACGCGCTTTTTGAAGTGGCAGAGGCAACGCCGCTGGAGAAGCCCTCGGCTGACACGGCGGAAAAGCGGTTCAGCGATTACGTGGTCTATGTGGACGAAAGCGGCGACCACTCCCTGGCCAGCATTGACCCAGGCTACCCGGTTTTTGTGCTGGCTTTGTGCATTTTTCACAAGCGGCACTACAGCGAGCAGATCATCCCGGCGGTTGAAAAACTCAAGTTCAACTACTTCGGACATGACAGTGTGGTCTTGCATGAAAACGAGATCAGCAAGCAAAAGGGAGCTTTTGCCTTCTTGAGCCATCGGCCCACCCGCACCGCGTTCATGGAACGGCTGAACTCCATCATGGATGCCAGCAACTTTATTTTGATTGCGTGTGTGGTCGATAAAGCAAGACTGTCGCGGAGTGAAGGTGCCACCTCGAATCCGTATCACATCGCTCTGGGCATCTGTCTGGAAGCGCTGCACGAGTTTTTGACCGAAAAAGGGCAAGAGAATCTCCGAACCCATGTGGTGGTGGAGTGCCGGGGCAACAAGGAAGACCGGGAACTCGAATTGGAGTTCCGCCGGATTCGTGATGGCACCACCACCGATAGCCAGCGCTTGCCGTTTGACATTGTGTTTGCTGACAAGAAGACCAATTTGACCGGATTGCAGTTGGCTGATCTGGTGGCGCGGCCGGTGGGAGTGAACTACCTGCGGCCCGCCCAACCGAATCAAGCGTTCGAGTTGCTGAAGCGCAAGTTTTACTGCGATGGTGGTCGAAATGCTGTGGGCACGGGCTTTGAGAATGTGGGATTGCTGATTTACCCACCTCAGAAAGCGAAAAGCCCCGATGAACCCACCGAGGCTATAACGCCGACCAGGAACCCCCAATCCACTTGAGGGTTAGTTTAGCCTAACAACGCGCAACATGTGAGCCACCTTGAAACAACGATGACTTTGATAGCTTCTAACGCTCATTCCACATGGGCTATAGGCCAATTTGATGCTAAAAATCCCAGCCGTGACGTCTCCCAAGCAAGTCTGATGAAGAGGACCATATGACCACCCCCACCGGCAAATCCACACTGACCCTGCCCGAAGGCTACGCAGACTGGCTGGCGCAGCTCAAGGGCCAGATCGTCCAGGCCCGGCAACGCGCCTCGCTGTCCGTCAATGCCGAACTGGTGCAGCTCTATGGCCGCGTGGGGCGCGACATTTTGGAACGGCAACAAACCCAGGGCTGGGGGGCCAAGGTCATTGACCGGCTGGCGCTGGACCTGAAAGATGCCTTTCCCGATATGCGCGGCTGGTCGCCCCGCAACCTCAAATACATGCGGTTTTTTGCCCAGCATTGCCCGGACGGCCTATTTGGGCAGCAGCCTGCTGCCCAATTGCCGTGGTTCCATATCGTGACCGTGTTGACGCAGCTAACCGATGCTGCTGACCGTGAGTGGTATGCGGTGCAGACGGTGGAGCATGGCTGGTCGCGCACCACGCTGTCCCTCAATATCAAAAACCGCTTGCACCTGCGCCAGGGTGCTGCGGTGACCAACTTCAAGGCCCGCCTGCCCGCCCCGGATTCGGCGTTGGCACACGACACGCTCAAAGACCCGTATATGTTCGACTTTCTCGGCCTGGGGGACGATGCCCACGAGCGCGAGATTGAAAGTGGCCTGATTCGCCACATCACCCGCTTCCTGCTGGAGCTGGGGGCTGGCTTTGCCTTCGTCGGGCGGCAGTTCCGCTTGGAAGTGGCGGGCGATGAGTTTTTTATCGACCTGCTTTTTTATCACACACGCCTGAAATGTTATGTGGTGGTCGAGCTGAAGGCCACAGCCTTCAAGCCTGAACACGCAGGTCAGCTCAACTTTTATCTGGCAGCGGTGGACGCGCAGGTGAAAGCGCCGGACGACAAACCGACCATCGGCCTGCTGCTGTGCAAGCAGCAAAACCGGCTGGTGGCGGAATACGCGCTGTCCGGCATCGACAAGCCCATCGGCGTGGCTGAATACCAGTTGCTGCGCGACTTGCCGCCCCTGCTGGAGCAAAGCCTGCCCAGCATTGCCGACATTGAGGCGGAGCTGGCGGGAGAGGAAATACCTGATTTACCCGCCGCAAAAAGCGCTGACTTGGGGTTTGGCCAAAAGCCCTGATGAAACCGCCCCCACATTCACTATGCTTTTGATAGCTGCTTGCGCACATCCTGCGTGCGTAAATGGCCAATTTGGCACTCTATTCCTTAGCCAATGGGTCCTTTCCACAAAATCAGGCCGCCACCCCAGACTGAGAAAGGCAGGGGCCACTCCCAACACTGCTTGTGGTTTACTCTTGTTATCACCCGTTTAACTGAAGAAAGAGGCCCCCAATGGCCGCGCTAGGACGCCTGCAACATATCAAGCTCAAGGGCTTTCGCTCTATCCGTGAACTGGATCTGGAGTTGCTGCCGCTGAACATACTGATCGGCTCTAACGGCGCTGGCAAGTCCAACTTCATCAGCTTTTTCAAGTTCATGAACAAGCTGCTGGAGAAAGACTTGCAGTTGCATGTGCGCACCCAGTTGAACGGCGCTGACCGTACTTTGTTTTTTGGCCGCAAGACGACGGACAAAATCCGCCTTGATTTGCATTTCAGCCCCAATGAATACAGAGCGGAACTAGTTCCAACGACGGATGACACCTTGGTTTTTGCTAAAGAATTTGCGTTGTTTGATGCCGATAAATATGGCTACAAAGGGGGCAAACAAATGCACAGCCTCGCCAAGGCTGGAGCGTTGGAATCAGCTTTACCCAAAGCCGGTAAAGCAACCGTAGCGGCCAACGTTGCCCGCTACCTGCAAGACTGGAAGGTCTACCACTTCCACGACACCAGCGACACCGCCAAAGTCAAAGCGGCATACAGCATGCATGCCAATGACCGACTGATGGCGCAGGGCGACAACTTGGCGGCCTTCTTGTACGGCATTCGGGATACCGATGCATTCACCCACATCGTGCGAACCGTCCAGCGGGTCGCGCCTTACTTTCAAAACTTCATTTTTCAGCCCGAGGCCAATGACCTGATTCGCCTGCGCTGGAAGCACAAGGGCAGCGACGATTATTTTGACGCCACCATGCTGTCCGACGGTACCTTGCGCTTTATCTGCCTGGCAACGCTGCTGCTGCAGCCCAACTTGCCCACCATTATTTTGATGGACGAACCTGAGCTGGGCCTGCACCCCTTTGCCATGCAACTGTTGGCGGCGCTGATGCGTTCGGCCAGTGAAAAAACCCAGATCATTGCCTCCACCCAATCCGTGACGCTGGCCAACCAGTTTGGCTGGCAAGACATGGTGGTGGTGGATCAAGTTGACAATGCATCGGTGTTTCGCCGCTTGCAAGAGGCCGAGGTTGCTGAGTGGCTCAAATCGTACAAGCTGGGTGATGTGTGGGAGATGAATGCGCTAGGAGGGACTCCCGAATGACCCGCCTTGGCATCAGCGTGGAAGGCGCGACGGAGCGCGAATTTGTGAGCCGGGTGTTGCGCCCGCATTTGGCAGCTTTCGGCGTCACTGTGACGGCTATTGACCTGCGCGGCAACGTCAGCCTGGACAAAATTCGCGGGGTGTTGCCTGCCTTGTTGGGTGGTTTCGAGCGCGTATCGACTTTTTATGATTTCTACGGGTTCAAAGGGCGTGAAAGCCGAAGCATTGAGCAGCTGGAAGCCGCCATTGGTGCCTTGGTAGATGAGGACAGGCGCGCGCGGTTGGTCCCCTACGTGCAGCGCTATGAGTTTGAAGCCTTGCTTTTTGGTGCCCCCCAACAGGCGGTTGACCTTATGGGCGGTTCTGCGGCGCAACTGGAAGCAATGCAGCAGGCTGTACGCCAGGCAGGCTCACCCGAATTGGTGAACGACAGCTTTGAAACCAGTCCGTCACACCGCATGAAAAAGCACTTTTCGGGGTATGACAAGAAACTGCATGGCCCTGAAATTGTGGCGCTGGCTGGGCTGGCCACCATTCGCCAAGAGTGCCCACGCTTTGACGCTTGGGTATCGAAGCTGGAGCAATTGGTGTAATGCCAGCGTCTCTCAATCACTATGCTTTTAATAGCAGCTTGCGCACATCCCACGCGGGCCACAGGCCGATTTGATGCTCAAATACATGTTCAAACATGGTTGGAGGCGTGTTGATGTTTGATCTGAATACCCTGGAAGACTTGTCGCTGCTGCGCGAGTCCGTCGATCTGGAGTGCAAGCTGGCCCAAGGCCAGAACGGCCAAGGCGAAATCCCCAAAGACTTTTGGTCCAGTTACTCCGCCATGGCCAACGCGCATGGGGGCGTGGTGCTGCTGGGCGTGCGCGAGAAAGACGGCGAGTTCAGCATCGCGGGCCTGAGCAATGCCGCCAAGTTGCGGACCGATCTGTTCAACAACCTGAACAACCCGGCCAAGGTCAGCGCCAATCTGCTGACCGATGCCGAGGTGGAAGAGGTGGTAGTAGGCGGTAAGACCATTCTGGCCATCCGCATCCCCCAAGCCACGCGCAAGCAGAAACCGGTGTACTTGCACGGCCAGCCCCTGGGCAATACCTACCGCCGCCTGCACGATGGCGACCGCAAGTGCGACGACGACACCGTCAAACGCATGCTGGCGGAGCAGATGGAGGACAGCCGGGACACGCGCATTCTGGACAAATTTGGCATGCGCGACCTGGACGCCGACAGCCTGCGTGCCTACCGCAACGCCTTTGCCGTGCACCGGCCGGGCCACCCGTGGCTGAACACGGACGACGACGAATTTTTGCGGCTCATTGGTGGCTGGTGCGAAAACCGTGCCAATGGTGAAGCAGGCTTGACCGCTGCCGGGCTGTTGATGTTTGGGCAGTGGACTTCGATTGCCGAGGCGTTCCCCCTCTACTTCCTGGACTACCAGGAGCGCCCGGCGGACGCCCAATCACAAACCCGCTGGCTGGACCGCATCGTGCCGGATGGTGCGTGGTCGGGCAATCTGTATGACTTTTTCCGTCGCGTGATTCGCAAGCTGACCGAAGACCTGAAGGTGCCCTTTGTGTTGCAAGGCGGCGAGCGGGTGGACGACACGCCCGCGCACCAGGCCCTGCGTGAGGCCTTGGTGAACACGCTCATCCATGCGGACTACTCGGGTCGGGCCTCGGTGCTGGTGGTCAAGCAGCCTTCGGGTTTTGTGTTTCGCAACCCCGGCATGATGCGTGTGCCGGTGGCGCAAGCCTTGGCGGGCGGTGCCAGCGACTGCCGCAACCGCACCTTACACCAGATGTTTTTGTTCATCAATCTGGGGGAACGTGCGGGCTCGGGATTGCCCAAGATCCGTTCAGGTTGGGAGGACATGGGGCATGCGGTGCGCTTGGCAGATTTCTTCGAGCCGTTTGAGCAGACCACGCTGAAAATGACTTGGGGGCATGGTTTCACCGGCGTTTTGACCGAAACGCCAGAGAAAACGCCAGAGAAAACGCCGTGGCGCATTCTCGATGCGATGAAAGGCAATGCAGAAATCACCGTGCAAGAGCTGGCCGAACTACTTGGAAAGTCCGAAAGCGCCATCAATCGCGCCATCCGAAAACTGCGAGACGCTGGCCAAATTCGCCGTATTGGAGGTGACAAGGGTGGGCGTTGGGATGTGTTGCCATAGACCAAATGCACTGAATTCACTATGCTTTTGATAGCTGCTCGCGCACATTGCACGGGGGCTACAGGCCAATTTTATTCACAACTCTGCTCCCGCGCATGGTCACCGTCCAGTGGAGTTGGCTATTCAGAGATTCCCTGACAACGGCGCTTAATATCAATCAAAGAGCGCTTTAATATCGCTGGCATGCATTAAAGAGTTCTTGCATACCGTGTACAGCACAGCGAGTACAAAGAACAAAAGCCTGGGAGGGCACCGTGACCGAAGACCAACTCGAACAAGAAACCCTGGCCTGGCTGCGGGACGTGGGCTACACCCACCTCTACGGCCCCGACATTGCGCACGACGGCCCCACCCCGGCGCGGGCCAACTACCGCCAGGTGCTGCTGACCTTCCGCCTGCGCGAGGCGATCCACAAGCTCAACCCGAACATTCCCACCGCCGCCCGCGAGGACGCGCTCAAACAGGTGCTGGACCTGGGCGTGCCCGCGCTGTTGTCCGCCAACCGGCATTTCCACCGCCTGCTGGTGGGTGGTGTGCCGGTGCAGTACCAGTTGAATGGCGAAACCAGGGGCGACTTGGTGCGCCTGGTGGACTGGGCCAAGCCGGAGCGCAACGAGTGGCTGGCGGTGAACCAGTTCAGCATCAAAGGCCCGCAGCACACGCGCCGCCCGGACATTATTCTGTTCGTCAACGGCCTGCCGCTGGTGCTGATTGAGCTGAAGAACCCGGCCGACCCCAACGCCGATGTGTGGAAGGCTTACGCGCAGATCCAGACCTACAAGGCGCAGATTCCCGACCTATTCCAGACCAACGAGATGCTGGTCATCTCCGACGGCACCGAGGCACTGTTGGGCAGTCTGAGCGCTGACGCTGAACGCTTCATGGCCTGGCGCACCATCGACGGCGTCACGCTGGACCCGCTGGGCGAGTTCAACGGGCTGCAAACGCTGGTGCGCGGCGTGCTTAACCCGCAGTATTTGCTGGACTACCTGCGCTACTTTGTGCTGTTTGAGGATGACGGCGGCATCGTTAAGAAGATTGCGGGCTACCACCAGTTCCATGCCGTGCGCCTGGCCATTGGGCAGGTGGTGGCTGCCTCGCGCCCCGGTGGTAGCCAAAAAGGCGGCGTGGTGTGGCACACGCAGGGCAGCGGCAAGAGCATCACCATGACCTGCTTTGCGGCACGGGTGATGCAAGAGCCCGCCATGGAGAACCCCACCATCGTGGTGATTACCGACCGCAATGACCTGGACGGCCAGCTCTTTGGCGTGTTCAGTCTGGCGCAAGACCTGCTGCGCGAGCAGCCGGTGCAGGTGACGACGCGGCAAGATCTGCGCGCCAAGTTGGCGAACCGGCCCTCGGGCGGCATTGTGTTTGCCACCATCCAGAAATTCATGCCGGGGGAAGACGAGGACATGTTCCCCGTGCTCAGCGACCGGCACAACATTGTGGTGATTGCCGACGAAGCGCACCGCACGCAATACGGCTTTGAGGCCAAGCTGAAGACGCGCAAAGGAATTTACAAGCCAAATGGGGCTCCAGCCCCCGTGGATATTGCGCAAACAGCTACCAAATATATAGCAACTGGTGACGGGGTCGCAACACCGCACCGGGTGGAGTTTGCCCCGCCGGCCTACGTTGTACAGACCAATCCATCGATATCCGTTCGGGCTGAGCCTGTCGAAGCCCTTCGACAAGCCCAGGGCGAACGGGGCATAGAGCATTACCAAGTGGGTTATGCCCAGCACCTGCGTGACGCCCTGCCCCACGCCACCTTTGTGGCCTTCACCGGCACGCCGGTGAGCAGCACCGACCGCGACACCCGCGCTGTGTTTGGCGACTACATCCATGTGTATGACATGCAGCAGGCCAAGGAAGACGGCGCCACCGTGGCCATTTACTACGAGTCGCGCCTGGCCAAGCTCCGCCTGAAAGAGGCCGACATCGCCGCGCTGGATGACGAAGTGGACGAGCTGGCCGAAGACGAAGAGATGAGCGACCAGTCCCGCTTGAAAAGCCGCTGGGCGGCGTTGGAAAAGGTGGTGGGCGCCGAACCCCGCGTGGCCAGCGTGGCGCAAGACCTGGTGGCGCATTTTGAGGAGCGCGGCAAGGCGCAGACCGGCAAAGCCATGGTGGTGGCCATGGGCCGCGACATTTGCGTGCACCTGTACAACGCAATCATCCAACTGCGCCCCGACTGGCACAGCGCCGACCCCGAGCTGGGGGCCATCAAGATCGTGATGACCGGCTCCGCCTCGGACCGTGCCTTGTTGCGGCCCCACATCTACAGCAGCCAGACCAAGAAGCGGCTGGAAAAGCGCTTCAAAGACCCCGCCGACCCGCTGCAACTGGTGATCGTGCGCGACATGTGGCTGACCGGCTTTGACGCGCCCTGCGTGCACACCCTGTACGTGGACAAGCCCATGAAGGGCCACAACCTGATGCAGGCCATTGCCCGCGTGAACCGGGTGTTCAAGGACAAGCAAGGCGGCTTGGTGGTGGACTACATCGGCATCGGCAACGAGCTGAAAGCCGCCATGAAGGAGTACACCAACGCCAAGGGGCGGGGCCGTCCCACGGTGGACGCGGCGGAAGCCTACAGCGTGCTGATGGAGAAGGTGGATGTGCTGCGCGCCATGCTGCACGGCTTTGACTACAGCGGTTTTCTGACCGGCGGCCACAAAACCCTGGCCGGTGCCGCCAACCATGTGCTGGGCCTCCAGACGGGTCCGGCGGGTGCGGGTAGCCGCGATGGCAAAAAGCGCTTTGCCGACACCGCCCTGGCCATGAGCAAGGCGTTCACCCTGTGCTGCACCTTGGACCAAGCCAAAGCCGTGCGCGAAGAAGTGGCCTTTTTGCAAGGGGTGAAGGTCATCCTGACCAAGAAGGACATCAGCACCCAGAAGAAAACCGATGAGCAGCGCGAGTTGGCCATCCGGCAAATCATCAACTCGGCGGTGGTGTCCGAGCGCGTGGTGGATATTTTTGATGCGGTGGGTCTGGACAAGCCCAACATTGGCCTGCTGTCCGACGAGTTTCTGGCGCAGGTGAAGAATTTGCCGGAGAAAAACCTGGCCGTGGAACTGCTGGAACGCTTGCTGGAAGGTGAAATCAAAAGCCGCTTTGCCAGCAATGTGGTGCAGGACAAGAAGTTTTCAGCGCTGCTGGCCAGCGTCATCCAGCGTTACCAGAACCGCTCCATCGAAACCGCGCAGGTGATGGAGGAACTGGTGGAGATGGCCAAGAAGTTCCGCGAGGCTGCGTCGCGCGGTGAAAAGCTGGGCCTGACCGAGGACGAGGTGCGTTTCTATGACGCCCTTGCCAACAATGAGTCGGCCGTGCGCGAGTTGACGGACGAAACCCTCAAGAAAATCGCCCACGAACTGACCGAGAACCTGCGCCAGAGCCTGAGCGTGGACTGGTCAGAGCGCGAGAGTGTGCGCGCCAAGCTGCGCCTGATGGTCAAACGCATCTTGCGCAAATACAAATATCCGCCCGATTTGATGGACGGCGCCGTGGAACTGGTGCTGCAGCAAGCGCAGGCGCTGGGCGAGAGTTGGTCCGGAGATGCCTAAATTGCAACGGGCGCGATCCAAGCCACTTTAGCAGTCAAATCGGCCTCTAGCCCCCGTGGAATATGCGTAAGCAGCTACTATTTTTGTAGCAACTGTGCCACCGCCCGGGGGTAGATCAGGTGCTCCTGGGTGAGGATACGGGCCGCCAGCGTGTCGGCGGTGTCGCCGGGCAGCACCGGCACCACCGCCTGGTCCAGGATGGGGCCGTGGTCGAGTTCGGCGGTCACCAGGTGCACTGTGGCACCCGCAAACTTGCATCCCGCGTCCAGCGCCCGCTGGTGGGTGTGCAGGCCGGTGAAGGCGGGCAGCAGCGAGGGGTGGATATTGGTCAAGCGCCCGGCATAGTGCTCGGCGAAGCCGGGTGTGAGAATGCGCATAAAGCCCGCCAGCACCACCAGCACCGGATGCCCGGGCATGTCAAAGCGGTCGATCAATTGGGCCAGCGCCGCGTCAAAGGCTTCGCGCGAGGCAAATGCCTTGTGGTCCAGCACCTCGGTGGCAATGCCGTGGTCCCGGGCGAACACCAGGCCTTTGGCATCGGCCTTGTTGCTGATGACGGCGGCCACGCGGGCGCCATATTTTTCGGACCAATGCTCGCGCTGGGCTGTATTTACGATGGCGGCCATGTTGGAGCCGCCGCCTGAGATCAAAATGACAATGTTTTTCATACCTGGCTGAATTATGACCTTGACCCTCCCCCCCTCTGTTCTTCTTGACCCCGTCCAAGCCCGCGTGCTGGGCACCCTGATGGAGAAGGCGCGCACCGTGCCCGACAGCTACCCGCTCACGCTCAACTCCCTGGTGCTGGGCTGCAACCAGAAAAGCAGCCGCGAGCCGACCATGGACCTGACCGAGGCGCAGGTGGCAGAAGCCGTCGCCACTTTGCGTGAGACCAACCTGGTGCGCGAAGTGGGTGGCGCGCGCACCACCAAGTTTGAGCACAACTTCCAGCGTGGCGTGGGCGTGTACGAACAAGCGGCCGTGCTGCTGGGCCTCTTGATGCTGCGCGGCCCGCAAACCAGCGCCGAGCTGCGGCTCAACGCCGATCGTTGGTACAAGTTTGCCGATATTTCCTCGGTGGAAGGCTTTCTGGACGAGCTGCAGGAGCGCTCCGCCGAAAAAGGCGGCCCCCTGGTGGTGAAGCTGGCGCGTGCTCCCGGCGCCCGTGAGCAGCGCTGGGCACATCTGTTGTGCGGCCCGGTGGACGCCAACCAGGTGTTTCAGGGCAGCACAGCGGCCAGTGGCGGCACCGCCGAACGGATCGAGCGGCTCGAAGCCGACGTGGCGCAGCTGCGGGAAACCGTCGCCAAGCTGTGCTCTGAGCTGGGAATGTCGCCACCCGGACAGGAATAAGCGAACGACCGTGCTAAAAATAGGGCTGTCAACGTACAAAGATCGAACGACTGGAGACCCCCATGGATTTGGCATTCACCCCTGAAGAACAAGCATTCCGAGAAGACATTCGCGCCTGGGTAGGTGCACACCTGCCCGCCGAGTTGTCCCACAAAGTGCACAACTCCCTCAACCTGAGCCGCGACGACCTGCAGAGCTGGGCCAAGATTTTGGGCAAAAAAGGCTGGCTGGGCCATGCCTGGCCCAAGGAGTTTGGCGGCCCCGGCTGGAACTCGGTGCAGAAGCATTTGTTTGAAGAAGAGTGCGCGCTGGCCGGCGCCCCCCGCGTGGTGCCCTTTGGCCCGGTGATGGTGGCTCCGGTGATCATGGCCTTTGGCACTGCCGAACAGCACCAGCGCTTCCTGCCCGGCATTGCCAGCGGCGAGGTGTGGTGGAGCCAGGGCTACAGCGAACCCGGTTCGGGTTCGGACCTGGCCTCGGTCAAAACCCGCGCTGAGCGCCAAGGCAATAAGTACATCGTTAACGGCCAAAAGACCTGGACCACGCTGGGCCAGTACGGTGAGTGGATTTTCTGCCTGGTGCGCACCAGCCTTGAGGGCAAACCCCAGACCGGCATTTCCTTCCTCCTGATCGACATGAAGTCGCCCGGTGTCACCGTGCGCCCCATTGTGCTGCTGGACGGCGAAGCCGAAGTCAACGAGGTGTTTTTCGACAACGTGGAAGTACCCGCCGAGAACCTGATTGGCGAAGAGAACAAGGGCTGGACCTACGCCAAGCACCTGCTCAGCCACGAGCGCACCAACATCGCCGATGTCAACCGCGCCAAGCGCGAGCTGGAGCGCCTGAAGCGCATCGCCAAAGCGGAAGGCGTGTACACCGACACCCGTTTCCGCGACGAAATCGCCAAGCTGGAAGTGGATGTGATTGCGCTGGAGATGATGGTGCTGCGCGTGCTGGCCGCTGAAAAATCCGGCAAGAACTCGCTGGACATTGCGGGCCTGCTCAAGATTCGCGGCAGCGAAATCCAGCAGCGTTACTCCGAGCTGATGATGCTGGCCGCCGGCCCCTTCGCCCTGCCCCTGATCCGCGAGGCCATGGAGGCCGGCTGGCAAGGCGACGCCGTGGGCGCCGCCCACTGCGCCCCGCTGGCGTCCACCTACTTCAATCTGCGCAAGACCACCATCTACGGCGGCTCCAATGAAGTGCAGCGCAACATCGTGTCCCAGGTCGCCCTGGGTTAATTCCATTTCCATATCCATGCGATATGTCGTTGCCCCTCCTTGTCGTGCTAAAGCACTGCCTGCGTCGGCGCGCCTCATCTCGCACTGATCTGAAAACGAAATAAGACCTCAACAAGATTACAGGTGAAAAAAAATGGATTTCGACTTCTCTGACGACCAGGAACAATTGCGCGACGCGGTACGCAAATGGGTGGACAAGGGCTACGCCTTCGAGCGCCGCCGCGCCACGGAAAAAGCGGGCGGATTTGACCGTGCCGCCTTCAATGAAATGGCCGAGCTGGGCCTGTGTGGCCTGTATGTGCCCGAGGCCGATGGCGGACTGGGCATGGGCCCGGTCGAAGGCATGGTGGTGATGGAAGAGCTGGGGCGCGGCATTGTGCTGGAGCCCCTGGCCCAGTCGCTGATCTCTGGCGCGGTGATTGCCGGTTATGCCGATGCCGCCACCAAGGCCGCGTGGCTGCCCCAGATTTCCAGCGGCGAGGCGCTGGTGGTTCTGGCCTACCAGGAGCGCGCTGCACGCTACAAGCTCGATATGTGTGAGGCCAAAGCCACGCAAGCCCCCGGTGGTTATGTGTTGAATGCGACTAAAAGCATCGTGCCCGTGGGCGACCAGGCCGATGCATTTTTGGTGCCCGCCAAGATCAACAGCCAGTTGGCCCTGTTCCTGGTCGAGCGCCAATCCAGCGGTGTCACCACGCGCGGCTACGGCACGCAAGATGGCGGCCGTGCGGCCGAAGTCACGTTCAAGAACTCGCCCGCCACTCTGGTGACTGCGAACGGACTCACCGCCCTGGAGCACGCCGTGGACATCGGCATTGCCGCCACCTGCGCGGAAGCCGTGGGGGTGATGGACAAAACCATGGCCATCACCGCCGAGTACCTCAATACCCGCAAGCAGTTTGGCGTGGTGATCAGCAGCTTCCAGGCCCTGCGCCACCGCGCGGCCGACATGAAGATGCAGTTGGAGCTGGCCCGCTCCATGAGTTTTTACGCCAGCCTCAAACTCAACGCACCGGCCGAAGAA
Source organism: Rhodoferax sp. (assembly GCF_030697375.1). GTDB lineage: Bacteria > Pseudomonadota > Gammaproteobacteria > Burkholderiales > Burkholderiaceae_C > Allorhodoferax. The sequence goes on along the minus strand of NZ_JAUYQD010000055.1, from coordinate 70,508 downwards.
CGCCGCGCCGCGATGGCCCGCGCCAAGTACCAGTTGGGCACCTCCATGCGCTTTGTGGGCCAGCAAGCGGTGCAATTGCACGGCGGCATTGGGGTGACCGACGAGTACATCGTCAGCCACTACTTCAAGAAACTCACCCAGTTGGAAATGACGTTCGGCGACAGCCTGCACCACCTGGGCGAGGTGTCTGCGCGTATGCAGGAGACCGCAGGCGTATTTGCCTGAAGCCGTGCTGCGTGATGGTCGCGCGGCCTACTCGGCCTCGCGCACCCGCAGAAAACTGGCGAATTTGGGCAGCCCCGTGGCGGTGCGGTCCCGGTAGCGGTAGGTGACCACCGCGCCCACCGGCGGCGGTGCGTCACGCTGGGCATCGCTGAAACCCGTGCCCAGCGCAAAACGCTGGCCACTGGGCATCTCCAACAGCAGCGCGCCCATGCGCCCGGCGTGGCGGCCTTTGCCGGGCACCTGGGCGATGACACGTGCGTCTTCATCGGGGGTGGTTTTTAGCTTGCGCAGGGCATCGCTGCGCCCCGCTTGCCACTGGGCATCGGCACGGTGCAACATCAGCCCCTCTCCGCCCTGGTCCACGGTTTTCAACAGCTGGCTTTGCAAGGCAGCACCATCTACCACCCGGGTCTGCTCCACTGCTTTCAACCAAGGCACATCTGCGCGCGCCAACACGGACACCATGCGGGAAACGCGCTCGCCAAACGCGCCGGCGCCGTGGGGCAGGTCGAAAACCATGTAACGCAGTTCACGCCATTCGGCATCCACGGGCACACTGCGGCGCACCGTGGCCGAGAGCCGGTCGAAGCTGTGCCGCCCCAGCCACAACTCACCGTCCAAGGGCGTGGCGGGCAAGGCCGCAACAAACCAGGCGGGCGCCGCGATGGGGCGGCCGCTTTTGAAACGCAGCACCTGGCCATCCCACAGGGCCCGCACGCCGTCCAGCTTTTCACTGACCAAGTACGCGGCGGGGTCCAGACCCGCCTGCCAGCTTTTCGCCAGCATCAGCGCGGGAGCCAGGGGCGATGCGGGGGACAAGGCCGTGCCGCCCTCGGCCTGAGCGGGAGCCGCAGGCACCGACGCAGGCAATAAAAGCCCGGCCAGCAACAGCCCCCAAGACGTCGCCCGTGGGCGTAACGGTAGATAGACCATGGTGCCTTGCCCCTCCCTTTGATGTTGTGGGGAAAGTGTAGCGCCTGTGCTGCGGGACGCGGTGCCCGCCTGGGGTCAGCGTGTGCGCTTAAGTGTTGGGGGACAGTGCCGCCGCGAACACATGGCTGGTGCGCTTGAGGGCGTCGGCGTAGGCTTTGATCCCGGCGCCAGGCGCCAGCATGACTTTGGCGCCACTGGCGGCAGCGATCAGGGTCATCGCCACATCTTGTGGCGTGAGCGTGCGTTGGCTCAGACCGACCTCGCCCTCGGCCTCTGCACGGCCCAGCAGATCGACCAAAATTTGCCAATGGTTTTGCCGCAACTGCTCGGTCAAATCCTGGCCCAGGCTGCCCCGTATTTCTCCCAACTCCTGCAGATGGCCCGAATCGCTGAAGCGCTCGTAGAAATAGCCATAGAAAGCATTGAGCACCCCAAACAACCGGTCTTCGAAGGGCAGGGGCGCATGGGCAGCGGTTTCGGAGGCCTGCAGCACATTCGCCCCGGTGCGCTCCAACAAGGCCCGAAACAGGGCTTCTTTGCCGGCGTAGTACAGGTACACCGTGCCTTTGGCAATGCCCGCCTCCCGGGCCACGTCGTCCATGGAGGACTTGCGGTAGCCATACCGCACGAACAGGCGCTCGGCGGCGTCCAGTATGGCTTGTGATTTGGGGGAAAGATCGGGAGAGGGTTCTTTGGTGGCCATGGGCAATTTTACCGGTCGCACAGCGGCGCCAGACCCAGCGCTGGTATGGCTTGACGCAGGTCAGCGATGCACATAGAATTGATCTTAATGACTATTTGTGTTAATTTGGTCATTTAGATCAATTCACCACCACCACTTTGCAAGCGAGCACCGAAATGAAGAATATCTGCGCACGATACGCCCCCCACGTCCTCTCCCTTGGCATGGCATTTTTCTTGCCCTCCATCCACGCACAAACAGGCACCCCCATGAACAACCCTTTTCAACTGGAACAACAAACCCACGCCGCGCTGGCGCAGTATTACCGCTGGTACCAGGTGTACGAAGTCCCCTTTACCGCACAACGCATCGCCAACCAGAAGGACATCTTGTCCGACGATGTCGAGATCGTGTCGCAGATGGGTGCCAGCAAGGGAAAAAATGGTCTGGAAGACCGCCTGAAGGTGTTTACCGGCTGGCAAAACGCCCACCATGTGCAAAACACCGCCGTGACCCTGTCACCCGAGGGCAAACTGCTGCTGGAGGCCGACATCGTCTACCAAAACATCCGCCCGGACCACAGCCAATACAGCTACACCCTGCACTACAGCACCCGGCTGCAAGCGCGCGACCATGACCTGCCGGTGTTTGAACGGCTGGAGCTCAAGCCCACGGGCGAAGTGAAGCCGTTCAAATTTGAAGCGGCCTACGCCGAAAACCGCGCCAAATCCTTCATGCACTATTGGCTATATTTGATGGAGACCGCGCACACAGACAGCGGCAAGTTCAAGGAGCTGTTGGCCAAGGACTTTTCCTTGCAGTTGAGCGATGGCCCGGCCATCACCCAATTTGCGGCGTTTGAACAGTGGCTGGCGTCCATTCCCGGCCGGGTGCGCACCAGCACCCATGCCTACAGCAACTTCCAGGTGGTGGATGCCGGCGACAACAGGCTGAACGTGTCCGTGGATTTCGACTGGAAGGGCATCACCCCGCAAGGCCAAGCCATGGTGGCGCAAACCCACCACGAATGGGTGCTGACCAACACACAAGATGAGCGCTTTGCCCGCATGCAGTCCATGCAAGTCACCCTGACAAAGCCCTACCAGCTGGCACCCTAAATTGCAATGGCGGATGGCGTGGTGTGCACCAACTGCGACAACACCATCCGCGCCGTCGACAAATTGGTGGCGCAGGGCACATCGTGCACATCGCAGGCGCGCACCAGGGCATTGATGTCGGGCTCGTGCGGCTGCGGGGTCATGGGGTCGCGCAGGAAAATGACGACATCCACCTCGCCTTGCGCCAGGCGTGCGCCAATTTGCAAGTCTCCGCCCCAGGGGCCGCTGAGCATACGCTCCACCGTCAGGCCCACCTCGTCCACCAGCCGACCTCCCGTGGTGCCGGTGGCGCTCAGGGTGCATTGGCGCAGCAGGGGTTCAAACTCCTTGGCAAGTTGCACCATGGTGTCTTTTTTATGGTCATGGGCGATCAGGGCCACGCGAGGGGAAGCAGGTAGAGGCATAAACGGAAAGTTGCGGGTAGGTCAAATTAACAAACGGGACGAGCGTGGCACATGGGCCATCAAAAACTCCATCTGGTCGGCCAGAATGCGGCGGTTGCGCAGGATGAAATCTTCCCACAAGCTGGGAATGTAAGGTGTGTACAAGAGCGGCATATGGGCCTGCTCGGGCGTGCGGTGGCTCTTGCGGTGGTTGCAGGGGCGGCACGCCGTGACCACATTCATCCAGGTGTCCACTCCGTGCTGGGCAAAGGGGATGATGTGTTCGCGCGTCAGCTCGCTTTCGTGGAAATGCCCACCGCAGTAGGCGCACACATTGCGGTCCCGGATAAACAGCTTGCTATTGGTCAGGCCCGGCCGCAAATCAAAGGGATTGATGTTGGGCACACCGCGTGTACCGATGATGCTGTTGACCCGGATAATGGATTGCAAGCCGGTGGCCGCGTTGTGACCGCCATGGAAAATGGCGACTTCGCCACCGGACTCCCAGCGCACCTCGCCGGTGGCGTAATGGACAACGGCCTGCTCCAGCGAGATCCACGACTGGGGCAGCCCTTGGGCCGATAGCTTCAAGACTTTCAAAACACGCCTCCTGGAACGGTAAAAACCACAACCCACATGGAACGCAAATGTCTGCAGTCACGCACCGGATCGCCTATCCGGGTACTGCTGCGTCACAATATACCCTGTTTATGTGACAAACAGGCTTCAAGCGCTGAATACCCGTGCGCAGCCTGCTATCAAAAAGATAACAACTCCATGAAGGTTTTTCGCGGTTTCAAGCACCCGGGCGTGGCACCCGCCTGTGCGGTCACGATTGGCAATTTTGACGGTGTACACCGGGGCCACCAGGCCATGCTGGCGCTCTTGCGCGGCGAGGCCCAGCAGCGCGGTGTGCCCAGCTGCGTGCTGACCTTTGAGCCGCACCCACGCGACTACTTTGCAGAACTGCACAAAAAACCCGACCTGGCCCCGGCACGGGTGGGCACCCTGCGCGACAAACTGGAAGACCTGGCCCATTGCGGCGTGGACCAGACCGTGGTGCTGCCCTTCGATGCCCCACTGGCCAACCAGTCGCCCCAGGAGTTCATTCAAAAGGTGCTGAAGGATGGCCTGGGCGCGAAATACGTGCTGGTCGGCGACGACTTCCGCTTTGGCAAACAGCGCGCCGGAGACTATGCCCTGCTGGATGCGGCGGGCGAAGCGCAGGGCTTTGACGTGGCCCGCATGAACAGCTACGAGGTACACGGCCTGCGGGTCTCCAGCTCGGCGGTGCGCGACGCGCTGGGCCAAGGGCGCATGGCCGATGCCGGACGCTTGCTGGGACGGCCCTATTGCATCTCCGGCCATGTGGTGCACGGGCGCAAACTGGGCCGCACCCTGGGCTTCAAAACCCTGAACCTGCGTTTTGCCCACTGGAAACCGGCCGCCAGCGGCATTTTTGTGGTGCTGGTGCATGGCCTGTCCCACAAACCGCTGCAAGGCGTGGCCAATTTGGGCGTGCGGCCCTCGCTGGACCCCAACGACGTCAATGGCGGGCGGGTGCTGCTGGAGACACACTGCCTGGATTGGCCGGAAAGCCTGGGCGCCGAAGGGGCCTACGGTAAAATCATCCGCGTGGAACTGCTACACAAACTGCACGACGAGCTGAAATACGACAGCCTGGACGCCTTGACCCAAGGCATACGCCGGGACTGTGATGACGCCCGCGCCTGGTTGATCGCCCGAATTTGACCGGGCAGACCCACCGGTCAGCGACGCACCTTGCCCCGCGTCTTGTGAAACTGCCCTGGTGCGGGGTGCCCGTTGGAACGGGCGACTCCGTGCACACTCCCCCAACGCCCCCACACGAGAGTTCGCCATGACTGACAAAGTTGATTACCGCAGCACCCTGAACCTGCCCGACACCCCCTTTCCCATGCGCGGCGATCTGCCCAAGCGTGAACCGGCCTGGGTGAAAACCTGGAACGAGGAAGGCCTGTACAAGAAGCTGCGCGACCACCGCCAAGGCGCACCTTTGTTTGTGCTGCACGACGGCCCGCCCTACGCCAACGGCAAGTTGCACATCGGCCATGCGCTGAACAAAGTGCTCAAGGACATGATCGTCAAGTCCAAGCAGTTGGGCGGTTTTGACGCGCAGTACATCCCCGGCTGGGACTGCCACGGCCTGCCGATCGAAAACGCCATCGAAAAACTGCACGGCCGCAACCTGAGCCGTGACGACATGCAGGCCAAGAGCCGCGCCTACGCCACCGAACAGATCGACCAGCAGCGCGAAGATTTCAAACGCCTGGGCGTGCTGGGCGACTGGGAGCGCCCCTACCGCACCATGGACCCGGCCAACGAGGGCGGCCAGATCCGCGCCTTCAAGCGTGTCATCGAGCGCGGCTTTGTCTACCGGGGCCTAAAACCCGTGTACTGGTGTTTTGACTGCGGCTACTCCCTGGCCGAGTTCGAAATCCAATACGCCGAAAACAAGAGCGACACACTGGATGTGGCCTTTGAAGCCGCCGACAAGCAGGCGCTGCTGCAGGCCTTTTTCCCCGGCAAGCTGTCGGACCACCACTCCTCGGCCCTGGTGGCTTCGCGGCTGGAAGCCAAGTCGGCCTTCATCGTCATCTGGACCACGACCGCCTGGACCATTCCCGCCAACCAGGCCCTCAATGCCCACCCCGAGCTGAGCTATGCGCTGGTGGAAACACCGCGCGGCCTGCTGGTGCTGGCCGACACGCTGGTCGAGAAGTGCCTGGAGCGTTATGGCACCACGGGCACCGTCATCGCCACCACCAGCGGCAAGCAACTCGCGGGCCTGAACTTCAAGCACCCCTTGTACGATGTGCATGAGGGCTACCAGCGCCTCTCGCCCGTGTACCTGGCGGACTATGTCAGCGACTCCGACGGCACCGGCATCGTGCACTCGGCCCCTGCCTACGGCGTGGATGACTTCAACAGCTGTGTGGCCCATGGGCTGAAGTACGACGACATCCTGAACCCGGTGCAGGGCAACGGCACCTATGCCGACAACCTGCCCCTGTTCGGTGGCCTGAACATCTGGAAAGCCTGCCCCGCCATCCTCGACACCCTGCGTACGCACGACCGCCTGCTGGCCTCCCAGCCCATCGTCCACAGCTACCCGCACTGCTGGCGCCACAAAACGCCGGTGATCTACCGTGCCGCCGCCCAGTGGTTTGTACGCATGGACGCCGGAGAGGGTGTGTTCACCCAGGACAAGGCGCCCAAGACCCTGCGCCAACTCGCCCTGGACGCGATCGAGCAAACCAGCTTCTACCCCGAAAACGGCAAGACCCGCTTGCGCGACATGATCGCCAACCGGCCCGACTGGTGCATCTCGCGCCAGCGCAGCTGGGGCGTGCCCGTGCCTTTCTTCCTGCACAAGGATTCGGGCGAGTTGCACCCCAACACCATGGCCATCCTGGACCAGGCGGCCGACATCGTCGAAAAAGGCGGCATCGAGGCCTGGAGCCGCGTGACCGTGGCCGACATTCTGGGTGCAGCGGATGCCGAGCACTACAGCAAGAGCACCGACATCCTGGAAGTGTGGTTCGACTCCGGCTCCACCTTCTGGCATGTGCTGCGCGGCAGCCACAAGGATGCCTACGCCCGCCCCCCCTTCCATACGGAAGGCCCCGAAGCCGACCTGTACCTGGAAGGCCACGACCAGCACCGGGGCTGGTTCCATTCCTCGCTCTTGCTGGGCTGCGCCCTGTTTGACCGCGCGCCCTACAAGGGCCTGCTGACCCACGGCTTTGCCACCGACGGCCAGGGCCGCAAGATGAGCAAGTCTTTGGGCAACACCGTGGAGCCGCAAAGCGTGACCAGCAAAATGGGCGCCGAGATTGTGCGCCTGTGGGTGGCATCGACCGACTATTCGGGCGACCTGAACATTGACGACAAGATTCTGGCCCGCGTGGTGGACACCTACCGCCGGGTGCGCAACACCTTGAAGTTCCTGTTGGCCAACGTCTCCGACTTTGACCCGGCAAAGGACGCTGTTCCAGCCGACCAGTTGCTGGAAATTGACCGCTACGCCCTGAGCCGCGCGGCGCAATTGCAGACCGACATCCTGGCGCACTACCATGTGTACGAGTTCCACCCGGTGGTCTCCAAGCTGCAGATTTATTGCAGCGAAGACCTGGGCGCGTTCTACCTGGACATCCTGAAAGACCGGCTCTACACCACCGGCGCCCAGTCCTTGGCCCGCCGCTCGGCGCAAACCGTGCTGTGGACCATTACGCAAGCCATGCTGCGCTGGATGGCGCCGTTCCTGAGCTTCACCGCCGAAGAGGCTTGGGGCGTGCTGGGGGCCGAAGGCAAGACGCCCGCCGCAACCCGCTTGTCCATCTTCATGGACGGCTACCTGGAGCTGGCCGCGCCCGACGAAGCACTGCTGCGCAAATGGGCGCGAATCCGCGAAATCCGCGAAGCGGTGAACAAAGACATTGAAGTCCTGCGTGCCGATGGCAAGGTGGGGGCTTCCCTGCAGGCCGAAGTCACGCTCACCGTGGCACCCGACGACCACGCCTTGCTGGCCAGCCTGGGAGGTGACCTGAAGTTCGTATTCATCACTTCCGCTATCACTTTGATAGCTGGTAGCGCACTATCCATAAGGGCTAGCGCCTCAAATGCCACCAAATGCGAACGCTGCTGGCACTACTGCGACGATGTGGGCAGCGCGGCCGCCCACCCCACCCTGTGTGGCCGCTGCGCCAGCAACCTGGACGGTGCGGGCGAAACCCGCACTTTTGCCTGATGGCACGGGGTGGAAAAACCATGGTCTTTGGCAAAGCCTCCGGGGGCGGCATGCTGCACTGGCTGGGCCTGGCCTTTGTCATTCTGCTGGTGGACCAGTTCACCAAGGTGCTGATCGTGGGCTACTACCACCTGCATGACAGTACCTATGTGACCAGCTTCTTCAACGTAGTTCGCTGGCACAACTATGGCGCGGCGTTTTCATTCCTGAACGATGCCTCGGGCTGGCAGCGCTGGTTTTTTACCGTGCTGGGCTTTGTCGCCTCAGGGGTGATCCTGTGGATGCTCAAATCCCATTCCGGCCAGCGCCTGTTCAGCTTTGCCATGGCCTGCATTTTGGGCGGCGCCATTGGCAATGTACTGGACCGCCTGCTGTACGGCTATGTGGTGGACTTTTTGGACTTCCACTGGCACGGCATGCATTTTCCGGCCTTCAACGTGGCCGACAGCGCCATCACGGTGGGCGCGGCCTGCCTGATACTGGACGAGTTGCTGCGGGTGCGGCGCACCCGTTAAACGGGCACGGGCTGCGCTTAAAAGCGCATGCCCACCGCCATCAGCAGCTCGTTGTAGGTGAAGTGCTGGGACGCCTTGTCACCGCGGGCGCTGGTGAGCACGTCAGGCAGGTTGACGTAGCCGTATTTGTAGGCCGTGCGGAAAAAGTAGTCCTTGCCAAAGTCTTTTTCCAGCCCCGCCCCCACGCCCAGGCTGTAGCCGGCCAAATGGAATGCGTCATTGCGCACCTGCCCAATCATGTGCATGGTGGCGTTGGTCTTGGGAATCACCACACCTGCGCCCACCAGCACAAAAACACGCGCGGAATGGCTGTCGCCAAACCAATCCACCGGACGCTGCTTTTCGATTTCCAGGCTCACGATGTTGAGCCCATCGGTGTGCTCGTAGTTCAGCCAGTTGTCGGCAATGACCTGCTGCCCGGACTGCAGCACCCCGTTGATTTGCCCGGAGATCGGTACCGACTGGTCTTGCGCCACCACGTATTTCATGTGGTCCAGGTTCAAGGCAATGGAGGTGTCCCGGTTCCATTGGTAGGCAATGCGCAGATTGGTTTGCGGGACGGTAAACGCCGCGGGGTTCAAATAACTGTCCACCAGGTGCTGCGCCGTGACGTCGGTCTGGATGTCGTTGGCGGCCACGTTTTTGAGGGTGAAGTCATGGTCGGAGCCGGTGAAGTGGATGTCACTTTCCGAATAGTTGGAGCGGTTCCAGCCCCAGTAAACCGACCACTTCTTCGCATTTTCCGCTTCTTGCTGGGCTGCGGTTTGGGCCAAACCGGCGGTTGCCGCAAGTACACCCGCAAGACCCAACATCATTGCCCGCAATGAAGTGTTGATATTTGTCATAAGAGGGGCGAATTTTATCGCGCCCTCCTGACAAGCCCTCTACAAAGTCAGAATCGTGCAGCCGGTAGTCGCCCGCGCCTCCAGGTCCCGGTGGGCTTGCTGTACCTGCTCCAGCGGGTAGCGTTGCCCGATGCGGATGTGGACCTGGCCGCTGTCAACCATGTCAAACAAATCGTCGGCCATGGCCTGCGTGCTTTCGCGGGTGGCGATGTGGGTGAACAGGGTTTGGCGGGTCAGGTAGAGCGAGCCTTTGGGCCCCAAAATGCCCGGGGCAAAGGGCGCCACCGGGCCCGAGGCATTGCCAAAACTGGCCATCAGGCCAAAGGGTGCCAGGCAGTCCAGGGATTTGTCCCACGTATCCTTGCCCACCGAGTCGTAGACCACCTTGACGCCTTTGCCGGCGGTGATGTCTTTCACCCGCGCCAGGAAGTCCTCGGTCGCGTAATTGATGGCAAAGGCCGCGCCGTTCTCCAAGGCCAGGGCGCATTTGGCGTCCGACCCCGCGGTACCGATGAGTTGCAAGCCCATGGACCGGGCCCACTGGCAGGCAATCAGGCCCACCCCGCCGGCTGCGGCGTGGAACAGCACAAAGTCTCCCGGATGCAGCCCGCCCTGGGGCTGGGTTTTCTTGAGCAGGTACTGGGCGGTCAGGCCCTTGAGCATCATGGCGGCGCCCGTGGCAAAAGAAATGCTGTTGGGAAGCTTGCACACGCACTTGGCGGGCATTACCCGCAGTTCGCAGTAGCTTCCCGGGGGCTGACTGGCATAGGCCACGCGGTCACCCGCTTGCAAATGGGTGACCCCCTCCCCCACCGCTTCCACGACGCCGGAGGCCTCCATGCCCAATTGCAGCGGCAGTGCCATGGGATACAGACCGCTGCGCTGGTAGACATCAATAAAGTTCAGGCCCACGGCGTGGTGGCGAATGCGAACCTCGCCAGGGCCGGGTTCACCCATGAACGCCTGAAGGACCAGCTTGAGTTGTTCCGGGCCACCATGCTGGTCAATACAAATGGCTCGGGACTGGGTTTGCGTCATCGGATTCTCCTGGTTGTCGAAAGATGGCTGCCCATGGTGCCATGAATCAAAAGCCCCCGTGCACAGCGGCATGCCCGGCTTGGTACAGTCCAGCCATGAACCAACGCCTGACCCCTGCCGCCATTGTGCTGCTCATCATCCCGCCCCTGCTGTGGTCGGGCAACGCCGTGGTGGGGCGCGTGGTGGCGCCCCTGGTGTCGCCCATGACCCTGAACCTGCTGCGCTGGGTGATTGCCTTTGTGTTGCTCTTGCCTCTGGCCGGCGGCGTGCTCAAGCGCTCCAGCCCCTTGTGGAGCCAGTGGCGGCGCTTTGCGTTTTTGAGCCTGTTCAGCATCGGCGGCTACAACGCCTTGCTGTACCTGGCGCTCAACACCTCCACCCCCATCAACGTGACGCTGGTGGGGGCCAGCACGCCGGTGTGGATGCTGCTCATTGGCAGGCTGTTTTTCAAGGTGGCGGTGTCCCGGCGCCAGATGCTGGGGGCGCTGCTGTCCATCGCCGGGGTGCTGCTGGTCTTGTCGCGCGGGCAATGGGAGGTGCTGCTGGGCATGCGCCTGGTGGCGGGTGATCTGTATATTTTGATCGCCTCCATGGCCTGGGCCTACTACAGCTGGATGCTGGTCCACCCCACCCCCGAGTCGGCCTCGCTGCGCACCGATTGGGCCGGCTTTCTGCTGGGGCAAATCGTGTTTGGCTTGGGCTGGTCGGCCGCCTTTGCCGGCGCGGAATGGTCGCTGACCGCCGCCCACATCCAGTGGGGCTGGCCCCTGGTCAGTGCGCTGGCTTTTATCGCGCTGGGGCCCGCCGTGATTGCCTATGGCTCCTGGGGTGCGGGTGTGTCGCGCGCCGGGCCGGCGGTGGCCGGGTTTTTTATCAACCTCACGCCGCTGTTCACAGCCCTGTTGTCCAGCGCGTTTCTGGGGGAAACACCGCAGGCCTTCCATGCGCTTGCGTTTGTGTTGATTGTCTCGGGAATTGTGCTGTCGTCGCGGCGCTAGACCCTACTGGTCTGCCCGCGCACCGGGTGCAACCCACTCTTCGTTGTGGGGCGCAACCAGCGGCAAATCCAGGCGCAAGGTGGTGCCGCTGCCCAAGGTGGAGTACACCTCCAGCGTACCCCCCAAGGTCTTGCGAATGAGGTCGGCCACAATCGTCATACCCAACCCCGTGCCGCCCTCCCCCGTTTTGGTACTGAAAAAAGGCTGGAACAAACGGGCTTGCGTTTGTGGCGACATACCCACGCCGTTGTCGGTAAAAACCAGATGTACATGGCCCCCGCCCTGGGTGGCCCGGATGGTCAGCACCCCATCCGTTCGGCCCTCGAAACCGTGCAAATAGGCATTGTTGACCAGATTGATGATGACCTGCCCCAGGGGGCCGGGCAGGCTGTCCATGGTGATGCCGGGCGGGATGTCCAACACAATGGTGTGCGGCTGGCGTTTGAGGCTGGGCGCCAGGGTGTCTATCACTTCCTGCACCACCGTCGCCAAATCAAAGCGGCGGCGTTGCTCGCTGGCCTGGTCGTTGGCCACCTGCCTGAAATTTTTAAGCAAGGCCACCGCCCGCTGCAGATTACGCAGCATCAGGTCGTTGCCTTCACAGGCGTTCTCGACAAAAGCACTGAGTTCAGACCGTTTGAGTTGGTTGCTATCGACGGCACGCCGAAAGTCGCGGCTCTGGTCCACCAGGGTACTGGCCGTCATCAGGCTGTTGCCCAAGGGGGTGCTGAGTTCGTGCGAGACGCTGGCGATTACCGTGCTCAAAGCGGCCTTGGTCTCGCTGCGGGCCAGGGCCTCCTGCGAGCGGTGCAGCTTGTCGGTCAGCACTTCCAGCGCCAGCCGCTCCTGCTCCTGGCGCTTGTGCCGCACCACCAGGGCGGTGGCGGCGATCAACAGCAAAATCAGTTGCGCCAGCGTCAGCCCCACAATCTGCTCGGTTTGGCTGAGCAAGGTGTTCTCCTGCGTCTCCAGCAGGCGTGACACCACCGAGTTGGCAGCCAGGCTCAGGGCATGCACATCGATGGCCATGGCGTTGACCTCTTCGAGCAAACCCGCCAGCGCGTGCGGGTCGGGCTGCGCACTCGGGATCACCCGGTCCGCACGCCGTGCCCATTGCTCCAGCCGCGGCATCACCAGCTGGTATTCAGGCCGCTGCACCAGCACGGAAATGCTCGGGCTGTCCCGCAGCAGTGTCAAGCGGCTCAGGAACAGGTCGTAGCGCAGCGTCAGTTCGTCGTGGTCGGGCGGATTGCGGCTGTTGACCGCGCTATCGAGCGCCTGCCGAAAGCGCAAAAACTCGCGTTCACACTCAAATGCCGGTGCCGTAATGGAGTCGTGGCGCAGGTCCACGGCCAGCTGGACCGCCCGCCGCTGCGCCAAGGTGAAGGCCAACAACACGGCCATGGCCAAGGCCATCAGCGCGGTCCCCAGCGCTAACCAAAAGAGAAAGCGTCGATGGTTGGCGTGGCCCTGCATGGTCCATCTATTCAATGGCCATGGACTTGAGTTGCCACGCCGATCGCTCGTAATACACCGTGGAGCGCAATTCCGCCAGGGTGTCAAAGGGGTAGACGATAAAGAGGGGACCTTTGGTCTTGACGGGAATGGCTTCCCCATCCATCTGGTGCGCCACGATGACATCGTATTTTTGGGCATCTTCCACCGGAATGCGGGTCTGGTAATCGTTCAAGGCCAGGGCCTTGATGGTGCTGCCGCTGGCCTTGGCGGCCGCCAGCACATCGCGCAGCAAAGGGCCGGTGAATTTGATCGGGCGCTTGTCCCACGGCGTCATGGTGGTGAAGGTCTGCTGGGGCAATTTCTCCAGCATGGCGAGGTCAAACACGGCTGCATGGGGGGTGTTTTTTTCACCGATCTTGCCAGAGAGGGTCAGAATGACTTTGCCGGTGGCAGGTGGCAAAGCCAACGCCGGGAGCGCCTGGCCCAAGGCCAGCACAAACAGGCACAGGGCCATCAATCGCAAGGGCAGAAGGTGCATGGAATCTCCAAATAGGCCGGAGCCCAAGGTGCTCAGAAGTTGCCTGCATCTTAACGATCCACAGGCAAAACGGGGGAATTTCCTACAACCTCCCCGCTCAAAACGTCCCCGGATACGCCCCGCCATCCACCAGCACGTTTTGCCCGGTGATGTAGCCCGCCTGCTGGCTGCACAAAAACGCACACACTGCGCCAAATTCGTCGGGCGTGCCAAAGCGCTGGGCCGGGATGGCTTGGCGGCGTGTGTTGGTCACGATGTCCAGTGGCTGGCCGGTTTTGCTGGCGCTGGCCTGCAAAGTGCCCCGCAGGCGCTCGGTGTCAAAGGCGCCGGGCAGCAGGTTGTTGATCGTCACACCCTGGGCGGCCAGGCTGGAGCGCGCCACGCCGGCCACAAAACCGGTCAGGCCGCTGCGTGCGCCGTTGGACAGGCCCAGGATGTCGATGGGCGACTTGACCGCACTGGACGTGATGTTGACGACGCGGCCAAAACCACGCGCCGCCATGCCGTCCACCGTGGCCTTGATGAGTTCGATGGGGGTGAGCATGTTCGCGTCCACCGCTTTGATCCAGGCTTCGCGGTCCCAGTCCCGAAAGTTGCCGGTGGGTGGCCCCCCGGCGTTGGTGACCACGATGTCGAAGTCGCGGCGCAGGGCGAACACCGCCGCCCGGCCCGCCTCGGTGGTGATGTCTTGGGCACAAAATAGCACGCTAGCCCCCGTATTATTTGCGTGAGCAGCTATCAATTCAGTAGCAGATGCTTGCAACTGCGCCTGCCCCCGGGCGACGATAAGCACGTTCGCCCCCTCTTGCACCAGCGCCCGTGCACAGCCCAGGCCCAGCCCTTTGCTGGCGCCACACACCAAAGCCCATTTGCCGCGAAGTCCTAAATCCATGGAGTTGCTCCTCTATTGAAGTGTCGGCCGGGCGGTTGCCCAAGGCTGCCGATATGCGGGATGATACGAACTCCCGCCCACCCCGGCCCGATGCAGGACAAGCCCTCCATGTTTTCCAAAAGCCCCAAAAAACCGAACCCCCTTGACGCCTACGCCGACCAGGTCTGCACCGCGGCGCAGGCGGTCGGCCAGATCCGCAATGGCGAGCATGTGTTTGTCGGCACCGGCTGTGCGGCGCCCCAGGGCTTGCTGCGGGCGCTGGAAGCCCTGCCGGTGGTGCCGGCCGATCTGGAGCTGCTGCACTTCTTCACCATCCAGGCCTTTGCACACGACGCCGATGGCCGCAGCACCACACGCTTCAAGCACCGCACTTTTTTTGTCGGCAGCGACATGCGCGCCGCCGTCAAACAGGGGCTGGTGGAGTATGTGCCCATGTCCGTGGCCCGCGTGCCGGAGATGATGGCGCTGGGACGGGTGCCGGTGGACGTGGCGCTGATCCAGGTCAGCCTGCCCGACGCATTTGGTTATGTCAGCCTGGGCATTTCGGTGGACATCATCCCGGCGGCGGTGGCGCGGGCCCGGCTCGTCATTGCCGAGGTCAACCCGGCCATGCCGCGCTCCATGGGCGACTCCACGCTGCATGTGAGCCGCATCCACCATTTGGTGCCGGTGCACACGCCAGTCACCGAACTGGAGCGCAGCCCATCGCAGGCCAACGATGTGCAGCGCATCGCGCGCTACATTGCCGGCATCATCGAAGACGGCTCTACCCTGCAAATCGGGCTGGGGCAGTTGGCCCACGAGGCGCTGCAGTACCTGACCGACCGCAAGGACCTGGGGATTCACTCCGACGTCATCTCCGACGCCATTTTTCCGCTGCTGGAGCATGGCAGCCTGACCGGGGCCCAAAAAACCAGCCAACCCTTCAAGATCGTGGCCAGCCTGGCGCTGGGCTCGCGCAAGTTGTACGACCTGATTGACTGCAACCCCTTGTTTGTGTTCCAGCCCATCGAGGTGGTGTGCAACCCGGCCACCATTGCCGCGCAGCACAAGATGGTGGCCATTGCCCAGGCCTATGCCATCGACCTCACCGGCCAGGTGTGTGTGGACCAGTTTGACGGCGAGTTCTACAGCGGCATTGGCAACCAGGGCGAATTCCTGCGCGGCGCCTCGCGCTCGCCCGGGGGCAAGCCCATCATCTGCATGACCTCCACCACCGAGGACGGCGAAACCTCGCGCATCCGCCCGGCTTTGCTGGCCGGCGAGGCCGCCACCATTGCGCGCACCGATGTGCACTATGTGGTCACCGAATACGGCATCGCCTATTTGTTTGGCAAGTCCATCCGCCAGCGCGCCACCGCGCTGATCGAGCTGGCACACCCCAAATTCCGCCCCGAACTGTTTGCCCAGGCGCAGGCGCTGGGCTACCTGCCGATGGAGCAAACCCTGCACAACCTGCGGGCCTACCCGGTGGAGGAGGAACAGACGCTCACCCTCAAGGACGGCCGCACCGTGCTGCTGCGCCCTGCCCTGTCCAGCGACGCGCAGGGCATCCGCGCGCTGTTCCACCACCTGAGTGAAGAAGACGTGTACACCCGCTTCTTCCGCAATGTGCGCGGCCTGTCCGACCTGGAGGTGGAGCGCCTGTGCAATGTGAACTACGAAAACGAGGTGGCCTTTGTCGCCACCACCGGCGGGCGCGAAGGGGCGCAGATCGTGGGGCAGTCGTGTTACTTCACCAACCCCACCACCAACCTGGCCGACACCGCCTTCATGGTGCACCCCGACTGGCAAGGCTGCGGCCTGGGCGGGGCCTTGCAAGCCGGGATGGTGCAGCACGCCAAGCGCCGGGGCCTGCGCGGCTTTGTGGCCGATGTGTTGCCCGGCAACACACGCATGCTGCACCTGGCCCGCAACGGCTCGCCCAATGTGCAGGTGCAGCGCAACGAGGACTCGGTGCACATCACCCTGCAGTTCTGAACTTGGCGCTCCCCGGGCGCCTGTTTTGCTATGGATTCAGGAGCTGCTTGCGCTTATTCCATGCGGGTTACAGCCATTTATTGCTTAAATAGCTGACGCACACGCTGGCCTGCGGTCACCGCCAGCAAGACCAGCGCCCCCGCCACCACTCCAGTCAAGGCGTCCAGCAGCATGGGCACCGCCGCCTGCGCCAGCGCCATGCCAGCCAAGCCCGACACCAGGGCGTCCACCCCGTGGTGCAAAAACGGCAGGCCATGCACCAGAATGCTGCCACCCACCAAAAACATGGCCGCGGTGCCCGCCACCGACAAGAACTTCATCAGCCAGGGCGCCGCGCCCAGCAGGCCACGCCCTAACGCCCGCTGCATGTCGGCCCAGCCCCCCACCCCGACCTTGCGGCTGAGGTACAGGCCCAAGTCGTCGATCTTGACGATGCCCGCCACGATGCCGTAGACACCAAAAGTCATCAGCACCGCAATGCCGCTGAGCACGGTGAACTGGGTCATCCAGCCGCTGGTTTGCACGGTGCCCAGGGTGATGGCGATGATTTCGGCCGACAGGATGAAGTCGGTGCGGATGGCGCCCTTGACCTTGTCCCGCTCCAGCGCCAGCAGGTCCACCGAGGGGTCCGTCAGCGCCTGCATCAGTTCGGCCTCGTGCGCCTGGTCCTCCTCGGCGTGGTGCAAGAACTTGTGGGCCAGCTTTTCAAAGCCCTCAAAACACAAAAAGGCGCCGCCCACCATCAGCAAGGGCGTCACCGCCCAGGGCATGACGATGCTGATGGCCAGCGCCGAGGGCACCAGAATCAGCTTGTTGAGCAGCGAACCCTTGCACACCGCCCACACCACCGGCAGTTCCCGGTCGGCATTCACACCGGCCACCTGCTGGGCGTTCAGCGCCAGGTCGTCGCCCAGCACGCCGGCGGTTTTCTGGGCTGCCACTTTGGTCAGCACCGCCACGTCGTCCAAAATGGTGGCAATGTCGTCGATCAGGGCAAGAAGGCTACTGGCCATAGGGTAATCCCGCAGAGTTAAGGAAGTCGATTTTCGCCTGCAAGCCGCACAATAGCTGCACCACGCCATTTATTTTCGATGAACTATGCCCTGATCATCAACGCCGCTGTCAGCCTCATCATGGGTGTGGCACTGGTGTTGGTCTGGCGGCGGGACCGCACACAAGCCTTCACCCGCTACATGGGCTGGGCCAATCTGGCGCAACTGCTGGTACCCGCAGGCTACTGGCTCACCGCACAAAGCAGTCCGGCTGCGGCCCTCCTGGGGATGGGCGCGCTGCCCGTCGTGGCGGCCGGCTACACCACCTTGCTGGCGGCGGGGACCATGTCCCTGGCCCATCGGCCGGTTTCCAAAAAATTCGCGGGCCTGTTTCTGCTGGCGCTGGTCGCCGTGAACACCAGCGCCCTCGGGCTGGGTGGCATGCGGTTGGGCCAAGCCACCGCCGCCACCATCAACACCCTGTTGGGCGTGGTATGCACGTATTGGGTATGGAACACCGGCGCCACACGCTACAGCTCCGAGAAATTGGTGGGCCCACTGCTGGTCCTGCTGGGCCTGAACCAATTTATCTACGTGCTGTACCAGGACGACGGGGCCGCCCTGCAGGCCACACTGGGTGCGCTGCTGCGCATGGCCCTGGGGCTGGTGCTGCTCTACGCTGCCTTGGACCGGGGCGCGCTGGCCACCCGCAAACTGCAACACCGCTTTGAGCGCCTGACCGACCGTTCACACCAGGGCATTTTGATCTTTCAAACCGAGCACATCGTCTATGCCAACGCGGCGTGTATGGACATCTACGGGGCCAGCGACATGGACGGCATGAATACCGCGGTGATCGCCCGGTCCATCCCCAAGGCCGAGCGCGCCATGGTCGGCCAGTTGCTGCAACGCATTCAAAGCGGATTGCAAGACGATTTCAGCTACGAGGCCCTGCGCCACCGCCAAGACGGCGGGCCCATGTGGCTGCGTTTTCACTTTTTCTGCACCGAGTGGGATGGCCTGCCGGCCGTGCAGGTGCTGATCTCCGACGACACCGAACGCTACCAGGCCAACCAGGCCTTGGTCCACCAGGCCCTGCACGATGACCTGACCGGCTTGCCCAACCGCGCCGCCTTGCTCAAAAGCCTGCGCGGGCGCTGCAAGCCCAATGGCCCGGGCGCGCGCTTTGTGCTGGTGTTGATGAACATCGACCGCTTCAAACTGTTCAACGAAGCCCATGGCCACGCCATGGGGGACGAGGTGCTCAAAGCACTGGGCCACGCCCTGCGCGGCGCACTGGATACAGGGGTGGAGGTGATGCGCCTGGCCGGAGACGAATATGCATTGGTCTCGGCCCCGCATGGCGATGGCGATTCGGGTGAAACCGCCGTGTCCATCGTCACCACGGTGCGACAGCTGTTGGCCAAACCCCTGCGGGTGAACGAGGGGGAAATTTTTCTGGATGCTTCTTTGGGGATTGCCCTGTACCCCAACAGCGCCCGCGATGCCGACTCCCTGTTGCGCGCTGCCAATGCAGCCATGCACATGGCCAAGCGCACACCCGGAACCTCCCATCGGCTTGCGGAAAAGGCGTTCGAGCGCGGCGCCAGCAATGTGCTGGAACAAGAGCAAGCGCTGCGCGCAGGCATTGAGCGCGCGGAATTCCACCTGGTGTTCCAACCCAAGGTCAGCGCCGAATCGGGCCAATTGACCAGCTTTGAGGCCTTGGCCCGCTGGGACCGCCCCGGTGTGGGCCCGGTAAGCCCGGTGGAATTTATTGCCGCCGCCGAACGCACCGGCTTGATTGGCGCACTGGGAACGGCTTTGCTGAAACAGGCCTGCCAGCAAATCGCCCGCTGGCAACTGCAATACAACACTTGCGTGCCGGTGGCGGTCAACGTGTCCCCCTTGCAATTGCTGGACCCCCGCTTCCCCCAACTGGTGGCGCACATCCTGGACTCCTGTGGTGTCGATGCGCAATGGCTGACCTTGGAAATCACCGAAAGCTCCGCCGTGCAAAACATGGAGCAAACCGTGCTGCAGGTGGAACAGTTGCGGGCCATGGGCGTGCAAGTCGCCATGGACGATTTTGGCACCGGCTTTTCATCGCTCAACATGCTGCGCACCTTGCGCTTGCACACCGTCAAGATAGACCGGGGCCTGATCGAACCCTTGCCCTCCAGCGATGCCATCGCGGTGGTGCGCGCCATCTGCCAGCTGGCCGACGCCTTGCATTTACATGTGGTCGCCGAAGGCGTGGAGACCACAGAACAGGCCCGCACCGCGCGCGACGCCGGTTGTGGCGAGCTCCAGGGTTACCTGTATTCCAGACCCCTGCTGCCCCACGATGCGGGGCCTTGGCTGGGGCCTTTGACGGAACAACGCCCCACTTTGGCATAAGCCAAAAACACCATGCCACAGGCGCCCTCACCTGCCGTTCTGGATGTCGAAGCCTCAGGCTTTGGGCGCAACAGCTACCCCATTGAAGTGGGCTTTGTCTTGCCCGACGGACACGCCTATTGCACGCTGGTGCGCCCCGAAGCGCATTGGACCCACTGGGACGCGCAGGCTGAAACCCTGCACCATATTCCGCGTGCGCTGATCCTGGAACGTGGCCTGCCCGCGGGGGAAGTGGCCCGCCAATTGAACCAGCAGCTGGCCGGGCAAACCGTGTATTCGGACGGCTGGGCCAATGACTACAGCTGGTTGGGCGCGCTCTTTGATGCCGCCGACATGACACCCCGCTTCAAGCTGGAAAACCTGCGCGCCCTGCTGAACGACGCGCAGGCCGACCAATGGCACACCGTCAAAGCCCTGGTCAGCCAGGAGCGCGGGCCCCAGCGCCACCGCGCCAGCTCCGACGCACGGCTGCTGCAGCTCACCTTGCAGCGGCTGCGCAGCCTGTTCGGCGCTGGCTCCCAGTGAAGAAACGGCTATAGGTTTCCTGCAAACAGGCGGCGCATCAGCATTTCCTTGAAGCCACCCGCCTCGGACAGGCCCAATCGCTCCAGGTACGCCGGCGGGGCTTCCTTGCCCTCCCACAGGCTCTTGATCGCCATGGACAGCATCTCGGCGGGGTGGTTGCTGGCGTGTTTCATCTTTTTCATGGCCCGGACCATGTGCTGTTCGTCGTCGGTCAGGTCGGTGCCAAAGGGGAAGTCGGGCAACAAGCCGGCCTGCATCCAGGGGCGCAGTTTGGCCGCCAGGGCCTGGGGCAGGTTGTTGCGGTAACACTCGGGCACTTCGTAGCTGGCATCCAGCTTGCCATGGGCCTTGGCCTGTTTGACCAGCTCCCCCTGGAAGCGGGAGTCCGCAATCTCGATCAGGCGCTTGACCACCTCGCCATCGGACAGGCCCCGCAGCTCGGCAATGCCGTATTCGGTGATCACCACATCGCGCAGATGGCGGGGGATGGTGACATGGCCGTAGTTCCAGACAATGCTGCTCTTGAGCCCGTCCTTGTTGTCGTGGGTGGAGCGCAGCATCATCAGCAAGCGGGCATCGGGCAGCGCATGGGACATGGCCACAAAGTTGTACTGCCCGCCCACACCGCTGACCACCTGGCCGGACTCCAGTGCGTCACTGGCCGCAGCGCCCAACAGGGTCACCACCATGGTGGTGTTGATGAAACGTGCCTTGCGCCGCTGCGCACGTTTCAAGGCATCGTCGCCATACAGCTGGTTGATGAAATCGATGCGCGTCATGTCGATCTTGTCCAGCTCTTGCGGCGGCATGGTGCGCAGACGCTCGTAAAAGTCACGGGGGCCGAGGAAAAAGCCACCCGTCATGAAAATACCGCCCGTCAAGCGCGGCCCCAGCATGCGGGTGCTCACACAGTCAAAACTGGCCTCGTCGCGCAGCTTGTTGCTGCAGCGCGTGCCGTCCAGCTCCAGCACATCGCCTGTCAACGTGACTTCGGGGCGCAAGATGCCAAAGCGCTGCAGGAAGGCCAGGTCTTCCGCATCCAGCGGCGAGCGAATCCGCCCACCGTCCAACAACGCGCGCAAGGTAGCGGGCGTGACGGTGGCGTCTTGGATGCGTCCGTCGTTGAGCATTTGCTGCAACACGGCGTCGCCAAACACTTCGCGACGCACGATGCCGGCCTCGATCAGCTTGAGAAAGCCGTTGACAAACATTTCGGAGCAGCCGTACAGGCCTTCGTCAAAACGTCCCAGCTCGCGCCCCTGCAGCCCGTTGGGGCACAGCGATTCGAGAATGCGTTTGTATTCCGCGCTGTGCCGGTCCCGCACCACCAGCGCCTGGGCAATGGCATCGCCCAGCGAGCCGATGCCGATTTGCAGGGTGCCGCCGTCGGTCACCAGACTGGAGGCATGCAGGCCGATGGCGTAGTCCGCCACACTGACCTTGGCATTGGGTGGGGCAAACACCGCATGCGTGGCAGCGGGGTCGGTCACCACCACGTCAAAGAATTCAGGGCTCACTTCCGCGCCATTGGGCATGAAGGGCATCTTGTGGTTGATCACCCCAATGGCAATCAGGGGCAGCCCGGTGGCGCGCATGTTGGCAATCACCTCGTGGCTGACATCGGGGTTGCTGGACAAGCTCAGGCGCAGCCCTTGTGCATCCTCTTTGGCGGCCACGGCCTGGGCCAACACATTGATGCCCTGCACCCCCATGTCACGCGCCACAAAGGTGTAGTTGGTGGAGATGTAGCTGATCTGCGCCGCACCGTTGCCCAGGTAGTCTCCGGTCTTCATGAAGAACTCGCGCACCTCGATATTGGGCGGCAGCTTGCCCGAGCGTGCATCTTTCACATAGTCCATATCGGGGTAGTCTTCAAACACCCGCTCGACCAAGGGCTCCAGAAAGTTCTTTTCCAGATCACTGTGGCCGACCGGCTTTTCCAGGGACAGCGCCGTGATGATGCGCAGCTTGCGCGAGGGGTTGGCCTTGATGCGGCGGTACAGCGCATTGACCAGCGGATTGGGCTTGCCCACCCCCAGCGGAATGCCCAGCACCACATCCCCGGAAATGGTGTCAAGCACATGGTCTACACAGGCTTCGATCGAATCGATGGTTAACGGTTTTGTCACGGTAGGACGCTCCCTGCAGAAAATTTTGAAAAGGTCAGTATGGACACAAGAAGGGCAGAATAACTTGACTTGGGATAAATTCATCCCGGCCTAAGGTCGCCGCTCTAGACCCGCTTGCAGTACCATGCCCACCCATTGCAGCCACCCCATTGAGGAACGCCTATGGCGATCACCGTCCCCATCGAACTTGGCTTTGAATTCGCCGTCAAAGCCAGCGCCCAAGAAGTGTTTGACGTGTTGTCCAACGTGCCCGACTCGGCCAGCCACTACCCCCAAGTTGACCGCCTGGTGAACCTGGGCGACAACGCCTACCGCTGGGAAATGGAAAAAATCAGCGTGGGCTCGCTGGACCTGCAAACCGTGTACGCCTGCCACTATGTCTCCCACCGGGCCAAGGGCACGGTGGTGTGGACGCCGCTGAAAAAGGGCGACGCCAATGCCCGGGTGTCGGGCAGTTGGCAGATCACCGCTAAGAAAAAATCCACCAAGCTGGTGCTTCAGCTGGAAGCGGAACTGACGCTGCCCCTGCCCGGCCTGATGCGCATGGTGGTGGCTCCGCTGGTGGAAGCGGAGTTCGAGAAGTTGACCGAGCAGTACATCGCCAACCTCATCCAGCGCTTTGGCGGCGAGGTCAGCTGAAGTCGGCGTCCAACACCACGCGGTAACGCGCCTGGCCCGAGCGCAGGTGGTCCAGCGCCTCGTTGACCCGGCTCATGGGAAAGTGCTCCACCTGCGGCGCGATGCCGTGGCGGGCGGAGAACTCCAGCATCTTGGCCAGCATGGTGGGGGATGGCGTGGGGGACGCCGAGATGCTGCGCTGCCATGACAACAGGCCGCTGGTACGCAGCTTCATCGCCTCAGTCACCACCCCCACCATGTGCATGCGCCCCTTGGGCGCCAGGGTGTTGATCAGGGCATCCCACTCCAGGCTGGCGCCTACCGTCACCAGCAAAAAATCCAGCGTACCGGCAATCGTTTTCAGCTCTTTCACGTCCACACTGGAGATGGTGTGGTGCGCCCCCAGCGCCAAGGCCTCTTCGCGCTTGGAAGGGGTGGAGGTGAACGCCGTCACCTCGCAGCCCCAGGCCCGGGCGAACTTCACCGCCAGGTGGCCCAGGCCGCCAATGCCCACCACACCCACCTTGTCGGTGGGCTTGATGCCGTGAATCACAAAGGGCAAAAACGCGGTGCCGCCGCCGCACATCAGCGGGCCGGCCGCGCTGGCATCCAGCGCATCGGGCAGGGGGATGTTCCAGCTCCAGTGGGCACGCACCCGGTCGGCAAAACCGCCATGGCGCCCGATGATGGTGGGCTGGCTTTTGCGGCACAGGTTTTGTTCACCGCCCAAACAGTGCTGGCAATGCAGGCAGCTGCGGCTGTGCCAGCCCAGGCCCACACGCTGGCCCACACTACGGCCCTTGGCCTGCGCCCCTACCGCCACAATGGTGCCCACCACCTCGTGGCCGGGCACCAGGGGGTAGCTGGCCGGGAACCACTCACTGTCCACCATGGCCAGGTCGGAGTGGCACACGCCGCAGTACTCCACCGCAATTTCCACATCCTCCGGGTCCATGGGACCGGGGTCAAACTCGAATTTTTCCAGGGGGCCGCCGCTGCGTGTGGCCGCCCAAGCGCGAAACTGGGTCATGTTGCGTCCGTAAAGAGAGGGTTTGGCACACAGCGTACCGCAGTACGGCGCCCCACGCCAGGGCGCCTGTAACCCCTGCGACGGCAAAAACCCGGAGCATAATCAGCGCGGCATTGGATTTGGCCAATGCCCGTCACCCCAAGAGTTCTTTACTATGCATCGTGTTGCCATCAGCAGTACCGGCCTTTTTACGCCTCCCGAAGTCATCACCAACGAAGAATTGGTGGCTGCGTACAACCAATATGCCCAGCTGGAAAACGCCAAGTACGCAACCGACATTGCCGCAGGCGCCCGCACTGCACTGGTCGAATCCAACGTCGAATTCATCGAAAAAGCCTCCGGCATCCAACGCCGCTATGTGATGGAAAAGTCCGGCGTGCTGGACCCGCACCGCATGCGCCCGGTGTTCACCCCCCGCCCCGACACAGAAATCTCACTCATGGCCGAAATCGGCGTCAAGGCCGCACAGGCTGCGCTGGACGCCGCAGGCAAAACCGCCGCCGATGTGGACGGTGTCATTTGCGCCTGTGCCAACCAACAACGCGCCTACCCCGCCATGGCGGTGGAAATCCAGACCGCGCTGGGAATTCAGGGCTACGGCTTTGATATGAACGTGGCCTGCTCGTCCGCCACCTTTGGCATCGAGCAGGCCGTGAACGCAGTGCGCACCGGTTCGGCCCGTGCGGTGCTGGTGGTCAGCCCCGAAATCACCTCCGGCCACCAGGCCTGGAAAGACCGCGACTGCCACTTCATCTTTGGTGACGTGTGCACCGCCGTGCTGGTGGAGCGCCTGGACCTGGCGCCCGCAGGCGCCTTTGAAGTGCTGGGCACCAAGCTGACCACCACGTTTTCCAACGCCATCCGCAACAACCACGGCTTCATGTCCCGGTCTGAGGACCGCAACCCGGACGACCGCGACCAGTTGTTCCGCCAGGAAGGGCGCAAAGTGTTCAAGGAAGTGTGCCCCATGGCCGCCGAACACATTACCGGGCACCTGGCAGCACTGGACCTGCAACCTGCCCAGGTGCGCCGCTTCTGGCTGCACCAGGCCAACCTCTCCATGAACCAATTGATCAGCCGCAAGATCCTGGGGCGCGACGCCACGCGGGAAGAAGCGCCAGTCATTCTGGACGAATTCGCCAACACCGCCTCGGCCGGCTCCATCATCGCCTTTCACCGCCACCATGGCGACTTTCAGCCGGGCGAGGTGGGCGTGATCTGCTCGTTTGGGGCGGGATATTCGATTGGCAGCGTGATCGTTAAACGCATTTAAACAGCACAGCAACAACTAGGAAGACCAGACTATGGGCGCACAGTGGAAAGCAAAAGGCAAGGAACTGGCGGCAAATGCCAAGGGCCGCGCATTCGGAAAATTGTCCAAGGACATCATGCTCGCGGCGCGCAGCGGGGCCGACCCCGCCGCCAATGCACGCCTGCGCCTGCTGGTGGAACAGGCCCGCAAAGTCTCCATGCCCAAGGACACCCTGGAGCGCGCCATCAAGAAAGGCGCGGGCCTGACCGGTGAAGCCGTCAATTTTGAACACGTCATTTACGAAGGCTTTGCCCCGCACCAGGTGCCGGTGATGGTGGAGTGCCTGACCGACAACGTGAACCGCACCGCCCCCGAAATGCGCGTCTTGTTCCGCAAGGGCCAACTGGGCACCTCCGGCTCGGTGTCCTGGGACTTTGACCACGTGGGCATGATCGAAGCCGAACCCGCCGCTGCAGGCGCAGACCCGGAAGTCGCCGCCATCGAAGCCGGTGCCCAGGACTTTGAAGCGGGCGACGAAGAAGGCACCACCCTGTTCCTGACCGACGCCTCCGACCTGGACCTGGTGAGCCGCGCACTGCCCACCCACGGCTTCACCGTGCTGACCGCCAAGCTGGGCTACAAGCCCAAAAACCCGGTCAACCCGGCCAACCTGAGCGCCGAAGCGCTGGAAGAAGTCGAAGCCTTCCTGGCCGCCATTGACGGCAACGACGATGTGCAGAACGTGTATGTGGGGTTGGCGGGGTAGGACCTTCGTCCCTGACGCCGGAATGGGGGTTTGCTCCGGGGGCTATCCTGGGAATTTTGGATAGCCGCCAACCCGGCCCCACCACCTTCGGCGCCACATGGGGTACCTTTAGTTAGCCCATCGCCCCCCAAATGCAGCCCATAGCCACCCGTCTTCTCCACGCTGCGTTTGCGGGAGCCTTGCCGATTTTCTTGTCCGCGTGTGCCTCAACCCAGGGCTTGCAGCCCTTCTCCACCGACGGCTGCAGTCTGTTTCCTGACCGGTCGCTCATCAGCACATCGGATTGGTGCGGGTGCTGCCTGGCCCACGATCTCGCCTACTGGCGGGGCGGCACGGCGGAGGAGCGCCTCCAGGCCGATCAGGATTTAAAAAGCTGTGTCCTGGCGGCGTCTGGTAACGCCGAGTTGGCTGACCTCATGTTTCTTGGCGTGCGCACCGGTGGTGGACCGTACTTCCTCACCCCCTACCGCTGGGGTTACGGATGGCCATTCGGACGGCTGTACGGACCGATCTCACCGACCGAAGAAGCCCAGGCCGCTGCGCTGCGTGCCCGATACGATTCAACGAATCCTGCCTTGGTCTGCGCCAAAGAGTCTCCATAGCACCATTGCTACCGAAATGGAACGAGCCGCCCAGTGGTTTGTATTGCGACACAAGGTAAGCCCACACACTTAGCGGGTTCAATTCCAACGGTTAGGATAGCCATGACCGTCCCTCTTGACCTGCATTGATGAACAGTTTGACATCTCCATCACGGCACTGCGGTGCCCTAAGCCACAGCCCCGAAAAGGTGCGCTTCGCTCGAAATGAAAATGCCCCATTGATTCCTGATGCCTCTCATCGGAGACCCAATTGAAAGCATGGTTTATTCGGTCCTATGGCGGACCAGAGGTGCTTGAGTTTGGGGCGGTTCCTGAGCCCATCGTTGGTGCAAGGGACGTGCTCGTCGATATTCGCGCTGCAAGCATCAACCCGATCGACATCAGGGTACGCAAGGGAGAACTACGGCGCTTGGTCAAATATCAGTTCCCCTTATTGATGGGTACGGACCTTGCCGGTGTAGTCACCGCAGTGGGCCGTGAGGTGAGCCGCTTTTCTGTCGGTGATGAAGTCTATGCGCGCCCCAATAGACTGCGGATCGGATCGTTCGCTGAACGGATTGCGGTGCATGAGGATGAAGTGGCGCTCAAACCCAAAAGTCTCTCCTTCGAAGAAGCCGCCTCCCTACCGTTGGTGGGACTCACATCGCGACAAGCCATGGTCGATATCGCCAACATCAAGCCCGGATACAAAGTGTTGATTCACGCGGGCGCTGGCGGTGTCGGAACGTTTGCGGTGCAATTGGCCAAGCATCTGGGCGCTTACGTTGCTGTAACTGCAAGCCAGACGAAGCATGAATTGGTTCGGTCATTGGGCGCGGACGAAGTGATCGACTATAGGAGCCAGGACTTCGCACAAGCCCTTGCCGGTTATGACATGGTCTTCGATACCTTGGGTGGAGACACATTGATTAGGTCATTCAGCGTCTTGCGCGAAGGCGGAATCGTGGTGTCCGTTGCCGGCCCTCCCGATCTTGAGTTGGCGCGCGATTGGCCTATGCCTTTTTACCTGAGACTCGCGATACGCGCGATGAGCTGGAAGGTTCGTCACGTGGCAAACCAATACAGGTGCCGATATCGTTTCATGCTCATGCGGCCAAGCGGTGAGCAGCTGGCGGAGATAGCGGGACTTATCGATGAGGGCATCATTCGTCCGGCGATCGACAAGATTTATCCGTTCGACGAGGTCAAAAATGCCATTGCTTATTCCGAGACCGGACGGGCAACAGGAAAGATCGTCGTCAGCCGAAGTGACGGGCTTTCATGAACCTGGTTGAAACCTGAACTTGAATCCATTTGATGGCGTGGAGCGAAATGGCTTACGTCCAACCGCGCAACCTCCCCGAATCCAAAGGAACAAGCATGAAAACCATAGGCCTCATCGGCGGCATGAGTTGGGAATCAACGATTCCGTACTACCGCCAAATCAACCAGACGGTCAAGGCGCGCCTGGGCGGGCTGCATTCCGCCAAGATTGTCCTGTACAGCGTCGATTTCCATGAAGTTGAACGGCTCCAGCATGCGGGTGATTGGGAGGCCGCTGGCGCCCTGATGGCCCAGGTGGCCCGTTCGCTGGAAGCGGCGGGGGCGGACTTTTTGGTGCTGTGCACGAACACCATGCACAAGGTGGCGGGCAGCATAGAAGCGGCCGTGTCGATTCCGCTGCTCCACATTGCCGACCCCACCGCCGTTCAGATCCTGCAGGCAGGGCACTCCCGCGTGGGTCTTCTCGGTACACGCTTCACCATGGAACAGGCTTTTTACCGCGACCGCCTGAGCGAGCGCCATGGCCTGCAGGTGTTCACGCCGACGCAGCACGACCGCGACACCGTCCATCGCATCATTTACGAGGAACTGTGCCTCGGGGTCGTCTCACCTGCATCGCGCAGCGAATACCGCAGAATCATGGCCAATCTGGTGGAACAGGGCGCCACGGCCATCATCCTGGGGTGCACCGAGATTTCGCTGCTGCTCGATCAGCAGGACTCGGCGGTTCCGCTGTTTGACACCACCGCCATCCATGCACGGGCGGCGGCAGAAGCGGCGCTTTCAGACCAATAAATCTGTGCACTCCGGCTGGTCCGGTGTTTGCGGAAGTTGGATCGAAAAACAGGTTTTCCCTGCGTCTGAAGACGCAAAAATTTGCCCTTGATGCGCACGCACGATGGCCTGTGTAATCGCCAATCCCAGCCCGGTTCCCTCGCCTGTGGCTTGTTGACGCGACGGGTCTGCACGGTAAAACCGCTCAAACAAACGCAGCAACTGATGCTCGGGGATGGTTTGGCCGGGATTTTCCACCGTCAAGCTGCTCACCCCGTCGCCTTCAGACAAACACACGAGCACCGTGCCTGCACGCGGGGTGTAGCGCAAAGCATTGGACAACAGGTTGCTTACCGCGCGGCGCAACATCAGCCGATCACCCCAGGCGCTGCAGGCGCCCCGCAGTTCCAGATGAACGCCTTTTTCCTCGGCCAGAGCTTCATAAAACTCGAACAAATCGCGCACTTCCTGCGCCAAATGGACGGATTCACCATGTTCAACAATCCAGTCGCTCATCTGGCCATATTCGGCCTTGGCGAGAAACAGCATATCGGAGATCATCCGCGCGAGACGCTCGTACTCCTCGGCGTTGGACTCCAAGGTGGTTCGGTAGCTCGCCGCATCCCGAGGACGTGACAATGCAACGTGGGTCTCGGTCATCAAATTGCTGACCGGGGTGCGGAGTTCATGGGCAATATCGGATGAAAAGTCCGACAAGCGGTGAAAAGCGTCTTCCAAGCGCGCCAGCATTTCATTCAAGGAGGTGGCCAACTCGGCCAATTCTGGCGGCACCGCATCCACCGACAGTCGCTGGTCGAGTTTGTGGGCAGTCACCGCCGTAGCCCGCTCCCGCATGGTTCGCAGGGGTGCCAGCCCCCGGCTGGCCGCCAACCACCCCAATACCCCGGTGGCCAAGGCCGCACACGCCACAAAGACCCACAGCGCCCGCATCAGACTGCGCATGAACACATTGTGGTGCTCCATGTCCACCGCCACAGCGACCACCAAAGGTTGCCAACGCGGTATGGCGGTGGATATTGCAAGCGCCATGCCCCGAAAACTCCGCTCACCCTGCGACCACTCCAGCAGCGCTTTTGTCTGACCGTGCGGCGCAGAGGTCAACCATTCAGGGGGGAAGGCAATGCCCTTAGAAGCCAGCAGCACTTCCCCGGTGGGACCCAGCACCTGGACCACCAAATCGTGGTGTCCAACCAGCGCATCGCTCAACTGGGACTGCAGGGTGTCAAAATCCCGCTCCGATTTCACACGCTCAATGGCGTGCTGGGCCAACAGCATCTTGCCCGCAAGTGCGTCGAAATCCAGCTGTTCAAAATGCCGGTCAATGGCAACCCCTGTCAACCATCCCAACACCAACAGTACGGTGCTGGAACCCATCGCAAAGAGCAGGGTCAATCTGGCGGTGAGAGACAGGCGCTGTGTCATGTACCTTCGGGCACCTCAAGTACATAACCCATGCCTCGCGCGGTGCGAATCAGCTTGGGCTCATAGGGATCGTCCACCTTGGCGCGCAGACGGCGAATCGCGACTTCAATCACATTCGTGTCACTGTCAAAGTTCATGTCCCAGACCTGCGAGGCGATCATGGAGCGCGGCAGCACTTCCCCCTGGCGGCGCAGCAAGAGTTCCAGCAGGGCAAACTCCTTGGCGGTGAGTTCTATGCGGTTGCCCGCCCTGACCACGCGTCGGCGCAACAAATCCAGCTCCAAGTTGGCAGCTTGCAAAATGCTGGGCTCCAAGCCATTCTTGCCCCGGCGCAACAGCGTACGCACACGTGCCAACAACTCCGAAAACGCAAACGGTTTCACCAGGTAGTCGTCGGCCCCCAGCTCCAGGCCTTTCACGCGGTCCTCGACTTGATCCCTCGCCGTGAGGAATAACACCGGCAGGTTTTTTCCACTTTGGCGCAATCGCTCCATCACTTGCCACCCGTTCAAGCCGGGCAGCATCACATCCAGCACCAGCAAATCGAAATCACCGGTCAGTGCCTGGTGCAACCCATCCACGCCGTTGGATGCCAATTCGGTCACGAATCCGGCTTCCGACAAACCCTGTTTCAGGTAGTCCCCGGTTTTTAACTCGTCCTCGACGATCAGAATTTTCATGGCTTACCTCCGATGCACATACCCATTCCTGTGCGATTGTGCCCACGCAAGGCGGGTTCCGCGCAACATGACAGAACTGTAATGTCGCTGTCAGCGATCTGACGGCGGGACCTCTGCATCATGCCCAACCTTTGCAACCGTTCCCCCTACCGCGTCGATGAATAAAAAACTTGTCTTTCCCATCCTGTGGAGTCTGCTGGCAATCGCATGGCCGGCGCGCTCGCAGACGATGGCGATGGCCTTGGAGCAGGCTTGGAGTCGCCATCCGCTGGCGCTTGCCAGCGGCCTACGCCAGTCCGAGATCCAGGCGCGTGCTGAGATGGCCGATGGTTTAACCCCAGGACCGGCGTCGGTATCGCTTGCCACGGTGGGCGATCAAGCCACCGCCAACCGTGGCAAACAAGAATGGGAAGTGGAGCTTGAAACCCCCTTGTGGCTGCCAGGCCAGCGCCATGCACGCCAAGCCGAGGCGACGGCGATCCAAAAGGAACTTGATGCCCAACAACTTGCGTTGCGCCTGCAGCTCGCAGGTGAGGTGCGCGAAGTTTGGTGGGCCGTTGCCGTGGCGCGAAGCAAGCACGCCTTGGCCGCCGCCCGGCACCAGGCCGCCCAGGTGCTGGCCTCGGATATGGAACGGCGCTTGCGGGCCGGCGAATTGGCGCGTGTGGACGCCAACCTTGCCCAGGTCGAGCAACTCTCAGCCCAGGCCGAGCTGGATGAGGCGCAGTCCACCCTGGAACAGGCTGAACAAGACTTCCATTTGTTAACGGGGGCCATGCCTCCCGACCCACTGCCTGCGGAGACCTTGCCAACGGAGGAGCCGTCGTTGGACACACATCCGCAAGTGCTGGCCGCTGCAGCCAGCAGGGAAGTTGCGGGTGCAAAGCTTGCTTTGACGCAGCAAAGTCCGCGGGAGGCACCCACATTGGCGGTGCGCCTGGTTCGTGAACGTGCTGATTTTTCAGATGTATTCGCCGATGCCTTGGGTATCAAACTCACGATACCGTTTTCCATGGGAGCCCGCGTGCGCCAAGAGGTGGCTGGTCATCGCGCGGAAATGCTGCAGGCTGAAACGGAGTACACACAAGTCCAGCGGCGTATGGCCTCCGCGAAGGACACGGCCCAGCGTCTGATGAAGGCCGCCCAACACCAGTTGGAGGTGGCGAAAAAGCGCGCCTCCCTCACGCAGGACAACCTGGCCCTGGTCGAGAAGTCCTTCTCGCTGGGCGAATCTGATTTGCCGGCCTTGCTGCGCGCACGCATGGCCGATTTCGATGCGCAGGCGCTGCTGCGCCGGCAACAAATCAGCGGACACGCTGCACTGTCCCGCGTCAACCAATCCCTAGGAGTTTTGCCTTGATCCATGCCTTTCGCCATCCCATTTTTCCGGCAAGGGAGATTGTCAAGCGTGTTGTTCTCAGTGCGCTGCTGGCAAGTGCAGCGTGGAACGCCTGGGCCCACGGTGGCGAGGACCATGGAGGCGATGCCCCGCAGGTGACGGGTGCCAGTAGGGCTCCACGTGCGTATGCACAGACGGAAGACTTTGAACTGGTGGCCCAACTCCATGGCGCGACCCTGACGCTCACCTTGGACCGTTTTGCGACCAATACACCCGTGGTGGATGCCCAGATAGAAGTGGAAAGCGGCTCCGTATTGAAAGCGGTGGCACAGCAGCTTGCGCCCGGTGTTTACACCGTCAAAGCCGATGCGCTCGCGGTCCCGGGCGCCCATCCGCTGAGCTTTTCGGTGCAAGCGGGTGATACCGCTGATCTGTTGGCGGCCACATTGGATATCACCGCCCCCGTTGAAAAAGTTGCACACGTTCATGGCTGGAGCAAGTGGGCGACATGGACGCTCTCCGCCGTGGTGCTGATCGCAGGCCTTGGACTGGTGGCGGTACGCCGCCGTCAATGGGCTCGCAAACATCCACGTTAAGCACACCACCCTGCGCGCCTCCAGCGGGCCGCGCCACTTTTTAGACAACATGAATCGAACAGCACCATGAAAACGACGATTAGATTTGGCATCGCGGCATGCGTTGCGCTGGGCCTTTGCGCCCAGGCCATGGCCCACGGGGACGAGGACCACAGCAAAGACCAGCCAACGGTCGCAGCAAAGGCACCGGTTACAACGGGGTCCGGCGCACCGCAAGAGCTGGTGGCCGCACAACGCTTGGCCGATGGCAGCCTGTTTGTTCCCAAGGTGGTGCAGCATCAATTGGGGTTGCGCACCGTGCTGGTGGACTTGCGTGAAACCGCCGCCACCGTCGAATTCAGCGGCAAGATCGTTGCCGATGCCAATGCCGGGGGTGTCGTGCAGGCCAGCCAGGCCGGGCGTATAGAGCCTGGCCCCAAGGGGATGCCCACACTGGGGCAAAGGGTGAGCAGGGGGCAGATCTTGGCCTATGTGCGTCCACAAATCAGCAGCATGGAGCGAGGCAACAACCAGGCACAACTGGCCGAGTTGGAGTCCCAGTTGGCCATTGCAGAGCGCAAGGTTCAGCGCTACGCGCAATTGGAAGGGTCCGTTCCGCAATCCGCCATGGAGGCTGCGCGTATCGAGTGGGATTCACTCAAGAAGCGCCACACCGCTTTGTCTGGAGGGGCAAAAGCTCTGGAAGCCATGCTGGCACCGGTGTCGGGCGTTGTCAGCGCAGTGCACGCGGTCATCGGGCAGGTGGTGGACGCCAAAGATGTTTTGTTTGAGGTAGTGGACCCCACCCGCCTGGGTGTGGAGGCACTGGCGTATGACGCCACGGTTCTGGATGGTTTGACTTCGGCCAACGCCGTGATTCCTGGCGGCTCGCTGGAGCTGCAGTATGTGGGCGCTGGCCGGCAGTTGCGCGAACAAGCCATCCCATTGCTCTTTCGTGTCAAAGGGGGGAAAACTTCCGTGGCCGTGGGCCAACCGGTGAAGGTGATTGCCCAAACCACACAAGTGATTAAGGGTGCCGCCATTGCCCAAGCCGCCCTGGTCAAAGGTAGTGCGAACCAGGCATCGGTGTGGGTGCATACCGCACCAGAGCGGTTTGTGCTGCGCAAGGTCCATTCGCAGGCGCTGGTTGCGGGCCATGTGCTGGTCAGCTCTGGCTTGGCCAAGGGTGAACGGGTCGTCGTGGAGGGTGCTGGCTTGCTGGCACAGGTGAAATGATGCGCCGCGTTTCGAACCTCTCTCCCAAACGACCCGAGGCGCGACGCGATGTTTGATTTCATCATCCACACCAGCCTGCGCCAACGCCTGATCGTGCTGGGCGTTTCACTGCTGCTGGTCATTTACGGTGTATTGACGGTCCAGAAGATGCCGGTCGATGTGTTTCCCGACCTGAACAAGCCCACCGTCACTCTGATGACCGAGGCCGGAGGCATGGCCCCGGAAGAAGTCGAGCAACTGGTCACCTTTCCGGTGGAATCCAGCATGAACGGCATGCCTGGCGTGACCCGGGTCCGCTCCGTATCCGGCATTGGCCTGTCCATCATTTACGTGGAGTTCGAGTGGGGCTCCGACATTTACCGCAATCGCCAACAAATCAGCGAACGGCTGAATCTGGTGCGCGAACAGTTGCCACCCGGGGTGGTCCCCCAACTGGGCCCCATCTCGTCCATCATGGGAGAGATCCTGCTGCTGGCCCTGCCTGCGGACCCGTCCAAAGTCAGCCCCATGCAGGTGCGTGAATACGCCGACTGGGTGATGCGGCCGCGTTTGCTGACCATTCCCGGCGTGGCGCAAGTGACCCCCATTGGTGGTGAGGTGCGGCAATACCGGGTGGAGATCAAACCCACCCAATTGCAAGCGCTGCATGTCGAGCGCGAAAAACTGGAGGCGGCGTTGCGGGATTTTGGCGCCAACACCAGCGGTGGATTTTTGGAATCCCAGGGCCGTGAGTACCTGATCCGCCAGATTGGCCGTACCAGCCGCCTGGAAGACCTGCAAAACGTCGTAGTCGCGGTCAAGAATGGGCAGGCCATTTTGTTGAAGCAAGTGGCGGACGTCAAATTGGCGCCCGCGCTCAAACGCGGCGATGCGGGCTACAACGGGAAACCGGCGGTGATTCTGTCGGTGCAAAAGCAACCCAGCGCCGACAGTGTGACGGTCACGCGGGAGGTGGAGCGGGCCGTCAGCGAATTGGGCAAAAACCTGCCAGCAGGCGTGGAGGCCCCGCAGTTCCTCTTTAAGCAAGCGGATTTCATCGAGCACTCGGTCTCCAACGTGCAGGAAGCGCTGCGCGACGGCGCCATCTTGGTGGCGGTGATTCTGTTCCTGTTTTTGCTCAATGTCCGCACCACACTGATTTCCTTGACGGCGATTCCTGTGTCCTTGCTGGTCACGGCACTGGTGTTTCACTACTTCGGGCTGTCCATCAACACCATGACCCTGGGGGGCTTGGCCATTGCCATTGGTGAGTTGGTGGACGACGCGGTGGTCGGCGTGGAAAACGTGCTGCGCCGCCTCAAACTCAACAGCGCGCTCCCAGTCCCCCGCCCGGTGCAGGAAGTGATTGCCAGTGCGACCCTGGAGGTGCGCTCCGCGATTGTGTATGCCACCGTCATCATTGTGCTGGTCTTCGTGCCGCTGTTTGTGCTGCCGGGTATTGAGGGACGCCTGTTCACGCCCCTAGGGATTGCCTACATCGTGTCCATCCTGGCGAGCATGGTCGTGTCCGTCACCATCACCCCCGTCATGGCGCTGTATTTGCTGCCGAAGATGAAGCAAATGGGGCACGGCGACAGCCCGCTGGTGATCCGCCTCAAACGCTGGGATGCGGCCTTGCTGCATTGGTCGTTTGGCCATACGCGTGCCCTGCTGATCACCGCATTGGCTGCAGTGCTGGTGGCGGCTGCAACCATCCCCTTTTTCCCCAGGGCGTTTTTGCCGCCCTTTAACGAAGGAACGCTGACGGTCAATGTGGTGTTGAACCCAGGCACCTCCTTGGCCGAATCCAACCGCATCGCTGCCTTGGCCGAGCAAATCGTGGCCGCTGTGCCCGAGGTCACCCAAGTGGGGCGGCGCACGGGACGCGCCGAGCTGGACGAACACGCCGAAGGTGTGCACTACACCGAGATGGATGTGGATTTGAAGGCCTCCGAACGCAGCCGCGAAGAGATCATCAACGATTTACGCACCCGCTTAGCCGTGCTGCCAGCCGTCAGCAACGTGGGGCAGCCCATCTCGCACCGCCTGGACCACCTGCTGTCGGGCGTGCGGGCCCAAATTGCCCTGAAGGTGTATGGGGACGACCTGGATACCTTGCGCAGTCTGGCAGGTGATTTACGCACCCGGCTGGCCCAAATACCGGGCGTTACCGACCTGGCGGTTGAGAAGCAGGTCTTGATTCCGCAGATAAAAATCCATGTGGACTACGAACAAGTGGCCCAATACGGCCTGGCCCCGGGAGCCTTACTGCGTTCGCTAGAGCAGATGATCGAGGGCGAGCGTGTCACGCAAGTCGTGGAAGGCAACCGGCGCTTTGACTTGGTGGTGCGCCTGCCGGAGAGTGGCCGCAGTTTGCAGGAGTTGTCGAACCTCTTGATCGAGACCCCCACCGGAGCCGTGCCCTTGTCCCGGCTTGCGCGGATTGAAGACGGCGAGGGCCCCAACCAGGTCAGCCGGGAAAACTCGCGTCGGCGCATCGTGATTTCTGCGAACACGGACGGCAGTGACATGTCGCGCGTGATCGACGCCATCCGCGCCGAGCTGGCGTCCAAGCCGCTACCCGAGGGCTATTTCACCGCGCTCGAGGGCCAGTTCCAAGCCCAGGAGCAGGCCGCCCAATTGATTGCATTGCTGGCCACGGTGTCGCTCACCATGATCTTTCTGGTCCTGTACAGCCGCTACCGGTCCACCGCGTTGACGCTCATCATCATGGGCAACATTCCACTGGCCTTGGTGGGCAGTGTGATTGCGTTGTGGATTTCCGGGCAGCCGCTGTCCGTGGCGGCTTTGGTGGGATTCATCACCTTGACCGGAATATCCACGCGCAACGGCATTTTGAAGATCAGCCACTACATCAACCTGTGCGCCTTCGAAGGGGAAACCTTCGGCCAAAGGATGATCGTGCGCGGCTCCTTGGAGCGTTTGACGCCCGTGCTGATGACCGCGTTGGTGGCAGCCTTCGCCCTGGTGCCGCTGCTGGTGTCGGCAGACGCCCCCGGCAAGGAGGTATTGCACCCGGTGGCGGTGGTGATTTTTGGAGGGCTGATCAGTTCGACCTTGCTGGACACCTTGCTCACGCCGCTGATGTTCTGGCGCTGGGGGCGCCAGCCGTTGGAGCGTTTGCTGGCCGCCAAAGCGGATGAGCATTCGCCGGAAAGTTTTTAACCGATACGTGCCAGGGATAGGCATTCCCTGGCTTGGTGTTTTCAAAACAGGAGTAAGTGATGACGAAAGTAGCGGTGTTAGCGACAGTAGCGCTGGGCTTGTGGGTGGGTGCGGGATACGCACATGCGCACGGGGATGACATGCATGCCGAGGCCTCCAAGGCGGCCCATGGCGGGCAGGTGCAGGTGGCGGGCGCGAACCATTTTGAATTGGTCGTGGCCAAGACCGGCAAAGACGCTGACGCCAATCCCGTCGTGGTTTACCTCACCGACGGCAGCGGCAAAAAGTTGCCCAGCGCAGGTGCCAGCGGAACCGCCACGCTTTTGACCGGCAAGGACAAATCCATGCTCACATTGTCACCCGATGGAGACAACCGGATGAAAGGCATGGGCAGCTACGCATCGGCCCCGGGAATGAAGGCCATTGTGTCCATCACGTTCCCCGGGAAGTCCGCAGAACAGGCGCGTTTTACGCCCTTGGCCGCCCCATCCGATGGCCACTCAGATCACAAACATTGACACACATCAAACAAATAATGCGCCATGCCAGGTCCCCTGGTCTTCAACAGGTTCAGTATTGGCGAATCTGACAGGAACGTAATGTCGTTGTCATCTGGGTGGCGGAATCGGCCGCATAGACTGCAGCCACCGAATTCTCAAGACTTAGGAGCCCCAAAAAATGCAAGCACCGTTGACAATGAATCGTCGCCATTGGCTGGCTGTGGCACTTGCATTGCCTCTGGCCGGTATCGCAGCACAGCCGCAGGGCCCGCTGGTGGAGGTCTGGAAAGACCCGAGTTGCGGCTGCTGCAAAGACTGGGTCACAGGCCTGGAGCAAGCGGGCTTTTCCGTGCGCGTATTTGAGACCGGCAACAACGCCATCCGTGCACAACTGGGCATTCCGGCCGAACTGGGGTCCTGCCACACCGCGCGGGTTGCGGGTTATGCCATTGAGGGGCATGTGCCGGCGCGGGAAATCCGGCGCTTGCTTCGTGAGAAGCCCAAGGCGCTAGGGCTGGCTGTACCAGGAATGGTGGTCGGTTCGCCAGGCATGGACGGCCCACTCTACAAAGGCCGCAAGGATGCTTACTCGGTGCTGTTGATTCAGCCCAATGGCGAAACATCGGTCTACCAAAAGTACGCTTAAGGGGGTCGCGGCATGCGGCAGACAAAACACTTCACCACCCGGCGTGCATTTATTGCGGCCGGTGGGTTTGGCGGCATCAGTTTGTACGGGCTGTGGGCTGCCTATGGCGCGGCACCCGGCCCGCTGGCCCTGCTGGGTTTGGACCACCCGCAGGGACCCAGCCATGGGGAGGGTGGCGCAGAAGCCGCCGCGAAACCGGCCGCCGAAGGCGCACATGGTGGACACGGCGCGGCGGCCCAAGGCCCGACCGCCGAGGAGTTCAGCCGCATGACCGCCGACTTTGCCGAACGTTACCGCATGCCCGACGGCAGTGTGTATCCCCGTCGAATGGTGACCGCCCCTGTTGAGGTGGCCGATCCCCATGCGGGACACAACATGCCGGTGGCGGTGTCGGCCCCCACGGATGCCCATGCAGGCCATGGAGGCGGTGACCTTCCGCTGGGCAAGGGGCAGCCCATGGATGTCTTGATGACCGCTGGCAAGTGGTACTACATGCCAAATATTTTGCGTCTGGACGCGGGGCAGGCCTACCGTTTCAAGATGATGGCCGTGGACATTGCCCACGGTGCGTCGATCCAGCTGGGCCAAGGCGGCCGCATGATGCGCCTGCAGCCCGGTCGCATCACCGAAACCGCACTGACTTTTCAGAAACCCGGCCGCTACCTGATGTACTGCACGGTGTACTGCGGTGAAGCGCACGGCGTGATGCAAGCCACGCTAGAGGTGGTCTGACCATGGCACATGCACAACCCTATACCGAACGCCTGGCGGGTTTGCCCAAACCAGACCGGCGGTTGCTCAAAAGCATGGCGGCAGTGGCATTGCTGGCCCTACTTATCGGCATCGTGGCGGGGGTTGCCACCGCCCTGGTGCGCGGTGGCATGCTCGATGTCAGCCAGACCGCGGGCTACCGTTTCTTGACGGTGCACGGGGTTGGCATCTTCTTCTATTGGCTGTTTACCACCCAGACCGCACTGCTGCTGGGATTGGCCGCCTGCGAGCACGGCACGGGCCTGGCTTGGCGCCAACTGGCCTGGCTGGCTTTTGCCTTGATGCTGGCGGGCCTGGGACTCAGCATGGTGGGCTCCGTTGCCGGCACACCCTTGCTCTACAACGGCTCTCCCGATCTGGTTCGCGACAACCCCGGTGAATTGTTGCTGTTCAATTTGGGCTACAGCTTTTTGGGCCTGGGCCTGATGGTGCTGCCTGCCAGTGCCATCGTGACCCTGTTGCGGCCCCGCTGGCAGGGCCGGCAACAAAAGCTCAGTGCCGTGGGCTTTGCCCTGTTTACCTGGGCCGGCTTCCTGGTGGTGACGGGGTTTGCCGCCTTGTATACCTTCGTGCCAGGTGTTTGGTGGGCACTGGGCGCCGGGCCATTCCCGGCCAGCCATGGCACACGCTGGCACATCGTGTTTCACAACATGCATTACCTGCCGTTGATGGCCACCGTCATTCTTTGGTACGTGCTGATGCAGGTGCTCACGGGGGTCAAATCGGTGTTTGGCGAACGCTTCTCGAAAATTGTTTTTTCGATGTACCTGGTGTTCGTGCCGCCTACCTCGCTGTACCACATGTTTTTGGAGCCGGACCTGCCCAAGGTCGTGCAAGTGGCAGGGTCCATGCTGTCGCTGTTCGTCAGCGTGCCCACCTTGACGGCCTTTTTGATCATTGTGGCCTCGCTGGAAGTGCATGCCCGTGCCCACGGTGGGCGCGGTCTGTTTGGCTGGATCAGGCTCTTGCCCTGGCGCCATCCGGCCATGTCCGCCATGGGGGTGGCCGTGTTGAGCATGGCTTTTGGCTTGGTGTTTGCATTCGTCCTGATTCAAGGCCAACTCGCACCGCTGTTGTCCGACACTTTTTTTGTGCCCGGCTATTTCCACTTTTTCACGCTGGGGACGGTCAGCATGACCTTGCTGGCGGCACTGTCGGTGGTCTTGCCCTCCATTGGGGGCCGGGCACTGTGGCGCCCCGACATCCTGCGCTGGATGCCCTGGTTGGCCTTGCTGGGCTTGCTGGTGTTCGGAGCTGCCGGCATCACCGCGGGCTACCTGGGCGTGCCACGCCGGGTGATGGACGTGTCTTACCAGCAGCAGGCACCGGCCATCTGGCAAACCCTGATGGTGTTGGTCGCTATCGGGGGGAGCCTGATGGCCGCCGCCTTGCTGGTGTTCGCCGGTGGGGTGGCGGCCTCCTTGCTGCCAGAGCGCCAAGGCGCAAGCGCGGCTGCCAGCTTTGGCGTGGCCTGGGGCGGCACAGCGGTGCCAGCGGGCACAAAGGCCTGGGTCGGCCCGGTGTCCATCCTGGTCATCGTCGCCGCCATGTATGTGTTTTCCGCTGTGGGTTTCGAGCTGATGCAGGCTCTGCCGATCAGCGCTTCGGGCGGCGGCGGACACTGAACGGATGTGAAGGAGATTTCCCATGAATGAAGATTTTTGGCTCATCGTCCCCGTGGCGCTGGTCTGGGCTGTGCTGGGGGTGCTTTACGCACTGGCACCCTGGGGCGACATGGTGGGTTATGCATGGGTCTGGGGATTTGGCTCATTGCTGTTTTTCGGTCTGGGTGGTTTGCTGCTGCGGCGCCGGTCGGCTTAGCACATGGACGGTGCCAGGTCTTTTGCTGGCGTAGCGAGAACCATTGCCCCTTCCTCAACCGTTGCTCCGGGGCAGCGACACCGTACTCAAAGGAAGTTCATCATGCACAAGCAAACCCGCAATATGGCCCATACCGCATCGCGTTTGGCACTGGCTTTGTCGCTAACGCTCGCGGGCGCCGTGGCTTGGGCTGCGGACGCCGACACGGCAGATCACACGGCACACCACCCCGAAGGTGCAGCCTCCGCCCCCAAATCGGCCAAGGCCCCCGTCCAGAAACCGGTGGCAAAACCCAATCCGGCCAGGACCATGGACAACGGTGCCGTGGAAAAAATGGGAAAAATGGACAAGCAGATCAAGGCCATGCAGGATCTGCACCAAAAATTCATGGCGGCAAAAAGCCCCGAAGAGCGCAATGCATTGATGTCTGAGCAGACCAAAGCCATGCAAGAAGCCATGGCGACCATGGAAGGTATGGGAGGCATGGGTGGCATGGGTGGCATGGGTGGCATGGGAATGATGGGCGGCATGGAAAAAAATCAGATGATGGGCAAGATGCCATCCGACATGATGGTGATGCACCAGATGATGGAAAAACGCATGGACATGATGCAGTCCATGGTGCAAATGATGATGGACCGCATGCCACCGCCAGCCAGCAAATAAAGGACAAGCCGCCATCAACGCGGCAAACGGGCGGCGGTCTAGCGCCTCCAGCCCCGTAGGCCACCATCTTTTGGCATTGCCTGCCAGCAGCGCCTGGAGCCTGGGCGCCTGTGGACGTCGTCCCCTGACACCCAGGTGATAGAGGGTCGGGGCTCATTCGCGCTACCCTCTTGTGCATGCGCACCCACCCCACGCCACCCTACATCCCCCAAATCCGCCTGTACCAAGAGTGGCTGCGCCGCGAGCGCGGCCTGTCGTTCGCTGACTACGAGGCACTGCGGCGCTGGTCGGTGACGGACCTGGAGGGGTTTTGGCAAAGCATTTGGGATTACTTTGCCCTGCAGTCCCCCACGCCGCACACGGCGGTGCTGGAGCACCGCACCATGCCGGGCGCCCGGTGGTTTACCGGGGCGCAGGTCAACTATGTGCAGCAGGTCTTTCGGCATGTGGACGCCGCCCATGCGGCGGGCATGCCAGCCATCGTCAGCCACAACGAATCAAGCCTGGCCCAGGGCGCGCCGCGTGCACTGGGCTGGCCGGAGTTGCGCCGCCAGGTGGCCTCGCTGGCCTTGCACCTGCAAGCGCAGGGGGTGCAAGCGGGTGACCGCGTGGCGGCTTACCTGCCCAACACCCCCGAGACGGCGGTGGCCTTTTTGGCGACGGTCAGCATCGGTGCCGTGTGGAGCCTGTGCGCGCCCGACATGGGCACCCATGCGGTGCTGGACCGCTTCCGGCAAATTGCCCCCAAGGTGCTGATGGCCTGCGACGGGGTGACTTATGGCGGGCGCGACCTGGACCGCACCGCCGTGGTGGCCGAGCTGTGCGCCGCCCTGCCCTCGGTGCAGCATGTGGTCTTACACGAGAACCTGGGGCTGAATGCTTCTGCTATCAAAAAAGTAGCTGCTTACGCAACATTTACGGGGGCTACAGGCACAAATGATGCGCAAACTGCGGCGTTTGAACCGCTGTGGCTGCCGTTTGACCATCCGCTGTGGATTGTCTACTCCAGCGGCACCACGGGCCTGCCCAAGCCCATCGTGCACGGCCACGGCGGCACACTGCTGGTAGCCTTGGCGCTCAAAAACCTGCACAACGACATTGGCTGCAGCTACCACCCCAACTCCCTGGGCGAGCGTTACCACTGGTACAGCTCCACCGGCTGGGTGATGTGGAACGCCCAAATCAGCGGTCTGCTGGGCGGCACCACCTGCTGCATTTTTGACGGCAACCCGGGCGGCAGCACGGTGGACGCGGCGGGCCACAAACAAACGCCAGACTGGAGCACGCTGTGGCGCTTTGCCGCCCAACTGGGTGTGACCTTCTTTGGCGCGGGCGCGGCGTTTTACGCCAACTGCCTGAAGGCCGACCTGCATTTGGCCGACTGCGGCGACCTGTC
Source organism: Rhodoferax sp. (assembly GCF_030697375.1). Lineage (GTDB taxonomy): Bacteria > Pseudomonadota > Gammaproteobacteria > Burkholderiales > Burkholderiaceae_C > Allorhodoferax. Next base: position 27,525 of record NZ_JAUYQD010000055.1, on the reverse strand, counting down.
CCATGTGCGGGCGCTGGGCTCCACCGGCTCGCCGCTGAGCGCCGAAGCGCAGGCCTGGGGGACGGACCAGTTTCGCGGGCTCCACCCCACGGATGGCCGTGGGGGCAATATCTGGTGGTGCAACATCTCGGGCGGTACCGACTTTGCCGGCGCGTTTATCGGCGGCAACCGGGAGCTGCCGCAGACGCCTGGGGCCATGCAATGCCGCCTGCTGGGCTGCGCGGTGGAGGCCTGGAACGAACAGGGCCAGCCGGTGCTGGACGCGGTGGGCGAGCTGGTGTGCAGCCAGCCCATCCCCAGCATGCCGCTGTACTTTTGGGGCGACGCGGGCAACCAGCGCTACCTCTCCAGCTACTTTGACACCTACCCCAATGTCTGGCGCCATGGCGACTGGCTGAAGGTGGGCGCGGATGGCAGTTGCATCATTTACGGCCGCAGTGATGCCACCATCAACCGCCACGGCCTGCGCATGGGCACCAGCGAGCTGTACAGCGCGGTGGAGGCCCTGCCCGAGGTGCTGGACTCCCTGGTGGTGGACCTGGAATACCTGGGCCGCGAAAGTTATATGCCGCTGTTTGTGGTGCTGCGCGAAGGCCTGGAGCTGAACGCCACCGTGCGTGCCAAACTGGTGGACGCCATCAAAACCGCCCTGAGCCCGCGCTTTGTGCCGAATGAGATTTTTCAGGTGGCGGAGATACCGCGCACCCTCTCGGGCAAAAAGCAGGAGCTGCCGATCAAGAAACTGCTGCTGGGCCAGCCGCTGGAGAAGGTGGTGAACCGCGAGGCCATGGCCAACCCCGCTTGCCTGGACTGGTACGTGGCGCTGGCGGCGCAGCGCAACGCCGCAGCGTCTTAGCTGAGTGCGCGCTTGAGGCGGATTTCTTCGATCTTCACCGCGCCCATGGGCACGGTTTTGATGGTCGTCATTTCACGCTTGAAACCGGCCAGCTCGTGGAAGCGGATGGTGCGTTCGATGCCCACGGGCACCCACACGCTGACGTTCAGGCAGCCCTCTTCGAGCAGGCCTTCGCGGGCGGCGTCCCACAGCGCCAAACCGACGCCCAGGCCCCAGTAGTCGGGGGAGGCGTAGATGGCCCAGATTTCGCCCATGGTGTTGGGCGTTTTGGGGTCGCGCGAGCGGTCGTAGCCGACAAAACCGACGATCTTGTCGCCGTTGAGCGCCACCTGCACATGGGGCTCGCTGTATTCAATGGCCTCGCGCCAGTAGGCCTGGCGCTTGTCCTGGGCGACCACCGGCAAGTGCTCGTCAGCCACCACGCCTTTGAAAGCCTCGCGCAAGGCGATGTTGTGCAGTTCTGCAATGGATTTGGCATCGCGCAGGGTGGCGGGGCGGACTTGAAAAGTGATCGTACTGGACATGTTCTTAGAAAAAGCTGAAGCAAGAATTACAAAAAAAGGAGGTCGATTGTCACCGCAAATGGCACACCCTCAGACCAGCACCCGCTCGATCCCCCCGGCGTTGGCGGTCTGCACGTACTGCGGCAGCCAATCCTTGCCCAAAATCTGGTTGGCCATTTCCACCACGATGTAGTCGGCCTCCAGCAAGCCCGTCTTGAGATCGTCCTGGTACCGGTTCAAGCCCATCAGGCAGCTCGGGCAGGAGGTCAGGATTTTGACGTTCTGCTCGGCTTGCACCGTGCCGGCTGCGCGCAGGGCCTCTTCGCCCTTGCGGATCTCCTCTTCCTTGCGGAAGCGGATCTGGGTGGACACATCCGGGCGCGAGGTCGCCAGGCCACCGCTTTCACCACAGCAACGCTTGCTTTCCAGTACGCCATCCCCCACCAGGGCCTTCACCGTCTTCATCGGCTCCTGCTGCTTCATCGGGCTGTGGCAAGGGTCGTGGTACAGATAGCCGCCGCCCGAAGCCGCGCCCAGCGTGATGTTCTTCTCCAGCAGGTACTCGTGGATGTCGATGATGCGGCTACCCGGAAAAATCTCCTCGAACTTGTAGCCCTGCAACTGGTCGTAGCAGGTGCCGCAGCTCACCACCACGGTCTTGATGTCCAGGTAGTTCAGGGTGTTGGCCACCCGGTGGAACAGCACCCGGTTGTCGGTGATCATCTTCTCGGCCTTGTCAAACTGGCCCGAGCCGCGCTGCGGGTAACCACAGCACAGGTAACCCGGTGGCAGCACGGTTTGCACACCGGCGTGCCACAACATGGCTTGCGTGGCCAGGCCTACCTGGCTGAACAGGCGCTCGGAGCCGCAACCGGGGAAATAAAACACCGCTTCGGTCTCCGAGGTCGTGGTTTTCGGGTTGCGGATGATGGGCACGTAGTCTTTGTCTTCAATGTCCAGCAAGGCGCGGGCCGAGCGTTTGGGCAGGTCCCCCGGCATCTTCTTGTTGATGAAGTGAATGACCTGCTCCTTGACCGAAGCCGTGCCCACGGTGGCGGGCGGCGCCTGGGTTTGTTTGCGGGCCAGGACCTTCAGCACGCGGTTGCCCAGGCGCTGCGCCTTGAAGCTTAGGCGTGTGGCGGTGCGCGCCAGCGCAATGGCGTTCGGACTGGCGGTGCCGATAAACCAGGCCTGGAACTCGGCGGCCGGGCGGTAGGACTTCTTGCCCATCTTGCGCAAGAGGTTGCGCATGTTCATGGTGACATCGCCAAAGTCAATCTTCACCGGACAGGGCGAGAGGCACTTGTGGCACACCGTGCAGTGGTCGGCCACGTCCTCAAACTCCTGCCAGTGCTTGATGCTCACACCCCGGCGGGTTTGCTCTTCGTACAAAAAGGCCTCCACCAAGAGCGAGGTGGCCAAAATCTTGTTGCGCGGGCTGTACAGCAGGTTGGCACGCGGCACGTGGGTGGCGCACACCGGCTTGCACTTGCCGCAGCGCAGGCAGTCTTTCACGCTGTCGGCAATGGCGCCGATATCGCTTTGCTGCATGATCAGCGACTCGTGCCCCATCAGGCCAAAGGACGGCGTGTAGGCGTTGGTCAAGTCCGCATAAATAGTAGATGAACCAGCCTCTAGCCCTTGCAGGCCTTGCGCAGGCAGCTCCTGATTTCGTAGCAACTTGCCTTTGTTGAAGCGCCCGTGCGGGTCCACCTTGGCTTTGTAGGCGGTAAACGGTGCCAGCTCGGCGTCGGTCAAAAACTCCAGCTTGGTGATGCCGATGCCGTGTTCCCCCGAGATCACGCCGTCCAGGCCGCGTGCCAGCGCCATGATGCGTTTGACCGCGCCGTGGGCCGCTTGCAGCATGTCGTAGTCGTCGCTGTTGACGGGGAGGTTGGTGTGCACATTGCCGTCGCCGGCGTGCATGTGCAAAGCCACCCAGACCCGGCCTTTGAGCACGCGCTGGTGGATGGCGTTGCACTCGGCCAGGATCGCCTCGAAGGCGCCGCCGGTGAAGATGCCTTGCAACGGTGCGCGCAATTGCGTCTTCCAGCTGGCGCGCAAGGAATGGTCTTGCAGTTGCGAGAACAGCGGCTCCACATCGGCCAGCCAGCCCGACCATTGGGTGCGCACGCTGGCCACCAAGCTCAGGGCCTGGGCCACGCGGTCTTCCAGCAGCTCGGCGGAAGGGATGTCGTTGGCGTCGTCGGTCTTGCCCAATGGCAGATTGCCCTGGGCAAAGAACTCGGTCAGCGCATCACACAGCGCCAGCTTGTTGCGCAAACTCAGCTCGATGTTGATGCGCTCGATGCCGTCGGTGTATTCCGCCATGCGCGGCAAGGGGATGACCACGTCTTCATTGATCTTGAAGGCGTTGGTGTGGCGGGAAATCGCCGCCGTGCGTTTGCGGTCCAGCCAGAATTTCTTGCGTGCTTCGCGGCTGATGGCCACAAAACCTTCACCACTGCGTGAGTTGGCAATACGCACCACTTCGGACGTGGCACGGGCCACCGCGTCGGCGTCGTCCCCGGCAATGTCGCCAAACAGCGCCATCTTGGGCAAACCGCCGCGTTTGCTCTTGGTGGCGTAACCCACTGCCTTGAGGTAGCGGTCGTCCAGATGCTCCAGGCCCGCCAGCAGCACGCCGGTGCGCTTTTGCTCGGCAAACATGAAATCCTTGATTTCCACGATGCTGGGCACCGCGTCGCGGGCATTGCCGAAAAACTCCAGGCAGACGGTGCGGGTGTGGCTGGGCATCTTGTGCACCACCCAGCGCGCGCTGGTGATCAGGCCATCCGTGCCCTCTTTCTGGATGCCGGGCAGGCCGCTCAAAAATTTGTCGGTGACATCCTTGCCCAGGCCCTCTTTGCGGAAGGTCTTGCCGGGAATGTCCAGCCGCTCGGCGCGCAACTTGGTTTTGCCGTCGGCCTTGAAATACTGCAGCTCGAAGCTGGCCACATCCACATCGTGGATCTTGCCCATGTTGTGGCCAATACGGGTCACCTCCAGCCACTCGGCCTGCGGTGTCACCATGCGCCAGCTGGCCAGGTTGTCCAGCGCCGTGCCCCATAACACGGCTTTTTTGCCGCCTGCGTTCATGGCGATGTTGCCGCCTATGCAGGATGCCTCGGCCGAGGTCGGGTCCACCGCAAACACATACCCGCCGCGCTCGGCCGCATCGGCCACGCGCTGGGTCACCACACCGGCTTCGGTCCAGACCGTGGCCACTTCGCGGTCCATGCCGGGTAGGACTTTCATCTCCACCTCGGTCATGGCTTCCAGTTTTTCGGTGTTGATGACCGCGCTTTTCCAGGTCAGGGGCACGGCACCGCCGGTGTAGCCGGTGCCGCCGCCACGCGGAACAATGGTCAGGTCCAGCTCGATACAGCCCTTGACCAGGCGCGCCATTTCTTCTTCGGAATCCGGGGTCAGCACCACAAAGGGGTATTCCACGCGCCAGTCAGTGGCGTCGGTCACGTGCGACACACGGCTCAAGCCGTCGAATTTGATGTTGTCCTTGGCCGTGAGTTTGCCCAGGGCGCGCTGGGTCTTGCGGCGCAGAGCGCCGACCTCGACAAACGCGGCGTCAAAGGCCTGCACCGCGGCGCGGGCGGCCACCAGCAGCGTGCCGACCATGGCATCACGCTCGGGGTCGCTGTCGGGCGTGCGGCGCTTTTCCACCTCGTGCAGGCGGTGGTTCAGGGCGTCCACCAGCAGGCCGCGGCGCTTGGGGTTGTCCAGCAGGTCGTCTTGTAAATAGGGGTTGCGCTGCACCACCCACACATCGCCCAGCACCTCGTACAACATGCGGGCGGATCGGCCGGTGCGGCGCTCGCCGCGCAGCTGATTCAACAACGCCCAGGCGCTTTCGCCCAAGAGGCGAATCACGATTTCGCGGTCGGAGAAGGAGGTGTAGTTGTAGGGAATTTCACGGATGCGTTCATGCGCATGCGGCACGGTCCCGGCGGGAGGCACGAGGTGACTGAGCGAGGTTGGAGCGTTCATCAGGTTCTAAAGTTGCAGCCAGAACCGCCCAAATGGGCTGGTTTTGGGAGACTTAGATGGTACCGCAGACCACCAATCACACACTTTTCCTAGTGGAAACCCCTAAGCAGCCCCCGGAACACCATCGGTTTTAATCAATTTGAAACCAATATGACACACAGGGCGACTAGCATCGCGCCCACCATAATCAAGGAGAACCCATGCATCTGAACCGCCGCGCACTGGCCATTCTGGCGTTGACCGCCGCCGCCTTTTCCATCCCCGCCCAGGCCCAAACCGAGATCCACTGGTGGCACTCCATGACCGCCGTGAACGGCGAATGGGTCAACGATCTGGCCAAGGAGTTCAACGCGAGCCAGAAGGACTACAAGATTGTGCCCACGTTCAAGGGCACGTACGACGAGTCCATGACATCGGCCGTCGCGGCCTTCCGTGCCGGCAATGCGCCGCACATTTTGCAGGTGTTTGAAGTGGGCACCGCCACCATGATGGCCAGCAAGGGCGCCATCGTGCCGGTCGGCCAGGTCATGAAGGATGCCGGCCAAAGTTTCGATCCCAAGGCCTACATCCCCGCCGTGGCCGGCTACTACACCGCGCCCAATGGACAAATGCTGAGCTTCCCGTTCAACAGCTCCACGACAGTGTTCTATTACAACAAGGACGCCTTCAAGGCGGCAGGTCTGGATGCGGAAAAGGCCCCCGCCACCTGGGCCGAAGTGGCCTTGGCCGCCGCCAAGCTCAAGGCCAATGGCCACAAGTGCCCGATTTCCATTTCCTGGCAGGGCTGGACCCAGCTGGAGAGCTTCTCCGCCTGGCACAACGTGGAATATGCCAGCAAGCAAAACGGCCTGGCCGGCATGGATGCGCGGCTGAAGATCAACTCCCCCTTGCATGTGCGCCACATCGAGAACCTGGCCAACATGGCCAAGCAGGGCCTGTTTGTCTACAAGGGCCGGGGCAATGTGCCCGAGGCCAGCTTTGTCTCGGGCGAATGCGCCATGATGACCACCTCCAGCGGCTTTTACGGCAACGTCAAGAAAAACGCCAAGTTCGCCTTCGGCCTGGCGCCCCTGCCCCACTACCAGGACGTGCCCGGTGCGCCGCAAAACACTGTGATTGGCGGCGCCAGCCTGTGGGTGATGGCGGGCAAGAAGACAGACGAATACAAAGGCATTGCCAAGTTCTTCAGCTTCTTGTCCAGCCCCGAAGTGCAGTCCGCCAGCCACAAGCGCACCGGCTACCTGCCCATCACCACGGCGGCGTTTGAGTTGACTGAAAAATCGGGCTTTTACAAACAAAACCCCGGCACCGATGTGGCGGTGAACCAGATGGTCCGCAAGGTGACCGACAAATCCCGCGGCATCCGTCTGGGCAACTATGTGCAGATCCGCGCCGTGGAAGACGAAGAATTGGAACAAGTCTGGGCCGGCAAAAAGTCCGCCAAGGAAGGGCTGGACACCATCGTCAAACGCGGCGACGAACTGCTGGAGCGGTTTGAGAAGGCCAACAAGAAGTAAATTCGCGCGCTTTTGAGCAGTTTCTGTGGAAAAACGTGTCGTTTTCAAGTCGGTTTGGCTGCCCTGGGTGCTGATTGCACCCCAGGTGCTGGTCATCGCCGTATTCTTCTTCTGGCCCGCCGCGCAGGCCCTGCTGCAGTCGGTCCAGCAGTCGGACGCCTTTGGCACCTCGGTCGAATGGGTCGGGCTGGAGAACTTTCGCAACCTCTGGAACGATGACTCCTACCTGGAATCTTTCCAAACCACCGCCATTTTTTCGGCACTGGTCGCGGTACTGGGCCTGAGCATTTCACTGCTGCTGGCGGTGTTTGCCGACCGCGTGGTCAAGGGCTCCACCCTGTACCGCACGCTGCTGATCTGGCCCTACGCCGTGGCCCCGGCGGTGGCGGGGGTGCTGTGGCTGTTCATGTTTTCACCCAGCATTGGCATCGTGTCCTACGCCTTGCGTGAAGGCGGTTTTGCCTGGGATTCGTTGCTCAACAGCAAGCACGCCATGGCGCTGATCGTGATGGCCGCCGTGTGGAAACAAATCTCCTACAACTTTCTGTTTTTTCTGGCCGGCTTGCAGAGCATCCCGAAGTCGCTGATCGAGGCCGCGTCCATGGACGGCGCGCGGCCCTGGCGGCGTTTCTGGACCATCCAGTTCCCGCTGCTCTCACCCACCACCTTTTTCCTGCTGGTGATCAACATCGTCTACGCGTTTTTTGACACCTTCGCCATCGTGGACGCCGCCACTAAGGGCGGGCCCGGCAAGGACACGGCCATTCTGGTCTACAAGGTCTACTTCGACGGCTTCAAGGCCATGGACCTGGGCGGCTCGGCCGCGCAGTCGGTGGTGCTGATGGTGATTGTGGTGGCGTTGACGGTGGTGCAATTCCGCTTTGTCGAAAAGAAAGTGAACTACTGATGGTGGAACGTCGCCCCTGGCTGGATGTGTTGTCCCACGCCATCCTCATCGTGGGGGTGTTGGTCATCGCCTTCCCGGTCTACATCACTTTCGTGGCCTCCACCCACACCACCCAGGAGGTGGTACAGGTGCCCATGCCGCTGCTGCCGGGACCCCACCTGCTGGACAACTATGCCACCGCCCTGAGCGGCGGGCGCGAGGGCACGGGCTCGCACGCTTCGGTGGGCCGCATGATGGTGGTGAGCCTGGTGACCGCGCTGGTGATTGCGCTGGGAAAAATCGCCATCTCGCTGCTGTCGGCCTTCGCCATCGTGTACTTCCGTTTTCCCTTTCGCATGGCCTTCTTTTGGGCCATCTTTGTCACGCTGATGCTGCCGGTGGAGGTGCGCATCGGCCCCACCTACCAGGTGGTGGCAGACTTGGGCATGCTCAACAGCTATGCGGGTCTGACCGTGCCGCTGATCGCCTCGGCCACGGCCACGTTTTTGTTCCGGCAGTTTTTTCTGACGGTGCCGGAAGAGTTGGTCGAGGCCGCCCGCGTAGACGGTGCAGGGCCCATGCGTTTTTTCAAGGACATTTTGGTGCCCTTGTCGAGCACCAGCATGGCGGCGCTGTTTGTCATCCAGTTCATCTATGGCTGGAACCAGTACCTCTGGCCCCTCTTGGTCACCACCGAGGAAAACATGTACCCGGTGGTCATCGGCATCAAGCAAATGATTTCAGGCGGCGACGCCCAAACCGAATGGAACATCGTCATGGCCACCGCCATGCTGGCCATGCTGCCGCCGGCCCTGGTGGTGATGCTGATGCAGAAGTGGTTTGTCAAAGGCCTGGTGGATACGGAGAAATGACCTCCACGCCCTCTCTTTTGCCCTCTTCTGCGAGCGCCCACCCGCAACGCCACAGCGTGGGGCGCGAAGCCGGGGCCGATTTGCTGGACCAGCAGGGACTGATGAGGCCCCGGCTTTGCGCCCCACGCTGTGAGGTTATGTCAGGCCTATGAACTTCCCGTCCATTCATGTGGCTCCGCAGCGCTCAGGCTTTGGCCGGGGACCTCATGCTGCCAAACGCGCAGAAATCGGCCCCCGGCCAAAGCCTGACCGCCGCTAACTGGCGCCAATCCCAACAACTCCCCCTCTATGGCTTCCATCGAACTCAAAAACGTCATCAAACGCTACGGCGCGGGCAAAACCGCCAACCAGGTCATCCACGGCATCAACGCCCAGATCCAGGACGGGGAATTCGTCGTCATCGTCGGCCCCTCGGGCTGTGGAAAGTCCACGCTGTTGCGCATGGTGGCGGGGCTGGAAGAGGTGAGCGGCGGCGATATCTGTATTGGTAGCCGCGTGGTCAACGACCTGGAGCCCTCCGAACGCGACATTGCCATGGTGTTCCAGAACTACGCGCTCTACCCGCACATGAGTGTGTTCGACAACATGGCCTATGGCCTGAAGATTGCTAAGGTGCCGGTCGACGAGATCAAGGCGCGGGTGGACAAGGCCGCCAAGATTCTGGAACTCGGCCCCTACCTGGAGCGCAAGCCCCGCGCACTGTCGGGTGGCCAACGCCAGCGCGTGGCCATGGGCCGGGCCATCGTGCGCCAGCCCCAGGTGTTTTTGTTTGACGAACCACTGAGCAATCTGGACGCCAAGCTGCGCGCCCAAACCCGTCTGGAGATTCAAAAACTGCACCGCGAGCTGGGCATCACATCCCTGTTTGTCACCCACGACCAGGTCGAGGCCATGACGCTGGCGCAGCGCATGATCGTGATGAACGGTGGCGTGATGGAGCAGTTTGGCACGCCCGAAGAGGTCTACACCCGCCCGGCCAGCACCTTTGTGGCCAGCTTCATCGGCTCGCCGCCCATGAATTTGCTGCAGAACGCGCCCGATGCCAAGCCGGGCACCATCACCGGCATTCGCCCCGAGCATCTGGACATCACAGCCAACGGCTGGGCGCTCAAAGTCGAGGCGGTGGAAATGCTGGGCGCCGAGCGCCTGGTGTACGGCCGCTGGGCCCACAGCGATGCCGACGAGATGGTGATCATCCGCACCGAAGAATCCCACGCCGTGCCGGCGCTGGGCGCTACCCTGCATGTGACGCCGCGCGCCCACAAACTCCACCACTTTGACGCCGCCACCGGCCGCCGCCTGGAGAACCTATGAGCCTGGATAACACCCCCGACCTGCCCGCTTGGCCCTACCCACGTTGGGTGGCGCACCGTGGTGCGGGCAAACTGGCCCCCGAAAACACCCTGGCCGCCTTTCGCCTGGGCGCCAGCCACGGCTACCGCATGTTCGAGTGCGATGTGAAGCTGAGCAGCGATGGCGTACCGTTCTTGATGCACGACGCCACCTTGCAGCGCACCACCAACGCCCGCGCCAAACTGGGCGCCGGCAACAGCGCAGTGGCGGGCGAGCATCCCTGGGGCACCTTGTCGCAACTCGACGCCGGGAGCTGGCATTCCCGTACCTATGCGGGCGAGCCCCTGCCCACGCTGGACGCCGTGGCCGCGTACTGCATCCGCAATGGCTTTTGCCTGAACATCGAGATCAAAGCCACGCCCGGGCTGGAGCGCCACACCGGTGAAGTGGTGGCCCAGCATGCGGCGCGCCTGTGGCAAGGCCAGGCGGTGCCGCCCTTGCTGACCTCGTTTGACACCGAATCCCTGGAAGGGGCGCAGGCCGCACAGCCTGAATTGCCGCGCGGCCTGCTGCTGGACACGCTGTGGACAGGCTGGCTGGAAACCGCGCTCACGCTGGACTGTGTGGCCATCGTCTGCAACCACGCACTGTGGGACACAAGCAGTGTGACCCAGGCCAAAAGCGCCGGTTTTCGCACCCTGAGCTACACCGTCAACGACGAATGGGCCGCCCAGCGTCTGATCGATCTGGGCCTAGATGCCATCATCACCGACCGGGTGGATTTGTTCAGCCCGGGTTGAATCCACGGAGGAATCCCCACCTGCTGCCTGGTGGAGTGGCGGCCTTCGCCCCCCATTACTCCACAATAGCCGTAATCGTGTTCAGCAAGTCCACCAAGGGGGTTTCGTTACCGTTAAAGCTGGCGATCATTGTCTCGTACATCTTGGACTGATCAACCGTCTCAAAGTCAATGAAATAGCCAGCCTGTTCAGCCAGTTGGGCACAAAATAAGCGCTGTACACGGCCATTGCCTTCTCGAAAGGGATGGGCCGCATTGATCTCACCCATGTAATACGCCAGACGCGCGACAAAGATGTCTGGCTTCATACACCGTAGGAAATTTTCGACTGAAATCCCCCGCAATTTTTGATCAAGGTACCGTTCAATTTGCGAATCGACTGTTGCCTCGACTAATGTCAACGGTGCGCATTTCCCCAGCCCAGTGATACACATCCTGAAACAGATGCCGGTGGATGGCACAAAGATGCTGGAAATCAAACACTCCCTGCACCGGGTTATCGATGAGTTCCAGCATTCGCACGGCGGTGGCGTCTGCTTCGAACGCGTCCAATGCAATCTGATCGCGAATGTCCGCCTTGTTGCGCAGAACTTCGGTGCCGGGGTAAGCGTAAGAATCAGACCCGTCGTAGCGGGACATGGTGACGCATAACCTCTTGAAGCACATTGACGGTAGACCGCTTACCGCTCAGACATTCATGCATGCCTTTCACGACATAATCGCCCGGAGTCAGCTTCTCAATGCGCAACGACGCCAGCACGCTTCCCACCGCCTTGCTGCGTACCGTTTGTTTACTGATTTTTTTCATACCAATCCTTGCTAAAAAAACGGATGGCGCACTGGGAAACTCAGAGTACATCAAGGCATCCATTTTACGCTCCCCGCGTCAAAAATGGCCTTCAGAAGTCAGCACAGACTCGCGGCCCTTGCCCCATAGTGGCTTCAAGCCCAGCCCAGCCGGCACACCGTGGTCCGCCCGGACCCATGGGGGCGGCGGTTGGGCTCGGCAAAGGTGTCGATTTCCACAAACCCCGCTTTGCGCATCATGCCGGTCGACGCGGCGTTTTCTTCGTGGCGGTCGATATAGACCTCTTGCAGACCCCAGGCCTGCATGGTTGCTACGGCACTGCGCAGGAGCTGCGCGCCCAGGCCGCGACCGGCTTGGTCACGGCGCACCACGGCCTCGCACACATAACCCTGCTCGATGCCCCTGCGCTCGGGTGACTGGTAGCGCTGGAAGCCCTGCGTGCGGCAAAAGGTGACCGCGCCCAACAGCACGCCCTCGTCCACCGCCAGCAGCGCATGGGCCAAGCCTTGTTCTATCTCCCGCAGATGCTCCCGCACGCCGTCTTCGGGCAGCCAGTTCCAGACATTGGGGCCATGGGTTTGGATCAGCTCGGCCAGCGCCGCCACATGCTGCGGGCGGGCCGGGATTATTGCAATTACCATCAACCCTGGCGGTGCTTACGCCCGCCGCCCCTTGCGCAGGAAACACTGGCTGCTGGCAATGGCCAGCACCATGGCGGCGTAGCTGGCCATCTTGCCATCGCGGCCAAAAAACCAAAGGCCAGCCCCCAAGGCCAATGCGCCCGCTACACAATTGATAGCTGCTTGCGCATGCAGTACGCGGGCTCCAGGCATTTTTTTCTTGAATATTTGGCCCACAATGGCCACCAGCACCCCGACGGCCACGGCGGGTGCCAGGAAGTTGAATACATGGTTGAGAAGGTCCAGAGGCCCCATAGTCGTAGGCTTAAGAAGCCTTAAGGTGGTGTCAGTGCCGTTGATTTTATAATCCCTGTATGGCAGTTTGGGCTTTAGGCATTAACCACACCACCGCACCCTTGGATTTGCGGGGCCGGTTTGCGTTCGCCATCGACCAAATCGAACCCACTTTGCGCGGACTGCGCGAAGCCTTGTCCCGCCCGGAAGCGGCGCTGGTCTCCACCTGCAACCGCACCGAAATCTATTGCGCAGGCGACCAGCCCCAGTTGGAGCACACGCTGGACTGGCTGGCCCACACCGGCGGTGTCGCACCCAGCCTGCTGCGCGCCCACTCTTACACCCTGGAAAACGGCTTTGCCGCGCGCCACGCCTTTCGGGTGGCCAGCGGGCTGGACTCCATGGTGCTGGGCGAACCCCAAATTTTGGGCCAGATGAAAGACGCCGTGCGCGCCGCCGAAGCGGCGGGCGCCCTGGGCTCCACGCTCTCCCAGCTGTTCCAGCGCTCGTTTGCGGTGGCCAAAGAGGTGCGCACCTCCACCGAAATCGGCGCCCACTCCATCAGCATGGCCGCAGCCGCCGTGCGGCTGTCCGGGCAGTTGTTTGAAGACCTCAAGGACGTCAAGGTGCTGTTTGTGGGCGCGGGCGAGATGATCGAGCTGTGCGCCACCCACTTTGCCGCCAAAAACCCCAAATCCATTGCCATTGCCAACCGCACGCTGGAGCGCGGCGAAAAACTGGCCAGCCGTTTTGGCGGCGAAGTGATGCATCTGGCCGAGTTGCCCGACCGCCTGCACGAGTTTGACGCGGTGATCAGCTGCACCGCCAGCACGCTGCCCATCATTGGCCTGGGGGCCGTGGAGCGCGCCTTGAAGCGGCGCAAACACCGCCCCATGTTCATGGTCGATCTGGCCGTGCCGCGCGACATCGAACCCGAAGTCAAGGCCCTGGAAGACATCTATCTGTACACCGTGGATGATCTGGCCGGTGTGGTGCAAACCGCACAGGCCAGCCGCCAGGCGGCGGTGGCGCAGGCCGAGGCGATTGTGGACGCCGGGGTGCAAAGCTTTATGCACTGGGTGGACCAGCGCAGCTCGGTGCCCCTGATCCAGCAACTCCACGCCCAGGCCGACGAATGGCGCACGGTGGAAATCGCCCGCGCCCGCAAGCTGCTGGCCAAGGGCGAGGATGTGGACGTGGTGCTGGAAGCCCTGTCCAAGGGGCTCACCCAAAAGATGCTGCACGGCGCCATGGCCGAATTGCGGGCCGGGGATGCCGCCGCGCGCGAGCGGGCCAGCGTCGCCATCCAGCATTTCTTTTTACGCAGCGAGCGTTAGCTGGACTAGCCCCCCACTCTCCCCCACCCCCTCTCGCCCTGCCGGGCGAAAGGGGAGTTCAACCGCCACATTGTGTTACTTCGCTTCGGCTCGGGCCTTACTGCCGTAGCGTTACCCGTCACCCGGATTGCGTACCCATGAAACCCTTTCTCCGCCAACAACTTGCCCGCTACACCGACCGCCTGGGAGAGCTGGAATTTTTGCTCTCCCGCGAAGACATCATGAAGGACATGGCCCAGTTTCTGGTGCTGTCGCGCGAACACACCGACGTGGCCGCCGTGGCCAGCCGCTGGGCGCGTTACCAGCAGCGCGAAGCCGATCTGGCCGCCGGGCAGGAGATGCTGGCCGGTGCCGAGGGTGACGCCGACATGGCGGAGATGGCGCAGGAAGAAATCGACAGTGCCACCGCCGAGCTGGCCCAATTGGAGGGCGAACTGCAACGCATGCTGCTGCCCAAAGACCCCGACGATGCCCGCCCCGCCTTTGTGGAAATCCGCGCGGGCACGGGGGGCGACGAATCGGCCCTGTTCGCGGGCGACCTGCTGCGCATGTACACGCGCTACGCCGACCGCTGCGGCTGGAAAACCGAGATCGTCAGCGAGTCGCCCAGTGAGCTGGGCGGCTACAAGGAAGTGGTGGTGCGCATGGAGGGCTACCACAACGGCACCGGCGCCTACGGTGCGCTCAAGTTCGAGTCGGGCGGCCACCGCGTGCAGCGGGTGCCCGCCACCGAAACCCAGGGCCGCATCCACACCAGCGCCTGCACGATTGCCGTGCTGGCCGAGCAGGACGAGGCCGAGGCCATCAAGATCAACCCGTCTGATTTGCGCATCGACACCTACCGCGCCAGCGGCGCCGGCGGCCAGCACATCAACAAGACCGACTCGGCGGTGCGTATCACGCACATCCCCACCGGCATCGTGGCCGAATGCCAGGATGGGCGCAGCCAGCACAGCAACAAGGCCCAGGCCCTGAAAGTGCTGACCGCCCGCATCCACGAAAAAGACCGCAGCGAGCGCGCCGCCAAGGATGCCGCCGAGCGCAAGAGCTTGGTGGGCAGCGGCGACCGCAGCGACCGCATCCGCACCTACAACTTCCCGCAGGGCCGCCTGACCGACCACCGCATCAACCTCACGCTGTACAAGCTGCTCTACATCATGGAGGGCGACATGGACGACGTGGTGCAGGCGCTGCAGGCCTATGAAGCGGCGCAGCAACTGGCGGCGCTGGAAGTGGGCGCGGGTGCCTGACGCGCTGCGTTTTATGCATCAAATAGGCCTCTAGCCCCTGCAGAATATGCGTAAGCAGCTACTAAAACAATAGCAAATGGATACCCCCCAGGACCCACCCCAATTGCGCCAACTGCTGTCCGCAGCCCAGGCGCAGGGTCTGGACCGGCTGGAGGCGCAGCTTGTGCTGCTGCACGCCCTGGGCCGCTCCGGGGCGCAACGCGCCTGGCTGCTGGCACACGACACCGATACTGCGCCCGCCGTATGCCAGGCCGTGTTTTTACGCGGCGTGCTGCGCCGCCTGGCGGGCGAGCCCCTGGCCTATATCACCGGGCAGCAGGCGTTTTATGGCCTGGACTTGGTGGTGGACGCCCGGGTGCTGGTGCCCCGCCCGGACACTGAAACCTTGGTGGACTGGGCGCTGGAGGTGCTGATCCACACCCCCCGGGCCGCCGTGCTGGACCTGGGCACCGGCAGCGGCGCCATTGCGCTGGCGCTCAAAGCCACCCGGCCGGACCTGCACCTGCACGCGGTGGACTTCAGCCACGATGCGCTGGCCGTGGCGCTGGTCAATGCCCAGCGCCTGAATTTGGTGGTGGATTTCAGCCAGGGCTCCTGGCTGGCAGGAGTCACCGGGCGTTTTCATGCGATTGTGTCCAACCCGCCCTACATTGCCGACCAGGACCAGCACCTCGCCGCCCTGACCCACGAGCCGCTGCAGGCGCTGGCCAGCGGTGCCGATGGCCTGGACGACATCCGCACCCTCATCACCCAGGCCCCGGCGCATCTGCTGCCCGGCGGTTGGCTGCTGCTGGAGCATGGTTATGACCAGGCACCGGCCGTGCGCAACCTGCTGGAAGCGGCGGGTTTTGCAGAGGTCCAGTCGCGCCGTGATTTGGCGGGCGTGGAGCGCTGCAGCGGGGGCCGGGCGCTCTAAACCGCCAGCGTGTACACCTGCGCTTGTGCGCGTTCGGCGGCGGTGTGGCCTGCCAGGGCCGCGTCCCACACCGCGTCCGTGCCGCTGTGCACCGGGGCAATGCCTTCGACCGTGTCCGCCACCTCTTCGGTGGAGGCGTCCATGTCGATGACATGGACATGGTTCGCATCGAACAGCCGCGCCACCATGGCGCCTCCCGCGTCGATCACGATCAGGAACTTTACCGGTGAGCTGTGCATGGGGGCCCCGCAATGTCAAGCATGTAAGACCCACAGCATACGTCCAAGGTACCGCCATCGGCAAGTCATACCGGCCTTGGTCAATGCAGGCCCACCCTGTGCGGAGGACGGGTCGCAGCCGGTTTTGCGCCAGTGCCATCCCGCCATGCTTTGAAAATTTGAGATTCGTTTGATCTGCATCAGATCTTGTTAAATCTTAATGCGAGTAATTCGCATTAAGAATGATAAGCTTGGCACATCCTTCAATTTACGAAAGTATCCGCTCCATGAAAAAACAAGTTCTTTGCGCTGTACTCACCGCTTTGGCCCTCGCCGCGCCCCTCAGTCAGGCCGCCGAAACCCCCATTGGCAAACACCAGATCGTCAGCGGCATGGAAATTGGTGCGGTGTACCTGCAGCCCGTGAAGATGGAGCCGGACGGCATGATGAAGCGGGTGGAAGAGTCCGATATTCACCTGGAAGCCGACATCCACGCCACCAAGAAAAACACCAACGGCTTTGCCGAAGGCGACTGGATGCCCAATCTGGTGATCAAGTTTGAAATCACCAAGGTGGGCGGCACCTTCAAGGCCGAAGGCGATTTGATGCCCATGGTGGCCAGCGATGGTCCCCATTACGGTGACAACGTCAAACTGGACGGCCCCGGCAAGTACAAACTCAAATTCACCGTGCAGCCACCATCGGCCGCCGCCCATGGCCACTTTGGCCGCCATGTGGACAAAGAGACCGGCGTGGCCCCCTGGTTCAAGGCCTTTGATTTGAACTACGACTTCACCTTTGCCGGCACCGGTAAAAAGGGCGGCTACTAAGCCTTGGCTTCACCGGGACGGACCATGCACAAACGATTGGCAATCACCGCACTGAGCTGTTTGTTGCTAGCGCCGCTGACCGGCGCGCTGGCGGCGGACGACTTACTCACCTTTCGGCTGGAGTGCAACAACGGCGTGTTCAAACCGCAAAAGCTGCAAGTCCCGGCGGGCAAGAAGTTCAAGATCGAGATTTTCAACACGGGCACCGAGGCCATCGAGTTCGAGAGCCTGCAGCTGCGCAAGGAAAAGGCGCTGAACCCGGGCGGGCACTCCTTCGTTGTGATTTTTCCGTTGGATGCGGGAGAGTACAAGTTCTTCGATGACTTCCATATCCAAACCGGCCAGGGCAGCATTGTTGCCAAATAAAGCATGCAAAACTTCAGCCAAATCCTGTTCGTGATGTGGCGGGAAACCGTCGAAGCCATGCTGGTGGTCGGGATTTTGCATGCCTGGTTGTCGCACAACCCGGACGGCCAGCCGGGCTTGAAATACCTGTGGCTGGGCGTCATTGCGGGTCTGGGGGGCGCGTTTTTGCTGGGCCTGGGCATCGACGCCTTGAACTCCGTGCTGTCCGACGAAGGGCAGGAGTACTTCCAGGCCACCCTGCTGCTGGCGGCGGCCGCCTTGATCGTGCAAATGGTGTTCTGGATGCGCCGGCACGGGCAAGGCTTGAAACAAGATCTGGAGCGGTCGCTGGGGCACAGCACCCGGCAACAAAGCTGGTGGGGCGTATTCTCCCTGGCGGCCATTGCCATCACCCGCGAAGGCAGTGAAGCGGTTCTGTTTTTAAGCAGCCTGGCCACCGGCAGCAGTGGCTTTGGCTCCGGCTCCTTTTGGCTGGCGCTGGGTCTGGGGGTGCTGCTGGCGGGAGGCACCTTTTACCTGCTGCAACTGGGTGGCAAGCTGATTTCCTGGCGCGCTTTCTTCCGGGGCACCGAGGTCATGTTGCTGTTGCTGGGCTGCGCCTTGCTGGTCGGAGGTGTGGAACGCTTGATCGGCGTGCAATTGGTACCGGCCCTGGTATCGCAGGTATGGGACAGCTCCGGGGTGCTGGACGATGGCACCATTTTCGGTGGCGTGGTGTCGGCCTTCACCGGCTACCGCGCGCGGCCGTCCCTGATGATTCTTGTGGTGTTTTGTACCTATTGGGGTAGTGTGCAGTGGATCTCGCGGCCCGTTCGCAAGCAAGTACCCGCCTGAACCTGGTTGCTGCGGCACTGGGGGACTGGCTGCGCCGGCACAGCCAGTGGATACGCACACTCCAATGGGTGGTGGTGCTGTTCTACGGCACGCTCATCATCGTGCCCGCCCTGTTGCCACTGCCGGACGAAACGGCCCATGTATTCAGCCACTTGACGGTGTTTTCCCAGTTTGTGTTTTGGGGCATCTGGTGGCCTTTCGTGCTGTTGAGCATCGTCCTGGTCGGCCGCGTCTGGTGCGGCGTGTTGTGCCCGGAAGGGGCATTGTCGGAATGGGCCAGCCGCAAGGGGCGCAACCGGGCCATCCCGCACTGGATGCGCTGGGGCGGTTGGCCCTTTGTCGCCTTTGCAGGCACCACCGTGTATGGGCAGATGGTCAGCGTCTACCAGTACCCCAAAGCGGTGCTGCTGGTGCTGGGAGGCTCGACGCTGGCTGCGATCGCCATTGGGTATTTGTATGGCCGGGAAAAGCGGGTGTGGTGCAAATACCTGTGCCCGGTCAGCGGTGTCTTCGGTCTGTTGGGCAAGCTGTCTCCCTTGCACTACAAGGTGAATGCGGATGCTTGGCGCACCTCCTACCACAGCACCATCCGCATCCAGCCCATCAACTGCGCGCCGCTGGTGGCCATGCGCAAGATGGAAGGCGCCAGCGACTGCCATATGTGCGGCCGCTGCAGTGGCCACCGCGAGGCCATTGCCCTGACCGTGCGCTCGCCCAACACCGAAGTGGTGGCCCTGGGCGAACACTTGGCCACCGGTTGGCAAACCTTGCTGATAGTGGTCGGCCTGCTGGGCATCGCCATCGGGGCCTTCCAGTGGACGGTCAATCCCCACCTGGGTGAAGCCAAACAGTGGTTGGCCGAGTGGCTGATTGAGCGCGACATCCTGTGGCCCTTTGCCGAAAACGCCCCCTGGTGGCTGCTGACCAATTACCCCGCGCAGCGCGATGTGTTTTCCTGGCTGGATGGTGGCCTGCTGCTGGCGTATCTGGCGGGCATGGGGCTGGTCATGGGCATCGGCCTGGCCCTGCCCCTGGCCTGGACCACCCGCCTGCTCGGCCCCTGGCGCACGCAGCGCTTTTATCACCTGAGCCAGGCCCTCATTCCTCTGGCGGGCTGCGGCATCTTTTTGGGCCTGTCCGCACTGACGGTCAACCTGCTGAAAAACGAGGGGATTCCGGTGTACTGGGCCAATGACCTGCGCCTCTTGCTGTTGGTGGCCGTCAACCTGTGGACACTGCGCTTGGCCCACGGCATTTGCCAACGCTACGCCCCATCCCGCAGCCGCCACTGGCTGGCCCTGGCCGCCCTGCTCCCCGCCCTGGCGCTGGTGGATTACAGCTGGGCCCTGATGTTCTGGATCTGGTAGCCGCACACCCCTGGGGCTTGCGATTGGTGATCGTTTAGGCCTCCAGCCCGCGTGGAGTGTGCGTGAGCAGCTCCTATACTCATAGCAAATGCTCAGACACCTTCCCTTTCCGCCCCCTGCCCCAGCGCTGTCAGATCGTCCCCTGCAGGCCCTGTTTGTCCATGGTATGGGGCGCTCCCCACTCTCGGGGTGGCCAGTGCTGCGGCAACTGCGCAAAGCCGGAATGCAGACCCGCACCTTTGGCTACGTGGTGACGGTTCAGGACTTCGCCCCCATCGTTGCCCGCCTCAGTGCACGCCTTGCCACCTTGGCCAGCCAGGGGGACTACATTCTGATTGGTCACTCGCTGGGCGGTGTTCTGCTCCGGGCCGCGTTGGCGGCCTTGCCAGCAGAGGTGCGTCCACCCACCCACGTCTTTCTGCTGGGCTCCCCCGTTCGTGCATCTCGCCTGGCACGCCAACTCCAAGGCAACCCCCTGTTTCGCGCCCTCACGGGAGACTGCGGCCAGCTCCTGGCCAGCGACCCGCGCATGCAAGGCATAGGCCCGGTGGCGGCGCCCGTCACCGGCATTGCCGGGGTGCTGGGCGCCTCCACCCGGATCGGCCCCTTCCGCGATGAACCCCATGACGGCGTGGTGTCGGTCTCCGAGGTATCTGCCGACTGGCTCACCGATGCGGTGCACGTCCCGGTCGCCCACACTTTTTTGCCTGCCAGCCAGCGGGTGGCTGTGGTCATTCTGGAACGCATGGCACGCACGCACCCGCAGCACCGTTAGGCCAGCGGGCCCTTCAGTCAATGGTGCGCCGCGCGCTCACCCAGGCTTGAAACTCGGGGTCTTCGAAGCGGTAGGCGCCGTGGTCCACACGCGCCATCAGTTGCAGTTTGGGGCCTGTGAGGCGGCGAATCGAGGTGCGGGGTGCACTGGCCGTCACGTCGGGAGAGCCCAACAGCTCCTGCAGTTGCTTCAGCGCCGGGGCGCCGTACAGGTCCTGCACGCCACGGGCGGCCAGCAGCAGCACCGCACGGTCTGCACGGCTGAGTTCTTTCCACGCTTTGGCGTAGCTGGTGTCGTCATGCACCCGCGCCAGGGTGTACTGCAGGGCTTGTTCTGGCCCTTGTTGTTGGTACATCAGGTAACGCTCGACGTACCAACGGAAGAACTCGGGCGTCTCCTTCAGGGCGGAGAAAGCCTTGCGCGCGTCGTCCATGGCCAAGGGATGTTTGGCCACGGTGGCCATATGGGCAACCGTGGCTTCGACAAACGCGGCCCCCAGCAGGGGGAACGGCTCCAGCGGGGCCCAGTTGTAAAACGGCGCTGCGGACCGTGAAAACATCTCCCGCAGGGCCGCTTCGGACGAACCGGCAAACAGCACCTTGATGCCCGCCTTGCGCACGTCCAGCCCGGCGCGCAGCGAGTGGGCAATGGCTTTGTGCTCGGGCGCAGCCAGCACCTGCGCTTCGTCGATAACCAGCAACAAACGCTTCTTGGCCTTGTCTGCCACCTGCAAGGCCGCCTGGATCGCGGGCACCGCCGCTTTCTCTTTTTTGGACAAATCCAGCTCTATCGATCCCTCCATCCCCAAAGGCAACTTGCCAGCCCCCGTGAGTTTGCCAATGGGGGTGTTCAGCTCCTCCCAGAACCTGGCGAGGCCCCTGGGTTCGCAGGCCAAAAAAATGGCGCTGGCCAGGGCCTGGCCCGGGTGCTCGGTGTCGTCCCACAGGTTGGTGTAGGCCGCCAAGTAGCCAGCGCGCAGGGCGACGGGCAGCAAGTCATGCTTCAAAAACTCGCTTTTGCCCATGCGCCTGCGCGCAAACAGGCCGCGCGCGGAGGTCAGCCCCAGGTCAAAACCCTGCAGGTAAGCCTGCGCCAAGTCCGGGCGGGGAAAGTGCCAAGGGTCGGTCAATGTACTCATTGGACAGATTTTGACAGCCTTTCGTCAATTGACAATAGTCCGTCAAAAAATGTCGACTTGCTCAGGCCACCTTGCCTTGCACCGCGCCCGAGCTGGCCAGCCCCAGCCGGTGCACCCCACTGACCAGCGCCTTCACGGACGCGGTGACGATGTTGGTGTCCATGCCCACGCCAAAACGCTCAGGCCCGCCGCCTGCGGGGGTCAGTTCCAAAAAGGCACAGGCTTGGGCGTCACCCGCGTCAGTGCTGGCTTTGGTGGAGCGCTCTTCAAAGCTGCGCACCTGCACCTTGACGCCTATCCCCTGCAGCGCATGCACCGCAGCATCAATGGGGCCGTTGCCCTCGCCGCTGAGCAGCATGGGCTGGCCGTTCACCTCCAGCGCCAGGCGGATGCCTTGCACATGGTGTTTGCTTTCCGAACCCGCATGGTCAAACAGGTGGTGCTCCACATAGCGGATGTTGGCCTGCGCCGGGCTCAGGTAGGTGGCGTCAAACAGGTTCCAGATGTCATGCGCCGTCATCTCACCGCCGTGGGTGTCGGTATGGGTTTGCACCTCGCCCGAGAACTCCACCTGCAGGCGCCGGGGCATGACCACGCCAAACTCGGCTTCCATCAAATAGGCCACACCGCCCTTGCCCGACTGGCTGTTGACGCGGATAACCGAGTCGTAGCTGCGGCCCACGTCGGCCGGGTCGATGGGCAAGTAAGGCACGTTCCACAGCGCGTCCGCCTGTTGCACCGCAAAACCTTTTTTAATGGCGTCCTGGTGCGAGCCGCTGAAGGCCGTGAACACCAAGTCGCCCACATAGGGGTGGCGCGGGTGGATGGGCAACTGGTTGCAGTGCTCCACGGTGCGGGCCACGGCGTTGATGTCGGAGAAGTCCAGGCCCGGCGCCACGCCCTGGGTGTAGAGGTTGAGCGCGAGGGTGACCACGTCCACATTGCCGGTGCGCTCGCCGTTGCCAAACAGGCAGCCTTCCACCCGGTCGGCGCCGGCCATCATGCCGAGTTCGGCGGCGGCCACGGCCGTGCCCCGGTCGTTGTGCGGGTGCAGGCTCAAAATGACGCTGTCGCGCCGGGCCAGGTTGCGGTGCATCCACTCGATCTGGTCGGCGTACACATTGGGGGTGGCCACTTCCACGGTGGCGGGCAAATTCAAAATGACTTTGTTGGTGGGTGTGGCGCCCCACTCGGCGGTGACGGCATCACACACGTCCCGCGCAAATTCCAGCTCGGTGGAGGTGAACACCTCGGGGCTGTACTGCAGCACCCATTCGGTGCCCGGCTGCTCGGCGGCCAGTTGTTTGATGAGCCGTACGGACGACACCGCCATCTCCAACACCTCGGCCTGACTCATACCAAACACCACGTCGCGGAACACCGGGGCGGTGGCGTTGTACACGTGCACGATGGCGCGGCGCGCGCCCACCAGCGACTCCATGGTGCGGCGGATCAAATGTTCACGGGACTGGGTGAGCACCTCGATGGTGACATCGGCGGGAACATGGCCGCCTTCGATCAAGGTGCGCACAAAGTCAAAGTCGGTTTGCGAGGCGCTGGGAAAGGCCACCTCGATTTCCTTGAAGCCCACCTGGCATAGGGTGCGGAACATGCGCATCTTGCGCTCGCCATTCATGGGCTCGAACAGGGACTGGTTGCCGTCGCGCAGGTCGGTACTCATCCAGATGGGGGGCGCAGTCAGGGTGCGGGCGGGCCATTGGCGGTCAGCGAGCTGGACCGGGGGGAAGGCGCGGTATTTGGTGGCGGGGTTGGGCAACATGGGAAAAACTCCTAAAAAACAGGCACAGCACCAGTAACCCTTATCCTATCCAGGGCGGCAGGGCAGCGGATTGCGATATGCGAGCTGAAATTAATACAATTTGGCAATAACCATCAATTTAATAAAAATACCAGCAATTATTCACCTTTCATTCATGCAACACAGCAATTAGAAAGACATCCAACCCACCCAATCCCTGGCAATATCCCTTCAGCGCATGCGCGATGCACCCTGGCTGGCCGACATAGACCGGTGGATGGTGAAATAATCGCGGGTATTGATGTACAAGGAATATTGATATGAGCGACACCCAACAACGCATAGCCGAGCTGGTCAAAACCAACGATGTGGTCCTTTTCATGAAGGGCAACGCCAGCTTCCCCCAGTGCGGCTTTTCCGGCCGTGCCATCCAGATTCTGAAAGCCTGTGGCCTGGACGCCAAAGGCATCACCACCGTCAACGTGCTGGAAGACGACGCCATCCGCGCCGGCATCAAGGAATTCAGCAACTGGCCCACCATCCCCCAGCTCTACATCAAGGGCGAGTTCATCGGTGGATCGGACATCATGATGGAAATGTACGAAAGCGGCGAACTGCAAACCACACTGACGCCCAAGGCCTGATTTTCCCCGGCCTCCCCCAAGCCACCCCAGGGTGGCTTTTTTTCGTCTGCCCAAGGCGACAAGCCATGAAGTGCACACACAACATGGGGTTTTTATTGCATTAACAATTCGGTCAACTTGTGCTTCAATGGGGTCGTGGTAGTTGGTTCATAGTTATTGCACAGGAGGCCGTCATGGAATCTCGCAACTCTGTACCGCAGTCTTCTTCCTTCCACCTCCCCGTGGCGCACATGCGCCGGGTGTTTCAGCCGGACGAGGTCGAGCGCAAGCTGGCCAAGCTGCAAGACCATGAACACGACAGCCTGCGCGCCACCTACCAGCGCATGCTGGAGCGCGGCCCCCAACGCTTCTCCGTCAAACCCTCGGGCATCCCCGATATGGCGGATCTGTACCACCTGCTGCCCAATTTCACCGAGGTGCTGGACGACGTCAAGCGCCATGTGGCACTGGCGCAGGACAGCCGGGACGCACTGGAAGTCACCCCCATGTTGCTGCTGGGCCCCCCGGGCATCGGCAAAACCCATTTCGCCAAAAAACTCGCCGACCTGCTGGGCACCGGCATGAGCCTGGTGCCCATGGGTTCCATGACGGCGGGCTGGCTGCTGTCGGGCTCCTCCTCGCAATGGAAAGGCGCCAAGCCGGGCAAGGTGTTTGAGTCGCTGGTGGACGGCGAATACGCCAACCCGGTGATCGTGGTGGATGAAATTGACAAGGCCAGTGCCGATGCGCAGTACGACCCCATGGGCGCGCTGTACAGCCTGCTGGAGCACGACACCGCTCAAAGTTTTACCGACGAATTTGCAGAAGTGGCCATCGACGCCAGCCAGGTGATCTGGGTCACCACCGCCAACGACGAGCGCTCCATACCCGCGCCCATATTGAACCGCATGAATGTGTTCACCGTGGCAGCGCCCACCCTGGAAGCCGCCCGCCAGATCGCCCGCAACCTGTACCAAAACATCCGCGGCGAACACGGCTGGGGCGAACGCTTTGCGCCCGAGCCCCGCGACGACCTGCTGGACCAGCTCAGCCTGCTGGCCCCGCGCGACATGCGCCGCGCACTGATGACCGGCTTCGGCAACGCCCGCCTGGATTCACGCGACGAAATCACGGCGGCGGACCTGCCCAGGGCGGCGGGGAAGAAGGGGGTGATGGGGTTTTTGCAGTGAAGGTGCCACGATCACGACCCCACCTTATCCCTTAGGTCTCGCTCTTCGCACGAGAGACCACTGCTGTGGCTGCGTGGGCTAACACCCCGCCAAAGGCAAGGTAAATGGCCAACCGACCCATCGGACGCACGAGGCCGGGGTTGTGCACCTCAACGAAAAACGATGTGCAGAGCAGGAATGGTCCGGCCAGAATTGCGAGAGATGCGGCCGTTTGCGCATGGCGGAGAAGCCGCCGCTGCGGGCGCGTGAGGTAGCACCCCAGAAGCACGTTCAGCAATGACGACCACAGCAGGTAGATATGAGACGAACGATAGAACAGCCGGGGACCATCCGGCATGCCCTGCAAATGGTGGTGCGCCCAATGCATGTACTGCCCGGTGAGCAAGAAGGCGACAACTGCCAAAACGCCGATGCTCAGATGGATGCTTCGTAGGCGGTGCATGCGAAACCCGACGTTGGTGTTAGGCTTCACCGTTTGTTCTCCGAACCTCTGTACGTGAGCCAGGCCACGTTTCGTGTTGTGGCAGATCGTCTGTGATCTCGAACCATGGTGCCTTGGAGCCCACAAAGAAGTGGCCTTCGACTGGGTTGTTGGGTGCCTGATCCAAACCACCAAGAGGCAGGCTCACTCTCTCGGGATCGTTGTCGTACGTGCTGATGAGATTGGAACCGCAGACCGAGCAGAAATGCTTGGCCGTGAACTCTGACGAGTGAAATGTTTTCACAAGTTCCAGCCCCTTCACCCAAGTGAACTGAGATGACTTGATTGACGCTCGGGTGCGAAACGCCGCACCGTGCCAGCGTCTGCAGCGGGAGCAATGGCAGTTCAGGATGGGCCCGAGCGCGCCTTCGATTCTGTATTCAACGCCTTCGCAGAGGCAGCGGCCGGTGAGTACTTGTACAGGTGGCATCTGTGAAACCTAACGATCAGCGTTTATTGGCCGCGCCGCAATGCTTGTAGAAACCAAGAACACCGCCCGCAGCTGATAAACCATGTTGGACTGAACCGCCTGCTGAGGCAGTGGCGATAGGGGGACAACAAGCTTCACCCCCCATTTGCTGGATCGGATTATGACCGGGTTGCGACAACGCCTGCCTGCAACCGGGCTTTGGCAAAGTAGGCTTCAAACGCCTCTACTGCCGTGCCGCGTTTTCGGCGTGCCTCCTGCAAATCCTGCATGTCTTGCGGCAACACCATGAAGGCTGCGGTGCGTCCATGCAGGGTGATCGCTGCACGGCCCGGTGTGTGCCATAGCCCACCCGGTTGGCAAAAGGCGCGGCAGACACCGTGCGCGCTTGGGACTGCGGCCAGTAGCGCGGGAAAGCTGGCGATGGAATCAAACACCTTGCACAAACCGCTGAATCAGCGCCGCAAGGCTCTCATGGTGCTGGTATTTGGATGCAAAGGACAGCCATGCATCACACTCCGCCCGGTTGGGGGTGGTGGATGCACGCTCAAAATCCAACCCCGGAAATGCACGGGCCGTGACCTCCAGGTCGCGCGCCACATAGAGCCGATCGCGCGTAGCGGCATCGGCGCTGGCGGTGCCCCAATGCAGTTGGTAGCCTACGGTGCAGGCCCACTGCGCGGTGAAAACTCTCAAGCTACGGCTGTTGCCCTCGATAAATGGATGCAAGTAGTCCAGATCGCCGTACAGGTTAGCCATGTGGCGCGAAAAATCCTCTACGTTCAGCCCGCGCCAACTTTCTGCGTCTGCCAGAGCACCAAGCACTTGGTCAAGCTGAGTCTGCATTTCCTGCGCCGGTGCGTAGGTCACGCGGTAGCGGTGCCCGGTGGACTCAAGGCATCGCATTTTGATATAGGCCGGGGTGAAGGTGCGGAATTGACCTGGCCTGTGTTGTGGAGAATCCTGAAAAATCCGGCGGTGGATTTCTTGCAGATGGGCCGCATCAAAAGGACCGTTGACGGGCTTTTCAATCAGCTCTTTGACCCGCGCAAAACTCTTTTGCTCAGACAGCCTTTCGTCTGGAGTCACTTATGCCGCCGCGTGGCATTCACGCTCCATCGCTTGAAAACACAGTTCCGTGTGCTCTTCGCTGCTCAATTCGCCATCGATATAGCGCTGATTCAAACGTTCAATCTCTGCACTCAGCAGAACCCCCTCCAGCCGCACGCTGCCGCGGGCAAAGTCGATGGCTGCTTTGCGCTGCACGCGCTGTGCATCGGTGATGCGGAGTTTTAAAACAGCGTTCATGGTGCAGGGCCTTTCATGGGGGTAAACACGCGAATGGCTAGGCTACCACGGCCCATGGATTTGTGCCAATACTACGACCGCACCTGGACTGCTTCACCATCTTGTTTAAGCATGGCGGATTCAAGTACGAAGTGCACCATTCAGAAAAGGGTTGGGCCAAGAGTGAATAGGATGCGCTCTTTGCGACCAGCCAGTCTCAATGAAGCACCATGACCTACAAACACTTGACCCAAGAAGAACGATACCAAATTCA
>NZ_JAUYQD010000045.1 GCF_030697375.1 Rhodoferax sp. | reverse complement strand
TGAAACCGGGTGATCCGACCGGACTGCCAGACTGCCAGCGGCACGCTTTGAGGACGCCTCCGCGGCATCGCCCCATACGCGCCAATCCACAAGCTTTGGCTTGCCCTCAGTGATTGTTCCGGTTTTGTCCAGTGCAATAGCTTTCAGCAGTCGCGCCTCTTCAAGGTATGTACCGCCCTTGATCAGGATGCCCCTGCGCGCAGCCGCAGATAAGCCGCTTACAACAGTCACTGGCGTGGAAATAACCAACGCGCAGGGGCAGGCGATTACCAGCAAGACTAGCGCCTTGTACAAGGCTTCTTGCCAGCTAAGGCTCAAAACAAACGGAGCGAGAGCTGCCACGGCTACTGCGATTGCGAAAACCGCTGGCGTGTAGATGGCCGCAAATTTGTCGACAAAACGCTGTGTAGGCGCCCGCGTGCCTTGCGCCTCCTCCACAGCGTGGATGATTCGCGCCAAGGTTGTGTTGTTTGCCGCGGCTGTGACTCGAACTTCGAGCTCACCTGTTTCATTGATAGTGCCCGCAAATACCGGATCGCCAGGCGCTTTGTCGATGGGGATACTTTCGCCAGTAATAGGGGCCTGATTGATGGCGCCGTTTCCTTTTGTTACCACTCCATCGAGCGGCACGCGTTCCCCAGGTTTTATGCGGACCACTGCTTCAAGCGAAACTAAGGCGACGGGCGTGGTGGTCCAGGTGCCATCGCCCGACAGCATAAGCGCCACTTCTGGGGCCATGTCCAGCAGACCCTTGATCGAATTCCTGGCTCGGTCAACCGCTTTGGCCTCGATCAGTTCGGCGATGGCATACAAAGCCATGACCATCGCAGCCTCCGGCCACTGGCCGATCAGGAAGGCGCCGGTTACGGCAACAGCCATCAAGGCATTGATGTTCAACTTACCCCTGAACAAGGCAGCCATGCCTTTTTTATAGGTATCAATGCCTGCCAACCAGATCGCAACTGCGGCCACGGCCATCCCGGCTACCTTCCAGGCCAATGTCTCTGGCGCGAAATAGGAGATAGCTTCGGCCCCGATAGCCAATGCGAGAGCTGCAACCAGGCGGGAAATACCGCCGCTAAACCCGCCGTTGTGGTTGTGCCCATCATCGTGCGCGCTTTCACCATCAGTTCCTTCTTCCCCGCTGGTCTGAACCGGTTTTGGGTCAAAGCCGGCCTTACGGATAGCCTCAAGGGCTAACGGAAGAGCCTCATCAGAAGCATCAATCTTGAATGTGCGTGCGCCCAATTGAAAGCCAAGCGAGCGAATCCCAGACAGCGGCTCCAATGCTCTGCGAATCTCGGATTCTTCTGCGCTGCAGTCCATGGTGGCAATGCGAAACAGCTTGCCCCCAGCAGGCAGCGTTGCGCCGGTTGCAGGGGCAGAAGGAGCGCTGCATGCGGCGGAGCCGCAAGAATCTTCAGCTGATTGAGGTAAGGTTTCTGTTTTCATGGCTTAATTAGAAACCTTATAGCGGCATTAAAGTCAAGGGCAAAAGGTTGGGTCTGCGGCTACGCGGCAGTTCTAAATAGGTCGTCAGCAAAAGGATGTCAATGAAAATCGGAGAATTGGCCAAAGCTGCCTCCACGCAGACTGAGACCATTCGATATTACGAACGCGAAGGACTTCTGCCGGAAGCATCGCGAAGTGAAGCGAACTACCGGGTTTACGACAGCACGCACATCAATCGATTGGCCTTTATTCGTCACTGCCGGTCACTCGACATGTCACTGGGTGAAATTCGTGCTTTGCTGCATTTTAAGGACGCGCCAACTGAAAACTGCACCGAAGTTAATGGGCTGCTAGACGAACACATCGGGCATGTAGCGACACGCATTCGCGAGCTTAAGGCTCTGGAGAAGGAGCTCAAGGCGTTGCGCGAGGAATGCACAAGTGGGCAGGATGCCGCGAGTTGCGGCATCCTCAGTGGGCTAGAGACAGCGGCCCAAGCTGAAAAAAAGAGGCCCGGCGGCGCTGGTGGCCATGCTGGGCATATTCACGGCACGCATCAGCGGGTGGGTAATAAAGCAAAAATTTGATATGTGGACGACACCTGCCACTCTGCCCAAAAGCGCCTGCCGGCGACGGCGTCATCATTGTGCAGGGTGACCAAGCTGGCAGGCATCCGCCATCCGGACAGGAAACTGGCTGATAGCAAGTCGGACGTACCGATAATCACTCAGACGGCCAATACGTCGACGCAACTGCCCGCCCCGCCCTGACGCGCAGAGTATCTCTAGGGTCGAGCACTTGTCAAACTGCACGATCTACCTCCAGGATGATTCATCTCAGTATGGTGTTTTTGTTTGCTGCCATTTCCAGCGGCATCATTTACTTGCATCTTGCTCACTCTCTTCCCGATCGCCCCAACGGGGGAATCCCGGTCACGGCCACCCGCGCAAGCCACCAGCCAGTCATCCTGAAAATGATGGGCGGGAGTATCAGCATCTGCAGGACGGGGACAACCCCAATGCCGAGGCCCGGCAGCAGCGGCATGCTGGCTGTGTAGCTCCAGCGATTGAGGCCATAAAAGCCCACCCATTCGACAATCACCGCAACGCTGAACCCGGTCACCAGCATCAGCACGTATGCGGCCCATCCTGGCTGGTCCGTCCAGTCTGATTGGCCTCGGACGGCCCAACCAACGCCGAAAATCAGCATGACGATCAGCCCGTCCCCAAGGCTGGGAACGATGCAGTGCAACGCAAACTCGAACCAGCTCCCCTCCTCAACATACAGTGGCATTTGAGCCACTTCCCAGGGAAAGTTGAGCAGCACAGCTATCACAAACAGCGCGGCCAGTCTGGGAAGTATTTTTCCGGTGTGAGCTGGTTTTGCCATGCTGAAGCGTAACCCGGTTTTCAACTGCGGCGAATGGCGCAGATGACAGGGCACCGTCAGATGCTTGAATCAAGGCTGAGCGTGGGCATGCTGTAGGTGACAGCCTACATTGCATGGCGGCCATCCCGTGCGCGTTGGATGTTGCACGGCGCGCATCGTAAAAGGGTTGCGGCATTTTCGGCGCTGCGACTTTCTTTTACTTTGCCGTCTCAAACGTTTACTGGAAAGTCACCATGCTTCATCAACAATACAACGCCTGCATTGAAGCTTGCAACGCCTGTGCCGTGGCCTGTAACCATTGCGCAACTTGCTGTCTGCACGAAACCGACTTCAAGATGATGGCCAAGTGCATCGCGCTGGATATGGATTGCGCCCAGATTTGTGCGCTTGCTGCAGCTGCCATGGCCCGGGGTAGCGCCCACGCCAAAGCGATCTGCGCACTTTGCGCTGACATCTGCCAGTCCTGCGGGGACGAATGTGCTCAACACGAGATGGCGCATTGCCAGGAATGCGCCAAGGCTTGTCATCATTGCGCTCAAGAGTGCCGCAAGATGGTCGCAATGGCCTGAACAATTTCCGGCCTTCAACTTTCAGCCTTCAACCTTCAACCTTCAATATTCAGAAAGAATTCATCGTGAAATTCCATCTCAATAAAATCAAACCGACAGCTATGGCGCTTGCCGTTCTGAGCGTCGCGCTGCTTCAGCCCCTGGCCTTTGCGGCAATGCAGATGAAGCCCGGCAGCGAAGCCATGCCCCCCGGTAAAGCCGGCGCATCATCCATGCCAGGCGGTGCTGTTGACATGAAGGGCATGGACATGAAAGGAATGATGAAAGACAACAACGACAAGATGTCGTCCATGACAATGACCGGCAATACCGATGTTGACTTTGCAATGATGATGCGCATCCGTCACCTGGGTGCGATTGACATGGCGCAGGCTGAGCTTCGCGATAGCAAAGATCCTCAGATGAAAGAAATGGCCAAAGCCATCATCGCTGCGCAGAAGAAAGAAACTGCCCACTTCGACAAGTTTCTAGCTAAAAATAGCCAGTCTGTCGACAAGATGAGCAAGTAGGCTGGCGGATGCTGGTCTCAGGCAGGGGCCTGAGACCGCTTTACATGCGCAATTACTTGGCAGGCTGGATGTCCGTCACCACGATGGCGCCGCCGGCTTTTTCGGCCTTGAAGCGAATTTTGTCGCCCGGTTTTGCTTTGGCGAGCAGCTCGGGATCCTTGGCCTGAAACACCATGGTCATACCCGGCATGTCGAGGTTTTTGATCTCACCATGCTTGATGGTGACTTTGCCGTTGGCCAGGTCAACCTTGCGAATTTCACCTTCGGTCATCTCCGGGGCTGACTCGGCGGTTTCCTTCTTCGTCGCGGAAACTGGCGCCATGACGCCGGTTGGCTGGGTGGTCGAAAGACCAGTCTGTGCAACGACCAGAGGCAAAGCTGCCTGCATATCCGTCACCACGATGGCGCCACCCGCCTTCTCCGCTCTGAAGCGGACACTGTCGCCTACCTTGACATTTTTCAGCAGGGCAGCTTCCTTGACTTGAAACACCATGGTCATACCGGGCATGTCAAGATTCTTGATCTCTCCATGCTTGATCGTGACTTTGTTGTTGGCGAGGTCAATCTTTCTGATTTCACCGAGAGCCATGTCGAGTGAAGCCGATGGTGCGCCGGCCGCTTTGACATTGCCGGTGGCTGTAGGCGCGCCCGAATGAGAGGCGGCCTGCGCATTGCCAGCCAGCATGGCGGCGAAGATCAGCAGAGTATGGAGAGGTTTCATGATTAGTCCTTGAAGATTCAAAAAAGTTGCATCGGTGGCCAGCAGGGCTGACTCAGTGTTTGTGCTCGGGAGTTGATGATTTTTTGGTGACCGTACGATCTGAGGCGACGTTGACCAAGCCTTTCATGCCGGCGTCGTAGTGCCCGGGTTGCAGACAGGCGAAATCGATTTTTCCTGATTTCGTAAACTGCCAAATGATTTCGCCGCTTTTGCCGGGAGCCACCGAGATCATGTTTTCATCGGCATGTTCCATCTCCGGATTTTTCTTCATTACTTCGTAGTGCTCTTTGAGCTCCCTGGCAGTACCCAGCACCATCTCGTGCTTGACCTTGCCGGAGTTTTGAACGACGAAACGAATGGTCTCGCCTTGCTTCACTGCAATGTCGGCCGACGTGAAACGCATGTTGTCCGTCATGTCAATTTTGATGGTCCGGCTCACATTGGCTGCCTTCCCGGGTTTGCCGATAGCGCTTCCTTCATGACCGCCTGTATGGGTGCCCGAGGCGAAACTTGCTGCCGAGGCAGCGCCGAGGAAGAGGGCCAAAGTGAGGGTGCGAAGGCGATAGGTCATAGCGATTCCTGAAAGAAGAGGAGCTGGTTTGGCTCTCGGAACATCGAGGCCCGAATGAATGAATACTCGGGGTCTTAGAGATGCATGCTGCGTGATGGTTTTAATGTACCGACGCAGGCGATACATCACCCTGACCCGCAGATTACAAATATGTAATC
This sequence comes from Rhodoferax sp., assembly GCF_030697375.1. Classification (GTDB taxonomy): domain Bacteria; phylum Pseudomonadota; class Gammaproteobacteria; order Burkholderiales; family Burkholderiaceae_C; genus Allorhodoferax. Next base: position 11,893 of record NZ_JAUYQD010000045.1, on the reverse strand, counting down.
TCTCAGCGCGATCGGCCCAGAGGTATAGGAATTTCTAAAGATTACCAATCTGTAATCTCCCGAGGAGCACAATTGTTGAGTAGCAAAAAAGGAACATTGATGCGCATCTTGCTGGTCGAAGACGAACTCAAGCTGGCCGAATATCTGCAGCAGGGCCTCAGCGAAAGTGGTTATGTTGTGGATGTCGCGCACAATGGCATCGATGGAAGGCATCTCGCACTCAGCGGCGAATATGACCTTATTCTCCTGGACGTGATGCTTCCTGGCATGGATGGCTTTGAGGTGCTTGAAGCTATCCGGAAAATTAAGCCGGTGCCCGTGTTAATGCTCACCGCTCGAGACCAGGTGGAAGACCTAGTGCGAGGCTTGCATGACGGTGCCGATGATTACTTGGTCAAACCGTTCGCGTTTTCTGAGTTGCTTGCCCGCATCCTGGCGCTGCTGCGTCGCCGCGCCGGAAATAGGTCGGTAGAGGCCACAGTTTTAGCAGTGGCTGACCTACAGCTTGATCTGGTTAAACGCAAGGCAATGCGCGCCGGCGAGCGGCTTAATCTGACTGCCAAGGAGTTCAATCTGTTGACGCTCTTGCTCCGTCGGCAGGGCCAGATCCTTTCCCGGACCACCTTGGCGGACCAGGTCTGGGATATGAACTTCAACAGCGACACCAACGTAGTGGAAGTCGCTGTGCGGCGCCTTCGCGCCAAGCTCGACGACCCCTTTGCTGCCAAGCTATTGCATACGGTTCGGGGCATGGGTTATGTTCTTGAGGCGCGGGACCTGATCGCCTGACTTCCATGAAATCGCTGTTTTTTTCTATCACGGCCACGATGACGCTGTGGCTTGTAGCCGTCACGGCTGTTACGTTTCTTTCAGCCGGGATTGTCATTTATTGGGGAGTGGCGTACACGCTGGAGCAAACTGCTCGTGAAGAGCTGATCGGAAAATTAGGCATCGTGCAGCATTTTGTTGACGAAGCGGTGCGGGATGGCGACCTTGAAACCTTGCGTCATCACATCGACGATGTGATGACAGGGCACGGTGGACTGACTGTTTGGCTTCTGAACGAGAAGGATGAGGTCGTTCACGGAGGTCTCGGCTCGCCGGTAGGGCAACTGCGCGAAGGCAACTTTGAAGTGCGGACGGTTTCAGGCAAGAAAATGGCCTTCACGCGTAAATCCCTGGAGAATACGGGTTCCCTTCAGCTTCGCATGGCTGTTATCGCACTGGACATGGCCCCGCGCGCCAGTCTGCTGCGTGCGCTGCTCTATCTGATGTTGACGGCCGGCTCACTTGCCATGCTGCTTACTTTTACGCTGAGCTTGCAGGCAACCCGGCACGGCTTGCGACCTATAGTCCGCCTGTCCAAGCAGGCCGCGATGATCGCACCAAACTCTCTCGCACTTCGCTTGGATATTAGAGGAATCGCTCGAGAGTTGGAAGAGTTGGCTCAAGCATTCAACGGCGTCCTTGATCGGCTGGAGTCGGCATATCAGCAATTAAGATCATTTAACGCAGATGTGGCGCATGAGTTGCGCACGCCCTTGGCTACCCTGATCAGCGGAACACAACTGGCACTGTCGGCAAATCGGACGCAGTTGCATCTGCGAGCAACTCTTGAATCCAATCTGGAGGACCTGGACGGCCTCAAATCGCTGGTGAACGATATGATGTTTCTGGCACATGCCGATCATGGCACTCTTGCTCAGGACCTGATCAAGACAAATCTGAGGCCCGAGATTCAGAAGGTGTGCGAATTCTATGAAGCGCTCCTTGAAGACTCCAGCGTGAACGTTGTCATTGAAGGTGAAACAGCCGCGCGCTGCTCGCCCGCGCTGATGCGCAGGGCCATTTCGAACCTGCTGTCCAATGCCATCAAGTTCACAGCATCGGGTGGATCCATCAAGCTGTCATTGACCGAGCAAGGCGGCATTGCTGAGATAGCGGTTGCCAACCCAGGTACATCCATCCCGGTCGAGATGCAGGGAAGGATGTTTGACCGTTTCTACCAGGCAGACCCGGCGCGCGTTCGCTCCGGCGATAGTCATGGCTTGGGTTTAGCTATTGTCAGCGCTATCGCCAAGATGCATGGAGGTCGAGCTTTCTGTGAAAGCGCTGACGGAATGACATGCGTGGGCATTCGTATCCCGCAGTAGTCCGGAAGGTTCAGTAGGAAAGCTCGCCGCGCGGAATCAGGCCGGCCCGATTGGCCGCTACAGCTTCATTGCGCACCTGGTCGCGAGACTTGCCTGGTCCGGTCGAGGTTGCCGGCATTGGCGCCCCCAAGCGTGCCCAAAAATCCCATCGGGGAGATTTCATGGCCGCTTCCAACTCTGCCCGCACTTCTGCACGAGGCCTTGGGTTGGCATGATCAGGGTGAGAGACGTAACCCTTCTCCGTGTCTGCGGGGTGAATGATTTCTGCGGATACGGCCAATGGTGCGCCAGACAAGACCGCAAAGGCGGCGATAAGCGCAAGTTTTTGAGTAGACATGATGATTTCCTTTTGAGGCACAGGCACCGCGCGGGGGACCATCCTTTGCGTCGGTATGCCGACATATCCGCCAGCATGTGTCAACTCTAGAAGCAGCTTCCCTACAAAACTCTGGCCTCCAAATTACATGTTTGTCATGTTGGCATCAGTACAAAAAAATGCCCCGCACAGGCGGGGCATTTCATGTCTAGTCGTGGTGTGGGTCCCCGCACGATCGGGACCTTGCGACGGATGCCACCCCTTATGGATGAGCGCTAGCCACCATCAAAAGCTGTGCCGCAAGCCCAGCTCGTAGCCAGAAGACTTGCCGCCTGCCGTGATTCCTGGATTGCCGCCGGAGATGGCAAAGGTTGCCCCACCCTTGTTCGAGATACGTGAGGCAGTGCCGTACATCGCTGTGCGCTTGGACAGGTTGTGCACGTAGCCCAGAGCCAGCTGGTTTGCATCGCTTGCGTTGTAAGCAGCGGTTCCACCAGTAGCATCCGAGCGCACGTAGGACGCGCGGAGCTCATGTGCACCGAGCGGAACGGACACGCCGAGCAGGAAGCGATTTTCCTTCAACGCCAGCAACTTGTCGCTGTAGTAGTGGGTCATCAGCTTGGCTACGCCAAAGTTGTACGAAGCGCCAATACCAGTTGTTTTGAACTTTCCACCTGTGGTATCCACCTTTGTGGAGCCGTAAGAGACGGCGACATCGATAGGACCATTCGCATAACCAAGGCGTCCGCCAGTGTACGCACGGGCAAACCGATCAGCTCCAGTCCCAGGCACGGAAGGATTCACACCTTCATCAAGCCCGACCATCGCTTGGCCGTAAACGCCACCCAAGTTGGGCAGGAAGTAGCTGATCGCGTTGTCAGAACGAAAGAAGGTGGTTTGACCGCTGTAGCGGGCAATGTTTGCCGAGCCACCGACACCTATGACGCCGAACGGGTCAAAGACATAGGTGAACGCCCCGGACGGCGTGAGGTCACGGCCAAGTCGAATCTCACCAAAATTCCCCATCACGCTCACCGTTGAGCGGCGGGCAAACAACTTCCCGTTGCCGTTGTTTGTAGTGCCGGTGTCTGGGTTGATATCCGACTCAAGCCAGAAACCAGCCTTCAGGCCGCCGCCAAGGTCTTCCACACCACGGAAGCCAAAGCGGCTACTGGCAAGGCCATTGTTGTTCAACGTGGAGTTGCTGCCAACACCACTGTTGCTAACGTTGCGCAGGTTGACATCGACGATGCCAAAGAGCGTGACCGAAGATTGTGCGCTGGCTGTGCCCGCCGCTAAGGCTAGCAATGCTGCCACTGTTGCGATGTGCTTCATGTTCCTGTTCCTTTAATTGGTTGAAATTAGTAGTGCATCAATTTGAGCGCACCACGAAAGTCACTTTAGAAAAAACGGCGCTTGTGGGCACTCTCGGTTTCGCAAAGGAAGGGCCAATGCATGCGTAGCCCCCAACGAATAGCGTGATCCTGTTTCGCAGTTGCAACATGGCGGCGAAGGACATCGGAACGAGTGGCCTCAACGACTGAACATTGCAACGTTGCAATGTTTCGGCAATCTTCTTGTTGGTATTGAACTTTTACTCTCGCTGCAACAAGTGCGACCCCGGCGCGCAAGGCTAACAGGGGAAGCAGCCCGCTACTCGTTCCATCGGCAACACAACAAAAGGACAAACATGCGAAGGCAAGACATTCAACTCAGAGTTCTCGCCAGAAACGGCGACATTGGCGCGCGTCTGGAGGTCGGCCGTCGCTATTTGCTGGGTATGGAGGGTTTTCCCAAGCACCCGTTAACGGGTATTGACTATCTAACCCATCCCAGTGTTTGCGACCTACCCGGCGCATACATTCTTATTGCAGAGTGCCTGTCTCTGGACGAGTTGCTGCATTTGGGGCAGCAAGAATCCCTCCGCAAGGCGGCGCTTACCGGCAACGCATTAGCGCAGTTGAAGTTCGGCACCTACCTGTTAACCCATACCGGGAGAGAAGCAGAAGCTGTAGCGTATTTCGCGCGCGCGGCGACGGGCGAGGCGTGTGCGGCCAGCGCGCTAGTCATCTGCGAGTCAGTCGGCGACAGTGAACGCCTACCGAGAATTCTGCGCTTGCTGACGGACGACAAGAAGGAGAACGGGTGTGCCATTGCCGAGTTCGCCGCGCGGGAAGCTCAGGCTGCGGGAGACCTTCCTCGCTTGCGGCTTTGTGTGCACGCTGCGACCACACTGATGTCAAAACCGACGATCGCAATATCCGAACTCGTTGTTGCCATGGTGCAAATGGCAGAACATACCGGGGAATCACTGCAAGGCATGCCGGTTGAATTCGTTCAGGCAAGCCTGGAGATGCAAAACGGGCAGGGGAATCTTGATGCGACCTACACGCTTGGACGCGCGCTGTCCGGGATCTCCTGCGGATCTTTTCAGCCTTCGAGCCTCGCCGACAGTTCGAATCTCCGCAAGGGCACCGCGCTGCTGCTGCGGGCAGCTGACGCCGGTCGGGATGCCGCATGGCTGCATTTGTACAAGTTGAATTCAGACCATCGGTGTTCTGTCGCCAACCCCCAAATGGCAAGATTCTTTCTTGAAAAGGCCGCAGAACGCGGGCAGGCGGAGGCGCAGCGCAAGCTTGGCGCTTTGATGTTGCGCGAATCCGGCTCGATCACGGAGTCCGAACAGGCAATTTGTTGGCTTCATCGCGCCGAACGGCAAGGCGACCTCCATGCAAAGCAGCTGTTGAACTCCCTGGTGCTGCCTGTATCAGGCAGCGACGGGGAAGCCAAGATCGCTATGGAGGAGCTGGATCGTTCCGATCCCTGGTTGGCCACGCGGCTGCGTTTGGCCAGGCATTTCGGGTTAACCAAACTGGAGGCCCTGGCGGTAGACCCCGCAGAGGGGAAAAGGCCATGGGGCCTGGTCGTGGGCCCCAATCCCTTCATCGTACAAATCCGCCTGGCGGCACCGCGTGCCATTCCGGCATTGAGCGACGCAGCCCTGGCCGACCTCGAACGCGCTGTCACGCTCTTCGGACGATCGCAGCGAAGTGGCAGTGACTCAGAAGGCGACTTGCGGCGCCGATCGCTTAACCAGCGAAGGGCGTTTGAACGTCATAACCTGCAGGAGTCCATGTTCTTCGCCACAGCAAAGTCGACCGTGCTCGATTCCTTTCGGGTGGGTCCAAAGTGGGCCTTCCGCGCGAGGCACACCCTTCATCTGGCGCTCGCTGGATGATTCTCCCGTTGACGGCTAAGAGAGTTCTCGCACAAACCTCAAACGTTGCTTCCGGTTTCTGTCCAGTGCTTCATGCCGGTGAGTGACAGGGCTACATGGCGATCTGCAAGTCTATACATTGAGCAGTATGCGAATTCTGATAGTCGAGGATGAAGCCAAATTTGCAGACCATATCAAACAGGCGTTGGTCGAAATCGGGTATGTTGTTGACATCGCACGCGACGGAGTTGAGGGAAAAAATATGGCTCTGGAGGGGAGCTACGACCTCATGCTGTTGGATGTCATGCTTCCAGGAGTTGATGGCTTCGGTGTTCTGCAGGAACTGCGCGAAAGGAGAGGCTTTCCGATTATTTTGTTGACGGCGCGCGATTCAGTGGAAGACCGGGTCATGGGTCTGAACATGGGCGCGGACGACTATGTGATCAAGCCGGTTGCTTTGCCGGAACTGCTGGCGCGCGTTCAGGCTCTGCTGCGAAGGGGACACGCTCAAGACCTGGCCGTCTTGCGGCTTGGCGACCTTCAGCTGGACCTGGTCAAGCACAGGGCCACTCGTTCAGGGACACGGCTGGACTTGTCCGCTCAGGACTTCAAGCTGCTCGCTCTTTTCCTTCGTCGGCAAGGACAAGTGCAGTCTCGAACCGTTGTGGCCGAGCAGATATGGGACATGAATTTTGATTGTGACTCCAACGTAGTTGATGTCGCAGTCAGGCGGCTGCGTCAAAAGATCGACGACCCGTTTCCAGTGAAGCTGCTGCACACGGTTCGAGGCGTAGGGTATGTCATGGAGACGCGGGCGTAGACGGTACTGCTGCGCAGACTTGGCCACGCTTGGATACTTCAATGTTGGTGGAAGTTTTTACCATGACGCCACCAGGCATTCTTACTTAGGCGCCCTTTAGAACTTACTTTTCAGACTGCTGACAAGTTGAGCATAGTGGATTTTCCACCAGTCACACCCACCAACCGCCGCAGCGCGAAGCCCAGTTGACCGTGAGACGCGAAGCCGTCTGATGTTGGATTGCCAATACGTTTTTGTGAAAAACATATAGGGCATCGCAAGCGAAGTCCCGGGCAAAAGACATGACGCTCCGGTTTTATGGTGCATGTCTCCTAGAGTGACCATAGTCGGGTCTTCGGCGGACATTGTTTTAATGAAAAAGGTAAGCCCATGAAGAAACTCTTGATCGGCGCGCTGTGCGCTGTTGGTGTTATCACCGTTGCATCTGCTCAGAGCACGGTGCAACTCGCTGGCGCTGTCGACGTCTACGCAGGACGGATACAGATGGCCGGCGATGCCCGGCGTACCAGCGTTGTCAACAGTGGCGGTTTGACCACTTCGTGGTTCGGTGTAAAGGGTTCGGAAGACCTGGGTGGCGGCCTGAAGGCGAATTTCGCACTGTCCTCGTTTTTGCGGGCTGATACGGGCATGCAGGGGCGCTTTGCCGGTGATACCTTCTTCTCGCGCGAAGCCACTGTCGGCCTGTCGGGCGGGTTCGGCAGCCTGACACTCGGGCGCGGGCTGGCGCCCAACTTCCTGCCCACTGTCGTCCTGAATCCCTTTGGCGACTCCTTCACGTTTTCGCCACTCGTGGTTCACAAGAACGTCCCCCTGTTTAATGGAACCGGCTGGGGCGCTACCACCCCTTCCGACACGGGCTGGAGTAACCAGGCGATCTACAGCACGCCGGAAATCGGCGGCTTGCGTACGAATCTGCACTATCAGTTCGGGGAGATCGCCGGGCAATCCGGCAAGAAGAATGTTGGCGTCAACGCGCTGTATTTCAGCGGCCCCATGGCACTGGGCGCCTACTACGAGAGAAATCAGGTGACCAATCCCGTGCCGGTCGCCTTCGCGCTGGGCGACACCAGGACGGACTGGATGCTGGGCGGCTCATTCGACTTCACGGCCGTCAAAACGTTCGCAACGTACGGACAGAGTAAGGCGGCTATTTCCACGACGCGAGCCAAGTCCTATTCGCTGGGCTTGGCCAGCCCGCTTGGCAGCGGCAAGATTCTGGCTGGCTTGGCCAGGACACGAGTGGTCGCAGGCAATACGCGCAACACGCTCTCGCTGGGCTACGACTACAACCTATCCAGGAGAACCGATGTCTACGTGATTGCCATGCGTGATCGCATCACGACATTTAATAGCGGCTCCAGCTTGGCCACGGGCATTCGACACAGGTTCTGATTCCGATTCTCCGCAGCTGTCGATATGACTTCGGCACTAATTGCCCAGGGCAGCGAAATCCGTTCATTCAATGGATGGCGCTCACGTGACACTTTCAATCGTATGTCAAAAAATCAAAGAACAAATTCAGTGCCAAGGGGAATGACCTGCCGAGGGGTTCACAGAGCGATCATCGAGCATTTTCTCAAATCGCGCCAGAACTTGACGAGCAGCACCATGCTCGATATCCCTTGCGGGTCGGGCGAGTTGATTTCGTCCTTGCGCCGATTTTTTCCTGGAGCTGACGTCCGAGGATGCGACTTGAAGAAGCCAGAAGCATTGGCTTCTGGCGAATTTTCATCAGTAGACGCCAGCCGCCCCTTTACTGTCTTCCCGGGAAATAAGTTTGACTACATATTTTCAGTCAGCGGGGTAATGGAGTTTGACAATACGCTCCAATTTTTTGAGAGTTGCCACACGCACTTGAGGGATGGTGGTCAATTCGTCGTTACCAACGACAACGTTGTGGCTATCCGCGACCGGATCTCATATTTTTGTCTCGGAAAAGTCAGGCAGTACCACTTGTTTGTTACTTTGCGCCAAGGGAGTTGGAAGGTCATTCCAATTCACAACATGCTCAGGATCCTTCAAGACGCAGGTTTTCGAATTCGAGAAGTGCGGTATGTATCATTGCTTCCCAAGGACTGGTTGATGTTGCCTTTAGCTCTTCTCGTCTATCCCATTCAGTTTCTCTATATGAACTTAAGTCGTTCAAGAATTCCTTGGAGGGAGCAGCGCGCAATTTATCCGTTCCGCTCACTATTGTGCCGACACTACATCATTTTTTGTCAGAAAGGTTTTATCGATTGATAGTCTCGTAATTCATGACACTCCACCGGTCGGGCTGAGTCTGTCGAAGCCCTTCGACGGACTCAGCCCGAACGGTAATTAGTTGTCCGTCATGATTTATAAAAGTCTCGATAGAGCATTCGACACCCGCGGTTCTATTGGTGTTTTTCGTAGTTCATTCGTGTCATTGCTACTATGTAAGAAAAAAAGAGAGCCGGTGTCCAGAGTTATGATGGGCGAGGGGTCGATAGATATGAGAAACATGGTGTAAGATTTCAAGTCGGCTCAGAAGGACTGGCACCAGTTGCCCGAAATATCAGCGTGAATGTCGTTTCGCCGTCTGCCGAACTCCGCGCTTTAACCTGCCCCCCGTGGGCAACCATGATGGAACGCACAATAGCCAAACCCAGCCCTGTACCACCGTCCAGGCGTGCGCGCCCGGAGTCCACACGATAGAAGCGGTCGAAAATTCGCTCCAAATGTTGGGGCGGAATCGCATCGCCGTGGTTTGTCACCGCCAGCGTGACACTGTTATCCTCTGCGCTAATCGCCACATGTATCTTCGATTCAGTCATAGCATGGCGTATCGCATTGGATACGAGGTTGGTGATTGCGCGGTCCACCAACAGACGATCAGCCATGACAATGGCTGTACCCGCCACCTCCACGGCCAAACCGCGTTCGTCTGCGATCAGCGACAGGTAGTCGGCAACCCGGCGGGCCTCCTGGGCAAGTTCCACCCGCTCGTGATTCAACGGGTCCTCATTGTGATCGGCGCGGGCAATGAAAAGCATATCGGAGATCAAGCGAGACAGGCGTTCGAGTTCTTCGACGTCGCCTTCCAAGACCTCCCGAAACTCAGCACTTGTACGGGGGCGGGATAGCGCAACCTGCGTTCTACCCATTAGCGTCGCAATCGGCGTGCGCATTTCATGGGCGAGTTCACCCGAGAAATCCTGTAACCGCCGGTAGCCTGAATCAATTCGCTCCAACATGCGGTTGAACTCTTCTGCGAGTTCGTACAGTTCTGGCGGCAGGCCGGAGGAAGATATTCGCTGACTAAGCGACTTTGCCCCGATGGAGGCCGCCAGCCGATGGAAGTGCCGTAACGGCGCCAGACTGGTACGCGCATTGAGCCAGGCACCTAGGGCGACGACGAGCAGTAATAGAGGCCAGCCCACCACGGTTGTCTTGATAAATCCCCCCAATAGACGGCGGTCGTGCCTTCTATCCAGCGACAGGTAATACTGAACAGTCATCCCGTTGGCAACCGGGCTACTTCCGCGAATCGTACTCAGCCGATCGCCGGTTGCGGTCGTCCATGACTGGATGGACGTCGAACTGACCGGGAAGGTATCAGGCGCAGACGTGGATTGTGTTGCAATCGGCGAAAAACTGGTCAGGATTTTTCCACTGGCGGTGTCTGCCAGCGCGAGGTGCAGGTCGTCGTGCCCTATCAGCAAATCGCCGAAACGGTGTCTGTTCGGGTTGACGGCTTCGAGTGACGGTATCTCGGACAACACATGCATTAAGAGATCACGCTTGCCCAGCAGTTCTGCGGTTGAACGTGCATCAAGCTGATGTGACAGCGCATAAAATCCGGCAACAATCGCGCAGCCAGTCGTCAGGAAACCAAAAAAGGCGCTGGCCAATGCAATGCGCGTGGCCAGTGAATTTCTGGACCAATAGGGAAAACGCCAACCCTGTGTCATAACCCGTCTCGGCGTTCTAAGACGTAACCCACGCCGCGCACGGTATGAATCAATTTCTCTTCGAATGGGTCGTCGATCTTGGCGCGCAATCGTCGTATCGCCACTTCCACCACGTTGGTGTCCGAATCGAAGTGAATATCCCAGACCAAGGAAGCAATTTGAGTTCTAGACAGCACATCTCCCGTCCTCTGAGCCAAAAGGGTCAACAGGGCAAACTCCTTGGCTGACAGGTCAATACGCTGGCCAGCCCGGGTAGCGCGGTGACGTACCGGGTCGATTTCCAGGTCGGCCGTGCGCAGCACCTGCTCCACAGCCGCAGGCTGGCCGCGTTTAAGCAGAGCCTTCACCCGGGCAAGCAACTCCGGAAATTGAAACGGTTTGACTAAATAATCGTCTGCACCGAGATCGAAGCCGCGCACCTTGTCGTCGGTATTGCCACGGGCGGTGAGGATTAGAACGGGAACCTCTCTGAATGTACGCATGGCCGAAAGAACGGCAAATCCATCAATGCCCGGCAGCATAACGTCCAGGACCACAAGGTCATGATCGCCGTTGGCGGCCGCATGCAGCCCGTCGGTGCCATTGTGGGCCACTTCAACCGCGTAACCGTTTTCCGTCAGACCTTTGCGCAGGTAGTCGGCAGCCTTGGGTTCATCTTCAATCACGAGAATTTTCAAAACAAGCCTTGGTCGTACATAACGGATTCGTAATCTCTGGGTCAGGGAGGCGTCGCCGCGAGATATCTACATTAACAATTGTGATGCAGAGTTTGCATCGCAGTGGTTTCAAATGTTGAAACCACACCTTGCAATCGATATTAAAGGAGTTTGATCATGTTGTTTCGTAAAACCATACTTGCCCTGGCCCTTACCGGTGCAGCGATTCCCGCAGCTTTTGCCAACAGCGGTAGCGCTTGGGTCGGCGGCGAACTGGGCTTTGAAGCCCATGCCGTCCAAAGTACCAAGAGTCGTGCAGATATCCAAAAGGAGTACCAGGCTTTTCGCAAGAACCCAGTTAGCGCTGACGGTGGCACGCTGGCAGGTGGCGAGGTTGGCTACATCCCCCCGCAGCACAGCTATGCGTTTCAGGATGGCAAGCTGATCCATACTGACCGCATCGCGCACAACACGCCAAAGCCCAGTTTGGCTATGACCGATGCGGAGCGTGAATTGTTCCGAGTACAGTACTTCAACTGAAACAGTAGAAGCGGTCGGGCCGGTTGAACCACAACCGGCCCTTTTTACGTCCGGTCTATCAAGGCGTCGGGCGTGCTACTTCGGCAGTGAACCCGGTTGACGTTAGATCTTTCGCAAGTTGAATCGCCCCGTATTTTGAGGAGGCTCAAATCTCTGAGAGGATTGAGCCATGAAGAAGTCAAACAAGTTTTCACCCGAGGTCCGGGAGCGTGCGGTAAGGCTGGTGCAAGAGCACCGAGGCGAGTACCCGTCGCTGTGG
>NZ_JAUYQD010000041.1 GCF_030697375.1 Rhodoferax sp. | reverse complement strand
GCAGCAGTGGCGAAACGACCTATGCCGCCGCCAAAGGCGGCGTGATCGCTTTCACCAAGTCGCTCGCGCGCGAAGTGGCGCGCAATTCGATCAATGTCAACTGCGTCTGCCCGGGGCCGACCGACACGCCGATGCTGCAGTCGCGCCCGGAGAATCTCAGGGCGGCGTTTCTCAAGGCGATTCCGTTTCGCCGCTTCGCCAAGCCGCAGGAAATCGCGGACGCAGTCCTGTTCTTTGCGAGCTCGCGGTCCGACTACGTCACCGGTCAGGTAATGAGCGTGAGCGGCGGACTGACGTTTGCTGGATGAAGGGAGATAACGATGTCTGATGTCGCGACCGCGCGGGATGCGCAAATCGCCGACACCGCTGCACGGTTTCGCCCGGCGCGGGTCGATTTCGAGCAGTTCGAGCCACGGCACTTCCTGTGGCAGATCGAGGGGGCTGTCGCGACGGTCACGCTCAACCGGCCGGAGCGGAAGAATCCACTCACGCTGGAATCGTATTCCGAGCTGCGCGACATGTTCCGCGACCTGGCCTATGCCCAAACTATCAAGACGGTGGTGATCACGGGCGCCGGCGGCAATTTCTGCTCCGGTGGAGACGTGCATGAAATTATCGGCCCGCTGGTTGAGATGCAGCGCAAAGGCGACATGGCGGGCTTGCTGGCGTTCACCCGCATGACCGGCGATCTGGTCAAGGCCATGCGCGCCTGCCCGCAGCCGATTGTTGCGGCGATCGATGGCATCTGCGCCGGTGCGGGTGCCATTCTGGCGATGGCGTCTGATATGCGCTACGGCACGCCGCGCAGCAAGGTTGCGTTCCTGTTCGTCCGCGTGGGGTTGGCCGGCGCCGATATGGGAGCGTGCAACATCCTGCCGCGAATTATCGGCGCGGGGCGCGCCGCCGAGCTGCTCTACACCGGACGTTCGATGGACGGCGCCGAGGCAGAGCGCTGGGGATTCTACAACAGGATTTGTGAGCCGGATGCCGTGCTGGCGCAGGCGCAGGCTCTGGGGAAATCGCTGGCCGAAGGGCCGACGTTCGGGCATGCCATGACCAAGCGCTGCATCCATCAGGAATGGAGCATGGGCATCGACGACTCCATCGAGGCAGAAGCCCAGGCGCAGGCTATTTGCATGCAAACGAAGGACTACGAACGTGCGTATGAGGCCTTTGTCGCGAAGACCAGGCCGGTCTTCAAAGGCAACTGACGAAGGCACTCCGTCGCTCGGTCTCCGACGCCGCAATCCAGCTGCCGATGCTGCCGCGCGTCTCAGCCGTCAATGAGCGCATTGGGTTTGGCGAAACGCTGCAGTGCCAGAAAATCCT
>NZ_JAUYQD010000030.1 GCF_030697375.1 Rhodoferax sp. | reverse complement strand
AAGTAAGAACCAACTTCACGCCCGCCAACTGGCGTTGGTGTTGGTGTTGGTGTTGGTGTTGGTGTTGGTGTTGGTGTTGGTGTTGGTGTTGGCGTTGGTGTTGGTGTTGGCGTTGGTGTTGGTGTTGGCGTTGGCGTTGGCGTTGGTGTTGGCGTTGGCGTTGGTGTTGGCGTTGGCGTTGGTGTTGGCGTTGGCGTTGGGCAAGCACTGGAAGTGACCGCTGTCCAAGCACTGCTCTGTGCCCAACCTACTCCTGGTTCATAGGCAGAAGCGCCCATTGAGCACCATCCACTCACTTCACAACGATAGAAACCGCCAGCATTACTAACCACTTGCCCCTGTGCATAAGCGGTTCCAGCCACATAAGCGGAACAACTCGGGGTTGGCGTTGGCGTTGGAGTCGGCGTTGGAGTCGGCGTTGGAGTCGGAGTTGGAGTTGGAGTCGGCGTTGTTGTCACTAACTCCCATGGACCCCATTGCTCTGTTCCTGGCACATTTCCTTGGGTCCACCACTTGGCTTTATAAGTCGATCCCAAATACGTAACGCAATTACTGGCTTGTGTATATATTTGCGTGCTATTCCATGCATCGCAGGCACTAGCGGCTAACTCTGCCGGTGGCATCGCATGATGTGCAGCACTCTTAGGCATTTCCGGTACGCTGCTTCCCCCACAGGCGGCAAGCATACTACCAATTAAGCCTATCATTAGGCGATTTGTCGTTTTACCTTGTCTCATCCTATCCTCCTTGGTCGATTATTTATGAATGACCCAAACATAGCGATCATTTCAGCGATTTCTGTTTCATTTTCTTTGAAACTGCTGACCACAATGTTGCTCATTAAACGGGCAGTCAAGTGGTTTTTTTTGAGGAAAATCACTAGGAGTACAGTACGCACTTTCGGACAATGAACAAGGAAAAAAAACGCTAACCACGGGGCACAATTGAAAAAATAGCCACACAGAAACAAGCACCACTAAAATACCAATTATGTTTATACATCGAATTGGTATTATGTGACAAAAACCCGTTTTTCCACAATTCCTAGAAAAAATGATCGACGTCTTTGATTTGTGCTACTTTCCGGTGACGCTCAACTCGTTTTCTACTTGTCTAGCGGCCTCCGATCACATACTATGGAAAAGCAATCTGCCACTCGTCCAAGATTAGGGAGATACTGATGAAAACTCAACAAACCTCGCGGCAATCTCACGGCAAACAGATAACTACACTCAGACGACAGCCCTTTCGTCGTTTTTTTGCGGCGGATCTCACAAATATTTTTAGTGAAAATGCATTTACTTCGGATGCCGACAATGATGACGACCTTATCTTTTGCGCGGATCTTTTAGAGGATGATCCCATCGATAAGGCAAGCATGCCGTGGAAGATTCTGATCGCCGATGATGATAGCAATGTGCATGACACAACGATACTGGCTTTAAAAGGGGTGCGGATTCATGGCAAGCCCTTGGAGTTTCTTCACGCATTCTCTGCGCGCGAAGCCAAGGACATAGCGATCAAAAATCCAGATACATCCTTGATACTCTTAGACGTGGTGATGGAATCTGTCGATGCTGGTTTAAAACTGGTGAGTGTTTTACGGGACGACCTGTCACGCAAAAACTTACGTATCGTCTTGCGTACTGGACAGCCAGGATATGCAAAAGACAGTTTCATGAGTGACTATGCGATTGACGGCTACGCAACCAAATCGAAGCTTACCAGAACCATTCTCATCTCTATGCTCAATGAGATTCTAGATACTGAAACACCAACGGGTGAAGTCCTCAATTGACGTTTGGCTTGCGTTTGATTTACTTTGGAGCTACCCAGCATCCGCCTGGTTTGCTGG
>NZ_JAUYQD010000024.1 GCF_030697375.1 Rhodoferax sp. | reverse complement strand
TCATAGGTGGGGTCGATCGCAACCTTGAGGTCTTTGCCTTGCGCAAATGACACGGCACAGACCGATCCCAGGGCGATAGCCAGCAGGAGTTTCTTCATGGATGAATCCTTTGAAATACCGGGGTCGCACCCCGGCGGGTTGGTGGAACAAGGGGACAGGGAGAAACAAAAAACAAAAGGGGAATCAGCCCGCTGCGCTGGATTTGCGCATCAGCGTGCTTTTGCCAAACAGGCTTTCGATCAGATCAACGGCCAGCTCGGCAGTCTGGTTGCGCACATCCAGCGCCGGGTTGAGCTCCACCACGTCCAGCGAGGCCAGACGGCCGGTGTCGGCAATCATTTCCATGCACAGCTGCGCTTCGCGGTAGTTGGGGCCGCCGCGCACGGTGGTGCCCACGCCGGGGGCGATGGTGGGGTCCAGAAAGTCCACATCCAGGCTCACATGCAGATGGGTGTTGGCATCGACCAGCGCCAAAGCCAGCTCCATGGTGTGGCGCATGCCCATCTCGTCGATGTAGCGCATGTCGAACACTTCAATGCCCATGTCGTGCACCAGGCGTTTTTCACCCTCGTCCACGCTGCGAATGCCGATCTGGCGGATCTGCTTGGGGTTGAGTGCGGGCACATGGCCGCCAATTTCAATCAGCTCCTGGGGCCCTTGCCCACACAGGCAGGCCACCGGCATGCCATGGATGTTGCCGCTGGGGGTGAGCGTGGCGGTGTTGAAATCGGCATGGGCGTCAAACCACAACACGCGCAATTTTTTGCCCGCATCCCGGCAGTGGCGTGCCACGGCGCTGATGGAGCCTATCCCCAGGCAGTGGTCGCCGCCCAGCATGATGGGCAGGCGCCCGGCGTTCAGTTCGGCGTACATGGCGTCGTGCAGCAGCTGGTTCCACTGCACGGCCTCGGGCAGATGGCGAAAACCGTTGACGGCAGCGGTCCAGGGGTTGGCCGGTCCTTGCAGGTTGCCGCAGTCTTTCACGTCCAGGCCAAACTGGCGGATGGACGGCGCGATGCCGGCGACCCGCAGGGCTTCGGGCCCCATGCGCGCGCCCAGGGAGCCCGCGCCGATGTCGGTGGGAACGCCAATGAGGCTAACGCCGCCGGGCGCACGGCTGGAGATAGGTGCCGGGCTCATGCTGCCAAGGCCAGTTTTTGCGCTGCGGGACGGATCAGGCTGAACAGGTCTTTGGGGTCCACCAGATCGGGAATGAGGGACACCAATTGGCCCAGCCCCAGCTCACGCGCCACATCGCGCAGGTAACGCAGGGCGGAGTAGTCTTCCAGCGCAAAACCGACCGAGTCAAACAGGGTGACTTGCGCCTCCGAGGTACGCCCGGCCGCTTGGCCCACCAGCACTTGCCACAGTTCGGTCACGGCAAAGTCGGCGGGCAGGTGCTGCAAATCACCTTCGATGCGGGTTTGCGGCTCGTACTGCACAAACACGGCAGAGCCGCGCAGCACGTCGGGGTGCAGCTCGGTCTTGCCGGGGCAGTCGCCGCCCACACCGTTGATGTGCATGCCGGGCTCCAGCAGGTCGGGCGTCAGGATGGTGGCGTTGGTCTTGTCGGCGGTGACGGTGGTGACAATGTCGGCGCCGCGCACGGCCTGGGCAATGCTGGTGCACACCGTCAGGCGGATGGCCGTGTGCTGGAGGTTGTCCACCAGCTTTTGGGTGGCCACAGGGTCGGTGTCAAACAGGCGAATTTCTTCAATGCCGACCAGGTGGTGGAAGGCCAGGGCCTGGAACTCGCTTTGCGCGCCATTGCCGATCAGGGCCATGCTTTTGCTGTTGGGCCGGGCCAGGGTGCGGGCCGCCACGGCGGACATGGCGGCGGTGCGCAAGGCGGTGGTCAGCGTCAACTCGCTGAGCAATTCGGGCCGACCGGTGTCCACATCGGCCAGCACGCCAAAGGCCATGACAGTAGGCAAACCCGCCAGGGTGTTCTTGGGGTGGCCGTTGACATACTTGAAGGTGTAGGTTTTGGCATCGGCAATGGGCATCAGCTCGATCACGCCTTCGGGCGAGTGGGCGGCCACGCGGGCGCACTTGTCAAAGTCCTGCCAGCGCATGTAATCCGCCTGGATGTAATCCGCCATGCGGCGCAGGGTGTCGGCGGTGCCGACCTGGGTGACGATGGTGGCCACGTCTTGGACGCTGAGGAACTGGGTTTGGACAGGTGAGGTGCGGTTCATGGTGTGGACTCCGATAATTTAGAGTAGTCTCCCAAATGGATATGTCAATGTAAATCGCCAGTTTTGCTACCTTTTTGATAAATTTCTATCACTTAGGCAGCCATAAATGCCACAATGGCAATATGGACCTTACAGATCAACAATTGCTCTCGCTTTTGCGCAAAGACGCACGCACCAGCGTCGCCACCCTGGCCACCAAGCTGGGCGTGTCGCGCGGCACCGTCAGCAACCGCATCACCAAGCTCGAAGACGCGGGCATCATCGTGGGCTACACCGTGCGTTTGCGCCCGGATGCGCAACCCACCGAGATCAGCGCCTGGATGAGTGTGGCGGTGGAAGGCAACGAAACCCGCGCCGTCATCAACAGCCTGCTGGGGGAACCGGGGGTCGCCTGTCTGCACGACACCAATGGCCGCTGGGACCTCTTGGCAGAGTTGCGTGCGGCGAATTTGTCGGAACTATCGAAGGTGCTGGAGCGCATTCGCCTGGTGCGCGGCATCAGCAGCACCGAAACCAGCATCCACCTCGAAACCTACCGCCTGTCATGAGCGACGCCTTTGCCGACCTGGACCGTATCGACCTCAAAATTCTGCGCTGCCTGCAGGAAGATGGCCGCATTTCCAACCTCAAACTGGCGGAAACCGTCACGCTCTCCCCCACCGCCGTGCTGGCGCGGGTGCAGCGGCTCACCAAAGACGGCTACATCCTGGGCTACGAGGCGCGCCTGGACCCGCTCAAACTGGGGGCCGGCATGATGGTGTTTGTGGAAGTGCTGCTGGACAAAACCACGCCCAACGTGTTTGACGCCTTCAAAGCCGCCGTGCAGGTGCGCTCGGAAATCATGGAGTGCCACATGGTGGCTGGCGGTTTTGACTATCTGCTCAAAACCCGCATGGCCGACATGGCGGCCTACCGCGAGTTTGCCGGCACCGTGCTGTGGCAGTTGCCCGGCGTGCGCGAGACCCGCACCTACGCGGTGATGGAAGAAGTGAAAAACACCACGCATTTGCCGCTGCGTTAGGCGGCCCTGCGCGGCCGACTGGTACGGTCAGGCCGCTGGTTTGGTGCGCCCGCCAAAAATGGCGGTCCCCACCCGCACCATCGTGCTCCCCGACTGCACGGCGGCCTCCATGTCGGCGCTCATGCCCATGGACACGGTGTCCAGCGCCAAGCCTTGTGCATTTAAGGCATTAAATACGGCCTTGACCCTTGCAAACACTGCGCAAGCAGCTATGAAATCCGTAGCAGGCTCAGGGATACTCATGACGCCCCGCAGCCGCAGCCCTGGCAAGGTCGCGACTTGCTGCGCCAGCGCCAGCGCCTCCTGCGGCGCCACGCCGGACTTGGTGGCACCACCATCCACATTGACCTGAATACACACCTGCAGTGGCAGCAAATGGGAGGGGCGCTGCTCGCTCAGGCGCTGGGCGATCTTCAGCCGGTCCACGGTGTGCACCCAATCAAAGTGCTCGGCCACCACCCGCGTTTTATTGCTCTGGATCGGACCGATGCAGTGCCACTGCAGGGGCAGATGGCGCAGCGCGGTGATTTTCTGCACCGCTTCCTGGATGTAGTTTTCGCCAAACTGGGTTTGTCCGGCGGCATAGGCCTCTTGCACCGCCTCCGGACCAAAGGTCTTGGAAACAGCCAGCAAAGTCACCGCATCCAAGGGGCGCTGGGCTTTCACACACGCGTCTGCAATACGCGCCTGGACGGCGTGGAGGTTCTGGGCAATCATGGTCATAATCTCCCAAGCGTAACAAACTGCGACCCATCCAACGAGGACTCCATGGACATTACCCAACTACTGGCCTTCAGTGTCAAAAACAAGGCCTCGGATTTGCACCTGTCGGCGGGCCTGCCGCCCATGATCCGGGTCCACGGCGATGTGCGGCGCATCAATGTCGAGGCGCTGGACCACAAACAGGTCCACGCCATGGTGTACGACATCATGAACGACGGCCAGCGCAAACACTTTGAAGAATTTCTAGAAATCGACTTTTCCTTCGAGATTGACGGTCTGGCGCGTTTCCGGGTCAATGCCTTCAACCACAACCGGGGCGCGGGCGCGGTGTTTCGGACCATTCCCAGCAAAATCTTGTCGCTGGAGCAGCTCAATGCCCCCAAGATTTTTGGCGACTTGGCCCTCAAACCCCGTGGCATGGTGCTGGTGACCGGCCCCACCGGCTCGGGCAAGTCCACCACGCTGGCGGCCATGGTCAATTACCTGAACGAAACCGAGTTCGGCCACATCCTGACGGTGGAAGACCCGATCGAGTTTGTGCACGAGTCCAAGAAATGCCTGGTCAACCAGCGCGAAGTGGGCCCGCACACCCTGAGTTTTGCCGCCGCCCTGCGTTCGGCCCTGCGCGAAGACCCGGACTGTATTCTGGTCGGTGAAATGCGCGACCTGGAGACCATCCGCCTGGCCATGACGGCGGCGGAAACCGGCCACCTGGTGTTTGGCACCCTGCACACCTCCAGTGCGGCCAAGACCATCGACCGGATCATTGACGTGTTCCCGGCGGATGAAAAGGAAATGGTGCGCGCCATGTTGTCCGAGTCGCTGCAGGCGGTGATCTCGCAAACCCTGTGCAAGACCAAGGACGGCCAGGGCCGCGTGGCGGCGCACGAGATCATGCTGGGCACCAGCGCCATCCGCAACCTGATCCGCGAGGCCAAAGTGGCGCAAATGTACTCCAGCATCCAGACCGGCAACAGCGTGGGCATGAAGACGCTGGACCAGGACCTGACCGATCTGGTCAAACGCAACATCATCAGCCCCGCCGAAGCCCGCTCCAAAGCGAAGATCCCAGAAAACTTCCCAGGCTGACTGTGGTACACCCCCCGGCTTCGCGCACTTCGTGTCGCTACGCCTTCCCCCTTGCAGGGGGCAGCGCCAGCGGCCCGGCAGAGCCGGTTCCGCGGCACTCCTGGTATTGCGTCCCCCTCACTCCGGAACGACCCCAGCATTAAAAATAGGAGGTGCTCTCATGGAGCGCGATCAAGCCACAAAGTTCATCAATGACCTGCTCAGGCTGATGGTCAGCCGCAATGGCAGCGACCTGTTCATCACGGCGGACTTCCCGCCCGCCATCAAGGTCGATGGCAAGGTGACCAAGGTGTCGCCCCAGCCGCTGAATGCCGCGCACACGCTGGCCCTGGCGCGTTCCATCATGAACGACAAACAGGTGGCCGATTTCGAGCGCACCAAAGAGGGAAATTTCGCCATTTCCCCCCCCGGCATCGGCCGCTTTCGGGTGAACTCCTTCATCCAGCAGGGCAAGGTGGGCATGGTGCTGCGGGTGATCCCGGCGGTATTGCCCACAATTGATGGTTTGGGCGTGCCCCAGGTGCTCAAGGAAATCGTCCAATCCAAACGCGGCCTGTGCATCATGGTCGGCGCCACGGGCTCGGGCAAGTCCACCACCCTGGCGGCGATGGTGGACTGGCGCAACGACAATTCCTACGGCCACATCATCACGGTGGAAGACCCGGTGGAGTTTGTGCACATGCACAAAAACTGCGTCGTCACCCAGCGCGAAGTGGGGCTGGACACCGACAGCTGGGAGGCCGCCCTGAAAAACACGCTGCGCCAAGCGCCCGATGTGATTTTGATGGGGGAAATCCGCGACCGGGAAACCATGGAGCACGCCGTGGCGTTTGCCGAGACCGGCCACCTGTGCTTGGCCACCTTGCACGCCAACAGCGCCAACCAGGCGCTGGACCGGATCATCAACTTTTTCCCCGAAGAGCGCCGCAGCCAGTTGCTGATGGACCTGTCGCTCAACCTCAAGGCCCTGGTGTCGCAACGCCTGATTCCCAAGCAAGACGGCAAGGGCCGGGTGGCTGCGGTGGAGATCATGATCAACTCCCCCCTGATTTCCGACATGATTTTCAAAGGCGAAGTGACTGAAATCAAGGAGATCATGAAGAAGAGCCGCAACCTCGGCATGCAAAGCTTTGACCAGGCCCTGTTCGACCTGTACGAAGCCCAGGCGATTACCTACGAAGATGCGCTGCGCAACGCCGATTCGGTGAACGATTTGCGCCTGCAAATCAAGCTCAACAGCCAGCGCGGCAAGTCCAATGACCTGAGCGCCGGGACCGAAAATTTTGCCATCATGTAAGCCCATGCCCCACACGACTACATCCCCTCTTCCCCAAGCCATCAACGTCAAAACCTACGAAACCTGCCCGCCGGTCCGCGTCGCTTTTTTGGGGCTCGGTGTCATGGGCTACCCCATGGCCGGCCACCTGGCTGCCGCCGGGCACCAGGTCACGGTGTACAACCGAACCGCTACCAAATCGATAGCTTGGTGCGCTGAATTCACGGGGGCCAAGGGCTCAAAAGGCTTGAACGCCCAGGCCGCAACACCGCGCCTGGCCTCCCAAAACGCCGACCTCGTTTTTTGCTGTGTCGGCAATGACGACGATCTGCGCAGCGTCACCCTGGGCGCCGACGGTGCGTTTGCCGGCATGCAGGAAGGGGCCGTTT
Source organism: Rhodoferax sp. (assembly GCF_030697375.1). Classification (GTDB taxonomy): domain Bacteria; phylum Pseudomonadota; class Gammaproteobacteria; order Burkholderiales; family Burkholderiaceae_C; genus Allorhodoferax. The sequence continues at coordinate 92,940 of NZ_JAUYQD010000024.1, read as the reverse complement.
TTGTGGACCACACCACGGCATCGGCCAACGTGGCGCGCGAACTCAGTGTGGCGGCGCGCAATCTCGGATTGCACTTTGTGGATGCCCCCGTCTCTGGCGGTCAGGCGGGGGCCCAAAACGGCATGCTGACCGTGATGTGTGGTGGCGACCCGGCGGCCTTTGCGCGGGCCCGCCCGGTGGGGATGGCCTTTTCAAAGGCATTCACCCTGCTGGGCGACAGTGGTGCGGGGCAGCTGGCCAAAATGGTCAACCAGATTTGTATTGCGGGCCTGGTGCAGGGCCTGAGCGAAGCCATTGCCTTCGGCCAGAAGGCGGGCCTGGACATGAACCAGGTGCTGGACGTCATCGGCAAAGGGGCCGCCCAAAGCTGGCAGCTCGACAACCGGGGCAAAACCATGGTGGCCGACCAGTTTGATTTCGGTTTTGCCGTGGATTGGATGCGCAAGGACCTGGGGCTGGTGCTGGACGAGGCCAAGCGCAACGGCGCGCGCCTGCCCGTCACCGCCCTGGTGGACCAGTTCTATGGCGATGTGCAGCACATGGGGGGCCGCCGCTGGGATACCTCCAGCCTGATCAAGCGGCTGAAGTAAGTCCCCAATTTCCTCGCCCCAAAAAGCAAAACGGCCCGATACGGGCCGTTTTTTTGAGCGAGCGCGTCTCAGTTCTTCACCAAAGGCGCCGGTTCGGTCTTGGGTGCGGGCTGTGGCAGCATGCGCGCCAGTTCGTCTTCGCTGATGATTTCCAGCACCCGCACCACGCGCTGCACACCCGTAGTGCCGCGGATGATCTCGGTGGCCCGCTTGGCTTCGCGCTCGGTGACCCGCCCCATCATGTAGGTGGTGCCCCGCTCGGTGCTGATTTTGAACGAGTTGGCAAACAGGTCCTTGGCGTCGATCAGCGCCGCCTTCACACGGCCGGTGACTATCGTGTCGGACGAGCGCTGTGTCAGGGTGGAGTTGCCCAAGACCGCCAGCTCATTCACGATGTTGTGCACATTTTCCACGCGCGACACGATCTGCTCCACCAGCTGCTTGTCCTGCGCGGTAGGCACTTCGCCGGTGAGCAGCACCTGGCGGTTGTAGCTGGTCACATTGGCATGCGCCCGCTCCCCCAGGTTCTCTCTGATGCGGTTGGCGGCTTTGAGTTCGATGCCTTCGTCCTCCACCACCGTCCCCGAGGTACGCCGATCGGTGGCCACCAAGCCACCCATGACCGCACCGCCCATCACCAAGGGCAAACAAGCGCTCAGACCGAAGACACTGCTGGCCAACAGCAGCCCCAACGTAGCGCGGCGAAGTGAATTGCTCATGGGTTTGTTTCCTGGTCGCCCAACAGCTGGGCATCGACCGCATCACAAATGCAATGCAAGGCCAAAATATGCACCTCTTGCACGCGCGCTGTGCGCTCATGCGGCACACAAATATGCACATCGGTATCGCGCAAGACCTGGGCCATTTTGCCGCCGCCCCGTCCGGTCAGGCCCACCACCACCATTTCGCGGGCATGCGCCGCTTCGATCGCGGCCAGCACATTGGCGGAATTGCCGCTGGTGGAAATGGCCAGCAGCACGTCCCCGGGCGAACCCAAAGCGCGCACCTGGCGGGAGAAAATGACGTTGTAGTCGTAGTCGTTGGCAATGGCCGTGATGATGGAGCTGTCGGTGGTCAGCGCAATGGCACCCAACTCGGGCCGTTCACGCTCGAAACGGCCCACAAACTCCGCAGCGAAATGCTGGGCGTCTGCGGCAGACCCGCCGTTGCCACAGGCCAGCACCTTGCCGCCGCTGGTCACACAGGCCAGCATGGCCTGCACCGCGGCAGCGATGGGTTTGCTCAAGGTTTGCGCGGCCTGGTATTTCAGGTCTGCGCTGTCGATAAAGTGTTGTTGAATTCGTTGTTCCAGCATGGAGGCAATGATACCCTTGCCCGGGGTTTCCGGTAGCGTGTCGCCCGCGCGGGGGTGCATACGCCGCTCAGTACGCATCAAATGCTGCCTGCAGCCACTCAATACCGCCCTGCTCCAGCAGCACCACGTCAAATCGGCACGGCGGCGGTTCGCGCAGGCGCATCAGGTAATGGCGTGCCGCAAACACAATGCGCCGTTGCTTAGACCCACCCACGCTGGCGGCGGCTCCGCCGTGGTGTGCATGGGTGCGTTGGCGGACCTCCACAAACACTGTGGTTCCGTCGGGTGTTTGCATGATCAGGTCAATTTCTCCACCCCCACGCCCCGGCGTCCGATAATTGCGCTCCAATAGGCGCAACCCGGCTTTCTGCAAGTGGTGCAGCGCCGCGTCTTCGGCCGCATCCCCCATTTGCTTGGTGGTGCGGGCCCGGGTTATCGTCTTGTTTTGAGGAAACACCATTGACATCGAGTTACACCTCGGCCCTGCGTGCGGCGCACGATGCGGCCGCTGAACAGCATTATCCGCCCGGGACCCTGTACGTGGTGGCCACCCCCATCGGCAACCTGGCTGACATCACGCTACGCGCTTTGCATGTACTGGGCTTGGTTGACGCCATCGCCTGTGAAGACACCCGCCACACGCAGTCCTTGCTGCGCGCCTACGGTATCGACAAAGCGCCAGGACAACTGATAGCCGTGCACCAGCACAACGAAGCCCAGGCGGCCCAATCCGTCGTGGACCATCTGCGCCAGGGCCAGCGTGTCGCCTACGTCAGTGACGCGGGCACGCCCGGCGTGAGCGACCCCGGCGCCCGGCTGGTGGCCGCCGTGCAGGCCCAGGGGCTGCGCGCGGTTCCGTTGCCGGGCGCTAGCAGCGTCACCACGGTGATGTCGGCCGCAGGGGTGGCCGAAGACAACCACCATGCGGGCGGCTTTGTCTTTGTCGGCTTTTTGCCCAGCAAGGCCGGAGAACGGGCCGCAGCGGTACAGGCCTTGGCCACCCAGGACCGGGCGGTGGTGGTGCTGGAGGCCCCGCACCGCATGGAGGCGGTGGCGCAGGCCTTGGCCACTTTGGGCGCACGCCAGATTACGGTGGGCCGCGAGCTCACCAAACAGTTTGAAGAAATTGCGACGGTCACGGCGGAGGGCCTGTCGGCGTGGCTGGCCGCCGATGCCAACCGCCTTCGCGGAGAATTTGCACTGGTCGTGCACCCCGCGATTGCGGCGGAGTCCCCAGGCCAGGACAGCCGTGTTTTGAAGCTACTTCTGGAGCAACTTCCGCTCAAAACCGCCGTCAAACTGGCTGCAGACATTACCGGGGAACCGCGCAATGCACTTTACGAGCTGGCTTTGTCCCTGAAAGCGGGTCCGCAGGAATCCTGAATCAGAGCCAGGCAGGCTGCTTCCACTGCAGCAGCTCCGCCAGTCTGCAAATCACCCACCGGGCTTCGTCCTCCTTCACTACGGCCGCATCCCCCAGCAAGCCCTGGTGGCAGCGGGCCAACACATCGGACGCATCGATACCCAAACTGAATTGCATGTCGGCAGCGGTTTGGGTCAACAAGTTGGCCAGGTCTTCGCACAGTTCGTACCGCGACGCCACGACCTCTCGGGGTGCGTTGGGTTTGGAGCGCCCCACATCGGTGTACAGGGCCATGAACGACTGGGGTATTTCGATCTGGTATTCGTCCGACATGGGAATCACCGTTTCTGTCTAGGGGCACGCTACGCCGCTGTGCCTTGTGGCAAGACCTACGCGCTGGCGATTTTTGCTGTGGCGCGCATGCAGACGGGGAGAAGATCGGCATCTTTTTCGGCCCTCTGTCTGGTGCGGCTGGCGGGGATCGAACCCACGACCCTTGGCTTCGGAGGCCAATACTCTATCCACTGAGCTACAGCCGCAACGCTGAACAGGCTGCATTGTAGGTGTTTTCACGAGGGTGACCGCTATAATCCGACGCTGTTTTAGCAGCCCCTGACTTTTCGAGGACACCATGAGCAATACCAGCCCAGCAACTGAGCAAGATGGGGCCCATTCCGGCCCGATCAAAAATCCCAAGCAATTGCTGCTGGCGGTTTTTTTCTCCTTCATCATTCCAATTTTTGTGATCATTGGCCTGGTGTACTACGTCACCGCTGACAACAAACCCGCTGCGGGCGCGGTCAATGTGGAAAAGGCCACGGCCGAGCGCATCCAGAAAATCGGCACGATCGAAATTCTCGATGCCAACCGCGAGGCCCGCACCGGCGAACAGGTTTTTCAAGCACAGTGTTCCGCCTGCCACACCTCTGGCGCAGCGGGTTCGCCCAAGTTTGGAGACGCAGCGGCATGGGGCCCGCGCATCAAAACCGGGTTTGATGCCCTGTTGACCTCTGCATTGAAGGGCAAAAATGCCATGGGCCCACAAGGTGGCGGTGACTTCTCTGACTTCGAGGTGGCACGCGGCGTGGTCTACATGGCCAATGCTGGGGGCGCCAAGTTTGATGAACCCAAGAAGCCCGCCGAGGCCGAAGCAGCCAAGTAAGGCAGCGCACTTCCATCAAAAAAGGGCTGGCGATAGATGCCAGCCCTTTTTTTACGTTTTGCAGGTGTATTTTGCGATAGTTTCAGCCTCCAGCCCGCACCAAACAAGCGCAAGACGCTATGATTTTGGTAGCAAAACTATTTTCCGTACTGGCTCTGCGGGCTCTTCACATAGCCATAACGGGCCGCCAGATCGTCCCGGAGCACGTCCTGCACGGTCCAGAGACCGGCGTCCACCGCTAGCGCGGCTTGCCCCACATCCTGGGTGTGCACCAGCCCAAAACCCCGGCTGGTCTCCAGGTACAACCAACCGTTTTCGTCCATCAGCCCTTGGTGGTATTGCACCCACTCGCCGCTGTGGGAGGTCACCACCAGATCCGCGTCCAAGCGCCAAACCCAGGGGGTGGCCTCCAGTTCGACAAAGACGCGCTGCGGTCCATTCTGAAAATACCATTGCCCCGCATCGTCACCGGCGTAGTTGCGCTGTATGAATTCGATCAGCTTGTCGTGCTTGAGCAAAGAGCCCTTGGCCCCTGCGTGCCCGCTGGCGAACGCACCGGCCGCCTGTGCCGCTTCGTCCCGCATGTACCAGTTGCCCCGGGCATCCAGGCCCAGCCAGCCGTAGCAGGCAGGCACGTTGGGCCATTTGGCCATGGCCTGCTTCACGATGTCATCCATAAAATACCCCTTTATTGAACATGCTGCGCCAACCATCCGCCCACCGCTTCGGGCATGGTGCGCACATGGCCTGGCAATGGCCCCTGCGCAAAGCCCACATGGCCGCCATGCTTCGGTTGCCAAAGGGTGACACAAGACCCCACTTCACTTGGTTTTGGCAGGCACCAGGCGGGCACAAAGGGGTCGTTGCGTGCGTTGACCACCAGCGCAGGAATTCGAATGCGATGGAGGTGTGGCTTGGCCGACCCGCGCGCCCAATAGTCTTCGGTGCTTTTGAAACCATGCAATGGCGCGGTGAACGCATTGTCGAACTCGTAAAGATCACGCGCGGCCATCAATGCCTTGCCGTCAAACAGGCCCGGGTGCTGGGAGAGTTTTTGCATGGCCTTGGGTTTCATGGTGTTCAAAAACATGCGGGTGTAGACCAAGCGGTTGAACCCTCGGCCAATCGCCTGTCCGCCCGCAGCCAAATCGATGGGCGAACACACCGCGGCCACCGCCGACACGGTCTGCGCAGCAGCGGAGCCCATTTCCTGCGCCCAACGCAGCAGCGCATTGCCACCCAAAGACACACCGACTGCCACGATAGGCCCCGTGTGGCGTTGGCGCATGCGCTGCAGTATCCAGCCAATCTCTTCATAGTCGCCCGAGTGGTAGGCACGGGGGCCCTGGTTCAGCTCGCCGCTGCACCCCCGAAAATGGGGAACGGCATAAGCCATGCCTCGCTCCCGCGCAAGGTCTGCAAAGGCCTCCGCATAGTGGCTCCGCGAGGAGCCCTCCAGGCCATGGAACAGCACCAAAAGAGTCTGTGGGGATTGGGGTGCGGCTACCAGCCAATCCACATCGACAAAGTCCGTGTCCGGCGTAGTCCAGCGTTCGCGCTGGTATTCAGGGCGCGGGCCAAATACCCGGCGTGCGTACAAGGCCGGCCAGATGGTCTGCAAGTTGCCTCCCGGCAGCCACGCAGGCGCTATATATTTCATAGCTGCCTGCGCAGATAATACGGGGGCTGAAGGCCTATTTCATTCAATGCAGTACCTGTACAGTTTGGTGGATTTCCAGCGCTTCCCCGTCGCTTCCGGCGCTGGCATGGTGGGCCACCATGCGCCAGCCTTGTGGCGTCTTGTGGTAAACGTTGGTGGCCAGCACATAGGCTTTGGCGGGGCCGTCGGGTGTCAATACTTCCACTTTTTCCAGCACATGGTGGACTGCACTGGCCAAGGAATCCACCCTGCGAATGTTTTCAGGCCGCGCCTGGATGCTGCCGCCGTGTGCAAACATGGCGTCAAAGGCAGCCCGGATGGCCCCCGCGCCAACCACCCGAGGGCCGCCGGGGTGAATACACACGATATCGTCCTCCTCGGCCCAGCAGGCCATGAGTTTTTCGATATCGGCGGACTGAAGCGCCTCGTAAAAGGCCACTTCAATGTCATCAGGGGTACCGCCTAAGGCGGCGTGTTGGCGTGCTTTGGACATTGGTAGGCAATGGGTGTAGGAACTGCATTTTGCCGGGTTTGTTCACGGCCTATGGCTGCACCCGGGTCGCGCCTCTTGATTGTCTTTACGCCATGCCCATGTATGCTTCGTCTCTTTGGGGTTGGCGTGTAGTTTTGGAGGTAGTGAAATGGTAAAAAACTGGATATTGGCTTTGTTGACGGCTGCTGCATTAACAGGCTGCGGTTATAACGATTTTCAACGTTTGGACGAACAGACCAAATCGACGTGGAGCGAGGTGCTCAACCAGTACCAACGGCGTGCCGATCTGGTTCCCAACATTGTGGCCACGGTCAAAGGCGAAGCGGCTTTTGAACAAGAAACCCTGACCAAGGTGGTGGAGGCCCGCGCCAAGGCCACGGCCCTACAGGTCACGCCGGAGACCCTGAACAACCCGGAGGCGTTCCAGAAGTTTCAAGCCGCACAAGGCGAACTCAGCGGTGCCTTGAGCCGCCTGATGGTGGTCAGTGAACGCTACCCCAGCTTAAAGGCCAACCAGGCCTTTGGGGACCTGCGTGTGCAGCTGGAAGGTACCGAAAATCGCATCACGGTGGCACGCAACCGCTATATCCAGGCGGTGCAAGCGTACAACGTGCTGGCACGCAGCTTTCCCAGCAACTTGACCGCTATGGCCTTCAGCTACTCGCCCAAGCCCAGCTTCACGGTGCAAAACGAGGCTGCGATCAGCGCCCCTCCAACGGTAGATTTCAATAAAAAGTGAGCCTGTGTGGTGTCCGCCTTCATTAACCCCCTACACCTGCGTGCCTACGGCGCCAGCACCAAGGCAGTGACACGGCTTGGGGCCGTTGTTTTGACCATGGCCCGGGGTGCTTTGGCGGGAATGGTTGCATTGGCTCTGCTTGTTCTGTTAGCCAGCGGCGTCTGGGCACAGGATGTTCTACCAGTGCCGCCGCTCAGCGCCCATGTGATGGATTCCACCGCGACTCTGAGCGGTTCCCAGTTACAGGCCTTGGATGCCAAGTTGCGTGCATTTGAGCTCTCCAGTGGCGCACAGCTGGTGGTATTGGTGGTGCCAACAACCCAACCAGAAGACATTGTTAGCTACGCCAATCGGGTGGCGAATACCTGGAAGATCGGCCGCAAGGAAGTGGGGGACGGTGTATTGTTGATTGTGGCAAAAAACGACCGCCAGCTTCGGATTGAAGTGGCCAAGACGCTGGAGGGTGCGATTCCCGATTTGGCGGCCAAACGGGTGATTGATCTGGCCATTACCCCGCAGTTTCGACAGGGCAACTTTGCCGGCGGACTGGACCAAGGCGTGAACCAAATCATGGCGTTGGTCAAGGGCGAAGCTTTACCGGCACCACAGTCTGCCGCTGGCACTGGCCGGGGCAACCAAGGGTTCCAGTGGATGGACTTGGCAGTATTTTTATTTTTTGCCGTCGCGGCCGGTGGATCAATCGCACAGCGGGTATTTGGCACCAGACTTGGCGCCGTACTCACGGGCGGGGCCGCCGGTGTGGCGGTGGCGGTGCTGACCTCCAGTGTGCTGGTTGGCGTACTGGCGGCACCGGCCGCACTGGTGTTGACCTTGCTGTTTCAGCTCGGGCGGGGACTGCCTTCTTCAGGCAGGAACGGCTGGGGGGGAGGAGGCTTCGGGGGGGGTGGATGGGGTGGATCGTCGGGTGGCGGCGGCTTCCGGTCAGGCGGTGGCGGCGATTTTGGCGGTGGCGGCGCCTCGGGGAGATGGTGATGTGGATACAACTGAAACGACTTTTCAAGCACCGCTGGGTGAATGACTCCATTCGCACGCTGGCCCCCGATGCGGTGCTCCGGCTGACGCAACAGGTGGCGCGTAGCGAGCAGAGCCACAGCGGGGAAATTCGCCTTTGCATCGAGGCTGGGCTACCTAACCACTATTTGCTTGCAAACGACGGTATGGATGGCTTGGTTCGCCGCAGGGCCGTGGATCAGTTCGGTGAACTCCGTGTCTGGGACACCGCGGAGAACAACGGTGTATTGATCTATCTGCTATTGGCTGAGCGCCGCATCGAAGTGGTGGCGGACCGCGGCCTCAGTCCCTACGTGTCCTCCGACGCATGGCTCGCCATGGTGCACCGGCTGGGTTCCGCGTTGCACGATGGTCGTTTTGAAGCGGGTTTGGCCCAGGCAATTGACGAGGTCTCCGGGGTCCTTCGGGCGCATTTTGCGCTTGCTGAAGGCGCCAACAACCCCAATGAATTAGCGGACACTCCCTTGCTCCGGTAGCGGATGCCAAAAGACAAAAACCGCCCGAAGGCGGTTTTCTCGTCAGCGCAAAGAGCGCGTTTACTTTTTGGCGCGGTACTTGCGCAGCGCAGCAATCTGTGCAGCCATCACGGCCAGCTCGGATTGTGCACGGGCAATGTCCAACTCACCTTTGGCATTTTTGAGTGCTTCTTCAGCAGCCGCCTTGGCGGCATTGGCCTTCTCGTCGTCCAGATCCTTGCCACGTATGGCGGTGTCAGACAACACCGTTACGCAATGGGGCTGCACTTCCAGAATACCGCCGGCCACGAAAACAAACTCTTCGCTGCCGTCCGCATTTTCAATACGCACCGACCCCGCCTTGATGCGCGTGATCAACGGTGTGTGGCGTGGGTAAATGCCCAGTTCGCCCGCCTCACCAGGCAAAGCGACGAAACGCGCCTCACCCGAGTAGATGGATTCTTCGGCACTGACCACATCAACGTGGATGGTGTTCATGATTTTCCTGATCAGTTGGAGACAGGGCCAGCCGCCGAACGGCTACCGACTGTCCCACAAAGTTTCAAATTAGACCTTCTTGGCTTTTTCGAACGCTTCGTCGATCGTGCCAACCATGTAGAACGCTTGTTCAGGCAGATGGTCACATTCGCCAGCAACAATCATCTTGAAGCCGCGAATGGTTTCAGCCAAGCTGACGTACTTGCCGGGCGAACCGGTAAACACTTCTGCAACGTGGAAAGGCTGCGACAAGAAGCGCTGGATCTTACGGGCACGGGCCACCGCAAGCTTGTCTTCAGGTGCCAACTCGTCCATACCCAAAATGGCAATAATGTCGCGCAATTCTTTGTAACGCTGCAATGTACCTTGTACCGCGCGGGCAGTTTCGTAGTGGTCTGCACCCACCACCAACGGGTCCAACTGACGGCTGGTGGAATCCAGTGGATCCACGGCGGGGTAGATACCCAGCGATGCGATGTCACGGGACAACACGACGGTGGAGTCCAAGTGGGCGAAGGTGGTGGCAGGGCTTGGGTCGGTCAAGTCATCAGCAGGCACGTACACGGCCTGGATGGACGTGATGGAACCGACTTTGGTCGAGGTAATACGCTCTTGCAGGCGGCCCATTTCTTCCGCCAAGGTGGGCTGGTAGCCCACGGCAGAAGGCATGCGACCCAACAGCGCGGACACTTCGGTACCGGCCAAGGTGTAGCGATAGATGTTGTCCACGAAGAACAACACGTCTTTACCTTCGTCACGGAAAGATTCCGCGATGGTCAGACCCGTCAAAGCCACGCGCAAACGGTTGCCTGGGGGCTCATTCATCTGACCGTAAACCATGGCCACTTTGGAGTCTTCCAGCTTTTCCAGGTTCACAACGCCGGAGTCAGCCATTTCGTGGTAGAAGTCGTTACCTTCACGGGTACGCTCACCCACACCGGCAAACACGGACAAGCCGCTGTGCGCCTTGGCGATGTTGTTGATCAACTCCATCATGTTCACGGTCTTGCCCACACCGGCACCACCGAACAGACCGACCTTACCGCCTTTGGCGAAGGGGCAGACCAAGTCAATCACCTTGATACCGGTTTCCAGCAATTCTTGCGAAGGGCTGAGCTCGTCGTATGTAGGAGCCTTCCGGTGAATCGCCGCAGTGTGGGTCGAAGCGACGGGACCACGTTCGTCGATAGGCGCACCCAACACGTCCATGATGCGACCCAAGGTGGCTTTGCCAACCGGAACCATGATGGGCTGGGACGTGTTCTGCACCACCATACCGCGACGCAAGCCGTCGGAAGAACCCAGCGCAATGGTACGCACGATGCCGTCACCCAACTGCTGCTGCACTTCCAGCGTCAATGTGGAACCATCCATCTTGAGCGCGTCATAAATCTTTGGCATCCGGTCACGTGGAAACTCCACGTCCACCACCGCACCGATACACTGAACAATCTTGCCTTGGGCTTGAGCCATTTTTTGCTCCAAAAATAAATACGTTTAAACCGCCGCTGCACCCGCGACGATTTCCGAAAGTTCTTTCGTAATCGCTGCTTGACGCGTTTTGTTGTAGACCAGCTTGAGCTCGGCAATCACGCTGCCGGCATTGTCGGTCGCCGACTTCATGGCAACCATACGGGCCGATTGCTCGGACGCCATGTTTTCAGCCACCGCCTGGTACACAAGCGCCTCCACGTAGCGAACCAACAAATCGTCGATCACTGCCTGTGCATCCGGCTCATAGATGTAGTCCCAACCGTGCTTGGCGCCGGTTGATGCTTCATTGGCCTTCGTTTCAGCTTGCATGGCACTGCTCGACAGTGGCAATAGTTGCTGAACGACCGGCTCTTGCTTCATGGTGTTGATAAACCGGGTGTAGCAAAGATACACCGAGTTCACTTCACCTTTGGCATAAGCATCCAACAGCACCTTGACAGGGCCAATGAGTTTCTCCAAATGCGGTGTATCGCCCAACTGTGTCGCATGCGACACCACTTTAGCGCCAACACGATTTAAAAAACCCAAGCCTTTGTTACCAATCGCAACGGCTTGCGTTGACACGCCCGCCGCTTGCAAGTCGCGCAACTTGTGGGTCACGCCACGCAATACGTTGGTATTCATGCCGCCACACAAACCTTTGTCGGTGGTCACCACGATCATGCCCGCAGACTTGGCGTCGTTGGTTTTCATGAAAGCGTGCACATACTCAGGGTTGGCCTGACCGAGATTGGCTGCAATATTGCGAATTTTCTCGCTGTAAGGGCGGGCCGCACGCATGCGCTCCTGCGCCTTACGCATCTTGCTGGCGGCGACCATTTCCATGGCTTTGGTGATCTTCTTGGTGTTTTCCACCGATTTGATCTTGCCGCGAATTTCCTTACCTGCTGCCATGAATGACTCCTTGTGTCTTCAGGTGCGGATCAGGCAAATGACTTTTTGAACGCAGTAGCTGCGGCCGTCAATTCAGCCTCAGCATCTTTGTCCATTGCCTTGTCTGCTTCCAACTTGGCCACCAAAGCAGCGTGCTTGTCTTTCAGGAAAGCGTGCAAGCCATGCTCGAATGACAAAACTTTCTTGACATCGATATCGTCCATGAAACCCTTGTTCACGGCAAACAGCGTAGCCGCCATCAAGCTGATGGGCAGTGGGCTGTATTGCGCTTGCTTGAGCAACTCGGTCACGCGGGCACCACGGTCCAACTGCTTGCGGGTGGATTCGTCCAGATCGGAAGCAAACTGCGCAAATGCAGCCAATTCACGGTACTGGGCCAAGTCGGTACGGATACCACCGGACAGGTTTTTCACCAACTTGGTCTGTGCAGCACCACCAACGCGAGACACCGAAATACCGGCGTTGATCGCGGGACGGATACCGGCATTGAACAATGAGGTTTCCAAGAAAATCTGACCATCGGTGATGGAAATCACGTTAGTCGGAACGAAGGCAGACACGTCACCCGCTTGCGTTTCAATGATAGGCAATGCAGTCAAAGAACCCGTCTTACCCTTCACAGCACCCTTGGTGAAGGCTTCCACGTAGTCGGCGTTCACGCGCGCGGCGCGTTCCAACAGACGGCTGTGGAGATAGAACACGTCGCCGGGGTAGGCTTCACGGCCTGGGGGACGACGCAGCAACAAGGACACTTGGCGATAGGCCACAGCTTGTTTGGACAGATCGTCATACACAATCAGCGCGTCTTCACCGCGGTCGCGGAAGTACTCACCCATGGTGCAACCAGAGTAGGCAGAAACGTACTGCATGGCAGCCGATTCGGAGGCGGTGGCAGCCACCACGATGGTGTACTCCATGGCGCCAGCTTGTTCCAATGCGCGCACCACGTTCTTGACGGAAGAAGCCTTCTGTCCGATCGCAACATACACGCAGGTCATGTTTTGACCTTTTTGGTTGATGATCGCGTCAATCGCAACAGCAGTTTTACCAGTTTGGCGGTCACCAATGATCAACTCGCGCTGGCCACGGCCCACGGGCACCATGGAGTCGATGGACTTCAGACCAGTCTGCATGGGTTGGCTGACGGATTCGCGAGCGATCACGCCAGGCGCAACCTTCTCAATCACGTCGGTCATCTTGGCATTAATAGGGCCTTTGCCGTCAATCGGCTGACCCAAAGCATTGACCACACGGCCTTTGAGCTCAGGGCCCACAGGCACTTCCAAAATGCGTCCGGTGCACTTGACAGTATCACCTTCAGAAATGTGTTCGTAAGCACCCAAAATCACGGCGCCGACAGAGTCACGCTCAAGATTCAGTGCCAAGCCGTAGCTGGGTTGACCATCCACGTCAGCCGGAAATTCCAGCATCTCGCCCTGCATCACGTCCGAAAGGCCATGAATGCGGCAAATACCGTCGGTCACGGAAACAACCGTGCCCTCATTGCGAATGTTGGCGCTGGCGGACAGGCCTTCAATACGACTCTTGATCAATTCAGAAATTTCTGCGGGATTGAGTTGCATGGCTCTTTCCTTCTTTCATTAATTGGGCTGACAACCTGGGCTTAAGCCTTAGGCGGTCAAAGCCACTTTCATTTGTTCCAAACGGGCTTTGACAGAAGAGTCAAGGACCTCATCACCCACCACCACGCGAATGCCGCCAATTAGTTCCGGCTGCAATTCGACAGACACATTGAGCTTGCGACCAAAGCGTTTTTCAAGCACCGCCGCCACCTCAACCAGTTCTGCACCAGCCACGGGGAACGCGCTGTATACCACGGCGTCGGACGACCCGCTTTGTGCATTTTTCAATGCGCGAAACTGGGATGCAATCTCTGGCAATGCATTCAAGCGACTGTTTTCAATGACAGTGCGCAAGAAGTTCTTGGCATGGTCATCGAGAGCAGATTTCGCTACACCAGCAATGAGGTCAAACACTTGTGTGGAAGTGACTTTGGGGCTGTCGGCAAATTGCTGAAGTTGTGGATTGCTGGCAATCACTGCCAGCTCATCCACCCATGCAGCCGCAGACGTTAAATCCGACGTAGACGCTTTGAACAAAGCTTCAGCGTAAGGTCGGGCAATAGTGGCGAGTTCGGCCATTTCGTCCTCTTACAGCTCAGTTTTTAAACGACTCAACAGATCAGCATGAACGCCAGCATTGACTTCTTTACGAAGAATTTGCTCAGCACCCTTGACGGCAAGCGCCGCAACCTGCTCACGCAGAGTTTCGCGGGCCTTGATCGTTTGCTGTTCTGCCTCAACCTTGGCGGCAGCAACAATTTTGTTGCCTTCCTCGGTTGCCTTGGACTTTGCCTCTTCGACAATAGCCTGCCCACGACGCTCAGCATCCGCCAAGCGAGCAGCCGTTTCATTGCGGGACTTGGCCAACTCATCTTCCACGCGCTTGTTAGCGTTGGTCAATTCAGCTTTGGCCTTGTCCGCGGCAGCGAGTCCGGCGGCGATTTTCGATGCGCGCTCATCCAATGCCTTTGCAATGGGTGGCCACACGAATTTCATCGTGAAGATCACCAAAAGAAAGAACACCACCAGTTGCGCGAAGAATGTTGCGTTAATACTCACAACAACCCCTCTCTATGTTGAATAAGGCGAGGGAATTACTTCAAGACAAACGGATTGGCAAACGCAAACATCATCGCGATACCAACACCAATCAGGAACGCCGCATCAATCAAACCAGCCAACAAGAACATTTTGGTTTGCAATTCATTCATCAACTCAGGCTGACGTGCAGCAGATTCGAGGTATTTGCTACCCATGATACCGATACCGATACAGGCACCAATAGCACCCAAACCAATGATCAAACCAGCTGCCAATGCGACAAAACCAAGAACGTGTTCCATTTAAGAGCTCCTATGGATTTAAGTTGAAAAGAAAACAGAAAAAGAAAACTACGGACCAACTCAGTGGTGATCGTGGGCCTGCCCCACATATACCAAGGTCAGCATCATGAAAATAAAGGCCTGCAACGCAACAATCAAAATGTGAAAAATTGCCCAACCCGTACCCGCTACCACATGACCCAACCACAGGGCAATGCCTGTTGCGGACCCAAACCCAACCGCACCCATGAGTGCGATCAACATGAACACCAGCTCGCCAGCGTACATATTTCCGAACAACCGCATGCCGTGCGAAACGGTCTTGGCGGTGAACTCAATCAATTGCATGCCAAGATTCAGCACACCGAGAATCAATGCATAAATAGGATTTTTGCTGGTTCCAAATGGAGCGCACACCAATTCATGCGCCCAGCCACCCATACCTTTGATTTTGATGTTGTAGTACAGGCACACCAACAAAACAGAAGTCGACATAGCCAACGTCGTCGACAAGTCTGCAGTAGGCACCACACGCATATAGGCATGGTGCGGATCATGGCCTGCGGCACCGTAAATCATCTCCCAAATCAAGGGAATCAAATCAACCGGCAAAAAGTCCATGGAGTTCATCAAGAACACCCACATGAACACCGTCAAAGCCAACGGCCCCACAAACTTACGTGACTCAGCATTGTGAACAATGCCTTTAGCCTGCGTATCCACCATTTCAAGCAAAATTTCAACGGCAGCCTGCATACGCCCAGGCACACCAGCCGTCACGCTTTTGGCCACACGCCACATGAAGAACAAACCAACCACACCGAGCAATACGGACCAAAATATGGAATCCATATTAAGCACAGAGAAGTCAATGACACCCGTCTGCTTGTGGGTTTGCAAGTGTGTCAGGTGGTGACCAATATATTCACCAGCCGTGAGGCCTTGTTGCGCAGCGTGTTCTTCAGCAGCCATCAGTTACTCTTGTCAGTTACTTTTGCCGTTAAGCGTTTCGTTTTGCACCGGGTGCGATTTGCGTTTAACCGCAAGCGCCACCCAATACACCTTCATTGTTACCACCAAGCCCACCAGCATCGCCGGCCAACTCAGATCCTTCACCAGACGATGGGATGTAAACATCACCCCAACCGTCACAACAATCTTGACAAATTCCCACACAAAGAAACCCAGAACCGCAGAACCAGGATTCGCCGATGCAAATTGACCCGCAACCCCACGCGCAAACAACGCAGCAGGAATCACAACCGCCAGTGCACCACATGCAGCAGACAAAGCAACCGTCCGATTACCACTCACGCCCCATGCAGCCAATGCCACCAAAACACCAACCAGCACTTGACCTGCAACCACCCACCAGGGAGAAATTGAAGGATTTTGCGCACGCAGTGCTTGCGCTTGGGCTGCCGTTAAAGGCACAAAATCGGACGACTCGTATTCAGTCTCTGTAGCAGGCGCAATTATCAACATCTCAAATTACACCCAGGTTACAGAGTCTGCTACTTATGCACAGCCCGCGATTATACGTAGAAACCCGCAGCCCAAAACCGAGCCTTGCAAAAATCTGACCAAACATAGCAAGGAGTAGTCCTTTGGTGCGCCACCATGCGCGTCAAACCTAGACAGCTTGTTCGTGTCTGTTTTGGTGTCCCATTCAACGCACACGCCACTCGCGCCATGCTTGAAGCAACTCTTCGTAGTTCACCGTTTCACCCAGCGGTTTCTCGTTGGCCAGTTGTTTGCGTGGTGCGACATAGTCATCCAACCACTTTTTTGGCTCAACTTTGGGATTGAGCTTGGGTCCGCAATGGGCCATGCCCTGCTGCCCCAACTGCGCCATAACCTGGTCCATGTCCTCGGCCAAATTGTCCATCGCCTGCTGCGCGGTCTTCTCGCCACTCACTGCTTGCGCGATGTTCTTCCACCATAACTGAGACAACTTGGGATAGTCCGGAACATTGTTGCCCGTTGGCGTCCATGCGACGCGGGCCGGGCTGCGGTAGAACTCAATGAGGCCTCCGTATTTCGCTGCGTTCTGGGTGAAATAGTCATGCCGGATATCACTGGTGCGAATGAAGGTAAGTCCCACAATAGATTTTTTAAGTGATACCGTTTTCGCGGTCACAAACTGCGCATACAACCAAGCGGCAGCCACTTTATTGGCATCATGGTCTTTGAAAAAGGTCCACGAGCCCACATCCTGGTAACCGTTTTGCATGCCACTTTTCCAGTAAGGCCCCACCGGGGCTGGGGCCATGCGCCATTTGGGTGTGCCGTCTGCATTTACAACCGGCAAGCCCTTCTTGATCATGTCGGCCGTGAACGCGGTGTACCAAAATATTTGCTGGGCGATCTGGCCTTGCGCGGGTACGGGACCCGCTTCACCGAAGGTCATATTGATGGCATCCTTGGGCGCGTACTTCTTCAACCACTCCACATATTTGGCCAGGGCAAAGACGGCGGGAGGTGAATTGGTGGCACCGCCGCGAGACACCGATGCCCCCACGGGGATACATTTATTGGCACCACTGCCCACCCGAATGCCCCACTCGTCGACCGGGCGTCCATTGGGATATCCCTTGTCGGCAGCGCCTGCCATGGACAGCCATGCATCGGTGAAACGCCAGCCCAGCGATGGGTCTGTTTTGCCGTAGTCCATGTGGCCATAAATCGGCTTGCCGTCTATGGTTTTTACATCGTCACTGAAGAATGCAGCGATGTCCTCATAGGCGCTCCAATTCAAGGGCACGCCGAGCTCATAGCCGTATTTGGATTTGAATTTATTCTTCAAGTCCGGGCGCGCAAACAAATCCGCGCGAAACCAATACAGGTTGGCGAACTGCTGGTCAGGCAACTGGTACATCTTGCCATCCGGCGCTGTGGTGAAGCTGGTGCCAATGAAGTCTTTCAAGTCCAGACCCGGGTTGGTCCACTCTTGACCCATACCCCCCATGTAATCCGTCAGATTCAGAATTTTCCCGGAACGGTAGTGCGTTCCGATCAGGTCAGAGTCGGAGATCCAACCGTCGTAGCTGGATTTTCCCGATTGCATCGAAGCCTGAAGTTTTTCGACCACTTCACCCTCTTGAAGCAACTCGTGTTTAACCTTGATGCCGGTGATCTCTTCAAAGGCTTTGGCCAAAACCTTGGACTCGTACTCGTGTGTGGTTAGCGTCTCGGACACCACCGATATCTCCTTCACCCCCTTGGTCTGCAACTTCTGGGCTGCGTCGATAAACCACTTCATCTCTCGCAGTTGCTGGTCTTTGTAAGACGAGGAAGGTTGAAACTCGCGCTCCACCCACTTTTTTGCATCAGCCTCACCAGCCCCGGCGCCGTCTGCACCCATGGCGCACAGGGCGACAAGCGCCAGCGATGTATAGCGCATCGTCATTGATATTTCCTTGAGATTGATGAGCGCCCGTTGTGTACCCGGGCGCTATCGGTGCCGGGCAACGGCGCCCCGACTTACGCGTGAAAAAACTAGCGAATGCTTAGAGCACGGTTTGCCGGACCGCGTGCTCCCAGCGCTCCATCAGCTCTTTGGCGCGTTGGGTGTCTAGCGTTGGTAAAAAGCGCCGCTCGGACCGCCACAGATCAGACAACTCATCCGTGCTTTTGTAAACCCCCGTGGTCAGCCCCGCCAGATAGGCGGCGCCCAGCGCGGTGGTTTCCGTCACCGCCGGGCGCACCACCGGTATACCCAGCAAGTCCGCCTGAAATTGCATCAATAAATCGTTGATACAGGCGCCACCGTCCACCCGGAGTTCGGCCACAGAGGCACCACCTGCCTCCACGGCATCGCGACTCATGGCTTGCAGCAAAGCCGCACTTTGGTAGGCAATGCTCTCCAGGGCTGCCCGGGCAATGTGGGCCACGGTACTGCCCCGCGTGAGGCCGGTGATGGTGCCGCGTGCATCGGGCTTCCAGTAGGGAGCGCCCAAGCCGGTAAAGGCGGGTACCACAATCACGCCGCCGGAGTCCGGCACGCTTTGGGCCAAAGCTTGCACCTCCCCACTTCCCTGGATCGCATGCAAGCCATCGCGCAGCCATTGCACCACCGCCCCGCCCACAAACACACTGCCTTCCATCGCAAACTCGGTCTGGGCCGTAGCCTGCGCCGCGCTGGTGGTGATCAGCCCGTTGTGCGACGTCTGAAATTTGTCCCCGGTGTGCATCAGCATGAAGCAACCCGTGCCGTAGGTATTTTTCACCATGCCGGCTTTGAAGCAGGCCTGGCCAAACAGGGCGCTTTGCTGATCACCCGCCACACCACCAATGGGAATGGCATGTCCCAGAAGATCTGGGGTGACTTCACCGTACAGCGCACTGGATGGTTTCACCGTGGGCATCATATTGGCGGGAATATCCAATGCTTGCAACAACTCGGCATCCCACTGGTTGGTATGCACATTGAACAACATCGTTCGTGACGCATTGCTGACGTCAGTGGCGTGGACTGCGCCACCGGTGAGTCGCCATATCAACCAACTGTCTACGGTGCCAAAGGCCAGCTCACCATTCTCGGCCTGTCGCCGTGCGCCCGGAACGTGGTCCAGCAACCATTTGAGTTTGGTGCCGGAAAAATAGGCATCCACCAGCAGACCGGTTTTGGCCTGGATCGTGCCGGCCAAGCCACGCTCCCGCAAAGCGACACAGGTCGGCTCGGCACGGCGGTCCTGCCACACGATGGCGTGGTGAATGGGCAGGCCCGTGGCGCGGTTCCAAACCACGGTGGTTTCCCGCTGGTTGGTAATGCCAATGGCCCGTACCTGGCTGGCCTGGATGCCCGCCTTGGCCAGGGCATCGCGTGCGGTGGACAACTGGGTCCGCCAGATCTCCAGCGGATCGTGCTCCACCCAGCCAGGCTGGGGGTATATCTGCGGCAGTTCCTGCTGTGACTGGGCCACCGTATGTCCGTCTGCGTCAAAAACAATGCTGCGGGAGCTGGAGGTACCTTGGTCCAAGGCAAGCAGATAGGTCATGGGAAATCCGTAAAAGTAGAAATTGAAATCAAAAAGAGACGACCAAAAAACTGCACACCCGTCACGCGGCCGGCGCCACGGTGTAACGCACCTGGGCCTCAGAGAGCAGTGTCGGGAAGGGATCTGGAGGCATGGCGTCCGTAAACAAGCGGTCAATTTGCGATAGATTGGCCACCTCCACCATGGCAGGGCGGTTGAATTTGCTGCTGTCCGCTGCGACCCACACTTCACGCGCATGCGCAATGATGGTTTGTGACACTTTGACCTCGCGGTAATCGTAGTCGCGCAGCGTGCCGTCGGCCTCGATTCCTGAGATTCCCATCAGGGCAATATCGACTTTGAACTGGCGGATGAAATCCACCGCCGCCTCGCCAACAATGCCCTGATCACGCCCCCGCACGACACCGCCCACCACAATCACTTCGCTGTTGGCATTGGCACTCAGAATCGTCGCCACATTCAAATTGTTGGTGATGACCCGCAACCCTGAATGACCCAGCAGGGCTCTTGCAATGGCTTCCGTAGTGGTGCCAATGTTCAGAATCAAGGAGCAATCGTTGGGAACAGCCGCCGCAACGTCGCGGGCAATGCGGACTTTGCCTTCGGCATTGAGATTTTCCCGTTGCTTGTGGGCGATGTTCTCGATGGTGGAGCTTGGAACGCGCACGCCCCCATGGAAACGGGCCAACACCCCTTCGTCTGCCAACCTCTGCACATCCCGGCGCACGGTTTGCAGCGTCACGCCCAGCGTGTCTGCCAGCTGTTCCACCGTCACGGTTCCGTGGGTTTGCACAAAGGCAAGCAAGTCAAGCAATCTAGGGTGGCGGTTCATTTGTGTTCCTTTGGCTCATTTTGGCGAGGTGCGTTACTTTAAAACGAATAAAAACGAACTGAATTAGGGTAAATACCGATAAAAAACGAAAATAAAAGAATAACAATCGCTGAATTCGAATTTTCGACCATAACCCCAAAGAAAAGGTGGCGTGATGCAGTTGACCCTTGAAGGCATCAACAAAAAAGTGGGACCACAAACGTGGCTGTACGACATGGACATCGCCCCACACAGCGGCGCCGTCACCGTATTGCTGGGTGCAACCCAAGCAGGCAAAACCAGCCTGATGCGCATCATGGCCGGACTG
This sequence comes from Rhodoferax sp., assembly GCF_030697375.1. Classification (GTDB taxonomy): domain Bacteria; phylum Pseudomonadota; class Gammaproteobacteria; order Burkholderiales; family Burkholderiaceae_C; genus Allorhodoferax. The sequence goes on along the minus strand of NZ_JAUYQD010000024.1, from coordinate 72,201 downwards.
GACGTACCGTCCGCCGGCCGTGTGATGGTGGATGGACAAGATGTGGTCGGCGTTCCGGTGCGGGAGCGCAACGTGGCCATGGTGTACCAACAGTTCATCAACTACCCTTCTTTGAAGGTCCGCGACAACATTGCTTCACCCCTGAAATTGCGCGGTGAAAAGAACATCGACCAACGCGTACGCGAATTGGCCGAAAAACTCCATATCGACATGTTCCTGGACCGCCTCCCAGCGGAACTCTCCGGCGGCCAGCAGCAACGTGTGGCCCTGGCCCGCGCGCTGGCCAAAGGCGCCCCCTTGATGCTACTGGATGAGCCGCTGGTGAACCTGGATTACAAATTGCGTGAAGAACTGCGCGACGAATTGAGTGCCCTGTTTGCGGCAGGCAACTCCACCGTCATCTATGCCACCACGGAACCTGGCGAAGCACTGCTGCTGGGGGGGTATACCGCCGTGATGGATGCGGGTGAACTGCTGCAATACGGCCCGACCGCCGAGGTATTTCACAAACCCGCGTCGTTGCGGGTCGCCCGGGCGTTCAGCGATCCACCCATGAATTTGTTGGCGGCCATGTCCGCACCCGACGGCGTACACCTGGACGGAGGCCCCCTGTTGACACTGGACTTGCCTGCCAATGCCTCCCATAAACTGACCGTCGGCATGCGTGCCAGTACCCTGCATATCCACGCAAAAGACGGCGATGTCGCCTTGCCCGGCAAGGTGGAGTTGGCCGAGATCTCCGGCTCAGACACCTTTGTCCATGTACACACCCTGGTCGGCGAATTGGTGGCGCAACTCACCGGGGTCCACTATTTTGAACTCGGTGCACTGGTGACCCTGTATTTCAACCCCACACAGGTCTATGTGTTTGACGCCGAGGGGATGCTTGTGCGGTCCCCGGTGCGCGGCGGAGGACGCTGAAATGGCTCGCATTGAACTCGATCTGGCCCACGCCTACAAACGTGACCCCCAACAGGACAGCGACTACGCCTTGCTTCCCCTGAAGATGACCTTTGACGACGGCGGCGCCTACGCCCTGCTGGGACCTTCCGGCTGTGGCAAAACCACCCTGCTCAACATCATGTCCGGCCTGGTGACCCCCTCCCAGGGCAGCGTCCTGTTTGATGGCAAGGATGTGACCAAGGCATCCCCACAGCAGCGCAACATTGCCCAGGTGTTTCAGTTCCCCGTCATTTACGACACCATGACGGTGGCGGAAAACCTGGCCTTCCCCCTGCGCAACCGCAAGTGGCCCCAAGCCCAAATCAACAAGCGTGTCGGCGAGATTGCCGAGATGCTGGAGATGAGCGGCCAGCTGAACCAGCGCGCCGCCGGACTGGCCGCAGACGCCAAACAAAAGATATCACTGGGCCGCGGCCTGGTACGTCCAGACGTATCGGCGGTTCTGTTTGATGAGCCGCTCACCGTCATCGACCCGCACCTGAAGTGGCAGCTGCGCCGCAAGCTCAAACAAATTCACCACGAACTCAAACTCACCCTGATTTACGTGACACACGACCAAGTCGAGGCACTGACCTTTGCGGACCAGGTCGTGGTGATGACCCGCGGACGGGCGGTGCAGGTTGGGACGGCTGCCGATTTATTTGAACGCCCCAGCCACACCTTTGTCGGACATTTCATTGGTTCCCCTGGCATGAATTTCCTGGCGGGACATATCGACCAAGAAGGGATGCACCTGGCGGGCATGACCTTGCCCTTACCTTCTGGGCGCCAGTTACCTGCCGGAGAAATCAAGCTGGGCATTCGCCCGGAGTACGTCACGCTGGCGGCGGCCCATGCCAGCGGCGCGCTGGAGATGAAGGTGTCACAGGTTCAGGATGTGGGAACCCACGTCATGTTGAGTGCCCTCTTTGCGGGCACCACGCTCAAAGCGCGCTTGTCGTCCGACGCCGCCCAACTGTCGCCTGGCGACTCGGTCTGGCTGAAAGTCATGGGCGAGCACAGTTGTTTCTACAAAAATGAGGAGATCGTGCCATGAGCACCACCACCAAGCCGGTGAACCAGAAGGCCTGGTTCCTGATTCTTCCCATGCTGATTTGCGTTGCGTTCTCGGCCATCTTGCCCCTGATGGTGGTCGTGAACTACTCGGTGCAAGACATCATTTCCCCAGAGCGACGGGTATTTGTGGGCACCGAATGGTTTGCCGCGATCATGCGGGATGAAGAGTTGCACGGCGCCTTGTTTCGCCAGCTCACCTACTCGTTCTCGGTGCTTGCGGTAGAACTTCCCTTGGGGATCTTGCTCGCGTTGGCCATGCCGGCCCAAGGCTGGCGCTCCTCGGCGGTGCTGGTCATCGTGTCGCTGTCCTTGTTGATCCCCTGGAATGTGGTGGGCACCATCTGGCAAATTTTTGGCCGTACCGATATTGGGTTGATGGGCGCCGCGCTGCTGGGCTTGGGCATTGACTACAGCTACACCGGCAATCCGGTCCATGCGTGGCTCACGGTGCTCCTGATGGACGTATGGCACTGGACCCCGTTGGTGGCCTTGCTCGGATACGCCGGTTTGCGCTCTATCCCCGACGCCTACTACCAGGCCGCCAGCATTGATGGTGCCAGCAAGCTGGACGTCTTCTGGTATGTGCAACTGCCCAAGATGCGCGGCGTGCTGATGATTGCGGTGCTCTTGCGCTTCATGGACAGCTTCATGATTTACACCGAGCCCTTTGTGCTGACTGGAGGGGGGCCCGGCAACTCCACCACCTTCTTGTCACAGTTCCTGACGCAAAAAGCGGTGGGGCAGTTTGACCTTGGACCCGCCGCAGCGTTCTCCCTGATTTACTTCCTGATTATTTTGTTGATGTGTTTTATTTTGTACAACTGGATGCAGCGCGTAGGCACCCAGGAAAAGGAGGGTGGCCATGAATAAGCCCAAGTTCCAAAAACGCTCTCTGTTCATGATTGCGTATGTCGTTTTTGCCCTGTTGCCCATCTACTGGATGGTCAACATGTCCTTCAAGACCAACAATGAAATCCTGGCGGGCTTCTCCCTGTTCCCGCAGCATTTCACCTGGGACAACTACAAGACCATTCTGACCGACCCGGCGTGGTACTCCGGCTACATCAACAGCCTGATCTATGTGGGCATCAACACCGTCATTTCACTGACCGTGGCCTTGCCTGCGGCGTATGCGTTCTCTCGCTACAGCTTTCTTGGTGACAAGCATGTGTTTTTCTGGTTGTTGACCAACCGCATGACGCCACCAGCGGTGTTTTTGCTGCCCTTCTTTCAGCTCTACACCTCCGTCGGCCTGATGGACACCCATATCGCTGTGGCGCTGGTACACCTCCTGTTCAACGTACCGTTGGCGGTCTGGATTCTGGAAGGCTTCATGAGCGGCATCCCCCGGGAAATTGACGAAACCGCCTACATCGACGGTTACTCCTTCCCCCGCTTCTTCCTCACCATTTACCTGCCCTTGATCAAAGCGGGCGTCGGTGTTGCGGCCTTCTTCTGCTTCATGTTCAGCTGGGTGGAGTTGCTGCTGGCCCGCACCCTGACCAGCGTCAATGCCAAACCGATTGCAGCCACCATGACCCGTACCGTGTCGGCATCCGGCATGGACTGGGCGACGCTGGCAGCCGCCGGCGTGTTGACCATCGTTCCCGGTGCCATCGTGATCTGGTTTGTTCGTAATTACATCGCGAAGGGTTTCGCGATGGGACGCGTTTGATAGGAGTTCAAGATGTTTGAATGGATGGCCTGGACCACCCCGGTGGCCGTATTTTTCTCCTGCATTGTGCTGATGCTGTTTGGCATGACTCTCTGGGAAATCAAGTCTCCGACCACGCTGCGCCGGGGCTTTCTCCCGATGGAGACCACCCGCGGCGACCGGCTCTTTATCGGGCTGCTGTCAGCGGCCTACGTCAACCTGGCGTTTGTCGGCATCAGCGGAAAACTGACTGAATGGATGGGACTGGAAACCGAGCCGTCCATCTGGATCAGCTTTGTGTTGTCCATGGGCCTGCTCGCTTTCATCATGCGCAAGGGTTAACGTTTATTTCAAGGACCGGCTTGTTTCCCCCTGGAGCCGTAACAGCCTTTCAAACAGGGGTTATTTAGACCTGAGGAGATTGACAATGAAATTGAGGTATTCCGTATTGGCAGTGGCTGTCGCCTGTGCCGTGGGTAGCCAAGGTTGGGCTGACGAAGCCGCTGCCAAGAAATGGATTGACAGCGAATTCCAACCCTCGACCCTCTCTAAAACCCAGCAAGCCGCCGAGATGAAATGGTTCATCGACGCAGCCCAAAAACTTCAAGCCAAAGGCGTGAAGGAAATTTCGGTGGTGTCCGAGACCATCACCACACACGAATACGAATCCAAAACACTGGCCAAGGCCTTTGAGGAAATCACCGGCATCAAGGTCAAGCATGACCTGATCGGCGAAGGCGACGTGGTGGAAAAGCTGCAGACCTCCATGCAGTCTGGCAAATCCATCTATGACGGCTGGATCACCGACTCCGACCTGATCGGCACCCACTACCGTTACGGCAAGGTCCTGAACCTGACCGACTACATGAGCGGTGCAGGCAAAGAGTGGACCAACCCCGGCATTGATATCAAAGACTACATCGGCACCAGCTTCACCACCGCACCCGACGGCAAGCTGTACCAACTGCCCGACCAACAGTTCGCCAACCTGTACTGGTTCCGCGCCGACCTGTTCGACCGCCAGGACCTGAAGGACAAATTCAAGGCCAAGTTTGGTTATGACCTGGGCGTACCCTTGAACTGGAGCGCCTACGAAGACATCGCCGAGTTTTTCACCAATGACGTGAAGAACATCGATGGCAAGCCCATTTACGGCCACATGGACTACGGCAAAAAGGATCCTTCACTGGGCTGGCGCTTCACCGACGCATGGCTGTCCATGGCGGGTTCTGCCGACATCGGTATTCCCAACGGCAAGCCCATTGATGAATGGGGTATCCGCGCCTCGGCCGACGGCTGCACGCCACAGGGTGCCTCAGTGGCACGCGGCGGCGCAACCAACTCGCCCGCCGCCGTCTACGCTTTGACCAAGTACATCGACTGGATGAAGAAATATTCGCCCAAGGAAGCCATCGGCATGACCTTCGGTGAAGCCGGCCCGGTGCCCGCACAAGGCCAGATCGCCCAGCAAATCTTCTGGTACACCGCGTTCACGGCCGACATGGTCAAACCCGGCCTGCCCGTGGTCAATGCCGACGGCACACCCAAATGGCGCATGGCCCCTGGCCCCAACGGCCCTTACTGGAAACAGGGCATGCAAAACGGCTACCAGGACGTAGGCTCATGGACCTTCTTCAAGGACCACAACGCCGACAAGGTGGCTGCAGCCTGGTTGTACGCACAGTTTGTGACCGCCAAAACCACTTCGCTGAAGAAAACCACTGTGGGTCTGACACCGATCCGCGAAAGCGACATCAAGTCCAACGCCATGACCCAGATGGCGCCCAAACTCGGCGGTCTGGTGGAGTTCTACCGCAGCCCCGCCCGTGTGGCCTGGACGCCTACGGGAACCAATGTGCCTGACTATCCCAAGTTGGCCCAACTGTGGTGGAAAAACGTGGCGGTGGCGGTGACGGGTGAGAAGACCCCCCAAGCGGCCATGGACAACCTGGCAGAGGAAATGGACAACGTGATGGGCCGTCTGGAGCGCTCCGGCATGGCCGTGTGCCCACCCAAGCTCAATGCCAAGTCGGACCCCAGCAAATGGCTGAGCACCAAGGCCGCGCCTTGGGCGAAGCTGGCCAACGAGAAGCCAAAGGGCGAAACCATTGGCTACAACACGCTGTTGACAGCCTGGAAAAACGGCAAAACGCGTTAATTAGTTTGCCGAACATTTCAATGCTCTAAAGGTCGGCCGTGTGAGCACATCTGCCACACGGCCTTTTTTTCTTATCTCTACACCTATGTCCATCAAAATGCAGCCCCAATTGACCCGGCGCGACCAACTGATCTCCCAACTGGCGGAAGGTCAAACCTATGACATCGCCATTGTGGGAGGCGGCGCAACCGGGCTGGGGGTGGCTCTGGACGCCGCTGCGCGGGGCTTCAAAGTGGTATTGCTGGAGTCCCATGACTTTGCCAAGGGCACCTCCTCCCGCGCCACCAAGCTGGTCCACGGCGGTGTGCGCTACCTGGCACAGGGCAATATTTCTCTGGTGCGCGAAGCCCTGCACGAACGCACCACCTTGCTGAACAACGCGCCGCACTTGGCGCAACCCCTGCCCTTCATCATGCCCTCCTACAAGTGGTGGGAAACCCCCTTTTACGGCATAGGGCTCAAGATGTACGACGCACTCGCTGGCAAAGCCGGCTTGGGCAAAACCGAATTCCTCAACCGCGAAGAAACCTTGGGATGGCTGCCCACCGCCTTGCCTCAGGGACTGCAAGGCGGTGTCAAATACTGGGATGGCCAATTCAACGACGCGCGGCTCGCACTGGCGCTGGCCCGCACTGCCGTGTCCCGGGGCGCTTTGCTGGTGAACTATTGCCGCGCCTCCGACCTTCTGTATGCAGATGGAAAAATAGCAGGACTGGTCTGCGAAGACACACAAACTGGCAAACAATACCCCGTCAAGTCGCGCTGCGTGGTGAATGCCGCCGGTGTCTGGGTGGACGAACTTCGGCAAAAAGATGGCGCGGAGAGCCAACGCCCCACCAAACCCATGGTGGCACCCAGCCAGGGCGTCCACATCGTCGTGGACCGGGAGTTTTTAAACGGCGATGTGGCTCTGATGGTGCCCAAAACGGCCGATGGCCGGGTCTTGTTTGCCGTGCCATGGCTGGGCAAAGTCATCCTGGGCACCACCGACACCCCCCGCAACGATTTGGCGCGCGAGCCCCTGCCATTCAAGGAAGAGGTCGATTTCATATTGAACGAATCGGCACGTTATTTGCGCCGGGCGCCCACCCGCGCCGATGTCAAGAGCGTCTGGGTCGGCTTGCGCCCCCTGGTCAAACCGCAGGACGACGATGGCGACAACACCAAAGGCATCAGCCGGGAACATACGGTGCTGGTCAGCCGCAGCGGCTTGGTCACCGTCACCGGCGGCAAATGGACCACCTACCGTGCCATGGCCGAAGATGTGCTGGATGCGTGCGCTGAAAAATCCTTGCTCGAAAAGCGCAAAAAAGGGGTGACCACCCACCTGAAGCTGGTCGGCGCCGACATTCCGGCTGCCCAAATTCGCTCCATCTGCATGCCCCCTGGCTTGCACTCCTACGGTGACGAACAGGCCTCGGTCCTGGGCATGCCGGGCGCCCACACCGTGTTGTGTGAAGGTTTGACCGAAGGCATGGTGCGTTTTGCGGCACGCTACGAATACGCCATCAAGGTAGAAGACGTCCTGGCACGCCGCTCGCGGCTGCTGTTTCTGGATGCCCGCCTGGCAGGTTCTTTGGCCGCACAGGTGGGCGAGATCTTGCAGCAAGAGACCGGGTTAGACCCCGAAGTTGCCGCCTTTGTGGAACTGGCACAGCACTATTTGCAGCTGCCCGCGTAAACACAGCAATCACCCCGCGTTTTACCTATTGACTGGCGGGTTTTTTTAACCCAGGATGTACCAGATATGCAGCCCCATGCCCTCTAAGGCATGGGGCTGCAAACACACGCGCTCGTGCTGATCCATCCTCCACCGGTGGCCCAGGGTTCAAATATTTGTTGGAGATACATTCGTGAAAATTTCTACGCGTCTGATGCTGCTGGGTGGAGTCATGTCTGCCCTGCTGCTGATCGTTGGCAGTCTGGGGCTCTATGGCATTGGCGCAAGCAACGATGCCCTGCGCACGGTGTACGAAGACCGCACCGTGCCCGCCGGGCAATTGGGGGACATTGGCTCCATGCTGCTGAGCAACCAACTGGCCCTCTCCGCCGCCTTGATCACCCCCACCCCCGAAGTCATTGCCGCCAGCACGGCCACCGTGGACGCCAACATGGCGGGCATTACCAAGGTGTGGGCGGCCTATACCGCACTCAAACTCTCGGCCGAGGAAGACAAACTCGCCAAAACTTTCACACTGGACCGGAAAAACTTCGAAGCCGGGCTGCAACCCGCACTGGCTGCGCTACGCGCCAACGACGTCATTGAAGGCCAGAACATCCTTGTGAACAAGATTCCTCCGCTGTATGCGCCGGTCAAAAAAGGCATTGATGCACTGAGCCAGTTGCAAGTCGTCGGGGCCAAACAAGAATTTACCGATGCAGCGTCCCGCTATGCCACGATCAAATTCGTCTCCCTCCTCTCCATTCTTGGGGGCGTGCTGTTTGCCGGGCTGTTTGGCTTTGTCACGGTGCGCACCATCACCGGTCAACTGGGGGCAGAGCCCAATGAAGCCGCCAGCCTCGCGCAAAGCGTAGGCGCGGGCGACCTCAGTACCGCCGTGGTGCTGAAACCGGGCGACAGCGCCAGCCTGATGGCCCAGCTCAAGTCCATGCAAGACAGCCTGACCAAAGTGGTCACCAATGTTCGCAGTGGCTCTGAAGGCGTCGCCGCCGCCAGCGCCGAAATTGCCCAGGGCAACCACGATCTGTCGGCACGCACCGAACAACAGGCCAGCGCGCTGGAAGAAACCGCCGCATCCATGGAAGAACTGAGCTCCACCGTCAAACAAAACGCGGACAGTGCGCGCCAAGCCAACCAACTGGCCATGAATGCCAGCACCGTGGCCATCAAGGGCGGTGAAGTGGTCGGACAGGTCGTGGAGACCATGAAAGGCATCAACGAGTCCTCGCGCAAGATTTCCGACATCATCCAGGTGATCGACGGCATTGCCTTCCAGACCAACATCCTGGCGCTGAACGCCGCCGTGGAAGCGGCGCGTGCGGGCGAACAGGGCCGGGGCTTTGCGGTGGTTGCCTCCGAGGTGCGCAGTCTGGCTGGCCGTTCGGCCGAGGCCGCCAAGGAAATCAAAAGCCTGATCAACGCCAGCGTGGAGCGGGTGGAGCACGGCAGCACACTGGTGGACCAAGCCGGTGTCACCATGACCGAAGTGGTCAACAGCATCCGCCGGGTCACCGACATCATGGGCGAAATCAGCGCCGCCAGCAATGAGCAGAGCCTGGGCGTGGCCCAGGTCGGCGAGGCAGTGTCCCAGATGGACCAAACTACCCAGCAAAATGCCGCCTTGGTCGAGCAGATGGCTGCCGCAGCCAGTGGCCTGAAATCGCAGGCGCATGACCTGGTGGGCACTGTGGCCGTGTTCAAACTGTCGCAAGGCCATGCCATCGCCATGGCACAACACAGCAGCTACCGCGCCCCGCCCACGTTAGCCTCTCGCCCCCCCAAACCCTACGTTTCCACCGCGAAAAAACCAGCCCTCGCGGGTAAGCCGCGGGCCCTGTCCGCACCGGTCAAGTCACCCAGCCCGCCCCCCAAGGCCAAAGCGAAAGCGAACACAGAGGAAAGCTGGGAGAGCTTTTAAACAGGCGCGCTGTCCATCCCGACCGTCGGGATTCGTCAAAGGAGTTGACCATGCGGACCAAGTCTGTCAGCACCACCATCGTGGACCCCTACCGGGCCGCCTTGTTCCTCGGACAGTCCTTGTCCGAGATCCAGCCCGAAGTCGTTTTCCTGTTTGCCACCGTCCATTACAAGGACTGGACCGAGTTCATGGAGGGGCTCCATGACGGGCTGGACAACCCGGCGGTCCGTGTCATCGGCGCCAGCGGCGACGGCGTGCACGAGCTGGCGCGCACCAGCGAGGTTGGCGCCAGCGCGCTGGGTATGTGCTCCGCAGGCCAGGTGCAATGGCATGTGGCCACCGGTGACCAGGTGGGCACAGACCCGGAAGGGGCGGTGCGGCGTGCCGTGGCCCAACTGGCCGTGCCGCTGGAGGGCCGCAAACCCGCGTTCTACTTTTTGCTCTCGGACTTCAACACCGACGCCAGCCGGATCGAGACGGTGGTGCGCGACGAAATCGACGTGCCGGTCATTGGTGGCATGGCCGCCGACGACAACGACAAAATGGAACACTGCCGCCTGTTTGCCAATCGCGCCATGGTGCAAGACTGTGTGGTCATGCTGGCCGTGGACGGCCCACTGTCCTTTCAGGTCCATATCGGCAACTCCATTGCGGCGGTCGGTACGCCCTGCGCCGTGGACGAGGCCCAGGGCAGACTCGTCAGTCGCATCGGCGGTGTGGACGCGGCCTCGTTTATTGAGCGTGAAACCGGGAAACCCTTTTTGCGCTCCGACCAGGGCTCGGTGGCGCTGACCATTCTGAACGCAGGCCAGAGCGGCGAAAAGAAGTTGCGGGCGATTGCCTACAACTCGCAGTCGGATACCGGGGGCCTGACCCTGCACGGCGGGATTCAGAACGGCGACATCGTCCAGGTCTGCCTGGCCAAACCCGAAGACCTGATCGCGGAAGTGCACACCATCGCCACCTGCGCCGCCGCCTCGGGCTTTCTGCCCAGCGCGGCCTTGATCATCAGTTGCGCGGGACGCAAATGGCTTCTGGGCGGGGAAATTGCCTTTGAGGTTGGCATGGTCGAATCCGCCTTTGGCGGCACCCTGCCCATTGCCGGTTTTCCATCCTTGGGGGAAATCGGCCCCCTGTACCACCAGGGCGCCTACACACGCAACTTGTTCCACAACATGACCTACGTCCTGCTGTTGTTGGGCAAGAGCGATGGCCACTAGCCCCCTGCACATGCTGACCACCCTGGCGCCCGCGCCGGACGGCTTCACCCGGGTGCACCTGAGCAAGCGGCATCTGCTGTCCGGGCCGGTGGTGGTACTGGTGCCGGACCTGGCGACCCTGGGCGCCGTGGTGCCGGATTACGCCGCACGCATGCAGGGCATCGCCCTGACGCTGGGGCCAAGCATGCAGTTGGCGCAAATTTCGCCGGTGTTGTGGCATGTGCAGTTGGACATCACCCAGGTGGCGGTGGCCGCCGCGCTGGCCCCGGGCTGGCTGGCCGCCATCGCCATAGCAGACCTGGCCACCCAGAAACTGTTTGCGGTGGACACCAAGGCCGAACGGACCGAACGCCAGCTGCAGCTGACGCGCCATGACTACAACGACCTGACCAAGCGCCTGCTGGCGCAGGTGCATGACCTGACCGCCGCCAAAAATGCACTGGGCGAGCTCAACCAACACCTGGAGTCCCGCGTCAAAGAACGCACGGCGGACCTGGCCCAGGCCAACACCAGCCTGTCCAAGACCCTGGACGACCTGCGAACCACGCAAATCGAGCTGGTGCGCACCGCGCAACTCGCCGGGCTGGGCTCGCTCGTCGCGGGCATCGCCCACGAGCTCAACACCCCCATTGGCACCGCCTTGACCGCCGCCACCGCGCTGGCGCACGAGGCGCACACCATCCAGACCCAGTTTGCCAGCGGCCAACTCGGGCGCAAGGCGCTCGACCAGTTTTTGCAAAACTCCACCGACATCAGCGATTTGTTGGAGCGCAATCTGACCCGCGCAGCCGAGCGCATCGGGCATTTCAAGCAAGTCGCCGTCGATGGGGGCAGCGAAGAGCGCCACCGCTTCCAATTGGCGGACGTGGTCTCTGGCACCCTGTCCTTCCTGGCACCCAAGCTGCAGGGCACGCCTTACCACCTGACCATGGAGCTCGACCACCGCATTGAGATGGACAGCTACCCCGGCGCCATCAGCCAGGTGCTGAGTGATTTTGTAGGCAATGCACTCCTGCACGCCTTTGCCGGACGCGACACCGGCGCCATGCGCCTGCGCACCGCCCTGCGCGACGAGGCCACCCTGGAGCTCACCTTCAGCGACGACGGCAAGGGCATCGCCGCCGACCAGCTGCCCCATATTTTCGAGCCCTTCTACACCACCAAATTCGGCCAGGGGGGCTCCGGCTTGGGGCTGTACATCGTCTACACCCAGGTGCGTGATCTGCTGGGCGGGCGGGTGGAGGTCAGCAGCCTGGAGGGGCAGGGAACCCATTTTTGCGTCACGGTGCCGCTGGTTGCGCCCCGGCAGCGGCTGCGATAATCCGCCCATGCACACCCTGCCCCGACTCCCCTGCTACCTCAATGGCGACTACACCGCGCTGCCCGACGCCAAGATCAGCGTCATGGACCGCGGCTTTGTCTTTGGCGACGGCGTGTACGAGGTGGTGCCGGTCTATGGCGGACGCCTGTTTTGCTTCGCGCAGCACATGGCGCGGCTGGACCGCAGCCTGGCCGCCACCCGCATCCGCCAGCCCCACACCCACGACGAGTGGAAAGCAATTGCTACCAAATTGATAGCTGCTTACGCACTATCCACGGGCCAGAAGGCCGAAAACACCGATCAACTGATCTACATCCAGATCACCCGCGGCGTGGCCATGCGTGACCATGTGATGCCCGACGACATCACGCCCACCGTGTTTGCCATGGCCAATGCCATGAAGCTGCCTACACCCGCGCAGCGCGCCCTGGGTGTGGCCTGTGTCACCGCCGACGACTTCCGCTGGGAAAAAGCCCACATCAAAAGCACCAGCCTGCTGGGTTCGGTGTTTGCCCGTCAGATCAGCTTTGACGCGGGCGCGGTGGAAACCGTGATGTTCCGCCACGGCTATTTGAGCGAAGCCTCGGCCAGCAACGTCTGGGTGGTGAAAGACGGTAAAGTGCTGGGCGCACCCAAGGACCATCTGGCGCTGGAAGGCGTGCGCTACGGGCTGATTGAAGACCTCTGCCGCGCCCAGGGCATTCCCTTCGAATTGCGCCGCATCTCCCTGGAGGAAGTGCGGCAGGCCGACGAATTGCTGCTGTCGTCCGCCACCAAAGAGGTGCTGGCCATCACCACCCTGGACGGGCAGCCGGTTGGAAACGGCGCACCCGGCCCCATCTACCAAAGCCTGTACGACGGCTACCAGCGCGCCAAGGCGCCATAAGCCGCCTGTTTGTCCCCGCTTTATTGAAACCCCCATCCGCCGTGTCTACCCCCCCCACACCACCAAGCCCCCCTGCGCCGGGCGTCCCCCGCCAGGAATCGCTCATCGAATACCCCTCCCTCTTCCCCATCAAGGTCATGGGCCTGAAGGTGGAGGGATTGGTGCACGCCATTTCCGTCATCGCCCACGCGTTTGACCCCGGCTTTGACGCCAGCACCATCGAGCTGCGCGAGAGCAAAGGCGGCAAGTACCTGGGTGTCACCATCACCATCACCGCCACCAGCCGCGAACAGCTCGACGAGCTGTACCGCACGCTGTCCACCCATCCCATGGTCAAAGTGGTGCTGTAAAAAGCCAGCCGCAGCTCAGTGCGCGTCGGCCAGCTTGGCCGCCTGCACAGCCTGGGTACTGTCGCCTTGGGCGCCGTTGAAAAACAGGTTCAGCAGCACCGCACTCAGCGAGGCCAGCAAAATGCCCGACTCGATCAAGGGGTGCAGGCCGTGTGGCATCCATTGCTTGAAATTCGGGGCGATCAGCGGAACCATGCCCATACCGATGGTCACCGCCACGATGAAAGCGTTGTGGCGGTTGCCTTTGAAATCGACATTGGCCAGGATGCGGATGCCGGTGGCCGCCACCATGCCAAACATCACCAGGCCCGCCCCACCCAGCACCACCGTGGGCAGCGACTCCACCAACGCGGCCATTTTGGGCAACAGACCCAGCACGATCAGGATCAGGCCCCCGGCCACGCAGACAAAACGGCTGCGCACCCCGGTCACCCCCACCAGCCCCACGTTCTGCGAAAAGCTGGTGTAGGGGAAGGTGTTGAACATGCCGCCGATCAGCGTGCCCAGCCCGTCGGTGCGCAGGCCGCGCGACAAAGCAGCCTGGTCCACCGGGTGTTCGGTCATCTCGCCCAGCGCCAGGAACATGCCGGTGGACTCGATCATGACCACCACCATCACCAGCGTCATGGTCACGATCAGCACCGGATCAAACACCGGCATGCCGAACTGGAAGGGCAGCACCACTTCAAACCAGTGGGCCTTGGCCACCTTGTCGAAGTTCATCATGCCGGCGGCCGTGGCCACCACCCCGCCCAGCACAATGCCCAGCAGCACCGAGATGTTGCTGACAAAGCCCTTGGCGAATTTGGCGATCAGCAATATCGCCACCAGCACCACCGCCGCCACCGCCACGCCTGCCAGCGGCGCGTAGGCCGGGTTGGGCACCGAGCCCACCAGGGCCAGCCCCTTGGGGATGGCGGGCACCACGGCCGCCAGGGGCGCGCTGGCACCGGCGGCGGGCAGCACCGCAGCATTGGCCATGGACCCCACCTCCGCCAGCCAGCGGGCGTTCTCCGGGCTGACAATGCTGGGCGCCGTGGGGCCAAAGGGGTTGCCAAAAATCCAGTTGATGCCAATACGCATCAGGCTGATGCCAATCACCGTGATGATGGTGCCGGTCACCACCGGCGGAAAGAAACGCAGCATGCGGCTGACCACCGGCGCCAGCAGCATGGACAGCACCCCCGCGCCCATGATGGCGCCAAAGATCAGCTGCGCCCCTTCCACCCCGGGCGTGGTGCCCGCCATGGCCACCATGGGCGCGACTGAGGCAAAGGTCACCCCCATCATCACCGGCAACTTGATGCCAAACCACTGGGTCGCGCCCAGGGACTGGATCAGGGTCACGATGCCGCAGCAAAACAGGTCCGCCGAAATCAACGCCGCCACCTGCTCCGGGCTGAGCTTGAGGGCGCGCCCCACGATGAGCGGCACGGCAATGGCCCCCGCATACATCACCAAGACGTGCTGCAGACCGAGGGCGGCGAGTTGGCCGGCGGGTAATCGTTCATCGACCGGATGGACGGCGTGGGACATCACTGTTCTCCAAAAATGGTTCGGGGTTGGCAAACTGTATACACTTTTGATTTTTGAAGGCTAGGTGAAAACCCGATACAAGTCGGTCCCAGGGCAAGCTGTCGTTTGTACCGCCCACTCCACCCCTGGCAGCGTTTCACCTACTATTGCCATTGAAATCCGCAATCTAGACCGCGTGGGCTACGATCCCAACTACGCCAGCAAGCAGGAATTTCACGCCCCTCACGGACGACGTAACAGCACGATGACCATGACCCAGAACATCCGAATGACTGCCCAAGAGTTGCAAGCGTTCATCCAAGCGCGCTTCCCCAAAGAGGACGAGCGCCATGAGTGGAAGGAATGGGCCAGCCTGAAGTCCAATATTTCCGGCCGCAAGGGCGACGACCTGGTGTCCTATGTCTCTGCGCTGGCCAATATGGAGGGCGGCTGCATCGTCATCGGGGTGAAAGACAAGACGCTGGCCGTCACCGGCATACAGGACTTTGCGGACTACACGCCGGAAAACATCATTCACCGCATGCTGGGCAAAACACCCGGTCTGCCGTCCATGGGGTTGCGGGTGGAAGCGCTGCAGGCCAGCGACACCAAAGCTGTCATCTGGCTGGTGCATGTGCCACGCCATGCGCCCCGACAAGCCGTGCAAGCCCATGACAAAGCATGGCAGCGCGACGGCGACAGCCTGGTGGAGCTGCGCCCGGACCGGCTGCGCGGGATTCTGACGGAACTCATCGCGGGCCTGGACTGGAGTGCGGAACCGGTGCCCCGCGCCACCCTTGCCGATCTGGACCCTGCGGCGGTTGCCAAGGCGCGCGAGAAATTTTCCGCCAAACACCAGCGAGAGCGCTGGGCAGCGGAAATAGCGTTGTGGAGCACCGAGGAGTTTCTGGACAAGGCCAAGATCACTTTGCATGGGAACATTACCCGCACGGCCCTGCTCTTGCTGGGCACACCGCAGAGCGTGGGGCTGCTGCCCAACAGCACCGCAGAGATCACCTGGAAAGTGCCCGACGAGCGTATTGCCAAGCACTTTGGCCCCCCGTTTGTGCTGACCACTACCGAAGTGGGGCAGCACATTCGCAATCCCAACATCAAACTGTTTCCCGCCACCGAATTGCTGGCGATTGAGCTGCCCCGCTACGACATGCAGGTCGTCCTGGAAGGCCTGCACAACTGCCTGGCGCACCAAGACTATGAGCAGGCGGGGCGCATTGTGGTGCTGGAAACAAAGGGGCGGCTGCGTTTGAGCAATCTGGGAGGCTTTGTGGACGGCAAGCCCGAGGACTACTTCACTGGCGAGCGCACGCCCAGTGTGTACCGCAACCCCTGGCTGGCCGTTGCCATGAACAACATCGGCATGATCGACAAGGGCGGCTACGGCATCCGCGACATGGTGAGCAGCCAGCGCAAGCGTTACCTGCCGCTGCCTGATTACGAGGGGTCCACTCCGGCGGAGACGCTGTTCAACATCTATGGCCAACAAATTGACGAGAACTACAGCCGCATGCTGATGGAGCGCGCCGACCTGCCGCTGGAGCAGGTGATCTGGTTGGACCGGGTGCAGAAAAAGCACCGCATCGCCGATGAACAGGCGGCTGTTTTGCGCAAGGCCAAGCTGATTGAAGGACGCAAACCCAACTTCTTCGTCTGTGCCCATATTGCAGACGCCACGGACACGCGCACCGACTACACCCGCAACAAGGGGCTGGACGACCATTACTACAAGACGCTTATCCTGGAGCACATCAAGCGGTTCAAATCGGTCTCGCTGGCGGAAGTCCGCTCGCTGTTGCTTGACAAATTGCCCCACTCCTTGACTCAGGAGCAAAAACTGATCAAGTTGAAGAACCTGCTGGCAGCACTGCGCGCAACCGGCCTGAATGGCGTCAAGATTGTCGCCACCGGAGCTGGCAAGGCAACCCGTTGGGTGATTTCCGAAAATGAGCCAATCGGATAGTTGGCGATAAATTGCTGTGACTTATCCGAAAAATTATCCGATGTAAATTGATTTACATAGACAAATCAAAGGCTTACACCGGATAGTCGGTTCAAAAATAATCCGATCTTTACCCCAATGCCCCCATCATCCGCATGTCCTGCCAACCAACCGCCCTAGATAATCTGGCAGTGTTTTCTAGCTCGATTCAACTCGACACCCTGTTCACATGACCCTAGACATCCATCACCTCGGCCGCGTGGACTACGAGCCCACCTATGCCGCCATGCAGGAATTCACTGCCCAAAGATGCCTCAAGCCCTTGCAGGACGTGCGTGACCAGCTATGGATTTGTGAGCATCCACCGGTCTACACCCAGGGGCTGGCGGGCAAGGCGGAGCATATTTTCATGCCCGGCGACATCCCGGTGGTGCAAACCAACCGGGGCGGCCAGGTCACCTACCACGGCCCCGGGCAAGTGGTGGCCTACCCGCTGATCGACCTGAAGCGCGCGGGCTATTTCGTCAAGGAATACGTCTACCGCATTGAAGAAGCGCTGATCAAGACCCTGGCCTACTTTGGCGTGACCGGCCACCGCGTGGCACATGCGCCGGGCATTTATGTGCGGCTGGACGACCCCACGGGCCATGCGCCGCTGGAACAACGGCCGCAGAAACTGGGGTCCGACGCCAAGCCCACCCCCGACTTCACCGGCCTGGGAAAAATCGGCGCGCTCGGCCTCAAGGTCAGCCGCAACTGCACCTACCACGGGGTGGCGCTCAATGTGGACATGGACCTGGAACCCTACTCGCGCATCAACCCCTGCGGCTACGTCAGGCTGCAGACGGTGGACCTTTCTACAATCGGGGTATCCGTTGGTTGGGCCGAGGCCGCCGACATCCTGAGCCAAAAGCTCGCCATTTATCTAACGCCATGAGCCACACCCCCCACGACGCCCGCCCTACCGAAGCCACCGCCAACCCCACGGTGCGTGAAGCCCAGACCCTGGAAAACTACGATCCCAGCGCCAAGCAAAAAGCCGCCGCCAAGCTCTCTCGCATCCCGGTCAAGGTGGTGCAGGGCGAGATCCTGAAAAAGCCCGACTGGATCCGCGTCAAGGCCGGCAGCCCCAGCACCCGTTTTTACGAAATCAAGGACACGCTGCGCGCCAACAAGTTGGTGACGGTGTGTGAAGAAGCCAGCTGCCCCAACATCGGCGAGTGTTTTGGCAAGGGCACGGCCACCTTCATGATCATGGGCGACAAGTGCACCCGGCGCTGCCCATTTTGCGACGTGGGCCACGGCCGCCCCGACCCGCTGGACGTGAACGAGCCCGAAAACCTGGCCAAGACCATTGCCGCGCTCAAGCTCAAATACGTGGTCATCACCAGCGTGGACCGCGACGATTTGCGCGACGGTGGCGCCCAGCATTTTGTGGACTGCATCCGCCGCATCCGCGAACTCTCGCCCACCACACAGATTGAAGTGCTGGTGCCCGATTTCCGGGGCCGCGACGACCGCGCGCTGGAGATTTTGACGGCCGCCCCACCCGATGTGATGAACCACAACCTGGAAACCGCGCCGCGCCTGTACAAAGAAGCCCGCCCCGGCAGCGACTACCAGTTCTCGCTGAACCTGCTCAAGAAGTTCAAGGCGCAGCACCCCAATGTACCGACCAAGAGCGGCATCATGGTGGGCTTAGGCGAGACCGATGAAGAGGTGCTGCAGGTCATGCAGGACATGCGCGACCACAACATCGAGATGCTGACCATCGGCCAGTACCTGGCCCCCAGCACTTCGCACCTGACCGTCAAACGTTATGTGCACCCCGACACCTTCAAGATGTTCGAGACGCGTGCGTACGAGATGGGTTTCAAACACGCCGCCGTAGGGGCCATGGTGCGCTCCAGCTACCACGCAGACCAGCAGGCCGGGCACGCGCTGGGGGCGTTGTGAATGATCAGAAGTAAATGAGAAAAGTTAGAAGTTGGCGAGATAAATTCAGTAGTTAACGAGACAAATTGGCGGGGTTTTTTGGAAAAAACTGACAATTCCCCCAGTGAAACCCTCAGAATCCATGCCTTTCCGGAGGGACAAACTGCATGGCGTATTGATTGGTTCGGAGATATCGCGTTTCCCGATCGAACAGTTCGCCGCAAACAACCGTCCGTATTTGTGCATCTTTCCCGGGTGACGGATCCACGGTTCTGTATCGATTCATCCGTCCTCCTGTCCGCCCAATGCACCAGCCCACCCAAATTTCAAAGACGCGTGTGGGTTTCGGTCGGTACGCTCCCGCTTCTGCGGATTGGCGACATCTGGCGCGATCGCAAACTATTGCTCCGCCCCGACTATGAATTGGAAGAGTTTGACGATATACAGATCGACAAAAGCACCACCTCATTGATCAAAGCCGGATTGAATCCGAATGAGGACGGTTTTCTGCTGCCCTTGTCCGAGCATCCCTGGCACATGCAATGTACGCAGTCTTACTGCGTGATGCTCGAAGTACCTGGTCACCACAGAATCATCATCCCCTGCATGGAGATCATTCGCTTTTATTTTGGATCGTCCAGCAGCCTGATCTCTCAGCTCTTCCTGCCACCCTTGATCAGGGAGACCCTTTTCACCAATGCATCCCTAGACTACAAGTCAGGCCGGTTGAAAATTGAGTTGGCTGAAAGAATGTCCGGAGCCTCTGCTGCCGACATCGGCCGTATATCGATGGAGCCGATGGCGTGGCGTGCCGCCCAGCACATTGGCGTGTCTTGCCTGAAGGCATCCACGACTCAACAGGCAATACATCCCCAGGCGCTGTTCCCGTTTGAGGGCAGGACCAACTTGGTGGCTTCTGGCAAATGGCTTTCATTTGGTGACCAACTCAAAGCGACCTTCCTAGTCTATAACCTTCGCTCTTGCGCCCACCCCTTTCCATTCAATTCGTTGCGTTATGAGTTGAAAGGTGCGCGGGCACTAAGACCAAAGTCGCCACAATCTACTGAATCCTCGGATGCACACCCCCAACGGGTTAAACACAGTGCAATGGATTCACGCGATCAACCCCTGGTCGAACAAGACTCATCCAATAAGCTCGCACCCAAGCTAAAAACATTCAAGACAGAACTCCGTTTTCTCGACCTCAAACACAAAACCATTTGGAAAAACAAGACGCTATCCACGGCATCGGGTTCCGCTTCATTCCAGACCAGTCAACAGTCGGTTGATTTTGCTGCGGTCGGCGAACCAGGGGCAGAACGCAGGGTACGTCCTGTAGACCTAGCCCTGGTAACGACGACAAATGCCATAAACTCCGATGCCATTCCAACTTTTCTTCGGGAAATCGTTGCAGATTTGCAGTCCGTGCAAAACATTGAGATTGAGTTGCTGACTGAAAGCCAACATGACGGATGGTCTGTCCCCATATCACTCCTCGCAAACGAAGATGGCGAAATAAATCCACAACTCATGATTGTAGATACCCATGGCACATCTCGAATGCGTCGTGCCAGTGTTTTTGCATTCAAGCGCGACGTTGAACACGTATGCGCGGTTGCAATTGAGTCGTCACCCGTACATGTCAAGATCTACACGACCACTGGGGAAACTTCTGGCGAAGTTCGGGACACATTGCGATGTGCTGCGGTCGATTTCTTGCGGGGCTCCACAAGCGATCTAGAAACTTCTAGCTTGTCGGAATTGATCCATTGGGTGTTTGATGTTTAGTCGTCAATGGCCAGTCATTAAGGCTGCAGCCGAATTGTGGCAACACTCCTAATGCTTCCTGTAACAACGTTTTACTGCCGGCGCCGATTTGGCCTGGCTGCCGGAAATCATTGTCCCACTCTAGCAACGCGCCAAACGCTAATGGAAAAGGAATTCAGGGGATTCTCCATGATTCAGTCAAAATCGGCATCGCCGTCAGCAGCGAAACGTTGCAATTTGCAAGAAGCCGTTCTATTTATGCGTTATAGGCGCTACTCTTATACGGCGTTTGCGCACAAATGTCGTGAACTTATAGCTAAGATAATAAAATAGGGGAGAACAACATTGATCACAATTCAAGAATTTTCGGACGCGGTCAAGTCGGTCTTGGCACGCAATTTGAACCCACCTCAGCTTGAGTGCGTTTTACATCCTCAGAATCCAGCTTTGATGATTGTCGCTGGACCTGGATCAGGAAAGACGACCGTCCTGGTACTTCGAGCCTTAAGGCATGTATTGGTCGATGGCATGGAGCCAGAGTCGGTCCTCATCACAACGTTTACCCGCAAAGCAGCCGCTGAACTTTCTAGTCGCCTTGTTGGGTGGGGGCTAACTCTTGTAGAACACTTCCGACTCACTGCAGCGGCTTCACACGATGGATCCAGGGAGAAATGGCTCACTGAACTTGACATCAATGCGATTCAGACCGGAACCCTCGACAGTTTTTGCCAATTATGGCTTGGCCGCACGCGTCAAGTAGGGTCGCCAACACCCGTAATGCTCGAAGAGTTTGCAGCAAATTTTGTATACCGACGCAAGATCTTTGCGCCAAGTTACCGCGCTGGAGCGCAGACCGTCTTGGATCCGTATTTAGCCGGCTACAACTTCGAAAAGCAGCAACCGCGAAATCAGACCGAAGCCGGCAACCTTTCCATTTCGGTCAACAATAGATTGCTTCAGGATCTCGTGAATCTTGATTCGTATGGGAGGTCCGGTACAGCGCCGTCCTCTCAAGCCACACTGCTTGCAAACTACCGGACACATCTGCAAGGGCAGCAAATGTTCGATTTTTCTTTGTGCGCTGAGCGAATCCATCAAGGTTTAAAAAATGGCACCTTGTACTCAACAATCCCTCCAATCAAAGCACTTCTCGTTGATGAATACCAAGATACGAATCCACTGCAAGAGGCAATTTATCTGGAGGTGGTCCGCCAGGCTCAGTGTTCATTTTCAGTGGTTGGCGATGACGATCAAGCTCTGTATCGCTTCCGTGGCGCGACGGTTGAATTGTTTACACATTTCCAAAAACGATTTGCCACTGCGATTGCTGGCGCAAGTAGCCATCTTGTTTACCTAGTAACCAACCATCGCTCTACGCCGGAAATAGTCAAGCTTTTCAATGACTTTGCTACACACGATCCCAAGTTCGTTGCAGCTCGGGTCACCGGTAAACCAGCCATAGTGCCGTTCAATCCGAGCTACGGCATTCCCATTCTTGGGCTCTTTAGAGACTCAATGGACGATCTATCAGCCGATCTTTCCAAACTCCTAAATGACGTATTTCAAGGTTCAGGTTACGCCATCCCTGGAACCAACACTGTTTTGAGAAGAGATCAAAACAGTGGCGCTTTGGGCGACGCTGTGCTACTTGCATCGAGCGTCCGGGAATTCAAGGACGACAACGCTGGCGGCTTAGTGGACCGTCTTCCCGCTCAACTTCGCAGAAATTTGGAAGGAAGCGGGCTCGGTGTTTTCAATCCGCGCGGCCAAGACCTTAGGGACATTGCCAACGTTCAAATACTTTTGGGATTGGTCCTGCTTTGTTTGGATTCGTCCGACGCAATTGAGGCCCCGATGTATCTCACTCGAGATACGAAGCGATATTTGCCCATATGGCGTGACGCCGCTCGGGCTTTCATCGCGTTAAATCCGGCCCCACGTTCTGCATCAATGACACTTGGCCACTATGTCGATGGTTGGCGCAATAGACGTGCAACCACCGGCCCTTGGCCGCACGACATTCCTCTCCTTGATTTGTTGTACAAACTCATTGTCTGGATTCCGGCATTCCAGCGAGACCCTGAACACCAGGTGTATCTCGAGGCAATCATGCGCTGCGTCGTTCAGGGCTCACATTATTCGAGTTATGGTTTCACCATACTTAACAAGGTACCCCACGACTTGCAGAGTCGTAACGTTGTTGTTTCCGACCTCTTAACGCCAATTGCAGACAAGGTCATAGACGTCAACGAAGATCTTCTGTTTGCAGTTCCGCGGAATCGTCTGAGCATCATGACCATTCACCAGAGCAAAGGTTTGGAATACCCCCTCGTTATCGTGGATGTCGGATCTGAATTCAAGATGAACCACGCGAAGAACGCTTTCAAGAGATTCCCAAGGGAACCATCTAGTACCGTCCTCATGGAGTCAGCAATGGCGCCGCACACGGAAGTTGGCTCAGTCAGAACCGCACGAAGCGACATTGACCGAACATTCGATGACTTGATGCGTCTTTATTACGTTGCGTACAGTCGAGCGCAGGTTGCACTTTTGCTCGTGGGTTTAACAAAGAGTATTGAGTACAACACTTCGGTTCAAAACGTCGCTACTTTTTGGGCACGAGATGGAGACTGGACCTGGCGCAAAGACAACCCGCCGCTAAAAAAGGGAACACCGACCCAGCCAGAAGAAATGCCTTTGACACTAATCTAAGAATCCCATGTCCCTCAATGCTCGGCATTTGCCCATCACTATTCCAAACTACAGCCTGACAGGAGATCTACTCTCTTTTCTTCGATGCGGACTTCAGTATCGGTACCAAAACGGGAGCGCGTTGCCGCCAGCGCGACCAGTGCAACTCTGGTTCGGGGAGTTCATTCACGGTGTACTGGAGATGGCCTACACGATCTGGAAGGAACGAAGCATTCCACTCCCTTGGCCTTCGACAACCATTGAATGGGAGGACAGGGAAGCGGGTAAGGGACTTGCGGAACACGACATCGGTGAAATCGGTCGACGCGTCGAGGCCGTTTTGGCCGTTCAGGGCAAAATTCCTCGGAACCGTGACGCGCGCATGACCGCATACACGCGCGCAGCGGAGGCTATCAATCTGATTGGCCCTCATCTCTTCCCCCTTGTGGTGTTTGCCGAAGAGCCCTTAGCCGGCTCAAGGCCGCTGCCATCCGATTCATCAAGTGTGAGTTTGCGTGCAGAACGTTACGGAGTAACCGGCGTCGCAGATGTTCTTACCAACATCAGTTTGAGCAACGTAGCTCCGGACAATCTAATTCGCACCGCCATAGAGCAAAAACTCTCAAGTGAAGGCATCGTATTGCCACCAGAGTTCGAAGTAATCGTTGACTACAAAGGAGCATCACGACCGGATGTTGGCCATTCGGAGCAGCATTACTGGCAGCAGCATGACTGGCAAATCCAAATGTACGCCTGGTTACGTGCCCGAAAGGTCGCTGCAAAACCGGTAGTCGCAGGTATCGTTCTGTACGTCAACGAACTACTCCCCAGCACGACGGATGTCATTGGCCTAAGACGGCAGGTCGACAAATCATTGACAGATGTGCTTCCAGCCCGGGGAAGCCCAGACTATTACACATTGACTACCGCGCGGCCTGGGACTGGTGCGGGCCGCGAATTGAGTGAAGTGTTTCGAATTCAACGAGCCATGCGAGTCATCTCGGTAACCCCTGCGAGTATTCATGCAGCAGGAGTTGCCTTCGACAGCGTGGTGGTTGATATTGAGAAGCGCATTTCGAATGAAATTTCTGGAGGAGATATTTCCCAAGCCTGGCAGCCGTCTTGCCAAGACCCTGACACATGCGCAGCTTGCGACTCACGCTATTTTTGCCCCAAACCATACGGCAGGGATAGCGGCTACCAAATATCTCCACCGCCTATTCCATGAGTCAATACTGAGATGCAATGCATCTTCTCATCCAATTAGCTCTTAACCTTTTTTGCACGATCTCCTTTTTTGATTTGATCGCCAGACACGGCACCCACGTTTACGGTTTCTAGCCCTTTATGCCACGGGCGCGAACCTTTAATGTTGCTGGCCATGGTCTTCAAATCCATCATCAACAACTCTTGACCAGTGCGAGTATCTAGACCAGTTCGCGCCCACTGCACCTCGAAAAAGTTCGGTTCAATCCGTTTCAAAATTCGTTTTACGCCTTTGGCTAGAACATCGGGATCTGTGTAGTCGACGCTTTCGTCGCTAAAGGTCCGGAACTGTTCCAAAGAATCACAAATATAGGCAGTTACTACCTGGAAGCAAGCTTTTTCCAAAAGATGTGTTTCGGCATGCCAAAGAGCAGCCCACTCGGCACGAATAGCCGCCCATATTCCCAAAAACGTATCGAGCTCCGAATCAGTAACAGCCAGCAGAGCGCTGCGATTTTGGACCTCACCGAGCCCCGCCTCCAACGCATTGGGAGCGATGAACCCGACAGCGTTCTTTTGCCACTTCAGTTGTCCATTGAATGGACTATCCGGTCCTTCATCAAAGACCCGCAACGCGGTTATCTTCTCCGAATCAATGTTGGTACTCCCGCTTGCAAGCATCCGACTGACCAAATCTTCTTCCTTATAAGACGTAAACAATGCTTTCACTTGGCTCGGATTTACTTTAGAACTGTTGTTGTTTATGACCAAGAATTGAAATGCACCTTCATCATCATCAGCACCAAGAATTCCGATCACATTGAGATGAATGTCCTCTTGTTGAAAACTGTTTGCACCAATTACTCGATGCTGCCCATCGACGATGATCCCAGCCGGCGAGCTTGGTTTCCAAGAGACTGACAAGGTTCCGAAGCCAGAGCATCCCCCGTCGGGCAGTTCTTCTTCAACGAAAGACACTTGATTGTCATTAAAAACAACGATCACAGACGTGGCTATCGTGTTTCCAGGTTGCTCAAGGAATTCCTTGATTCGCAAGACCTTGGTCTTATTGAGTCTTCGTTGAATCGCCTTTGGCTTCTCTGGCGACGTTCGATCAATTAAACCCCATTGAAAGATTTCCGAAGCTGACGCATGAAAGAGAAAGAACCGCAGATCCTTGGTGTCCGATCTTTGTACGTTTTCCAATGCAAGATAGCTCTCGGTTTTTATCACCGACTTCTTGGCAGGCGCTTTTTTCGTGGTTTTCTTGATCGTAGCCATGGTTACTCCGTTGAATTTTGCAATATTTCGAAATATGTGAACCGCCTGTTTGCAGGCAAATTCAGGTTTGGTATGGCTCCGTTTAGCAGTCGCATGGCAGCCTTAAGGGTGGTTCTAACTGTAGACAGCGGCGATTGACCACTCGCTACTTTGATTAATCTGTGAAGAGCAATTGCCAATTCAACTTCTCTCGGTACGGCGCCATTCACGTCCAACTTTTCATTTATCGCTGGTGTGGAAAACCATGCCCATGTGAACGCATGCTGCCTTGCCGTATTGCATTTGCTACATGCAATTGCAAGATTTTCCAGTGCCGAATTTCCGCCTAAAAATTCGGGCCATAAATGTTCCACAGTCGCCTTAGCATTCTCCGGGGCATTTTTCGATCTTAAGGTCGGATTGCCACACCAACAGCAAAACTTGCGCTCCGTCTGATGTACCTGCTTTATTCGGCTCGGCGAGAGTTGCCGATTTATATAGGCCAGGGAAGCGAGTCGAGTGACCTGTGCGACACGCAATGCCACCTCATTCATCTGATACATGCCAATGACGAGCCTCAGCCTGTGTACCATCGGGTCAACCGACGCTTGTGGATTTGCGGTGTAAAGATCCACGCCCTCGTTGAGGCATCGATGCGTTATTTCCATTGCGGCGGACAATCGGCAGGCTTCAGTCATACCTTCTGGAGAAACAACCCAGGCCTGACCGCCAAACAGGACCGGGACGCAGGGTGCGGCCATTTCGTACGCGGCCATAAAAAGTCGCTCACCGTCGGTTTCGGGCACCCATCGCGTCACTTCAGAAAGAACAGCCAAGCATCATCCCCTTTTTGACGGCCTGACTCCAAAATCAAACATGCGATCTTGAAGCAAGTCTTATTTGAGGCCTATCATACCGGCTACCGTCGTAGTGTTTGATCTTTTCCCTCTGGGCACAGATTCCCCTGACGAGCCAATTTGCAGACAGCAGTGCGTCGATCTTCCTCTCGCCCAGTCCACAAGTTGCACCCACTGAATCAGCAAAATACGGCGGGACGCCCAGCGTTTGCCCTTTCGCCCTGAAGCGTGTAAAAGATCTCCTTAACCGTGTAAGTCATGCTGCAACGCTTTCAACCCAGCGTTGATACCCTGCCTTGCGCAACTCACATGCGGGGCACTCGCCACACCCGTACCCCCAAGAATGCATCCGTTCGCGTACGCCGTGATAACAGGTGTGCGAATCTTCAAGAATGATTTTGGTAAGCGCGTCACCGCCCAAGCGATGAGCAAGAGCCCAAGTCTCTGCTTTGTCTATCCACATCAATGGCGTTTCGAACGTGAAGCGTTGCCCCATGCCTAACGAGACCGCAACCTGCTGCGCTTTGATGGTGTCGTCGCGGCAATCCGGATAGCCAGAGAAGTCCGTTTCACACATTCCCCCAACCATTACACTTAAGTCGCGACGATAGCCCACACTCGCCGCAAGAGTGAGAAATAGCAAATTGCGACCGGGAACAAACGTATTCGGCAGTCCGGCCACAGTCATCTTGATTGCGCTGTCTCGCGTTAGCGCGGTATCGCTAATTTTTCCGAGCGCACCCAAGTCGATCATATGGTCCGCGCCCAAACGGGCAGCCCACGCCGGAAACTTATTTTTGATAGATTGGAGAACGACCTGCCTGGCGTTGAGTTCAACGTGATGTTTCTGCCCGTAGTCAAATCCAATGGTTTCCACATGCGCATATCGATCCAGTGCCCAGGCCAGACAAGTGGTTGAATCCTGACCACCGGAAAACAATACGAGCGCCCTGTTGAACAGCATTAACGGCTCCTGGCAACGGATTTGACCTTGCTCGACTTCCTCAATATGCCAACGAGATGTTCTGCCAACTGAACATACTGTCGTGGCGTGTACTCAATGCGATTCCACGGAACAATCTCGTTCGCGCCAAAATTCCACTCCCCAGCGGTCCACGCTGTTGCGCCGACCAACGGTTGCAGACCTTCAGCGAAAGATTCCACCGTTGATTTACCCGTGCGGGTGTAAATTTCGTCCATGACGTAGCCCATCGCGATCACTCCTGCCCCATGAACCAGACGGGAGGTCTTTGGATCATGGCCAACCCAGTCATCGGCAAATACGTTCTTGACAGCGGCGTAAAAGTTGCTCATCAGCGCAACAGGCTCAGAAACATCTTCCGAGCGTTGCGCTAACGTCTGAATAGCACCAGCGGACTCAGAATTCATGATCGCTTTTTGCAAAATTGTGTCCCGGATAATGCCGCTCGGGTTCGTTTGCATCTTGACCATTCCTTTTAGTGAACTCCCGTCATCGAAATTGAGACGCTCAGTCATTGCAGCCGCCAACGCGCGCGAGGACAGCCTTTCCGGAAGATTTTCAACCGAGGGAAGCAACTCGTAGATCAGTGACTTTGGAAGTGGTTTGGTGTTGTTGATCAGAATGAATTGACGCCGCAGTTCATCCATGTCTTTGCAAATCAGGCAAGCCACAAAAACTTCAAAATCATCTCGCCGAGTTTGGGTCAACGCTGTTAGTCGTTGCTGCCCATCGACCACCAATGCAGGCTTTCCATTACTCACGTCGACTTCGAGCGTGACGACCGATCCTTTACCTTTGATGATTTTCGCGCCATCGACAAAGGCAAGCACTAAGGCGTTGGGCAACACCGCGTCGGACTTAGCAAGATAGTTCCGGATTTCAGTAATGTGGCCGGCGATCTGAGGACGCTGAAATCCAGTGAGTTTTCCTTCCTTACGACCTAAGCGCTCAATTTGAGCGATTGCATTAATCTGTTCAGCGTTGGCACGAATCATCACGACTTCGTGGTTGGCGCTCTGGTGCGCCGCCAATGCTTCAAATTTGAGAATGTTCTTAACTACCATTGGTAATGCGCTTTAAATGATTGAAGTAGACGTGCAGGTTATGAAAACCTCGGCGCTTGTTACGGTTGCTGGTCCTGAATATGGCGACTTCGATTCCCGCTTGTCGACATACCTCACATCCACAAGACTGCCATGGTTTTGCCGCGAGCGTTCTCATGAGACTTTTCTCAGACTTTGCTAGAGCCTTATCCAAAGCAAGCGGAGTTTTATAGTCGACACTCAAGAAGAGACGGAGGTAGGAAAGAACATGTTTGGCCGCATCTGCACCACTGGCCTTCCCGATGTCGAAGGCTCGCAACACTTTGAGGGCGGCAAACTCTCGCTGCGCAAGTTCTTCTTGATCAAGATTGCCTTCGCGAACTGCGTTGGTCAGCTTCCGGTTCTCCAATGCCTGGGGGACCCGAATGGCTGTGTAGTAATCCAGAAGTCCGTCCGCCCGGTTCACGTAATAGTTTGCGGTGGCATCTTTAAAGGCACGAAGAAGCGGCGACGTCGAATCGAAACTAGCTATTCCGTAGTCTGTAAATTCGCTTATCTGCTCGGCCTTCGCAAAACCAAGCAGATGCAATTTAGTGCTTGGTTTCAGCTTATTCCGTATCGCTTTCAAGGCAAGATGGACCTGCTTCGCATCCAGAGGAACCATTCCTCCTATTGCCAAATACTTGTATCCCATCTTCTCAAGGTTTTGCGCCGCAATACCCATGCTTTCGGGGGACCAACCTTGCACCGCTCCCATTGGAGTAAAACCAGGAATGCCTTTCGTAACCTTTAGAAAGTCTCGCGCGTTTTGTTGAGTGATGTCGAATCTCTCTCGCTCTTCCGGGGCAGCTCCATCGAGGCCCTTATCTTCCGGCCTAAATCCGAAAATAATGTGGTCGACAGAGCAACCAAAATTGAATCCGCCATCTGCATAGAATCCAGCCATATTGTCAGGCGTGTAAGGCGGAACCTTTTCCATTACGTACGAGAACGCTCCACAATCGCCGTAAATCGGCATGTCTTTGTATAGGGCATTATTCATTCGAAGAAACGATCTAGCGCCTTCGCGGCGAAATCTGATCGCATGGGCGTCTGAGTACTTCCCCTTGCGTGACGAATCACCGACGATCCCTCTTGAAATCAGCACGCCGTCATAGGGCGCCTTCTTAAAGAACTCGTGAGGGTATTGATCGTTCCAGTATGGCTTTCGACCAACCGAATTCTCGTCGGTCAAGAAATTGAAACCGGGGTCAATCTGATCAATGGCATCGGCAAAAATGAATTTCATGCGCGCGCTACCTCCATGTAGAGGCTTGTCAATGCGCGCGTGAGTTCATGCACGCTCCGATGAGTCTGTTCAATGGCATTCCACTGCATTTGAATGTAAGGCCATCGTCCAGACGTCCACGCGCAAGCTTTCGCCATCGGGGTCAACTCTTTAACAAATGCCGCTTTGAGTCTTTCTTGCTTCAAATCAACGCGACTGGCAATCCGATCCAACAGCGACCCCATAGCTTTGATGCCGGCGCTATGGGTAAGACGGCTTTTCGACGGCGGAAGATTCCAAGCTTCAGGAAACACTTCAGATACAGCGCACCAGTATGCGTCCAAAATCTTGTACATGGCCTCATAGTCGGAATGCTCGCCCTGAAATCCTTTGAGGTGACCGAGCGCGCCAAGAGGCGTATTAATGCGCTCGCGAATCATGGCAATGATTGCGGTGTCATTAAAGCCGACCGCTCTGGTTGATTTCGCCGACTTTCGGTCGATCCGCCCATAGAACGGCGACTTAGGGCTCTCATTCAGCAATCCACACAACTTGCTAGGTACCTTATTCATGGCCAAATTTTTTGGCAAATACGTCTCATCGGTTACCGGTAGCAATTCGTTCACGAGTTGCTGCGAGAGTGGCTTAGCTCTGTTCACCAAGATGAACTGTTGACGCTGCATATCAACGCTCATCGATTCGAACGCAATGACTGGTACCGGTAATTCTGGATTCTTTGATTTAGCAAGTGCCAGGGAGCGCTGCTGACCGTCCACAATCCATGCCTCTTTGCGCTCACTTCCACCAACAGGAAGGTTGAGATAACCAAGTTGCCCAGATGGCTCCACATTGGCACCTCGACTACCTCTTGCCTTGTCAAATTTCAGCTCTGGGGATATGGCCAGAATGATCGCATTTGGGAAGAGCATGGCACCTTGATTTAGGTAGTCGACTATTTGCTTTACGTGCTGCTGAATTTCCTTCCGTTGAAATCCGAGCAACTCGCCCGATTCGCCTTTCTTCAGTCTGCTGAAGTCTGCAATTTGAGCGATCTTTCCACCGGACAGCGCGAAGGTGTATAGCTTGTGGTCGCCTTGTTCGAATTGAATAGCCGAGACTCGGATGACTTCCGGCTCGGTCGGCTTCTTACTTTTCTGCATTCATCGCTTTCTCATAGAGTCCTTTGAAACGGTTCTGCTCACAAGCAACTTGTTTCGTATGGCGCAGAGTGGTCAATGCGGTCGTAACTGACGACCGCTGCTCATGCGTCATTTTCTTTATCATGCGAACAATGGCTACGTCACCAAACTTGTTCCTTGTCGGTCGATCCATTGTCTTTACGGCAGACAAAGCGGCGCCAACCCGTTTTCGCTGAGCGTCGATGGCCCCAACACGGTGATCTGTCAAAACACTGCCAATGAAATGAAGGGCTGCTCGCTGCACGAGCGATGTCATAGCACCAGTACTGGCTCCGGCAATACCGTTCAAGCGGTCATCGTACGCAATGGATTGTTCGCGCAGTCTTGCTGGCAGCGTGGAATTGGCAGTGGTTATTATTCTTAACTTCGCAATGTGTTTGGTATCAACAGCATCGAGATCGTCGAAGAGCATCTTTAGATACACGGATGGCAACGCCAGAACGACCGTACCCTTGTATTCTTGGACCATTTCAGCGAGCGGCATCTTTGCGCTACTTCGGTGGTGAATCGCTCCCCACCATTGTTCTGGATGGTACGGAATATCCAGTACTCCAAACGGTCCCGGGCCTCCGGGCGTAACCGTCAGATCGTAGGACGGTATTTTCTGATCTGCTTTAACCAGACCAAGACCCGCCGAAACAAACATCAGTTCGACGCCATGCAACTCGCTCGCACTAACCACTGCCTTGTGCCCAACGCCGCCATAAAGATTTCTTGCCGCGCAAACTGCGTCAGCGCTTTCAATGCGCTCCAACCACTGTCTTGCGTATCCATAGAGACTAGACGCGTGAACGTCCGTGCCTCTCAAGTTGGAAGGTACGGGGAATTTTTTTGTAGCGCTACAGGGGGCGATCAGTAACACAATTAATGCGTTTTTATAAAATACGTATTGTGCATTTAATGCGTTTGACAGTAAATGCTTAATGCATTAAATCTCATGTCAATTGATATTTTTGTTGCTCCAGAGCTACGGTGCGCCAAAACCAGCACTGGAAGTCTGTGTTGTGTGTCGCCAGCACTTGTGTTTTATCAAGGGAGGACGATTTGACGTGCGCATCAGGTATCCGAGAAGGCGCGTGGTCAGACGACGCTATCTTCCACATCAAATTGCCTGCTCACTGGCGTAAACTAACAAAACTGCTAATTTGTTCGCTGCCTTTTCCGACTCTTAGCAATGTTTGAACGTTCTGGGAAGCAAAGTTGAATGATGCAATGGCACGGCCAGCAGGCTCCGATGCCCTTAGGACAGTCAATCGAACAAGATTCAGCACGCCGACTGGAGCATTCGAACTGTCAGTCGCCCCTTCGACCGGGAAGTGACAGTAATCCTGTCTGCATTTTTTGACAATGAGCCCTGAAAGTTTGAAATGACGAACAAGATTACTTTTATTGCTTCTGCACCATTTGAGGCAGCGAGGCATGTTGATGTTTTGCCTGAAAACCATCGTTCACGACGGTTACATGGCCACAGTTTTTTGGCGACAGTTCATTGCTCCCTGGCAAAAGATTTCTCCCCATACCCCGGCGGCGAAATTGACGTCATAAAGTCAAGGTTGGAAGCTCAGATAAAAAAGCTTGATTACCGACTACTCAACGAACAAATTGAACCACCAACAGATGAAAACATTGCTCGCTGGGTCAATCTTCATTGTTACATCCCAGGAATGGAAACCATTGGGGTGCAGAGTACTGCGAATGAAGGAGTTGAGATTGACATGTTTGGAAATGCGCAGGTTTGGCGTCGGTATGCGTTCCAGTCTGCACACCAACTACCGAACGTTTCGGCTGGTCACAAATGCGGAAACATGCACGGTCACGGGTTTGAAGTAATCATTCATGCGAACCACGAAATTGGTACGCGCGATCTCAGCATCGACTATGACCACCTTGACACTTGTTGGGCACCAATTGAGAAAGACCTGGATCATGCTTGCCTCAACGAACTACCGGGTCTAGAAAATCCTACCAGCGAAATGCTTTCGAGTTGGATATGGAGTAGGGTTAAACCAACTTTGCCTGAACTGTCTGCTGTGACAGTTTATGAGACTGCAAGTTGCGGGGCCAACTATGACGGGACGTCCTATCAAATTTGGAAAGAACTCACGCTCGATAGCGCCCTGCAATTCAAGTATGCGCCCGAGGGGAGTAAACGTCGCAAGATACATGGTCACACCTATACCTTGCGACTATATCTTTCAGCGCCGTTGGACACGGTAATGGGATGGACGATTGACTTCGGTGACGTCAAAGAAATTTTCAACCCGATTTTCAAAATGCTGGATCATCAGCCTCTCCATCAGATACCAGATTTGATCGACTGCGACCCCGCGAGCATCGCCACTTGGATCTTGAACAAAACCCGCAACAGCCTACCCCAACTCTACCGCGTAGACCTCTTTGAAACGCGGGGCTGCGGGGTCATTGTTTCTGATGGCACCAAGGGGCCTAGCTTGCCACTCTAATGAAAGAAAGTGATCCATTCATCATTCTCATTTTTTGTGGGAACCGCTCACTGCCTCAAGTCTCTTTCAATTCGTACACCATGCAGATGGATCTCCTGGCGACTATTTGTGCCGCCAATTCGCAACCCCCTCAATCACACTTAAATATTACTTTGGCGCATCCGCGAATCCCATCCCAAGTTGGCTATAGCGAACGGCCCTAACAGGCTGCTGAAATACCTCGGACCAAGGTCACCCTCTGCCCCTGCTCAGCCGTTATAAACAAAGCAATATTGCAAGCCCCCCACAACACCAGACCATGCGCGGAGCCGATACCTTCACCGAGAGCTTGTTCACCATGCGTCGCCTGGATGACTTCGTCCCGGAGAATCATCCGTTGCGCCCAGTGCGCAAGATGGTCAATCAAGCCTTGAAGAACATTGAGCCACTGCTCTCGGGCATGTACGCCGCCGACATCAAGGGTGGACGCCCCAGCATTGCGCCAGAGAAATTACTGCGCGCCATGCTGCTGCAAATCTTCTACAGCGTCCGCTCCGAGCGCATGCTGATGGAGCAAACCCAATACAACCTATTGTTTCGCTGGTTCATAGGCCTGTCCATGGACGACACGGTCTGGGTTCCAACGGTCTTCACCAAGAACCGTGAACGCCTCATTGAACATGACGCAGTCATCGAGCTCTTCAACGAAGTGCTGGCTATTGCCAACAAGAACGATTGGCTCTCGGGCGAGCACTTCAGCGTGGACGGCACACTGATTCAGGCCTGGGCCGGACACAAGAGTTTTGCCCGCAAAGACGGCAGCGACGATGACACGGGAAACTTCAAAGGCAAGAGCCGCAGCAACGATACCCACGAATCCACCACCGATGCCGATGCACGGCTGTACCGCAAAGGCAATACGGCCAGTGAACTGCGCTACATGGGCCACACACTGAGCGACAACCGCCACGGTCTGATTGCCAGCGCCGTGGTCACCACAGCAGACGGCTACGCTGAGCGTGAAGCGGCCAAAGTAATGATTACGGACGCCAAACAAGTCGCGGACGAGGAGGCCCAAATCACACTGGGCGCAGACAAGGGCTATGACGCAGCAGAGTTCGTTGAAGCGTTAACGGAAATGAAAGTTCTGCCCCATGTGGCCCAGAACACCAGCAACCGCAAGTCAGCGGTGCCGCAAGACATTGCGGGCAGCGACGGTTATGCAATCTCGCAGCAAAAGCGCAAGCTCATCGAACAGGGATTTGGCTGGGCGAAGTTCGTTGGTCCAATTCGCCAGGTGATGGTGCGTGGTTTGAAGAAGGTTGACCAGTTATTCGTGCTGACGATGGCGGCCTACAACCTCACGCGTATGCGCACCCTGGAACAAATCCGTCCGCAGACGACGTAGAGGCAGGAAAGCGATGGAAAACGACCTCAAAACAACCGGAAATCAGCTCCAAAAGAGCCTGAGTTTCAAATTACGAAATCAGTCCCGAGAAATTCCGCTCACGCGGGAGGCAGGGCTGGCTTTGCATGCCAATATTTCAGCAGCCTGCTAAGCGTTCCGCTCCGGCACGGTTATGGTTTCGGGGACATGCATGAAACGTCAGGAGCATGAAACTGCGCGACCTACTCTCCAGCAGTGCCATGGCTAAACGCACAAGGCTCTCGCGAAGCACCGACAAGAAATGGCTCAAGGATACTGGCGATGCTGTGCCGCTATACAGCGCAGCAAAGGCGTGACAAAACTCTCGGCCTATGAAGCCACACTGGTAAGATTCCAGGGACACTGCCGCTCATCAGCGATTTCTCCAGTTCGAAAATTTCTCAACGATCCGAACATACCAAATCGGAGGATCCTCAAAGTCCTTGCAGAGATGGTTGTAGCGCACCGCCCTGCTGCGCCATGCCGCATGAAGCCGCGGCTCCATATCCACCCAAAGCCACGCTACCAACTGCATCAAGTGATGGCGCTCGGCCAATGGTCGGGTCTCAATTGACACACGACCGGAGAGCAAAACCGGAACCTCGATCCCAAGCTGCTGGCAGGCGTGATCCCTCAAGCTGAC
The DNA here is from genome assembly GCF_030697375.1 of Rhodoferax sp. Classification (GTDB taxonomy): domain Bacteria; phylum Pseudomonadota; class Gammaproteobacteria; order Burkholderiales; family Burkholderiaceae_C; genus Allorhodoferax. Next base: position 36,805 of record NZ_JAUYQD010000024.1, on the reverse strand, counting down.
AGTCTTGTAGCGTGATAGCAATATGGCGGTCAATTGATGCATCACGCGCATAGCGTCCAGATCAATCTGGGCAATCGCCTGGTCCGCACTCTGCCCCAAGGAGTTGCACAATTTCGCGTGCCAAGCCGAGGCCTGCAAGTCATACGACGTGATCGGCTCGCTCGGTGACTCCGACAGATTAAACCCACAGGCATGGCATGCCGTCGTCATCGAGAGTGCATCAAACGCGCTGCCGCGCCCCATCTCCACCCGGTGAAACATAATCGCACAACCGCATTGCGGGCAGCGGTCATGAAGCATGCGGTCGTGCTTCACGCAAATTGTGTTGAACGAGACCCGCCAGGCTTTGCGGAAATGCGGCGTAGCGTCCTCTGCCAGACATGCCCCACAGTACTGCAAACCAAAGCCCTCTCGGGTACGGTGGTACACCTTCAGGGTCTGCAACCAGGGCAAGGTCCCCGATGCCCTGAACTTGGCATATAGCCGCCCCTCGTAGGATCGCAGCGTCGTTGCGTAAGCGACATCCATGGGCGTGCCAGTACGCACGCTGAGTTCGCGGACCAGCCATTCGGGGCCGAATCGGTCAACATCCCGATTCCAAACTTGATTGCGATTGCCAAAGATCAGATTACAGAAGGTCTGGACCTTCAGGCCATGGCCATGTGCCAAGCGCACCAGCCAGGATGAAAGCAGTTCATCGGGAAACGGCTTGTATCGGATAGGCCACAGCGACGCAGTGAACCCTTTCATTGCGTCAAATCCGCTGGTACTGCTTGCGTTTGGACGGTGGCACCCAGCGCAAAGCTCGAATCCGCTCCAGGGTAATCTGTTCTGCCTTGCTGCGAATGGCATCTACAGCCAGTTCCTTGAACAGGTCGCACAGGTCCCCCAGCGTGCCCTCGCTGCGCGTGTGCATTTCCAGCATCATGGCTGGCTCTTTCAAGTTGGATGGTTTTCTGAGCGGCGTGCGCAGTTCAAGGGTGGCCAACAACGCGCCGAACTGGTTATCGGCCCGCCAGAGCGGCAACTCTTCAGGACAGAAACGGCTGGACATCTGAGGGTCCGTGTTGAAGGCGTTGAAAGCGTCTTCGATTCCTGCGGCCACGATCACGATCTTGGTCTCGTTGCCCAGGCTCTTCAGCGCATTGCGGAATTCCTGCTGACGCTTGAGCCCCCCTGCGATCAGATGATGGATCTCATCAATGATCAGCATCTTCACGCCCATCTGCTTGAACAACAGCTTGATCTGGGAGTACTTGTCCTGTGGTGGCGCATTGGGCTTGTAGACGGCCATCAATGCATCCAGGATGCGCGAATAGAACGCGGACACATCTGGACTGGGTGGTGATTCGACCATCACCACCGGGCAGATGGTAGCTTCCCCCAAAGGGTCGAGATCCGGTGGATGCTGAGCCAGGAAACGCTCCAATATGGAAGTCTTACCGTTGAACGATGCCGCGACCAGCAGCATATTGGGCATCCGCGTGATGCGCGGGTACTCAAGCAGATCCTCCATGCGGACCAGGATTTCCTTGCCCCTGGGATAACCAAGCCAAGTTCCGGCGCGGATCGAATGAATGCGCGCTGCGTCAGGAGCATTCGCCAACGCCTTGGCTGCTTCGTTCAAATGCGCATAGTCGGTTGGCTTGTCTAGCATTCGTCATCCAAGGGTTGAACCGCATCTGGATCGTAGCCACGCACCGCCGGTGAGGACGTGCTGGGACCAGGTGCGCGTGAAACGGTCGGCATGGTCTTGGCCTTGTCGCCGCGCTGCTTGTCGTGCTCGGTACGCCTTTGCTGCTCGCGCCGCGCCGTCTTCGTTTTGGATGCAGCCTCGGCCTCCAGGGCACGCTGTTCATTGATGATGGCAAAGATGGCCCTTTCGTTTTCCGGTGCAATGCCACGCTCGGCCCCCTTGCGATGCGCCTCGCGCAGCTCCCAGATGCTCACCGGCGGCAGACTGGTGTCCCGATAGGGAATGTGGACGTAACGCCGAGAAGTTTCATCGAAGAAGTACAACTGACTGATATCGCGTGGATCCCGGTGGAACCGGAATTTTCGCTTGTGCTTGGGGAATTCGGGATGCGGCGCATTGATCCAAGGACGCAGCACGTCGTGGTAATAATGCACGTCGTCGATGACCACCCCGTACCCTTGGATTGTGCGCTCAATGTAGGGCGTGAAATTGATCCGTAACACCTCTTCATCCAGCCGCCGCGCCGGCAGGCCTCGCCCGGGCTTGTTCTTGGTGCCGAGCAAACCCTCGCGCCATTTCTTCAACGGTGACATGCCAATCCCGTCGTGTTTTTTGATGTGGTATTTGGCGAAGAAAAGAACAAGCCACTTCTCGATCTCGGCGAAGGTCATGCACGCATTGCCTTCAGCGTCGTACTGTCCTTTTTCGTCCGGCCCGGAGAACGTCGCCCCCTTGACCGCCTTGAGGCCTTGGGTGACCGTGCCCATCAGCCGTTCAATGTGGGCACCGTAGCGCGGCGTCTTGACCGGGCGCAGGTGGATATCGATGTCGTATTCGTTGCACGCCGCCTTGAGCATGTCGCCACGAAACTCGCGAGCGTTGTCCATGTGCAACGCACCCATGACGCCCCAGAAGGGCCATTCGACTGCAGGCAGATCATGTCGCCGGATCCAAGCTTCCTTGGGCAGGATGGCGTGCGCAATGCACATGCCGGCCGACATGGCCGACGGCGCCTCAAGGGTCAGGAACATGCCCAGGCATACCCGGCTGTATACATCGATCGCAAAAGTGACCCATGCCCGATTGATCGACTTGCGATGCACGTCATCCACAATGATGACCGGCAGCAGGGTGTGGTCGATCTGCACGATCGCCAGCGGCCAGTCCGCATCCGGAATCACGCCTTTTATCGGATCATGCCGGTCATGCGCCGCAACTGTCCCCAAGCGGCGACTGGTGCGCTCGCGTCCGTCGGTTCGCGCCAGCCGCGCCCGAATGGTGTTGACGGCCGGAAGTGTCAACCCGGCGTTGGAGCAGCGCCTGCGGATTTCCGTCACCGTTTCGGCAATGGACTGCTGCTGTTCCGTGTCGTGAAAATTTTCCAAGGCATCCGCAATGAGGGTTTCCACCTCCGGTGAGATTCGGCTTCCACCTTTGCCACCACGCTGCTTTGTGTTTGGCAACAACGAAGACAACAGCCCCGTCTGGCGGAATGCGGCAACCCATCGATACACAGTGGCCCGGCTCACACCCGCTTTGACTGCAATCTGGTCGCCAAGCGCTTGCGCATAGCTGCCACCGCTACCGAGCAGTGGCTCAATCATTTGACGCCGGGTTTGCGCGACCGCCCACAAATCATCGGGGACATCCAATAATTCAACTTCGCGTTTGGGTGCTGGTGGCGCCTCGCCAATTATCCGCGGCGGACCGAGGTCGCCGATCTTGAGCAGGACACGCTCGCCGGACTCAGTGTCCCTGGCCAACACCAGATTGATATCCGCCAAACTGAGGACGACATAGTCACGCCCCTCGTTGGTGACCGTGGCTCCTTTGTTGATCCACAGTTGCGTTGGTGGCGGATGCCGCGTCACGCGCCAACTCCCGGCAGCCACAGAGGCACATCACTTGTGAAAAGTTTGTCCAGATTGGAGGCCAAATGTCGCGTCAGAACCATGGACCAGATGACCGGCAGCCAATACAACTTGCCATCGTCCGTTGGCGCCAGGGAATTGATCAACTGCTGCGATGAGCTTTCACCGCTTGCGTTTGCCATGTGTTGCTGCACCGTTTGGATATCGTCACTCGAAGGACTGAAATTGCGGTACTCGCGCAAAAACTTCAGGTTGGCCAACCTAGGCGTGCGTATATCGTTTTGGTCCATTGTTATGAACTCCCAACCCCTTTCATCCGCATATTGGCGCGCCGCAGCGAACTTGGGCGCATATTTTTCGGCATTGAGCACCAGATCTTCGGCTGCCTTTACCTCGACCAATGAAGGTTTTCGGATTTCACCGGTTTGCAAATCGGGGTGGTATTCAACGAACACATCGGGCACGTAACCTCTGGGAACGCCAGCAACCGGTATGCGAACAGGTTGGACTTCAAACTTGACTACAACATCATCAAAATCCAGCACCAGAAGGTAGTCCTTCTCCAGCAATGATTCAAAGGCATCCATCTCTTCGTTCTTACGGCTGGAATAGCCGCCAGTGACGAACAGGTAGTTTTTCGGGATCTTTCGAACAGCCATGTAATAGTCAGTTTATTAAGCAGTATTTGGCAGAATTGAATCGTAATTCAAATGACTCGACAGGTTCCCTACAAGGTCTTAACTTGACAAAACTTGACTCAATTGCCTTGCCAAACTACAATAATCTAGTCTATGCTGAACATCAAATTCATTAAATCAACCATGCGTCTGCTTGGATTGACAGGGCAAGACTTGGCTGGTCAGTGCGACGTCAGCAAAGAGGCTGTTTCGAATTGGCTATCTGGAGAGTCGATCCCGCGCCCAAGTAAGCTTGCTCTGCTTGCAACAAATTTGAAGGTCTCCATCGATCAACTACTCTTGGTCGATAACCTAGGGCCTGCTGAACCAGTTATCGCATATCGCATGCGAAACAACCGGGCGCTGACAGAGCCAGCAAAGGAAGCTGGCGATGAAGTTGGGCGACATTTGCGCCAACTTCTACCATTTACAGGTGTGGACTCGATCTTTACGCCGAGGCACTTGGAGTTACCGACGCTTGACGCAGACTACATCGCCAAAGCTGCAAAAGCTACGCGTGTATCACTTGGATTGAGCCCAATTGAAGCCGTCACGCATAAGCATCTGATATCCCTGTTCCACTCGTTTGGAGCACTGTTGGTTCCTGTGTTTTGGGGCGGCAATAAGGATGGACACGAGAACGCTATGAGCGTTTATTTGCCAGATTCGAAGGCCTCTTTGGTGCTGTTCAACATGGGCTGCCGCCTTGATGACTTCAGTTATTGGCTTGCTCATGAATTTGGCCATTGTCTGACACTACATGCCTTGCGTGGCCAAGAAGGTGAGACTTTCGCGGAGCAGTTCGCACAGCAACTCTTGTTTCCAGATATTGTGGCGAAGCACGCTCTTGCAGAAATTCGGGTTTCACCAAGTCCTCTTTCTATTGCCAGCCGATTCGCGGGTTCCTATGGAGTTTCGGTTGTCGCTGTAGTTAAGGCTGCGGACCGGGTCGCTGAAGCCGCTGGTGAAAAGAAAACTGACTTGGCAACAGGTTCGTTCTTTGGACAGTGGAAACGTTCAAGCAAGACTGCTTTGACTGCAGCTCAAGAACTTTTTGGGACCAGTACGCCGTCACCAGTTGAGTTCATAGTTAAGAGTGAGCAATTGTTTCGTACCCCCATCTTCCGAGCTATGGCAAGGTGGCAACGAGACGAAGGCGGGCGCAACCCAGCCTTCATTTCTGCAGCTTTTAATCTGAACATGGGCGATGCCGTCGCTATGTCTTACGCTTTATGGGACTTGACCGACTGATTGAGCATTCGGTGGGTCTTCTTTGAACAGTTTTTTGTATTCGATTTGCCAGTCTCGGGGTAATTGTTCGCTGGTCATGCACCAAATTCGGACTGTCTCTATTCTTTGCTCCCTGGTCAAACTTCCTGCGGCCTCCATCAGGCATAGCAGCCCAACGCTGGTGAATAATTCAACACCCGAAAGTATGGTCTGAGCGGCCAGCGTCATAGGCCACTCATCGGTAGCCAAACTTGCATCGAATATATCTGCAGCAGCAAGGGCCAGAGCATCTGCGGCGGAAAGAGTGCGAATTTTTTCGGTTTTCTGAGCTTGACAATACTGACGCAAAATGGAGTCTCCCATCTTTCGTATTGGTCCGAGCAAAGATTTAATCTTTGAGGTTTTTGGCTCACGATATTTCAAGCATGCCGCTGCTAGCTCGGCTTGAATATCAGCATGTGCCATCCATGGATTTCGCGCAATAACATCTGAGTTAAGGTTCGTTTCCAACTTCAACTCAGTAAGCGTGACCAATTTGTAATCAGAGACGACCGTTCCCAAAATCGGTCTTAAAGGAGAGCAATACAGCCGAATGTAGCAATTGGTATCAACAATAATTTTCTTTGACTCTTTGGGCATATGCTGATTATGCTGGTGCAAGTTCTATTCCGACTGTTGCGGAAATGCCTAACACCATACTTGGTGACTTGGAAATGAGCACTCGAATCACTGGCTGCGGTCTGTTTAGGCCAAAGCGTGAAACGCATGCTTTCCATGGAAATGGATTCAAAATCCCTACCTGTGCTGAGCAGCGGGGTCAAAGACAAGCCCTATGTCGAAACAGAGCGCGGCATTGAAGAGTTGACGTGTATATCTACAGGACTGGTGGCCGCGGGGCTCTACAGACTCTATACGCACTCGAACATGTCACAAAGGAAAAGTAAGTGAATTCAAGTAGAACCATTTGCAAAAAATATGTCTTTAAGATACTCAATAAAAGCAGTTATACGGATCTGAACCCGATATCCAAGACAGTCTCACCAACTTCTGCACTTTGTCTCATTAATTTTTGGATGGAAACCATGAAAAACAGCTCAATTGTTTCAATTACTTCTGATTGTTGACAGGCGTGATCCACGGGACCTGGAGCAAAAGGCCGTTTCGTAAGAAAGATCAACGCCCGTCTGGCGTACGGTCGCAAAATCACGCGCGCTCCTTGCTCCTTTTTTAATAGCTTCTCACGCAATCTCTATAAGGGCTAGAGGCCTATTTCATGCCAATAAGCAACATCAACAGAGGCCTGTGGTTCGACCCGCGTTCGCTGGAAAAACAGTCCAGTGCGGGGGCCTGGTCGCGTGGCCTGATGTTGTACCGCAACCAAAAGGTGCTGTCTCTGGAGATTGACCCGCTGGAGGACCACTGGCTGCTGCTGGGCGAGGTGCAGGGCAGCCTGCGCGAGCCTTACGAGGTGTCCATTGAGATGGCCGTGACCCCTCAAGGCACGGTGGACTATTGGGACAGCGAGTGTGATTGCCCGGTGGGCTCCGACTGCAAACACGGCGTGGCGCTGATGCTCAAGGCCGCCTACCAGGGCCTGCACCTGCTGGGGGACACGGCACACCGCTACACCAGCAACGCGCCCTCCCCGCGTTCGCCGCCCACGCCGGAGCAGGTCGAGGCCAACCGCCAGGCGGCTCTGGCGCGCGCCGCCGACCTGGCCCGTATCGAAGCCGAAACCAAGCTTTTGGGCTGGCTGCAAGAGATGGACCGCGCCAATGGCGTGGCCGTCGCGGTCCACCACCCCAACGTCACACCCGCCAAAAACAACGACCGCCCCGAGCAATTTGTGTATTTGCTCACGGTGCACGGTGCCAACAGCCCCAAACCGCAGCTGCAGATCGAAGCCGCCATCTCCTACCCCAAGGTCACCGGCGGCTGGGCCAAGCCCAAGGCCATCAAGACCCCGCCCTATGCAGGCCAGCCGGTGTTTGACCGGGCCACGGCGGTGGACCACGAGGTGCTGGAGCTGATCCGCGCCATGCCCAATACGCAGAATTTTCGTTACTCCTACGGTTACAGCGCCAGTGCCGCGCCACAAGGCCAGGTGGGCCTGCTGGCGCTGCAACAGGCCGCCAGCACCGGACGCCTGTTTCTGGACGATGGCAAAGGCTACCCGGGCGCACCCATCCAGTGGGGCCCCGCCCACCCCCTGCGCTGGGAGTGGCACGAAGTCACCCACGCCCACACCCCGGAACCGAGTTGGGCCTTGCGCGCCAAACTGGCAGCCTCTGGCGCCAAACTCTGCCTGAATCAGCCCCCGCTGTACCTGGACGCCGGGCAGGGCCTGTGTGGCCCAGTGGTGGCCGAGGGCATCCCGGCGGCCCAGCTGGAAGTGCTGCTCAAAGCCCCCCCGCTCAAAGCCGAGGCCTTGAAGAAACACCAGGTCGAACTGGTGCAACGCCTGGGCAAGATCCCCCTGCCGCCGGTGCTGCAAGCGCTCACCCTGCTCCAGGGCATCACGCCAACGCCCTGCCTGCACCTTTCTCCCACCCTGCCGAAAGACGCCCCCGCGATCGGCATGATCCAGGCCGTGTTGCGCTTTGACTACGCCGGCCACCAGGGCTGGTGGGCAGGCCAAGGCAACGCGGTGGTGATAGACGACGCCCAAGGCCGCTTTTTGCTGCACCGCGACAGCGAGGCCGAGTTCGACGCCATCAGCCGCCTGATGGACCTGGGCCTGCGTGCCGGAGAAAACGGCCTGTTTGGCATCCCCGGCCACCAGTCCCAACAAGCCTGGCTGCACTGGGCCGACAACGGCTACCGCGTGTTCAAGGAAGACGGTTTTGCGGTGACGCTGGACGAGGCCCTGAAAGACTGGATCACCCACGCCGATGCGCTGGACGTGCAACTGCAAGCGCAGGACGAGGACGAAGCCACCTCGCCCTGGTTCGATTTGTCGCTGGGCATGGAGATCAACGGCCAGCGCCACAACATTCTGCCCTGGCTGCCCGAGCTGATTGCCGCGGCGGCCAACAGCCCGCTGGACCCCGAAACCGGCCTGCCCAATATCCCGCCCTTTGTCTACCTGCCCTCCTCGCTGAGCCAAGGTTTTATCCGCCTGCCCACCGACGCCCTCAAGCCCTGGATGGCCGCGCTCCTGGAGCTGGTGGGCGACCGCGCCCACGACTTCACGGGCGACAGCCTCAAGCTCTCGCACCTGGACGCCATGCGCACCACCGCCGCCCTGGGCGAAGGTGTGGCCTGGGAAGGCGCGCAGCATTTGCGCGAGATGGTGCAGCGCCTGAGCGGCCAAACCGCGCTGCCCGAGGTGCAAGTGCCTGCCAGCGTGCAGGCCAGCCTGCGCCCCTACCAGCAGCAGGGCCTGAACTGGCTGCAGTTTTTGCGCGAATACGGCCTGGGCGGCATCCTTGCTGACGACATGGGCCTGGGCAAAACCCTGCAAACGCTCACCCACATCCAGGTGGAAAAAGACGCCGGACGCCTGACCAGCCCCGCCCTCATCATCGCCCCGGTCAGCCTGATGGGCAATTGGCGCAAGGAAGCCGAGCGCTTCTGCCCCGGGCTGCGCACCCTGGTGATCCACGGCAAAGACCGGCACGAGGTGGCCGCCAGCATGGCCGAGTTTGACATCGTGATCGCGCCCTACTCGCTGCTGCAGCGCGACAAGGAGCGCTGGCTAGAGGCGCAGTGGCACCTGGTGGTGCTGGACGAAGCGCAGAACATCAAAAACGCCAGCACCCACGCCGCGCAGGTGGTGGGCCAGTTGCAAACCCGCCACCGCCTGTGCCTGTCCGGCACCCCCATGGAAAACCACCTGGGCGAAATCTGGAGCCTGTTCCACTTTTTGATGCCCGGCTTTCTGGGCAGCCAACAGCGCTTCAAGGATGTGTTTCGCAACCCCATAGAACGCCAGGGCGACCCCGAGCGCATGGACCAGTTGCGCGCCCGCATCACGCCCTTCATGCTGCGCCGCACCAAAAAGCTGGTGGCCAGCGAGCTGCCGCCCAAAGTGGAAACCGTGGTGCGCGTGGAGCTGTCGGGCAAACAGGCCGACCTGTACGAAACCATCCGGCTGGGCATGGAAAAAACCGTGCGCGAGGCGCTCAACAGCAAAGGCCTGGCCAAGTCGCAGATCACCATCCTGGATGCGCTTTTGAAGCTGCGCCAGGTCTGCTGCGACCCGCACCTGCTGAAACTGCCCGCCGCGCAAAAGGTCAAGACCTCGGCCAAGCTGGAGCACCTGATGGAGCTGCTGCCCGAGATGGTGGCCGAGGGGCGGCGCATTCTGCTGTTCTCGCAGTTCACCAGCATGCTCACGCTGATCGAGGCGGAGTTGAAGGCCCGCGGCATCGCCTGGGTCAAGCTCACCGGGGCCAGCCAAAAGCGCGACGCGGTGATCGAGACCTTCACCAGCGGCCAGGTGCCGATTTTCCTGATCAGCCTGAAAGCCGGCGGCGTGGGCCTGAACCTGCCGCAGGCCGACACCGTCATCCACTACGACCCCTGGTGGAACCCCGCCGCCGAGAACCAGGCCACCGACCGCGCCCACCGCATCGGCCAGACCCACAGCGTGTTTGTCTACAAACTGGTGGCCCAGGGCACCATCGAAGAACGCATCCTGGCCTTGCAGGAACGCAAGGCCGCCCTGGCCGAGAGCATGTACCAGGGCGCGACTGGCCGGAAACAACCGCTGTTCACCGAAGGGGATTTGGCGGAGTTGCTGCGGCCGCTGTCGGAGTAGGCGATTCAGTCCGACGCATTCGGACCCTTGTCGCTGCTGGGCGCGGCCACCTGCGCCGCTGTCCACAAATGCTGTGCGATATGGGTGCTGAGCTTGGTGATGGCCAGTTCGATCAGGTCAGGGTGCAACTCGTGGCCTACAAAGGGTACGACCTCGGCCGTGATGTCGCTGCCCATGTCTCGCAAATGGTGGGCTGCGGTCACACTGTGGCTATAGGGAGTGAGCTGGTCCTGCTTGCCATGCAGAAAGTGGATCGTGGTGACGGCCGGCGCAGCCTCCGGCAGCGTGGTGAAGCGTCCGCCTATGGCGACCACGCGGCTGGCCAGCATTGGCTGCGACTTGCACGCCTCTAACACCATTTCCGCGCCCTGCGACAGGCCAATCAAGGCCGTGGCCGCTGCCGACACGCCACTGCGCTCCTGCCAATCGCGCACGGCCATTTGCAACGCGGGTAGGGCCTGCGCCACCCGCAGCGGACGGTTCTCGTCGGTCAGGCCCGCCGTGGAAAACCACGCAAAGCCCTGGGGCGTAGCGGCCGGGGTATCGGCCTGCAGAGACACGATGGTGGCCTGCGCAAAGGTCTCACGCAGCCGCTCGCCCAGGGGCAGCAGCGATGCGGCATCGGCCCCGGCGGCGTGGCACAACAGAATCAGCTGTGCGGAGCTATCGGCTGGCTCCTGAATGATGAGTGAAAGATCGGGCATGGCGGGCTCCACGGGTTTGTTGGCTGTGCATTGTGCCGCAGGGAGGCTTGCGGTTCACCTATCACCGATAGGGGATTTGGCGGAGCTGCTTAGGACGCTGTCGAAGCGATTGTTTTTGCTACCAATTTAGTAGCTGCTTGCGCACATTCTGCGGGGGCTGCAAGCACTTTTGTGCATTAGAATTTTTACCCCCCGCTGTGTCAATAGGTCAGGCAAGGGGGGGCCATTTGCCCCACCCTCTTGGCAGTTGTGACGCTATTCAATCTGTGCCGATGCCTTGCGTGGTCCGTCTGGCATCGTGCGCAGCATGAACTGGTCGAACAAGGGCACCGTGAATGCCGTATCGCCGTGCGCGGGGCTGTAGATCATTCCTTTTTTGATCAGGCTGGAACGCAACGGTGCAATGGTTTGCACCTTCACGCCAAGGCGTTCCGCAACGCCACCCGAACGTTGATTACCCGCACCCATTTCAGCCAGTGCGCAGAGGTAGTCTTTTTCCCGCGGGGTAAGTCGGTCAAACCGGACCCTGAAAAAGCTTTGGTCCAAGCGCGCAGTGGACGCGACGGTGGTTTGCTGAATCAAAGGGAAGTCAATGGGTGAATGCTCCGCCCTGTTCCAGGACTGGTATCCCCATTCCTGCAAAAAGTAGGGGTAGCCTTGGGTGACTCGGTACACCTCGGCCAAGGCTTCAGGGGTGAACGATACACCTTGCGTAGCAACCGGCCCTTGCAGTGCCAATGAGGCATCGGCCAGAGAGAGCGCGCCCACCTCGGGGTAGGTAAACAAGCGTTCTGCGTATGACTTGGACTTGCCCGCCAAGCCCACCAATTGCGGCAAACCCGCACCGATCAACACCAAGGGCAAACTGCGTTGTGAAACCCGGTGAATGGCCATGATGAGCGCGCTCATTTCCGTCTCGGTCATGTACTGCAACTCGTCAATGATGATGGCAACGGCGGTACCGCGGTCCGCTGCGGCCTCGCCTACGGCCACAAACAACTCTGCCAAATCCGCCTCCAGGTCCCCACTGTCGGCGGAACCCGTCTCGGGATCAATGTCCAATCCGAACTCAGCATCGCCCACTTTGACCTTGACAGCGCCAATGAAGCTACGCAGTACCCGCAGACCGCGCTTAACCTTTTGGCTTACGTTTTGCATGCGGTCCAGCGCAAACAGGGTTTGGCGTAATGGGGGTGACAACAGCAAGGGCAAGGACTTGCTTTCGTGGGCTTCGATCAGAAGCGCCTGGTAGCCTTGTGCCTCGGCCATTTCGCGCACCCGGTTGAGCAGCACCGTTTTACCCACCCCGCGCAGCCCAACCATGAACATGCTTTGCTCACTGCGACCGGCTTTGATGCGCGCCAACAGGATTTCAACCCTGTGCAACAGTTCGCCACGCCCAGCCAGCTCCGGCGGTTGACTACCTGCACCGGGAGAAAATGGATTCGTGAGAGGATTCATATCGATTAAAGTTACCTTGATTTATCTATTTTATAGATAACAATAATAACTTTGTATAACTTCAATATAAAACCAAGGTTTCGGCGCAACATTTCCCCATTGAATTCCTTCCAGGCGATAGGTTGCGCCACAACACCCCAGGGCGTTTGCCAAAGTTTACAAATTCGCAATTGAATTCCAGATTTGTAAAAACACCTCGACATTCCTGGCTGACAGGCTGTGCAGTTGCATCAGCAGGTGGCATTTTTCACTTTCATGGCAGATGTTTTGCTGCCAATTTAGTAGCTGTCTACGCACATTTTGCAAAGGCTGCGGACACTTTTCGTATTGAAGCCGGACTCACCCCGACTGCTTGAACGCCATCACCGCCTGGTTGCGCAGGGTTCTGAGCAGGCTGAGTTCTTTTTCGTTGAGTTCCAGGGCGCCCAGGGCTTTTTTGTCGGCGTAGATCAGGCCGAAGGCGGCGCCCTTGATCTGCAGCGGCAAGAGCAAAAAGGTCGGGGCGTTGATACCTTTGCGGTACCACTCGGGCAGGCGGTGGGCGATGCGCGCCTCTCGGGCATCGTTGATCATGGTGTCGGCGCCATTGGCGCACACCGCCGCAAACAGGTCCGTGGCGCCCGCCTTCAGCGAGAATTTGAAGCTTTTGACGTGGGGCTCCACCCCCTGGCCCAGGCCAAAGCGGCCGGTCATCATTTCGGTTTTGGCATCGCGCATGCAAAACACGATCAGGTCAAACTCCAGGGCGCGGTACATGGTTTCCAGAATCATGCGCAGCACATCGCTGAGCTTGAAATCCTCCACCATGGCGCTGGTGATGTCCTGGATGCCCGCCGTCAATACCTCAGCCACGCGCGTGGTTTTGGGCTGCGCGGCGCTCTTGGTGTTTGGGGCCGGCTGGGTGGGCTGCAACTCGAAACTGTGCAACTGCGCATCGGCGACGCCTGGGGTCGGCGCGGCCTGCGCTGCAGCAGCGTCCGGCAGGCGCAACAGCTTGGCGCCCACCGAACCCGGCAGCACATGGAGGTCCATCGCCTGGGCCATGTCGATCAGCTTTTGGCGGGCGCGCGTGGTGGAGGCCAGCAGGTCATTGGAGCCCACCCCCATGGCCAGGGCGTATTTGCGCGCCACCTGGGTGATGCGTGCATGCAGGTCCTGGGGCTCGCACTGCAGCAGCAGGTCGGCAATTTCATTGGCCGCCAGTGCGATCCAGCGGAGGCGCTCATCCGGGTCTTTGGGCGTTCGGCTAGGCGGCGCCCCCTCGGGCTTGCGCATGCAGCGCAGCAGGCTGAGCGGCAGGCCCCAGGTGCGGGCCACCCCCAGCCCCAGCTGCTCCAGGCTCAGGCCCAGCACACTGATGGCGGCCGCGGCTTCGGTCAGCCCATCGCGTTGGGCCTGCACCAGGTGGCGCACCTGGCGGGCTTCTTCGGGAAAATAAAACTCCACCAGCAGCCGCCCCAAGTTCTGGAACATGGCGCCGATAAAGGACTCCTCGCTCTCGTGCGCCGCCGGGCACAACTCCCCGGCGATGGAGCCCGCCATCAGGGAGCGCAAAAATTCATCTTTGAGCTGGGCGGCGTGGGCCTTGTCCCGCATGTGCTCCAGCAGCACCAGGCTCAGGGCCATATTGCGGATGCCGTCAAACCCGACCAAGCTGACCGCCCGCGATACCGTGCTGATGTTGCCCCCGCGCCCGTAGTGCGCGCTGTTGACCAGGCGCAAGAGCTTGTGGGTCAGGGCCACGTCCTTCAATATCTCGTTGGTGACGCTGTTGATGCTTTCGGTCTCCGAGCTGGCCATGCTCTGGATGCGCACCACGGCGTCCGACAGGGCCGGAAAGTCGCTCTTGTGGCGCATGCGGCGCAGCATGAATTCCAGCGTGCCATTGGTGGTGGGCACGCCCTGCCCCGCGCCGGACGCCGGTTTGGCCCAGCGCTGCAGCTCGGCCCCAAACGCCTGGGCGCTGGCAAAACGCTGGGCCGGGTCTTTGGCCAAGGCCCGCCTGACGATGGCGCGCAAAGCGTCGTCCACATCGGCGCTGGTCTCCAGCGGCAACACCAGCTGCTCGTGCAGCACGCGGTACATGGTGCGCTGCGGGTCGGTCTCCTGGAGCAGCGGCTTGCCCAGGAGCAATTCGGCCAGCAGCACCCCAGCAGAAAAAATGTCCATGCCGACCGAGGGCGCTTCGCCCTGGATGGCCTCGGGCGACATATACCCCACGGTGCCGACGCCGATGCGGCCCGGCCCGACCGGGGCGCGCTCGGTGATGCGCGCGGCAATGCCAAAGTCGGTCACCCGGGCATGGCCCGCCGCGTCCACCAGCACATTGGACGGTTTGAGGTCGCGGTGCACCACGCCCGCCGCATGGGCCACGGCAATGGCGTCCAGAACATCCATCATCAGCCCCACCGCCTCCAGCGGCGGCAAGGCGCCGCGCTGCAGCAACAGCCGCTCCAGTGTCAGGCCCGCAACGTACTCAAACACCAGGTAGGGGTAGCGCTCATGGATGTCGGCCTCGTACACCGCGACGATATGGGGGTGCACCACCCGGCTGACGCTGCGGGCTTCCTGCAGCCATTGGGCAATGGCCTGCTCGTCCGGCCCGGCGCCGGTGCGCATGACTTTGAGGGCGACTTCACGCTCCATGCGCGGGTCAAACGCCAGCCACACGGTGGACTGGGCGCCCTGCCCCAGGACCTTGCGCAGCTCAAACCGCCCCAGCGTGCCACCCACACGCAAAGCGGGTGGTACGACAAAGGGAGACTTTCCAACGAGAGAACCGGGATTGGGCATGGGCGGATGTGCAGTTTCGTGGAAAGATAACCGGAAAAGGGCTTGGCCGGAAGGGGAAATGGGTGAAGTGGCACTGGCCGATGCGTCTTGTCGGAACCGGGTTGCGCCCACTCAATTTTCAGCGCCTTTCACCGGTGCGAAACGCTCCAGGACGTGGCTGGCCATGCCCCTTGCCAACTCCTCTTCGCCGAAGAAGACCAATCCAATTCCCTCTGTTTGAAGCAAAAGAGCCTCTTCCTCGCTGTGGGTGCGGACAATAATTTCAATGCGCGGATTGAGGGTGCGTGCCGTCTGCGCCATTTGCCGGACGTTAAACGTGTCGGGCGATGCGATAACTAACATGGCCGCGTCGGCAATGTGGGCCTGGATCAACACGGCAGGCTCGGCGGCATTGCCAGACACTGCAACACCCCCTTGGCTTCGCAACTCTTCCACCCGTTCCCGGTTTTGCTCGGCCACGACATAGGGGATACCACGCGCACCAAGCGCCTTGGCAATGCGGCGCCCCACCCGGCCATACCCCACCAGAACGACCTGGCCTTCGAGGTACTTGCGTTCGGTATCCATGGGCAGCTCGGCATAAGGTTCTTCCCGTTGCTCCAGACGCCGCGCAAAGGCGGAGTGTTGGAACAGCCAGCGCTGGCAGGGCCCCACCGCCTTCAGGAGAAAGGAGTTCAGTGCAATCGAGATCAGCACACCGGCCAGCACCAGACTCATGCCCTCCGAAGGCAGCAGCCCCAGCGACAAACCCAAGCCGGCCAGAATGATGGAGAACTCGCCAATTTGCCCCAGGCTCGCCGCCACCGTCAAGGCGGTGTTGAGCGGGTAGCGCAGCGCGACGACCAGCATCAGCGCCGCCAGTGCGTTGCTGAAGATGATGATGGCCACCACGCCCAGCACACGCAGGGGCTGGCTCATGAGGATGGAGGGGTCCACCATCATGCCCACAGAGACAAAAAACAGCACGGAAAAGGCATCGCGCAAGGGCAAGGACTCCTGGGCCGCCCGGTGGCTGAACTCCGATTCGCGCATGACGGAGCCCGCAAAAAAAGCGCCCAACGCAAACGAAACACTGAAAATGGCCGACGCACCGTAGGCGATGCCAATGGCGGTGGCGACCACTGACAACGTGAACAACTCCCGCGAGCCCGTGCGCGCCACATGCCATAGCAGCAATGGCAACGCGCGACGCCCGACCACCATCATGAGCGCGATAAAGGCCGAAACCTGCAACAGCGTTTGGCCGATCGTGACCCACAGTGGCTTGGCGTTGGAAACCTCTGCCACCGGGCCGCCCAGTACGCCCGCGAGGGGTGGTAGCAGCACCAATACCATGACGGTGGCCAGGTCCTGGACCACCAGCCAACCCACGGCGATGCGCCCATGCATCGTGTGGAGTAGGCCACGGGTTTCCAGAGATTTGAGCAGCACCACCGTGCTGGCACAGGCCAAGGACAATCCCAAAACCAGTCCCCCGCCCAGGCTCCAGCCCCACCACAAAGCCATCACCAGGCCCAGCAGGGTGGTCGTGCCCATTTGCACCGCAGCGCCGGGCACCGCGACACGCCTCACCGCCAGCAGGTCATCGGCTGAAAAATGGAGTCCCACCCCAAACATCAGCAACATGATGCCGATCTCTGACAACTGGGATGCGATATGCACGTCCGCCACAAAACCGGGTGTGGCGGGTCCAATGAGCGTCCCCGCGATCAAGTAGCCCACCAAAGCGGGCATCTTGCTACGCTCAGCAATGAATCCAAAGACCAGCGCCACACTGAAGGCGGCTGCAATGGTCGTAACCAGAGAGACGTTGTGATCCATTCAGGACTTAACTCTGCTCACTCGTCTGGAATGGGACGCGCCAAGCTCGTGAACGCAATGGCCCTGCCTACAGGCAGATTGGCGTGGATGCCCTCCACCATGGGCGGACTTGCCGGTTTATCCGATTTCCAGGAAATCACGAAATTGGCGCCAGACCCCCCGGTATCGTCGCTTCGCGGAATAAACAACTCGTAGGTGCCCATCGGCCCAATGGTCTTGGGGGATGTCACATACTCTTTGAGCTTTTTGCCATCAGTGTCGTAATACTGCGCGGAAGAGATTCGGATGGATTTCACGGGGTCCGTATTCCGGATGCTGACGGTCACCGAAACCAGCGTCTTTGCGCGCTCCCCGTTGTCGGTCATGTCACCATGCCAGATGTGTGAATAGATCGGCAAATACAGGTTCTGGCCCAACGATCTTCCCGGTGGTATCTGGCCGAATACAAGTCCGCTGGACAGCAACAAGCACATGCCCGCAAATATCAACTTCATGTAGACCCCACCTTGGAATTTGACAGCCTTGAATGGTAACGCGGTCTGTGCGTTGTCATAGGCGCGCAAACCCACCCTCCACCCACGCCACCGCACTGCTACGCTTGAGCTGGAACGAGAGCGGCACGCGCACCTCGGCCAGCACTTCGCCGCCATCGTCTTGCGCACTCAACACGGCGTAGGGGTTGTCTTCGTCGGGCACGATGTCCAGCAGCACGGTCACGCGGGCGGAGCCTGCGGTGACGGTGATGCTCTGGTGATCAGTCTCTGATATGCTAAAACATGAATGAGGTTGACGCCCTTTTTGCCCAGCCATTCGAATTCAATTGCCCGAAGACTCACCATGAAACTATTTCCCCCAACGGTGCTAATGGTATGTCTTCTTTTCGGATGCGCGACCCAGGCGCCCTTTGGGGAAGGTGAGTTGAATGCGCAACAACTTGGCGTTGCGCACTATTTCCCGCAAGCCCATTTGAAGTGGAAGCAAGTTTCCAAATCTCAATACATCTCTACGATTTCAACCGGCAAGCCCGCCAATGCTCCATCCGGGCAGGATGCCTTTCTCGTAGGCCCCTTGGAGGCACTGCTTTTTTATTGCCCGGCCTTGCGTTTGGCACAACGCGACGGCCATCAGACCGCCTCGGTTTTGAAATGGCTGCCTGCGCATGTGGGCGACGCCGGTCAGCAAGTGGAAATCACGCTCACCACAGAGAACATACTGACCGGCAAAGTAAAGGGAGAAGGGCGGGTCGAAGCAGTCAACTTTGTCACCAAGGAATTGTGGGGGGATATGGGCACCGTGTGTGATCGCGCGATGCGTGACTTAAACCCTTAAACACACCCTACCGCTCCCCCACCCCCGCAAAACCACCCTCCACCCACGCCACCGCATTGCTGCGCTTGAGCTGGAACGAGGGCGGCACGCGCACCTCGGCCAGCGTTTCGCCGCCATCGTCTTGTGCACTCAACACTGCGTAGGGGTTGTCTTCGTCGGGCACGATGTCCAGCAGCACGGTCACGCGGGCGGAGCCTGCGGTGACGGTGATGCTTTGGTGCAGCGAGGCGTGCAACTGCTGCTCGCTGCGGCGCACAAATTCGGTGGCGGTTTTGACCAGGGTGCTGAAGGCGTTGCCGTCCAGCGGCTTGGGGTTCTTTTTGTCGCGGCCCATGGTCCAGGGGCCGACCAGGGCGGGCTCGGACTGGCCGTCTTTGGTCATGGCCACCGCCCAGCCATCGTCGTCTTCGTTTTTGATCACTTGGGCGGTCCAGCCGTCACTGCGCCACAAGCGGGGTTCCTGGATTTTGGAGGAGAAGTCGGTCAAAGGCTGGGCCGTCGTAAAAGGTGAAAGAAAAGGAGCAGGCCAAAACCTGGAGCGGGGATGCTACCCGAGCAAGCGGCAAGCCGCCACGGCCTGCCTGTGCATCGGCGCCATTTATTTTGTCCAAAATTCAAATTTTGTCTAAAATAAAGTTATGCATACCGTCACCGCCTCCCAAGCCAAGCAGAATTTTGGCGCCCTTGTCAGCCAGTTGGCCCAGGGTCCGGTGGCCATAGAACGCCACCAAAAAACCGTTGCCGTGCTGATGTCGCCAGCCTCGGCGCAGTGGGTGCCCGACCCCCGGCAAGTGGCTCGCCAAGCGCAGCAGCAGCGTGAAGTGCAGCGCCTGATGCGCCACCAGCAGTTGGCTATTCATATGCTGTGCGCACCGCCTGAAGTTCAGCAGCGCTTGCTGCAGTCGGCGCGGCAGGAGGTGGAGCGCTGGCAAAGCCAGCAATTGTGCAGTGCCGACTACATCCAGAAGTGGCGGCATTGGCTGGCCTTGCCCTTGTCGGAGCTGGCGCCCCTGATGTGCGGCGATGCCGAGGGCTGGGGGCCTGCCATGCGCCAAAACTCTCCCTTCACAGCAAGCAGCCCCTTGCCCCACACGCCATGAACGTGGACACCCTCATGCATTTGCTGGCCGCCGCGCAACAACTCTGCGGCCACCGTGACTATGTGGTCATCGGCAGCCTTTCGGTGCTGGGCATGGCGCAGGTGGAGGCCATTCCCTTGGACATGACCCTGTCCATCGACGCCGACTGCTACACCCTGGCGGACCCACCACGGGTGTTCGATTTATCTTCCCAGCTGGGTGAAGGCAGTCCGTACCACCGCGACCATGGTGTGTACCTGGATCCGGTCTCACCGCATCTGCCCACCCTGCCGCAGGGCTGGGCGCAACGCCTGATCCCGCTACACCAGCCCCCGGTCACAGCCCATTGCCTGGAGCCCAACGACGCGGCCATTTCCAAACTGGCTCGCGGCGAGCCGCGTGACATACGCTGGGTGCGCGCCGGACTGCAGGCCCATCTGGTGTCGCTGCCCGTCCTGCGCTTACGGGTGCGCCAGACCACCTTCCTGGACGATGCCGAGCAACAGGCCACCCTGCAAAGGCTGGCAGCACTGGGCTGAGGTTGCTACGGGCGCCGCGCCCTCAGTGCACCAGAACAATTTGCATCAGCAGCAGCCACGCCAACAGCCCGGCACCGGCAACCACACTGGCCATTTGCAGGGCCTTGAAGTTGTCACGCATGCGAAACAGCGCATATACACCGTGGTAAATCAGTCCCATCGAGCAGCACAGGGCCAAGCCGCCCACCACCACCGCCGTGCTCAGGCTGGGGACCAGCAAGGTCAGCGACGACAACCACAGCGGGGCTGGCGCAATGGCCGCCAGCGTGAAGCAGGCGTGGTAGTCGGTCGCCACATCGTTCAATCGGCATGCCATGTGGATGAGCCAGGCCATGATTGGCACGGTCAACAACTCGGCGACAAAGAAAATGCCCGCTGCGGCATGCCACTGCGCGTGCGAGACACCCGGTACAAAGGCGTCGCCATAACGGCTTCCCGCGTAGTACACCAACGCCGGGGGCAGCACGGACAGCGGCAAGACCACCAGCGCAAACAGGCGGGCCACCGAGGGGTGGAGTTGGATCAGTTCGTCCCAGCCATCATGGAACGAAAAGACCATCTTGGGGACTTGCACCAAATTCATAACATGCTCCTTGACCAGACCGATTGCGCATCGGCCTGCGGTGTTGACAAACAAATCCAATGGCACGCACCGATGCCATCACTCTTACCTATACCAAGACATAGTGGAATTACAAGAACTATTGGCATGAAAGCTCCATACGCACCCCGCACAGGGGTTTGGGGCATGCTTTAAGCAGCAGCGTTTTCACGAAAGGACGGAGGCCAAGAGACCCCATTTCTCCAAAAAAGCATTGCGCAGTGCTACATTTGCAGCCCGCTGGAGGGGGTGGCCTTCGTCAAGGTTGATGACCAACCTCCAGAGAGAGCCCACGTGAACACCTCCAAAACCCCAGCCCGCACAGTGATTCCCATCGTCCCCCAGGACGCCGACCCGACTCACGCCCAGGTGCCTGCCAGTGAAGACCCCCAGGGCGTTCTGTACGCGGCACCCGACAAGATCTACCCCCGCAGTGTCTCGGGCCTGTTTGCCAACTGGCGCTGGGGCATGGTTTTCCTGACCCAGCTGGTCTTTTATGGCATGCCCTGGCTGGAATGGGGGCAGCGCCAAGCGGTCTTGTTCGACTTGGGGGCGCGGCGTTTCTTCATCTTTGGGCTGGTGTTGTACCCGCAGGACTTTGTCTACCTCGCGGGCATTTTGATCATTGCGGCGCTGTCCTTGTTTCTGTTCACCACGGTGGCCGGGCGCCTGTGGTGCGGTTATGCCTGTCCGCAAACGGTGTACACCGAGATTTTTCTCTGGATCGAACGCAAGATGGAGGGCAGCCGCTCCGCCCAAATGCGGCGCGACGCGCAGCCACTGTCCACCGACTGGGTGCTGCGCAAAACCGCCAAACACCTGGCCTGGCTGGCCGTGGCGCTGTGGACCGGGTTTACGTTTGTGGGCTACTTCACCCCCATCCGGGAGCTGGGCCGGGAGTTTGTGCAACTGAACATGAGCTCGTGGGAAAGCTTTTGGACCCTGTTCTACGGCTTTGCCACCTATGGCAATGCGGGCTTCTTGCGCGAGCAAATCTGCAAACACATGTGCCCGTATGCACAGTTCCAAAGCGTCATGTTCGACAAGGACACCCTGATCGTGACCTATGACACCGAGCGCGGCGAGCCCCGGGGCACCCGCTCACGCCAGGCCGACCCCGCCAGCCTGAACCTGGGCTCCTGTGTGGACTGCAGTTTGTGCGTGCAGGTCTGCCCCACCGGCATTGATATCCGCCACGGTCTGCAGCACGATTGCATCGGCTGCGGTGCCTGCGTGGATGTCTGCGACACGGTGATGGACAAAATGGGCTACGCGCGGGGGCTGATCCGCTACAGCACGGAAAACGCCATGGCGCAGCACTGGACGCAGTCGCAAACCCTGCGCCATGTGCTGCGCCCGCGCGTGCTGATTTACGCCGCCGTGCTGGGCACCATCGTGCTGGCCATGGTGACCAGCCTGGCGCTGCGCACGCCGTTCAAGGTCAACGTCATCCGCGACCGGGGCGTCATGGCCCGCGAGGTGGCAGGCGGCAAGGTGGAGAACGTGTACCGCCTGCAGGTGATGAATGCCACCGAAGCGACCCAGCGCTACAAAATCACCGTCTCGGGCCTGCCCGGACTGGTGATCACCACCGAGGACGTGGTGACCGTGGCCGCCACCGAAGAGCGCTCCCTGCCCGTGCGGCTGCGGGCCCCGGCCGATGCGGCACCACCGGGCTCGCATGCCATGCATTTTGAAATCGAATCGCTGGACACACCGGGGCATGTGTCGGAAAAGTCCATTTTTCTGATGCCCCGCTAAGCTGCGCCGGGCGGTGGCTCACACCCGCCGCAGCACCTCGGCCACGCAGCGCGAGATGCCGGTGAACACCTCCCGCAGCGGTGCGTCGTCGAACATATAGGCGGGTGTGGTGACCAGCTTGTTGGCCTCGTCGATCACCACCTCGCAGGCATTGGGCGTGTCGGCGTGGGTCTGGCCCAGTTGCACCATGGCGCTGGCGCAGCCCGCATCGTTGCCCAAGGTCAGCGTGGTGTGGCGCTGGCCTTGCAGCGTGAGCGCCACCAGGGCCGGGGCGATGCAGATGGCGCCCACCGGCTTGCCCGCCGCAAAAAAGCCCTGAATAAAGGCCGCCACATCGGGGCGCACCTCGCCTTGCGCACCGGCCAGGGCGAAGGTGCAGTGGTTCTTGGCCACCCCATAGCCGCCCGGCATCAGCAGCGCGTCATAGTCCTGCACCCGCGCCTGCGCCAAGTCCAGGCACTGGCCCCGGCGGGCGATGCGGCTGCTTTCTTCCAGCATGTTGCGGCTCTCCCCGGCCACCGGCTCGCCGGTGACGTGGTTCACCACATGGTGCAGGGGGGCGTTGGGGGCGATGCATTGGTAGGCGGCGCCCTGTTGGTCCAGGGCCAGCAGGGTGAACACGGCTTCGCGCACTTCGGCGCCATCCAGGTGGCCGCATCCGGCCAGCAACACGGCAACTTTGGGGGGCTGGGACATGGTTTTCTCTTCCTGTAAAAATGGGACAGTGGGCAAGGGCGGTGCCAAACGGCGCTTCAGTGCAGGTGCAGGGGATTGCGTTGGTCAATCCTGCGCCCCAGCGGCTCCAGGCCATCCAGCAGCTGCAGAATACGCTGAAATTCCGTCTTCAATTGGGCTTGCACCTCGTCCGGGTGGTGGCCCAGCGTCCAGCTCAGGCTCATGGCCCGTGCAGAGATGGGCATGCCCTTGGCCGCAAAAACAATGTGGTTGCTGCGCTCTGGCACACCCACTTCAACAAAATGGCCATGGTAGGTTTTGTACACGCGCTGCAGCAGCACGGTGTGCTCTGCGTGTTCGGCGTCCGTGTTCACCAACATCACCCCTTTGGGCAGCAAACTGCGGTAGCAGTCTTCGTAAAACGCGCGGCTGCTCAGCTGGCTGGGTTGCCCCCGCACATCAAAACCATCGACCAGGATCACGTCAAAGCTCTGCCGGGCCGCATGCAGCCAGTCGGCCCCGTCCGCACACAGCACGCTGAACCGCGCACCGTCCTCGGGAACCTGAAAGCGCTGGCGCAGCGCGATGACGTGGGGATTGATCTCCACCACGGTGATGCGGGTGCTGGGCAAATGGTGGTAGCAAAACTTGGCCAGGGACCCGCCGCCCAGGCCGATCATCAGAATGTGCGCCGGATGGGGCTTGAGCAGCAAAAAACCCATCATGGTTTTGGTGTAGGGCACCTCCAACCGGTTGGGGTGCTGCACGGACATGCGGCTTTGCAATTCGCTGGCGTGAAAATACAAGGACACCGTGTCGGCATCCGCACTGACAAAGGGGCGGGCATGCTGCAGGGCCTCCAAAAAATCAGGCATTTTGCAGACTCCATTGCGCCCAGTCGGCACCGTGTTTTTGGATGTCGCTGCGCAAACCCAGGGGTGAAATCGCCACGTCCACCGAGGCAAAAACAATCACATTCCCGTAGGTATTCACCGCAACTTCGGCGATATTGCCTTCAAACACCTGGCCCAGGCGGGCCACGAACAGCTCGTACAAAGGATGGGTGTCGTCCAGGTTGACGGCCAGAACCCCTTGCGCCGCCAAGGCCTGTCGGCACGCCGTGTAGAACGCCAGTGAACACAGCTGGGGCGGCTGCCCCTGGTGGTCATAACCATCGACCAGCAGCACATCTATGCTCCCCTGGGCCTCCCGGACAAAATCCGCGCCGTCGGCTTGCACGACCGCAAAGCGCGCGCAGTCCTCAGGGATCAAGAACTCCTTGCGCAGGGCAATCACATGCGGGTTGATCTCTACGGCGGTAAATCGCGTTTGCGGCAGATGTTGGTAGCAGTACTTGGCCAGGCTCCCGCCCCCCAAGCCAACCATCACAATGTGCCGGGGGTGCCGGTTGAGCAGCAAAAACCCCATCATGGAGCGGGTGTAGTCCACCTGCAGCTCATTGGGCCGGCTGGTGCGCATGCGGCTTTGCAATTGGTGGATCACGAAGTGCAGGGATTTGCTGTCCGCCTCCTCATACACAAACGGCGGCACATGCCGGGTCTGGGCGGTGTCCGGCGCTTCATTCAGGGGTGTGTTCATCTTGGATTTCCGGTAGAGGGGCCAGGCTTATTCCGTTTTCAGATCAAGGCGAGATGAGGCGCCCCGACGCAGGCAGTGCTTTAGCACGACAAGGAGGGGCAACGACATATCGCATGGATCTGGAAATGGAATTACACGGCGGCATGGCCATTGCGGGCCAAGTCCCGTGAAGCCAGGAAAACACGCGCCAGGCTGGGCACCAGCTCTTTCCAGGCCAGCGCGTCAAACCCTGGCGGGCAACGCACCCCCGCCAGTGCGCGCAAGGCATGCGCATCGTCTTTCACGGCAAACGCCAGGCGGTTGGTGGCGCCGGGGTCATTCACCGTCAGCAACGAGCCTTGAAAACTGGCCTGGATGCGGTCCAAAAACACATGGATGAACGCATTGCACCCATGCAAGTTGGCGACAAAAATGCCACCCGGATTCAGCACCTGGTAGCAGTCGTCGTAAAACTGCGGTGAACTCAAGGCCTCGGGCAGGCCGTCGATGTCGAATCCATCGGCCAGCACCACGTCGAATTTTTGCTCGGTTTCCCGCACAAAATCGGCCGCGTCCGCCAGCCGGACGGTGAAGCGGTGGTCGTCCGGGGGCACCGCAAAGTCGTTGCGGTGGGCCAGGACATAGGGGTTGATTTCGATGACGGTGATCTCCGTGTGGGGGAGAAAGCGGTGGCAAAACTTGGCGAGCGAACCACCGCCCAGCCCGACCATGGCCAGGCTGCGCGGCTGCGGGTTGTGCAGCAGGAAGCCCATCATGATTTTGGTGTATTCGAACTGCAACTCATAGGGCTTCAGGATGTGCATGCGGCTTTGCACATCGCGGGTCGAGAAAAACAGCGACTTGCTGGTCAATGTTTCATAAATGACCGGCTTGACGTGGGATTTATTGGGCGAAGTTTCTTGGGCAGACATGGGTTCCCGTCTTTCTGGCTGTGGCCACCGTACGTGCTTGATGCCCACGGTAGACCAATCTATGACACATACAATGATAATGTCATTACCATGTTCATGCGGGCCATGCACTGTTGCCGGTCCCTCTAAAATAAGAACCCCCTTCGCACAAAGTCCCCATGGAACTCAAAACAGCACGCCTGACGGTACTGATCGACCCCGCCAAGAAGAAGTCCTTTGAGACACTGTGCGCACGCCAGGACCTGACGCCTTCGCAGGTCGTGCGGCGGCTGATCCGGGACTACCTGAGCGAACATGGCGTTGAATTCGTGCCCAGCGGATTGGCGGCCGCCGCCGACTCCCCGGAAGACGCCAACTGATTCCATTTCCATATCCATGCGATATGTCCTTGCCCCTCCTTGTCGTGCTACAGCACTGCCTGCGTCGGTGCGCCTAATCTCCCATGGATCTGAAAACGGAATGAGGTGAACGCAACCCGCGCGGAGCGGGTTCCGGGCATCCAATGACATGTCCGAAAACGGCCAGCCAAAGGCCGGCATCGGCGTAGCATTCAGCCCATGACTGCGCACACCCCCTCCCCCCCGGACGACGCCCGCTACCTGGCCGTGGTGGCCAAGGATGCGCGCTTTGACGGCTGTTTTTTCACCGGCGTGACCTCCACCGGCATTTACTGCCGACCGGTGTGCCGGGTGCGCACCCCCAAGCGCGAAAACTGCCGCTTTTTTGACCATGCGGCGCAGGCCGAACAGGCCGGATTCCGGCCCTGCCTGCGCTGCCGCCCCGAACTGGCGCCGCACACCCCGCTCTGGGCCCCCACCCTGGGCCAAGCCCCGGATGCCCCGGCCTGGTCCATGCAAGATGCCTCCCGCATCCTGGCCGCACAAGCCGCCCAGTTGCTGGACCACCCCCCTAGCGGGTGCGACACCCCGCCCAGCATGCAGCAACTGGCCCAGCGCCTGGGCGTGAGCGAGCGCCATGTGCGGCGCATTTTTGAGGCGCACCTGGGGGTGTCGCCGCTGCAGTACCTGCAAACCCAGCGCCTGCTGTGCGCCAAGCAGTTGCTGACCGACACCACGCTGCCCGTGACCGAGGTGGCGTCCTTAAGCGGCTTTGCCAGCCTGCGCCGCTTCAACGCCGCCTTTGCCGCGCACTATGCGCTCAACCCCACCCAGTTGCGCCGCCAGGGCCAGCCCCAGCCCCACTCCGGGGCCGTGGCCCACCCAACCATTCACGTCAAACTGGCCTACCGCCCGCCCTACGATGTGGCCGCCATGCTGCAGTTTTTCGCCACACGGCAGATTCCGGGGGTGGAAGAGGTGGCGCTGCACGCCATACCCGGCCACCCGCACCCAAGCCTGCGCCGGACCTTGGCGCTGCGCTCGGGCCCGACGCTGCACACCGGCTGGCTGGAGGCGCGCTTCAGCACCGCCCCCAACGCCGTGGGCCGGGTCGATGTGCACATCAGCACATCGCTGGGCCAGGTGCTGCCCCAGGTGATGGCCCGCGTGCGGGCGATGCTGGACCTGGACGCCGAGCCGCGGGCCATCAATGCCGTCCTGCACGCCGACTTCCCCACCGGCGACGGCCTGCGGGTGCCGGGCACGCTGGACGGGTTTGAGCTGGCGGTGCGGGCCGTGCTGGGCCAGCAAATCACCGTGGCCGCCGCCCGCACCCTGGCCGTGCGGCTGGTGGAGCGCTTTGGTGCGCCGGTGGACACACCGTTTGCGTCGCTGCACCGGCTCTTTCCTTCGCCCGAGGTGCTGGCCGGCGCCAGTGGGGATGCGCTGGGCCAGTTGGGCATCGTCAAGCAGCGCCAGGCCGCCATTCAGGCATTGGCGCAGGCCGTGGCCCACCAGGGACTGCCATTGCACCCGGGGGCCGACCTGCAGACCACCCTGGCCGCCTTGCAGGCTCTGCCAGGCGTGGGCGACTGGACGGCCCAGTACATCGCCATGCGGGCGCTGCGCTGGCCCGACGCTTTTCCGTCCGGCGACGTGGCCCTGCACAAGGCGCTGGGCGTGCAAGGCGGCAAGCGCCCGGCCCAAGCCGCGCAGGCCGCCTCCCGGGCCTGGCAGCCCTGGCGCAGCTACGCGGTGCTGCGCGCCTGGGCCATGCTGCCCGCCAAAGCCAGCGCAACCGCAGCGGCCACTTTTGCTATCAAATAAATAGCTGTCTACGCACATTCCACGGGGGCCACAGGGCTAAATGATATGAAATACTCCACATCCACGGTGCACCGCCGCTACGACAGCCCCCTGGGCCCCATGGTGCTGGCCGCCACCCCCATCGGACTGGCGGGCGTGTGGTTTGACGGCCAGCGCCACCAGCCAGACCCTGGCGCCTGGCCCGCGGCCCCCAGCCACCCGGTGCTGCAAGCGGCCCAGGCCCAGTTGGCCGCCTACTTTGCCGGCACCCGCAGCCGCTTCGACCTGCCGCTGGACCTGGGGCATGGCACCGCGTTCCAGCAAAGCGTCTGGCATGCCCTGTTGCAGATTCCCTATGGGGCGACCCTGAGTTATGGCGCGCTGGCGGCGGCCATCGGCAAGCCTTCGGCGGTGCGGGCCGTGGGCGCGGCGGTGGGGCGCAACCCGGTGAGCATCATCGTGCCCTGCCACCGCGTGCTGGGCGCCCACGGGGCCTTGACCGGCTACGCCGGGGGATTGGAGCGCAAGACGGCACTGCTGCAGGGCGAACGGTAAACTGTGAAAAATAAACAGATACCAGAGAGGCTCCCCCGTGTCCCACGCTATTGCCGAGACGGATTTCGAACTGCTGTTCGAGTCGGCCCCCATTTCCCTGTGGTTGGAGGACTACAGCGCGCTCAAACATTTGTTTGACACCTGGCGCGCCCAGGGCGTGGTGGATTTGCAGGCGCACCTGCGCCAGTCCCCCGAGCGCGTGCAGCAGTGCTCCAGCTGCTTCCAAGTTCTGAAAGTCAACCAGAAAACCCTGCAAGTCTTTGCCGCCAAGGACCAGCAAGAGCTGGTGGCGCGTTTGCCTGAGGTGTTTCGCGACGACATGCTGGAGCGCATGGTGCTGGAGCTCACGCACTTGTGGAATGGCACGCTCGAATTTTCCAACCAGACCGTCAATTACGCGCTGGATGGCCGGCGCATCGACGTGCAGATCCGTGTGCGGGTGCTGCAGGGCCACGAGGCCCACTGGGACCGGGTGTTGGTGTCGCTGGAAGACATCACCGAGCACACCCACGCACGCCAGCAACTGGCCTTGAGCGAGCAGTACGCACGCGGCCTGTTTGACTACTCGCCGGTGTCCCTGTGGGCCGAAGATTTCAGCGGCGTCAAGGAACTGATGGACGAGGTCCGGGCCAATGGCATCCAGGACTTTCGGGTGTTCCTCAGCGTGCACCCCGAGTTTGTGACCCGCTGCCTGGAAAAGATCCGTGTCATCGACGTCAACCGCAAAACCCTGGACATGTTTGGCGCCCGGAACCGCGCGGAATTGCTGGAAAAAATGGAGCTTGTGTTTCGCGATGAAATGCAGGCCTCGTTTGCCGAGCAACTGATCGACCTGTGGAACGGCAATCTGGTGCAAACACGCGAGGTGATCAACTACTCGCTGGCGGGGGAACGCATCAACATCCACCTGCAGTTTGCCGTGATGCCGGAGCATGCCGCCACCTGGGACCTGGTGCTGGTGTCGCTGGTCGATATCACGGCCCGCAAAAAAGCCGAGGCCTACCTGGAGTACCTGGGCAAACACGACTCGCTGACCCGCCTGCACAACCGGGCTTTTTATGTGGATGAGCTCAACCGCATCTCGCGCAAGGGGCCCTGGCCTTTGAGCCTTCTGGTCATCGACCTCAACGGCCTCAAGCGTGTGAACGATGCCGAGGGCCATACCGCTGGCGACGCCCTGCTGCGCCGTGCCGGCGAGGTGCTGACCAGCGCCACGGCCGGCCAGCCCTATTGCGTGGCGCGGGTCGGCGGGGATGAATTCGTTGCCCTGCTGCCCGGCAGCGATGAACGCCTGGCGCAAGGCCTCAAGGAGCGCATCGAATCCATGGTTGAACTCAACAACCAGTTCTACCCCGGGCAGCACCTGAGCATGGCGATTGGCATGGCCGCGTGCAAGGCCGCGGCCGAGGTCGAGGCCGCCGTCCAGGCGGCCGACCAGGCCATGTTCCAGGCCAAGGCCCGGTTCTACTGGAGCGGCGGCGCAACCCCTAGCGAAGGACGCCCTGGGATGTCCGATGCAACATCCCCCTGGACCCGGAGGGGGGCTTGACCGCAAGACGGCCTTGCTGCAGCATGAGGGCACGCGCCCACGCCCCGACTAGGGCAATCCCTAACGATTTAGACAGCGGTTTGACAGGCTGGAGGAACACCATGGGCACCCTTGCACTCTTCTCGGGATCTGCACCATGCGTCGAAACGAATTCCTCAAAACACTGGGCGCCCTGGCGGTTGGTGCCACCTCCCCTCCCTGGGCGCATGCGGCCACCACGCTCAAAATGCTGATCCCCGCCAACCCGGCGGGCGGCTGGGACATGACCGGCCGAGCCCTGGGCAAAGCCCTGCTAGAGGCCAAGGCCTTCGACACCGTGCACTACGACAACAAAGGCGGTGCCGCGGGTGCGTTGGGGCTGACCCAGTTTGTCAACACCTCCCGCAACGACGCCCACAGCGTCATGGTGATGGGGGCGGTGATGCTGTCGGGCATCATTGGCAACAAGCCGCCCGTGGACCTGCAGTCCTGCACGCCGATTGCCCGCTTGACCAATGAATACAACGTCTTTGTGGTGCCGGCCCAGTCGCCCCTGCGAACCATGAAGGACGTGGTGGCCCAGCTGCGCAAGGAGCCGGCCAGTGTCAGCTGGGGCGGCGGCTCGCGCGGCTCCACCGAGCACATTGCCGCCAGCATGCTGGCGCGCCATGTGGGCGTGGACCCGAAGAAGGTCAACTACGTCGCCTTTCGCGGCGGCGGCGAAGCGGTGGCGGCCATTCTGGGCGGCCATGTCACGGTGGGCGGCAGCGGCTACAGTGAGTTTGCCGAGCAGATTGCCGCCGGCCGGATGCGCGCCATCGCCGTGACCTCCCAGAAACGCCTTCCCGGCCTGGGCATCCCGACCATGAAGGAGCAGGGTTTCGATGTGGTGCTGGGCAACTGGCGCGGCCTGTATGGCGCGCCCGGTTTGACGGCGAGGCAACGCGCCACCCTGACCGAATGGGTGCTCAAGGCCACCAAAACCAAGGCCTGGACCGACGCGCTCAGCAGCAATGGCTGGAGCGCCGCGCCGCTGGTGGGGCGCGAGTTCGATGACTTTGTGGAGTACGAATTTGCCAGCCTGCGGGCCATCATGTACCTGTCGGGCATGGCCTAGGCGCCACTTTTTTTCACAGGAGCCCATCATGAACTTTACCGGTATGCGCATCTCGACCCGGCTGATCCTGGGTTTTGCGGCCCTACTCGCCATGCTGGTGTTTGTGGCGGGCTTCGGTTTGCTGCAGGTGAAAAACACCAACCACTCGGTCAACACCATCTATGCGGACCGGGTGGTTCCACTGGGCCAGCTCAAGACCATCACGGACCGCTACAGCTCCCACATCGTGGACACGGCCAACCAGGTGTCGGTCGGCCTGATGGACCCCAAAGTCGCGCTGCCCCGCGTCAACGATGCGCTGGCCAAGGTTGCGGAGCTGTGGAAGGCCTATGTGGCCACCGAGCTCACCGCCGAGGAGAAACAGGGCATCGACCGCACCACCGCCTTGATGCAGAAGGCCCAACCCCAGTTGCAGGCGCTGCGGGGTGCGCTGGAGGTGGGCCACAACGACAAGGTGATGGAACAGTTCAAGGAATTGTCCGAATCCATCATGCCCATCATCAAGGAGCTGGAGAGCCTGGTGGAAATCCAGCTCCAGGAAGCCCAGGCCGAGCATGCGCGCGCCGCCAGCCGCTACAACCAAACCCTCACCCTGTTTTCCGCCATCGTGGCGCTGTCCGTGGCGGCCAGCACGGCCATCGGCTGGTTGCTCATCCGCGCCATCACCACGCCGCTCAACCAGGCCGTGGACATTGCGCGCACCGTGGCCAGCGGCAACCTGACCCACACCATTGAAGAGCGCGGTCCGCTGGAGACGGCCCTGCTGCTGTCCGCCCTGGGAGAGATGCAGGCCAGTCTGGTGCGGGTGGTGGCCACGGTGCGTTCGGGCTCCGAAGGGGTGGCCATGGCCAGCACCGAAATCGCCCAGGGCAACCACAACCTGTCGTCGCGCACCGAATCCCAGGCCAGCGCCCTGGAGGAAACCGCCGCCTCCATGGAGCAGCTCAGTGCCACCGTGAAGCAAAACGCCGACAGCGCCCGCCAGGCCAACCAGTTGGCCCTGAACGCCTCCACCGTCGCCGTCCGGGGGGGCGACGTGGTGGGCCAGGTGGTGCAGACCATGAAGGGCATCAATGAGTCCTCGCGCAAGATTGCCGACATCCTCGGTGTGATCGACGGCATCGCCTTCCAAACCAATATCCTGGCGCTCAACGCCGCCGTGGAAGCGGCACGGGCCGGGGAGCAGGGACGCGGCTTTGCGGTGGTGGCCAGCGAGGTGCGCGCGCTGGCGGGGCGCTCCGCAGATGCCGCCAAAGAGATCAAGACCCTGATTGCCACCAGTGTTGAACGGGTGGCCCACGGCACGGCCCTGGTCGATCAGGCCGGCACCACCATGGCCGAAGTCGTCAGTGCCATCCGCCGCGTGACCGACATCGTGGGCGAGATCAGTGCCGCCAGCAGCGAGCAGGCCATGGGCGTGCAGCAAGTCGGCGAAGCGGTGGTGCAGATGGACCAGACCACCCAGCAAAACGCCGCCCTGGTCGAACAAATGGCGGCCGCCGCCAGCAGCCTGCAAAGCCTGGCCAGCGCGCAGGTGACGGCGGTGTCGGTGTTCTCGCTGCCGTCCGGCACAGTCCCACTGGCCTTGGCCCGGTCGTAGCACAAGGCCCGCCGGGTCCGGTACCATTGCGGACCCCACCGCAGCTTTTTTGCGCACGTTCCATAAGGGTTAGCGGCACTTTTTACACCAACCCACCGCCCCCATGCCCTACCTCGCCGCCCCCCACCGCTACGACTCCATGCCCTACCGCAGCTGTGGGCGCAGCGGCCTGAAACTTCCCGCCATCTCGCTGGGCCTGTGGCATAACTTTGGCGACACCACGCCCATGGCCACCCAGCGCCAGATGCTGCGCACCGCCTTCGACCTGGGCATCACCCACTTCGACCTGGCCAACAACTACGGCCCGCCCCACGGCAGCGCCGAAACCAACTTTGGCGAACACCTGCGCCGCGATTTCAAGCCCTACCGGGATGAGCTCATCATCTCCAGCAAAGCCGGCTGGGAGATGTGGCCCGGCCCCTACGGCCAGGGCGGCGGTTCGCGCAAATACGTGCTGGCCAGCCTGGACCAGAGCCTCAAGCGCATGGGCCTGGACTATGTGGACATCTTCTACTCGCACCGCTTCGACCCCGACACCCCGCTGGAAGAAACCTGTGGCGCGCTGGCCAGCGCGGTGCAGCAGGGCAAGGCGCTGTACGTGGGCATCAGCAGCTACTCCGCCGCCAAGACCTGCGAGGCGGCCGCACTGCTGCGCGCCATGGGGGTGGCCCCGCTGATCCACCAGCCCTCCTACAGCCTGCTGAACCGCTGGGTGGAAGAAGACCTGCTAGGCGCGCTCGACGACACCGGCATGGGCTGCATCGCCTTCAGCGCCCTGGCCCAGGGCCTGCTCACCAACAAATACCTGGACGGCATTCCGGCCGATTCGCGTATCAACCGCCCCGGCGGTGGCTCCCTGAAGACCGAGCACCTGAGCGAGGCCAACTTGAAACATGTGCGCGCCCTGAACGAGATTGCCCAGGCCCGGGGCCAAAGCCTGGCCCAGATGGCCACCGCCTGGGTGCTGCGCGATACACGCGTCACCAGCGCGCTGATCGGCGCCAGCCGCCCAGAACAGATCACCGAACTGGTGGCCGCCCTGCAAAACCTACAGTTCTCGGCAGAAGAACTGGCCGCCATCGACCAGCACGCGGTGGAAGGTGGCGTCAACCTGTGGCAGCGCCCATCCACCGACCAGAAACCAGGATGAAATTCGCGGCAATTTCCGCTCGACATAATGCACTCTAGGTGCAATACGAAATCAATTGAATTTGAAATCCCCTTTTTTGTCTGGATCCAAATATGTCTTTGCGTTTTTTTAGGGTGTGGATGGCCGCTTTGGTGGTCGCGGTGCTTTCCGTGGCCTGTGGCGGGGGGAGCTCTGCACCCGCCCCCTCGGGGCTCACCGCAGTGGCCGGGGAAACCACCGTCACGGTGACTTGGACCATGGATGCGGGCGTGGAGTATTGGTTGTATGTGGCCCCCACCAGCGTGGCGCCCACCAACAACAGCTCGATGCACAACTGGTTTGGCCTTGCTGGGGGCACTGTGCTGATGAAAGTGAGCTCTCCCTATGTGGTGTCGGGCCTGACCAACGGCACCAGCTACTCTTTCAGCGTCAATGGCAGAACCGGCGGCGGCCCCGGTGGGCCAGGCGCCCCTACGGTGAGCGCAACACCCCGACTCGCCGGCTCCAGCTGGACCCTGGGCACCCCTGTTACCTCTGCCTCTGCCTCGGTCCCGGATTTCAACAGCCTGACCCTTGGTGGCAGCTATGTCGCGGCGGGCAATGCCGGCGCGCTGTATTCCAGCACCAATGGAACCAGTTGGACCGCCATTACCCCAGCCGCCATTACCCCAGCCCCCACCACCGCCAACCTCAACGGTGTGTCCTACTTGGGAACCTACAAAGTGGTGGGCAATGGCGGCGTGATTTTCACCAGCTCCGACGCCGTGACCTGGACCGAACGCACCTCTAACACCAACAATAACCTGCGTGCAATTGCCAGCAACGGTGTGAATTTGAGTGTGGCGGTGGGTGACATCGGCACCATCGTCACCAGCGCAGATGGCGTAAGCTGGACCCGAGCCACCAGCAGCGCCACCACCAGCAATTTGTATGCCGTCACTTTCAGTACCTACAACGGTGGAAGCTGGATTGCAGTGGGCGCTGGCGGCACCATCGTCACCAGCCCCGATGGCTTGGTGTGGACGGATACGGGCCATGCGGGAGTCGATTTGCGCGGGATTGCGTCGGGCCTCAATGCAAGCGGCAGCGCTATTACCCTGGTGGCCGTGGGCGCCAACGGCACGGCGCTCAGCAGCACCGACACCAGCACCTGGACCGCCCGGACTTTGACCGGCGTGGGGGCCAACACCATGATGAATGCAGTCGCCTACGGCACCCAGTTTGTCAGCGTAGGCGATGGTGGAATGACCTATGTCAGCACCGATGGCACCACCTGGACCCAGGCAACACCCAATGCAACGACCAGCAATTTGACGGCCGTGGTCCGGGGCCCTCTGGCCTACGTCGCAGTGGGTGCAACGGGCACCAACCTCTTGGCCAAATAGCAGGCCCCGCCTGAGGCATGCCGCGCACCCGGGACTCCCTGTCGCTGCGCCACTACGGCCCGTCTGCGGGCAGCCACGCGCACGACCATTTCCAGGTGCTGCTGGGGGTGGAAGGTGTGCTGGAGCTGGAAGTGCAAGGCAAAGGCAGACGCCTGGCACCGGGGGGCGGCTGCGTGATCGCACCGGGAGAACGCCACGATTTTGAGGCCCAGTCGGGCGCGCGCTGCCTGGTGCTGGACACCACCCACCCGGCCTGGGCAACCTGCCCGGAGCACCCGACCCAGTCAGCCTCGGCGCTGGCCTTGGCCGGCTACCTGCAGCTGGCGCTGGCGCAGCCACAAGCGCTGGCCCAGCAGTACGGCCCCCTGCTATTGCTGGACTGCTGGCGCAAGCCCCCGGACGCGCCTTCGCGCAGCCAGCGCAGCATTGACTGGGCGGCGCTGGCGCACTGGGCCCAGGGGCATTTGCACCACCCCCTGGCGGTGGCCGATCTGGCCCGCGAGGTGTTTCTCAGCCCCACCCAATTTGCCAGCCGCTGCCGCATGGAAACCGGCATGAGTGCTATGCAATGGCTGCGCGACCTGCGCATGGCGCGCGCCCGCGCGTTGCGGGCACAGGGCATGGGTACAGCCCTGGTGGCCCAACGCTGCGGCTACCGCTCTGCCTCGGCCCTGGTGGCGGCGATGCGCCTGCACGGCCGCCCGCACTGAGGTTTTGGGGCACCACCCACCGTCGTTGGGCGACATCCCACCGTCATTGCGCGCGCACGGTGTGGCTAAGCTTGTAGGCATGCAAGCCCATCTCTTTGCCCTGGCCGCCATTGTGCTGTGGGCCTCACTCGCCGCCCTGGGGATTTCGCTCCAGCATGTTCCGCCTTTTTTGTTGACCGGGATCGCGCTGGTGACCGGCAGCGTGCTGGCCTGGCCCGCCGCTCTGCGCAAGCCGCGCTTATGGAAGCTGGCACCGGCCACGCTGGCCCTGGGGGTGTTCACCCTGTTCGGCTTCCATTTTTTCCTGTTCATGGGCCTGCGCCTGGCCCCGGCGGTCCAAGTCAACCTGGTCAACTACCTGTGGCCGCTGCTGATGGTGGTGCTGGCACCGTGGTACCTGCCAGGCTCGCGGCTGCGCGGCGTCCATGTGCTGGCCGCCGGCATCGGCTTTGCGGGGGCTGCCTTGGCCATTCTGGGCCGCAACAGCGCGGTGGACAGCAGCGCCAGCAGCACCGCAGGGGGTGTGGCACTGGGTTACCTGCTGGCCCTGGCCTCGGCCTTCATCTGGGCGAACTATTCGCTGCAGACCAAGCGCCTGGCATTGGCGGGCACCGGTTTTCCCACGGCGGCGTTGGGGCTGTTTGGTTTGTTGTCGGGCGCACTGTCTTTGCTGTGCCACGGGCTGCTGGAGGCCCCGGTGCAGCTCTCGCCCACCGACTGGGCGCTGCTGGCCGCCTTGGGGGTGGGGCCGCTGGGCGGTGCGTTCTACCTGTGGGATGCCGCGCTCAAGCGGGGTGATGCGCGCCACATCGGGCTGCTGTCCTTTTTGACACCCTTGTTGTCCACCCTGGCCTTGCTGTGGGTGCGCCAGGAAACACCCAGCAGCGCGGTGCTGCTCGCCACCTTGATGATTGTGGGCGCTGCGCTGCTCGGCTCGCGCGCCAAAGATTGAGTATCAAATTGACCTGCAGCCCGCGTACTATGTGCGCAGGGCAATCGCATCTAAATTGCCAGCACACCAAGGTCCAGCACCTTCTGCATATAAGCCGGGTCCCAACCCGCGCGGCTGCGCTTGTTCTTGATGCCCACCTTCAAGCTCGTTTCCCGCTTGAGCTGGGTGAGCGCTAC
>NZ_JAUYQD010000023.1 GCF_030697375.1 Rhodoferax sp. | reverse complement strand
CGAATCCCACAGCTTCTTCCAGCTCGCTGAGGTCGTCGCGCTGGAGATTTTCGACAATCTGGATCTCCAGCACCTGGTGATCGGTCAGCTCCCGGATCAGGGCCGGAATGCGTTTGACTCCGGCGATCAGGCAGGCCCGGTAGCGGCGCTCGCCGCACACCAGCTCGTGGGTGGGGCGCTCTGTGTTTCGGCCGCCAAAGCGGGCACGGTGCAAGTCAAAGGTGTCAGCCAGGCGGGAGGCGGGCAGCGGCCGCACCAGCACCGGCTGATGCACGCCGCTGGCCTTGATGCTGGAGGCCAACTCGCCCAGCTTGCTTTGATCAAAGATGGTGCGCGGATTGGTCAGGCTGGTGGCAATGCTGGTCAGCAGCAGATTGGCGAATTCATCGGCATCGAGCACTTGGGTGACTTCGATGGTTTGCACGGGGTCAGCCTCGGGCAGGACGCTGCCCGATTCGAGGGAATATTCAGTCATGGTGCGACTCCTGGGTAAGTTGTGACCTTGCCGTCGCGGTGGTGCAGGTTGTCACCCTTGCGGATGTGGTGGCCACAACTTTGTCGCGGGTACGGTGCACGGCATCAATATCAACTTCAGCCAGCAACGGAGTCTTCATGCCCCAGTCACGCTTTGTGCGGCTGATGATGTCAAGCGCAGCAGACTGGGCCGCACTGCAGGGGGCACCGATGGCGGGCCTGAAATCGGTGTGAATGGCGACCGCGCCCGTGGGTGTATCGGTCAAGGTGATGGTGATGGAAGCCATTACGCTGCTTGCTCCTGGAAAAGATCGGTTGCGGGAATCACGTGGACGTGGATGGCATTGCGCGCCACCAGGCGCATGCCGACCAGCGGGGCCTGCACGGTGACGCGCATGCCCTTCTTGAGACGGTGTGCATCGGCTTCGGCTTGCGCGTGGTGGCCCTCGGGGAAGGGCTGCTCGACATGCAAATGGGTGCGGTGCAAGTTCTCCAGCTCCAGGTCCATGCACAGCATCGGCAGGATGTGTCCCTGTGGGTTTGGCGCCGTAGTGCGTGCCTGGGCGCAGTGGAGCAGGGTGCCGGT
This sequence comes from Rhodoferax sp., assembly GCF_030697375.1. Lineage (GTDB taxonomy): Bacteria > Pseudomonadota > Gammaproteobacteria > Burkholderiales > Burkholderiaceae_C > Allorhodoferax. The sequence continues at coordinate 5,824 of NZ_JAUYQD010000023.1, read as the reverse complement.
GTATTCAGCCAGGGGCCAATTGGCCGGCAATGGGGGGTGTGCAGACGTATGCATGTCAGCGCACCCACACAAGCATGAACAGGCACACGGCCCCGGTGACGTAACTGGCCCAGCGGATAAGCCGGTGCTGCCAGTCTGGCTTGGGGGGAGGCACCTGGTTGCCCAGGCGGTCAAATCCGTGGTGGTAGTTCATACCGCCCCTGGAGCCTCAAATACAGTTGTCCCTGCATGCGCAAAGGGCAGCAGGCCATCGCTGACCACATATTCAAGTGACAACTTGACGTGATTTCGCTGGTGGCCTTTCGCACCGATCACTGCCATTTGCGTTATGTGGGAGCGGTTACGGCGGCAAAGTTCAGACGAGAGCGCCGTCAATGCTTCCAGTTCTGCAAGGTCGCGGAAATAATGGCAGAGCCAGAACAGTCGCTCTGGGTGCTCAGATGAGTCCAGGTAGGGCAGCGCGGGGGCTGCTGTGGGGGAGCAGCGTTTGGCTGCTGGTCGCTGTGTAGACGTCTGCATTTTTCACTCCTTCGCAGCAGCTGCGCTAGAGTTGGCTTGCAGCAAATTGAGCTGCGCCAATGAAAGACTCGCCAATGAATGCGCAACAGTTAACTGAGCTTTTTCAAAAGCTTGAAGAAGCAGCGGCGCTGATGCCGTCGCCATCTGCAAAACTCCCTGAGCCAATGGGCATCCCGTTGCTTCAAGTTCATCGGGCGTTGTCAGATCTTCAGATGAAGGTGATTCGACTGCGAGATGCAGCTCGAAAGAAAGACTCACGCTGACGTTGTCGTCTTTCAGGGTCTGGGTCGTTTGCACTTTTCACTCCTTGCCAGCGAGGAGACTGGGGAAAGTCGCTGCTTGCATGTTGCAACCGTCAGCCACAATATCGACACCAAAAACAACCAAGGAAGCGCTATGCAAACAGGCACCATTACCCATATCAATGTGCGACGCGGTATGTTTATCGTCCAGCTCGACAGTGGTGACTACGCCGTGTGGGAGTTGTTGGACAGTTTCGAGCCTGAGTTGGGCGGCCGAGTCTGCGGACATCTCGATGCCTTGGGCAGCGAAACGCTCAACGATCTCAACAGCGGTGAGCGATTCGAGGCCTATGGCCAGTCTGGCCCAAGCGGCATTGCCGCCGCCTTGAACATAACCGCCTGACGCTGCATCTTTGGCCACCAGTTTGGCGCCCACACCACTGCTCAGATCGGACAGCGCCTTGGCGTAGCCATTCCAGTAGGCGGTGTATTGATCCTGATATCCGGGAATCCCTATGTCCAGCAACGCACGGGCTCTTAAAAGAAGGGCATTGATCTCTTGCAGGTCGACACTGGTGGCCTTCTGCTCGCTTTGGTTGGTCTGCACTTTTCACTCCTTGCCCGCTGGATTGCGGGAATAAGTGAATTCTAGAATAAAACTAGATTTAAACAAGAGTTAAGCTAGTTTTATTAAAATAAATTTCTATCGCCGTATCTTTCGTGTTTCTTGCGGGCTTGTGTTGTTTGCAATTTGTAGCCTTGTGGCTACAATTAAGCCATGTACACCGTGAAGCGCACCCCCGAATTTGATGAGTGGTTATCTGGACTGCGCGATAGGCCCACCCGGATTCGACTTGGTCGCAGACTGAACAAGGCGTTGGCGGGCAATCTGGGCGATACCAAGCCGGTCGGTGAGGGCGTGTTTGAAATGCGCGAATTCTTTGGCCCGGGCTGGCGCATGTACTACGTGCAGCGCGGGCAGGTGCTGGTAATCATGCTGGGCGGTGGCGACAAGTCCACCCAGCAGGCCGATATTGCAGCGGCCATCGCCTTGGCTGCAACCCTCAAGGAGTAAATGCCATGACCCAAGTAGCAAGCAAAGTGACCAGGATTTCTGACCTGCCCGATTTCGATATGGCGGACTACCTGAGCAGTGAAGAAGACATCATTGAATATATGCGTCAGGTGCTGGAGGATGGCGATCCAAACGAGATTGGGGCAGCACTGGGCACCATTGCCCGTGTGCGCGGTATGACTCAGCTTGCCAAAGACACCGGCCTGTCACGCGAGAGCCTGTACAAAAGCCTCTCGGGTGATCGGTCCCCTAGCTCAGACACCTTGCTTAAAGTCATCAAGGCGCTCGGCTTCAAGTTGACCATTGAACCGATTGCCCATGCGTAGAGGGCATCCATGCTCAACCATGAAAGCCCCCGCCCTTACCATTCACCCCATTCGCAATGATGCGGACCACTTGGTCAAGTGGACTGAGCAGAAATTCTTACTTGCTTCCCACAGTGTTTGCATGTGTTTGCCTTAGCCAATATTTTCTCGGCACAGTGAGGGCATTCAACTTCGTCACGAAGTTGAATTGATGCAGCCGCACTGTCAGGCTTGGCTGAGGTTGCCAGTATTAGGCCAGGGGCCTTGCAAAGCGGGCATACATTTGGAGGGTCAGATCGCCGCCAAATTGAATAAATAATGCCTGGAACGATGTAGAAAAAATACAAGACCAACTCAATCCAGCCGTTTCCCTTTTTAAGGGCGGTAGGAGGGTAGTTGTGGCACGAGTTGCAATAGTATTTTGGACTGCCAGATGGATTGCTTGCGCAGGTAGCGCAAAGATGGCGATTCCCGACTTTACGAAGTGATGAAGTTATGCCGAGCACTGTTGTGCCGCAGCCTTCGCATGTTGTGTGTAGTCCCATTTGCTTGGCCTATGGTGTTACGCTTGTATTGCGTTTGAACAGTGGCAGTATCAGCGCCTGCTTGGTGGTTTCTTCGGTGTTGCAGTGCTCCCCCACCTTTTTGACGTGTTCGATGTGTGTAGCCACCTTGGCTATGAATTCCTGCATGGTCTCTCCCTGGGTTTAAAAATGGACACATTCCAAACGACCATTACCCGGCTGTCTTTCGACGCTGGATTTTTATTGTCTATGAGCCTGTAGCGTGTGGCCCATCGGGGGATTATGGCAAACATGCCTTACAGCAGCCTCAGCGTGGCACAACCCTTGCTGTGTGTGTGTGTGTGTGTGTGTGTGATTGTTTCGCGTCAAACCTAGCGCAAACTCACCCGAATGGGGGATAGACACCGGTGTTACAAGGTGTAACACTCTGCCCGCCTGAACTACGCCACTTTTCTTGCGCCCAGTTGAAATGCAGTGGTAAACATGGCAGCTGCCCGTGCGTGGTTCTCCGGCTTGTGGGTCAGGTTGCGCAGCACATCGGCGGCGCTGTGGCGGGCATCGTCGTCCATCTCCATCAGGTATTGCGCCAAGTCCGCCATGATTTGGTCTATGGGTGTTGCTACCTTTTTCGTAGCTGCTTGCGCAGTGTTTGCGGGGGCTAGAGGTTGACTTTGTGGAGATATTGGGGGGCTGTTGTCTGTGGTGACGCCGTTGGGCGTATCGAACCAATCTTTCGCCCTCCCTTGAGAAAATGCGGCGGTAATTTTTCTTGCTGCCGCTGGTCCGACCTCACGTGGTGCGCCGTGCTTATTTGGCTTTCCTGCAACTAGTTGGTAAACGTATTCTTCAGACAGACCGGATAAATCAGCTACCGCTCGAATTCCAACTCTGCCACCGCCTTCTGATGCGACCAGATTCCTGAGATTCAAAAGCCAAATGTCTTGTATTGCCATGAGTGAATTCAAGCAGAAATCTAGAATAAATAACTAGATTTAGTCTCGCTTAAAACTAGATTTGATCTAGAATCTCGCTCATGACCCATGTAATAACCCCCAAAGAGCGCAAAGAGTGGGCTGCAAAGCTTGGCGGTATGAGCGAACAATACTTGTACCAGTGCCTCACTGGGCGCGCCGAAATGAACCCTGGGCGCGCCCGCAGCATAGAAACCCAGTCCGGTGGCATCCTCACCCGTCAAATGCTCTGCCAAAAGACATGGCAAGATATTTGGCCGGAACTGGAACAAGCCCCCGCCACCATTGCGCAAGCAGCTACTGAAACGATAGCGGCCCCAGGGTTGCAAGTTCATCCTGTCAATCATGACCCAGCCGCATTCGGCCGCGTTGCGGATTGTCAAGCTGCTGGGCGGGGGGCTTGAAATGGACGCAATTGAGCAGGTGCGGGCTCTGTGGAAATACGAGCTGAATGAAATGTGCCAGTTTGCTAGATGTCCCGGCGCATCTTGTACAGGCCTTGCAAATGGTCGTGATGGCGCTGGATGGACTGCTGGAGATTTTGTCTTATTTCCTCTGGCATTTGTGCTTGCCCGTCGGTTTGCTCTTGCATCACAGACAGTTGGGCAATTGCCCGCAAGACGGCCTGGTGCTGTTCTGGCGGGAGTGATCCAGCGATTGAAGACAGTACCAGGTTGGTTGCTGTCAGGTCTGTGCGCAGTTTGGTCACGTAAGCCTTGAGTTCGGCTATGTCGTTTTTCATAAGTACCCCTTGTAGTGGCGTTGGTGGTGTGAGAACTCCATTGTCCGCTTGTAGGGGGACTTATCTTTTTTGCGTGCGTTTGCATGCCTCCAGTCTCGCCGCCAACCCTTGCGGCGTCCATCACAGCGTAGGGAGCCTCCTGCTATGACAACCTTGCGTGACCACGCATATCAACTCGCCCGCGCATACCCTGGTGGTGCAGCGGCACTGGCCCTGCGCATGGGCAAGAGTTCCACCACACTGAACCACGAGCTGCTGGGTACCGGCACGGCCAAGTTGGGCTTGGAGGATGCAGCCACCATGACAGCGCTCAGCGGCGACCTGCGCGTGCTAGAGGCCTGGAATGCTGAGCACGGCTTGCTGGTGATACGAATGCCCGTCCTTATTAGCGGAAATGCGGGTGGTTGCCTGGACAAGCTGAGCCAAACCGCTAAAGAATTTTCTGAGCTGGTAGCGGAGGTGGCGGCAGACCTGGGTGATGGTCGGCTTAGCGACAACGAGCTGGCCCGCATTGAGCGCGAGGGGGCCGAAGTGTTGGCTGCAGTGCATTCGTTGCTCAACAGCGCCCGCGTACTCAACCAGGAGGATCGCTCATGAGGCCCGCTGGTGAGGCCTATCTGGCCATGCTGCAGGCGGCCCATGCCATCAGACAAGAGCGGGCGGAATCAGGGCAGGGCGCGACTTTGCGCGAGCTGGCCCATCGGGCCTGTGTGGGCTACAAGGTGGCGCGTCAGACGGTCGCCAATTTGAAGCGCCGCAAGCAACTGGAGACCGTGGGCCAACGCCGGGTGGAGTACCGCAATCGGCCTGTCGATGAATACGCGCCAGTCATCGACTCGGCTAGGGAATTTGGGACAACAGCACATGTCGTGCTGCATCAAATCGTCGCCGGCTGGAGCCGGTAAAACTTCATGAAAATTAATCAAACCCCGGTGGTGGTACTGCCGGATTGGAGTGGTGTGGCTGTCTGCGGGGTGTGGCGTGGCTGAGCGGCCGGAGTTGCCGCCTATCAAATTCATGGCGCTGGCGGATGCGCTGTTGCCTCGCGCTGGCGTGCTGGTGCCCATGTGGCTGCCGGGTGGCGTGGTCAAAGGGCATGAATACGTTTGCGGCTCGCTGTCGGGCGGCGAGGGCACCAGTTGTTCGGTGAACCTGAGCAGCGGCAAGTGGGGCGACTTTGCCACGGGTGAGGGTGGCAACGATCTGACCAGTCTGTATGCGGCCATCCATGATCTGAGCATGGGCAAGGCTGCGCTGCAGGTGGCGCGCGAAGAAGGCCTGGAGGATGTGGCGGGCGTGCAGCATGCGCGCAGTGATGCCGCGCCAGTGGTACGCCCGGCGCGGCCTGTACCAGTGGTTGTACCAGCAGCCCACAAGTCGGATGAAGGCTGGTGCACGGTGGTGCCGGTGCCTGCCATGGCGCCTGCAGCCACGTTCAAGCACCAG
>NZ_JAUYQD010000022.1 GCF_030697375.1 Rhodoferax sp. | reverse complement strand
GTAGCGCTCACCCAGCTCAAGCGGGAAACGAGCTTGAAGGTGGGCATCAGGAACAAGCGCAGCCGCGCGGGTTGGGACCCGGCTTATATGCAGAAGGTGCTGGACCTTGGTGTGCTGGCAATTTAGATGCGATTGCCCTGCAACCGCGCCTACTTCCGGGTATAGATCAGGTCAACGCTTGCGCCGTCGGCAAAGTGCGCTTTGTCGGCCTGGGCCCAGCCGCCAAAGGCCTGCGCGGCACCTGTGTGCTGGAGGGGGCGCGCAATTTCTAAAAGGCACCCATGCCAACGGGATCGTGCGGCATAGTCCATTCAGCCTATTTCGCAAATGCCACGAATCGCCAACAATAGATTCCTGCTTTCAAAGGCACCTGTTGTGCCCACTAAACCGACCATTCTTACCTTCGACCCTCTTGGCAACTTGACGTACACAACAGCTGCCGTTCCAGAACCCGAATCGTATGCCCTGTTATTGGCCGACATGGGCCTCGTGGGTACCGAGTTGCGCCGTCGCAAGGTAGGTTGCTCCTAACCTTCTCACAGTATCCATGTCAACAACTACGGTAACAATCGCCCAGCGGGCGGCAGCCATCATTGCGGTGTCCAGGGCCTGTTTTGCGATTTCCGCATGCAAAGCCAAAGGCGGCTAGCCTGAAGAAAACTCGGCGGATAGGACGCCAACCACTACTTGATCAGCTTGCCCTGCGCATTCACCATGGTCAGCTCCACAAAACGCGATCCGCTGCTGGCGCCTTGGCCGAAGGACACCACCAGCCCCCCCAGGTTGTAGTTGCTCATGCCCTCCAGGGCCGACACCAGGCTGGCACGCGTGGGCGCACGGCCTGCGCGGCGCAGGCCTTCGGTCACGACCTTGGCGTTGATGTAGCCCTCCAGGCTCAGGTGCGAAAAGTCGCTGAAACCGGCGGCCGTCATGGCCTGCTGGTACTCCCGCACGATGCCCAGAGACGCGTTCATGGGGTAGGGCACCACCTGGGTGATGGCCACCCCGGTTCCGTCCTTGCCCAGCGCCCGCAGATTGGAGGGCGTTGCCAACACGGACAGGGCATACATCGACAGGCCCCGGCGGCGCTGGTTGACGTTTTTGATCACGTCCACCGCAGGTTTGCCCGCCAGGGCCAGCAGCACGGCCTCGGGCTGGCTTTCCAGCAGTTTGTCGGCGGCAGTCGGTGCGTCACTTGCGCTGTTTTCCACCGAAATGGCCAACAGGGGTTTGAGTTTGCGTCGCTCCATGGTTTCGACCGTGGCCGCCAGCACCTCTTTGCCAAAGGCATTGTTCTGGTAAGCCACCGCAATTTTTCGGATGCCCACGGTGTACAGGTGGTCCACCAGCCGCTCCACCTCGTCGGCATAACTGGCGCGCAGGTTAAAGACACCATCGAATGTTTTGGCACGGATCGACGGCGCGCCGCTATAAGGCATCAGCACCGGTAGGCCCGCCTTGCGGGCAACGGGCAGCAGGGCTTCGTTGTTGGGGGTGCCAAAGGTGCCAAACAGAGCCAAGGTGGCATCGCCGGCAATGAAGGCCTCCACGTTTTCCAGCGTCTTTTTGCTGTCGTACACGTCGTCTTTGGTCACCAGTTTGATGCTGCGGCCGTTGACACCGCCGCGCGCATTCAGGGCATCAAAATACACTTTGGAGCCTTTGAGCACGTCCTGCCCCAAATCGCCCAAGGGGCCGGACAGGGTGGTGCTTTGCCCCAGGGTGATGCTGTCCGCAAAGACCCCAGGCTCGGCCATTGCGGCATTCGACAATGCAGCACAGACCCAGAGAACAAACACGCCCAACGGTTTGGCGTACGGGGGAAACGTTTTGGGGCTGTGCATGGTGGATATAAGTCCCGGTAAGAAGTCGGCCGAATTGTGCGTCGCCACACCGCAGAACAAAGCCGGGGTATACCCCTGCTTTGTCGTCCGGGCGATATTTGTAGCCTGCTTTTTTGGAACTATTTGTGGTGGCGCAATGCGCCGGGCCTCACACCGCTTCCAAAGCCAGCAGTTCCGCCACAGTTTGCCTGCGCCGGATTACCCGGGCCTGACCGTTTTCCACCAGCACCTCTGGAATCAGGGGGCGGGTGTTGTAGTTGGAGGACATGGACGCACCGTAGGCCCCGGTGTCGTGCACCACCAGCAAATCTCCTACCTGGGCGGCAGGCAAGGGCCGGTTCAGCACCACGCCGCCCTCGCCCTGGGTGAAAACGTCGCCCGACTCGCACAGCGGCCCGGCCACCACCGTCTCCACCAAGGGGCCTGCGGCGGGTGTGCCGTCGGCGCCAATGAGGCTCATGCCGTGGTGGCTGCCGTACATGGACGGGCGCATCAGGTCGCTAAAGCCGGCGTCCACGAGCACAAAGTGCGCTGCACCCTGGTGCTTGGTGGCGCGCACCTCGCTCACCAGCACGCCGCTTTCCGCCACCAGGTAGCGCCCCGGCTCCAGCTCCAGCGTGACCGGGTGGCCCAGCAGGGTGGCAATCTGCTGGCGGGCGGCGTCCCAGCACTGGAAGTAATGGGCGGTGTCCACCACCGGTTCGCCATCCTGGTAGGGAATGGACAAACCGCCGCCGGCCGAAATGGCCGTCAGGTCCAGCCCCTGCGCCTGCACCGTGGCCACCAGCGCCACCATGGCGCCGCACACCTCTTGCAGGTGGCTGTAGTCCACACCCGAGCCGATGTGCATGTGCAGGCCCAGCAGGTGCAGGCCGTTGCTTTGCACCTTGGCCAGGGCCGCAGGCAGCTCGGCATGCCAGATGCCGTGTTTGCTGTGTTCGCCGCCGGTATTGGTTTTGTTGGAGTGGCCGTGGCCAAAACCGGGGTTGATGCGCAGCCACACCGGGTGGCCCGGGTGCGCGGCGCCCAGTTGGTCCAGCATATCCATGGAGCCGCAGTTCACCGGAATACCCAGTTCCACCACCCGCACCAGGGTGGCGTGGTCCAGCAGGTCGGCGGTGAAGACAATCTCGTAGTGCCCCTGGTGCAGGCCGGGCACATAGCCTGCGGCCAGCGCACGCTCGATCTCGCCCAGCGACACCGAGTCCACCAGCACGCCCTGGGAGCGCATCAGCCGCAGGATATGGGTGTTGGAGTTGGCCTTTTGGGCGAAACGGACCACGTCAAAGGCGCGCAGGGCCTGGATCTGGCTTTGGATGGTGTCGGCGTTGTACACCCACAGCGGGGTGCCGTGGGTGTGGGCGAGTTGGGACAGTGTGGGGGCGGTAAAGGGGTTCATGGGGGCATCATGCCCAGACAGATCTATTCAATCAATGCTAGTTTTATCTGCATAGTATTCAATATGGATATAGTTTGCATATGCAACGTACCCCCACCTCCGCCCTACCGCCCAGCCCGCCCGCCCCGGCCATCACCCACCGCCAGCTCACCATGTTCCGGGCCATCATGCTGCACGGCAACCTGGGCCGCGCGGCGGAAGTCACATCCTCCAGCCAACCCACCCTGAGCCGCGAACTGGCGCGGCTGGAGCAGTTACTGGGCTTTGATTTGTTTGACCGCGTGCGGGGCCGCCTGCGCCCCACCGTGCGGGCGCTGGCGCTGCTGCAGGAGGTGGAGCGCTCATTTGTGGGCCTGGACCAGATCGCGGCGCGGGCACTGGAGCTGCGCACTCTTAAGCCCGGGCGCCTGCGCCTGGCCTGCCTGCCGGCCCTGGCGCATGCGCTGGTGCCGCATGCGCTGCTGCGTTTCGCCCAGGCCGCGCCGCAAGCGGCGGTCAGCATCTGCCCGGAAGAGTCGCCCTGGCTGGAGCAGGCCCTGAGCGAGCAGCGCTACGACCTGGGTTTGAGCGAAACCGCCGAGGCCCCCGCCGGTGTGGAGCTGCGCCCCCTTTTGCAAGTCAACGAAGTGGCGGTGCTGCCGCGTGGCCACCGCCTGGGCCGCAAAGCCGTGCTGGCGCCACAAGACTTTGACGGCGAACGCTTCATCAGTTTGGCTGCAGGCGACCCCTACCGGCGTGAGATTGACCGCATGTTTGCGGCAGCGGGGGTGCAGCGCACCACCTGCCTGGAAACCGCCAGCGCGGTGGCGGTGTGCGCCCTGGTGCGCCGGGGCCTGGGCGTGGCCATCGTCAACCCGCTGACCGCCCTGGAACTGTCCGGCCCCGACCTGATCGTGCGCCCCCTGTCGGTCGGTATTGCATTTCAGGTGAGCCTGCTGCTGCCCCAGGTGGCGGCACCGCACCCGCTGCGCGAAGTGCTGGTGGAGGCAATCACAGCGGCGGCAGCGCAGTTGGCGCGTCCGCTATGACCTTATAAGGTATCCGTATTGGAGATAAGCTCGTCGCCAGCCAGCGGCGGCACATCCGGCACCAGCTTCAAGAACTGCTCAAAGTCCTCGCGCTTGCCCAGTGCGGCTTCACGCCTCAGATAGTCCAAGGTCTGGAACGATGCCATTTTTTCAGCAGCGGCGCTGGCAATGAATTGGTTAACGGAAATACCGTCTTTGCGGGCCAGCAGCTTGATGCTTTCATGCACCGAGTTGGGTAGGCGAATAGTGAGTGCGCTCATGATCGGCTCTCCTTCAAAATTTGTAAAAATTGACCTGGGGTGACGGCCTGCACACCCAGTTGCTCGGTACGGCGAAAGTCTTTGACGTTGTGCGTGACGATGTAAGAGCATCCCGCCGCCACGGCACACTCCAGCACCATGTCGTCATCCGGGTCACGCAAAAACGGGCGCCACAAAAAGTGAATGTCCTGCAAATGTGCCAATGTCGCCAAATACCGGATGAAGCCAAGTGCCGCATCCGCATCAGCACCAGGCGGCAGATGCTCCGGCCTACACAATACGGCCTGCCACTCGGTGTAAACCGCGACCGACAGGCATATTTGAAAGCGCGGATTCGGCATGGAAGAGACAAGCGCAAAACTCGCTCCATTGCGTGATCGGGCTGCAGCCACCAATACCGAAGTACCTAAAACTATTTTCATGGTTACATCCATATAACCACTATTGTATTGAAGTGCGCTCGATTTGCAACACCACCCTCAACCGACCTTGCGGGTCGGGCGAGAGAACGCCAACCCGCACCTGATCGGGCAAGCCCAACGGGGCTGTGTCGTGTGCAGTTGGATGCCTGGGTGCGCACGGGCTGCTCGCCCGCTACCGTGCCTAACGATAGCGGGCGAGCAGCCCGTGCGCACCCAATTGTTGCGCTACTTCATAGGCCTTGGCACGACTCAGCACACTCTGCTCAGCGTGGCCCGTAGCCGCTTGGCACTTGGCCTGAAGCCAGAGCAAATCGGCAATGCAATACTGGTCTTCGTGGGTGTCTGCCTCTGCGATGCTGACGTCCAGCAGTGCCAAGGCTTGCACCCATTCCCCTTGCGCCACCAGTGCATCCGCCGCAATCCACCGTGACGTGGTGATGCCGGCCTGGTAGGCCAATTGCATCTGCCGGGCTGCGTCAAAGAGTTGGGTGGTGTCGCTCATGGCACCAAGGTGGGCGTGCGCGCAAAGCAGGAAAAGCCCGCTGACACTCTCCCAAAGAGGAAAACCATATTGTTTCGCCAGCACATGGGTCTGCATCGCCAACGAACCCAACTCCGCCATTTTTCCCTGGCACCAATACACCCCTAGCAGCAGGGTAAAGCCGAAGCATTGCGCATGGCTGCGTTTGCCTTTGTTGGCCCAATCTATGGCGTCCAGCGTCATGGCGCTGGCCTGTGCATCGTGCCCTTGGAACCACAGGTTCCACGCCAAAAACGCCCGGCAAATCACCGCCGGGTCATCTACGCAGTACTGCACGCGGTCCTTTGCTGGCAAACGCAAGGAGAGCGCAATACCCTTCTTCTGCCAGTGACCCGCTTCGTCGAACTCACCGCGCCAGAAAAGTGAGTTTCCCAAAGCGCATGAGGCCATCAACTGCTGCGCCTCCGTGCGCGCCAGGTCGCTCAGGCGCTCAGCAATAGTGAGACCATCCAACTCACCCTGGGAACTCCCTCCCATATAACAACCACTGAGCGCCGCGAACAGCAGGTTCTGGTTCTCCGGCTCCATCAAGTTAGCGGTTTCCATGTGACTGGCCACGTCTTTGAAAAGACGCCAGGCACTGGGCGAGCCGAAGCCCTCCGCCATATGTAGCGCATAACCCAAACGCAGTTGGGCTTCTTGATACACGCGCACCAACCGCACTGGCTCGTCAACCTGGGCCAGCAAATGGAGCACTCTTTGAAAACTGGCCACTGCATCGGCAGCAAATTCGCGCTGAAGGGCGTCGTCCCCGGCCTTACGCCACCAGCCAGCAGCGTCTTGCCAGCACTGTGCTGCTTCCCAGTGGTGCGCAATTTCTTCCATGGGAGAACCAGGTTGCGACTGCAAATGCGTCGCCCACTGGCGATGCAGGGTCTTGCGCACCCCCAACGGCACGCTTTCGTACACCGCGTCATGGATCAACGCATGGTGGAACCGGTAGCTGCCAGCCGCGTCAGCGTCTACCAGTTGCAGCGATTGCGCCCGCGCCAACACCCCCTGCACGTCAGCCTGCCCCAGCAGAATGCGCAGCAAGGCGGGCGAGAAACGCATTCCAATAACTGCAGCGGCACGCAACACCGTCTTGCCGTCACCGAGCTGGTCGAGCTCACTTTGCAAAACGTCACGGATAGACAAAAGGTTTTGCTGCGTACCGGGCAGGCCTTTGGCCAACAACTCCAAAAACAAGGGCACACCGCCTGCCGTCTCCACAATCCAGTCACATTGGTGCTGACGGGGTTCACCCGCATGCTGGTGGGCCATCACCAACTCCCGGGCCGATGCGTCTGCCAGCGGCTGGAGGTCAAGAACTTCGGCCGTTGGCGGGTAGGCAACCTCCAAGCCCGGCCGTGTCGCAATGACCAACAGAACCTTGCGCTCCAACAGTCCCTGAACAAACAGCGGCAAAAACTCCTGGCTTGCAAGGTCAGACCAGTGCAAATCATCCAGCAGCACCAAGGTGGGGCCGCCCGCAGTCATCTGGTCCAGTGCATCCTTGACCAGCGCAAATGCTTCGCTCTTGGAGCCCAGTTCCGTTGGCGAAGTGGCGATCTCCTGATCCATCACCGTGAAAAAAGGCGCCATGGGTTGGTGTTGCGTTTCCAAGCGGCACAGCACCTGCACGCAGGCTGCGCCCGTAGCGTCTACCTGGCGGGAAAACTCCTGCAAAAGACGCGTCTTGCCATAGCCGGCCGGCGCACGTACGACCACCACCTGCCCGCCCTGCTCCTGCGCCTGGCGCCACTTGACCATCAGGTACTCCAACGCTTCAGACCGGCCCACAAAGGGCAGATGGGCATGTACAAGCCCATTGCGCCCGGGCGACTTGGCGCCTATGGGGTCGATGCGGTCATCAATCCACCGCTCCAGCGTGTGGCTACCCTCAAGACCTCGAAAGGTCCATACGCCAGCCGCCGCAAACGAGACGGCGCGACCTATCTGAATTGCCGCATTGGAGCTCAGCAGGACTTGCCCGGGCTCTGCAGTCAGGCAAATGCGCATGGCCAAGTCGGCGGCTTCACCGCTGACCGCAAAACCTGCCGCTGTGGACCGAAACAAGACCTTGCCGCAACAAATGCCAATCCGCATACCCAAATGCCGCTCCGGCGCCAGCAAGTCCTGTGCAGACAGCAGCGCACGGAACGCCACGCGCTCGCCGGTTCCCGCCATACCGAACACGGCCAAGGCGCCGACCCCTGTCGTTGGGAACACTTTGCCACCAAAACGCGTCACCCTGTCCGCAAACGTTGCGCGCAGCGCATCATCCTCGTCCTCGTCCATGGCCGCCTGGTTCTGGAAGTCGCAGTACATCGCAGCAACCCAGCGCAGCTCTGAATCTGCCGCCACAGGGCGTTTGGGAGCCGTACGCAGGGATTCAAGCAACGCGCCATAGCGTGCCAGCATGCGCTCGCTGGGCTGCAAGCCCAGTTGCTCCTGCATCGCCTGTTTGGCACACTCGTAGACAGCCACAGCCTCAGAGCGGAGCCCCTGCGCCGCCAGTAACTCCACCAGGAGGGTGAGGTAGCCGTCATCCAAAGGCTCCAACTCCAGAAGGTGCCGGGCCGTTGCGATGGCTTCGTGCAGGCGCCCTTCTTGCTGCTGGCAATGGGCTGCCTGCTCCAGAATCAATAACGACCGGGAGCGATAGAACTCGCGAACCGACTGCTGCCAGAGCCCATATTCAGGGGCCAGGGGTAGCTGCACCCCGTCCAGAAACGTCCCGCTCAAGGCCTTTAGGTTGGGCTCCAGCACCTGCCCGCACCATTGGCGCGTCGCCGCGTCCACAGCACCGGCCTTGGCCAGGCTTTCGTTGGACAGCAACTCCAAGTCCAGCCAAAGACCGCTGGCAGCGACCCAACGCACGGCACTGTCATTGCGCTCCAGCGGCGAGTGGCCGTCGGCGTCCACCACTAGACCCGACACATTGCTCAGTACCTGTCGCAAATTGGTTCTGGCGGCGGGCAAGTCCAACTCCGGCCACAGCAAATCTGCCAGTTTTTCGCGGGTTTGCCATTGGCCCGGGTGCGCCGACAGGTAGCCCAAAAGCGCCCAGGCCTTGCGGTATTTCAGCGCCTTGGTGTGGTCCATGCCATCCCTCATCAGCCTAGGGGGCCCCAAGAGGAACAATTGAACGGAGGGTAATGGCTGGCTTTTCATAGAGGGGCCATTCTCCCTCTTACGCGCCTCTTACGCCTGCATGGGACAAACAACACGGTGCGCTAAAAAAAACGCATCGCTAAAGCCTACCAGGAACAAACCCAATGAGTCGCAACCATCGCCCTAGCTGCAATTACAGAAAAGACTTTCGCATAAGAACGGTCATTGCCATCGCCGCCTTGGGACTACCAACGCTGCCAGTATTTGCAGGGGGGCTGGATGACGGCACGGCCACAGGCACCAATGCGGTTGCCGTGGGGCCGTTGAGTACAGCCCCGGGCAATGGTGCAGTTGCGGTGGGGGTGAGTAGTACGGCCTCGAACATTGGAGCCGTTGCGGTGGGGACGGCGAGTGCGGCAAACGCCCATGCCAGCACGGCTATCGGACAAAACAGCGGAGCTCAAGGTTTCCTAAGCACGGCCATTGGATCCTATAGTTACGCCAGCGGCGAGAAGGCCACCAGTCTCGGGTCAACCAGCAACTCCGCTGGAAAAGGCAGTACGGCTGTCGGGTACCAAAGCGAAGCCGTGTCGAACTACAGCACCGCCGTCGGGCAAGCAAGTGAGGCCTGGGGAATTTCAAGCACAGCGATTGGATCTGACAGCGCGGCGGTCAACCGAGGAGATATCGCTTTGGGCGCATCCGCAACGACTCCACTAGGTACTCTTGGTGGCAACATCGCCATTGGCAGTTCAACCAATGCGGTTTCGGGGGCCTCAGGGCCAGACACGACGACTGCGGCATCTGGCGGCAACGCCATTGCCATCGGTACCGGCACGAAATCCACTGGCAACAACTCAGTCGCCCTGGGTGCCGGCAGTAGCGATGGCGGTGCCAGCAATGTGGTTTCGGTTGGCTCTGCCACTCAAACTCGCAGCATTATCAATGTTACTGCCGGTAGCATTGCTTCCGGGAGTACGGATGCAGTGAACGGCGGCCAACTCAATACCACCAACCAAAACGTTACCACAGCCCAGACCACGGCTGGACTAGCGCTCACCGCAGCCAATTCTGCGCAATCGACCGCGACCACTGCAAATACCACCGCTGGCACGGCACTCACCGCAGCCAATTCTGCGCAAACGACTGCGACCACTGCAAATGCCACTGCTGGCACCGCGCTCACCACAGCCAACTCCGCGCAATCGACCGCCGCCACTGCAAATACCACCGCTGGCACGGCGCTCACCACAGCCAACTCCGCGCAAACGACGGCCACAGCTGCAAATACCACTGCTGGAACGGCGCTCACCGCAGCCAATTCTGCGCAAACGACCGCGGCCACTGCAAATGCCACTGCTGGCACCGCGTTCACCACAGCCAACTCTGCGCAAACGACCGCCGCCACTGCAAATACCACCGCTGGCACGGCGCTCACCACAGCCAACTCCGCACAAACGACCGCGACCACAGCGCAAACTAGCTCCGCAACTGCTTTAAGCACGGCCAATACCGCGCTGACCACAGCCACCACCGCAAATGCCACCGCAGGCACGGCGCTCACCGAAGCCAACTCTGCGCAGGCTAGCGCCGCAACCGCTTTGAGCACGGCCACTGCAGCAGATACCACCGCTAGCACGGCGCTCACCGCAGCCAACTCCGCACAAACCACTGCTACAGCAGCGCAAACGACGGCCACTTCTGCAAATGCCACTGCTGGCACAGCGCTCACCGAAGCCAATGCCGCGCAAACGGCTGCTACCGCAGCGCAGACGAATGCCGCAACCGCTGTAAACACGGCCAATACAGCGCTGACCACAGCCATCACCGCAAATGCCACCGCAGGCACGGCGCTCACCGAAGCCAACTCTGCACAGACTAGCGCCGCAACCGCTTTGAGCACGGCCACTGCAGCAGATACCGCCGCTAGCACGGCGCTCACCACAGCCAACTCCGCACAAACAACTGCTACAGCAGCGCAAACGACGGCCACTTCTGCAAATGCCACTGCTGGCACAGCGCTCACCACAGCAAACTCCGCGCAAACGACCGCCACCACAGCGCAGACTAGCTCGGCAACCGCTTTAAGCACGGCCAATACAGCGCTGACCACTGCCAACACTGCAGATGCCAATGCTGGCACGGCGCTCACCGCAGCCAACTCCGCACAAACGACCGCCATCACAGCGCAAACTAGCGCCGCAACCGCTTTAAGCACGGCCAATACAGCGCTCACCACAGCCGCCACCGCGAATACAACCGCAGGCACGGCGCTCACCACAGCCAACTCCGCACAAACCACTGCTACAGCAGCGCAAACGACGGCCACTTCTGCAAATGCCACTGCTGGCACGGCGCTCACCGCAGCAAACTCCGCGCAAACGACCGCGACCACTGCGCAGACTAGCTCCGCAACTGCTTTAAGCACGGCAAATACAGCGCTGACCACCGCCAACACTGCAGATGCCAATGCTGGCACGGCGCTCACCACAGCCAACTCCGCACAAACGACCGCCACCACAGCGCAAACTAGCGCCGCAACCGCTTTAAGCACGACCAATACAGCGCTCACCACAGCCGCCACCGCGAATACAACTGCTGGCACGGCGCTCACCACAGCCAATTCTGCGCAAACGACCGCGACCACTGCGCAGACTAGCTCCGCAACTGCTTTAAGCACGGCCAATACAGCGCTGACCACTGCCAACACTGCAGATGCCAGGGCTGGCACAGCGCTCACCGCAGCCAACTCCGCACAAACAACTGCTATAGCAGCGCGAACGACGGCCACTTCTGCAAATGCCACTGCTGGCACAGCGCTCACCGAAGCCAATGCCGCACAAACGACAGCCACCACAGCGCAGACGAATGCCGCAACCGCTTTAAACACTGCTAATACAGCGCTGACCACCGCCGACACTGCAGATGCCAATGCTGGCACGGCGCTCACCACAGCCAACTCCGCACAAACGACTGCTATCGCAGCGCAAACAACCGCAAGCACCGCAAATACCATCGCTGGCACAGCGCTCTCCGCAGCCAATGCCGCACAAACGACAGCCACCACAGCGCAGACGAATGCCGCAACCGCTTTAAGCACGGCCAATACAGCGCTGACCACCGCCAACTCTGCAGATGCCAATGCTGGCACGGCGCTCTCCGCAGCCAACACTGCGCAGACTAGCTCCGCAACCGCTTTAAGCACGGCCAATACGGCGCTCACCACAGCCGCCACCGCGAATACCACTGCTGGTACGGCGCTCACCACAGCCAATTCTGCGCAAACGACCGCGACCACAGCGCAGACTAGCTCCGCAACTGCTTTAAGCACGGCCAATACAGCGCTCACCACAGCCGCCACCGCGAATACCACTGCTGGCACAGCGCTAACCACAGCCACCTCTGCGCAAACGACCGCGACCACCGCGCAAACTAGCTCCGCAACCGCTTTAAGCACGGCCAATACAGCGCTAACCACAGCCACCTCTGCAAATGCAACCGCTGGCACGGCGCTCACCACAGCCAACTCCGCACAAACGACTGCTACCGCAGCGCAAACGACGGCCACCACCGCAAATGCCACCGCAGGCACGGCGCTCTCCGCAGCCAACTCCGCACAAACGACTGCTACCGCAGCGCAAACGACGGCCACTGCTGCAAATGCCACCGCAGGCACAGCGCTCTCCGCAGCCAACTCTGCGCAAACGACCGCAACCACAGCGCAGACTAGCTCCGCAACCGCTTTAAACACGGCCAATACAGCGCTGACCACAGCCAACACTGCAGATGCCACTGCTACAGCAGCGCAAACGACGGCCACTACTGCAAATACCACAGCTGGCACGGCGCTGACCGCAGCTAACTCCGCGCAAACGACCGCAACCACTGCGCAGACTAACTCCGCAACCGCTTTGAGTACGGCCAATACAGCTCAAGGCACGGCCAACACAGCTGTTGCCAATTTCACCAGAGGAACGGTCAATGCGAGCTTTGCCTCCGCCAATTTCAACAATGGCGGTATCGCCAGCGCAGGCCAAATTTCGGGTGTAACGGCAGCAACAACATCAGACCAAGCGGTTAACTTTGCGCAATTGCAGGCCGTCATGGCACAGCTGGTTCAAAGTGGGGTCTGCAAGATCAGTGGTAGCAGCGTCAGTTGCGGCGCACCCGCCGCTGGAGCCGTACAGGTAGGGACGGGGGCGGTTGTTGCTGCTGGTGCGACCAACGCTGTGGCGATTGGCAAGAACGCCAATGCACAATCATCCGGCAGCATTGCTATGGGTAACGGTGCCACTGCCGTACAGTCCAATTCGGTGGCCATTGGGGCAGGCGCAACTGCGCTGTCCTCTGTAGCCGTGGGAACGGGCGCGCAAGCCATCAACACCAACACCACCGCATTGGGTGACAACGCGGTGGCTTCTGGACAGTACGCTGTCGCTGTCGGCAATAACGCAGTCGCCAGCCATACGAACTCAATCGCAATCGGCAACGGTTCGGTCACCTCAGCCGCAAACACGGTCTCGGTTGGCTCTGTCGGCAATGAGCGGCAGATTACCAATGTGGCAGCAGGTGTCAGCGCTACCGATGCAGTCAACATGGGCCAGCTAAACCAGTTAAGAAGCCAGACCAACCGGGGTATTGCCCAAGCAGCGGCGATCATTCCATTGGCGCCTTCTGGTGCCGGAGACACCACGGTAAATGTGGGTTTTGCAAGTTACGGCGGTGAGCAGGCCGGAGGCATTGCCCTCGCGCATCAGGTAGGAGCGCGAATCAACCTCAATGCGGGGATGGGTCTTTCCGGGAACGGTATGAATCTCCTGCGAGTGGGGGCGGGGTTCCACTTCTGAATATGCCCTACCGTGTTTCACTCCCTCTTACGCGCCTCTTACGCTTGTATGGGACAAACGAAACATTGCGCTGGCAAGGGGCTGGCAAGTATTTACAGGATCGCCATGTCACATCTGTCACACACCGCCACGGGTAGCGTTTTGCTTGCCACTTTGCTGCTCAGCGCCTGCGGCGGCGGCGATGGTGGCGCCAATACGCCGACCTCCGCCGAGCCGTCGCTGGTGTCCTTGGATGAGGAGAGTCAGTACGCCGCTGCCGCGGTAGCCATACTGATGCCGATGCAGGTGCTCAGTGTGAGCGGTGATTTTGTCCAGTTGCCACAAGGGCAGCCCGTTGCATCAGTCACAGCAAAACGGGCCATGGCCGCCGTCCGATCGTCACAATCGACCATGGGGGTTGGCGACACCAGCACGGAGCTGGTGCGTGACGTCGAGGCCTGCGGCGCGGGTGGCGAGGTGGTCATCGAGACCCAGGGCAGCGTTGCAACCGTCTGGTACCAGGCCTGCCGGGAAGTCCAGACCGCAGAGGACGGCACGGTGTTCAATACAGAGCAAAACGGCTGGGCCCGCTATACCGCTTTGTCGAGTGAGGCATTTGACGAGGCATACGCCATTGAAGAAGACACCACCTTCCGTGTGACGGGCGACTCGGCCACCACCTATGTTGAACACCTGCAGGCCAGGATGCGTTACTTCCAGCAGGACCAGCGCCTGCGGCTGGAGGACGTGGACTACACGTTTACCGACCAAGGCACGTACGAAGGCCAGTCCTATAACTACACACAGGCCGCGCAGAAACTGGCCTTCACCAGTGATCCACAGACTGGCGTCACGTTTGCAGGCCGTGTCGGCGGCTGGGGCCGTTATTTCAACGGTGACGAGATGATGAACGGCCTGCTGGACGTGGCCAGCGCCGTAGCCCTATTTTTTGATGACGAGGGGATTCCCAACGCGGGAACGGTTGCGGTCAATGGCGCCCGTGGCACCAAGGCTTTTGTGGAGATGCGTTCAAAAGGCTACAAGTTGCAGCTCAATGGCACGCCCTCCCTGGATATTGCTTGGCAAGCCCAATAGCCCCGTTTTCTGCTGAACCCCTGTTTGAACCAAGGAATAGCCATGCACCGCTTAACGCACCATCATTTTCTGTCGCTTGGCATTGCCCTGCTTCTGCTGAGTCCGCAGGCCTTTGCAACACCTGCGCCCTGCAAGACGGATGGACAGATCACCAACACCAATGGGAAGGTGATCAATGACAACCGATTTACCCGAACAGGCCAGGCACAGGCCCGCGCCAGCCTGCGCTATGCGGCCCCGCCGGTCGTGGCAGTGCCCCCCGAGGTGTTAAATCTGCAGTTGGTGCCGCCGCCCCACAAATCCTAGATGGCGTCCATTCTGGCGGCCATGCTGTCGGGTGCCTTGCTTGCCGGGGCCTTCCCCTGGTTTGCCGGGTTGCATCTCGAAGGGCTGGCATGGTGCGGTCTGGTGCCCCTTATCTGGGCAATAGAGCGCAGCCATGGTCTGCGCTGGCATACCCTGCTTTGCCTGGTGTTTGCCTTGGTATTCAGTGGGCTGTGTATTCTTCCTCTGGCCGCATGGCGCGGTGCTGGCGTGGTTTTACTGTGGCTGGGCTATGTGCCTGTTCCGTTCGCAATGGCACTGGCCTATGGCGCGGCCCGCCGCCTGCTGGATGTGCGCGCTGCCTTGCTGTGCTGGGTGCTGCTGGCCGTGGTAGCGGAGTCCCTGCTAACGCAGTACTGGGCCATGGCTGCGCCATGGTGGGTACTGGGCGCCAGCCAAATGCGGCTGATTTGGCTCATCCAGTTGGCAGACCTGACGGGTGTATGGGGCATCACCGGCTGGGTATTGGCGTGCAATGCTTTGCTTGCGTATTGTCTGCTGCAACGCAGCCGAACCGCCCTCGCTCTGTTGCCCGTTATGGTGCTGGTACCGTGGCTGTATGGGAGTTGGCGTCTAACGGAACCGCTGGTGCCGGTAGGCACCTTGCGTGCGGCGGCTGTTGCACCAGGGCACACCCCTGATGATGGATTCGCCCAGTTTGAGCGGGCACTGGACATCAGTGAACGCGCAGTGGCCCAGCATCGGCCTGATCTCTTGGTGTGGGCAGAGTCGGTGTACATGTACCCTTTGGTAACGCAAATCGAGAGCCGCAATCTGTTGCTGGCGTCGGTAGAGCGGTGGCATGTACCACTGTTGCTGCATGCCATGGAGCAGGCTGCGGATCGTCCGTCACAGCGCTACGGCATATCCGCATTGCTGACGCCAGAGCTGGCCACCCATGTTCTGGACAATGCACCCACCCGCTCCTGGCCTGTGCGCATGGACCGCAAGCGCAGGCTGACGCCACTTGCGGAGTGGCTACCGTATGCAGATCAGCTGCTCTGGCTTTACCGTGCGGTGTCCGACTCCGTGGGGCTTGTCAAAAATGGCGGCTATACGCCGGGCTCGACCGCGCCGGAGCCCTTCCACATCCTGTGGCAGGGCCAAGCTTTGCCGCTGGGTGCGGTGATTTGTTTTGAACTGCTGTTCCCGGGCGAAGTAGCCCAGGTGGTGGCGCGCGGCAGCCGCGCGATTTTCTGGCTGACCAATGACCAGCTCGCAGAGGAAGGCCCCTACGGCTACCAGTTCGCACAGTTTGCGAGACTGCGTGCAGTGGAGACCCGGCGCGATGTGGTCCGTGCCAACCTGACCGGGTCGGCTTTTGTGGTCGGCCCGGATGGGCGAACCCGCGTGGAAGGAGCGCACGGTGCCGGAGCCGTGCTGCTGGATGCGCGCTTGCACAACACACTCACGCTGTATGTGCGTTACCCCCACGGCTTTTTGTGGGTATGCGCTGCCTGTGCTGGACTGGTGCTGGCCTGGGGAGCCGCCCGCAAACTGAGCCCTGCTGCGTGAGTGATGCAGGCCTGCGCCCTATCGCCCTTACAGAACGGTCGCATTCTGCTATGTTATTAGTAGCATCCATGAAAAATCTAACCCCTCGACTCTTTGCTCCTTAGGCAGTTTTTTGTTTTGGGGATTGGATGACCCCATACACCCCCCATATGTAAACGAACCACAATAGGGTGTGGAGCAAGATGGCGAATTTGATGCTGGCGAAGACGGCGGCGGGCCAAGCAAGGCCTTGTACTGAGTCCGTCAGGAGCATTTGGGTGAGAAAGTAATTTTCAAAGGCATCCGCAATGCCCATACCCCATGCCCACCACGCGAACCCACGGGTGAATTTCTGGAGATTAGGCGGTCCAAGTGAAGCAACAAGCAACAGACCGACACAAATGGTGGCTGGATAAAGGACCATGAATAAATAGTCGATGCCCAGGCTGAGCGCTGTCAATTGCCTTGCATGTGAACTCCAGCTTTCCATAATGGCTGCACATGCATGGGTATAGGCGCAGAGTTCAAAAGAGACTATGCCCAGTGGCGCGGCATGTGTTCTGATGCCCTCATCAATCATGGCGATCACTGCGCCCAAGGCAAGGGTTAGCGCCAAGAGCGCCCACCATGTGTATTTCAGAGTGTTTTTTTGCATTTTGTGTAGCGGTACTTGTCGAAGCATCCAAGACGCGAAATTGAATGGAGGCCATGGCCCCCCATGACATTCCGCAGGGACATAAAAACTCTCACCTCACCCGCAGCAACGCCGTGCAAGTGAACCCGCTGCGGTCCCAGGCGACGACAGCGCAGCCGGCCCAACCGCTATAGCGACTCCCAATGGTCGTGCCTATCGCGGCGTTCCTGGCGGTAGTTGGTCACTTCCAGCCGCACACCGTCCGGGTCGGTGAAAAAGGTGGCGGTGTAGTCAGGGGCGTAGTCGGGGTACAACTTGGCGTCTGTGGCGGCGATGCCCGTCTGCTGCAGCTGCGTGGCCACCGCATGCACCTCGGCGGTGGAGTCCACACGCAGGCAAAAGTGGTGCAGGCCGGGTGCATAGGGCTCGTGCGGCGTAGCCACCCGCGCCGGGCGCAAGACAAAGCCAAAGTGGCGGTTGAAGTACTGGATGTGCGGGTCCCCCGCCAGGGTAAAGGTGTTCTTGCGAAAATTGAGCGCGTCAACCATCACGCGGTCATAAAAAGGCTCTGACACTGCCAGATTGGACACGCTGATGTAGATGTGGTCGATGCCGGTGACTTCAGCCATACTGGGGCTCCTCAAGGTGATGGCTCGCACCATACCCCAAAGCTTCCACAGGGTCCCATGGGAAGTTAAATGGGCCCGCAAAAAATGCTCCCGTTTGGCCGAAAAAACAAGCGAATAAACACTAGCACGCCGCAGTGGGCAAGACCTTGACGCTGCCAACAGGCAACGTGACAATTCATTAATTATTTGCATAATTACAAAAACTAATGGCATTAGCAGGATTGATAAATGTCAATTAGAGTCTGCCCTCCTCATAACAGAGACTGGAATCAAAATGAACACAATGCGTTGGAGCATGGCTTTGTTTGTAGGGCTTGCAGGCTGTATGTCTTCTGCAAGCGCGGAGACAGTTCTGGAACGCATCGCTGCGGGGGGCAAGTTGGTTATTGCCCACCGTGAGTCCTCGGTTCCCTTTTCTTACTTCGACGCGGACAAAAAGCCCGTGGGTTACGCCATCGATCTGTGTCTCAAGCTTGCGGACGCCGTGCGCCAAAAGACGGGGGCCAAGAATATGCCCATTGAATTTTTGATGGTGACATCGGCCAATCGGATTGCCACCGTTGCAGAAGGCAAGGCGGACCTGGAATGTGGCTCCACCACCAACAATGCGGAAAGGCGCCAAACCGTCGCCTTCACCATCCCCCATTTCATCACTGGCGCCCGCTTACTGGTACGCGCGAACAGCCCCATACAACGGATTGAAGACCTGGGCGGCAAGAAACTGGTGTCTACCAAAGGCTCCACACCATTGAAAGCGGTCGAGCGAGCCAACAAGGAGCGCTTGTTGCGCGCCACCATTCTTGAAGCACCGGACCATGCCAAGGCGGTGGAGATGGTGGAAAGTGGCGAGGCCGATGCCTTTGCCATGGACGACGTACTTTTGTTCGGTCTGGCGGCCAACCGGCCCAACCCGGCGGCCCTTAAAGTGGTGGGCAAGTTCCTGACCACCGAACCCCTGGCCATCATGCTGCCCAAGAACGACCCCGACTTCAAGAAACTGGTCGATGATGAAATGCGCCGCTTGATCCTCTCCAAGGATATTTATCCCATCTACAAACACTGGTTCTTGAAGCCTATCCCCCCCAAGAACACCTCGCTCAACATGCCTGTGAGCTATTTGCTCAAGGATTTATGGAAATATCCGAGCGACGTTGTTCCGTTTTAACTCCGTTTCCAGGCCGTTTTCATCGAAACACATGTCCCTTATTTGATGGCGCACGAGGTGTGACTAACGGAATGCATTTTTTGCATGGAGTTCGGGGGTAAACCCTGAAATGCTCAAAAAAACACTCCGGTTACAGTCATCCTCAGAGGCCAACAAATGGAGACGCCGTTAATTTCGGCATGTTCTTTGCTTGAGTTGACCATTCAGCACTGCAATGGATTCCCATTGGTCTTTTTCCCTGCTACTCAACCGCTTCCATAAAGGAGATTTTCATGAAGAAGCACTTTCTCGCCGCAGCCATCCTGGCAGCCCTGACCTCTGGCGCTTATGCCCAAGCCACTGACACAATCGCCAAGGTCAAGGCCTCAGGCGTCGTCACCATGGGAGTCCGTGATTCCTCGGGTTCTTTGTCCTATACCTTGGGCGACGGCAAGTACGTCGGCTACCACGTCGAGATTTGCCAGCGCATCATTGCCAACCTGGAAAAAGCAGTCGGCAAGAAGCTGGAAGTGAAATACCAGCCCGTCACGTCGCAAAACCGAATTCCGCTGGTGCAAAACGGGACCGTCGACATTGAGTGCGGCTCCACCACCAACAATGCAACCCGCCAAAAAGACGTGGCCTTCGCCTTCACCACCTTTGTGGAAGAAGTCCGCATTGCGGTCAAAGCCAACTCAGGCATCACTTCGATTGCCCAGCTCAATGGCAAGAACGTGGCCACCACCACGGGAACCACTTCGGTGCAGACCTTGCGCAAAAACGAACGCGCCACGGGCATCGAATTCAAGGAAGTTTTCGGCAAGGACCATTCCGACAGCTTCTTGCTGTTGGAGTCCGGCCGTGCAGAAGCTTTTGTGATGGATGGCGCCATCCTGGCAGGCAATATTGCCACGGCCAAAAACCCGGCTGACTTCAAAATCGTGGGGGAAGTTCTGTCGGTAGAACCCATTGCCATCATGCTGCGCAAAGATGATCCCGCTTTCAAGAAATTGGCAGACGACAGCATCCGTGAACTGGCCAAGTCTGGCGAAATCGGAAAAATCTACGACAAGTGGTTTATGCAAGCTATCCCCCCCAAGAACACCAAAGTGGGTCTGCCTGCCAGCGAGAGCAGCAAGAATGCTTGGGCCAATCTCAATGACAAACCCATGGAAGACTACGCCAAGAAATAAGTTGTCAAGACTGCTTTAAAAAACCGACCCCGCCAGACTCTCTGGCGGGTTTTTTGAGTTGGCGATACAACCGCAACGTGTGAGCTATTTGACGGACGGCAAGGCAACCTTGCTGACAACAGAATGACATGGGACTGGCAAGTATTTTTAAATGACGATGGCAGTGGCCGAACCTACCTGGAATGGATGCTGGACGCCTGGCGCTGGACGCTGGCGGTGGCGGGCTGTTCATGGGTAGTGGCCGTGCTGATTGGGGCTTTGATGGGCACGCTGCGCACCTTGCCAACCAGCCCCTGGCTGGTCCGGCTGGCCAATGTCTGGGTAGAACTTTTCCGCAATATCCCCCTGCTGGTGCAGATTTTCCTGTGGTACTTTGTGGTGCCAAAAATCTTCCCCGCCTTCCAGTTGGTACCTGGATTTGTTTTGGTGGTGTTTGCCCTGGGCTTCTTTACATCGGCCCGCATTGCGGAGCAGGTACGGGCCGGTATCCAGGCGCTGCCCAAGGGCCAACGCTACGCGGGCATGGCCATGGGATTCACCACGGCACAGACCTACCGCTATGTCATCTTGCCGATGGCATTTCGCATCATCCTGCCACCGCTGACCAGTGAATCCATGAATCTTCTGAAAAACTCGTCCGTGGCCTTTGCCGTGTCCATTGCCGAACTCACCATGTTTGCCATGCAGGCGCAAGAGGAAACCTCGCGCGGGGTGGAGGTTTATCTGGCGGTGACCGTGCTGTATGCAATTTCCGCCTTCGCGGTCAACCGTGTGTTCTCATGGATTGAGAGAAGAGTACGCATCCCCGGCTTCATTGTTGCCGGCGGTACAGGCGGGGGGCACTGACATGTTAGGCCTTGACTTTTCCTTCATCAGTTTGGATGTTATTGACAAGTTTGTGCTGGGCGGTTTGGTTTTCAGTGTCAAGCTGACCATCATCGCGACCCTGGGCGGAATTTTGCTGGGTACCTTGCTGGCGCTCATGCGCCTCTCCGGTAAAAAGGTCCTGATGGTGCCGGCCACCTTCTACGTGAACGGCATGCGCTCCATCCCCCTGGTGATGGTGATTCTGTGGTTCTTCCTGCTGATTCCGACACTGATTGGACGCAACATTGGTGCCGAACTGTCTGCCATCATCACTTTTGTGGCCTTTGAAGCGGCCTACTTCAGTGAAATCATGCGCGCAGGCATCCAGTCCATTCCACGCGGTCAGGTGCATGCAGGCCAGGCCATGGGCATGACCTACAGCCAGAACATGCGCCTGGTGGTGCTGCCGCAAGCCTTCCGAAACATGTTGCCGGTGCTCTTTACGCAAACCATCATTTTGTTTCAGGACACGTCCCTGGTGTATGCCATTGGCGCCTATGACCTGCTCAAGGGTGTCACACTGTCGGGCAAGCTATATGGCCGTCCTGAGGAGGCCTATGTGATGGCTGCGGTAATTTATTTCGCGATCTGTTTCGCCCTGTCCTGGCTCGTGAAGCGCCTGCAGGTCAAGATCGCCATCGTTCGTTAAGCGTCGGAGAAAAGCAATGATTGAAATCAAGAATGTGTCCAAATGGTATGGACCGATACAGGTGCTGAGCGATTGCACGGTGAACATCAACAAAGGTGACGTGGTGGTGGTGTGCGGTCCTTCGGGCTCCGGCAAGTCCACACTCATCAAGACCGTCAACGGTCTTGAGCCCATCCAAAAGGGCACCATCCGTGTGGACGGCGTGTCGCTGTACGACGCCGGCACCGACCTGCCCAAGCTGCGCTCCCGTGTGGGCATGGTGTTCCAGCATTTTGAGCTGTTCCCGCATTTGTCGGTCACTGAGAATCTGACGATTGCGCAAATCAAGGTATTGGGCCGCAGCCCGGACGAAGCCAAGACCCGTGGCCTGAAAATGCTGGACCGCGTGGGCCTGATGGCCCACAAGGACAAATTTCCCGGGCAACTCTCCGGCGGTCAGCAGCAGCGTGTGGCGATTGCCCGCGCCCTGTCGATGGACCCGGTCGTGATGTTGTTTGACGAGCCCACCTCGGCGCTCGACCCCGAAATGGTGGGGGAAGTCCTGGACGTGATGGTGAACCTTGCCAAAGAAGGCATGACCATGATGGTGGTCACCCACGAAATGGGCTTCGCGCGCAAGGTTGCCAGCCGTGTTATTTTTATCGATGTCGGCGGCCACATCCTGGAAGACTGCTCCAAAGACGAGTTTTTTGGGAAGCCGGAGAACCGCCAGCCACGGACCAAGGACTTCCTTAACAAGATCCTGCAACATTGACCCGTATTCATTCACGGCACATCTAAACAGAGGCTCTCCATGTTCAGCTCCCTTTTTAAATCGATGTCGTTGGCCAGCAGGTTATCGCTAGGCTTTATCAGTGTTCTGGTATTGCTTCTCGCGGTCGCGCTGACCAGCACCTACGCCATACGACTTTTGGGGCGGCATGTTCAGCACATTGTGGAGGTGAATAATCAAAAGACCGAGCTGGCCAACAAGCTGATGGACAGCATCAGTGATCTGGCCATTCGCAGCCGGTCCGTGGTTTTATTCACTGACATGGATCGCAAGCAGCTGGACGTGGAAATGAAGTCCGCCAAGGAAGCGGAGGTGGAGTTCCTCAAGATCGAGAATGAATTGACCGCCTTGCTGTCGGGTGCCAATGGCTCAGAGCAAGAGCGTCAATTGATGGCCGATATTTCCTTGGCGGCCAAACAGGTACTGCCTGAAACTGCCGATGCACTCAAGCAGGCCATGGACGCCGACAATGTGGCGGCGGTGTTGTCGCTGATGAAACGGGTTCTCCCCCCGGAAATTGTCTTGCGGGCCAAAGTCAGGGAACTGATCGAACTGCAACGCCAGCAAACGGATACGGCCAGTGGCGAGGCGGTTGCCTTGCAAAAAGAGGCACTGACCGTAGAGAGCGGCCTGGTGCTGATTGCCCTGCTTACCGGTGGCCTGATCGCTTGGCGCATCACCATCAGCGTCACGGCTCCCATTGGACGCGCGGTCGTGGTGGCGGAACGCATTGCCATGGGGGATTTGTCATCGCAGGTCGAAGTTCGGATTTTCGACGAAACCGGCCGCCTTCTGCAGGCCATTGCCTCCATGCAGGACAAGTTGAAAAACCTGGTCGGCGGCATACGCAGCGCGGCTGACTCCATCCAGTCGGCCAGTGGCGAAGTGGCTTCCGGCAATTTGGACTTCAGCCACCGCACCGAGCAGGCCGCGTCCAGTTTGCAAGAGACCGCCCATTCGATGGAGCGCCTCACCGGCATCGTGATACAAAGCGCGGAGTCCGCCAAGCAGGCCAACCAGCTGGCCTCATCGGCGGCTACCGTGGCGGCACGCGGAGGCTCCGTGGTGTCCGAGGTCGTGAGTACCATGAATGAAATCAATGTCAGCTCCAACAAGATTGCCGACATCATCACCGTGATCGATGGCATTGCCTTTCAGACCAATATCCTGGCCCTGAATGCTGCGGTGGAAGCGGCAAGGGCTGGCGAGCAGGGCCGGGGCTTCGCGGTGGTGGCATCTGAAGTGCGCACCCTGGCCGGCCGTTCGGCACAAGCTGCCAAAGAAATCAAGAGCCTCATTGGCGCCAGTGTTGAGCGCGTGGAGCGTGGTAACCGATTGGTGGCCGATGCGGGTCGCACAATGGCGGAAATCGTGAACTCCGTGCAACGGGTCACAGACACCATTGGCGGGATCACTGCGGCGGCGACCGAGCAAAGCCAGGGCATCGGCCAGATCAATTCCGCCATCGCATCGCTCGACAGCATGACGCAGCAAAATGCGGCACTGGTGGAAGAAGGCGCTGCGGCGGCAGAAAGTTTGAAGAACCAGGCGATGCAGCTTTCGGCTGCCGTCAGCACCTTCAAGCTGAATCGCCTGGACGACTCTCCTGCCGCAGCAGGCACTTACCGTCTCCCGGCAAGCAGCCCTGCTAAAAGATTGCGCTAAAAATTCGAATTTTGCCCGGGCCACGGACCAAAGTGCCGATTGAAGTACTGGATGTTCGGGTCCCCCGCCAGGGTAAAGCTGTTCTTGCGCAAGCCCAGCGCTTCCCTCAACACGCGGTCATAAAACGGCTCTGACACCATCAGACTGGTGACGCCGATGTAGACATGGTCGATGCCAGTGACTTCAGCCATGGATGCGGTGATGCGTGGCGTTTGACACCACCGCAGCAGGCCGGGTGAGCTATACGCCTTGGTCCGATACGGCATACGCTGCCGTCTTCTCCCGCCGCACCCAGCGCTTGATGTACCCGACAAAGTGCTCGATGTCGTCCACGATGGTGAAGAAGCTGGGCGTCACCAGCAGGCTCAATATGGTGGAGGTGATCAGCCCGCCGATCACGGCCGCCGCCATCGGTGCGCGAAAGCTGTTGTCCGCATCGCCTATGCCAATCACCAAGGGCAGCATGCCGGCCACCATGGCGATGGTGGTCATGATGATGGGGCGTGCCCGCTTGTGGCAGGCGTCCATCAGCGCGTCAAAGCGGGAGAGGCCATGTTCGCGCTGCGCCATGATGGCGTACTCCACCAGCAAAATCGAGTTCTTGGTGGACACCCCAATCAGCATCACCAGGCCGATGAAAGACGGCATGGAGAGCATCTTGCCGGTGACCAGCAGGCCCATGAACGCCCCGCCAAACGACAAAATCACCGCTGGGAAAATCGTGATGGGGTGCATGAAGTCCTTGAACAGCAGCACCAGCACGATGTAGATACACAGCACCCCGGTGAGCATGGCCACACCAAAGCCGGCCACCATTTCGCCCTGCACTTCCGCGTCCCCCACCTCCAGCTGCTGCACACCGGCCGGCAGGTTCAGGATGCTGGGGAACTTGGCCACGGCCTCGGTCACCTCGCCCAGGGGCACGCCGGAGAGCTCCACCTCAAAGTTGACGTTGCGCACCCGGTTCAGGCGGCTGACCACCGCCGGGCCACCAGACATTTCCAGCGTGGCCACCTGGCTGAGCATGACCGGGCCTTTGACACCGGGCACCATCAGGCGGCCCAGCAGGTCCAGGTCCTGGCGCGCATCGGTGTCGAGCTTGACCACGATGGACACCTGGCGCTGGCTCAGGTTGAGCTTTGCCAGGGCCGAGTCGTAGTCGCCCACCGTGGCAATGCGCAGGGTTTCGGCAATGGCGCTGCTGGTCACACCCAAGTCGGCGGCACGGGCAAAGTCGGGGCGAATGGCGATTTCTGCGCGGGTCAGGCTGGCGCTGGAGGCGATATTGCCCAGGCCGGGAATCGTGCGCAAATCGCGCTCCACCGCCGCAGCGGCTTGCGCCAGGGCCACGGGGTCTTCACCCTTGAGTGCCAACTGGTATTTCTCGCCCGAGCCCCCCAGGCCCACCTTGAAGCGGGCACCGGGCAAGACCGCCAGCGCGGTGCGCATATCACTCTCAATGGCCTGCTTGCGTGGCCGGGCGCCGCGCTCGGCGAGCAACACGGTCAGGGTGGCTTTGCGCACCTCGCTTGTGGAGCCGCCCTGGAACGGGTCGGTGCCCACGGCACCACCACCAATCGTGGTGTAGACGCTTTGCACATGCGGCACCTGGCTGATCAGCGTGCGCGCCTGCTCGGCCGCTTCATGGGTCTGGGTCAGGGTGCTGCCGGGTGGCAACTCCACATAGACCTGGGTTTGCGAGTTGTCGTCCGGCGGAATGAATCCGGTGGGAATCAAAGGCACCAGAAACAGCGAGCCCACAAAGAAACCAATGGCGGCAAACATGGTGATCCAGCGGTGGCTCAGGGTCCAACGCGTCATGCGCAGGTACAGCGGCATCCACACCGGCTCTTCATGCACATGGGTGGAGGGCTTCATGATGTAGGCCGCCATCATGGGGGTCAGTACCCGGGCCACCACCAGCGAGGCGAACACCGCAAACACCGCCGTCCAGCCAAACTGCTTGAAGAACTTGCCCACCACACCGCTCATGAAGGCGGTGGGCAAAAACACGGCAATCAGGGCGAAGGTGGTGGCAATCACGGCCAGGCCGATTTCGTCGGCGGCTTCCATGGCGGCCTGGTAGGGCGTCTTGCCCATGCGCAGGTGGCGTTCGATGTTTTCCACCTCCACAATGGCGTCGTCCACCAAAATACCAATCACCAGCGAGAGCGCCAAGAGCGTCACGATGTTGGTGGTGAAGCCCATGTAGTGCATGCCGATGAAGGCAGGAATGACCGACAGCGGCAGCGCCACCGCAGACACCAGGGTGGCGCGCCAGCTGCGCAGGAAGAACCACACCACGATCACCGCCAAAATCGCGCCTTCGTAGAGCATGGTCATGGAGGCATCAAACTCCTCCTGCACCGGCGTCACGAAGTCAAAGGCCTGCGTCAGCTCCAGGTCGGGGTGCTGGGCTTTCAGGTCCACCAGGGCTTTTTGCACCGCCGCGCCCACTTCCACCTCGCTGGCGCCTTTGCTGCGGGTGATCTCAAAGCCCACCACCGACTTGCCGTTGAGCAAAGCCAGGCTGCGTTGCTCGGCCACGGTGTCTTTCACACTGGCCACTTGGTCCAGACGCACCCGCTGGCCGTTGCTCAGGGTCAACTCCAGGCGCGACAACTCTTCCACCGTAGCCACGGTGGCCAGGGTGCGCATGGGTTGCTCGGAACCGCCCAGGTCGGCGCGGCCGCCCGCGCTCTCGGTTTGCACTTGTTTGAGCTGGCGCGACACATCGGCCGCAGTGGCGCCCAGGCTTTGCAGCTTGAGCGGATCCAGCGCGACTTGCACCTCGCGGGTGACACCGCCCACGCGGACCACCGAGCCCACGCCTTTCACGCCCAGCATGGCGCGCGAGATGGTGTTGTCCACAAACCAGCTCAGGCCCTCGTCGTCCATGTTGCTGGAGCGGATGGTGAAGGCCAGGATGGGCGCACCCGACAGGTTCATCTTGCTCACGATGGGGTCGCGCACATCGCTGGGCAGGTCGCTGCGCACGCTTTGCACGGCGCTGCGCACATCGTCCACCGCCTCCTGGGTGGGTTTTTCCAGGCGGAACTCGGCGGTGACCGACACATTGCCGTCGTACACCCGGGTGTAGATGTTTTTCAGGCCTTGCAGCGGTGCAATGGCGTTTTCCAGCTTGCGGGCGACTTCGGTTTCCAGTTGGGCCGGGGCCGCGCCGGGCAGCGAGGCCGACACGGTCACGGTGGGCAGCTCCAGGTCGGGGAACTGCTGGACCTTCATGGCGTTGAAGGACATCAGCCCGGCCAGGGTCAGCAGCACAAACAGCATGACCGCCGGTATCGGGTTTTTAATGGACCACGCAGATACATTCATAACATCTGCTCCTTATTTAGTAGCAACTTGCGCTGGTTTTGCGGGGGCTGCAGCAGCATTTGGCTTGGAAGCTTCCACCACTTTCACCAGATCGCCCTCACTCAGGAAACCGGCGCCGCTGGCCACCAGACGGTCTTCCGCCTTGACGCCTTCGACAATTTCCACCTGGTTGCCCACCAGACGGCCGGTCTGCACCTTGCGCTGCTTCACCCGCTGGTCTGGGCCCACGGTGTACACATAGCTGAAGCCATCGCGCACCACCACGGCGGTCTGCACCACGGTCATGGCACCCGAGCTGCCCAGCTCAAACTCGCCGCGCGCAAACATGCCGGACTTGAAACTGGTCCCCATGCTGCTGGCAGGCAGGTCCACAAACACCGTGCCGTTGCGGCTTTGGGCATCCACGGTGGGCGAGACCATGCGCACCTTGCCTTTGGCTTGGGCGCCGCTGGGCGCGGTCACCAGCACGCTGGTGCCTGCGGTAATGCGCCCCAGCTCGGCGGACGTCACCTCCCCACGCCACTCCAGCCGGCCCTGGCGGATCAGGCGGAACATCTCGGTGCCTGCGCCCACCACCGACCCCACCGTGGCCATACGCGCGGTGATGATGCCGGCATCGGGCGCCAGCACCTGGGTGTGTTTGAGCCGCAGCAGTTGGGCGTCCAACGCCGCCTTGGCCGACTCGACGCGCGCCTTGGCGGTCTGCTCCGCCGTGAGGTACTGGCTGATCTGCTGCGCACTGAGGGCGCCGGTGTTTTGCACCGCGCGGGTGCGCTCGCCATTGGCGGTGGCTTCAGCGGCATTGGCCGTGGCTTCCTGCAAGGAGGCACGCGCCAGGGCGACGTCGGCCTGCACGCTCTCGGCCGCAAAGGTGGCCAGCACCTGGCCGCGTTTGACCGATTCACCGATGCTGACCAGCAGGTCCTGCACCCGCAGGCCATTGGACTCCGCGCCGATGACGGCCTCTTGCCAGGCCGCCACATTGCCGTTGGCGGCCAATTTGATGGGCAGCGTGCCGGAGCGCGCCTGGGTGACGGTGACGGTGAGCGCGGGTTTGGACGCGGTGGCGGTGGCGGCGCTGGCTTCACCGACGGGCGCTTTGGCACTGTCGGCGGCGTTGCTGCGCGTGGCAAACAGGCCCAGGCCGGCCAGGGTCAGCAGGCTGGCGGCGATCAGGCCCAGGGTCAGGGGTTTGAAGGTGAGACGGTTCATGGTGGAGGGCCCTAAAGAAATCGTGTTGGAGTGGGGATCGGGTGAATATCAGGAGTTTGCGGCAGCGGTGCCCTGCACCGTGGCGGGTTCGAAGCCGCCGCCCAAAGCGCGGTACAAGGCCACCCAGGCGCGCTTGCGCTCCAGGGCCAGCCCCAACTGCGCCGACTGCGAAGCCAGCGCCAGGCGGCGGGCGTCTTCCAACTCCACCAGACTGGCCAACCCTTGGCCGTAGCGGGCCTGGGTGGCAGCCAGACTCTCGGCATAGCCCTGGGTGGAGACTTCGGAATCCAGGCGGCGTGCATCGGTGCTTTGCAGGTGGACCAAGGCCTCTTCCACCTCACGCACGGCCTGGCGGACCTTGGCGCGGTACAGCGCCACGGACTCGGTGTAGCGGGCTTGCGCGGACACGACGTTGGCCTTGCGCTGGCCGCCGTCAAACAGCGGCAGGCTCAGGGCCAGCGGGCCAAAGGACCAGGTGCTGAGGTCGGTATCCGTCCCGGCACTGCTGTAGCGCAGTGCGCCAATGGAGCCATTCAGCGTCAGGCGCGGGTAGCGTTGCGCCTGGGCGCTGCCCACCTGGGCGCTGGCGACCACCACATCGCGCTCGGCGGCAAACACATCGGGGCGCTGGGCCAGGGTTTGCGCCGGCACGCTTGCTATTGAAATAGGAGCTGCCTGCGCAGGTACTGCGGGGGCTAGAGCCACTTTTTGCTTCAATTCTTGCTCTGGCAGCGCCGTCAACGCGACCAGCGCCTTGGTGTCCAGATCGCACAGTGCCGCCTGCTGGGTGACCCGGCTGCCGCCTTCTGCCGCGCTGGCGCGTGCCATGGCCGCCACCGCAGGTGCGGTGAAGCCGGCTTTGGCGCTGACCTCGGACAAACGCGCGGTTTCCTGGCGCGAAGCGGCGTCTTTGCGGGCTACGTCCAGCAGCTGCTTGCAGGTGGACAGGCTGTAATACACATTGGCCACCTCGGCGGCCACCGACA
Organism: Rhodoferax sp.; assembly: GCF_030697375.1. GTDB lineage: Bacteria > Pseudomonadota > Gammaproteobacteria > Burkholderiales > Burkholderiaceae_C > Allorhodoferax. Next base: position 211,913 of record NZ_JAUYQD010000022.1, on the reverse strand, counting down.
CCCGCGCGTCGTGCCACTGGGCCTGGGTGCCTTCCAGTTGGGCCAAAGCGGCTTTGTTCACCGCCCGGTTGGCGCCCACCAGGTCCAGCTCCCACGCCGCCTGCAGACCGCCCTGGAGCGAGGTCGCCACCGGCACCGCCGGCTGGCTCACCCCCCGGCTGGCACCCACCGAGGCGCTGACTTGCGGCAGCAGCGCAGCCCCGGCAGCCACACGCGAGGCGCGGGCCGACTCAATGCGCGCGAGCGCTTGCGCCACCGAGGGGTTGACGCCCTGCGCCGCTTCAATCAGCTCCACCAGCAGCGGGTCGCCCTGCTGCTGCCACCATTGGGACAAATGGCCCACCGCCCCCTGGTGGGGCAAAGGGGCTACCCAAGCGGGTGCGATGTCCGCACTCACCTGGGTGGCGGGCATGAGGATGGAACATGCCGACAGCAGGCAGGACGCGCCCACGGCGGCGGTCAGGCGTAAAGAGACAGTTTTCATGGAGCAGAAGGGGCGGTGTTGGAGGAAAGTGGGAGGATGGCCGCAGGGGCCTGAATACGGGGGGCTGCTGCACGGCGGCGCGCTTCGCACTCCACCATGGCCAGTGCATACGCCACCAGGCGGTCGGCATAGCAGTCCACCGCCTCAGGCGTGGCGAGCAAGGTGGGGCGCAAGACCGTGGTGCAGTCGGTGGACACTTGCACCATCAGCCCCAGGCCGGTGATGGAAAAGGCGAGCCGGTGGATATCGTCATCGGCCTCGTCCACGCCCAACTGGGTGCACAGCGCATTCGCCAAGGCGGTGTGCAGGGGCCGGATGGTGTTGTTGATTTCATCTTGCCAGACCCCGGTGGGCTCCAGCATTTCGCGAAAATGCAGGCGCATGCAGCACTGCACCAAATCGCCCTGCTTGAGGGGCTCGGTAAACCCCTGCACCACGGCGCGCAGCACCGCCTCCAGCGAGGTGGTTTGGGCGCTGAGCAGGGCCAGGTCGGGGCCGGGGTTGCTGCGCGGGTCCTGGAACACGGCGCGGTACAGGCCCGCCTTGTCACCAAAGTAGTAGCTGATGGACGCGACGTTGACCTGCGCGGCGTGTGCGATTTCGCGGGTGGAGGTTTTGGCAAAGCCTTTTTCGGCAAACAGCACCAGGGCGGCGTCCAGCAGGCGGTTGCGGGCTTCCACGCCGTCACTGCGCAAAGTCTTGCCGCACATGGACGCAAGCCACCCCACTTTGTGCGCGGAGGGGGATGGTGTCTCATTTTTCATGGACACCATCTTAGCCAATCAAATCAAACGATTGATTTAACTAGGAAAAGACCCCAGGAGTTGTGGGCTTGATCCAAGTCAAATATGACCCCTTATTGCACCGTATCCTGCACTGCGCCCAGCTTGCGCACCCAGGGTTTGTAGGCATGCAGCGCAGGCGGCAGTGCGTCTACGGCAACACGCGCCTGGTCAAGGCTGTCAAACACGCCATAAAACAGGTTGTAGCGGTCCCTTTGGTCACGCTGGGTCACGGTGAAAGCCAAGCTCTTGTCGTCCAGGGACGCCGCATACTGCGCCAGGTAGCTGCGCATTTCCTCCCGGCTTCCGACACCGACCAATTGGACGGTAAAGGCTTTGGGGCTTTGTTGCAGCAACCATTGGCGGTCCAGCAGAGGGCGGCCCGAGGGCAGGACCACACCCGCCTGCACACTGGCATCCAGCACCATGCCGCGCAACGCCAACAGGGAATGGGTCAGCCCGGTGACGCGGCGCTCCAAAGCCTCCACCTGGCCCGAGGTCTGGACTATTTTTCCGTCCTGTTCGGCCGATTTCTCCTGCAATATCGGCATACCCGCCACCAGGGGCTCCAAAGCCGCGATGCGCTGGTCCGAGCGGGCAATGGCCTGCGTCGTGCTCACCGGCGCCAAGGCAGGCGCCCATTTGACAAGCGCAAACCCCGACAGGGTGAGCAACAACAGCGCCGCCACAGCCAGGTGGGTGCGCTTGAACGTGCGCCCGGTGGCTTCGGCATGTGTCTCCAGATCGGTGGACACCGTGTGAATGGCGTCGTCCAGCCGTTGGGCTTCGACCTGCAAGCCCTTCACGGTCTGGCGCACTTCGTCAAATTCGGCGTACTGCGCACGTTGCAAGGCGTCCAGGCCCTGCACCTGGGCAATCGCAATGGCGTGCTGCTTTTCCGTTTCCTCCCGCACCGCCTCAATCCGTTTGCGATTGCCACGGGTCGCGGTGTCCAGCAGTTCATAGGTGACATCAAACTGGTTGAGGCGGGTGGCCTGCGCACGGACAATACCCGCCTGCGCCACCAGCATCTCCTCGATGGAGCCCATGCCCTCCCCCAGGCGCTTCACATCGGCATCGACCCGGTGGCTGAGGGAGACCAGGCGTTCATCCAGGCGCGCCTCCGTGTGGACCAAACTTGCCTGCACGCCACTTTTGACATCGCTGATTTGATCCGCCGTCTGCGCCACATGCGACGCCAGCGCGCCGTCTTGCTGCTGCAACACCGCGTGGAGCTGCAAAATCTGCCCAGACACCTCGCCACCGATATCGCGCAAACGGGTCAACTCGGCGTCAATGGTCAGCTTGTTGTGCGCAAAACGCGCGGTCAGGTCGTCATAGCTCTGGAGAATGCGCGCCAAATGGGCGTTGATCTCCCGGGGGGTGACGCTCAAAGGCTGTGCCTGCTCCAGGGCAAGCACTTGGGCCCCCTCTGCCCCTGCAGAAGACAGGTCCGCAGGCAGAGGTGTATCCACTTTCTGTGCACTCTGGCCACCAAGATCGTCCAACGGTTCCAAATTCATTGCATGGTTCATGATCACTCCCTTGAATTGAAGAAAAGCGGTGCAAGCCACGCTTACCCTGCCAATCGGGGCCAGTCTAGCCACCGTTTGTAGAGGCAAGGTACTAAAACCCGAGGGTGATTCCTCTACGCCGGTGGGTGCAAAAAAAGTGGGGGACGAAGCCCCGCCGCCAGCGGTTTACGCATCGATGGCGTGATTTTTATCAAACGCGGGAGGCACTGCCCAAGCTAGGCCTGCTTTTGCCCCAGCTGGGTCAGAAAATCCACCGCAAACTGCGCCATGGGTGAATAGCTGCGCCCGCGCAGCGACACCACCCCCATGTCGGAAAAGAAGGTGGGAAAGCCCGTGATCTGAAGACGTACCAACCGTCCATCCGCAACCTCCTCCTGCGCCCCAGCGTCGGCGCAGGCCAACACCGTGTCGGTGCCCAGCGCCACACCTTTGAGCAGGTGCAGGTCATCACACTCCACCGCCAAAGGCAGGAGGGTACCCTCAGGAAGGCCGAACAGCGCCGCCAAAGCCAAGCGGATCGGATCAGGCAGGCGCACACTGGCCAAACCATAGGACAACAGCGTGGCCGCCTGCAGCGCCGGTGCCTGCGGCAACACCAGCGGATGCCCGGCGCGCACAAAGAAACTGGCCGACAGCTGGCAGATGCGGGTGAACACCACATCGGTGGCCTGGGGCACATTGCGCAGGTCGGCTACATAGAAATCCAACTCCTCGGCCCGCAGATGCTCGGCCAGGTGCGTGGCGTTGTTCACCTCCACGCGGGTGTTGACGCCGGGAAAACGCACCCGCAACGCCTCCAACAAGCGCGGCACCATGGTGGCCGCCGGATACGGCCCCACCCCCAGCGCGATGTCGCCAATCTGGCGCTCGCGGTACAGGCTGACATCGCGCTCCAGGCAGCGGCTGTCAAACACCAGCTTGCGCGCACGCTCCACCACAAAAGCACCGGCATCGGTGCAGGCCACGTCCACCGTACCCCGGTCAAACAGTTGCAGGCCCAGTTCGTCCTCCGCCGCCTGGATGCTGCGGCTGAACGCCGGTTGGCTGAGATGGCACTGCAGGGCCGCGCGCCCAAAGTTGCGCGTGTCCGCCAAAGCCACCAGGTGTTTGAGTCGTTTCAGGTCCACGGGCATCTCCGAAGTTTTTCAATCATGCACCCAGTGCATTGATTTCTGAAGATAAATGCATTGGACGTAGTTTAGGGGGGCTTTCACAATCGTGCTCCATAAGAGGAGACAGGTATGGAAACAACGGAATTTGACTATGTGATCGTGGGCGCAGGTTCGGCCGGCTGTGTGCTGGCGTCCCGCCTGAGCGAGGACCCTCGCGTGACGGTCTGCCTGCTGGAAGCCGGTGGCCCGGACAAGAGTGTGCTGATCCACGCCCCCGCCGGGGTGGTGACCATGGTGGCCAGCAAGATCAACAACTACGGTTTTGAAACCGTGCCGCAGCCGGGGCTGAATGGCCGCCGTGGCTACCAGCCGCGCGGCAAGACGCTGGGCGGCTCCAGTTCCATCAACGCCATGCTGTATGTGCGCGGCCACCGCTGGGACTACGACCACTGGGCCGCATTGGGCAACACCGGATGGAGTTATGACGCGGTGCTGCCCTGGTTCAAACGCAGCGAAAACAACGAGCAGCTCCACAACGATTTCCATGGACAGGGTGGCCCCCTGCATGTGACTTACCAGAACCACCAAAGCCCCCTCAACGAACTGTTTCTGCAAGCCGCCGCCCTGAATGGCCTGGCCCACAATGCGGACTACAACGGAGCCCAGCAGGAAGGCGCCTTCCTGTACCAGGTCACGCACAAGAACGGGGAGCGGTGCAGTGCGGCCAAGGCCTATCTCACCCCCCATCTGGCGCGCACCAACCTGCAGGTGCGCACCCATGCGGTGTCGGCCAAGGTCACCCTGGACGGCCGCCGTGCCCATGGCGTGGCCTATTACCAAGGTGGACAGTTGAAACAGGTACGCGCCCGGCGCGAGGTGATCGTGTCGGCTGGTGCCTTTGGTTCGCCCCAGTTGCTGCAACTCTCCGGCATGGGTGCGGCGGCGGAACTGCAAAAGCACGGCATTGCGGTGGTGCACGATCTGCCCGGTGTGGGCCAAAACCTGCAGGACCATATCGACTATGTGCAATCCTGGCGCGTGCCCAGTGCCACCGAATCCTTCGGCCTGTCGCTGCGGGGCACGGCCAAAGTGGCGGGTGCCGTGCTGGAGTGGAAGAACAAACGCAGCGGCATGCTGACCAGCACCTTTGCCTCGGCGGGCGCTTTCTTCAAGTCCTCCCCCGACGTGGCGGTGCCGGATTTGCAGCTGGTCTTTGTGATTGCGCTGGTGGACGACCATGCCCGCAAGCTGCATCTGGGCCACGGCATATCCTGCCATGTGGATGTGCTGCGCCCCTACAGCCGTGGCAGCGTGGGGCTTTGCAGCGCCGACCCGCGCGATGCACCCCGGATCGACCCGCAATTCCTGTCCGATCCACGCGATGTGGCCCTGCTGCTCAAAGGCGGACAAATGCAGCAGCGCATCATGGAGTCCCGCCCGCTGGATGCCGTGCGCGGCAGGATGCTGTACCCCACCCGCGTGGACGATCCCCTGGGTATGGAGCAAGACATCCGCAACCGTGCCGACACCCAGTACCACCCGGTAGGCACTTGCAAAATGGGCGCGGACAGCGACCCCATGGCCGTGGTTGATGCCCAGCTGCGTGTCAAAGGCATTGCCGGTTTGCGCGTGGCAGACGCCTCCATCATGCCCACGCTCATTGGCGGCAACACCAACGCCCCCAGCATCATGATTGGCGAAAAGGCGGCTGACATGATCCGCGCCAGCAATTGATTTTCCAGCGCACCCGAACCAAAACAACGAGGAGAACACAGCATGAAAAAACGCAACTACGCCCTGCTGGCGGCCTGCATCACCCTGGCCGCTGGTTGCAGCAACAACACCGGCATTGGCGGTACGGCGGGGGATGCGAGCCCTGAAACATTGAAGGTCAATGCCCAGTTTTCCAAAGACCTGAAGCTGGACGACCCGCAGGATTTCGAGGATGCCCAACGCGGCTTTATCGCCAAACCCACAGGAAAAATTATGGGCATCGACGGCAGCGTGCTCAAGGACTTTGACGCCTACAACTTCCTGGATGGCAAGGTGCCCGACACGGTGAACCCCAGCCTGTGGCGCCACGCACAGCTCAACGCCAATATTGGCCTGTACAAGGTAACTGATGGTGTCTACCAATTGCGCGGTTTTGACATCGCCAACATGACCCTGATTGAAGGCAAAACCGGCTGGATTGTGGTGGACCCCTTGACCGCGCGGGAAACGTCGGCCGCCGCGCTGGCCTTTGCAAGGCAGCACCTGGGCAACAAGCCGGTATCCGCCGTGGTGCTCACCCATGCCCACGCCGACCACTACGGTGGCGTGTTGGGGGTGGTCACCCCCCAGGAAGTGGCGCAGCGCAAATTGCCCGTTGTGGCACCGTCCGGCTTCATGGAAGAGGCGACGAGTGAAAACGTGCTGGTCGGCACCGGCATGGCCCGCCGCTCGATGTACCAGTTTGGCAAAGACCTTCCCCGCTCGGTCAAGGGCAATGTGGACACCGGCTTGGGCAAGGATGTGGCCTACGGCACCATCGGCATCCTTGCGCCCAACTGGTTGATCTACAAACCAACGCAGCAGATGCAACTGGACGGCGTGGATTTTGTCTTCCACAACGTGCCCAATGCCGAGTGCCCGGCCGAGCTGACCTTCAGCATCCCCGACAAAAAGCTGTACGACGGCGCGGAGAACCTGGCCCAGACCATGCACAACCTGCTGCCCATCCGGGGGGCCAAGGCGCGCGACGCCCTGCGCTGGTCCAACTACCTGGACCAGGCGCTGGAGCAGGTCAAAGACGCCGACATCTACATCGGCTCCCACGCCTGGCCGGTGTGGGGCAAAGCGAACATCCAAAAGTTCATCACCGCCCACCGGGACGTCTACAAATACACCCACGACCAGACCGTGCGCCTGATCAACGCCGGCTACACCCCGCGTGAAATTGCCGACATGGTCAAGCTGCCCAAATCGCTGGAAGGCTTTTTCGGCGCACGCGGCTACTACGGTGATCTGCGCCACAACGTCAAGGCGGTGTACCAGTTTTACATCGGCCACTATGACGGCAACCCGGCCAATCTGAACCCGCTGCCGCCCCAGGAGTCGGCCCAACACTATCTGGAACTGATGGGCGGTACGGACAAGGCCCTCGCCGCAGCCCGGACGGCTTACGACAAAGGTGATTACCGTTGGGCCGCCGAGCTGTTGAACCATGCCGTCTTTGGCGATCCGTCCAGCAAGGCCGCCAAAGAATTGCTGGCCCAAACTTACGAGCAAATGGGTTACATGGCCGAGTCCGCCACCTGGCGCAACAGCTACCTCACCGCTGCCATGGAGTTGCGCAATGGCCCGCCCGCCCAAGGTATTTCCAAGGCCTCCATGGTGGAGATGTTGCTGCAAACCCCCATGGAGCGTTTTCTGGAAGCCATGGCTGCAGGGCTAGACGGCCCGGCCGCCGAAGGCAAAGACCTGAAGGTCAACCTGGTGCTGACGGACACCAAAGAGTCCTATGTGCTGTGGATTGAAAACGCGGTGCTGCATTTCAAGAGCGGTGAACCCGCCACGGACGCCAATGCCAGCTTGACACTGACCAAGGACATCTTTGTCAAGATGATCGCGGGCACCGCCGGGGTGAAAGACACGCTGCTGAGTGACGACCTGAAGGTGGGTGGCAGCAAGATCGATCTGGTGCGTTTCTTCAGCCTCATCGAGAAAGCGCCAGGCAACTTTGCCATGGTGAGCCAGTAGCAGCGCAGGGGGGCAGCTAAATCACCGCCGGGCTGGCGTCCAGAGCGTCTATCTTGGCCCGATGGCTGCGGTACACCGCCACGGCCGACAGCAGGTTGCGCAGCAGCCAGGCATTGGCGGCGATCAGGGCCAGCCCCGCCGGATAGACGAACCACTGGGGCCAGGCCACGGACAGCAGCAGCAACCCGAAAGCACAAAAATGCGCATGCATCTGGCGGTCGATCTGCTTTTCATCCAGCACTTTTTTGATATTGGGTGCCATCAAGCGACCCCGGCCAAGATTTTGCAAGTGCAGCCAGACCAGGAAGGGGACGATTTTGTACAGCATGCCCACGATCACCGACATGAAGCCGCCAAACAGCAACAAGGTGCCAAACAGCAAAGGCCAACCCTGCCACTGGGCCAAGGTGGGCGACATACGCGCCAGCAGCCACAGCCCACAGGCCAGCAGTGCGCTGACCATGGCGACCCGCCACAAGAGCTGAACGGCATCCAGCTTGGGACGCTTGCTCAGGCGCTGCAAATTCAAGGTCGTCAGCGCAAAAGTGGCGGCCACCAGTACCACCCCGATGGCCAGCACCGATGCGCTGCGCTCCCAGCCCGTCAGTTCGGCGCCGGTCCACAAGGCAACCACCGCCAGCGCCGACACCGCAAAACCCCGGCCAAACCACCCAGGGTAGTTGGGGGTCTGCTGAAACATCGGCACCGCCACAAAACCCACCGCACCCAGCATGGCGCAGCCCCAGGCCACAAAGCCCCAGCCCAGATGGACGTTGGCCAGCTTCACCAGGGGAACACCGAGCGACCAACCCAGCGAAACCGCATTCAACAGCCCGATACCCACCGTCACGCACAAACCAATCAGCCCCAGGCGCAGGCCGCGAATGATGGGGCTGGTGGTGGGCACGCCATACAGCGCGTACGCCGCAGCGCCCACAAAAGTCATCACCCCGGCGGCCAAAAAGAACACTGCGACCCCGAACAACAAGGGCTGAAAGGTCAGAAAAGCGGCCACCAGAAGAATGCCCCCCAGGGTAATGGCGGCATGCACCACGGTGGCGATCAGCAAGGGGCGCCTGATATTGGCCCCGGCCATCACCGGCAGCAGTTGCTGCATGGCGCCCAGCATCACCTGCAACATAAAACCCACGGTCACCAAATGGGTGAGCGCCAGCGCGGCGGGTGTCCAGCGCGAGGCGAACAGATCGGGGCCGCTCCACAGCAGCAGACACCCAGCCGCCATCGCAAACACAGGCGCGGTCAGAAAAAACCGCAGGGGCGCGCTGATGGGTGGAGACTGGTCGAAGGACAAAAGCGCTTGCATCAGACCTGTTTGCGCCAGATCAGAATTTCAAACGTGCCCTGCAGGGTGACTTCGGTCTGGTAGGCATAGCCCTGGTTTTGCAGCGCCCGGTACAGCGGGTAGGGTTCGCGCGTCAGGATCAGCAGCAATTTTTGGCCTGGCTCCATCACCCCCAAGGCGTCCATGGTCAGCACAAAAGGCTCTGGCGGCTCCAGCCCACGCCCATCGATGGTCTTGTCGGCAGCTGTCTGGCTCATGGGCTTAGCGCACTGTGCCTTGCAGCTTTTCCTGCAACTGGGGCAACAACACGTCGAGTTGGCCACTCAGGTGCTGGTCACACATGGGGTAGAGCACGTTTTCTTCCTTCATATTGTGCTGCTGCATCATGATCAGCAAGGTTTCGGCATAACCGGAATAGTCGTCCGCATCCTTCACCAACAGGGCCTGGCGTGCCGCATCCATGAGCTGGCGCATCTGCACATGTTCACCCCGCATGACTTGGGTGGGCCCCATGCGCATACCGGTTTTTTCTTCGAAGGCGGGAAAAAGCAAAGCCTCTTCTGCAGCGAAATGCTGCAGTACCAAACCCTGAAACTGGGTGAACGCCGCGGTGGCGCTGTCCCAAGCCTGGGCCGCCACCGCCCGTTCGGCATCGGCAAAAATCTCGTCGCAGTGACGATGATCTCCCGCCATGAAATCCCTGATGTTGCGCATGAAAAAGAGCCGTTAAAAAGAACGGCCCATTATCTCGCGGCGCCAAGCAGCTGACCTTGACCCATATTAAGCAATACCGGCCAAGGGCGGATGTTCTTGCCCGCCCCGCCCCCGCTCAATGCCCGTGGGCCATGCCACTGACAAAGGTCACCAAGAAAATACCGATCAACAACCACGCAATCTGGGCCGCGGTCTGGCGTGCACTCAGGCGCTTTTGCAGCTGCGGTATCAGATCGGCCAGCGCCACATAGACAAAGCTGCTGGACGCCACCACCAAAAAATACGGCAGATAGTCCTGCAACTGCTCCACCAGCCAGTACCCGATCAGGCCCCCCAGGGCCGTCACCGCGCCCGCCAGCGAAACCTTGACCAGCGCCGCGCGTTTGTTGGTGGACCCGGTGCGCAGCACCATCAGGTCGCCCATGTGGTGGGGCACCTCGTGCGCCATCACCGCCAGCGAGGCAATCACCCCCAGGCGCATATCGGCCATGAAGGCCGAAGCGATCAGCACACCGTCGCCAAAGCAATGCACGCTGTCGCCGGTGAGCACCGCCCAACTGCCCGACACCGGTGCGGCCCCGTGGCCATGTGCATGGGCGTGGTCATGCCCGTGGTCGGGGTGTTCCTGCTCGTGGTGGTGCTCATGGCCGTGGTGCCACAGCTCAGCCTTGTCCAGCAAAAAGAAAAACACCACGCCGATCAACAGGGTGACAAACAAATCATGGGCGCCGGCCTGGCTTTCAAACGCTTCGGGCAGCAAATGCAAGAAGGCGGTGGCCAACAAGGCACCGGCCGCCAGACTCAGCATGTGTTGGGTGTACCGCGCCAGCGCGCCAAAACTCAGGGCGGCCGCCAGCCACACGCTGCCAATCCCGGCGGCCAGGGTTCCGATCACTATTGCTATCAAAATCATAGCTGTTTACGCATATTCTGTGCGGGCTAGAGCCCTAATTACCTTAAATTTCTCAAAGAGGCAGCATTGTGACGCACAAATGCTGCGCTACTTCAATGCGCTTTGTCCCAATTCGGACCCACCCCGACCTCGGCCAGCAAAGGCACTTTGAGCTCGGCCACGCCGGCCATCAGGCGCGGAATTTCGGTTTTGAGCCAGTCCACCTCGTTCTCGGGGACCTCAAATACCAACTCATCGTGCACCTGCATGATCATTTTGGTGCCGCGTTGCTCGGCATCCAGCACCTGCTGCACCTTGACCATGCTGAGTTTGATGAGGTCGGCCGCCGTGCCCTGCATGGGGGCGTTGATGGCAGCACGCTCCAAGCCCGCCAGCTGTGCGCCCTTGGCAGTCTTGATACCGGCCAGCTGCAAACGCCGGCCAAACACGGTTTCCACATAACCCTGCTCTTTTGCCAGAGCGCGTGTGGTCTCCATATAACTCTTCACCCCGGGATAACGCTCAAAGTAGCGGGCGATGTAATTCTTGGCCGCCGTGTTGTCGATCCCCAGGTTACGCGCCAGGCCGTAGGCGCTCATGCCGTAGATCAGGCCGAAGTTGATGACCTTGGCATAACGGCGCTGCTCACTAGATACTTGGTCCACGGCCACACCAAACACCTCGGCCGCGGTGGCGCGGTGCACGTCCAGCCCGCCATGGAAGGCGCGCAGCAGCGCGGCGTCGTCGCTAATGTGCGCCATGATGCGCAGTTCGATCTGGCTGTAGTCGGCGCTGGCAATCACACTGCCCGCAGGCGCCACAAAAGCCTCGCGCACACGGCGGCCTTCGGGGGTGCGGATCGGGATGTTTTGCAGGTTGGGGTCGTTGCTGCTCAAGCGCCCGGTCACCGCCACGGCTTGCGCGTAGTGCGTGTGCACCCGGCCCGTGCGTGGGTGCGCCAGCTGGGCCAGCTTGTCGGTGTAGGTGCCCTTGAGTTTGGCCAAGCCGCGGTGCTCCAGCAGTTTGGCGGGCAGCGGGTAGTCTTCGGCCAGTTTTTCCAGCACTTCTTCATCGGTGCTGCGGGCGCCACTGGCGGTTTTCTTGACCACGGGCATGCCCAGCTTGTCAAAGAAAATTTCGCCCAGTTGCTTCGGTGACGAGAGGTTGAAGGGCTGGCCCGCAATCTCGAACGCTTCGGTCTCCAGCTGCAGGATGCGCTGCCCCAGGGCATGGCTTTGCGCCGCCAGGGTGGGCGCGTCGATCAACACGCCATTGCGCTCGATGCGGTACAAGGTCTCGCTGCTGGCGATTTCCAGTTCGTAGATGAACTTCAGCTTGTCATTGGCCTGCAACTGCGGCCACAACACGCGGTGCACGTCCAGCGTCTGGTCCGAGTCTTCGCACGAATATTCGGCGGCTTGGGCAATATCCACCTGGTCAAAGCAAATCTGGCTGGCGCCCTTGCCACACAGGTCTTCAAAGGTGATGCCGCTGCGCCCCAGGTGGCGTTCGGCCAGGCTGGACAGGCCATGCGGTAGATGCGCTTCCAGCACATAACTTTGCAGCATGGTGTCGTGTGCGTAGCCCTGCACCTCGATGCCGTGGTTGGCGAACACATGGCGGTCGTACTTGATGTGCTGGCCGAGTTTCTTGGCCGCCGGGTTTTCCAGCCAGGGTTTGAGTTTGGCCAGCACCTCGTCCCGGTTCAACTGCTCGGGCGCGCCCGGGTAGCGGTGCGTCACCGGGATATAGGCGGCCTGGCCCGGCTCCACGCTGAAGGAAATGCCGACGATTTCGGCACGCATTTCGTCCAGTGAGGTGGTCTCGGTGTCCAGTGCCACCAGTTCGGCAGCGTGCAATTTGGCCAGCCAGATGTCGAACTGCTCCCAGCCCAAGATGGTGTCATAGGCCAGGGTGCTGGCGCGCGGCGCGGCGGCGGCTTCGGGCTCGTCGAACAGGCCGGGGGACGATGCTTGTACTCGCCCGGAAATGGGGTCAGAGCCAGCTCCGCTGCGCTGCGTGGATCCGACCCCATTTCCTGGAGTCCCATTCCCCGCAGCCGCCTGGGCTTCCAGCGATTTGGCCAGGCCTTTGAAGCCGTATTTCTCACAAAAAATGCGCAAAGCCCCCGTGTCCTGTGCGCCAACAGCTATGGAATCCATAGCAGGCAGACCCGGCACCCAGCCATCCAGATCGCAGTCGGTCTTGATGGTCAGCAGTGAACGCCCCGTCGGCAGCCAGTCCAGGGCCTGGCGCAGGTTCTCTCCCACCACACCCTTGATGTGGGCGGCGTTGTCCACCACGCCTTGCAGCGAGCCGTATTCCTGCAGCCACTTGACGGCGGTCTTGGGGCCGACTTTTTGTACGCCCGGCACGTTGTCCACCGTGTCGCCCACCAGGGTTTGGTAATCGAGCATGAGCCGCGCGGGCACGCCAAACTCGGCCTCCACCCCGGCCAGGTCGCGGCGCTTGCCGTTCATGGTGTCGATGATGGTGATGTGTTCGTTGACCAGCTGGGCCAGATCCTTGTCGCCACTGCTGACGATGACCTCTATGCCCTGGCTTGCGGCGGCCACGGCCAGGGTGCCGATGACGTCGTCGGCCTCCACCCCCGGCACATCCAGCACCGACCAGCCCAGCAGGCGCACCACCTCGTGGATGGGCGCGATCTGGCTGCGCAAATCGTCCGGCATCGGGTCGCGGTGCGCCTTGTACTGCGGGTAAATGGCGTCCCGAAAGGTGGGGCCCTTGGCGTCAAACACACAGGCCACGTAGTGGGCGGGATACTCCTTGCGCAGGGACTGCATCATGTTGACCAGGATGCGGATGGCGCCGGTCTTTTGGATGGTGCCATCCGGCAAGGTGATGCTCATGTCACCGCCCCCCGCAAAAAAGGCTCGGTACAGGTAGCTGGAACCGTCCACCAGCAAAAGGGTTTTTTGAGAATCGTGCATGGCAGCCATTTTGCCTGCGCCGGGGCACCCCTTGGGCTGGGGCGGCCGTTCTACAATCGGCCCATGCGCAGCGCCTCTACCCATTTTTCCCCATCCGTCTCCACCCATCTGGTCCCTTCCCTCTCTGAATTTTCGGTGGGCTGACCATGGCGGTTTACACAGAGGTCTCGTTTGCCGAGGCCAGCAAGTTCCTCCAATCCCTGAAACTGGGCACCCTCAAGACCATCGAAGGCTGCTCGGGCGGCATTGAGAACACCAATTATTTCGTCACCACCGACCAGGCGGCCTATGTGCTGACCCTGTTTGAGCGCCTGACGCCCGAAGAGCTGCCGTTTTATCTGCGGCTCATGAAGCATCTGGCCCACAAGGGCATTCCCGTGCCCGACCCCGCCGCCGACAAGGACGGCGATGTGCTGCACCGCCTGAACGGCAAACCGGCCGCCGTGGTCAATCGCTTGGCCGGCAAAAGCGAACTCCGCCCCACCCCCCTGCACTGCGCCCTGGTGGGTGATATGTTGGCCAAAATGCACCTGGCTGGGGTCGATTTCGCCATGCAACAGCCCAATTTGCGCGCTTTGCCCTGGTGGAACGCGACGGCACCGGTGGTGTTGCCCTTTCTGGAGCCTGAGCAAGCCGCCCTGCTGCAAAGCGAGCTGGCCTACCAAAACCATGTGGCCACCCTGTCCACCTATGGCGCCCTGCCCCGTGGCCCCATCCATGCGGACCTGTTCCGTGACAACGTCATGTTCGCAACCCCGGCGGACGCACCGGAGCAGCCCCAGCTGGCGGGGTTTTTTGACTTCTATTTTGCCGGCACCGACGCCTGGGTTTTTGACATTGCCGTGTGCCTGAACGACTGGTGCATCGACCTGGCCACGGGTGCCTCCGACCCCCAGCGGGCCACAGCCTTCCTGGAGGCCTACGCCCAGGTGCGCCCCCTGCAGCCACAAGAGCGGGATCTGTTGCCCGCCATGGCCCGCGCCGGCGCGCTGCGTTTCTGGATTTCCCGCCTGTGGGACTTGCACCTGCCACGCGAAGCGTCCATGCTCCAAGCCCACGACCCCAGCCATTTCGAGCGGGTGCTGCGCCAGCGCGTACGCCACCCCTTAACCCTGAACGCCCTCACCGGCGCCACCGCATGAAACTCCAAATCCTCCCGGCCCGCCAGGGTGCCCAATGGGTCAAACAGGGGATTCAGACTTTTTTCCGGCAGCCCTTGGCGCTCTCAGGCCTGTTCTTTCTGTTCATGGCGGTGATGTCGGTGCTGAACATCGTGCCGGTGCTGGGCAGTGCCTTGGCGCTGGCCCTGCTGCCCAGCGCCACCCTGGGCCTGATGGCGGCCACCAAGGAAGTTGGCAATGGAAAGTTTCCCATGCCTTCCATCCTGGCCAGTGCCTTTCGCGCCGGCCGCCAGCAAATGCGCGCCATGCTGGTCTTGGGCGCCCTGTATGCCGCCGGATTTTTGCTGGTGCTGGGCCTGTCAGCCTTGATCGACGGGGGCAAATTTGCCAAGCTGTACCTGATCGGCGGCGTCATGACGCCCGAGTTGCTGCAAGAGGGTGACTTTCAGCTGGCCATATTGGTGGCCATGGCCTTGTACCTGCCGCTGTCCTTGCTGTTCTGGCACGCGCCGGCCCTGGTGCACTGGCACGGTATTTCCCCGGTGAAAAGCCTGTTTTTCAGCCTGGTGGCCTGCCTGCGCAATTTTTGGGCTTTCACCGTGTACGGGCTGGTCTGGATGGCGGCCTTTTTGTTCATGGGCATGGTGGTGGCCAGCGTCACCGCCCTGTTGGGCAGTGCCGAACTGGTGGCAGCCACCCTGTTTCCCGCCGCCATGTTGATGGCCGCCATGTTCTTCACGTCCATCTATTTCACGTTTCGTGATAGTTTCGAGGCCCCTTCAGGAGAAAACCCATGACGCAGCACATTTTGCAAGGCCGCAGTGAACAGGAAGTTTTGTGGTTCCAGCGCCGCGGCTTCCTGCAAGCAGCGGCAGCCTGGACCACCTTGGGGGGCTTTGAGGCGGCCCAGGCGCAAAACCGCAGCAACGTCGTGCAACTCATTGGGGACGCCACCGTCAACGGCAACCGTTTGTCGCCCCAGCAAGCCGTCCAGACCGGTGATGAGATCAAGACCGGTCCCCAGTCCACCCTCATTTTTGTGATTGGGAACTCCTCGTTCCATGTGCGCCAAAACTCCAATTTGACGGTAGAACGCGGCGCCACCCTCAATGCCGTGAGCGTGCTGCGCCTGATCACCGGCGCGGTGGCCAGTGTGTGGGGCAAGGGCAGCAACCGGCAGATCGTCACCCCAACCATGACTGCGGGCATCCGTGGCACCGGGGTGTACACCGAGATATTTGCCGACCAGGGCGGACGCAGTTATTTTTGCAACTGCTATGGCACCGTGGACATGTCGTCTGGCAAGGACAAAACCACCAGCGTGTCCGAATACCACCAGGCTTTCTGGGGCGAGGTGAGCCCCAAAGAGGGCCGATCCTTGACGCCCGCCAAGGCCATCAACCACACCGACCAGGAACTGGAGTACCTGGCCCGCCTGGCCAACCAGCGTACGGCATGGCAAATTTCTGGAAAAAAAGGCAGCAAAGAGGTTCAAAGCTACCCCTGACCACAAGGCAGGAAAGTGCGCCCCTTCCCCACCCCGGTTCAGACCGGGGTTTTTTTTGTCATTTTTATGTCATAGGGCTGTCACAGGCACACGCCATGCTCTGGGTTTTCCACCTGCTGACAAGCTCTGACCATGAAAAATAGAATCCTGAACAGCCCCGACTTCCGCTTCAACAACGAAGAATCCAACCCCACCGCCAACCCGGAATTCGACGCCGTGCTGGCCTCCCGCCTGAGCCGGCGTCGCCTCTTGCTGGGCACCGTCGGCGCAGCAGCCAGCTCCATGTTCGGTGGCGCAGCCCTGACCGGATGCGCCAGCACCGGGGGCATGGGCGCCGCCACAGGCGCGTCCACCCTGGTGGCCCCGCTGAGCGCCATGGGATTTGCAGCGGTAGGCAAAAGCCTGGCCGACAAGATCGTGGTACCTGCAGGCTACCAGGCGCAGGTCATTTACGCGCTGGGCGACCCCCTGAAGGCCTCCACAGCCGCCTTCAAGAACGATGGCAGCGACACCGACTGGGACAACCGCGCCGGTGACCACCACGACGGCATGGAATATTTTGGCCTGGACGCCCAGGGCCGTCCTTCCAGCAGCGCGGCCTCCCGCGCCTTGTTGGCCATGAACCATGAAGCCACCACCGACGAAAAACTCAGCTCCTTCTTCATCCATGCCAACGGTGGCAGCTCCACCCTGCCCCGCGCCGCTGGCGAAGTGGACAAGGAACTTGCCATCCACGGCCTGTCGGTCGTCGAGATCGCCGCCTCAGCGGGCCAGTGGAGCTACCACCCAGGCTCCGCATTCAACCGCCGCGTCACCACCATGAGCGAAGTGCGCATCAGCGGCCCGGCCCGGGGCAGCGAGCATCTGGTGACCGTCTTCAGCCCGGACGCCACCAAGTCCCGCGGCACCTTGAACAACTGCGGCACCGGCAAGACCCCCTGGGGCACCTTTGTCTCGGGCGAAGAGAACTGGTTTGGCTACTTCCACCGCGATGCCAAGGACGATGAGCGCCGCGGTAAAAAAGACAAGTCCGTGGCCGCCTTGAACCGTTATGGCCGCAAGGCGGGCGAAGCCAGCCGCCACGGCTGGGAGAGCGCGGGCGCAGCTGACCAATATGTGCGCTGGAACAACGGTGCGTTGGGCGCCAGCGCCCGCGCCGACTACCGCAACGAAATGAACACCTTCGGCTACGTGGTCGAAATGGATGCCTACGACAGCCAGCAACCGGTACGCAAACGCACCGGCCTGGGCCGTTTCGCCCATGAAAGCGTGAGCTTTGCCAAGGCGGTGGCGGGCCAACCCGTCGTGGCCTACATGGGTGACGACTCGCGCGGCGAGTACATGTACAAATACGTGTCAGCCGCCAAGTGGGACGCGGCGGACGCCAACGCCGCCAACCGCCTGGCCGTAGGCGACAAGTACCTGGACCAAGGCACCTTGTTTGTTGCCAACTTCAAGGACGACGGCACCGGCCAATGGATTGAGCTGTCCATGAACAACCCCATCATTGCCGCCAACCCCGATTTCGAATTCAAATCAAACGCTGACGTGGCCATCTTCACCCGCCTGGCCGCAGATGCCGTGAGCGCCACCAAGATGGACCGCCCCGAGTGGGGTGGCATCAACCCGCGCAATGGCGAGTTCTACATGTCCCTCACCAACAACAGCAAGCGCACCGTGGACGGTGAAATGGGCGTGGACGCCGCCAACCCGCGCTACTACAGCGACATGAAAGGCGCCAAGGAAAGCAAGGGCAATGTGCACGGCCACATCATCCGCGTGGCCCAGGCCCACCCGGCCGACACCGGCTTTAAGTGGGACATCTACCTGTTTGCCTCGGAAGCCGACGCGGACAAGAGCAAGATCAACCTCTCCAACCTGACCGACGACAACGACCTGTCCGCCCCCGATGGCCTGGCCTTCAGCCAAGCCACCGGCCTGTGCTGGATCCAGACCGACGACGGCGCCTACACCGACAAGACCAACTGCATGCTGCTCGCCGGCATCCCCGGCAAGGTGGGCGACGGGGCCAAGAAAACCCTGTCCTACAAACGCCCGGACGGCAGCGACAAGCAGGTCGATACCTACATCGGCAAGGCCCAGACCCCCGACCTGCTCAAGCGCTTTTTGGTCGGCCCCAAGGACTGCGAAATCACCGGCCTGTGCGAGACCCCGGACGGCAAGGCGATGTTCATCAACATCCAGCACCCCGGCGAAGGCACCAAGATGGCCGACGTGGGCGACCCCACCAAGTACACCAGCCAGTGGCCCGCCAACGCCGGCTACGGTGCCGGCAAACGCCCCCGCTCGGCCACCATCGTCATCACCAAAGCGGATGGCGGCGTGATCGGTAGCTAAGTCCCCGAATCGGCTGGAGCGCATGCACCCAGCCGCAAAAAAAGCCGCCGTGCTCCTGGCCCTGCGGCTTTTCCTTTGGGGGGGGACCGGGTCAGGGCTTCGGCAAGAGGTCCAGCACCGTTTCCGCCGGGCGGCACAGCCGGGCACCCAGGGGCGTGACAACCACGGGGCGGTTCATCAAGGCGGGGTGTTTCTCCATCATTGCAACCAGCTCGGCGTCGCTCCACTTAGGGTCCGCCAGGTGCAACTCCTCGAACAACGGGCCTTTGTGGCGCAGCAGTTCGCGGGGACCGGCGCCCATGGCTTGCAGCAAGGCCTGCAACTGGGACTGGTTCAGCGGGTGCTGGAGGTACTCGATCACCTCCGGCTCGGCCCCAGTGCTGCGAATCAGCTCCAATGCGTTGCGGGAGGCGCTGCACGCCGGGTTGTGGTAAATGGTGATGTCGGACATGGGGGTAGGACTGTAGGGTGTTTTCGTTTTCAGGGACGGGGGCCAGTTTAGCCCCACGCGGGGCTTGACACCGGATGCCCTCCCAACGCTGACAATTGATGGTCATATATGCTGTTAACCCTTATGGAATGTGCGCAAGAAGCTATTAATTTGATAGCAAATGTATTGGCTTTCCGGTGTTTCATGCCTGCGGGTGGGCGAGACAGGCGGACCGGGTATCCCTTCTCTGGCCCACGCTCGCGGGCGGGCTTTTCAGGTTTGCCTGCGTTGCTGCGTTAACTCCGCTATTGGTGGGCCTGCACTGTGGCTGCCGCGAATGGGGCCGCCGAACGGACACCCGATCCACCTGCCCAGGAGCGTGGTAGGTGCGGCATGGGAAGACAGCAGTATCGGAGCGATAGGGAACATCGTTGGCAATGGGGTTCCCCACCGCAGGTTCACCACGCCATCCCTGAAGGCGGGTGGTGCGGCTTGCGAGCGCAGGCTCCATTCGCGGTCGCCACAGAAGCAGGCGTGCTAACCACGGTGTTCACGAAGCAACGTAGCCAAACCCAAAGCGTCAGCCCGCGAGGTGAGCCGGAGTCCGCAAGCTGCGCCGCCCGCCTTGCGCGCAGTGGACGCCCGAAAGGCCCCACACCACCCAGAACCCCGCACAAGGTCCAGGCATAAAGGCACAACAGCGCAACCCGTTTTAAATCACGGCACCGGCGTCAGCTTGGCCACGCTCAGTGCCAGCCACTTGATGCCGTGGCGCGGAAAGTTGATCTGGGCGCGGGCGTCGTCCCCCACCCCTTCCAGCGTCAGCACCGTGCCTTCGCCAAACTTGGCATGGAACACCTTTTGTTTGACCTTGAGGCCGTGCGCGGGCTCGTCCTTGCGTGCCACTTCTTTGCCAAATGTGCCACTAGCCCCCGTGGAATATGCGTGAGCAGCTCCTGAATTAGGAGCAAACGTTTGGCCCCAGGGGCGCCCCATTCCGCTCGCTGCCGGCATGCCGTAGCGGGGCGTGAGCCATTTCAGGGCTTCCTCGGGCAGCTCTTCAAAGAAGCGACTCTTGAGGTTGTAACGCGTCTGCCCGTGCAGCATGCGGGTTTGCGAGTGGCTCAGGTACAGGCGCTTGCGGGCGCGGGTGATGGCCACGTACATCAGGCGGCGCTCTTCTTCCAGGCCGTCGCGGTCGTTCATGGAGTTTTCGTGCGGGAACAGCCCCTCTTCCATGCCGGTGATGAACACGCCGTCAAACTCCAGGCCTTTGCTGGAATGCACCGTCATGAGCTGGATGGCGTCTTGCCCGGCCTGGGCCTGGTTGTCGCCCGCTTCCAGGGCAGCGTGCGAGAGGAAGGCCGCCAGCGGGGAAATGGTTTCTCCGGCCTCGAAATCCGGCGCGGGCTCATCCTCCACGGGCCGGTTCAGGTCCAGCCCTTGCGAGGCTGGGGACTGCCTCAGCACGGACGTGGAGTCAGCGGAGTGCTCGCCCGGCAGTGCCACGGCGTCTCGGCCAAAACCTTCGATGGAAACAAAACTCTCGGCGGCGTTGACCAACTCTTCCAAGTTTTCGACGCGGTCTTCGCCCTCGCGGTCGGCCTTGTAATGCTCCAGCAAACCACTCTTGTCCAGCACCAAGTCAACGACGTCTTTGAGCTTCATGCCCTGCGTTTGCTCCCGCAGCACGTCGATTTTGGCCAGAAAGGCGCCGAAGTTCATGCCCGCCTTGCCGCCCAGGCTGCTCACCGCGTCACTCAAGCAGCATCCGGTCAGACGGGCCGCATCCTGCAGTTGTTCGAGGGAGCGCGCACCGATGCCGCGCGGCGGAAAATTCACCACGCGCAGGAAACTGGTGTCGTCGCGCGGGTTTTCCAGCAGACGCAAATAGGCCAGCGCGCTCTTGATTTCGGCACGTTCAAAAAAGCGCAGGCCGCCGTACACCTTGTAGGGCATGCCCGCGTTGAACAGCGCGGTTTCGATCACCCGGCTTTGCGCGTTGGAGCGGTACAGCACGGCGATTTCCTTGCGCTCAAAACCGTCGCGCACCAACTGTTTCATCTCGTCCACCATCCACTGCGCCTCGGAGAAATCGCTGGGCGCCTCGTACACCCGCACCGGCTCGCCCGGGCCTTGGGTGGTGCGCAGGTTCTTGCCCAGGCGCTTGCTGTTGTGGCTGATCAGCGCGTTGGCCGAGTCCAAAATGTTGCTGTAGCTGCGGTAGTTTTGCTCCAGCTTGATCTGGTGCTGCACCTTGAACTCGCGCACAAAGTCGGTCATATTGCCCACGCGCGCACCGCGAAAGGCGTAAATGCTCTGGTCGTCATCGCCCACCGCCAGCACGCTGCCCGTGGGATTAAAGCTGTTGGGGTCATCCGCCGAGCCGTGGGCGCCAGTGCCCGCCAGCATCTTGATCCAGGCGTATTGCAGCTTGTTGGTGTCCTGGAACTCGTCGATCAGGATGTGGCGAAAGCGCCGCTGGTAGTGCTCGCGAATGGGGTCGTTGTCGCGCAGCACCTCGTACGAACGCAGCATCAGCTCGCCAAAATCGACCACACCTTCGCGTTGGCACTGCTCTTCGTAGAGCTGGTAAATCTCCACCTTCTTGCGCGTCTCGTCATCGCGCACTTCCACCATATTGGGGCGCAGGCCGTCTTCTTTGCAACCACCGATGAACCACTGCGTTTGCTTGTGGGGAAACCGTTCGGCGTCGATATTGAACTGCTTGTACAGGCGCTTGATGGCACTGAGCTGGTCTTGTGTGTCCAAAATCTGAAAACTTTGCGGCAGGTTGGCGATCTTGAAATGGGCACGCAAAAACCGGTTGCACAGACCATGGAAAGTGCCGATCCACATGCCGTGCACATTGATGGGCAACATGGCGCCCAGGCGCGTCATCATCTCCTTGGCGGCCTTGTTGGTGAAGGTGACCGCCAAAATACCGCCGGGCGACACATAGCCACTTTGCAGCAGCCAGGCGATGCGCGTGGTGAGCACCTTGGTCTTGCCGGAGCCGGCCCCGGCCAGTATCAAGGCATGTTCGGCGGGCAGGGTGACGGCGGCGCGCTGTTCGGGGTTGAGGGAGTTCAAAAGGGGGGACAGCGCAGAGTCCAGGGGGGCTTGGGTTGAAAACATCCCCTGATTGTAGAAAGGCGCACGGTCCTGTGCATTTTGTATACAATCAACCACCGGGCCCAAGCAATTGCAGCCCGGTTTTTTGTTTTATGCGGCACCCAAATTGCTGCAGCCAACAACACTCCGGTTCGATCCAAGCGCCCTGGTTTTCTCTGGATTTTTTTCTTGAACATCGGACAAGGAGCTTGGGTTATGGAAATTTTTGACTACGACAACATCCTGTTGTTGCCCCGCAAATGCCGCGTGGAAAGCCGCTCGGAGTGCGACGCCAGCGTCGAGCTAGGAGATCGGCGTTTTCGCATCCCGGTGGTTCCGGCCAATATGAAGACGGTGGTGGACGAGTCCATCTGCGTCTGGCTGGCGCAAAACGGCTATTTTTACGTGATGCACCGCTTCGACCTGGACAACGTGCAGTTCGTCCAGGACATGAAAGCCAAAGGCCTGTTTGCGTCTATCTCGCTGGGCGTCAAACCACCCGACTACGCCACCGTGGACCAACTGCTGGCCCTGAACATGATTCCCGAGTACGTCACCATCGACATCGCGCACGGCCATGCCGACAGCGTGAAGAACATGATTGCCTACCTGAAGGAAAAAATGCCGTCCGCCTTTGTCATCGCCGGCAACGTGGCCACGCCCGAGGCGGTGATCGACCTGGAAAACTGGGGCGCCGACGCCACCAAGGTCGGCATTGGCCCGGGCAAGGTCTGCATCACCAAGCTGAAAACCGGTTTTGGCACCGGTGGCTGGCAGCTGAGCGCGCTCAAGTGGTGCGCCCGCGTGGCGACCAAGCCCATCATTGCCGACGGCGGCATCCGCGAACACGGCGACATCGCCAAATCCATCCGCTTTGGCGCCACCATGGTGATGATTGGCTCCATGTTGGCCGGCCACGAAGAAAGCCCCGGCCAGACGGTGGAAGTGGACGGTAAGCTGTTCAAGGAGTACTACGGTTCGGCCAGCGACTTCAACAAGGGTGAATACAAACACGTCGAAGGCAAGCGCATTCTGGAGCCGGTCAAAGGCAAATTGGCCAACACCATGGTGGAGATGGAGCAGGACATCCAAAGCTCCATCAGCTATTCCGGTGGCAAAAAACTCATGGACATCCGCAAGGTGAACTACGTCACTTTGGGGGGCGACAACGCAGGGGAACACCTGCTGATGTAGTAGCGCGCCCCGTCGGCTGCGCCCCAGCTTGGTGCAGCCGTCAGGGACTTGACAGCAAAACCGGGTTGCACGCATGTTAGCCCGGCCAGAGTCCCTGTATTCTTGTGTGCAGAGCACGGAGAATCAAATGAAAATTGCGGTTTTGGGCATCGGCATGATGGGCTTTCCGATGGGGCGCAGGCTGTGCGCGGCGGGACATGAAGTGCATGTGTGGAACCGCACACTGCACCGCGCGCAGCGCCTGATCAAAGACGGCGCCCTGGTCCACCAGACACCCGGCGATGCCGTCCGGGACGCGGATCTGGTCGTCACCATGCTGGACAACGGTGCGGTGGTCGGCCATGTGCTGTTTGACATGGGGGCCGCAGCGGCCATGCAACCCGGCAGCCTGCTGGTGGACATGTCCTCCATCAAACCCAGCGAAGCCCGTGACCATGCAGCCCGCTTGAGTGAATTGCAAATTGACTACCTGGACGCCCCGGTGTCCGGTGGCACCATCGGCGCAGAACAGGGCTCCCTGGCCATCATGGTCGGTGGCAAGGCCGCCAACTATGAACGGGCCATGCCCCTGCTGTCCGTTTTTGGCCACCCCACCCACGTCGGCCCCACCGGTTCGGGTCAACTGGCCAAACTGGCCAACCAGATGATTGTGGGCATCACCATAGGCGCGGTGGCCGAAGCCCTGCTGCTGTGTGAAAAAGGCGGTGCGGACATGGCCAAGGTCAAAGAAGCCATCACCGGCGGGTTTGCCGACAGCCGCATCCTGCAGGTGCATGGGCAACGCATGGTGGAGCGCGATTTCACGCCCAAGGGCCGCATGGCCGTGCAACTCAAGGACTTGCGCAATGCCCTGTCCACCGCGAATGAAATCGGGTTTGACGCCCCCATCACCGGACTGTTTGAGCAACTGTATGCACAAGGGGTGGAGCACGGTCTGGCGGATTTGGACCATGCGGGCTTGTTTGTAGAACTGGCCAGCCGCAATGGCATGACCTGATATCCATCTTCTGTTGTTGACAGACGTAAAAAAGGCCTCTTGCGAGGCCTTTTTGCTAGGTTGATCGGTGCAGATCAGTCCGAGTTGCGTGCGCTGCGTTTCTTGGAATCGCGTGGCACAAACACCTTGCCGCCATTGCCGGGTTTGGCAAAACCGGTGGGCTTGCCAAAGGCCGGCTTGCGCGCGGCGAAGTCGCCACGGGGTGCACCAAAGTCACCACGCGGGGCGCCGAAATCTCCACGGGGCGCAAAGTCACCGCGTGGGGCCGAGAAGTTGCCTTTGGGGGCAGCGCCAAAGTCACCACGGGGAGCGAAATCGCCCCGGGGAGCATTGAAATCACCACGCGGCTGGAAATCGCCTTTGGGCGCAGGTGCCGCACCACGGTTGCCGGCAAAACGGTCGTTGAAACCGCCTTTGCGCTCGTAGCTGAACCCTTCACGGGGTCCAGAGTCACGGCCACCAAATCCACCACGGTTACCACCACCGAACCCACCCTCACGGGGGCCCGCATTGCCACGGCCACGGCCGGGGCCATCACCGCGACCGCCAAAACTGGGGCGCGACTCAGGCATGCGTTGCTGGGGTTCCAGACCTGGAATCACTTCCGGTTTGATCGGCTGGCGGCTATAGGCTTCGATATCAAAAATCTTGCGGCGGTCACGGAACTCGGCAAAGGTAATGGCCAAGCCGTCACGTCCAGCGCGGCCGGTACGGCCAATGCGGTGGGTGTAATCCTCGGCCTTCATCGGCAGACCGAAGTTGAACACGTGGGTGATGGTGGGTACGTCAATACCGCGGGCTGCCACATCGGTTGCCACCAGAATTTGCACCTGGCCTTGGCGCAAAGCCATCAGGCGACGGTTGCGCAGGCCTTGGCTCAAGGCACCGTGCAAAGCCACGGCGGAGAAGCCGTCTTGTTGCAAATCATTGGCCAAGCCGTCGCACTCGATCTGGGTGCTGGCAAACACGATGGCCTGGTTGATACCAGCGTCACGCAGCCAGTGGTCCAGCAGCTTGCGCTTGTGTTGGGCGTTGTCGGCCCAGAACAGCACTTGCTTGATGTTGGCGTGTTTTTCTTGCGGGCTGTCGATGGTGACGCGCTGGGCATCACGCATGACACGGGCAGCCAATTGTTGAATACGCGGCGCAAAGGTCGCGCTGAACATCATGGTTTGCTTGCGGCCAATGGTGAGTTGGTTGATTTCAGCCAAATCGTCCGAGAAGCCCAGGTCCAACATACGGTCAGCCTCGTCCACCACCAAGAATTGGACTTGGTCCAGCTTGATTTGCATGGAACGCTGCAAGTCCAGCAGACGACCGGGGGTCGCCACCACCAGGTTGGCGTTTTGCAGCTTGGCAATTTGCAACTGGTAGGGCATACCGCCCACGATGTTGGCAATACGCAGGCCGCGGCAATGCTGCACCAAATCAATTGCATCGTGCGCCACTTGCTGCGCCAATTCACGGGTGGGGCAAACGATCAAGGCGCCAGGAGCGGCTGCTTTGAAGTTACGTGGGTTGGTGGGGTCTTGGCGCTTGGCGCGCTTAGGAGGCGCTTCGCCTTTGGCAGCAGCGTCCGCCACAGCCGCTTCGTAGTCGGCACGTTCTTTGGCTTCGGCTTCGGCTTGCTGCTTCAGCAAGGTGTGCAGCACGGGCAACAAGAAGGCTGCGGTTTTGCCGCTGCCGGTCTGGCTGGACACCATCAGGTCGATGAATTTTGCAGCCTGTTGGTCCGCTGTCTCCGAAGGCAAAGCCATCGGAATGACTTTCAACTGCACGGTCGTGGGTTGGGTATAACCCAAGTCCTTGACCGCGTGGATCAACTCGGGTGCAAGACCCAGCTCGATAAAACCGTTGGGAACCTCGGGAACATCTGCGGCATCAGCCGCCACAGACAATTCAGAGGTACTGGCATCACCGTGCATTTCGGCTACAGCGGAATTGGAAAAGGATTCGGCAGGCGCAAATTCGCCTGTCGCTTGAAAAGCGTCAGTCATGATTTTTTCTCACACGCGAGCACCGCAAGTTGTGCGGTTGCTCCGTCAATGGTTAAAAAACATCAACCATCAAACGGAACCTGCTCTGACTCACAAGGAGTTCTATCAGCGCTGGGGGCCCTTTTCTGCCAACTTGCTACGCAAATTTGCTTTGGACCCAGTGAATGAAGGGAGATGTACAAATATGCACTGCTGATTGCAGCGCAGCCTTCGATTATAGGCCGGATTCGGGTTTCTACCTAATTCCTAGTAAACAAGCGGGTCATTCCAGCTTCAGGAAGTGCTGGCGGTAGTGTTCCATCTCGTCGATGGACTCATGCACATCGGCCAGCGCGGTATGGCGCTGCTGTTTTTTAAACGACGCATACACCTCCGGCCGCCAGCGTTTGGACAACTCTTTGAGTGTGCTGACGTCCAGATTGCGGTAATGGAAAAAGGCCTCCAGACGGGGCATGTATTTCACCAGGAAACGCCGGTCCTGCCCAATCGAATTGCCACACATGGGTGAGCCGTTGGCGGACACATACTGTCCCAGAAAGGCAATCAATTGCTCTTCAGCCTGCGCTTCGGTGGTGACAGAGGCCCGCACCTTGTCGATCAGGCCGCTCTTGCCATGGGTGCCCTTATTCCAGGCGTCCATCAAATTCAGTTGTGCATCCGTTTGGTGGATCACCAGCACCGGGCCTTCGACCCGAGGCTGCAGATGGGGACCGGTCACCACGACAGCAATTTCGATGATGCGATCGACTTCTGGATTCAGGCCAGTCATCTCGCAATCCAGCCAAACAAGATTTTTATCTGCTTTGGCAAGTGGGGGGGTAATTTCTTCCATCCCGCAATTGTCACCGATGGCCTAAACTCCAGCCCCATGACAGAATTTCCCCCTTATGTTTCCGCCTCCCTGCTCACCACCTTGGCGTTTACGCTGGCACTGTCGGCCAGCCTGCTGCTGAAGTTCTGGTTGACCAGCCGCCAGTTGCGCCACGTCGCGCAGCACCGCCATGCGGTCCCAGCCGCTTTTGCCGCAAAAATCAGCTTGCAAGCGCACCAGAAGGCCGCCGACTACACCATTGCCAAGTCGCGTTTTTCGCTGCTGGAGATGGCCTGGGGTGCAGGCGTCACTCTGTGCTGGACTTTGCTGGGCGGGCTTTCTTGGCTAAACCAGATCTTGACCGACCCATGGGGTCCCGGTTTGGCGCAACAGGTGGCTTTGCTCGCCGCGTTCGTGCTGGTCAACGCCATGCTGGATCTGCCGTTCACGCTGTACCAGACCTTTGTGATTGAACAACGTTTCGGATTCAACAAGACACGTGTGTCCTTGTGGGTACAAGATTTGGCAAAGTCCACCCTGCTGTCGGCCTTGATTGGCCTTCCCTTGGCCGCTTTGGTGCTGTGGATGATGGGTGCCACCGGGCCCTGGTGGTGGCTGTGGACTTGGTGCGTGTGGATGGGTTTTAACCTGTTGGCACTGCTGGTCTATCCGACCTGGATTGCACCGCTGTTCAACCAGTTCAAGCCCCTGCAAGACCCCGAACTGGAACGCCGGGTCCACCAATTGATGGCACGCTGCGGCTTCAGCGCGAAAGGCTTCTTTGTGATGGATGGCAGCAAGCGCAGTGCCCATGCCAATGCCTACTTCACCGGCTTTGGCGCATCCAAACGTGTGGTGTTTTACGACACCCTGCTCCAGCAGCTGACGCCCCCGGAAGTGGACGCCGTACTGGCCCATGAACTGGGGCACTTCAAACACCGGCACATCGTTAAACGCGTCATCTCTCTGTTTGCGGCCAGCCTGCTGGGATTTGCCTTGCTGGGCTGGGTCAGCCAGCAGGCCTGGTTTTATACCGGCTTGGGCGTGCTGCCCAATATGAAAGCCGCCAATGACGCCCTCGCCCTGTTGCTGTTCATGATGGTGATGCCCATGGCGGGCAGCTTCCTGGGCCCGCTATTTGCCCAGATGTCGCGCCAACATGAGTTTGAAGCCGATGCCTATGCAGTGGCCCAGACCAGTGGCCCCGACCTGGCATCCGCCTTGCTCAAGCTGTACCAGGACAATGCATCCACCCTAACGCCTGACCCGGTGTACGTGAAGTTCTACTATTCCCATCCGCCGGCATCCGAGCGCCTGGGGCGCATGCACACGACGCTGGCGGCAAGTTAACATGGACGCACCGTTGGAATCAAAAAAGGCCGTAGCCCGCGCACCAATAGCGCTGAGCGCTACGCAAATCATAGCAAAACTGGCACACATAGATGGCTGGAAGTTGCACGGAGACGGCTCCGATGTGGCCATCGAAAAAACGTTTCGCTTCGACAGTTACCTGGAAACCATGGCTTTCGCCAATGCCGTTGCCTACATCGCCGAGCGCCAGGGCCACCACCCCGATTTGCTCGTGCAGTACAAGGCCTGCAGCGTGCGCTGGCGTACCCATGATGTGCAGGGCATATCCCTCAGCGATTTCAAATGCGCCGCCTTGGTGGACGCACTCATTCAACCAGACTGAAGCCGGACACCCCATTGGCAACATCCTCTCAACTCGAACCCGGACTGGTCGTTGCCGGCCATGGCCGCCATGTATGGGTCGAAACCGACGACGGTCGGCGGCTGATCTGCCATCCTCGTGGCAAGAAAAGCCAGTCCGTGGTGGGAGACCGCGTCCTTTGGCAGGCCACCGAAGATGAGGGGACCATCGAAAAAGTGGAGCCCCGGCGCAACCTGTTTTACCGGCAAGACGAGATCCGCACCAAATCGTTTGCCGCGAATTTGGACCAGGTCCTGATCCTGATTGCGGCAGAACCCGAGTACTCCGAGAGTCAACTCGCACGCGCTTTGATTGCGGCCGAGGCCGAACGCATTCGCCCCATCATCGCCCTCAACAAAAGTGACCTGCTCCAGCCCTTTGCCCAGGCCTGGGATCGACTGGCGGTGTTCCGCGACATGGGCTACACCGTTTTGCCCCTGGCACTCAAGCCCCGCAGGCGCCAGGAGGAAAACAAAGAGGAGGCCCCGACAACGGCCTGCGATATCCATGTATTGACGCCCTTGCTTGCGGGGAAAACCACCTTGGTGCTGGGGCCGTCAGGCGTAGGGAAAAGCACCTTGATCAACCGTTTGGTGCCCGGGGCGCAGGTGCTGACCAATGAAATTTCCACCGCGCTGAATTCCGGCAAGCACACCACCACCAGCACCAGCCTGTACTGGGTGGACAGGGCTACAAACACTGCCGTGATTGATTCGCCAGGGTTTCAGGAATTTGGCCTGAACCACATCGACCCCATGCATTTGGCCGGTCTGATGCCGGACATCAAGGCTTTTGCGTCGGATTGCAAGTTTTACAACTGCACCCACCTGCATGAACCGGGGTGCGGGGTGATTTCAACCCTTAAATCCACCCCCAGCCCAAGTGGAATAAGCGCAAGGCGCTATAAAATATATAGCGACTTATTTGCCGAGCTGTCGCAAAAGCGCTATTGAGGAAGCTCAGCTGATGAGTTTGGCCAACGAAATCAGGGCCAAAAACACCATCCACATCACCACGGTGCGCCAGACCAGGCCCACGACAGCCCGTAGATGGACGGCCTGCGGCGTTTGACCGGTCCCGGGGCGGTCTTGCGGACTGAGCTTGACATTGATCGCACCGGAGGTTGCTGCCAACACCACGCCATCGTTGTCACCTGGAAAATGCAGCTCCTGCTGACGCCAGCCATCCACCGCCTCTTCAAAACTTCCGACGAAAGCAAACCCCAGTGCAGTCACACGCGCAGGCAGCCAGTCCATTGCAGACCAGGCTTGGGTGGCGTTGGCCTTCATGGCTTCGCTGATGGGCGGACTGGAAGGCCGCTCGGGCCGATTGACGTAGCGGCCCAAATATTCGCTCACGCGGTACACCACGGCGCCCACGGGGCCCAGGCCCAAGGCCGCCAACACGGTGTACCACGCCAGTACCCCGAACACGTAGCGATGGGCCGAAAGCACGGAGTGTTCAATGACGTGGCGCACAATTTCATTGCGCGGCAAGGTGCTGGCATCCATACGCATCCACTGTGCCAACAGCTGGCGTGCCTGATTTTCGTCACCCGCATCCAGCGCATCCCGAATTTCCGTGAAGTGGTGGCTGAACTGGCGAAAACCCAGCGTGGAATACAGAATAGCCACACTCCACACGGCCGCAGCGATCCAGCCCAGCGACCAAACCAGCAGCCAGTGCACCGTGAACACCAGCACACCGGGCGCTACCACGGCAATCCACCATGCCAACCAACCGTGGTGGGGTTTACCGGCATCAAAATTCCGTAATACCCAGCGAACCCAGTTCCGTATGCTGTTGTGGACCGGGTTGACTTGGGCCAGGGGTCTGGCCTGCTCCAGCAGCAGCGCAAGTAGGATGGAGATAAAGCTCATGTGCCAATCATAGCGACCCCATCCAGGCCGACCGCCCAAAATTTAAGCGCGCAAAAAGTGGTACAGGTTGCGGATCATTCCTGCGGTGGCCCCCCAAATAAAGCGCTCTTTCTCCGCATCCAGGTAGGGCATCGACAGCCACTCGCGGCGCTGACCTGCCCAATCCACAGCATGGTGGCGGTGGTGTGCGGGATTCATCAGATATGCCAATGGAACTTCAAACACATCGGCTACTTCATAAGGGTTGGGCGTGATGCCAAACCCCATCTGCACCAATGCAACCACGGGTGTCACCACAAAGGCACTGCCTGTGGTGTAGGTCGGTAGAGCTCCGAGGATTTGCACAAAATGGGGATCAAGACCCACTTCTTCATGCGCCTCTCGCAAGGCAGTGGCGGTGGCGTCGCCATCCTGCGCATCGGCTTTTCCCCCAGGGAATGCCACTTGCCCAGAGTGGCTCGACAGGTGTTGGGTTCGCTCGGTGAGCAACACCATCAACTGGTCCCGCATCACCAACGGGATTAACACGGCCGCATGAACCGGCGCACGGTCAACAAACCGCGACTCTGACAAAACTTCAGGGGTCCAGGCCGGTGGCTTGGCAAACCGCTGTACCAAGGCCTGCGGATACAGTGATTGCGCCCCAACCGCCGGGAGATGGGTGTCAACGCGGTGCACAGGCACAAGGCGGGGATCAAAAGACGGCAATGCGGTCAAAGCAATTTTCCCAAGAGGCGAATGGCAGTCTGCGCGCCATAAAAAAACCGCCACAAGCGCAAGCCAGGGCGGTTTTTGTCAAAAAAGCGGGCTTTAAACAGCTGCTGATTTGGTCTTCTTGGCTGGCAACTTTTCCTTGATACGTGCCGACTTACCGCTGCGATCACGCAAGTAATACAGCTTGGCACGGCGCACGTCACCACGGCGCTTCACTTCGATACCGGCGATCAGCGGGCTGTAGGTCTGGAACGTACGCTCCACGCCTTCACCACTAGAGATCTTACGAACGATGAAGCCACTGTTGAGGCCGCGATTGCGCTTGGCAATCACAACACCTTCGTAAGCCTGCACACGTTTGCGTGTACCTTCAACCACGTTGACGCTCACGATAACGGTGTCGCCAGGGGAGAATTCGGGAATAGTTTTCCCAAGCCGAGCAATTTCTTCTTGCTCTAGGGTTTGAATCAGGTTCATGATTTCCTTCGTGATCGTGCACGCGCCAGCATCGGAATTGACACTATTCAAAGTCTTTCAATTGCTTCAAAGGCTTTGAGTTGGCCGAACAGAGGATCGGTTAGCCTTCTATTATAGCAATATCAACTACAGGCCCGCAATGCGGCTTCATCTGACGGCGTGAGGCGCCCCTCTGCCCTGGCAATTGCCAGCAAATCCGGCCGATGCAAAGCCGTCAAGCGCAAGCGCTGGTCGCGCCGCCACCGTTCGATCTGCGCATGGTGCCCCGACATCAAAACCGCAGGAACTGCCTGCCCATTGAACTCCTCTGGCCGCGTGTAGTGCGGGCAATCCAGCAACCCATCCAGGGCGGGATTAAAACTGTCGTAGTGGTGGCTGTCTTGGTCCGACAAAACCCCCGGCTGCAAGCGCGCCACCGCATCCAATAGCGCCATCGCCGCAAGCTCGCCGCCGGAAAGCACAAAATCCCCCAAACTGATTTGCTCGTCCACACAGGAGTCGATGAACCGCTGGTCCAAGCCCTCGTACCGGCCACACACCAAAATAGCACCCGATGAGTCTGACCAGCGCTGCACCGCGGCATGGTCCAGACGTTTGCCAATGGGGGAAAACAAAACAACCGGCGCCCTATCGGCGCGCAAGGAGCGTATACCGTCAATCGCCCGGCTTAAGGGCTCAGCCATCATCACCATGCCCGGCCCACCACCGAACGGACGATCGTCCACACGACGGTAATTGCCAGCAGCAAAGGTTCTGGGATTGGTCAGCTGAACATCGACCAGTTTTTGATCGAAGGCACGACGGGTCACACCGACCGTCAAGAAGGGTGCAAACAATTCCGGAAACAGGGTGAGCACATCGAAGCGCATGTGCCAAGAAGTCAGTAGTCCGCTTGCCAGTCCACAAGAATGCGGCGAGCCTTCAGATCAACATTGTCAACATACACAGAGACGAATGGGATCATCCGGTCTTGGACTTTTCCATCGTGCAGGTACTCCATGACCAGCACCGTTTGGGGACCAGTGGAAAGAAGCTCGCGCACCGTTCCCAGCGCTTCGTTTTCACGGTTGAAAACCTCAAGCCCTATCAGATCGACCCAGTAATATTCATCGTCGCCAGCCGTCGGAAAACTCGACCGCGAAACAAAAATACGCACACCCCTCAGGGCTTCAGCGGCAGTGCGGTCATCCACACCATGGACACAAGCCACCACACTACCCGAGTGCTCTTTGGCTTCTTTAACCGCCAACTGTGCTACGCCCACAAACGCTTTAACCCCTCGCTCGGAGGGCAGCAAAAACCACCGTTTGGAGGAAAAAATCGCCTCGGGGTCCGCACTGTGTGGCAGGACCTTGAACCAGCCCTTAACGCCCCAGGCATCTGCAATTCGCCCTACCTCGACGGCATCCGCTGGCATGTCAGCAGGTTCGAGTCCGGAAAGCATGGCGATGGGGATTGGTATACGTGCAACGCGGGCCCCAAGGCCCGCAGACTTGCACCAAAAATCAGGCTGCTTTTTTAGCGGCTTGGTTGATCAAACGCTCTACTGTGGGAGACGCTTGGGCACCAACACCTTGCCAGTAGGTCAGACGGTCTTGGGCAATGCGGATGCTTTCCTCATTGGCCGTGGCGATGGGATTGTAAAATCCAATACGCTCAATGAAGCGGCCATCGCGGCGGGTACGCTTGTCAGCAACAACGATATTGAAGAACGGGCGAGCTTTAGCACCGCCACGGGCGAGTCGAATGACGACCATGATTTATCCTTTGGGTGGCGAGAAGTATTTCTCACCATTTAATTCAAAGTTGAGACACGCAACTGACCACCCGGCCAGTGACACTTTGAATAGCTCTCCATTATAACGTTAACCCAACCCATGACCACAATACGCCCGGCCAACGACACTGATATCGGCGACATCACTGCCATTTACGCCCACCATGTAGTTCACGGAACAGGAACCTTTGAGACCACCCCACCCACCGAAGAAGACATGGCGGCCCGAAGGGCGGATGTATTGTCCAAGGGGCTTCCCTACCTGGTGATCGAAGACGCCAGCGGCGTGCTGGGTTTCGCCTACTGCAATTGGTTCAAACCACGCCCTGCTTACCGTTTTTCTGCCGAAGACTCTATTTATCTTGCCCCATCTGCCGCAGGCAGGGGACTAGGGCGATTACTTCTGACGGAACTGATGGCCCAGGCCGAACGCAGTGGCGTACGAAAACTCATTGCGGTGATTGGAGATTCGGCCAACCACGGCTCTATCGGCGTCCATCGGTCCTGCGGTTTCAGCCATGTCGGCGTATTGACCGCCTGCGGTTGGAAGTTTGAACGCTGGCTCGATGTTGTCCTGATGGAGCGCTCCATTGGCACGGGCAATAACAGCACTCCCGCACTGTCAGCAACATGAAAAACAAAACCCTTGCCGCATGGATCACCTTCATCGGCGGCCCCCTCGGACTGCACCGTTTCTATCTTTTTGGAAGGTCCGACCGTATTGCCTGGTTGCTGCCCATACCCAGCCTGCTGGGGCTCTACGGCGTGCGGCGCGCCCAGCAGTTCGGCTTGGATGACCCATGGATCTGGCTACTGATCCCCTTGCTGGGCTTGACGATTGCTGGGTGCGCTCTCAACGCCATTGTGTACGGACTCATGGGTATGGAAAAGTGGAATCAATGCTTCAATCCCGACCTTCCCAACGACGCCCTGGCAGGGCAAACGAACTGGTTCACCATTGCCGCCGTGATCGCATCACTCTTCATCGGGACGATCGTTTTGATGGCCAGTCTGGCATTCGGCTTCCAGCGTTACTTTGAATACCAGATGGAAGCAGCCCATAGCCTGACCCAATAATAGGCGTTGCATGCCTGCACACCATGCAGGTGTCAAAAGATCTGCAAACTAACCCAATACGCCACCGCCGCCACAAAAGCGCTGGCTGGAATGGTAAAAATCCAGGCCCAAACGATATTGCCCGCAACGCCCCAGCGCACCGCACTGGGGCGTTGGACCGAACCCACCCCCACAATCGCACCGGTAATGGTGTGCGTGGTGGAAACCGGCACCCCCAAGGCGGTGGCCACGAACAGAGTGATCGCACCACCAGTTTCGGCACAGAAGCCCCCCACCGGCTTGAGTTTGGTAATTTTCT
This sequence comes from Rhodoferax sp., assembly GCF_030697375.1. GTDB lineage: Bacteria > Pseudomonadota > Gammaproteobacteria > Burkholderiales > Burkholderiaceae_C > Allorhodoferax. The sequence continues at coordinate 176,933 of NZ_JAUYQD010000022.1, read as the reverse complement.
GCCCCATGGTTCTGACGATGCGCCAGCCACCAAACATGGTGCCCGCCCCAATCGCCATATAGCAACTCACAACGGCCCAGGTCGGCGGAGAAGCATCGGATGCACTGGCGTACCCTGTGGCAATCAGCAGCATCCAGATAATGCCGATGGTCTTTTGTGCATCGTTACCACCATGCCCCAAACTGTAGGCCCCCGCCGAGAGCAATTGCAGGCGGCGAAACCACTTGTCCACTTTGAGTGGCCGTGTCACTCTGAATACCCAAGCCACCAGCACCATCATCAAGGAACCCAGCACATACCCCAGCAAAGGGGATACGAAAATAAAAGCGACCGTTTTCAGAATACCGGCCGATATCAGCACACCTACACCGGCCTTGGCGATCACGGCCCCCACGATGCCACCAATCAACGCATGCGAAGAGCTGCTGGGAATGCCGTAGTACCAAGTGACAAGGTTCCAGGTAATGGCGCCCACCAGTGCGCCGAACACCACATGGGTGTCCACCACACCGGGCTGTACGATGCCTTTGCCCACCGTGGCCGCTACGGTGTAATTGAAAACAATGATCGCCACCACATTGAAAAAAGCGGCGAAAAGGACCGCTTGCCCTGGCTTGAGAACGCCGGTGGATACCACGGTTGCAATCGAATTGGCTGCGTCGTGGAACCCATTCATAAAATCAAACAATATGGCAAGCACCACCAGCAGCACCACCACCCACAAAGCCGTTTGTACGGTTGCCATTCTGCAGTCCCTGGATCAGGAGTTTTCGAGGATGATGCCCTCGATGACGTTGGCCACGTCTTCGCATTTGTCCGTGATGGTCTCCAGCAATTCGTAAATGGCTTTCAGCTTGATCACTTCGCGCACGTCTGGTTCCTCCCGGAACAGCTTGCTCATGGCGCTTCGCATGACGCGGTCGGCATCCGATTCCAGTCGGTCAATCTCTTCACAGGTCTTCAGAGCAGCCTCAGCGGTAGCAGGGTCGGCAATTTTGTCCAGCATGCCTACAGCGTCACGCACCCGCTCGCAGCACTTCACACTCAGATCGGTCAGACGCGCAATCTCCTCGGTCATATGGCGCACGTCGTACAGAGCCATGGTTTCGGCAGAATCCTGAATCAGGTCTGCAATATCGTCCATGGTGTTGATCAGTGAATGAATCTGCTCCCGATCAATCGGCGTGATGAAGGTGATGTGAATGGCCTTGTTCACATCGTGCGTCACCCGATCTGCGGCCCGCTCGGCACTGTCAACCTCCTGGTTGTATTTTTGGCGCAGGGCGGGGTCGCTGTAGTTGGCCACCAGTTTGGAAAATGCATGGGCTGCCTCCACAATTCGGTCCGCATGCTGGTTGAACATTTCAAAAAAATTGCCGTCGCGCGGCAACAGTTTTCCAAAAAACATGAAGGACTCCTCAGGGGGACAGGTCAAATATTTGACGAAAATCGAGACTGCGGGAGTTTAACCGCCCGCTGTTGGGCGCACGATCCCGGCAATTAGGCGCTGCGGAAAATAAAATACACCGCACCCACCATGCAAAGAGCCGCCCACACATAGTCCAGCTTGAAGGGTTCCTTGAGGTAGACCATGGCGAATGGCACAAAAACCGCGAGGGTGATCACTTCCTGCATGATTTTGAGTTGCCCCACACCGAACCCTGCTTGCTGAAAACCGATGCGGTTGGCGGGCACCTGCAAGGCGTATTCAAACAGCGCGATGCCCCAACTCACCACTGCGGCGATGTACCACGGCGCGGTGGCCAGATTTTTCAGATGGCCGTACCAGGCAAACGTCATGAAGACATTGCTGCCCAACAACAGCAATACGGTTTGAAGGGACAAGGGGATAGATTGAAACGCGGCCATAGGCTCAATTATCCTGCCCCATCCAAGCGCCATGAAAAAACGCCCCGCAACTGGGGGGTTGCGGGGCGTTTTACGGAGGCTGTCCCAGCCGATGCTGGGCTTTTAGGGTACGAAAATCAGGCTGCGGCGCCTTCTTTCACGGAAGCTGCTGCGTCCGTGTAATCCTTCACCTTGTCGAAATTCAGGTACTGGTAAACCTTGTCGCTGGCAGCCGTCAGTACCACCATATCGGCCATGTACTCTTCTTTGGTCGGGATGCGGCCCAGCTTGGAGCAAATGGCGGCCAGTTCGGCGCTGCCCAGGTACACATAGCTGTTCTTGCCCAGACGGTTCGGGAAGTTACGGGTAGACGTCGAGAACACGGTAGCGCCCTCTTTCACCTGCGCCTGGTTGCCCATGCACAAGCTGCAACCCGGCATTTCCATGCGCGCACCGGCCGAGCCCAACACGCCATAGTGGCCTTCTTCGCTCAACTGCTTGGCATCCATCTTGGTGGGAGGCGCCATCCAGAGTTTGACCGGAATATCACGTTTGTTTTCCAAGAGCTTGGAAGCAGCGCGGAAGTGGCCAATGTTGGTCATGCAAGAACCGATGAACACTTCGTCGATCTTGGCACCAGCCACGTCGGCCAGGGTTTTCACATCGTCCGGGTCGTTCGGGCAGGCCACGATAGGTTCCACGATATCTGCGAGGTCAATTTCGATGACGGCGGCGTATTCGGCATCGGCATCGCCCTTGAGCAACTGAGGATCAGCCAGCCAGGCTTCCATCGCCTTGATACGGCGGTTGATGGTGCGCACGTCGGAGTAACCCTCGGCAATCATCCACTTCAGCATCGTGATGTTGCTGTTGATGTACTCGATGATCGGCTCTTTGTTCAGGTGCACGGTGCAACCACCGGCGCTGCGCTCAGCGGAGGCGTCGCTCAACTCAAAAGCCTGTTCGACCTTGAGGTCTGGCAAACCTTCGATTTCCAGAATACGGCCCGAGAAAATATTCTTCTTGCCCTGCTTGGCCACGGTCAGCATGCCTGCCTTGATGGCATACAAGGGAATGGCATTGACCAGATCACGCAAGGTGATGCCGGGCTGCATCTTGCCTTTGAAACGCACCAGCACGCTCTCAGGCATGTCCAAAGGCATCACGCCGGTGGCAGCACCGAAAGCGACCAAACCGGAACCCGCGGGGAAGCTGATGCCGATGGGGAAACGGGTGTGGCTGTCGCCACCAGTACCCACGGTATCGGGCAACAACATGCGGTTCAACCAGCTGTGGATGATGCCGTCGCCCGGACGCAAGGGCACGCCGCCACGGGTGCTCATGAACTCAGGCAGCTCGTGGTGCATCTTCACGTCCACGGGCTTGGGGTACGCCGCCGTGTGGCAGAACGATTGCATCACCAGGTCAGCACTGAAGCCCAGGCAAGCCAAGTCTTTCAGCTCGTCGCGGGTCATGGGGCCGGTGGTGTCTTGTGAACCGACGCTGGTCATTTTGGGTTCACAGTAGGTACCGGGGCGAACGCCCTGGCCTTCTGGCAAACCGCAAGCGCGACCGACCATTTTTTGCGCCAGCGTGAAGCCTTTTTTGGTGTCTGCTGGGTTTTGTGGCAAACGGAACAGCGTGCTCACGGGCAGGCCCAGGGCTTCGCGCGCCTTGGCGGTCAGGCCACGGCCAATGATCAGGGGAATACGGCCACCGGCGCGCACTTCGTCGAACAGCACGTCGCTCTTGACGGTGAACTCGGCAATGACCTTGCCATCTTTCAATGCTTTGCCGTCATAGGGACGCAACTCGACCACGTCACCCATGTTCATTTGGGCCACGTCCAACTCGATCGGCAGGGCGCCCGAGTCTTCCATGGTGTTGTAGAAAATCGGGGCAATCTTGCCACCCAGGCAGACACCACCAAAGCGCTTGTTCGGCACGAAAGGAATGTCTTCGCCGGTGAACCACAGCACGGAGTTGGTCGCAGATTTGCGCGAAGAGCCGGTACCGACCACGTCGCCGACATAGGCCACCAGATTGCCCTTGGCTTTGAGTTCATCAAAGAACTTGACGGGGCCGCGCTTGCCGTCTTCTTCTGGAACGATGCCAGGACGCGCATTCTTGTGCATCGCCAAGGCGTGCATCGGGATGTCGGGACGGCTGAAGGCATCGGGTGCGGGCGACAGGTCGTCGGTGTTGATTTCGCCTTCGACTTTGAACACGGTGAGAGTGATCGACGCGGGCACTTCAGGGCGTGACGTAAACCACTCGGCGTCGGCCCAGCTTTGCAGCACGGCTTTGGCTTGTGCATTGCCCTTGTCGGCCTTTTCCTTGACATCATGGAACTGGTCGAACATCAACAGGGTTTTCTTCAAACCATTGGCAGCCACTTCGGCTACGGTCGCGTCGTCGAGCAAATCCACCAGCGGGCTGATGTTGTAGCCACCGAGCATGGTGCCCAGGAGTTCAGTGGCTTTTTCGCGGCTGATCAGAGGGCACTTTTCGGTACCGTGTGCCACCGCAGCCAGGTAGCTGGCCTTGACCTTGGCAGCATCATCTACACCCGCCGGTACACGGTGTGTGATCAAGTCCACCAAGGTGGACTCTTCGCCTTGGGGCGGGTTTTTGAGCAGTTCAATCAAATCCCCGGTTTGCTTGGCAGACAGCGGCAACGGTGGGATGCCCAATGCGGCGCGTTGGGCCACATGTTCACGGTAGGTTTGCAACACGGTATTCACTCCTTTTTAACAATAAAAAAATGGTCTAGCCCTTATAAACAGGGCGTAACCAGCTATCTAATTCGTAGCAGATGCCAAGGCACGCGGAATTCCGTCCTTGCCCGACTCCGGCGTCGCAACCTCCACACGCGGGGCATCCAGCAAATTGGGCGCATGCGAACGCTCCATCGCCTCCGCCACCCGCACTTGGTCAGCGTTCATGCAGGCATCGGCCATGCGTTTTCCCAGTTTTTGGTTCATCAGCATCGATTTGTTGGCCAGTTGCAGCCACACGGCACCCGATTTAGCGTCCTCAAGGCGTACCGCCCCCGTGCTGGTGGGCACGGGTTCCATCCAATGCTTCTCCCGTCCAATCTCCAACACGAAGCGCCCCGCAGTGCGGCCATCCGCGGAAATGGTGACCTGCGTCGCCAGTTCACAGGGGATCTTGCCCAGCACGACCTTGTCCGCAACGGCCAGCTGCTCTGCGGACAAGGCCACAGGCACAATCATGTGCGGCACAGCCACCACCTTGCGCGCTGACTTCGCTGCAGGATGGGCACCAGCCGCTTTAACGGCAGGCCGAGCTTGCGATGGCACGGTCTGCGCCAGCAACGGAAGCGATGCCCCCATCAACAAGCCCAACAGCAATAATTTCATCATGGTGACACTCCTACTTCAATGGGGGACGTCGCGAAATAGACGCCCACGGATTCTGGCAGAACACACCCCGTTTGGTGCGCACGCTCCAGCACCTGCCAAAAGTACCGAAAACTGGCGCGGTCATGCAGCTTGCCGTCGAACGAAATGGGTGCCCAGTCTTGTTCGACCGCCCGCACCACAATGCTGGCAGCCAACTCCACCTCTTCCACAGAGGGTGAAAACGCTTGCAAAATAGGGCGAATCTGGCTGGGATGGATACTCCACATCCGGGTGTACCCCAGCGCCTGGGCTGCCGTCCGGGCCGCCATCTCCAGTGCCACTACATCACGAAATTCGGTGACCACGCAATGCGAAGGAACCTTTCCGTAGGCGTGGCAGGCACTGGCAATCTCCACCTTGGCCCGCAATACCAAGGGATGGTGAAACTGGTCCAGCGTCTGCGCATCGTTCGCCGCACGAACGCCCATCGCCGAAGAGGGAATCGCACCACCGTGGGCCGACACAAAATCCATGAGACCAAAACTCACCGACTGCACTCTGGGATGTGCCGCAATATCAAAGGCCCGATGCACAGCGGCCGGGGACTCGATCAGCACATGCAAAGGCAAGGGTGTGGGCCGCTGGCCCGGGCGCACAGCAGCGTCCAGCGCAGCCACGGCGCGATCCACATCGGCAACGGATTCCACTTTGGGAACCATGATGTAACTCAGGGACTGTGCGGCACCGCCAACCACGATCTCCACATCCGATTCAAATGCCGGGTGATCCACCGCATGGAGTCGGACTCCCACGCGGCGAAGAACTGTTTTTGCTATTAATTCAGGAGCTGCTTGCGCACTATTGGCAAGGGCTACGACCGTATTTGCCTGGTCTTTTTCGCCACCCACGGGGGCACCATCTTCGCAGTCCAGCGTCACGTCAAACACGCAAGCGCCGAACTCTTCCATCATTTCAGCCTGCAGTTGCAGGCTTTTGACCATCCGCGCCTCCACGCCGCTGTAGTGGTCACAGACTGGCAAGCAGTCTGCTGCACCCTGGGCGCCGAGAAGAACTTCGCGGGGGTGCACAGCCCCCACGCTTGCCATTGCATGTGCTGCGCTGCCCCCCAAGGGGGCTGTGCTTGCTTGGGACGGCCCAGCGCTGCGCACAACTGGCTCGATTACAGCAGGTGGGCGACGCCAGCTTGCTCGTCTTGCAACTCTTTCAGGGTCTTGTTGATGCATTCCTGGCTGAACGCATCCACTGGCAGGTCTTGCACCACGGTGTATTCGCCGTCTTCGCAGGTCACGGCAAAGCCGAACACGGTGTCTTTGGGGATGCCGTATTGGCCGTCCGATGGAATACCCATGGTGACCCACTTGCCGTTGGTGCCCAGCGCCCAATCGTGCATGTGGTCAATGGCCGCGTTGGCAGCAGACGCTGCCGACGACACGCCACGCGCCGCAATGATGGCCGCGCCGCGCTTGCCGACGGTGGGCAGAAACACGTTGGCATTCCATTCCTGGTCATTGATCATGTCCTTGACACTGGCGCCGTTGATGGTGGCAAAGCGGTAATCAGCGTACATGGTGGGCGAGTGGTTGCCCCACACCGTCATTTTTTCGATATCCGCCACGGCCTTGCCGGTCTTCTCAGCCAGTTGGCTCAACGCACGGTTGTGGTCCAGGCGCAGCATGGCGGTGAAGTTCTTGCGTGGCAGATCGGGGGCGCTCTTCATGGCAATGTAGGCGTTGGTGTTGGCGGGGTTGCCGACGACCAGCACTTTGACGTTGCGGCTGGCGACGGCGTTCAGTGCCTTGCCTTGGGCTGTGAAAATTTCAGCATTGACGGCGAGCAACTCAGCGCGCTCCATGCCAGGACCGCGGGGACGCGAGCCGATCAACAAGGCGTAGTCCACATCCTTGAATGCGGTCATGGGGTCGCTGTGCGCCTCAATACCCACCAACAAGGGGAAAGCGCAGTCTTGCAATTCCATGATCACGCCTTGCAGCGCTTGCTGGGCTTTCTCAAAAGGAACTTCCAACAGGCTCAGCACCACAGGCTGATCTTTGCCCAACATTTCGCCGGAGGCGATGCGAAACAAAATTGCGTATCCAATTTGACCTGCTGCACCGGTAACGGCAACGCGGACGGGCTTCTTGCTCATGGTAAAAACTCCAGGAAGGTTATGAAAACGGCTACTGCCCAGGAACCCAAGCAAAACGGTTGAGCCCTACAGAATGGCGACGAGTTTACCCTCGAATTCGTCGCCAAGTCAACTTGTCTTATGTCTTATATAAGATATGATTGACCCTAAATTCGAGACTGACTCCAAGCTGACTCCCAAAGCCTTTTCCATGAACGCAACGCCACCCCCATCAAGCGACAGCCCGTCCACGACGACTGCTCACCCGGGGCTGGTCTCGTCTGCCTCCCCGACCCCCGCATTCAGCCCCCTGTACCAGCAAATCAAGGTCCTGATACTGCAAAGCCTGCAATCCGGCGAGTGGAAGCCCAGTTCGGCCATTCCCAGTGAAGTCGATCTCGCCGCCCGGTACAAAGTCAGTCAAGGCACTGTTCGCAAGGCGATTGACGAGTTGGCGGCAGAAAATCTGCTGGTCCGACGCCAAGGCAAAGGCACCTTCGTTGCCACGCACGCGGAACACCACATCCAATACCGGTTCCTCAAGCTGCTGCCCGACAACGGCGACCCCAACAGCGAGGGCCCGGCACAACGGCACATCATCGATTGCAAGCGCACACGCGCAAGCGCCGACGTCGCGCGCGCACTGGCGCTGCGCTCGGGCGATGCAGTTTTGCAAGTTCGCCGCATTCTTTCTTTCGCCTCCATTCCCACGATTTTGGAAGACATCTGGCTCCCCGGCTCCCCATTCAAGGGACTCACTGCGGAACGGCTGGCGGATTACAACGGCCCGATGTACGGACTTTTTGAGACCGAATTTGGTGTGCGCATGGTGCGCGCCGAGGAAAAAATACGCGCCGTATTGCCCGATGAAGAGCAATGCACTTTGCTGAGAGCCAGCGCCCAAACGCCACTGCTCAGTGTGGAACGCATCGCCTACACTTACAGCGACCTCCCCATGGAAATGCGACGCGGCCTGTACCTCACGGACAAACACTACTATCGAAACGAACTCAACTGAACACCCCAGCGAACTGCAAGTCCAATGTCAGATTGGTGCGGTGCAATAGAATTTCGCACTGCGGCAGTGTTAATTACAAAGCAGTTACCAACCAGAAAGTCCCTTCATGACTGAGTCCCCCTCCTCGTTCAGCACCAAACGGCCCGAATTTCGCAACATCAATGCGTTCACCGATCTGCCCTCCTACCGTCTTCCGGCAGCAGGCTGGGTTTCCATTTTGCACCGCGTCAGCGGCGCCATCATGTTCCTCCTGATGCCCTTCATCATCTGGATGTTTGACACCTCTATCTCCTCTGAAGTGTCCTTTGCAAAATTCAGCGGCGCCTTTACCTTAGGCCTGGGCTTTGTGCCAGGCTGGTTCATGAAGCTGGTCGCCCTGGCCTTGATCTGGGCCTACCTGCACCACTTCATTGCAGGCCTGCGTCACCTGTACATGGACGTCAACCATGCCGTGAGCAAAGAATTCGGGAAATCATCCGCATTGGTCACTTTGGGCCTGGGCTCAGTGCTGACCTTGGTTTTGGCTCTCAAGCTGTTTGGCGCGTACTAAAAGGAAATACAAAAATGGCAGTTAATTACGGCTCGAAGCGTATCGTTGTTGGCGCGCATTACGGATTGCGCGACTGGTTGGCCCAGCGTGTCACGGCCGCCCTCATGACACTGTTCACGGTGGTCTTGCTGGCCCAGGTCATTTTCTCCAAAGGCCCCATCGGATACGACAAATGGTCCGGCATCTTCTCCGCCCAATGGATGAAGGTATTGACGTTTGTGGTGATCTTGGCCTTGCTGTACCACGTTTGGGTGGGTATGCGCGACATCTGGATGGACTACATCAAACCCGTCTCTGTGCGCCTGTCGCTGCAGGTTTTCACGATCGTTTGGCTGGTCGGCTGTGCTGGCTGGGCCATTCAAGTTCTGTGGCGCGTCTGATCCCCTTTCCTAACAGGCTGTAACTCATGTCTTACCCCGTATCTAAAAGAAAATTTGATGTCGTTATCGTTGGTGCTGGCGGCTCCGGAATGCGCGCATCACTGCAATTGGCGCGCGCTGGTCTCAACGTCGCAGTGCTGTCCAAAGTCTTCCCTACCCGCTCGCACACCGTGGCAGCACAGGGCGGCATTGGCGCTTCTCTGGGCAACATGAACGACGACAACTGGCACTACCACTTCTACGACACCGTCAAGGGTGGCGACTGGCTGGGCGACCAGGACGCCATCGAATACATGTGCCGTGAAGCCCCCAAGGTCGTTTATGACCTGGAGCACATGGGCATGCCGTTTGACCGCAACCCGGACGGCACCATTTACCAGCGTCCATTCGGCGGCCACACCGCCAACTACGGCGAAAAAGCGGTGGAACGTGCCTGCGCTGCAGCCGACCGTACCGGCCACGCCATGCTGCACACGCTGTACCAGCAAAACGTGCAAGCCAAAACCAGCTTTTTCGTGGAATGGCTGGCCATGGACCTGATCCGTGACGCCGATGGTGATGTCGTGGGTGTGACCGCCATTGAGATGGAAACCGGCGACGTGCACATTCTCGAAGCCAAGACCACGCTGCTGGCCACCGGCGGTGCAGGCCGTATCTTCGCCGCATCCACCAACGCCTTCATCAACACCGGTGACGGCTTGGGCATGGCGGCCCGCGCAGGCATTCCTTTGCAGGACATGGAATTCTGGCAATTCCACCCCACGGGCGTGGCCGGTGCCGGCGTGTTGCTGACCGAAGGTTGCCGCGGTGAAGGCGCTATTTTGCGTAACTGCAATGGCGAACGTTTCATGGAACGCTACGCCCCCGCCTACAAAGACTTGGCCCCACGCGACTATGTGTCACGCTGCATGGACCAGGAAATCAAGGAAGGCCGTGGCTGTGGTCCCAACAAGGACTACATCAACCTCGACATGACCCACCTGGGCGCCGAGACCATCATGAAGCGCCTGCCCTCGGTGTTTGAAATTGGCCATAACTTTGCCAACGTCGACATCACCAAGGAACCGATTCCGGTCGTACCCACCATCCATTACCAGATGGGCGGCATCCCCACCAACATCCACGGCCAGGTGGTGACACAAAACGCAGAGAACAAGAGCGAAGTGGTCAACGGACTGTACGCTGTCGGCGAATGCGCTTGCGTCAGCGTCCATGGCGCGAACCGCTTGGGCACCAACTCCTTGCTGGACTTGCTGGTGTTTGGCCGCGCTGCAGGCAACCACATTGTGGAGTTCAACAGCACGACCAAAACCCACAAACCCCTGCCTGCCACGGCAGCTGACGTCACGCTGGCTCGATTGGAGCGTTTGGACAACGCCACCAGTGGTGAATATGCACAGGATGTGGCCGATGCCATCCGGGCCGCCATGCAGCAACACGCAGGCGTGTTCCGCACCCAGGCCACGATGGACGAAGGCGTTGTCAAGATCGCCGCACTGCGTGAACGCGTCAAGAGCATTGGCCTCAAAGACAAGTCCAAGGTCTTTAACACCGCGCGTATCGAGGCACTGGAAGTCGAAAACCTGATCGAGGCGGCGCAGGCCACCATCGTCTCAGCAGCGGCCCGCCATGAAAGCCGTGGTGCCCACACGGTCAACGACTACGGTGACACACCGGCGCACCCCAATGGCCGCAATGACACCGAGTGGCACAAACACACCTTGTGGCACAAAGAAGGCAGTCGCTTGGCCTACAAATCGGTGCAAATGAAACCGCTGACCGTTGAGAGTGTTGAGCTCAAGACACGCAGCTTCTAAAAGAAAAGCGAGATTCCAAAATGGCAAAACGCACATTCTCCATCTACCGCTACGATCCAGACAAAGACGCAAAACCCTACATGCAGACCATTGAGGTCGAATTGGACGGAAGCGAACGCATGTTGCTGGATGCCTTGATGAAACTCAAGGCCGTCGATCCCACGATTTCTTTCCGCCGCTCGTGCCGCGAAGGTGTGTGCGGTTCGGACGCCATGAACATCAATGGCAAAAATGGTCTGGCCTGCCTGACCAATATGCGCACACTGCCTGGAACCATTGTGCTCAAGCCACTGCCTGGACTGCCCGTGATTCGGGACATGATTGTGGACATGACCCAGTTCTTCAAGCAGTACAACTCGATCAAACCTTACCTGATCAACGACACGGTACCGCCTGAAAAAGAGCGTTTGCAAAGTCCCGAAGAGCGCGAAGAGCTCAACGGACTGTACGAGTGCATTTTGTGCGCCAGCTGCTCCACCAGCTGCCCCAGTTTTTGGTGGAACCCCGACAAATTTGTGGGCCCCGCAGGCTTGCTGCAAGCCTACCGCTTCATTGCGGACAGTCGCGACGAAGCCACGGGTGAGCGCCTGGACAATTTGGAAGACCCCTATCGTCTGTTCCGTTGCCACACCATCATGAACTGCGTGGACGTCTGCCCTAAGGGCTTGAACCCCACCAAGGCGATTGGAAAAATCAAGGAAATGATGGTTCTTCGGGCCGTTTAAAGCGCCACAACCATGATGTCTGCGAACGAAACCCGAATTGACGAGCGTGCACTCAGCAAGCTGAAGTGGCGCTGCCGACGCGGCTTGCTGGAAAACGATCTCTTTATTGAGCGCTTTTTCCGACGCTTCGGCGACTCCCTCTCGGTTCGGCACGCAGACGCACTGGGCGCGTTGATGGACCTGAGCGACAACGATCTCCTGGATGTACACCTGGCGCGAAAAACACTGGCGCAGGTGGACACCCAATTGGATCGCGAAGATGTGCATGAAGTTTTAAATATGTTGAGAGAACCCCTCTGAAAGGCGAGAAAATGAAACTAGCTGACAACAAAGCCACCCTGTCGTTCAGTAACGGCACCCCCAGCGTCGATTTGCCGGTTTACCACGGCAATGTTGGCCCGGACGTTGTAGACATTCGCAAGCTGTATGCACAGACTGGCATGTTTACCTACGATCCAGGTTTCCTGTCGACGGCCTCGTGCCAATCGGCCATTACCTATATCGATGGCGACAAAGGTGAACTGCTGTACCGCGGCTACCCCATTGAGCAGCTCGCCACCAACTGCGACTTCATGGAAACCTGCCACCTGTTGCTGTACGGAAACCTTCCCGACGTGGCCGGCAAGGCCGCCTTCACCAAACGTGTGAGCAACCACACCATGGTGAACGAGCAGATGCAATTTTTCTTGCGCGGCTTCCGCCGTGATGCCCACCCCATGGCCATCATGACCGGTCTGGTGGGTGCGTTGTCTGCGTTCTACCACGACAGCACCGACATCAACAACCCGGAACACCGTGAGATTTCGGCGATCCGTTTGATTGCCAAGATGCCCACCTTGGTGGCGATGGCCTACAAATACAGTGCCGGCCAGCCCTACATGTACCCCAAGAACCACCTGAGCTACGCTGGCAACTTCATGCACATGATGTTCGCCACTCCGTGCGAAGAGTATGTGGTCAACCCTGTGATCGAGCGCGCCCTGGACCGCATCTTCGTGCTGCACGCCGACCACGAGCAAAACGCATCGACCTCCACGGTGCGCCTGTGCGGCAGCTCCGGCACCAACCCCTTCGCGGCCATTGCAGCGGGTGTCGCCTGCCTGTGGGGCCCCGCCCATGGCGGCGCCAACGAAGCCTGCCTGAACATGCTGGAAGACATCCAAAGAATGGGTGGCATTTCCAAGGTCGGCCAGTTCATGGAACAGGTCAAGGACAAAAATTCCGGCGTCAAGCTCATGGGATTTGGCCACCGCGTGTACAAAAACTACGATCCGCGCGCCAAATTGATGCAGGAAACCTGCAAAGAAGTGCTGACCGCTTTGGGTCTTGAAAATGACCCCTTGTTCAAGTTGGCGATGGCCTTGGAAAAGATTGCCTTGGAAGACGACTACTTCGTCCAGCGCAAGCTTTACCCCAATGTGGACTTCTACTCCGGTATCGTGCAGCGCGCCATCGGCATTCCAGTCAGCCTGTTCACCGCCATCTTTGCTCTGGCACGTACCGTGGGCTGGATTGCGCAATTGAACGAAATGATCGGCGACCCCGAGTACAAAATTGGCCGTCCGCGCCAATTGTTCACCGGTTCGGTCAAACGCGACGTGACGCCCATCGCTCAACGCTAATCGGCTCAAAACCTGACGCCCGCCGGCCTAAAACGCCGGCGGGCGTTTTGCTTGCAGCCCTGACAGGCGCATGGCGCATAAAATCTAGGATTGCCAAGGAATTAATCGCATGGGACGCACAAGCATCGAAGCACACGGACGTACGTTGTACGACAAGCTCTGGGACGACCATGTCGTTCACACCGAAGACGATGGCACCGCCATTCTCTACATCGATCGCCACCTGGTGCATGAAGTGACCAGTCCACAGGCCTTTGAGGGCCTGCGCCAAGCGGGTCGCAAGGTCTGGCGCGTCAGCTCGATTGTGGCCACGGCCGATCACAACACGCCCACCACCGGCTGGGATCGGGGTTACGACGGCATCACCGACCCCACCAGCAAGGAACAAGTCACCACGCTGGACAGCAATATTCAGGAATTCGGAGCGGCTGCGTACTTTCCCTTCCTCTCCAAACGCCAAGGCATCGTGCACGTCATTGGGCCAGAGAACGGCGCCACCCTGCCCGGCATGACGGTGGTCTGCGGTGACTCCCACACCTCCACCCACGGTGCTTTTGGTGCCTTGGCCCACGGTATTGGCACCAGTGAGGTCGAGCATGTCATGGCGACCCAAACCTTGCTGGCCAAAAAGGCCAAAAACATGTTGGTGCGTGTAGAAGGCACCTTGCCCAGGGGCTGTGGCGGCAAAGATATCGTATTGGCCATCATTGGCAAGATCGGCACCGCGGGCGGTACCGGCTACACCATTGAGTTTGGCGGCGCCGCCATCCGGGCGCTGAGCATGGAAGGCCGCATGACGGTGTGCAATATGGCCATCGAGGCAGGCGCACGGGCAGGGCTGGTGGCTGTCGACGAGAAAACCATCGACTACGTCAAGGGCCGCCCTCTGGCACCCGGTCACAGCGCGCTCAGCGCCGAAGCCGCTGCGGTTGAATGGGACCAAGCCGTTGCGTTCTGGAAAACCCTGCACTCCGATGCCGGTGCTCAATTTGACACCGTGGTCGAACTCGACGCGTCCCAAATCGTTCCGCAAGTCACCTGGGGTACATCACCCGAAATGGTACTGGGCATCAATGACCGCGTGCCAGACCCCGACAAGGAAAAAGACGTCAACAAGCGCGGCGCCATTGAGCGTGCATTGGTGTACATGGGCTTGGAGCCCGGCAAGGCCCTGGACGACTTGTTCGTCGACAAAGTTTTTATTGGTTCCTGTACCAACAGCCGCATTGAAGACATGCGCGAAGCCGCCGCTGTCGTGAAAAAATTAGGCCAAAAAGTGGCCAAAAATATCAAGCTGGCCATGGTGGTACCTGGTTCTGGTTTGGTCAAAGAACAGGCCGAGCGGGAAGGCTTGCATGAGATCTTCAGGGCCGCCGGATTCGAGTGGCGTGAGCCGGGCTGCTCCATGTGTTTGGCCATGAACGCCGACCGTCTGGAGCCAGGGGAGCGCTGTGCCTCCACCAGCAACCGCAACTTTGAAGGCCGCCAAGGTGCTGGCGGCCGGACCCATCTGGTGAGTCCGGCCATGGCGGCCGCCGCGGCCATCCACGGCCACTTTGTCGATGTTCGAAAATTCAGCTGATTGCTAACGTTCACAGGAAACCCATGAAAAATCTGATTGCTTTGCTCACCGCTTCCTGCTTGTTGCTGCTGGTCGGCTGTAACACGGTCAAGGGTGTGGGTCAAGACCTGCAGAAAGCAGGCGAAAAAATCGAAGACGTGGCCAAGAAAAAATGAACAAGTTCACAGTACACAAGGGCCTGGTGGCTCCGATGGACCGCGAAAACGTGGACACCGACGCCATCATTCCCAAGCAATTTTTGAAATCCATACGCAAAACAGGTTTTGGTCAAAATCTGTTTGACGAGTGGCGCTACCTGGATGCCGGTTTTCCAGGGCAGGACCCCGCCAGCCGTCGGCCCAACCCGGACTTTGTGCTCAACCAACCACGCTACCAGGGTGCGTCCGTCCTGCTGGCCCGCAAGAACTTCGGTTGTGGTTCGTCGCGCGAACATGCCCCCTGGGCGCTGGAGCAATTTGGCTTTCGCTCCATCATTGCCCCCAGCTACGCCGACATTTTCTTCAACAACAGTTTCAAAAATGGGCTGCTGCCCATCGTGCTCAGTGAAGCCCAGGTGGACCAGTTGTTCAATGAAGCACTTGCATTCCCAGGCTATGCGCTGACCATCGACCTGGAACGCCAGGTCATCGTCAAACCCCAAGGCGAAGCAATCCCATTTGAAGTGCAGGCGTTTCGCAAATACTGCTTGCTGAATGGTTTTGACGACATCGGCCTGACCCTGCGCCACGCCGACAAGATCAAGGCATTCGAAGCCCAGCGTTTGGCACAAAAACCGTGGCTAGCCCACACCATGACTGCGTAAGCAGCTATCCTTTTTGAATCTTTGCGGGACAGACCGCAGCGCCAAGCACAAGCTCTGTCCTCAACATTTATGAAACCTTGCGGGACGGACCGCAGCGCCAAGCGCAAGCTCTGTCCTCAACACTTTAAATTCTGAACATGAAAATCGCAGTCTTGCCGGGTGACGGCATTGGTACCGAAATTGTGGCCGAGGCCGTCAAGGTCTTGAACGCGCTGGAACTCCCCTTGGAGATGGAGACGGCGTTGGTAGGCGGCGCTGCCTATGAGGCCTACGGCCACCCTTTGCCGGATGCCACCCTGCAACTGGCTAAACAGGCCGATGCCATTCTCTTTGGCGCCGTAGGCGACTGGAAGTACGACAAACTGGACCGCCCCTTGCGTCCCGAGCAAGCGATTTTGGGCCTGCGCAAGAACCTGGGACTGTTTGCCAACTTCCGCCCCGCCATTTGTTACGAACAGCTGGTCGATGCCTCCAGCCTCAAGCCCGAGCTGATCTCCGGTCTGGACATCCTGATCATTCGCGAATTGACCGGAGATATTTATTTCGGCCAGCCGCGCGGCCGCCGCACCGCTGTCGATGGCCACTTCCCCGGCTCGGAAGAAGCGTTTGACACCATGCGTTACAGCCGCCCCGAGATCGAACGCATTGCCCACGTCGCCTTCCAGGCGGCGCGCAAGCGCAGCAAGCGCGTGACCAGCGTGGACAAGGCCAATGTGCTGGAGACCTTCCAGTTTTGGAAAGATGTGGTGTCCGAGGTAGGTCTGCAATACCCCGACGTGGAGCTCGACCACATGTACGTGGACAACGCCGCCATGCAACTGGTCAAGGCGCCCAAGCGTTTTGACGTGGTGGTGACCGGCAATATGTTTGGCGACATTCTTTCGGATGAAGCCTCCATGCTGACGGGCTCCATTGGCATGCTGCCTTCGGCCAGCCTGAATTCCAGCAACCAGGGCCTGTACGAACCCAGCCATGGCAGCGCACCCGACATCGCAGGCAAAGGCATTGCCAACCCCCTGGCCACCATTCTGAGTGCCGCCATGATGCTGCGCTTCAGCCTGAACCAGGAGGCTGCGGCCGTCCGCATTGAAACAGCTGTCAAAAAAGTGCTGGAACAGGGTTTCCGAACCGGCGATATCTACAGCGCAGGCACCACGAAAGTCAGCACCATCGAGATGGGCAACGCCGTGGTCGCGGCCCTGTAATTCCGTCGCATACAATGGATGCCATGCAACGCACTCTCGCCACTCCATCCCAAGGGCTTCACAGCCCTTTCGGTGTGGCATTGGGCGGCATTGCATCGGCGTGGTCATGCATGACCAAAACGACAACCATTACTGGCTAACACAGCCCGGTTCGTCGCGCCCCTACCGGCCAGACGAGCCGGGCAGATGAAATGTTTGAGTTTCAACAATCTGAAAGGGCAACTTCATGAAAACAGGAAATTTGGTAGGCCTCGTCGGCTGGCGCGGCATGGTGGGTTCGGTCCTGATGGACCGCATGGAAACCGAGGGCGACTTCGCCCTGATTGAGCCCATGTTTTTCTCCACATCCAACGCGGGCGGCAAGGCCCCTGCTTGGGCCAAGAACGAAACCACCCTGCAAGACGCTTTCAATATTGACGCGCTCAAACGCTGCGACATCATCATCAGCGCCCAGGGTGGTGACTACACCACCGAAGTTTTCCCCAAGTTGCGCGCCGCGGGTTGGAACGGCCACTGGATTGACGCCGCCTCCACCCTGCGCATGGAGCCCAACGCCGTCATCATCCTGGACCCGGTCAACATGCCCGTGATCAAGAATGCGCTGGCCCACGGTGGCAAGGACTGGGTGGGCGGCAACTGCACGGTGAGTTGCATGCTGATGGGCGTGGGCGCCCTGTACAAAGCCGGTCTGGTAGAGTGGATGAGCACCCAGACCTACCAAGCCGCATCGGGCGGTGGTGCCCAGCACATGCGCGAACTGCTGACCCAATACGGCACACTGAATGCCGAGGTCAAAGCCTTGTTGGATGACCCCAAGAGTGCGATTCTGGAAATCGACCGCAAGGTCATCGCCAAGCAACGCGCCCTCACCAGTACCGAGACGGCCAACTTTGGTGTGCCCTTGGGCGGCTCGCTTATTCCCTGGATCGACAAAGACCTGGGCAATGGCCAATCCAAGGAAGAATGGAAAGGCATGGCAGAGACCAACAAGATCCTCGGCTTGGGCGAAGGTTTTGGCACCAGCGCCATCCCCGTAGACGGCTTCTGCGTGCGCGTAGGCGCCATGCGCTGCCACAGCCAGGCTCTGACTTTCAAACTCAAGAAAGACGTCCCTGTGGCAGACATCGAAGCCATGATTGCCGCCGACAACCAGTGGGTCAAAGTGGTGCCAAACACCCGCGAGGCCACGGTCAAAGATCTGACCCCCGTGGCCGTCACCGGCACCATGTCCATCCCCGTGGGCCGCATCCGCAAACTGGCCATGGGGCCGGAATACGTGGGTGCATTCACCATCGGTGACCAGTTGTTGTGGGGGGCTGCCGAGCCGCTGCGCCGCATGCTGCGCATTTTGCTGGACGCCTAAAGGTCTTGAAACCAAGGCGGTGGAGAAAATCCATCGCCTCATTGGTCGTTGTCGATTGACAACAAATGTGCCAGGGGATGCAAGCAGCCATTGACGGCTTTCAAAGTTAAAAGCCTTCTTAGCTTGTCATGCTAAGACATTGATGTTAAGGTACTTTTCACATTTTATGAGTTGGTCGTTTTCGTCCGTAAAATGACAATAAATCGCCACGACCCTGAGCACCGGAGACCAAAAATTGATAGCTAAGTCACATCGTTGGCAAAAGACCGCTATAGCGGCTGCAGCCATTGCGCTACTAGGCCTTTCCGGAACAGGGGCTAATGCACTTTCACTGGGCCGCCTGACGGTCCAATCCGCATTGGGGGAGCCCCTTCGCGCCGAAATTGAAGTGCCCGACATCAATGCCGAAGAAGCGGCGTCCCTGAAGACCAGCGTCGCACCGCCTGAAGCGTTTACGGCTGCAGGTTTGGAGTACAACCCCGCAATGTCTGGCCTGCAAACCTCACTGCAGCGCCGCCCGGATGGACGTGCGTTCATCCGCTTGAGCAGCGACCGCCCCATCAATGACCCCTTTGTGGACATGATTCTGGAGACCAGTTGGTCGTCGGGCCGCATCGTGCGCGACTACACCATGCTGTTTGATCCGCCGACTTCGCGCCAAGCGGCCCCCGCCGCCCCCACTTTGCCGCAAACATCGTCAGTCGCATCAGTGGCTAGCCCTGCCAAGACACCTGTAGCGCCAGCACCGTCAACGTCCGCGCCTACCAGCGAACCGGTCCGTAGTGCTGTTGCACCTAAATCTGCACCGGTCAGCGCAAGTGCAGCCCCACCCCCTGCCAAAGTCACACCCAAACCACCCGCAGAAAGTGCCAAGCAGGTGCTGGTGAAAGCCGGAGACACCGCGAGCAAAATCGCTGGCAATACCAAACCAGCGGGCATTTCGCTGGACCAAATGCTGGTGGCGCTCTTGCGTTCCAATCCAGACGCCTTTGTCAATGGCAATATCAACCGCATCCGAGCCGGCGCGGTTGTAAATGTGCCTAACTCGGAGCAAGCCAAGTCCATGACGGCGGTGGAAGCGACGCAGTTTGTCGTGGCACAAAGCAAAGATTTCAACGAGTTCCGACGCAGTCTGGCTTCCAGCGCCCCCACATCCGCCGTCGGCACCGCTGATCGCAAAGCCAGCGGCAGCATCGAAACCAAGGTCGAAGATAAAAAACCCGCCGCTGCAACACCAGACAAGCTAACGCTGTCCAAAGGCGCTATTCAAAGCAACGCCGATGATGCAAAAATTGCCAAAGAACGTGCGGATAAAGATGCGCAAGCCCGGGCGGCAGAGATCGCCAAAAACATCAGCGATCTGAAAAAACTCGGTGCAGCCAGCGCCCCTGCGCCCACACTGGCCCCCGCAACGCCCGCCTCAGCCCCCAAGAGCCCGGCCATCGCCCCAGCTGTGGCCGTTGCAACAATAACCGCAGCATCCGCCCCTGTCGTTCCAGCCGCGCCGCCCCAAATTGCGGCATCCGCGGTGGCCAAACCTGCGCCCGCTCCGCTCGTCGCTCCAGTGGAGCCGGAGCCTGCTGGATGGATTGATGAGTTGCTGGAAAACCCCTTGGTACCGGCTGCGGCTGGTGGCCTGATTGCATTGCTGGGCGGTTTTGCCTTTTATCGCCTACGTCAGCGCAAGAAAAACTCTGCCCAAGTGGACAGTTCGTTTTTGGAAAGCAGGCTGCAACCTGACTCCTTCTTTGGCGCCAGTGGCGGTCAACGGATCGACACCAACAACGAAGGCTCCGTCAGCGGCTCGTCCATGGTCTACTCCCCCAGCCAACTCGATGCGGCTGACGATGTCGATCCCGTGGCCGAAGCCGATGTCTATTTGGCCTATGGCAGAGACTTGCAGGCGGAAGAAATCCTGAAAGAGGCCGCGCGTACCACGCCTGGCCGGCTTGCGATCCACACCAAGCTGCTGGAAATTTATGCAAAACGGCGCGATGCCCGAAGTTTTGAATCCACTGCGATCCAAGCGTACAAACTCACGGGAGACAGCACCCCCGACTGGGCCCGGATTTGCGAAACAGGTCTCAGTATTGACCCCGGCAATCCCATGTACCAACCCGGTGGTGCACCCGCGAATGCAGAAGCCCCCCCTGCGGCCGATACCGGCGCGTCTACGTTTGGCAGCACGGTGCCACAGTCTGCACAAGTGGAACTGCCGCAAGCGGACAAGGCCGTGGATTTGGACTTGGATCTGGACCTGGACTTCTCTCTGGACGACGAACCCGCCAGTGCCATCAGCGATGTCACCGGCGGCATGGTCAGCCTAGACAAACACGAACAAACCATCAAAATCAATGCCCCCGTTACTGGCGACGCATCATTGGAAATGGACTTTGATCTGTCTGAGCCGTCCGCAACTGCCCCCGCCGCTGATGACCATGCCTTCGAATTACCAGAGATCTCGCTGTCCATGGATGGGCTCAGCCTATCGGGCCATGACGAGCTCACGCCCACCGTCAGTTTCGATGGCGCCAGCCCTGTACCGGTCGCCACTGCGGCCGCACCCGTAGCGCCAGCGCCGGAGAACGACTTTGGCATGCTGGAGTTTGATCTGGGTTCTTTGTCGCTGGATCTGGAACCACCGGCACAAGAGCCTACTGACGCCCCCTCCAGCGAGAATGAAGACCCGCTGGAAACCAAGCTGGCACTGGCCGACGAATTTGTGTCCATTGGAGACGAAGATGGCGCACGCGCACTGATAGAAGAGGTCGTGGCGGAAGCCAGCGGTGAAATGCGTGCCAAGGCCCAGCGCGCGTTGGCCAACCTCAGCTAAGCCCCATCTGGCGGGTTTGGGCTCTTGACCAAGGTTTGACATTGCGGTGAGGATAGCGCTAGGCATCAGCTACAACGGACAGGCCTACCAGGGCTGGCAGAGCCAGTCTTCTGGCCAAACCATTCAGGACCATCTGGAGGCTGCGCTGGGGAAACTCGCGGCGCAGCGCGTCTCCACGGTCTGTGCGGGACGAACCGACGCCGGGGTGCATGCGCTGATGCAGGTCGCGCATTTCGATACCAACCTTGACCGCGACATTCACTCCTGGGTACGCGGCACCAACGCCTGTTTGCCCCGTGACATCGCGGTGCAATGGGCCATGCAGACCCCGGACGCCTTCCATTGCCGTGCCTGCGCCACATCCCGGCGCTACGCCTATGTCTTGCTGGAGTCGCCCGTACGCCCCAGCGTGGAAACCGGCAGAGTCGGTTGGAGTTTCCGTCCCCTGGATGGAAATGCCCTGTGCCAGGCGGCCGCATATTTGCTGGGTGAACACGACTTCACCTCGTTTCGGGCATCCCAGTGCCAGGCCCTGAGCCCGGTGAAGACCATGCTGGCCATCGATATCACCCAACGGGGTGCCTATTGGCGCTTCGAATTCGAAGCCAATGCGTTTTTGCACCACATGATCCGCAACATCATGGGCTGTCTGGTGCACATCGGCCAGGGCAAAAAACCGCCGCAGTGGATGCTGGAGGTATTGGCCGCGCGCGACCGCCAAGCCGCCGCTCCCACCTTCTCTCCCGACGGTTTGTACTTTCTGGGGCCTCGCTACGGCGCCCAGTGGGGCATGCCGGAGCGTACGCCTGCGTATGATGGCTTGCCATGAAAAATATTGCCCCCGCACTTGCAACGTCGTCTGCTACGCCCTCCCCCGAGGAAGCGCAATCCGCCTTCGTTAGAACCCGAATCAAAATTTGCGGCCTGACCCGCGAACAGGATGTTGACGCGGCCGTTGCGGCAGGCGCCGATGCCATTGGCTTCGTGGTGTACCCCAAGAGTCCACGCCACGTCAACGCTGCCCGGGCCGCACAGCTCGCCCGACGGTTGCCGCCATTCGTCACACCGGTGCTGTTGTTTGTCAATGCTTCCGCTACAGAAATCATAGCTACCTGCGCACTGATTCCGGGGGCTACAGTGCAATTTCATGGTGATGAAACGCCAGAGCAGTGCCAACATGCGACGCACGGCGGGGTACGCCCTTATCTGCGTGCGGCCCGTATTCCGCTGGGCGACGCCGGACTGAACTTTGACCTTGTAAAATACGCCCAGGATTATTCAAACGCCCAAGCCATCCTGCTCGACGCCCATGTCGAAGGTTTTGGCGGCGGCGGCAAGGCATTCAATTGGTCACTTCTTCCTCCAAGCGTCAACGCTCACCTCGTCTTGAGTGGTGGACTCAATGCTGCAAACGTGGCCGATGGAGTCGCGCTGCTACGGCCACGCTGTAAATCGCTGGCCGTCGATGTGAGCTCGGGGGTCGAAGCCGTAGATGCCCACGGCAAGCCCTTAAAAGGCATCAAAGACCCCGAGAAAATCAAACAGTTTGTCGCCGCCGTGCGCGCAGCTGACCGACTGAACTAACCCTTGCGGGACAGAACGCAGCGCAAAGCGCCAGTGCTGTCCTCCAACTTTAATTGGGAAAATCATGTTCGCCTACCAACAACCGGACCCGACCGGCCACTTCGGCAAATACGGAGGCAGCTTCGCCTCCGAAACCCTGACCCACGCCATCAACGAACTCAAGGACGCTTACGCCCAGTACCAGCACGACCCTGCCTTTATCGCCGAGTTCCAGTACGAACTAGCGCATTTTGTGGGTCGCCCCTCCCCCATTTACCACGCGGCCCGCATGAGCCGTGAGATGGGTGGCGCGCAAATCTTCCTGAAACGCGAAGACCTCAACCACACCGGCGCGCACAAGATCAACAACACCATCGGCCAGGCCATGCTCGCCAAACGCATGGGCAAACCGCGCGTGATTGCCGAAACCGGTGCCGGACAACACGGCGTGGCCACCGCCACCATCTGTGCCCGCTACGGCCTGGAATGTGTGGTCTACATGGGCAGCGAAGACGTCAAGCGCCAAAGCCCCAATGTCTACCGCATGAAGCTGCTGGGCGCCACCGTGGTGCCGGTGGAAAGCGGCAGCAAGACGCTCAAAGATGCGCTGAACGAAGCCATGCGCGACTGGGTGGCCAACGTGGACAACACCTTCTACATCATCGGTACCGTGGCCGGTCCCCACCCCTATCCCATGATGGTGCGCGACTTCCAGAGCGTGATTGGCAACGAATGCCTGGTGCAAATGCCCGAAATGCTGGCGCACGCGGGTGCCAAGGGCGAACAGCCGGACGCCGTGGTGGCCTGCGTGGGCGGTGGCTCCAACGCCATGGGCATTTTCTACCCCTACATCCCGCATGAAGCCACGCGCCTGATCGGCGTGGAAGCGGCTGGTGAAGGCATGGACAGTGGCAAACACTCAGCAAGCATCCAGCGTGGGAGCCCGGGCGTGCTGCACGGCAACCGCACCTATGTGCTGCAGGACGACAACGGCCAGGTGACCGAAACCCACAGCATCAGCGCCGGCCTGGACTACCCCGGTGTCGGCCCGGAGCACGCCTTCCTCAACGACATTGGCCGCGCCGAATACGTGGGCATTACTGACAAGGAAGCACTGGAGGCCTTCCACTACCTGTGCCGCACCGAGGGCATCATTCCGGCCCTGGAGTCCAGCCACGCGGTGGCCTACGCCATGCAACTGGCCAAAACCATGCGTTCCGACCAGTCGATTTTGGTCAATCTGTCGGGACGGGGTGACAAAGACATTGGCACCGTGGCCGACCTGAGCAACGCCGACTTTTTCTGCCGCCCCAGCTGCACCGGGCAATCGGTCAAAGGTGGTGAACAAACCGTGCAGTTGGTGAAGAACGGAGGTGCCGCATGAGCCGCATTGCCACCACCTTTGCCACGCTGAAGGCGCACAACCGCAAGGCCCTGATTCCTTTTGTGACGGCGGGTTTCCCGTATGCCGATGTCACGCCCGAACTGATGCACGCCATGGTGGCGGGCGGCGCGGACGTGATTGAGCTGGGGGTTCCCTTCTCCGACCCCAGCGCCGATGGCCCCGTGATCCAGAAGGCGGGCGACAAAGCCCTGTCCTTTGGCATTGGACTGGTCAAAATCCTGGCCATGGTGCGGGAATTCCGCCAAACGAATGCCAACACACCCATTGTGTTGATGGGCTACGCCAACCCGGTGGAGCGCTACGACCAGATCCACGGTGCAAAAGACGCCACGGGCAGCGCCTTTGTGCGCGACGCAGCGGCTGCGGGGGTGGACGGGGTGCTGATCGTGGACTATCCGCCCGAGGAATGCGAGATTTTTGCCGCCGAGCTGCGTGCGCACGGCATGGATTTGATCTTTTTGCTGGCGCCCACCAGCACCGATGCACGTATGGCGCAGGTGGCCCGGGTGGCCAGCGGTTATGTGTACTACGTGTCGCTCAAAGGGGTGACCGGCTCCGGCGCGCTGGATACCGACGCCGTGGAGGCCATGCTGCCACGCATCCGCCAGCACATCCAGGTGCCGGTGGGTGTGGGTTTTGGCATCCGGGACGCCGCTACTGCCCGCACCATCGCCCGCGTGGCCGACGCCGTGGTGATTGGCAGCAAGATCATTCAGCTGATTGAAAACCAGCCACGCGACCAGGTGGCGCCCACTGCGCAAAGCTTCCTGCGGGAAGTCCGAACCGCTTTGGATTCATAATCGCCCCCTTGAACTGAAACTTTGCGGGACCTCCCGTGGCTGCACTCCTGTGCAGCCACCGGTCCCCCACAAATGAGGAACCCACCATGAGCTGGCTTGAAAAACTTTTGCCCCCCAAGATTCTGCAAACCGCGCCTGCGGACCGGCGCAGTGTGCCCGAGGGCTTGTGGATCAAGTGCCCGAGCTGCGAAACGGTGCTGTACAAGACCGATCTGGAGCAAAACCAGAACGTCTGCCCCAGCTGCAGCCACCACCACCGCATTGGTGCGCGGGCCCGGCTCAACGTGTTTCTGGACAACGAGGGGCGTTTTGAGGTGGGGCAGGAAGTGCTGCCCGTGGATGCCCTCAAGTTCAAAGACAGCCGCAAATACACCGAACGCCTGAAAGAAGCCCTGGAGAACACCGGCGAAACCGACGCCCTGGTGGTGATGGGCGGCGCCGTGCACGGCATGAGCCTGATTGCCGCCTGCTTTGAATTCGAATTCATGGGCGGCAGCATGGGTTCCGTGGTGGGCGAGCGATTTGTCCGTGGCGTGGAAACCGCCATCGAGCAAAAAGTGCCGTTTTTGTGCTTCACCGCCACCGGTGGCGCCCGCATGCAGGAAGGGCTCCTGAGCCTGATGCAAATGGCCAAGACCAATGCCGCCCTGACCCTGCTGGCCAAGAAAGGCCTGCCCTATATCAGCGTGCTGACTGACCCGACCATGGGTGGCGTGAGCGCCGGTTTTGCGTTCTTGGGGGATGTGGTGATTGCCGAACCCAAGGCTCTGATTGGTTTTGCCGGACCCCGCGTGATCGAGTCCACCGTGCGCGTGACCCTGCCGGAAGGTTTTCAGCGCGCCGAGTTCTTACAAACCAAGGGTGCGATCGACTTCATTTGCGACCGGCGCGAGCTGCGCAAAACCGTGGCCGAGACCCTGGCCATGCTGCAGCGCCAGCCTGCGGACGCCGTCATTTAAACGGCTTGCCGCCCCCGGAGGGCGGCAGCAGCGCGGTCAGCCGGACACCGCGCCCAGCGCAGCCGCCTGCACCGAGCCCAACACGATGGCGGCGATCTGCAGCAGCAGCAACAGCGCCAAGGGCGATAAATCGACACC
The DNA here is from genome assembly GCF_030697375.1 of Rhodoferax sp. GTDB lineage: Bacteria > Pseudomonadota > Gammaproteobacteria > Burkholderiales > Burkholderiaceae_C > Allorhodoferax. The sequence continues at coordinate 150,812 of NZ_JAUYQD010000022.1, read as the reverse complement.
GCCAACCAGGGGCACCACACGCCGGATCGGCGTGAGCGCAGGCGCCACCAAACGGTCCAGCAGTTCTGAGAGGTAAGAGTGGGTTTGCACCCAGGACAAGACCGCGTACACGATGACCAAGCCCGTGAAGCCGGAAATGACCATGCGCACCACGCCAAAACCCGCCAGCACGGCCACGGAAAGCAGGCTGGCCCCGCCCCCCAACAGCAGCCACAAAATCATGAACTGCGCCAGTTGCAGCAAAAATGCCGCCAGCAGACTGGCCGTGTCCCAGTTTCCCACAGCGGGTACCACGCGGCGCAGCGGCAGTACCAGCCAATCGGTCAGGGCAAAAATAAACTTACCCATGGGGTTGCCGGAGCGGGCGGACATGGGAATGCGCTGGTGCTGCATGTACAGGCGCAAAAGACAGGTTCCCGTGAGCAAACCCGCAGCAACTTCGAGCAAAAGTGAGACGATTTGGTAGAGCATGGTGTTCAAAAAATGGGGCGAACACATCATAGCCGCAGCACCCCTCTTAGAATCTACCCTTTCGCGCTCCTTATGATTTCTCAATAGCCACCACTTTTTTGGTGGCCCACCGACCCCCATCCATCGCATCCATGTCAGACCAACACACACCCGCCCCCGCCGCCCAAGACGAAAACCAGCTGATTCTGGAGCGCCGCGAGAAACTCAAAGCGATCCGTCAGCAGCAGGCCGAAGGCAAGGGTGTCGCCTTCCCCAACGATTTTCAGCCCAGCCACAAGGCGGCCGACTTGTTTGCCAGCTATGAACACCAATCCACCGAAGCCTTGGCGGAAGTGGCGGCCAAGGTCAAGGTTGCGGGACGCATGATGCTCAAGCGGGTGATGGGCAAGGCCAGTTTCTGCACCCTGCAAGACGCCTCGTTTGGTCCCTCGGGCGGACGCATCCAGGTGTATGTCAAAGGCGAGGACATCGGCGCCGAGGTGTACGCCTTGTTCAAGCACTGGGACTTGGGCGACATTGTGGCCGCCGAAGGCACGGTGTTCAAGACCAAGACCGGCGAGTTGTCCATCCACGCCACCAGCGTGCGCCTGCTGACCAAGAGCCTGCGCCCCATGCCTGACAAGTTCCACGGCATCCACGACCAGGAAGTGAAGTACCGCCAGCGCTACATCGACCTGATGACCGACGAAACCTCGCGCAAGCGTTTTGTGGCCCGCAGCAAGGCCGTTAGCGGTCTGCGCGAGTTCATGGTGCACCACGGCTTTCTGGAAGTCGAAACGCCCATGCTGCACCCGATTCCCGGCGGCGCCAACGCAAAACCCTTCACCACGCACCACAACGCGCTGGACCAGCAGATGTTTTTGCGCATTGCGCCCGAGCTGTACCTCAAGCGCCTGATCGTCGGCGGCTTTGACCGGGTGTTCGAGATCAACCGCAACTTCCGCAACGAAGGCATCTCGGTGCGCCACAACCCCGAGTTCACCATGATGGAGTTCTACGCGGCCTACTGGAACTACCAGGACCTGATGACTTTCACCGAGTCCCTGGTGCGCGACGCGGCCTTGAAGGCGGTGGACACCCTGCAACTGACCTATGGCGGCAAGCCGGTGGACCTGGCCCAGCCGTTTGAGCGCCTGACCATTGTGCAGGCCATCCAGAAATACACCGAAGCCGGTGACGGAGTGTTTGACGAAGCCTGGCTCTTGGCCGCCCTGCGCACGCTGGGCCTGACCGAAGCCAAGCACCAGCTATCCACCCGCAGCCTGGCCAGCCTGCAGGTCATGTATTTCGAAGAAACCGTGGAAGAAAAGCTGTGGCAGCCCACCTTCATCTGCGAGCACCCGGTGGAAATCTCGCCGTTGGCGCGCGCCAGCGACACCAACCCCGGCGTGACCGAGCGTTTTGAGCTCTACATCACCGGGCGCGAGTTCGGCAATGGTTTCTCCGAGTTGAACGATGCCGAAGACCAGGCCGCTAGATTCCACTCCCAAGTGGCGGCCAAGGACAACGGCGATGACGAAGCCATGTACTACGACCACGACTTTGTGCGGGCCCTGGAGTACGGCATGCCCCCCACCGGTGGCTGCGGCATTGGCATCGACCGCCTGATGATGCTGCTGACCGACAGCGCCAGCATCCGCGACATCATCCTGTTCCCCGCGCTGCGACGCGAGGCGTGACCCCCACGCTTCTCACTGCGTGTAGTGCGCTGCCCCCCAAGGGGGCGCTTTTTCCCTGTCGGGGCTGACCGCCAAGCGGCTCAGAAGCCTTGGGGCGGCCCGGCGGGAAAATATATGAACCAAATATGCCTATAGCCCCCGTGGATATTGCGTAAGCAGCTATGAAACCTATAGCAAAAGCTCCGCTCAAATTTCTCCAGGGCTACCCCGATGACACCGTGGCGCAGATCGGGGCGATGCTGGAGCGGGGGCGTTTGGGGAAATGGCTGGGCAAAAGGTATCCCCAGGCCCATACGGTGCGCACCGACCGGGCGCTGTACGACTATGTACAAGACCTGAAGCAGGAATACCTGCGCGGTGCGGACCCGGTGAACAAGGTGGCGTTTGACAGCAAGCTGCATGTGGTGCACCACGCGCTGGGCACCCACACCACCATTTCACGCGTGCAGGGCTCCAAACTCAAGGCCAAGCGCGAAATCCGCATCGCCACGATGTTTCGGGACACCCCACCCGAATTCCTGAAAATGATCGTGGTGCATGAGCTGGCCCATGTGCGCGAACGCGCCCACGACAAGGCCTTCTACCAGCTCTGCACCTACATGGAGCCCGCCTACCACCAGTTGGAGTTTGAAGTGCGGGTGTACCTGACCCACCTGGAGGCGTCCGGCCCCAAACTGTGGGTGTAGCGCCCAAACTACCATTCATCCGCCAATCAATGCCGTTCACAAACAATATTAAAAATAACCCCCTGGTCATTTAGAAGTTGTGTATGGTTCATAGTGTGGATCGGGACGCCCGAGAGCACGGGCATATTTATTCCAGTTGAATATTTTCAAAGGCGGGTGAATATGAGGCAAATACGCGGTTTTACCTTAATCGAGTTGATGATTACTGTTGCAATTGTTGGCATTCTTACCGCAATCGCCATCCCGTCTTACAACGCGCACATCATCAAATCGAACCGGGCGGTGGCAAAGTCCCAGATGCTCGACATAGCGAACCGGCAACCGCAGTTTTTGGTGGCCAATCGCTCGTACGCCACCAAGGCGCAGTTGGAGACCAGTGGGTACGCACTGCCCTCCGAGTTGAGCGGGAAATACACCTATGACGTGACCGTAGGCGCCGGCACCACCCCCAGCTACACCATTACGTTCAGGGCGGAGGGTGCCCAACTCAGCGATGGCAATCTGACGCTCAACAGCGATGGCGTCAAAACTCCGGCGGACAAATGGTAGCCCACCCCGCATCCATGCCACATTGGCCAGCCACCGCTCCTCGGGGGAGTGGCGGCGGTGGGCCGCGCGGCGTCACCATGCTTGAAGTGATGGTAACCGTGGCCATCCTGTCGTTTGGGCTGATCGGTCTGGCCAAGCTACAGGTCAACCTTCAGGTGACCGAGATGGAGTCTTACCAGCGCTCGCAGGCGCTGTTGCTGGTCAAAGACATGGGAAACCGCATTGCCATTAACCGTGCGCTGGCCAGTGCCTATGTCACCGCCTCGGCACTGGGGTTTGGCATGACCTGCCCGAGCACGACCGGCGCATCCACGCTGGCACAAGTGGACCTGGCCGAATGGTGCCAAGCCCTGCAGGGTGTGGCTGAGGCGGACAGTGCCAACAAGATGGGTTCAGTGATAGGCGGACGCGGATGTATTGAACAATTGTCCAATCCCAACGAGTACATGGTCACCGTGGCTTGGCAGGGGATGGTGCCCTTGGTGGCGCCTGCAAGCAGCCTGTCTTGCGGCTCGGGGCAGTACCACACCAGCAACGGCGGTGCGTGTGACGCGACCGAACTGTGCCGACGCACCGTGACCACGGTCATCCGTATTGACTCCCTGAGTTGACTATGCCATTTCCCCCCCTCCCCACCCTAGGCACGCGCAAGCGCCGTGCAGCCGGATTCACACTGGTGGAATTGCTGGTCTCTGTGGCGCTAGGTTTGGTCGTTATAGCGGGTATGGCCAGCATGTATGCCAATGTAAGCCGCACCAACACGGAGATGGCCAAAACCAATGGTTTGATTGAAAACGGGCGGTTTGCCATAGACCTATTGGCCGAAGACATTGCCCATGCAGGCTACTGGGGCGGCTATATTCCCCAGTTTGACGACTTGGTTGCCACCGCAGCACCTGCTGACACTCCCACAAGCACCCCGGACCCTTGCCTTGCGTTCAATGCCGTCAACTGGGACGCCGCCTACCAGAATGCATTGATTGGACTGCCGGTGCAGGTCTTCGGCGCAGCCCCAACAGGCTGCACCAGCATCGTGGCGAACAAGCAGGCCAATACCGACGTGCTGGTGGTTCGCCGCACCAACAATTGCGCGACCGGTGTGGGCACCTGCGAGGCGGATAACGCCGCCAAAGTGTATTTGCAGCAATCCCTGTGTGACACCGAGATTGCCGCCAACAACCGTTTTGTGCTGGGCGTTGCCGGATTCACGCTCAAACTCCGGAACTGCACCAGCCTGGCCGAAAAGCGCAAATTCATCTCCAACATCTACTACATCCGCAACTACGCCACAACCGCTGGCGACGGTATTCCAACCTTGATGCGGTCCAATTTTGACTTGGACAGCGGCGGCGCACCGGGCCACACCACGCCCACCGCGCTGATCGAGGGCATCCAGGGATTCGCTGTCGAACTCGGGCTGGATGCGCTGAGCCGCTGCACCACGCCTGTCAACTACACGACCGCCCCTGCCAAAGTAGACCCGGCCAGCTGCACGGTCAATACCATCAACGCCGATTTAAACACCACCCCGAGCAACCGCGGGGATGGCGTCCCGGAGCTGCCCTTTGTGCACTGTTCCGGCGCAGGCGGCTGCACCTCCACACAGCTGGTCAATGCCGTCGCCGCCAAAATTTATGTACTCGCGCGCAGCAAGGAAGCCACCCCGGGCTATACCGATACCAAGACCTACACCCTGGGCAGCACCACGCTGGGTCCGTTTACCGACAATTTTCAGCGCCATGTGTTCCAGCTGACGGTGCGCCTGAACAACGTGTCTTCGCGAAGGGAGACCCCATGACCCCATTTCGCCGCCGCAACAGGTACGCCAGCCGCAGTGGTCAGCGGGGCATTACGCTGATTGTCGGGATGATTATGCTGCTGCTGATCAGCATCCTGGTCACAACCACCTTCACGCTCAGCACCACCAATGCCAAGTCGGTGGGCAATATGCAGTTTCGCGATGAAGCCATTGCCGCAGCCAACAAGGGCATTGAACAAACCATCAGCACCGTGCTGGACACCGGATTCACCGCCCTGCCCACAGCGGCCACCAGCTTCACGTTGGATATCAACAACGACACCCGTGCCGACTACACCATCTCGATTGCCGTGCCAGCCTGTGTGCAATCCACCACGATGACCGGCAGCGGTGTCAGTGGTGGCAGCAGTGCCTCGCTGGGCGGTGCGGGTTTCACAGCCAGCGCCACTTACTACAACACCTTGTGGGAGGTGGTTGGCACCGTCACGGACGCCCTCAGTGGCACGTCCATCGAAATCCACCAAGGCGTGCGCATTGCCCTGACGGAGACGCAAAAGCCTTTGGTTTGCCCGTGAGCTTGTCATCAGAAAGTGAGTCCATCATGCACAACGGTCTGAATCGCGCAACGCCACGTTCGATGGGCGTCAAGCGTTTATGCGTGTTGGGTGTATTGGCGCTTTTCGTTTGGTCGGCAAGACCGGTTCACGCGGAGGACATCGATCTTTTTTCCAGCCCCGCCACGGCCACCACCGACACCAATGCGCCTGTATTGCTGTTCGTGTGGGACAACGGGGCAGGTTTTAACGCCAGTTCCCCAGAACTCTGCTCACTGGGCACGCCAACCAACGGAACGACTGCCAGTGGAAGCGCCACCGCCACCGAACTCAGCGGCAAAACCGGTGGAGTGGAGCAGTGCGCCATTTTCAATGTCATTCAAGCCATGCCGGTCACCGCCACGGCCAAAATCAAGATTGGCATCATGGCGTGGAAGGGCTCCCAAGTCCGGGATTACAACGGAAACGCCTGCTCCGGCGCACAGTCCGATGGCGGCTGCCTGCTGTACCCCGTGACGCCGTTGACAACCAGCACCAAAGTGGCCCTGCTCACCTTTATCAAGAGCTGGAAAAGCAGCAACTCTGGCTCGGGAATTCGCATCCTGGCCGACAACGCATCGCCCGGCCCGGCCACCAGCATGCAAGAGGCCTGGGCGTACCTGCACGGGAAGACCGGTTTTTCGGGAACCAACTATGCAAGCATCCAACCCCCTGTTGGTTGCTCCAAATACTTTGTTGCTTTTGTCGGGAACAACTTCGGCAACAACGCGACCATGCCAAAGGACGGGGGCAGCAGCCCATGGAGCGCGTTGAACGGCACCTTTGCCACCACCGGGGTGAACGCCAATCCGGCGGCCACCGCCTTGGAAACCACGCACATCAAAATCACGCAGAGTGATAAAACCACCTCGTGCAAAACCAGCGCGGGCCAGGCCCTCAGCACCACGGACTCAACTGCGAAAGAGGGTTGGTATGCGGACGAGTGGACCCGGTACATGAAAGACCAGGACATCAAGACCTACACCATCGGTTTGATCGACAAATCTCCCAGCCCGGACCCGGCGTTGTGCGACGCGTCTTACGCCTGGGTCATGCGCAGCATGGCGGCCTACGGTGGGGGCAAGTATTTTGAAACATCGAACACCGCCACGATCACGGATGCGTTTGAAACCATCATCAGCGAAGTGCAGTCGGTCAATTCGGTCTTTGCTGCCGTGAGTTTGCCGGTGAGCGTCAACACCCAGGGCACCTACCTGAACCAGGTATTTGTGGGCATGTTCCGGCCCGATCCGGATTCGCTGCCCCGCTGGGTCGGCAATCTGAAGCAGTACAAGATGGGATACCTCAACAACACCTTCAGCTTGCTCGATGCCGACGGGGCCGATGCCCTATCGGCAAGTGGCTCCGACTTTATTGCAGAATGCGCACGCAGCTTCTGGACCCCCGCACTGACTGCACCAGACGAATATTGGGCCACCTATGTAGAGCCCAATTGCCTGGGCAAAGATCCGCGATCCAACACCCCGGACGGCAATTTGGTGGAAAAAGGGGGCCAAGCGTACAAGTTGCGCGCAGCCAATCCGGCGAATCGCACGGTGTACACCTGTGAGGTGGGCGCCTGCACCTCGTTGATCAATTTCACGGCATCCTCCTCGCCACTCAAAGACTGGCAACGGGGTTTCAATGTGGGCCCCACGACGGGACTTGGTGCAGAGGTTCCGGCCACGATAGGAACTACCCCCATCACCACCACCGACATGCGACCATCTGCCCACGGCGATGTGGTGCATTCACGCCCGATTGCCATCAACTTTGGCAGCGACGCCACGCCAAAGGTGGTAGTTTTTTATGGCGGGAATGATGGCATGCTGAGAGCCATCAACGGCAACCGCACGGCGGACATCGGCGCCGTGGCCCCCGGTGCCGAGTTGTGGGCGTTTGTCCCCCCAGAGTTCTATTCCAAAATACAACGCCGGTACGACAATACGCCAGAGGTCAACAGCCCGGCGGTGGTTGGCAGCGCGAACAACAAAGACTACGGCATGGATGGTCCGGTGACGGCTTATATCGACATGGTGGACACCAGCAAACCCGCTTGGGTTTATGCGTCCATGCGCCGTGGCGGTCGGGCTCTGTATGCCTTTGCCATTGACCGGACCACACTGGCGGTAAGCGCCAAATGGAAAAAAGGATGTGACAGCGCTGGCTGCACCACCGGTTTTGAACAAATTGGGCAGACCTGGGCTGCACCCACCGTTTTCAAGGCCTCTGGCCATGTGGCGGGCGCCTCACCACTTTTGATCATGGGCGGCGGATATGACACCACCTGCGAAGACCCCTATACCTTCACCTGCACAACACCCGCCAGCGGTTCGACCAGCAGCGCCAAGGTGCAGTCCACGGGGCTGACAGGCAACAGAATCTACATTCTGGATGCCGATACGGGCGAGCGGCTGAAAACATTCAAGACCTACCGGGGAGTCGTTGGCGACATCCAAATGCTCCAAGATGCCAGCGGCATGGCCACTTACGGGTATGCAGCGGACTTAGGGGGGGATATCTATCGCATTTCTGGCGCAACGGCCAACACCCCCATAGGTACTACCGCCCCGGCCAACTGGACGATTACACGGGTGGCCATGCTCGGGTGCAATGCTCTGGCCGACAATTCCGCCATAGCCGCTACCGCTACGGCTACGGCTCCCGCTAGCGCGGAGGCCTACGGAACCAATTGCACGTCACCCGCCAATCGCAAGTTCCTGTATGGCCCGGACATCGTGGTGGATGGGGATATTCATTACCTGCTGATCGGCTCCGGCAACCGTGAGCAGCCCCTGTACAAACCAACAACCGTAACCAACAATTACTTTTTCGTGGTGCAAGACAAACCCACGGATGCCAATTGGTTGTTGAATGCGACCAATGGAAGCAATTGCAACGCAAATGATGTCTTGTGCAAGACCATTGCCGCACAAACAACGTCCATGGGTGAGTGCCTGACAACCGAACAGGCAAGCAAAAAAATCTATGCCTACCCTCTGCGTGATTACGAGCAGGTGGTGACCTCCTCCATTGCGGCCTTTGGCACGGTGTATTTCAGCACCCACGAGCCTACCGATGCGGCCGCCAACAGCTGCTCGGCCAATCTTGGCACCGCCAGAGCCTATGCCCTGAACTTCAAGACCGGTGGTTCTTCTACCAAGGCCTGCGGCCAATCCCCCTTTACCACCCTGGCCGCAGGGGGCTTGCCACCGTCGCCGGTGGTGGGGAAGGTCAAACTGGACGACAACTCCATTGTTCCATTTGTCATCGGTAAAGACGGCCCCCTGGCTCCCCAAAAGCTCACACCGCCTTCTTCGACGCCGCCTTCCGCCAAAGTCAAGTCTTACTGGTATATCAAAAAATGATGTCTCTCCCTGGGTGTCTACCGCTGAAAGCCAGGCTGGTGCGAGGGTTCACCCTGACCGAACTCATGACCACGGTTGCCATCTTGGCGGTGTTGATGGGTTTGGCAGCGCCTACTTTCTCAGACATTGCGCTGAGTTCGAGGTTGAAAGACGCAGCCAATCGCCTGGTCTCTTTCGCCGCCGTTGCGCGGTCAGAAGCGATCAAGCGCAATGCCGTCGTGACCATGTGCATGTCTGCTGACGCGGCAAGCTGCGCCACCACCGGGGGATGGGAGCAGGGTTGGATCATGCGGACCACCACCGAGGTTTTGCACAAGGATACGGGCGCCCCCAGCGGCTATAAAGTCAATGGCAACGTTGGTTCCATCAACTTCGACCCAGTCGGTGTGGGGACCACCCAAGCCACGCTCACCGTGTGCCGCCATGATCCCGAGGCCGGGTCGCAAGAGCGGGTGGTGACAGTGAGTGCAACAGGAAAGGCGACCTCCGTCAAAACCACGACAGGCACTTGTGCCTGATGGACACGCCGTTACCGCCTTAGGCAGCCACCCCAAAAAAGGTCTTGATCTTGGCCAGCAGGTCTTCCGTGCGGGACATCGGGTGCGTGTTTTTGACCAGTTTGAGCCGGTCGTCCAGATCGTGTCGGCGCTGGGCCAGGATGGCGGAGATTTCCCGGGCCATCTCGGGGCGGGCTGCCAGCACCTGGGCGAAGCCCACCTTGTCGAGCCGGTAACAATCCACATCGGTCAGGGCCATCACCGTGGCGCTGCGGGGCTCGCCGGTGAGCATGCCCATTTCGCCAAAAAAATCGCCATCCGTCAGGGTGCTCACGGGCGTCACCACCCCCGCCTCTTCGGCCAGAACCTGCGCCTTTCCGCGCACAATCAGGTAAAGCCAATGGGCCACCGCGCCTTGGCGGGTCAGGATACCGCCCTGCACAAAAGGCGCGTGCACCAGGTGGTGTGCCAGCGCGAGTTGCTCTTCCTGGGGCAAAGTGGCAAACAAGGCGGTGCGCTGCACCGCCTCCAGCCGGTGCTGCAGCTCCCGCTTTTCGTTGGCCAGGCGCCAGTTGTCGTTTTCCTTGACCATCAGACGCTCTTCCTGGGGCACCCCCAACCCCACACCGGTCCGTGCCAGCGCCGCCAGCGCATGCACCCGCACCAAGGAATCGGTGGGGTCGTCAAACTGCGGGTCGGTCAACCAATAGCGCAGGGCATAGCGGTAATAACCCGCCGCCGTGTCCACCAAAATGGCGCTGACCGGGCGCTCCGCCGACACATGGGCAATACGGGCATCCGCCACCGACTGCTGCAGGGCCTGGATCACCATGGAAGGATTGGCCAGCGCATCGATATTGAAGTTCAGGGTGCGCCGCCAAGCCAAGGGCTCGTCTGAGCGGCCGCGCAAGACACCAAAGCGGTTTTTCATCAGCCAGCTGTTGGGCACCACAATGGTTTCGCCGCTGCGGGTCTCGATGGCGGTGTAACGCCAGCGCACGTCCACCACCCGGCCACTGGTGTCGTCCAGGCGCACCCACTCGCCCACCTTGAGTGAATTGTCCAGCTGCAGCATGACCCCGCCCAGCACATTGCCCAGGGTGTCTTGCATGGCAAACGCCAGCACCGCCGTGATGATGGCCGAGGTGGTGAACAGCTGGGTTGCATCCACCCCCGACAAGCGCAGCCACACCAAGCCCCAAGCCAAAGACAGGCCGGCCACCGTCAGGTCACGGGCAATGCGCGGGGCCAGCACCCCCAGGGCCGGCAGCAGCACCTGAAACAACAGCAACACCGCCAGTTGAATGATTGCCAGCACCATCAAAACCGTGGCCGCACCGCCCATGATGGTGGACAGTGCCGCGTGCAACTCCCCATTGATCACCGTCGCAATGCCCTGGCACAGGGCCGCCAACAAGAGCAAGCTCCAGCTCACCCGCAGTTCACGGCGAAGTACCGGTTTGAAAACGAGCAGCGCCAGGCCAGTGAGCACACACGCCACCCACAGCGCCAAAAACTGGCGCTCCATCAGCGCCACCAGCATCGTCTTCATACGCCGCGGTCCAGGGCCTGCTCCAGACGCTCACACACCTGCGTCAGCACCGCGATGCGGGAGAACAGCTTGTCGTTGGAGGCCACCACATGCCAGGGCGCCACATCGGTCGAGGTGCGGTCGATCATGTCGTGCACCGCGCCCTCGTACAGCGGCCATTTCTCGCGGTTGCGCCAGTCGTCGTCGGTGATCTTGAAGTTTTTGTAGGCCGTGCTCTGGCGCTCCTCAAAACGGCGCAACTGCTCCTCCGGGGTAATGGCCATCCAGAACTTGACCACCACCGCCCCACCCTGCACCATTTGCTCTTCGAAATCGTTGATCTCGTCATACGCGCGCATCCACTCCGCTGGTGCGCAATACCCCTCCACCCGCTCCACCAGCACACGCCCGTACCAGGAGCGGTCAAATATCACGGTTTTCCCCTGTGGGGGGACGTGCCGCCAAAAGCGCCACAGGTAGGGCTGCGCACGCTCCTCGTCGCTGGGGGCGGCCACGGGGACCACGCGGTAGTGGCGGGCATCCAGTGCCTGGGTCATGCGCCGCAACGTGCTGCCCTTGCCCGCGGCGTCCATGCCCTCGAACACGATGACCAGCGCGCGTTGGGCCATGCGCGGGTCGCGGGTGAGCTGGTTGAGCCGACCCTGCAGCAATTCCAGGCGTTTTTCATAGGTCTTGGGCTTGAGCGCGCGGCTGTAGTCAAAGGTGCCCAGCAAACCCCGCCCGTCCAAGGGCGGCTTGGCCACGGGGGCAGCCACCGGCACCACCGGCGCGGCGCCCGCCAGCCGGGCCTGGAGGGCCTCCAGCAAATAGTTGCCCACGGTGAGAGCACGGTAGGCCGGGTCCAGCCCATCCACCACCAGCCAGGGCGCTTCGCCGGTGCTGGTTTTGCGCAGGGCCTTCTCGGAAACGGTCACAAACTCGTCGTAGTGTTTCAGGTGAGCCCAATCGTCGGGGGTGACGCGCCAGGCGGTCTTGGGGTCGGCCTCCAGCGCCTTAAGCCGGGCCTTGCTGGCCGCTTTGGACAGGTGGAACCAGAGTTTGATGATGATGGCGCCCTCGGCCACCAGCATGCGTTCAAACTGGCGGATGCGCTCCAGGCGCTGGGCAAACCGCGCCCGCTTTTCATGCCCCATGACCTGCGAGAGGATGGGGTCGGTGTACCACGAACCAAACAGAACGCCGATATGGCCCTTGGTCGGTAGCACCTGCCAAAAACGCCACATCTCCGGCCGCAGGCACTCCGCTTCGTTGGGGGGGCCAAACACCTCGGTGCGGATATGGCGCGGGTCCATCCACTCATTGAGCAAATTGACGGTTTCACCCTTGCCCGCACCATCCACCCCATTCACCAAAATGATGACGGGGGTCTTGCCTTGTGCCAGCAAGGCGTACTGGGCGGCTAACAACGCAGAGCGCAACAGTGGCTCTTGTTGTTTGTAGTCTTTGTGGCTGATGTGGTGGCCAATTTCTGCGGATTCAAACATGCACCGTACTCCTTTGCCAAGGCCTCAGTGTGCCGCAGAAAAGCCCCCAAATTGGTGTTTTGTTAGGGGTGGCGTAGCGGTTTGAGCAGATCCGACAAACCGTTGTGGTCAATCTCGTGCATCAGGGCCAGCAAACGGCCAATTTCCCCCTTGGGAAAACCCTCGCGGGCAAACCAGTTCAGGTAGTCGCCCGGCAAATCGGCAATCAGGCGGCCCTGGTATTTGCCAAAGGGCATGCTGCGCTCCACCAGCAACTGCAGGTCTTGCGGCTGCATGGCCTAGCCCCCTGCCCGCTTGACGGTATAGCCCTGGGCTTTGAGCGCTTCCATGACACGTTCACAGTGGTCGCCCTGGACCTCAATCGTGCCATCCTTGACCGTGCCACCCGAGCCACACAGGGCCTTGAGTTGTTTGCCCAAGGCGGTCAGCGCCGCATCGTCCAGCGGCACGCCGCGCACCAGGGTGACGCCCTTGCCGGCCCGGCCTTTGGTTTCGCGCGACACCCGCACCACACCGTCACCGGCCGGGCGTGCCGGTGCGGCCTTGCATTGGCATTGGGCTAGGGGCTGGCGGCAGGTGGGGCACATGCGCCCGCTGTCGGTGGAATAGACCAGGCCGCCGGAAGCAGAACGGGATTTCATAGAGAATTGCGCAAGTTTGAAAAACGCCCATTGTCGGGGATGGCCGATACGGCCGCAAACGACACACCGGGCACGGAGGGCAAGCTACACTCAGCGCTCACTTTTGCTATGCTTTTGATAGCTGCTTACGCTATGAATACGCCGGCTAGAGGCCTAAAACACCTACAACTCTCAGACTGCAACACGAACCCACAGCCCCCATGGCAGAACCCCTCAAAAACCAATTCGGTGCCGATGTACCCCGCGCCATTGCCGCCATGGTGCAGGCGGTCTACCCCGCGTTCCAGAGCGAGGCCTTTGTGCGCAGTGCGCTGGACGGCTACGACGCGCTGGCTTTGATGCCACGGGGAATGAAAATCGCCCAGGCCCTGCGCCAGTACCTGCCCGAGGACTACGCGCAGGCCGCCACGATTTTGATGGACTCCCTGCACCAGCCGCATGGGCGCGACATGGGCCAGAGCCTGGCCTCGTTTCTGTTTTTGCCCCACACCCAGTTTGTGTCCACCTACGGGCTGGCGCATTTCGACATCTCCATGCAGGCGCAGCACGCCTTGACGCAGCGCTTCACCGCCGAGTTCAGCATCCGCCCTTTCCTGGAACAGCACCCCGAGGCCACCCTGCAGCAACTCACACGCTGGGCCAGCGACCCCAGCCCCCATGTGCGCCGCCTGGTCTCCGAGGGCAGCCGCCCGCGCCTGCCCTGGGCGCCGCGTTTGCGCAGTTTTCAGAAAGACCCCGCGCCCGTGCTGGCCCTGCTGGAGTTGCTCAAGGACGACCCCGCGCTGTACGTGCGCCGCTCGGTGGCCAACAACCTCAACGACATCGGCAAAGACCACCCCGAATTGCTGGCACAGACTGCCCAGCGCTGGTTGCAAGACGCCAGTGCAGAGCGCCGCTGGATCGTCGGCCACGCCCTGCGCTCCGCGGTCAAACGCGGCGAGAGCGCGGCCCTGCAGGTGCTGGGCTTTGGCGCAGCCGCCCAGGTGACTATCACCGGGGCCCACATCACACCAGAGCGGAGCCGCATCGGGGGCAGCGTGGACATTGCTTTTGCCGTGCACAACCCCCTGTCCACCCCGCAGCGCGTGTTGGTGGATTTTTGTGTGCACTACGTCAAGGCCAGCGGCCAGACCAAGCCCAAGGTGTTCAAACTCAAAACCGTGGAGCTGGCCGGTGGTGCCACCGTGCGCCTGGGCAAATGCCTGTCCCTGGCGGAAATGAGCACCCGCAAACACTACCCCGGCCTGCACACGGTGGAGGTGCTGCTCAACGGCCAGGCCCAGCCCTTGGGTGCCTTTGAGGTGGTCCCCGCCTGACCTTCCAGGTTCACTGACCTTCCGGGTTCATTGCCCATGGGCGTGTCGGCTGTTGACATTGCGCACGCCCCCTCTTTACCCACTGAATGTAATCAGCAACGGTAGAGTTTTTTGGGGAGGCCTGTGCCATGAACCTGTCTTTCTTTTTCCGGCTGACGACGCGCGGCCTATCGCGCCGAACTGGGGTGCGTTGGGCTGCGGGCATGGTGCTTGCGGCCAGCTTGGGCCTCTCGGCCGCGGCCGGCAAGCCCTACAGCTATTTCGTCACCGGCAATGCGCAGGCCAGCGTCACCCTACCCACGCCCCCATCAACACCGTCGTTGGTGCTGATGGGCGGCGGCCCCGATGTGGACGCGGCCTTCCGCTGGATGCTCACCCGGGCAGGCATCCAGCCCGGCACCGGGGGGCGTTTTGTCGTCATCCGCGCCACCGGCACCGAGGCCTACAACCCCTATATCTACTACAGCGACGCTGCGTTCAGCACCTCCACCACCATCGCAGAGCAATGGGTGGGCGGGGCCGCCCTGGGCCTCAGCTCGGTGGAAACACTGGTGATACCCAACGCCAATGCCGCCAACGATCCCTTCGTCAATACGGTGCTCGGCAAGGCCCATGCGGTGTTCATTGCCGGTGGTGACCAGAGCGACTACATCAAGTCCTGGAAAGGGACCAAACTGGACCAGACCCTGCAGGCCTTGGTGCAGAACAAGGTGCCGATAGGCGGCACCAGTGCGGGGCTGGCGGTGCTGGGGCAATTCGACTTTGCGGCGCTCAAGGGCACGGTCACGTCGGCGCAGGCCTTGTCCGACCCTTTCAACAAAGCCATGACGCTGGACCCCAACCCCCTGAGCCTGGCGGGCGGCTTTATAGCGCCGCCCGCCTTGGCCAACACCGTCCTCGATTCCCACCTGGACAGCCGGGACCGCATGGGCCGACTGATCGCGTTTGTGGCGCGGCTGGTGGCGCCCGACGCCGCTTTCGGCTGCCCCGGCGGCATTCTTGCGGCGGGCACAGGCCGTTCGGCCACGGCGCGCGGTATCGGTGTGGGTGTGGAGACCGCCTTGTTGGTGCAAGGCAACCCGGGTGCCGATGCCGCCTTCACTGCGCGCAGGGTGACCAATCCGTCCACCAGCACGGAAAGCGCGGTCTACTTTGTGCGGCCGCTCTCGCCGCCCACCGTGTGTGCGCCCGGAAAACCGCTGACCATGACAAGCGTTGAAATCAAAAAACTGGCGGACTCCGACACCGTATTCAACCTGTCCGACTGGTCGGGCTTGGTGGGGTACACCGTGGACGCCATCGCCGGCGCATTGACGTCGTCCCCGTACTGAGTACCTCGTACCGCGATCAGGCCCGTGCCACCCGGCGCTGGCGCACCGCCTGGGCCAGTTCTTCGAGTACCGGCACCGTGTCCTCCAGGGACAGGCAGCCATCGGTAATGCTCTGCCCGTAGCGCAGGGGCTGCCCCGGCACCACGCTTTGCGCGCCGGCGACCAGATGGCTTTCCAGCATCACGCCGATGATGGCCGCTTGGCCGGCCGCCATTTGCTGCGCCACCTCATGCGCTACCAAAGGCTGGCGCTCAAACCGCTTGCCGCTGTTGGCATGGCTGCAATCCACCAAAATGGCGGCGGGCGCACCGGCCTTTTGCAAGAGCGCCAGCGCCTGCGCAATGCAAGGTGCTTCAAAGTTGGGGCCCGAGCGGCTGCCGCCGCGCAGCACCAGATGCCCATGCTCGTTGCCACTGGTGGTGAGCACGGCGGGCGCCCCTTCGTGCGTGAGCGAAGGGAAGGAGTGCGGGTACTGCGCCGACAAGATAGCGTCCACCGCCACCTGCAGGTCGCCATCGGTGCGGTTCTTGAAACCCACCGGCATCGACAAACCCGACGCCAGCTCGCGGTGCACCTGGCTCTCGGTGGTGCGTGCGCCAATGGCGCCCCAGGAAATCAGGTCGGCGTAGTACTGGCCCAGCGTGGTGTCCAAAAATTCAGTGGCAATGGGCAAGCCCACCTCGGTCACATCCAGCAGCAGCTTGCGCGCCAGGCGCAAACCCTTGTTGATCTGAAAACTGCCGTCCAGCCCCGGATCGTTGATCAGCCCCTTCCAACCCACCACGGTGCGGGGCTTCTCGAAATACACGCGCATCACCACCAACAGGTCTTTTTCTAGTCGCGCCGCCAGCGGCTGCAGCTTGCACGCGTACTCCAGCGCAGCCGCTGGATCGTGCACCGAGCACGGCCCCACGATGGCCAGCAGCCGGTCATCCTGGCCCAGGATGATGTCGGCCACCGCGCTGCGGCTCTGCTGGATCTGGGCTTCACCACTCGGGGACAGAGGCAACTCTTCTTCCAGAATGGCAGGGGAAATCAGCGGGCGAACGCTGCGGATACGGATGTCGGAGGTGGAGGGCATGGGGGATTGTATTTTTGGTTTTGGGTGCCACGGAAATGCGGTGAATGTGCGCGCTGGCCCATTGGTCCGCCGCAACCGGAAAATTTAAACAAAAACAGGCTGTAGCCCTTGGTACATATGCGAGAGAAGCTCTTAATTTAATAGCAAATGCGTAAAGAAATTAAATCCAGCACCTCACCTTTGAAGCAGAACGAACTTGCGATTTGGCTGGCGGCAATACAGCGGGAGCCGATCTTTAGTCGCATGGCCCGCTGGGCTATAGTTCTGAGCAAATGAAATGTCGGAAAAAGTGAACTCGACATGAACCAAATTTCGCCAGGATAGGTGACACGATTCAAAGGGATGGAAATGATTTCAGCTTCTAGTGAAATGAACCGAGGGCCCAGGCGGCATGGGCCATATCGCTTGAGGGGCTTCGGTAGCAACGGGTGGGGTTCAGGTTTATTTCATCGTCTAGCTTGGGAATGCCAAGATAGGCGCTCGGCTGCATTACGTTGGGCCTCTTCATAATGGACACTCCGATCCTCGTCGCAGTCATATCCGCAGCAGCAAGCCTTGCCGTTGCGGCAATCACATTCTTCCTCACCAAGAGAAAAGAACGCGAGGCCGAGTGGCGGAAACAGAAACTTGAACACTACCGCGAGTTTCTCGACGCCTTGAGTGGAACCGTAGGAACAGACTCTACCCCCGAGGCACAGCGCCGCTGGGCTAGAGCAGTGAACACTATTGGGCTTGTGGCGTCTCAGCGTGTCCTTACGGCACTCTGGCAATTTCAAGACTCAATCGCAAGGAGTAATCCGAATCCCTCGATTGAAGATCACGACCGAAAGCTAAATCAGCTCATGCTGGCTATACGCGCCGATCTCGGCGTTACGCCAGCAGACGAACCCGAACTTTTCTCTTTCCGCCTTTGGTGTTCAGGCACAAATGGCTAGAGGCCCATCATTCGAGCGGACCTGCGCGAAAAGCCGCGCAGGCCCCTCAATTCAGACGTTAAACCATCCAGGTATTTCGCATGTTCAAGTTTGAATGGGATGACCAAAAGGCCGCAAGCAATTTGCTGAAACACGGTGTATCGTTCGACGAGGCGGTCAGCGTTTTTGGGGATTCCATGGCCCTGACCTTTGCAGATACGGATCACACGGAGGTCGAGGAACGAAGTCGGACCTACGGAATCTCAAACAAAGTGCGTCTTCTGGTGGTGGTCCATACGGAGCGTCGTAGCGGTATACGAATCATTAGCGCGAGAAAGGCAACACGGTATGAAAAAGGCATCTATGAAAACGGCTGATCAAGATATCCCTGAGCTGAAACGCGATCAACTGGGCAAAGGCGTGAGAGGTAAATACCTGAAGCACTTTGTACAAGGTAGCAACGTTGTGGTGTTGCAACCCGAGATTCTGAAGGCGTTTCCCACATCAGAGGCCGTCAACAAGGCATTGGCAAGCATGTTGGCATTTGCGCAGGAAACGCAGGGTTTAACCAGTCGCTCCAGCCGGACGCCGCGCAAACGCGTCGTTGCGTAGCCTCGTCGTTGAACAGCATCCATGCATCAAATCAGCCTCCAGCCCCGGCAGAATATGCGCAGGCAGCTCTCAAATTAGTAGCAGTAGAAAAAATACCGCCCAATCAGCGCGGCCTTCACGCAGACAAAGTGCTTGGCGAAATGCGCACATTAATGAATGTGTACATTCATTGAATTGAGCTTTTAATGCCAACGTATATGTTTTCGAACTCCTGGAGGTCGTCATGTCCATCTTCCAAACGTCACGGGAACTACCTGCTTCTCCTGAGGTCGTTTTCGCCGCAGTCAGCGATCCACAGCGCCTTGCCCGCTGGTGGGGGCCGGAGGGTTTCACCAACACCTTTCACACTTTTGAGTTCAGGCCGGGAGGTGAATGGAAGTTCACGATGCATGGGCCCAACGGAGCGAACTACCCCAACGAGTCCGAGTTTTCTGAGATCGTTGCCAATACAAGGGTGGTTGTCAGGCACCTCTCCCAGCCGACCTTCGTGCTGACCATTACGCTGAGTCCGTCCGATGGGAGAACACGGGTTTCATGGGTTCAAGCGTTTGACGATCCCGCTGTCGCAGCGGCTGTACGGCACATCGTTGAGCCGTCGAACGAGCAGAACCTGGACCGTCTTGCGCTGGAGGTTGGTTCATATCCGAAGGCGCCACCAAGCAGCATTTGAGGATCAAATAAGCCTCCAGCCCACACAGAATATGCGTAAGAAGCTCTCAAATTCATAGCAAAAGCAAACAATACACCCATGTGACGTTCTCACGCGTACCAAGGCGCTTTTGGGGCATTCCGGTCATCAAGCCATTGACGGATGAGGCGGTTGAGACGCAGTGGTGAATATGGAGACCTCAAAGCAGCTCTAAAATCGCATTACTTGTAAATAAGTAATGTGGATATTAATCTTCATCCGATGAACCAGTCCGACCACATTCTTGAGCTAGCCCGGCACCGGCGTGTGCTTCGGGCTGCGGATGTGCGCCAGCACGGCTGGTCGCCTCAGCTTTTGCTCCGTCTTACCCAAGCAGGCAAGCTACAACGGGTTGCCCGTGGCCTCTACAGCCTGCCCGAAACCGAGATCACAGAGCACCAAGCAGCACTGGAAGTTTGCCAACGGGTGCCAAAGGCGGTGCTGTGCCTGCTGTCCGCGCTGCAATTCCACCAAGTTGGCACGCAGATGCCCCATGAGATCTGGATTGCGCTGCCGGAAGGCACCCAGACCCCTGTGCTTGACTACCCAACGCTTCGCGTCGCTCGCCTGCGTGGTGCCGCCTACAGCGAGGGCATCGAGACCGTGACCTCGCATGGCGCGCCCATCCGCGTCTACAGCGTTGCCAAGACGGTGACCGACTGCTTCAAGTTCCGCAACAAGATTGGCCTCGACGTGGCGCTGGAAGCCCTCAAGGACGCATGGCGCACCCGCAAGATCACCATGGCGGAGGTCAACCACTTTGCCAAGATCAACCGTGTTGAAAAAGTCATGCAACCCTATTTGGAGGCCATGGTCGCATGAGTAGCAATCTACCTGCATCTATCCTCGCCCGATTGCTGACCCTGGCCAAAGCGCGAGGCGATGACTACAGCCTGCTGCTGAACCGCTTTGCGCTGGAGCGTCTGTTGTGCCGCATCAGCCTGTCACCGCATGCCGACCTCTTTCTGCTCAAAGGAGCTTTGCTGTTTGCACTTTGGTACGACGAGCCCCACCGCCCCACGCGGGATGCCGACCTGCTGGGCTTTGGCCCCACTGACGCCGACAACCTGATCGTCACCTTCCGCTCCGTCGCTACCATGGACTTGGGCGACGGCATGGTGTTCGATCCCGAGTCCGTGCGAGCTGATGCCATCCGGGAGGACAACACCTACGGCGGCACGCGCATCCATCTTGTCGCACGCATCGGTTCCGCACGCTGCGCATTGCAGATCGACGTGGGCTTCGGTGATGCCGTCACGCCTGAGGCTGAGACGGTCGCCTTCCCAACGCTTCTGCAAGATTTTCAGGCCCCGGTGCTGCGGGTTTATCCTGTCTACACCGTGATCGCTGAAAAGTACCAGGCCATGGTGATGCTGGGCCAGGCCAACAGCCGCATGAAAGACTTCTATGACCTGGCTGTGATTGGACGCCGCACTGCGTTGGACAGTGCCACCTTGGCCGGAGCCATTGCCGCCACGTTTGCAAGAAGGAACACAGCACTGCCAACGGAGCGCCCACTGGCGCTGACCCGCCAGTTCAGTGAGGATGCCGCGAAGGTGCGCCAGTGGCAGGCTTTTCTGAACAAGAACCGCATCACCGCAGGCTCCCTGATCGACACCGTCTCACTGCTTGACATGTTGCTTTGGCCACCGACCGAGGCGGCAGCAACACAGAGCGATGCAACAGCCATTTGGATGCCTGAAGCTGGCAAATGGGCTTGAATCAACCCATCCGGTACGCTGTTGACCGGAACTGGGTAGTCTGACCTACGGGATCCCAGACAAGGTGCGTCTTTTTGGTGGTGGTCCATACGAAGCGTCGTAGCGGTATACGAATCATTAGCGCGAGAAAGGCAACACGGTATGAAAACGGCTGATCAAGATATCCCTGAGTTGAAACGCGATCAACTGGGCAAAGGCGTGAGAGGTAAGTACCTGACCAGTCGCTCCAGCCGGACGCCGCGCAAACGCGTCGTTGCGTAGCCTCGTCGTTAAACAGCGGGCAAGATGACGTTGTCAGCCTCTCTCGGGAAACCCGGGGAAGCACGCATCCGTAGGCACCAACAAACACAATCTGCGCATCAAATAAGCCTCCAGCCCTCGCAGAATATGCGCAAGCAGCTCTCAAATTAATAGCAAAAGCAAACGACCCTCCCAGCAAACGCACCACTGTGGCCCTCAAGCCCCCAGCGTTTGCCCCCCAGCGCTGACCTGCTCACCGCATGAGCCACATTCCGATTCATGGCTTGACATCTTCTTCCGGTGCTGCGGGAAGGGCGTCGCCCGCCAACTCGGCCTCAATCTCTGCAATGCTGGGCAGGCTGCCTTTAAGTTCCTGCGGCAGAGTCTCGGTGAGCTGCGTCTGCCACGCGGCAACGGCGATGGATTGGTCCAGGCCGCGCAGGGCGTATTCCGCAACCAGTTTGTTTTTCTCCCGGCACAGCAACAGACCGATGGTGGCCTGGTCATCGGGATGGCGCAGGAGGTCGTCCACGGCGGAGAGATAGAGATTGAGCTGGCCGACATCGCCTGCAGTGAAAGCGCGGGCCTTGAAAGGTCAGAGTCCGGCGGGGGCAGCGTTTCCAGAAAGTTGTTCTGCGCCTGGCCTAAGCGCAGATGGAGTTGTTGCTCAATCTGCATTTCCATGAGGCTGCGGCTCCAGCCGTGGGCAATGGTCTGGCGGATATAAAACTCCCGCATGGCAGGCTCTTTGACCATCTGGAGCAGGCGGATGATGTGGCCCCAGGGCAATTGCGAAACAGGCTGTTTCGCAATTTCACCCGCAGGGAAAGCCAAGGCCAACAACTTCATGGACAACAGATTGCGAGCAGACAGCCCCTCCATGCCCGGAAAGGCCTGCCGCAGGTCGGTGGACAGGCGGTCAATCACCTTGGCTCCCCAGCCTTGCTCCTGCTGACGTTGGAGAATGATTTGGCCGGTCTGCCAATAGGCGGCAATCACCACCGCATTCGCCGCCAGTACCGAGCGGACCCGGGCTTGTTGGAGGTGCCGTTTGATTTCCTCTAGCGTCGCGCCGTAGGACTCAGGCAGATCGGATAGCGATGGTGGCGCGGTAAAACGGGCATCCTCCCGGGTACGGCCACGGGCAAGTCGTGATTCTTTGGCAGGGTCCAGTTTTTTAGCCGCCATAACCCAACCTTTTCAAAATTGCCAGACTGAATGTCTGGCTTCGAATAAATTCAATGTCCATAAAATCAGCCTCCAGCCCCCGCAGAATAAGCGCAAGAAGCTCCTAAATTCATAGCAAAATCAAAGAGACGCCCAGCCAACGCACCACCCGTGGCCCTCACGCCCCCAGCGTTTGCATCCCCACCCAGCGCTCCCCTGCCCCCAGTTCACAGGCCCGCCCAATCAGCGCGGCCTCCACGCAGACAAAGTGCTGGTAGCCGTCTTGGGGCAAGTCGGCAAACGCGCCCTGCGCCGTCTGGCCGGGGTTCCAGACCACCACATCGCAAAAGCCCTGCTGCTCCAACGCCAGCGCGCCGTGGTCCGACTGCAGGGCCAATGGGCTGGGCGTGTCGTAGTAAATGCGGTCCGTGGTGCCGTCGATGTGCAGCACGGCTTGGCGGTCTGCTGCACGCGGCCCATGGGCTTGGGTGCTGTCCTCAAAAACACAGTTTTCCAAACCCGAGAGGCGCACCGAGCCAAGGGAGCCCACCGCGAGGTAGGTGTGCAATGCGGCTTGAAAGCTGAAGGGCGCGGTACCGAGGTTGTTGACTTCCAGGCGCATGCACAGGCGCCCGTCTTCCAGGGCCACGATCAGCTCGCACACAAAGGCCTGCGGCCACAGCGCATGGGTGTCCGCGCTGCTGTGCAGACGCAAGGTGACGCTGCAGTCCGCCGACGCTGGCGGCGCCTCTACCACGCTCCACGCAGCGGTGCGCGCAAAACCATGGCGCGGCAAGGGGCCGCGTGTGCTGAACTGCGGAAAGATCACCGGCACACCGCCACGTATGGCCTGTCCGGCGTCAAACCGCGATGTGGGGCTGAGGTAGAGCCGCTCCAGCCCCCGGGCATCGGTCCACGACACCACATGGGCGCCGTGCAGGGTGATGGTGGCGGTGCTGCCGTCGTTGGCGCGCAGGCGCACGGCGGGCAGGCCTTGGAAAAGTAAGGTTTCTAGGTGGGACATCGGGGCAGTTTAGCGTGACGTGCGCTAGCGCACAGCCTGGGGCGCTGCTCCAGCGCACCCTCTCCTTTTTTTGATCAGGCCATTCGCGCCAACAGGCGGGCTGCCCCGATTCTGGAGATTGACACCATGAATTTACCCACCCAAGCTGGGTCACAGCCACCCGCTGCGCCCCCTGCCAAACCCTCGGCTGACACGGAAGCGGAGCTCCCACAGGAACAGGTACCCCTGCCCTGCAACGTGGGCGAAACCAAGCCGGGGAACGAGGATGCCTGTGATTTTGTAGAAGGCTGCGAAGATCCGCGCCAATCCGAGGAGCTGGAGCGGCAACAAGACGCGTGATTCCATTTCCATATCCATGCGATATGTCGTTGCCCCTCCTGGTCGTGCTACAGCACTGCCTGCGTCGGTGCGCCTCATCTCGCATGGATCTGAAAACGGAATGAGCGGCGATCACCGCCCCCCGAGGAGCTTGGGCGGCAGAGCGTTCTGCGCAGGTAAAGGAGGAGCCCGCGCAGCGGGCGGGGGACACGGAGCAGAACGCTCTGCCGCCCAAGCTCCTAGCGCGTGCTAGCCACCTCGGACAAATACCGTGGCCGGTGGACCCCAACGGCGGCCAAGGTATTTCCACCTGATCCAGGCATCAAATCGACCTCCAGCCCCCGCAGAATAAGCGCAAGCAGCTCTTAAATCGATAGCAACCATAAACTACCACCGGGCAAGCGGGCCATTTGTGGTCTCCGCCTGTATTGCCGCAAGGCGCTATCCATGCCAATTGTTCGACATCAAGTACCTTCAACATGACAACCTCCTCCACAAAACCCGATTGGCTCCTACCCGCCGGGCTGATCATGCTCAGCTTCATCCCGGTGGTGGCCGGCACCTTTCGCGTAGTGGAGCTCGGTGGTGGTGCGGCAATCACCCCTGAAAACGCACGGTTCTTTGCGGCACCTTGGCCCGTGGTGCTGCACATTCTCAGCGCCGTGGTCTATTGCGTTCTCGGCGCTTTCCAGTTCTCCCCCGGCTTGCGCCGCCGCCAGCCCCGCTGGCACCGTGCGGCGGGGCGGGTGCTGGTCGCATGCGGGCTTATCGTGGCGCTGTCGGGGCTGTGGATGACCCAGTTCTATCCGGCCGTCCATTCCGACGACCCGTCCCTTTCGCCCGCAAATTTTGACGGCCCCGTCGTGTACGCCATCCGGCTTCTGGTGGGTTCGGCGATGGCCTTGTTTCTATGCCTCGGCATTGCCGCCATCCGCAAACGCGACATCCCGCATCACCAAGCCTGGATGATGCGCGCCTATGCGCTGGGCATTGGCGCGGGTACGCAGGTCTTTACCCATATCCCCTGGTTTGTGTTCCCGAACATTCAAGGGGAACTGGCAAGAACCCTGTGCATGGGCGCGGGCTGGGCCATCAACATGGCGGTGACCGAATGGCTGATTTTGCGTGGGAGCCGTGGACGGATATCGTGAATGCGTTCTGCTTTGATCCCCAAATGAACGAGTCGGCGCAAGGCGCTGATGCATTCGGACTCGCCATGGCAGAAATTGAGTATTTCCCAAGTGAACCGGGAGAGGCCGCGCACCGTACATTTGTCGATTGGGAAACAATTTGATGTTTAACGAGCAAGGTGCCATTGAAATGCAAACCGTCGAACTCGTCCGCGCCGAGACAGGGGCCAAAAAGGTTAGCTGCACCACAACCCTTCAGACACATTGCCATCTGAGTCTCACCGCCGCAAAGATCGCAACGGATGCATTGCTTGAAGGGAAGTGCCCAAAAGTCTCCCTGGCCAGCGATGACGCAGGAAGAAAACTCATCATTGCGCTCGCAAAAATCGGCATCGTGGCGCGCTTTGCGGAAGGTCCGAATTACAACCCACAGGAACGACTTGCCGCAACCATCGCACCGCTGCGCTCGGTATTCCCGCCCGATGCGATTCGCACATGCGAGACATTGTCGAGCCATGGGGAATGGGAGCTTGGGTTGTCCCATATTCTCGCGCTCATACCAGGTGAAATGGCCGGTATTGCAACTTCGACGATGGAAGCACTGGATCTACTGGCTGTTGAATTTGGCGTCACTAGGAACATGGGGCGTGAAAATACGTGCCCCAGCAAAACCTAATGGGGTAGCCCGGAGCTGCGAAGATCCACGCCAATCCGAGGACTTGGAGCGACAACAAGACGCGTGATTCCATTTCCATATCAATGCGATATGTAGTTGCCCCTCCTAGGAGGTTGGGCGGTAGAGCGTTCTGCGCAGGTAAAGGAGGAGCCCGCGCAGCGGGCGGGGGACACGGAGCAGAACGCTTTGCCGCCCAAGCTCCTAGCGCGTACTAGTCACCTTGGACAAATGCCGTGGCCGGTCCGGGTCTTGGCCGCGGGCGCGGGCTACGGCTTCTACCAGCAGGTAAAAACTCTGGATGGCGGTGATGGGGTCCAGGTCTTCGTGGGGGGCGGTGGCCAGGGTCAGGTCGCGGCTGGGCACGTTGGCGGGGGCGGCCAGCAGCACATGGGCACCGCGCCCGCGCATTTCCGCCGCCAGCGCCACCAGGCTGTTTTGCGTTGGTCCGCGCGGCGCGAACACCAGCATGGGGTAGGCCTCATCCACCAGGGCCATGGGGCCGTGTTTGACCTCGGCACCGCTAAAGGCCTCGGCCTGGATGGCACAGGTTTCCTTGAACTTGAGGGCCGCCTCGTTGGCAATGGCCAGGCCCGGGCCGCGGCCAATCACCATCAGCTTGTGGGCGTTTTTGAGCGGCTCGATGGCGGCGGACCAGTCTTGCTGGCAGGCTTCATGCAGTGCCTCGGGCAAGGCGTGGAGGCGGGCAATGAATTCCTGGTGGTCGCCCCAGTGCGCCGCCAGGCGGGCGCCGGCCACCAGGCTGCAGATAAAACTTTTGGTGGCGGCCACGCTGTGTTCGGGGCCCGCGTGCAGGGGCAGGGTCCAGCCGACCGCCTGGGCCAGGGGCGAAGTGGCGTCGTTCACCAGGGCCACGGTGGTGGCGCCTGCGTTTTGCAGCAACTGCATGGGGTCCACGAGATCGGGGCTGCGGCCCGACTGCGAAATGGAGATGGCCAGCATCTGCTCCATGGCCAGCGGCGCCTGGTACAAGGTGAGCAAGGACATGGGCAGGGAGGTCACCAGATGGCCGCTGCGCGCCATGATGAGGTAGGCCATATAACCTGCGGCATGGTCCGAGCTGCCCCGGGCGATGGTCACCGTGCCGTGCGGCGCTCGCTCGCGCAGGGCGGCACCCAGCGCGGCGTAGCGGTCCTGGTCGGCCGCCAGTTGCACGGCGACTTGGATGGCAGAGGCCATGGCCTCTTCATACATAAAAGTGGGGGGCGAATAAGTGGGGTTCACAAGCGATTCCTAAGTTGATTACAAAGTTGCAAAGCACCGTCCATGGCGTCGCCAGCGGGCAACACCACGCGCGCTTGCAGGGCGGCGCACAAACGCGGTGCCAGGCGCTGGCCGATGCTGCCGCGCACGGCCAGCGGCAGCGTGCCCTGCGGGTCCACCGCCCATGCCAGGGCCTCCATGGCCTGCACGGCCTCCCGCAGCAGGTGTGCGGCCGCTGGATCACGGTCTTCGCAGTCAAACACCAGCGGGGCCAGCGTGGCGTAATCAAACTGCCCGGCCTTGCAGCACCACTGCAGCAAAGCCTCGGGCGTGGCGCCGGTGGCAGACAGCACGGCGTCGGTTAGCGCGCTGGATGCACGTCGGCCATCCACCGCGTGCTGCGCCAGGTTGACGGCCCGCAGGCCCAAAGCGCTGCCGCTGCCTTCGTCACCCGAGGGAAAGCCCCAGCCGCCCGAAATGCGGCGTGTGCC
Source organism: Rhodoferax sp. (assembly GCF_030697375.1). Taxonomy (GTDB): domain Bacteria; phylum Pseudomonadota; class Gammaproteobacteria; order Burkholderiales; family Burkholderiaceae_C; genus Allorhodoferax. Next base: position 123,603 of record NZ_JAUYQD010000022.1, on the reverse strand, counting down.
GTCGGCCTGCAAGGCATGTGCAATGCTGCCGGTGCCCGCAATCACCACGGCGCCTGCGCGCCCCTGGTGGGCGCCCAGCAGCGCGGTGAACACATCGCTGTCCACCGCCAAATGCGTGTAGCCCGGATTCGCCTGCAGAAACTGCGCCCGCCACAGCGCATTGTTGGCACCCGCCACGCCCATGCCCAGCACGCAGTGGTCAGCACGCAGGGCTGAGCGGCCCTCCAACCCACCGGCCAATGCCGCGCGTTCGATGGCCAACTGGATGTTGCGCCAGGCCTGCGCCACGCCCTGCCCCAGGCCCGAGGCACCGGCCTTGCCCTCGCCCACCAGTGTGCCGTCCACGCGGACGATGCGGGCTCGGGTGCTGGTGCCACCACCGTCCACCCCGACTAAAAACTGCGTGCTCATCGTGCGTGCGCCGAGCGCATGTTGCCGGGGCGCAAACGGGGGCACGCCACGCCATCGGCACGGAACAGGTACAGGGCTTCGGGGGCGGCGCGCACGATGACCGAGTCGCCCAGGCGCACGGCGGCATTGCCGTCGCCGCGCACGATCAGCTCCTGGCCGTCGTCAGTTTGGAGGTACAGCAGGTTGGACTCGCCCAGGTGCTCCACCAGGGTGATTTCGGCGTCAAAGGCGGCATCCATCGCGCCCGGTGCGGTACCGGCGGCCAACACCTCGCAGTGCTCGGGGCGCAGGCCCACTTCCACCGACTCGCCCACCTGCAGCGCGCCGGCGTCCACCGTGGCCAGCACCGTGCAGCCGTTGCCCAGTTGCACCCGTGCGCCCTGCGTGCCCAGCTCCAGCACACGCGCCGGCATGAGGTTGATGGTGGGGGAGCCGATGAAGGTGGCGACAAAGCGGTTGGCCGGTTGCTGGTACAGGGTGAGCGGCGTGCCCGCCTGCTGCACCCGGCCTTCGTGCAGGACCACGATCTTGTCGCCCAGGGTCATGGCCTCGATCTGGTCGTGGGTGACGTAGACCATGGTGGCGCCCAGGTCGCGGTGCAGGCGCGACAACTCAATGCGGGTTTTAGCGCGCAGGGCGGCGTCCAGGTTGGACAGCGGCTCGTCAAACAAAAACAGGCGCGGCTCGCGCACGATGGCGCGGCCAATGGCCACGCGCTGGCGCTGCCCGCCTGAGAGTTCTCGCGGCAAACGATCCAGCAAATGGTCGATGTGCAGCACCTTGGCGGCGTCCACCACGCGTTTTTCGATCTCGGCCTTGCTGGCGCCGTGGATCTTCAGCCCGAAGGCCATGTTGCGGTACACATTCATGTGCGGGTACAGCGCATAACTCTGGAACACCATGGCAATGCCGCGCTGCGCCGGGGGCAGGTCGTTGACCACGTCGTCGCCAATGCGCAGCTCGCCACCGCTGATGTCTTCCAGACCGCACAGCACCCGCAGAAGAGTGGACTTGCCGCAGCCGCTGGGGCCGACCAGCACCACCAGTTCGCCATGTTCAATGTCCAGGCTGATGTCGTGCAGGATGGCGGTTTGGCCATAGGACTTGGAGACGTTTTTTAAAGATACGCGTGCCATAGATGTGCTCTCAAAGGTGTGCTCTCAAAATGCTCGGTTTATTTCACTGCCCCGGCCGTGATGCCGCGGATCAGTTGACGTGAAAACAAGGCGTACAACAGCACCACCGGCACGATGGCCATGGACAGTGACGCCAGCACGGCATTCCAGTCGGTGGCGTACTGGCCCACAAACTGCTGAATGCCCAGGGTGATGGTTTGGGTCTTTTCCGAGGGCGCCAAAATCAGCGGAAACCACAGGTCGTTCCAGATCGGCACCATGGTGAACACTGCCACCGTGGCAATGGCCGGGCGCACCAGCGGCACCACCACCTGGAAGAAGATGCCAAATTCGCTGATGCCGTCACAGCGCGCGGCGTCCTTGAGCTCGCCAGGCACCTGCCCCATGAACTCCGACAAAATCATGATGGCCAGCGGCAGGCCCTGCGCCACGTACACCAGCACCAGCGCCGTGAGCGTGTTGACCAGGTCCAGCCCCACCATGATCTGCAGGATGGACACCGTGCCCAGGCGGATCGGCACCATGATGCCGAAGGCAAAAAACAGCTTGAGCCAGCGGTTGCCAGGAAAGTGGTACTCCGACAAGGCCCAGGCCGCCATGGCCCCAAACAGCAGTATGAAAAACAGCGAGGCCACGGTCACGATGGCGCTGTTGCTGAAGTAGCTCAGCACATGCGAGTTGGCCAGCACCTTGCTGTAGCCAATCAGCGAAAAAGTATCCGCCGTGGGAAAGGCCAGCGGGTTGTTGAAAATGGCGTCGCGGCTCTTGAAAGAGTTCATGAACACCAGCAGGATGGGCGCCAGCGCCAGCACCAGGTAGCCGACCAGCGTGATGTGCACAAACACACGGCTAGGCGCCATGCGGGGCATGCGGCGCAGGCTTACGGAAGAAGTGGATGGATGCATCATGTCCTCACAGGGCGTAACGTTGCAGGCGGCGCTGCACCACCAGCAGGTAGGCGCCCACCCCCAGCAGAATCACCAAAAACATCAGCGTGGCCACCGCAGAGCCCATAGTGGCGCTGGCCACCTGGGACTGGGAGCCAAAGAAGGTGCGGTAGAACAGCGTGCCCAAAATATCGGTGCTGTAGTTGGGCCCGGCCAAGCCACCTTTCACCGTGTAGATCAAATCAAAGGCATTGAAGTTGGCCACAAAGGTCAGGATGGTGACCAGGCCCAGCGTGGGCAAAATCAGCGGCAGGCGGATCGCGTAAAAAATGCGCCAGGGCGAGGCGCCCTCCACCACCGCCGCCTCGATCACGTCGTCAGGGATCGCAATCATGGCGGCGTAGATCAGCATCATGGGAATGCCGATGTACTGCCACACCGACATCAGCGACAGCGTGACCAGTGCCGAAGACTCCAGCCCCAGCCAGGGCTCAAACCAGTCCTGCAGCCCCACGGCCCTGAGCAGCCCTTCGGCCACGCCCCACAGCGGCGACAAGATCAGTTGCCACACAAAACCGATGATCACCACCGAGAGCAAGGTCGGCAAAAAGAACACCGTGCGGTAGGTGGCCGCAAAGCGTACATTGCGCAGCGACAAGAGCGCCGCCAGCAACAGGCCCATGGGGTTTTGCACCAGCATGTGGATGCCAAAAAACTTCAGGTTGTTGAGCATCGCGTTCCAGAAACTGGTGGACCACTGGGGGTCCCCCAATATCGTCTGGTAGTTGGCCAGCCCCGAGAAGGTGACCACCCCAAATTCGTCGGCGCTGTACAGCCCCAGACGCAGGGTGTCCAGCAGCGGCAAGGCGCTGAACACCGCGTAAACCACCAAGGCTGGCGCGATGAACACCAACACAGGCCAGGAAAATCCTTGTTTCATGATTGACTCCATCGCGCCATGGTCTTAGCCCCTTACTTGGCCGGCGTGTACCACTTGGCAAACCCGGTCTGGATCTGCGCTGCGGCGTCTTTGGGGCTCATCTTTTGGTTGATGACCTGGGAGCTCACGTTCCACAGCTCGTTTTCCATGCTGGGCGTGCCACGGCTCATGATCTGGGCGTTCAGGCGGATGGTGCTCTTGCAGTCCTTGCGCCAATTGACCATCTCTTTGGCCACGGGGTTTTTCACATCCACCGCGTGGTTGGAGAGCGAGAAGAAGCCGGTGTTCTTGTTGGTGTACAGGTCGGCAAACTCCTTGCTGGCCAGCCAGCTCAGGAAGACCTGGGCATCGGCCTTGTTCTTGCTCTTGGCGTTGATGCCCATGCCCATGTCGGTGTGGTCCGAAATAAAGCAGCTGTCGCCCTTCTTGGCCACGGGGGTGCGGAAGGCGCCAAACTCCAGGCCCGCGTCTTTCTCAAAATGCGAGATGTCCCAGGAGCCCGTGGGGTAGATGGCCGCACGGCCGGTGGAGAACAGGTTTTGCGAGTCGCCGTAGGTCTGGGCCTGGTAGCCCTTGGGCAGGTAGGCGGCCCACTTGGCCATCTGTTCCCAGGTGCTGACGAACTCGGGGTCGGTGAACTTCTTGCCGCCCTTGAGCAGGCCCTGGCGGCCTTCTTCACCCTTCCAGCGGTTGGCGCCTATGCTGGTGAACACAATCTGGTTGGTTTCCCACTGGTCTGCGGTGCCCAGCGCCAGGGGAGCGACCTTGCCCGCCGCCTTGATCTTGTCCAGGGTGGCATAGAAATCGGCTTCGGTGGCGGGAACGCCCAGGCCCAGCTCGGCAAAAATCTTCTTGTTGTAGAAGAAGCCGTGGATCACCGAGGCCATGGGCATGCAGTAGGTCGACTTGCCGTCATCGGTCTGCCAGGCCACCTGCGCCGAGGCCGGAAAGTTCTTCATGCCGGGGGCGCTGTTGAGCGTGTCCAGGTGCCCTTTTTTGAACAGGTCCAGCGACACGTCAAAGGGGCGGCAGGTGATCAGGTCACCGGCGCTGCCGGCCGACAGGCGGGCATTGAGCGCCGAGTTGTATTCAGGCGGTGAGGTGGGCGCAAACTTGACGGTGATACCGGGGTGGGCCTTTTGGAACGCGGGCAGGAGCACCTCGTCCCACTGCGCCTTGTCGTCCACCCGCCAGCTCTCGATGGTGAGGGTACCGGCGCTGGCAAGGCCACTGCAAAAAAGCGCAGCAGCGGCTGCACCCAAACGTAGTTGATAGGACATGAAAGTGAATCTCCGGGTTGTTGGTTTGAAGAAAACTGTGGGGGCGGACCAGGAAAAAAAGAAGGGGTCTTACCGAACAGTGGCCCGGAGGTTATGCTTTGAGTCATGTAATGGCAACGTGCTGGGAAATTGCCACACCACTCTTCTATGTTGTTGATTTTGTTGGATATTTACCAAATATGGCACCCACCCTGTTTACGCTTTCTTACGCGGCACGGCCCCTCCAGAGGCAACCAAGGTGTGCCGTGGGCAGGCCGTGATAGATAACATTACAAATCGCAAGAAAATGAAAGACTCCTTGCCGCCCAGGGCGCTGTTGCCCACACTCTTGCGCACGCTCCTGTTCCCGCTGCTGGCCTGGTTGGGCGGCATTCCCGGCGTGGTGGGTGTAGGCCCCGTGCACGCCCAGGCGCTGCCCGTGGACGTGCTGCACTGGTGGACCTCGGCCAGCGAACGCCGCGCGGCGGACCAGCTCAGCGCCCACCTGCTGGCCAACGGCGTGCAATGGAAAGACGCCGCCATTCCCGGCGGCGGCGGCATGGCGGCGGTCAAGGTGCTCAAAAGCCGCGTGCTCATGGGCGACCCGCCCGATGTGGCCCAGCTCATAGGCACTACGCTGACCGACTGGGCCGACGGCGGCCTGGTGCTGCCTCTCAACACCGTGGCCACGCGCCAGAAGTGGACCCAGGGCCTGTTTCCCACCGTGATGGACCTGGTGACCTACAAGGGCGAGGTGGTTGCCGCCCCGCTGGGCATCCACCGCATCAACACCCTGCTCTACAACCGCCGCCTGTTTGCGCGCCTGGGGCTGCCCCCGCCCAAGACCTGGGACGAGTTTGAGGTGGTGGCGCGCAAGCTCAGCGGCATGGGCATCAAGCCCCTGGCCTGGAGCGACGAGCCCTGGCAGATGGCCACCGTGTTCGAGTCGGTTTTGCTGGGCGAAGCCGGGCCGGCCTTGTACCGCGAACTCATCGTGCAACGCAAAAGCACCGCCTGGATGGACCCGCGCGTGGAGCAGGCGCTCACACGCCTGCGCTGGCTGCGCAACACCAGCGGTGATGTGCCGGTGGAGCGCACCTGGCCCGATGCCGCCCGCGAACTGTGGAACGACGGCGCCGCCATGATGATCATGGGCGACTGGGCCAAAGGCGAACTGATGGCCTGGGGCGCCAGTGCCGAGAAAGACTTTGGCTGCGTGGCAGTGCCCGGCACCCAGCACATGCACCTCTACAGCGTTGACACCTTTGCCATGCTGCTCAGTGCCCGCCAGCGCGAGGCCACGCAGGAAAAAGTGGCCGAAGTGCTGGCCGGTGCGCCCGCCCAACTGGCCTACAACCGCATCAAAGGCTCGGTGCCGGTGCGCCGCGACATGGACGTGAGCAGCCTGGACGCCTGCGCCCGCGACTCCTGGGCCACCTTTGCCGCCCCGCGCAGCGCCCGTGTCCCCAGCCTGGCCCACCGCATGGCTGCCGACGAGGCCACCAAGGACGCCGTCGCCCAGGCCCTGTGGCGCTACCTGAGCAACCCGCGCATGGAAGCCACGGAGACACAGCGCCGGCTGGCCGCCGTCATCCGCGCCCCCAACGCCGACCACTGACCGAGCACCAAGACACCCATGACCCGCACCCTGCTGATCGTCGACGACGACCAAAAAACCCGCAACCTGCTCAAGACCTACCTGGAAAAACACCAGTACGCGGTGCGCGTGGCGCACGACGGTGCCAGCTTTCTGGCCGAGTTCGAGCGCTTCAAAGACGGCTTGAGCCTGGTCATCCTGGACGTGATGCTGCCCGACACCGATGGCTTCACCCTGTGCCAGACGGTGCGCCGCCAGTCCTCGGTTCCCATCATCATGCTGACCGCCAGCGCCGACGACACCGACCGCATCGTGGGCCTGGAGCTGGGCGCCGACGACTACATTGCCAAGCCCTACAACCCGCGCGAACTGCTGGCGCGCATCAAGGCCATCCACCGGCGCATGCAGATCGGCGGGCACGGCGCGGCTGCACGTTACCTGCGTTTTGCCGGCTTCTCCATGGACCTGACCGAACGCCTGCTGGCCGACCCCCAAGGTGCGCCCGTGGTCTTGACCAGCATGGACTTCAACCTGCTGCGTTTCTTTGCCGAGCACGCCGGCGAAACCCTGGACCGCGCCCGCCTGATGGAGCAAACCCGGGGCCGCGACCTGGGGCCGCTGGACCGCTCGCTGGACGTGCAGGTCAGCCGCCTGCGCCAGCGCCTGAACGACGATGGCAAACAGCCGGCCCTGATCAAAACGGTGCGCGGCAGTGGCTATGTGTTCTCGGCCGAAGTCACTCCCGGTGGTGATTAATGCCCAATAAGCTCATCCGCCTGGCGCGCCGCTGCCTACCCGACAGCCTGCTGGGGCGCATCGTGCTGGTGCTGGCCGTGGGTGTGGTCAGCGCCCAGTTGGTGGGCACCTTGCTGTGGGCACGGCAGTTGCGCGAAAGCGCGCGGGTCGAGGCCCTGGAAGCGGGTCGGCACCTGGCCCTGAACGCGGCCGGCGCCTTGCGATTCTTTCGCGACCTGCCGCCGCAGTTTCGCCCCATCCTGATCGAGCAGTTGCGCACCATGGGCGGCACGCGTTTCTTTGTCAACGTCAACCGGGCGCAGGTGCCCATCACCCCCTTGCAAGGCAATGCCCTGGTCGACGCGGTGGTGGACGTGGTGCGCGCCGACCTGGTGCGCAACCTGGCCGCGGTGTCGGCCCCGGCCGTCGCCTTTGCCTGGCCCGACAAGCTGCAGGTCTCGGACGACGGGCGCACCGTAGACGACCTGCCCGAGTCCTGGGTGGAGGCCACCTTGCTGCTGCGCCCGCGCCCTGCCCCGGTGCTGGTGATCCAGGCCGAGTTCGAGCCCGGCCGCTGGCTGTACCTGGCGGCCCCCATGCCCGACCCTTACTTTTTGGACAACGCCAACCCGCTGACCGTGGACCGGGTGGCGCTCCAGCTGGTCACGCTGCTGACCGTGCTGCTGCTGGCGGTGCTGCTGGTGCGTGGCCTGATCCGCCCCCTGAACCGGCTGGCCTCCGCCGCCAACGCCTTTGGCAGCGCCAGCGCGCCCGAATCGCTGCCCGAAACCGGCACCGCCGAGTTGCGGCGCACGGCCCGCGCCTTCAACCAGATGCAGGCCCGCATCCAGCGCTATTTGGTGGACCGCGAGCGCCTGTTCGTGGGCATTTCGCATGGCCTGAAAACCCCCATCATGCGGCTCAAATTGCGCACCGAACTGCTGGATGACGAAGCCCTGCAAGCCGAATTCCACGAAGACCTGGACGACCTGGATGTGATGGTGAAATCGGCCCTGCAAAGCGTCAAGGACACCGACATCCACGAAAACCTGACCCCTGTGCGGCTGGACACCTTGCTGGCCCGCCTGGCCACCCGCCCCATCCACCCCGACGCCCTGATCGAATGCGTGGCCGAACCCCTGAGCGTGATGGGCAAACCCCTGGCCCTGGAACGCGCGTTCAGCAACCTCATCGACAACGCCGTGCTCTACGGCGAACGCGTGCACCTGCGCCTGGGCACCCAGGGCACCCTGGCCCTGGTGGAAGTGCGCGACTTTGGCCCCGGCATCGCCCAGGCCTCCATGTCCCTGGCCTTCGAGCCCCACGTGCGCCTGAGCCACGGCCAGCAAAGCAACCGCGCCGGCACTGGCCTGGGCCTAGGGATAGCCCGCAACATCATCCAGGCCCACGGCGGGGAGATACGCCTGCACAACCATGCCGAGGGCGGGCTGGTGGTGAGTGTTTTGTTGCCGTTGGCGGGGGGAGAGGAATAGATTTTTTTAGATGCGTTTGCTATTGATTTGGTAGCTGTGTGCGCATGTAGCTATTGGGCTAGTGGCTGGTTTGATTGTGTAAATGTTTCGGATTGCTGCATTGGGCCTGGGGCAGGCTTTCGGGGCTGAATGTGGGGTGCCCGGTTCACAGGCTGATGCCAGACGGTTAGGCCACCAGCTAACAGACATCCAAATCTGTTGAATTCGATCGCGTCAAAATGACGATTATTCTTGCCGCGAATCTTCTGACCGCATGGGTATTTTTGGAGCTCCCCGATTGAAACGCATTGCCTTTCTCATTGTCGCCGCCGCATTGTTTTATCTGATGATATTTTCAGTCGCCAAGGGCCATTTATTATTGGGTGGCGGGGCGTCAGTAGCATTGACTTTTTTGATGATTTGGGGTTCACGCCTTGGGGCAAGCGATGCCACTGAAAAAGTTACCAAAAAAATCAAACAGTACAGCGAACAAGCCACGTGGTCTGGTACAGAGTTGATCGTGAAGCCCATGTGGTTCAAACGACTGTGTTTTTCGCTTGCGCTGTTGGCTGTCTTTCTACCTTGCCTGAACGGTGCTCTCACCTTTCAACTAGTGGAGGAAGGGGAATTGTCCCTATTTGTATTCCTCGTTAGTGCATCTCTTGTTTTGGGATACACAGCTTGGATAACGCTGGCTGGCCTTGTTCGAGAGGTTCAGGTCGGCTACAGTTTAAAGATTGACTCCGATGGATTCGCGATTGCGGGGCATCCAACGATACCTTGGCGCGATGTCTATCGCGTTGGACACTGGTATCGCGAAGATAGAGGATTCGTTTACCACTTTCTAGATTTTGAATTAAGCGCCAGTGGCATACAAGAGCATTGGAAGAGTCGAGTTCGGCCCTTTTTGATTGGCCCTTTGGCGATCGCGCTGCCGATCATGCGCCGTAGGGGTACATTCAAATTGAGGGGGGTATTTTTGTCTCTACCAGTGCCTACGATCGTGACCGCAATTTGCGAGATCGGAAGCCGCCATAGTCCAAATCCCGTCGTGCAGTTAAATCCACGAGAGTCTCTAGACGATGCAAGGAAACTGGCAGTTTTATGGGCCAAAGCTAGCCAGCCAATAGATCAATCGGAACAGGAAAGCGCGTTCAAAAGAGCCACATCATCGAGCTCCAAGCCAGAAGGGGTGGTCGACTCCGTTGATCTTGATGCAGCAATGGCAAAAATTGGCAAAGAATTTTCCGCTCGCAGTCATGCATTTGATGAGTATTGGCAGCTAAAGGCAAAAGTTATGTCGCAAGGCAATAAGCCATTTCAGAAGCAAATGGAACACGACGCGAAAATGCTGACCAGAATCTTCGCTGGTGCAATCCTTGTGATACCCATTTATTTTCTGGGACGATGGGTTTTGGGGTAGTCATCTGAATGTCATAGCGCTGCCAAGCGGTCGCTGGCGCTGTGGGTCGAAACCGCCGGCCCCGTGGTCCACCGACAGCTCCAGAATCAATGCATTCGAATGCATAGAGTCGATCCAACCCAGCCCCCTATACCACGCCAGAATCACTTGCAGGTTTTGGCCCCCCCCGTTTACTGGCGCTTTGCGCCGCCGCCCTGCTTCTTGCCGGTTGCACGATACCTTGAAGAAAACGCCAGAAGCCAAGCGGGAAGGCCTGAACGACACCCTGGGGATGGAGATCGCATTTTTCACTGCATCTGCTATCGATTTAGTAGCTGTGTCCGCAGATAGCTATTGGGCTAGGGGCAGGTTTGATATGTGTAAATGCTTCGGATTGCTGAATTGGGCCTGGGGCAGGCTTTCGGGGCGGAATGTGGGGTGCCCGGTTGATTTCAGTCACTCAACTTTGCCGATTGCTGACATTCAACGTTGGAGATGACTGGCGGACAGTAGGCGGGCGAAGCCCGCCGAAAGGACGTCCGTGTCAATCGACTTGTTGCACGATCTAACCTTATTCGTCAGCCCTCATCGCCACAGTCCGCAATGTCGGTGAAATACTTTGCCAGGTCAAAATTTGCAATTGTTCGAGCAAGCGATGTTGGCGAAACTCCATGGTTGTTCTTTGCAAGAGAGTTGGCACCTGCCTCGCGCAGCAAGCGAATTACAGAACCGTCTTCTTTGGAAGAAAAGACGGCTCGCCATAGAGCGGTGTTTCCGTATGAGTCATAAAGCGAAGTGTCTGCCCCTGCTCGCAAAAGCGCCGCCGTGCATTCAGGGGAAACAGCCTGAGCCGCGAAATGGATCGGACACCAACCATTGTCATCTTGCGCATTTGCGTCAGCACCTGCTGCTAGCAATTTTGCGACTTCATCTGGGCGCGACTCCGCTGCCGCATAGTGAAGCGGTGTTCGTCCGTATTCGTCTACGCCTTCGCGTGGTTTTCGTTTCGGTTGCTTACCTGCCATAGACGCTTTCCTTGAGGGTTAACGTAAAAATGACCGGACCACAACACCGTGCGGCGAAGCCGCCCCCTGCTGTTGTGGGTCCGTGTCGATAGCCATGTTAAGTCTCATAGTCAGCGATGGAAACAAGCTAGTAGGGAAATGTCCGGGGCCACCGACCCCATCAACAGCGAACCCACCAAAGCTAGAACGAAGAGGGCCATAGCGGCAAAGACACGAGTGGCGTAGGAATTCAGCGTCACGTCATCAAGCTCCCTATACCCGCCGGACCAGAGATACAGCACCGTGGCCGCGCCGTCTTGGTCCCCATCGTTGAAAAGCATCTTCCGCGCAGTTATCGTGCGCCATGTCCCGGGATGATTTGCCGACAGGCGGCTAGCGAACTTACCTTCGTAGAGCGCCGCCACAAGACCACCGGCGGCGGCACTGAGAAATAGGACCACGTAGACAAAACTGAACGCACTACACATGGTGTGAGTCTCAATGTCCGATCTGCCCGGCACGCAGCAAGCGCCGCGAAGCGGCATCTTGCTGGTGCGTGTCCGTGCCGAGCCACCTGTTAACCATCAGACTTTGCCCCATTCAATAACAATGCTTTCTGGGGTGGCTGATGCAACCGCACGGAATGCAGCACTATCGTAAATGAAATGTGAGTACGACTCGATGTCGGCCACCGAGCCGCACCAACGATTTGAAACTGGAATCGCGCGCAACTCTGGGCTGGGAACAAAATGGGCAGTGCAACGCAACTGACTTATTGCATCGTCGCCCGTGGCCCCGGCACCCATGAACTGCCGAGTGAGATCGAGTTCAAAGCTTGCCCCTTTTCCCCAATCAAAGACGCCCCATTGAAACAGCAACATGTCGGCATCTGGGCTGTTCGCCAATCCTGATGCCCGAACAGAACGATAGAAGGCTAGCGCGTTTTCGATAAGTTGAGATGCAGACAGGTTGGCAACCGAAAGGCCTCGCGAAGTCAAGAAACTCCGCATTGCAACAGCTGATTGAGATGGTTTCATTGGGCCAGTTGTCTGCGCGTAAACAGCGTCAAAAATAGCTACACATGTCAATGCTGATGCCGATGCGAGAAAGGTGCGACGAGCCTGCCACATGATGGTTCAACGTAATCCACTTCGCAAGACTTGCAAATGATTCCGGTCGCTGAGCAATAAACTGGTCATGGGACTCTCCTAGGAATGGCTTGTAGCTTAAGTTTCGGTGACTTCTTGAGGTTTTTATACAGGCATAAAAATCCCGACAAACCACGCAGATTGCTTTGTCCTGATTCTAGGCTGCGAGCTGATTTGCGCCCAAACTGGAGGAATTTCTTGCATGTCAGCTCCCACAGCCAAGAGGTCGCTGGCGCCGTGGGTCGAAACCACCCGCCCTGCGATAAAAATGGTTCTCTCGCGCATGTCAGACAAAGACCGCGACACCCCGAAGAAAACGCCAAAGGCCAATCTGAAAGACCTGAACGCCCCCCTGGGGAAGGAGATCGCTTTTTCTTCGGCACATTCGCTATCGATTTAGTAGCTGTGTCCGCACATATCTATTGGGCTTGGGGCCGATTTGATGAGTAAGCTCCCCCACCCTACGCCGGCCAACACCGCTGGCTGCCGTTGCCACTGGGGTGGATGGTGCAGCGAAGTAAAGGAGGAGAACCGGGCACAGCCCGGTTCGGGGGACATGAGCGGAACCAACCACCCCAGTGGCAACGGCCCCCACAAACGCCTCCCAACAAACTGCGTCTTACCGGCAGCGCGCCCTTGCTTTTTATCAAACCAGACATTCCCCTGGCCCACTCCAATCGTAGGCAGTTGATTCGCTTTTGGGGAATGCTCATTGAGCGCAAGTAAATACCGTCACGCGGCCGTTTTGTCCCTGCTACTGCAGCTCTGGCCGCCGGCAAGCGCGCATGACACCTCGGTGCCGAGCCCGGATACGGAGTTGAAAGTGGCCTTTCTCTACAACTTCGCGTTGTACACCCAATGGCCGTCTGTACCAGCCCATGGCTTGGTATTTTGCGTGCTGGGCCACGACGATCTGGGCACCGCGCTCGACGCCATTGCCAAGCGCCAGATCAACAAGCAACGCATTTGGGTCCAGCGCCTGGACGCACACGCCGACATCACCGACTGCCACCTGGTGTACCTCCCGGGCGTGCCCGACGCGAAATCCGTCCTTGCCACCCGGGGGCTGCACGAAAAGCCCATTCTCAGCGTGACGGACGCGGCCACGGACGAATGGGCCATGGTCAGGCTGGGGCACAACGGCAACCGGCTGGTCTTCGATATCAACAACACCAGCGCACGGGCCGCTGGCCTGGTGCTGAGCAGCAAACTGCTGCGCCTGGCACGCAGCGTCCGCTAAATGGGCTTCCCTATGCGCCGCCACTGGAACACCCTGCGCGATATTCCCATCAAACAAAAGCTCAGGCGTTTCCAGCTGATGACATCGCTGATCTCCGGCCTTTGCGCCACCGCGATGTTGGTATTGATCGTTTGGAATGTGGAGTACCGCAAGGCAGAACAAGAAGCCGGTCTGAAGGCCGCGATTGTTGCTGAAAATGCGCTGCCGGCCCTGCAGTTTCGCGACAGCAAGACAGCGGAAGAAATTCTCGCCGGACTGGGCCGCGACAGTGAGGTGCTGGGTGCCCGCATCATCGAACCCAACGGCCATATCTTCGCCACCTTCCGGCCGTCTGGCGACAACCCCAATGGCGCCAAAGGCATTCCCTGGGGGGGCCTCCTGCGCATGCGCGTGAATACCGCCATGGTGTCGGGGGGGGAGCGCCTGGCCACGCTGGAGGTGGAGAGCGACCGTGGTTATGTGTTGGCGCAAATCCTGTTTTACGGTGGGGCTGTCATGCTGTCGATTGTGTTGTCGATGCTGATTGGCAACTCCATCGCCGTGCACCTGCAGCGGGCGATTACGGACCCACTTTCTGCCCTGGTCGCCTTGATGAAGAAGGTGTCGGTGGATGGCAATCTTTCGCAACGTGCCACCATCACCACGCAAGACGAAATCGGTGAATTGGGCGAAGGGTTCAACCGCATGATTGAGCAAATTGAGCAGCGCAACACCGCACTGGGCACTGAACTGGTCGAACGCCAGCTTGCCGAGCAGCGGCTGGAACACCAGGCCTTGCACGACCAGGTCACGGGCCTGCCCAACCGCCATTTCTTTCGCCGCCGCACCGATGAGCTGATGCACGATATGTCGCCGCGCCATGGGTCGCGGGCCCTGTTCTTCATTGACCTCGACAACTTCAAATACGTCAACGACACCTTTGGCCATGACTGCGGCGACCAGCTTCTGATCGCGGTGGGAGAACGGTTGAGCGCCGCCGTGCGGAGCACCGACATGGTGGTGCGTTTCGGTGGTGACGAATTTGTGGTCTTGCTCGACCACATTGCCAACTTGCCCCAGGCCCACATTCGGGCCAGAAAATTGCTGGATGCGGTCATTCAACCGTTCCGAATGGCCGACCAGAATTTTTTCATCACCTGTTCGATTGGCGTCGCCATGGCGGCTCTTCCGTCCGAAGATTTTGACGAGTTGTTGAAAAAAGCCGACGCCGCGATGTATGTGGCCAAGACTGCTGGCAAAAATGGCATCCGGCTGTGGGAGCCCTCCATGTCGAACGAATCACGCACGCGTTTCGAACTGGAGGCGGAACTGCACCAGGCACTGGACAAACACGAGCTGGAGTTGCATTACCAGCCCATCATCGAGCTCGCCACGGGGCGCATTGCGGGCCTGGAGGCCCTGATGCGCTGGCGCCATCCGGCGCGCGGACTGGTCGCCCCTGCAGTCTTCATTCCCATTGCCGAAGACAGCGGCCTGATTGTCAGCCTGGGGGAGTGGGCCATGCTGACCGCCTTCTCGCAAGCGGCCCGGTGGAACGAGCGCTTTGGCCCCTTGTTCATGGCGGTCAATGTGTCGGGCCGCCAGTTCCGCGACCACGAGTTCGCCAGCAAGGCGCAAACCATCGCGCGGGCCAGCGGCCTGGCCCATGACATGTGCGAATTTGAGGTGACCGAAACCATGGTCATGGGCCACAGCGGCGAAGCGGCGCGGATTCTCGGTGAGCTCTCACGCTGTGGTTTCTCGCTGTCGCTGGATGACTTCGGCACCGGCTATTCGTCGCTCGCCTACCTGAAACGGTTTGCGCTGGACAAACTCAAGATCGACCGCAGCTTTGTCATGGATTTACCCGACGATGTGGAGGACGCGGCCATCACGGAAGCCATTGTGGGTCTGGCGAAAACCCTGTCCATGCGCACAGTGGCCGAGGGCATCGAAACGGCTGCGCAGGCCACGATGTTGCGCCAACTCGGGTGCCAATACGGGCAAGGTTATTTCTTCAGCAAACCCTTGCCCACGGAACAGGTGGCCGCATTCATCGCCAAAAACCAGGCGGAACACGCCCACCGCAGTGGTGGCACCGAGGCTAAGCAGTCGCTTGTGAGATAACCGTTTTCTCAATCAAACGGTCGTCCCCCAGAACAATCATGGAAAACAGCAGTTCGTCCAGATTGCTGGCCAGCGCCGTCTTGCGCGCGAGCAAGGGCGTGGCCTGGGGGTTGAGCACCACAAAGTCGGCCTCGCAGCCGGGCAGCAGGTTGCCCACGGCGGCCTGGCCATCGGCGCCGTCCAGTGCCAAGGCCTGCGCAGCCCCGGCGGTGTGCTGCCACCACAGCGCCTGGGGTGACAAGGACAAACCGGCTTTGGTTTGCCCCTCGCGCCCCACGTAGTAGGCGCCCAGCATGGTGTGAAAGGGGCTGAAACTGGTGCCGCCGCCCACATCGCTGGCCAACCCGTACCGAAAGCCGACCCGGTCCGCCCCGGCGTAGTCAAAAAAGCCGCTGCCCAAAAACAGGTTGCTGGTGGGGCTGATGGCGGCGGCGGCCCCGGTCTCGCGCATCAGTTGGCGGTCGTCGTCGTCAAAATGGATGCAGTGGGCGTAGATGGCTTTTTTGCGCATCAGGCCAAAGTCGGCATAGGTGGCCAGGTAGCTGCGGGAATCGGGAAACAGGGCCCGGGCCCAGGCAATTTCGTCCTTGTTCTCAGCCACATGCGACTGAATCCACACATCGGGGTATTGGGCCGCCAGTTCCCCCGCGCCACGCAACTGGGCGTCGGTGCAGGTGGGCGCAAAACGCGGGGTGATGGCGTAACCCAGGCGGTCTTGGCCGTGCCACCGCTGAATCAGGGCTTCCGAGTCCAGCAGGCTTTGCTCGGTGGCGTCTTTGGCCCCGGTAGCGCTGCCCGCAGGTGCGCACTGGTTGAGCAAGTCGTCGGGGGCATGGCGGTCCATCAAACACAGGCCGGTGACCAAACGCATGCGTTCGGCTTGCGCTGCGGCAAACAAGGCGTTCACCGATTCGGTGTGCGAGGTGGCAAAGGCCAGCGCCGTGGTGACGCCGTTGCGCAACAGTTCTGCTATAAAAAAGGTAGCTGCTTGCGCACTGTATTCGGGGGCTGCGAAGCGTTTTTCTTCAGGAAAAGTGTAGTTTTCCAGCCAGGGCAGCAAGCCCTCGGCGGGTGAGCCGATGACGTTGGTCTGCGGAAAATGCACATGCAGGTCCACAAAGCCGGGGGCAATGATGCGCCCGGGCAGGTGCTCCACCGGCACCTGCGGGTACTGCGGCGCAACAAGGCTCCACGCGCCAATGGCCTGCACCACCTGGGTGCCCTGGGCATCGGGGCCCACCACCAAGAGGCCGTCTTGTTCATACAGGGCACGGGGGGGGCCCTCGCTGTGCGGGGCAAACCAAAGAAGGGAGGCGCGGTAGGCTTTCATAGTCATAGGGCCCAAGCTTAAACCGCGAGGGTCCGCGGCGCTATACGGGCCTGCGGATAGACACTATTTTGGGGAGGCGTTGCAGGCAGGGGGAACGATCTCCACGTCATCCACATTGGCGCTTCCGTGCAGGGCGGCAATCCGGTTGTGGTCATGGCAGGTCCTCCGCAATTTTCGCATTAAACACTTTTACTATTCTTAATAACGCCATATACTGCGATTTATTACATAGCAAATTTAATTAATCATGGCTACCGAACCCAATACACCGCTCCTTGTCGCTGCGTGCCTGAGTGCAGTCGCCGCGTTGCTGCACGTCGGCATCGTGGTGGGCGGCGCACCGTGGTACCGCTTTTTTGGGGCCGGTGAGCGCATGGCGGCCAGCGCGGCTGCAGGTCGCTTTTACCCCGCTGTGGTGACCTCAGGCATCGCCACAGTTCTGGCCTTGTGGTCCGCCTACGCCTTGTCGGGGGCGGGCATTCTTGCACCGCTGCCCCAGCTCAAGCTGGCACTCGTCGTCATCACCGGCATCTACCTTGTGCGGGGCCTTGCCATTGTTCCGCTGCTCACCTTCGCCCGCGCCAGGGCAACGCCGTTCCTGGTCTGGAGTTCGTTCGTCTGCATTTTCTACGGTGCTGTCCATCTGCTGGGTCTCACCCAGGTCTGGCACACGCTGTAAGCGCACCCGCCTCCCAGCTGCCATCCCACTAGCTTTACTTTCATAGTCCCCATGCGCACCACCAAAGCCCAACAAGCCAAAAACCACCGGCTTATCATCAAAACGGCGGTAGACCTGATGACCCAGCACGGGTTTGAAGGCACGACGATGAAGCAAATCGCACGCGCCGCCGACATCGGCGACGCCACCATCTACAAGTACTTTCCCACCAAAGAGAAACTGGTCACCGCTTACTTTGAACAGGCCATAAGCGACGCGCTGGCGCAAGCCGGCACAACACCGGGGCACCAAGATTTTTCGCTGCACGAGCGCATGCAGTTGCTGATCGACAGCCTGCTGGAAATTCTGCTGGCCGACCGCGAATTTGTAGGCTTGGCGCGCGGCCTGGTGGAACGCGCACCCATGCTGCTGCTGGGTGAACAACTGCCGGGCAAGCCGCTGCTCAAAAATGCCTTCATCCAGTTGCTGGAGCAGGCCGAGGCCTCCCAGGAAATCGTGCCCTGCGGCTTCAAGCCCAGCCTGGCCGGGCTGCTGGCCGACTATGTCTACGGCGTCATGGCCTACTGGCTGCGCGATGAATCGGAGCAGTTTGCCAACACCACGCAAATGGTGGACCTGAGCCTGGGCGTGCTGGTGCTGGCGCTGAAGAGCGGCCTGGTGGACAAGCTGCTGGAGCTGGGCGGATTCATGGTGCGCAGCCAAATGGCACGCCTCATGCACGACGGCACGGGCCTGCTGGATTTGCTGCAACTGGCCCGGCGCGGCCTGGGCGATTTGGGTGGAGCACGCAAATGAAACCGCTGCTCTGTGACCTGCCCAACGGCAGCCGTATTGCCCAGACCCTGCTGGGTTCCGACTTTGCCGACTGCTACCGGTTCGACGACCTGTGGCCGGACAAGAATGCCTTGGAGACCTATCTGATGCTGGTGACCCGCACGCCGGGCTGGATGAATGCGCTGATGGCGATGCGCAACCAAGCCGTGCGCCTGGTCGGGCTCAAGCACCTGGGCAACTTGTCCACGGCCGTCAACCGCAAGCCGGCCCATGCCTACCAAGTCGGTGACCGCGTGGGCATCTTCAGCCTGAAACATCTGCAAGACAACGAGGTGATCCTGTTTGACGACGACAAGCATTTGCTGGTGCAGTTGTCGCTGGTCAAACACCTGGTGGACGGCCAACCCATGGTGTCGCTGGGCACCGTGGTGCACATCCACAACCGCCTGGGGCGCTTGTACATGGCTGTCGTCGGGCCGGTGCACAGTGCCATCGTGCCGCGCATGCTGGCGCAGGTGGCGCATGGCTAAAAAGGACAGCAAGGAGTCGGAGCTGCCCAGCACCGGGCGGCTGTCGCGCGGCGCCATTGCAGGCATGGCGGTGGCGCGCGCCGGCCTGGCGCATCTGGGCCACAAGGCGCAGTCCCTGACCCGCGACGACGCACAGCAGGCCAAGGCCCGCGCGGCACACGAGGCCGAGCTGGGCCGCATTCTGTTTGCGGCGCTGAACCAGCTCAAGGGTACGGCGCTGAAGGCCTCGCAACTGATGAGCATGGAGCTGGGCTTTTTGCCCGATGGCATGCGCCAGGAGCTGGCCCGCGCCCACTACCAGGTCACACCGCTGAACCGCGCCGTGGTTGTCAAAGTGATGCGCCAGGAGTTGGGCCAGGACCCGCACACGCTGTTTCAGCACTTCGAACCGCAGGCCTTTGCCGCCGCCAGCCTGGGCCAGGTCCACGCCGCCACGCTGGCCAATGGCGACGCGGTGGCCGTCAAGCTGCAATACCCCGGCATGGCGGCCTCCATTGGCAGCGACATGCGCATGCTGCGCAGCCTGCTGCAAACACTGGGCGGCCACTCCGACGCCTTACCCAAGGCCAGCATCGTCGAGCGCGTGATGGCCGACATTGAGTGCAAACTGGCCGAAGAGCTGGACTACCTGCACGAAGCGCAAGCCCTGCAATGGTTTAGCCAACACCTGACGCTGCCCGGCCTGGTGATACCGCAGCCGGTGATGGACCGCACGACAAAGCGGATGCTGACCATGCGGCACTTGGCCGGCCAACACGTCAACGAATGGCTGCAAACCCAGCCCAGCCAGGAACAGCGCGACCGCTACGGCCAGTTGCTGTTCGACACCTTTATGCACTGCGCCTTTGTGCTGCACCGCCTGCAGGCCGACCCCCACCCCGGCAATTACCTCTTCATGCCCGATGGGCAACTGGGCTTGCTGGACTTTGGCTGCACCCGCGCCTTGAGCCCGGATTTTTGCGAGGCCGTTGCCAGCGTCTGGTCCACCCTGCTGCACAGCCCCTTGGACACCCAGCGCGTGCAGCAGGCCTACCGCAGCTTGGGGCTGATTGATCCCGCGCTGAGCGCGCACGATTTTTGCACCCAACTGCTGCCCGCCCTGGCGGACATGCAAGCCTGGCAGCGTCTGCCATTCACGGTGTCGGTCTACGACTTCACGCAGCACCCGCCCTACCCCGGCTCCAAACCCGAACACCAGCGCCAGGCCGTGCAGTTCCTGCAAGCGGTTCCGCCCGACCTCCCTTACTTCGACCGCGCCTACCTGGGCCTGACCCAGTTGCTCAAAACCCTGGGCGCCCGCGTGCGCACTACCAACCCCTGGATACATTAAAAATGGAAACCACACTGTTGATACTCGGCTGTTCGGTATTTGTCATTCTCGGTGTCGGGCACGCCGCGCTGACGCTGTTCAGCACGAAGTTGGAGCCCCACGACCCAAACCTGCTGGCACAAATCAAGATCGGCAAAGTCGGCCTGTCCCAAACCGGAAATCTGTGGAATGCCATCCGGGGTTTCCACCTGAGCCACAGCCTGGGCATGGTGCTTTTCGGCTGGTTCTACGCCACGCTGGCGCTTGAGAGTCCGGGCCTGTTGCAATCCTCGGTGTCCTTGAACCTGGGCCTGTTCCTGGTGCCTGCCCTCTACATTTACCTGGCCCACCGGTTTTGGTTCAGCGTGCCCAGAAATTGCTTTGTGCTGGCCCTTGGTTTGTTCGCGCTGTCCGCCGTCTTCAGATGAAGTTGTGATGAAGCTGTCGTATTCGCTATACTTTTCATAGCTGCTTGCGCTTATTTCACGGGGGCTAGCGGCATATTTCGCTTGCATCTTCCCCTACAGTCGGTCCACCAACCCATATACGGCGCCGATTTTGACGCACCGACCTGGGTCAATGCATTTCCGGCAGGTGGCTCACAACGGTGGCGGCGTCAACAGAAGGCCTTTGCGACTACGGCGCTGCGTTTGCGAGCGGTGCAAGCGTCGGGCACAATGGCCCGCCCACACACATCAGGACGCGCAACATGAGCAAGTATTTCACCCATGTTTTGTATGCCACTGGCTTCATCACGATGCTGCCTTTGGCCCAGTTCTTTGCCCCCACCGCCGTGCTGGCGGTTTCGGGTTTGCAAGTGGGCGATGCGGTGGGCCTGCTGCACGCCCAGCACTGGGGGCTGCTGGCCTTTTGCTTTGGCGCATTGCTGGTGTATGCCGCGCGCCACCCGGACATTCGCCACCCCATCGTCTTGGCGGCCGGACTAGAGAAACTGGGCCTTTGCGTCCTGGTGGCGATGGGCTGGACCACGCCCGCCTTGCAAGGCATGCACCCGGTGCTGGTGATTGATGGCCTGTGTGTGATTTTGTACGCCCTGTGGTGGTTCACGGTACCCGTGGGCAAGGCGTAGTCTGGGCGGCGACTTCATTTGCGCGCGACAGCGGGCTGGTTCTTCGGCGCCATCCGCCACCGTGCTGACATGGTTTTCTTCATCCAGCCATCATTGAACACATGAGTTTGCTCTTTCAGTCCGTCGTTGTGACGCAAGATGGTGTGTACCAACCGCCGCGTTTCCGGCTGGAAGCCACTCTGTTTGCAATGACGCTACTCTTCCTCGCAGCGAGTTTTCTTTTGGGCAGACTGGCGCCCCCCCATGCGCTGCTGTATTTGGCCGTGCTTGGCGTTCCATTCACTTTCCGCGTGTTGACGTATCGGAAGTTCGGCCCGCTCGGACCGCCCAGCGTCGCCATCAGGCAAGGCACTCTCGTTTTTGCGCGCCCTGAGGACTCGCGTGGCGCGCTGACATTCGCGCTCGACGAGCTGCAGGAACTGCTGGTCTACGGTCGTGTGGGGCGACGCACCTACCGGTTTGTGCGACGGGATGGAAGCATGGTTGAAACTGTCCCGATGTGGGGAGCCGGTGTCGAGGCATGTGTTTTGCAATTCTTGCAAGGTGCGCTGCCGCAATGTGTCACGGTGGCAGAGCCGCAAACCCTGTTTGAATCGATTCGCGGCGATGCCCCTTAGGCGCGCACTTCCGCAGCACAATTCCTGCGTATGAGCATCCAAGTTGAATTCACCGCCCCGAACCGTGTCTACCCTTGAACCTCCCCATGAAACCATCCACGTTGACGGAGCGTTTTGCGCTGCGGCACCCCACTGAACAGGCCCTTGTCTCCATTCTGGCGCTGATGGGGCCGATCAACAGCCGCTCTCGGCTGATGGAGTACCTGGCCAAGGCCAACCTGAAGTCCCCCAAAGGCACGGGCTACAACGGCAATAGCATGGACGCGCTGTTGGCTGAATTGGTGCTGCAAGGCCTGATTGCGCACACCAGCGCAGGGGAATACCAGTGTGCGCCGGCGCTGGTGGACACTGCGATCCACAGCGCCATCACCCGTGCGCAATTGGACAGCCTTTGTGCTGCTGTTGAAAGCATTGAAAGAATCTCAAGCTATGCCGGCCAGATTCGTTTCGCAAACTACCAACAGGGCATCCGCGCCCTGCGCCGTGCCTTGATCAGTGGCAAAGACAGAGACACGGTGTCCAAATACTTGGTGGCGTGTTCAGATTTTTCTGCCTTTCGCCGGCAGCACCCCTACGTTGACATTTGCGGGCGCCCCTTTACCGAGCGCTTCATGGCGCTGCTGCACCCCGAGATGCAAGAAGCGGTTCTGGCCACGCTGTTGCAAGATGCCATGCTGGGCCTGCGCGAATCCAAACCCATCGTGGCTTACGCCGAATCGGTGTTCAAAGGCAAAGCACCCGGCACACACCGGCCCGGCTTTATCGCCATGTACGCCGAGTATGTTTTGTTGTCCGGCCAGTTTGACCAGGCTGAGAACATCCTTGCCAACCGGCCCGAAGGCCCATGCCTGGCACTGCACAGCGCCATGGCCTTGCTGCGCGGCAAGCTGGAGCCAGCCATTGACGGCTTTGAAGCCGCCCTTAAGGCCTTTCGTGCCACCAGCATGAAGCGCACCAACGTTTTCAGTGGTTTGACTGGCTTTTTGCACATGTTGGCCCTGCTGCGCAGCGCCCAAGAAAAGCACCATAAAAAAGCACTGACCTACTTGGACATCGCCGTGCGGCGTCTGGACGGCTACCACCCGGTGTTTGAGCAGTTGCGCCACCTGCATCAGGTGCAAACCGCGCAGTCACAAACCATTGTCGGCAGTGAATTCAACTCCGAGGATGCGCCCCTCTACAAATTGTTTTTTCTGTTGATCGACGAATGGCTGGGGGTGCCCCTGACCGATCCTAAATTTCTGCTGCTGCAAGAGTTGCACCTGAAAAGCGAGGCCGCCGGGCAACATTTCATCGCCGCCCAAACCGCCGAATTGCTGGGCCGCCAGAAAACCCGTGTGTCGCCCACCGACAGCGCCTTGTTTTTGCAGCGGGCCGAAACACTGCGCCGCCAGCAAGGCAGCGTGTGTTTGCTGGACTGGTTTGAAAAGCAGGAACCCTGGCAGCGCCAACTGGCGGCCTTGGCCCAGTTAAGCGCACCCGCCAAGGACAGCACCAGCACCAGCGGCCCCACCCCAGCGCGCCTGGTGTGGGAGATCCAGATCGGCCCCCGCCACATCGCCCTCTACCCGCGCGAGCAAAAGCGCAAAGGCCAGACGGCCTGGACGGGCGGGCGGGCCGTGGCACTCAAGCGCCTGAGCGAATCGCCCGAAGAATTTGACTACCTGAGCCCGCAAGACCGGCAGGTCTGCGCCTGCATCAAGAAAAGCAATTACGGCTATTACGGTGGTATCGAGTACGAGATCAATAGCCTCCAGGCCCTGCCTCACCTGATCAACCACCCGCTGGTTTTTTCGATGGAATCGCCCGGCGTGCGCGTCGAGATATTGCGCGGCATGCTTGAGCTGGAAATCAAAAAGGCCGATGCCAACACCCTGACCCTGCGCCTGCAACCCCCGCTGGGCAGCCAGAGCGACAGCGTGATCGTGAGCCGCGAGACGCCAACCCGCTTGCGCGTGATTGAAGTCACCGAAGATCACCGCCGCATTGGCAACATTCTGGGCGAATCGCTGAACGTGCCGGTGCGGGCCAAGGCGCAGGTGCTGGATGCCATCCGCGCCATCTCGTCGCTGATCACCATCCAGTCCGACCTGGACGTGCTGCCCTCCAACCTGCCCCAGGTGGAGGCCGACAGCCGCCTGCATGTGCACCTGATGCCGCTGGGCGCGGGCCTGAAAGTGAGCCTGCGGGTGCGCCCGTTTACGGACGCCGGGCCCTACTACCCACCCGGTGCCGGGGCCGAGAACGTGATTGCCGAAATCGCTGGCAAGCCGCTGCAAGCGCATCGCCATCTGGCCCAGGAGCTGGAGGCCGCCAAGGCGCTGGAGACCAGCTGCCAGGTCTGGCGCGACACACTGGAGGAGCACGGTGAGCGCACCATCGAAGATCCGCAAGACTGCCTGGAGCTGCTGCTGCAATTGCAGGCGCAGGCCGACACGGTGGTGCTGGCCTGGCCCGAGGGCGAGAAGTTCAAGGTCAGCCGCGAGCTGGGCGGCTCGCACTTTTCCATGGCCATCAAACGCCAGCAAGACTGGTTTTCCGTCACCGGCGAGTTGCAGGTAGATGACAAACAGGTGCTGGACCTGCAACGCCTGCTGGAGCTGACCGCCACCGGCCATGGCCGCTTCATCCACTTGGGCGACAACCAGTTTCTGGCCCTGACCGAAGCGTTTCGCCGCCGCCTGGATGAGCTGCGGGCCTACTCTGAGCAGCGCGGCAAAGACCTGCGCATCCACCCCCTGGCCGCTGGAGCGCTGCAAGATTTGGCCACGGATGCTGGCAAACTCAAAACTGACAAATTCTGGAAAGAGCACCTGGCCAAATTGGGTGAGCTGGACACCCTGCAGCCGGTCTTGCCCGCCACCTTGCGAGCCGATTTGCGCGACTACCAGTTCAGTGGCTTTGAGTGGTTGAACCGGCTGGCGCATTGGGGCGTGGGGGCTTGCCTGGCCGACGACATGGGCCTGGGCAAAACCCTGCAAGCGCTAGCGCTGCTGCTGTCGCGTGGCCCCCAAGGCCCGGCGCTGGTGGTGGCCCCCACCTCGGTGTGCATGAACTGGATGGGCGAGGTGGCCCGCTTTGCCCCCACTTTGAGGGTCATTGTGTTTGGCAGTGGCGACCGCCAGCAAACCCTAACGGACTTGCAGCCCTTGGACCTGGTGGTGACCAGCTACGGCTTGTTGCAGCAAGAGGCTGAACGCTTTGCCGCCGTGCGGTGGCACACGCTGGTGCTTGACGAAGCCCAAGCCATCAAAAACCAGGCCACCAAACGCTCACAAGCGGCCATGGCACTGCAAGGTGACTTTCGGGTGATCTTGTCGGGCACGCCGCTGGAAAACCACCTGGGTGAGCTGTGGAACCTGTTTCGCTTCATCAACCCCGGCCTGCTGGGCTCGCTGGAGCAATTCAACGAACGTTACGCCGGGCCGATTGAACGCCTGCAAAGCGCCGAGGCGCGCAACCGGCTGCGCAAGCTGATTGGTCCGTTCATCTTGCGCCGCACCAAATCGCAAGTGCTCTCCGAGCTGCCCTCACGCACCGAAATTTTGCGCCAGGTGGCGCTCACGACCGAAGAAAAAGCGCTGTACGAAGCCCTGCGCCGCCAAGCCCTGGAGCGGCTGGCCGCGGCCAAAGCGGGCGCGGGGGATGCCGGTGGCAAGGACAATGGCCAACGCTACATCGAAATCCTGGCCGAGATCATGAAGCTGCGCCGCGCCTGCTGCAACCCCGCTTTGGTGGCTCCCGAACTGGGCCTGCCCAGCAGCAAGCTGGCGGCGTTTGGTGAGCTGCTGGACGAGTTGCTGGCCAACCGCCACAAGGCGCTGGTGTTCAGCCAGTTTGTGGCGCACCTGAGCCTGATTCGCGCCTATCTGGACGAGCGTGGCGTGCGCTACCAGTACCTGGACGGCTCCACCCCGATGCAAGAGCGCAAGCAACGAGTGGACGCCTTCCAGGCCGGTGAGGGCGACGTGTTTTTGATCAGCCTGAAAGCCGGTGGCACCGGGCTGAACCTGACCGCCGCCGACTATGTGATCCACATGGACCCGTGGTGGAACCCGGCCGTGGAAGACCAGGCCAGCGACCGCGCCCACCGCATCGGCCAAACCCGCCCGGTCACCATCTACCGGCTGGTGGCGCAAGACACCATCGAAGAAAAAATCGTGGACCTGCACAAAACCAAACGCGCCCTGGCCGACAGCCTGCTCGAAGGCAGCGACATGGCGGCCAAAATGTCCGCCGATGACATGCTGGCGCTGCTACAAGAGGAGTGGCAGCCGCAGGGGGAGTAGCTTGAATACCGTGCTGGAGATACCCACTATTGCGGCTCAGCCAGGGGAACGATCTCGGCGTCCAGTTCGGCCCCGCCGCGCAAGGCGGCAACGCGGTTGCGCCCCGCGCGTTTGGCGGCGTACAGGGCCACATCGGCTTGCGCGATCAGGCTCTCAAAGGTATCCGACACGGTGGGGACCGACGCCGCGACCCCTTGGCTGATGGTGACCACCCCGGCATGCCGGCTGATGCTGTGGGAGATACGCAGTGCCTGCACCCCCAGGCGCAGTTCCCGGGCCACGGCCACGGCGCCTTCCAAATCGGTTTCAGGCAGGACCACAATGAATTCTTCTCCGCCGTAGCGGGCCACCATGTCCCCGGGGCGGTTCACCAGGCCCTGCATGGCTTTGGCCACGTCCATCAGGCAGCGGTCGCCCGCCGGGTGGCCATAGGTGTCGTTGAAGGATTTGAACAGGTCAATGTCCACCATGACAATGGCCATCGGCAACTTGCCACGGGCGGCGCGGCGAAACTCGCGGCCCAGCACATCGTCCAGGCTGCGGCGGTTGGCCAAGCCGGTCAAGGCATCAAAGGCGGACAGTTTTTTCAGCTCCAGCGCTTGCTCTTTGAGCATGCGTTCACGCCGCACGGCGCCGGCGACATCCGCGATCTCGATCAGCACCTGCAGTGGTGTGCCCTCCTGCTTGGGCGCACGCATGATGCGCACCGACTGCTGCCGCCGCACCCCCTGTGCACGCTGCTGGGCATCGCTGTACAAGGGAAAGGGCGCAGGGTTCAGGGAGTTGGAGAGCACCGCTGGCAAGCCGCTGTGCAAACACGCGTTCAATGCAACACCCACCCGCCCCAAGGACAGTTCAGGAAAAATGTCGAACAGATTTTTGCCCTGCACCTGCTCAAACGGCAGGCCACTGCTTTCCACCATCCAGCGGTTGAAAAGACACACCTTGCCATCCAGATCCACCACAACCAAGCCCATCTGAATGCTGTCCGCCACCCAGGTGGGCCATCGCACTGCGGCGGTGCCCGCTTTTCCAAATTCAATAGTCACACTGCAGAACCATTCATAAACCTATCCAGCCGGGAAATCAATTTTTCGCTGGATGGAATGTCGAGTAAAAAAGCCAAATAGCCGCTCACCTGCCGGGTGCTCAGCTCAAAATCAATCGTCAAAGCCAGTACCGGCGCTTTTTCATCGCTGACCTGGATCGCCCCGCCCCGGTGCGAAAAAATATTTTCCGTCGTGACGACGCTGACATCCGGCAAGGAGCCCTCAAAGGTCAGGCCCAAGGTGGAAGAGATGCTGGAGATCACGGCATTCAAAATGATGTTGCCAATCTCCGCCATGGCGTCTTGCTCCATCTCGGTGAGCTGCTCCAGCGGCAAATCCCCGCCCACCATCAGCCGCACCAGTTCCAGGCTGTTTTCCTCGGGAAACATGAGGATGGCATCGGTGGTGACTTCACCACTGAAGGTCTGGCGAATCGCGCACAACTGGCGCTGCTCGCGCTCCAGGTAGTAATTTTTGGCTTGCTGCTGGTTGGTCAACTCCACCACCGGCACGGAGAGCTTCACCCGCTCGCCCACCATTTGGCTCAGGACATCTGCCGCCATGCCCACGCCGATGTTGAAAATTTCCGTCAGAGCGTCTTGCTCCAACTCCTTGAGCGCCATCATGTTGCAGCCAACAGGTGGTTCAGCGCCTGCTGCAGGGACGCTTCGGTGGCAGGCTTGGCGACAAAATTCAGCCGCAGCGAGGCGGCCATGCGCACACTGCTCTCCTGGATGTTGGCCGACAGCATGACCAGGCGAACTTTGGGGTCCCTGGCCAGGATTTGCTCGGCAGCGTCAAAGCCGTTGATGCCCGGCATGTTCACGTCCATGGTCACAAAGTCTGGCTGAAAATCTGCCAGCAGGGTCAGTGCCGCATCACCCGACCCCGCCTCCTGCACCACCCAAGCGGGGCACATCTTGGCAAAAAATGCCCGGATGATCATCCGGGAGACTTTGCTGTCGTCCACGATCAGCAGCTTGCGCTCCAACGAGGCTTCGTCCTGCGACATATGTCATCCTGTTCTGGTCTTTTGGGGGGTCGAAAATACTACCATGCACCCCGCAAAAGGCCTAATGCAATTTTAATAAAAAGAGGCAAAAACCGTGTCCAAATGGGCAATATGCCTGTCGCGCTCGGACGGCTCAATGAAACTGGCTTCAAAGCTGTTGCGGGCCAGCTGGTAGGCCTGCGCAGAACCCATGCCCAGGGCCGCAAAAGTTTGGGTGAAGTTTTCGTTGATGTAGCCACCAAAGTAGGCCGGGTCATCCGAGTTGACGGTGGCCACAATTCCCGCATCCAGCAAATGCCGCAAATTGTGCTGGGCCAGCGTGGGGTAGACCCGCAGCTTGAGGTTGGACAGCGGGCACACCGTCAAGGGGATGCGGTCCTGGACCAAACGCTGCATCAGGGCCGGGTCGGTGAGCGCCTGCACGCCGTGGTCGATGCGCTCCACCTTGAGCACATCCAGCGCGCTCCAGATATAGGACGCGGGCCCCTCTTCCCCCGCATGGGCCACCAGCCGAAAGCCCAGCTCACGGGCGCGGGCAAACACCTTGGCAAACTTCTCCGGCGGGTGGCCCATCTCGCTGGACGCCAAGCCGATGCCCACGATCTTGTCGCGCAAGGGCAGCACCTGCTCCAGGCATTCAAAGGCCTCTTCTTCACTCAGGTGGCGCAGGAAACACAGGATCAGCGAGGCGGTCATGCCATAACGCTGGGGCGCTTCTTCGCAGGCGCGGTACAGGCCGTTGACCACCGTCTCGGCGCTCAGCCCATGGCCGGTGTGGGTTTGGGTGTCGAAAAAGATTTCGGTGTGCACCACGTTGTCGGCCTGGGCGCGCGCCAGGTAGGCGCAGCTCATGTCGAAAAAGTCCTGCTCGGTCTTGAGCACCGTGGTGCCGGCGTGGTAGATGTCCAGAAAGCTTTGCAGGTTGTCAAAGACATAGGCGTCGCGCAGGGACTCCACGCTGGGGTAGGCCAAGGGCACCCGGTTGCGTTGCCCCATGGCAAAGATCAGCTCGGGCTCCAGCGAGCCTTCGATGTGCATGTGCAGCTCGGCTTTGGGCATGCGGCGCAGCAGCTCGGGGATGCGCTCTGGGGAAATAGGGGGGTGGTTCATTGTGTTCTCCAAAACAACAAGGGCCGCCCATGGGCGGCCCTTGCTTAGCTAAACAGGTTTATTTTCCGCCGGGGATCTTGCCTTCCACGCCCTTGACGTAGAAGCCCAAGCCACCCAGGAATTTGTCGTCCGCCACTTCGTCTTTCTTGAGCTGCTCTTTGCCGGTGTTATCGACAATCGGGCCTTTCCAGATCACGAAGGTACCGTCTTTCAGGCCGGCCTTGACTTCTTCCACCTTGGCCTTGGTCTCGGCTGGCACGTCTTCAGCGATGGACACGATGTCAATGGCGCCCTCTTTCACGCCCCACCAGCTTTGGGTGGAGGCATTCTTGCCTTCCAGCGCATCTTTGGTGGTCTTGATGTAGTACGGACCCCAGTTGATGATGCTGGACGCCAGGTGGGCTTTGGGGCCGTAGGCGGTCATGTCAGAGTCCCAACCGAAGGCGCGCTTGCCCTTATCCTGCGCGGTCTTGAGCACGGCGGGAGAGTCGGTGTTCTGGAACAACACGTCGGCACCGCCATTGATCAGGCTGGTGGCGGCTTCGGTTTCCTTCGGTGGGTTAAACCATTCGTTGACCCACACCACCTTGGTCTTGACCTTGGGGTTGCTGCTTTGGGCACCCAGGGTGAAGCTGTTGATGTTGCGGATCACTTCGGGGATTGGCACCGAGGCCACCACACCCAGGGTGTTGGACTTGGTCATCTTGCCGGCAATCACGCCCGCCATGTACGCACCTTCGTAGGTGCGGCTGTCGTAGGTGCTCATGTTGGCCGCAGTTTTGTAACCGGTGGCGTGCTGAAAGTTGACGTTCGGATTGTCCGCAGCGACCTTGAGCATGGGCTCCATGTAACCAAAGGTGGTGCCAAAAATCAGCTTATTGCCTTGGCCGGCCATGTCGCGCAAAACGCGCTCGGCGTCGGCGGACTCGGGCACGTTTTCCACAAAGGTGGTGACGATCTTGTCGCCGAATTCTTTTTCCAGTGCCTTGCGACCATTGTCATGGGCATAGGACCAGCCGCCGTCACCCACCGGGCCGACGTAGGCAAAAGCGATCTTCAAGGGCTCGGCCTTGGGCGCGGGGGCGGAAGCCGCAGGGGCTGGCGCGGGTGCGGGCGCAGGCGCCGGCTCTTCTTTCTTGCCACAACCCACCAGCGCGGCACTTGCCACGGCGGTCAGCGCAGCCATTTTCAGCAGCGAACGTTTTTGCAAATCTGTCATGTGAAGTCCTTCAGTAATAAAGAGCAGGGAGTGGGAATGAAAGTCAGGCGCCAGGGTAAAACGGCTTGCCAATAGCAGCCGGCATGTTAATACGAATCCAGCGTGGATTGCGCGAGATCAGAGCCAGCACCACGATGGTGGACAGGTAGGGCAACATGCTCAGAAACTGGGCGGGGAACTCCACGCCAATCCCCTGCAAATGGAATTGCAGCATCGACACGCCCCCAAACAGATAGGCCCCAAGCAAGACCCGCGCCGGCCGCCAGGTGGCAAAAGTGGTCAGTGCCAGCGCAATCCAGCCCTTGCCCGCCACCATGCCTTCCACCCACAAAGGCGTGTAGATGATGGAGAGGTAGGCCCCTGCCAAACCACACAGGGCACCACCGGCCACCACCGCCGCCAGCCGGATCCAGCGCACTGGGTACCCCAGGGCGTGCGCCGACTCGGGGCTTTCACCCACGCTGCGCAAGACCAGCCCGGCACGGGTGCGGTACAAAAACCAGATCAGGCCCAGTGCGAAAACCACCGTCAAATACACCAGCGGGTGCTGGCGGAACAAGGCCGGGCCGACCAGGGGAATGTCCGACAGCCAAGGCACTGCAAAGGTGGGGCGCTCGGGGATCTTTTCCTGCACATAGGCAATGCCCGCAAAGGCCGAGAAGCCCGCCCCAAACAAACTCAGGGCCAGGCCCGTGGCGTACTGGTTGGTGTTGAGCCAGATGACCAGCGCGCCAAACACCGCCGCCATCACGGCTCCGGCCGCCATGCCGGCCGCGAACCCGAGCCCATCGCTGCCGGTGTACACCACCGTGGCAAAGCCGGCAATGGCCGCGCACAGCATCATGCCCTCGGCGCCCAGATTCACAATGCCGGCCTTCTCGTTGATCAGCAGGCCCAGCGACGCAATCGCCAGCACCGTCCCTGCATTCAGGGTGGCTGCGATCAGCAATGCATACGATTCCATTAGGATTTCCCTCCGGTGCTTACAAACTTCAGACGGTAGTTCACCAAGGTGTCACAGGCCAGCAGCGCGAACAGCAAGAGCCCCTGAAACACCCCCGTCAGCGACTTGGGCAGCCCCAGACGGGACTGGGCCAGTTCACCCCCGATATAAAACATGCTCATCAGCACGGCCGAGAACACCATGCCCACCGGGTGCAAGCGCCCCACATAGGCCACGATGATGGCGGCAAATCCATAACCGGCCGGCACATAGGGCGTGAGCTGGCCGATGGGCCCGGCCACTTCCAGCGCGCCGGCCAAACCGGCCATGCCACCCGACACCAGCAAGGCGGTCCACAGCGCACGGCGGGAAGAAAATCCCGCATAGCGCGACGCCGCCGGCGCCAAGCCGCCCACCTGCAATGAAAACCCGGCCCGGGTACGGAACAAAAACACCCACATGCCCGCCACGCCCACCAGCGCAAACAGCACGCCGATGCTCAGGCGCGAGCCGGTGAACAGGCGGGGAATGCGGGTGGCCAACTCAAAGGTCTGGCTCTGCGGAAAGTTGTAGCCGTGCGGGTCTTTCCAGGGGCCGAACACCAGGAACAACAGCACCTGCACGGCGATATAGGACAGCATCAAACTGACCAAGATTTCGTTGGCGTTGAAGCGGTCCCGCAACAGCGCCGTCAGGCTGGCCCAGGCCATGCCGCCCAGCACACCGGCCAGCACAATCGGCACCACGATCCAGCCCCCGGTGGTTTTGTCCGCCATCAGCGCTACGCCGCTGGCGGCAATGGCGCCCAGGATGTATTGGCCCTCTGCACCGATGTTCCACACATTGGAGCGAAAACACACCGCCAGCCCCAAGGCAATCAGCAGCAGCGGTGTGGCCTTGACCACCAGCTCCCCCAGGGCATAACCACTTTTGATGGGCTCCCAGAAAAATATCGACAAACCCCGCACCGGGTCTTTGCCTAAGGCGGCAAACAGGATGACACCAATCACCACGGTGCAGACCAGGGCCAGCAAGGGGGACGCGTAACTCCACAGTTGGGAGGGTTGGGGTCGGGCTTCCAGCTTAAGCATGGATGGCACCTTTCTGATCAGTTGAGGACAGAGCTTGCTGCTTCGCAGCTGCGGTCTGTCCCGCAAGGTCCCACAGGCCGCTCATCCACTCGCCAATTTTTTCCACCGTAGCCTCTCCAATCGGGACCGAAGGCGACAGCTTGCCGCGCGCAATGACATGCAGGCGGTCGCTCACCTCAAACAATTCATCCAACTCTTCACTCACCACCAGCACAGCGCAGCCCGCGTCCCGCAAGGCCAGAATCTCGCCGCGAATCTGGGCCGCAGCGCCCACGTCCACGCCCCAGGTGGGTTGCGAGACGATGAACAGGCTGGGCTTGGCGTCGATCTCGCGGCCCACAATAAATTTCTGCAGGTTGCCACCCGACAGGGAGCGCGCCACGGCGTGGGGGCCGCCGGCCTTCACGTTAAAACTCTTGATCAGGCGCGCAGCATGTTGCTCCAACTGGCGCACCCGGATCCAGCCCCCGGCAAAACGCGGGAAGGAAATGGACTCGGTGCGGGTCAGCAGCAGGTTGTGCGCCAGGCTCAGCGTGGGCACGGCGCCGCGCCCCAGCCGTTCTTCGGGCACAAAATGCAGGCCCAGCTTGCGCCGCGCACCGGGATGCAGGGCCGACACATCGGTGGCGCCCATGCGCACACTGCCCTTGGGCGCGCGGCAGTCTTCGCCCGACAGGGCGTACAACAGCTCTTTTTGGCCGTTGCCTGACACCCCGGCCACCCCCACCACCTCTCCGGCGCGCACCTCCAGGTCAATGCCGTCCAGGTCCACACCGAACTGGTCTTCGCGCTCCAAACTCAATTTCTGGACCGTAAGCCGCGCCGCGCCCGTCTTTTGGGACTTGCGCTCCAGCAAAGGCGGCTCGGCGCCAATCATCATGCGCGACAGCGATGCGTTGGATTCTTCTTTGGGGTTGCACACCCCCGTGACCTTGCCCCCGCGCAGCACGGTGCAGGCGTTGCACAGCTCGCGAATCTCGTGCAGCTTGTGGCTGATGTACAAGATGCTGCAGCCCTCAGAAGCTAGCTTTTTCAGCACCACAAACAGCTTTTCCACCGCCTGCGGCGTCAGCACCGAGGTGGGTTCGTCCAGAATCAGCAGCTCCGGACGGGTCAGCAAGGCGCGGATGATTTCCACCCGCTGCATCTCGCCCACGCTCAGGGTGTGCACCGGGCGCTGGGGGTCGATGTCCAGCCCGTATTCATTGGCCTTGGCCACGATGCTGGCGGTAACCTGTTCCAGCGAACTGCGGGTGAGGCCCAGCCACACGTTTTCGGCCACCGTCATGGTGTCAAACAGGTTGAAGTGCTGGAACACCATGCTGATGCCGTTGGCGCGCGCCTCCTTGGGGTTGCGGATGTGGACCGGCTGCCCATTGAGCAGCATCTGGCCGGCGTCGGGTTTGACGGAGCCGTAGATGATTTTCATCAGGGTGGATTTGCCCGCCCCGTTCTCCCCCAGCACCGCGTGGGTTTCTCCCGGCATCACGGTCAGCGATACATCGCTGTTGGCAATCACGCCGGGGTAGGCCTTGGTGATGCCTTTTAATTGAAGTCTGGCTTGTGTCATCGTTTTGGTGTCTCGCTCTTTATGTATTTCTGTATCTATCTCTCTATCTCTGTATCTCTGTATCTCTGTATCTCTGTATCGCTCTATTTGCCCAAGGTCGCTGCCACCGACTT
This sequence comes from Rhodoferax sp., assembly GCF_030697375.1. GTDB lineage: Bacteria > Pseudomonadota > Gammaproteobacteria > Burkholderiales > Burkholderiaceae_C > Allorhodoferax. The sequence continues at coordinate 89,541 of NZ_JAUYQD010000022.1, read as the reverse complement.
GACACGGTCCCGCAGCCAGCGGCTGGATGCGGAGGTGTGGGTTCGCTCATGCCACAGCTGGTAGTACATCATTCTGGGTAACTCCACCGGACAGGGAAGAATTTTGACTGGCAAGGCGTCCACAAAACGCGCACAGTACTGCCGCCCCGTCGTCAGCACTAGCAAGGTGGATGCCACCATGCTGGGGATCAGTCCGAAATGCGGGCAGCGCGCGACGATGTTGCGCCGCAGCCCCAGGGCGGCCAGGTGCTCGTCAATCACGCCTTTGGCGCCGGGGTAGGTGGCGCCGGGCGCAATGTGCTCGGCCTCCAGCCAGGCGGCCTGGTCCCAGCCACGCCGCACGGCGGGGTGTTTCTCGGACACCAGGCACACCACCTCGTCACCAAACAGGCGTCCCAGGTGCAGGTCCTGCGGCGGGGCCGTCCAGTTGCCGATCACCAGGTCAATATCGCCTTGCGCCAACTGCGAGTGGTAATTGGAGGTGCCCGACAGGGGGTAGATCTCAATGCCCGCAAACGGCGCCTGCGCCTTGATTTGCGCCACCAGCTGGGGCAAAAACAGGGGGTCCAGATCGTCCCGCGCCGCCACGCGAAAAGCGATGTCCGCCGTGGCGGGCTCAAAGCCCCGCGCATCCGAAAACAGAATCTGCGCCGCACGCAAGATGCTGGCGCTGGGCTCCAGCATGCGCAGGCCCGCTTCGGTGGGCACCATGCCGGCGCCAGAACGCACCAGCAAGGGGTCTCCCGAAAAATCACGCAAGCGTTTGAGCGCACTGCTCACCGCCGGCTGGTGCATGCCCAGTCGGATGGCGGCTCGCGAAACGCTGCGTTCAGTTAACACGGTATGAAGGACCCTAATCAAGTGAAGGTCGATCTTGTCAAAAAGCGATGGGTCTCTCATACAGGTCCTGACATTTTGCACATATGCTAAAGCGTATGACGGCGCACTTCACCCCCTCTACCCTCACCCGTGCAAGGAAGAACCCGCTTCGTTGAAAACTGGAGTGTGAATGAAACGTTCAAACAAGGCGCACACCATAGCCGTTTTGCTGGCCCTGTGTGCGGTGCTGGAACAAACAGCAGCCCAGGCAACAACGCCCAACCCCACCGAATCACCTACCGCCCCCTGCCGCGCCGAGGTGCTGAAGTTTGAGCAGGCCATGGCCATCATCCGCCAGTCGCAAGGCAACCAGGCGGCCGCCGAGCTGAAGGAAAAACTGCTGCCCGCCCAGCGGGAAGCCGACCTGCTGCTGCGCGAGGGCTACTGCGGCCTGGCCAAGCACCTGCGCGACAAAAAACTGGGGCGCTGACTGGCATGCATTCAGGCCGACACGCCGGCATCGCCCTCGCAAGCTCACTACACTCATACGGGCTCAGACATTTTGCACATATGCCAAAACGTATGGCCTTGGACCGCCCTCCGATTTACCCTCGCCCCAGAGGAATTATTCATGCACACCAAACCCCTGAGATTCATTCGGCGCGGCGAAGTCGTCACGCTGCACGGCGTTGAGCCCACCCGCACCCTGCTGGAAGTTTTACGCGAAGACCTGCACTGCACCGGCACCAAGGAAGGCTGCGGCGAAGGCGACTGCGGCGCCTGCTCGGTCGTCGTCGCCGAGCCGAACGGCGGCCAGCTCAAGTACAGCACCATTAACAGCTGCATCCGCCTGGCGCACTCCGTCGATGGCATGGCGCTGTGGACGGTAGAAGATCTGGCCGACGCCCAAGGCCAACTGCACCCCGCGCAAGAAGCCCTGGCGCAGTGCCACGGCTCGCAGTGCGGTTTTTGCACCCCCGGCTTTGCCATGAGCCTGTTTGGCCTGTACCAAAACCACACCCCCCAGGGCGAGAGCATCTCGCGCAGCCAAGCGCAACACGCCCTGTCGGGCAACCTGTGCCGCTGCACCGGCTACCGCCCCATCCTGGACGCCGCGCAGGCCATGCAGGCGCTGCCGCCTGTGCGCGTGGACGAGCCACTTTTGCTATCAAAAATGGAGCTGCTTACGCAATATCCACAAGGGATAGAGGCCGATTCTTCATATATTTCCCCCAAGAACCTGCTGGCGCTGCTGCAGGCGCGCGCCCAGCACCCCGAGGCCCAGCTGGTGGCCGGTTGCACCGACGTGGGACTGTGGGTCACCAAGATGCATAGGCAGTTTGCCCGCGTGCTGGACACCACCCAGGTGCAGGAGCTGCGCCAGGTGGAGCAGTACCCGCAGCACATGGCCATTGGCGCCGCCGTCACCCTGAGCGACGCTTTTGCCGCGCTGGTGGCCGACCGGGCGCAACTGGCCGAGTTCGCCCAGCGTTTTGCCGGGCTGCCGGTGCGCAACTCCGGCACCCTGGGCGGCAACGTGGCCAACGGTTCACCCATTGGCGACTCCATGCCGCTTTTGATTGCGCTAGGTGCCCATGTGGTGCTGATGGCTTACCGCGACGGCCAGATCACCAGCCGCGAGATGCCGCTGGAAGCCCTGTACACCGGCTACCGCACAAACGTGATGGCCCCGGACGAAGTGCTGGCCTGGATCAAGGTGCCCAAGGCCACGGCCACTGAACGGGCCCGTATTTACAAAATCTCCAAGCGTTTTGAAGACGACATCTCCGCCGTCTGCCTGGGCATCAAGCTGGAGATTGCCGACGGGCAGGTTGTGAAAGCGTCCATCGGCGCGGGCGGCGTGGCCGCCACCCCGGTGCGCGCCCGCCAAACCGAGGCCAGCCTGGTGGGCCAGCCCTGGACGCAGGCCACAGTCACCTCCGCCATGCAGACCCTGCGCACCGAATTCAGCCCGATCTCCGACATGCGCGCCTCGGCCACCTACCGCGTGCAGGTGCTGGGCAATCTGCTGCAGCGCTATTGGCTGGAAAGCCAGGGGGTGGCGCAGTTGGACGTGCAAAGCCTGGCACGGGAAGGAGCTTGCGCATGAACGCCCGCCACGCCCAAAACCCCATGGCCACCACGCCCACCCACGGCCCCGCCGCCGGAGTGACCCAAATGCACGAAAGCGCCCGCGCCCAGGTGGCGGGCGCCGCCACCTACGTGGACGACATCCCCGAAGTGCGCGGCACCCTGCACGCCGCGCCCATCCTCTCCCACGTGGCCCACGGCCGCTTGCTGGGCGTGGACAGCAGTGCCGCCCTGGCCATGCCGGGGGTGCGCGGGGTGGTGTTGACAGGCGACATTCCCGGCGACCCCATGCTGGCCGCCTTTGCCGGGGACGAACCCATTTTTGCCATCGACACGGTGCAGCACATCGGCCAGGTGGTGGGTGTGGTGGTGGCCGACACGGTGATGCAGGCCCGCCGCGCCGCCCGCAAGGTGGTGTTGAGCATCGAGGCCCTGCCCGCCATCCTGACGGTGAAAGACGCCTTGGCCGCCCAAAGCTATGTCTTGCCACCGGTCTTTGTGCGCCGGGGCGATGCCGCCGCCGCCCTGGCCCAAGCCCCCCACACCCTGAGCGGCACGCTGGAGGTGGGCGGCCAGGAGCACTTTTACCTGGAGGGCCAGATTGCCTACGTGCTGCCGCAGGAGCAGCACCAGTGGCTGGTCTACTCCAGCACCCAGCACCCCGGCGAAATTCAGCACTGGGTGTCGCACGCTTTGGGTATCGACAACCACGCGGTGCGTGTGGAGTGCCGGCGCATGGGCGGTGGTTTTGGCGGCAAGGAAACCCAGTCCGGCCACCTGGCGGTGTGGGCGGCCCTTGCGGCGAACAAGTTCAAACGCCCGGTCAAGCTGCGTTTCGACCGCGACGACGACTTCATGGTCACCGGCAAGCGCCACCCCTTCAGCTACGAATACACCGTGGGTTTTGACGACACCGGGCGCCTGAGTGGTCTGAAACTCATGATGGCGGCCCACTGCGGCTTCAGCGCCGACCTCTCCGGCCCGGTGGCCGACCGCGCCATCTTCCACAGCGACAACGCCTATTTTCTGGAAGACGTGGAGATTGCCTCCTACCGCTGCAAGCTCAACACCCAGAGCCACACCGCCTTTCGCGGCTTTGGCGGGCCGCAGGGCGTGATCCTGATCGAGTCCATCCTGGGCGACATTGCGCGCCATTTGCAGATGGACCCGCTGGACGTGCGCCTGCGCAACCTGTACGAAGTGGAAACGCGCAACACCACGCACTACCAGATGAAGGTGGAGGACAACATCCTCCAGCCTTTGCTATCAAAATTAGAGCTGTCTGCGCAGTACCGGCGCCGGGTAGAGGCCATTTCTGCTTGGAACCGGAGCAGCCCGGTGCTCAAACGCGGCATCGCCCTCACGCCGGTCAAGTTCGGCATCTCCTTCACCGCCACCCTGTTCAACCAGGCCGGCGCCCTGGTGCATGTGTACACCGACGGCAGCGTGCAGGTGAACCACGGCGGCACCGAAATGGGCCAGGGCCTGCACACCAAGGTGGCGCAGATCGTGGCCGACGAACTGGGCGTGCCCTTGGCCCGCGTCTTGTGCACCGCCAGCGACACCAGCAAGATCCCCAACGCCTCGGCCACGGCCGCGTCTGCAGGCACCGACCTCAACGGCCGCGCCGCCCAGTTTGCCGCCCGCCATGTGCGCGACAACTTGGCCGCTTTTGTCAGTGGGCTGGACGGCTGCGGGGCGGGCGCCGTGAAGTTTGAAGGCGGCCAGGTGCATTCGCCCACCACCACCCGCAGCTTTGACGACGTGGTGAAACAGGCCTATGCCAACCGCATCCAGCTCTGGAGCGACGGCTTTTACCGCACCCCCAAAATCCATTACGACAAGGCCACCCTGAGCGGGCGGCCGTTTTATTACTTTGCCTACGGCGCCGCCTGCACCGAGGTGGCCATCGATACCCTCACAGGCGAGAGCAAGGTGCTCAAGGTGGACATCCTGCACGACGTGGGACGCTCCATCAACCCGGGGATCGACATCGGGCAAATCGAAGGCGGTTTTGTACAGGGCATGGGCTGGCTCACCACCGAGCAACTGGTGTGGAACGACAAGGGGTATTTGAGCACCCACGCCCCCAGCACCTACAAAATCCCCACGGCGGGGGACGTGCCCGAACACTTCAAGGTGGACCTCTGGCCCGAACCCAACCCCGAGGACAACGTGTTTGGCAGCAAGGCCGTGGGCGAGCCGCCTTTCATGCTGGCGATCAGCGTGTTTGAGGCGCTCAAGGATGCGGTGGCGCAGGCCTGGGGGGATGGCCGGGCCGTGCAACTGACGGCGCCGGCCACGGCGGAGAATGTGCTGAAGGCTTTGGCGGGATAACGCCGCCTGCGGGCAAGACCACACAGCCCACAAAAGAGGGCGACAATAGGCGAGGTGGGCGCTTGCTGGTGGTTGAAAATGGAGTCCGCCATAAGCGCTATTGCCCTGCCACCGCACCCATTGAGCCGCTAAAAAGGGGAACCCCATGACCACCATTCAAGTTGAATTGCCCGATGTGCTGGCACAAAGCGCACAAGCCGCTGGCCTGCTCACACCGCAAGCCCTGGAGGCCATGCTGCGCGAGCAGCTCAAGCGTCAGGCGGGGGATGCCTTACGCGCTCTATGGGTCAGCGCACCACCCGAGGAGTTGACGCCGGAGGTGGAGAAGATGATTGACGAACAGGTGCAGGCGGTACGCGCCCAGCGACACATGCAGACGGCATCATGAGTGCCGCTCAAACGGCACAGGCACAGGCTCCCGCGCTGCAACCCCACATTACCCGCCACATTCTGTCGTTGCGCGATCAGCGCGTGATGCTGGACGCCGAACTGGCCGCGCTGTACGGGGTAGAAACCAAAGTTCTGGTGCAGGCCATCAAGCGCAACATCGAGCGGTTTCCACCGGATTTCATGTTCCAGCTTTCCGCCGATGAGTGGCAAGGTTTGAGGTCACAGTTTGTGACCTCAAACCTTGGCCGGGGTGGCAGGCGTTACGCGCCCTATGCGTTCACTGAGCAGGGCGTAGCCATGTTGTCATCGGTTTTGAACAGCCCGCGCGCCATTGCCATCAATATCGAGATCATGCGGGCCTTTGTGCAGGTGCGCTCCATGGCCGCCACCCACCAGGACCTGGCCAAGCAGTTGGCCGCGTTGCAAGACAAGACGGAGTCGCTGGCCATGTCGCATGACACGTTCAGCCGCAATACCCGCGTCCAGCTCAAGCAGGTGTTTGATACGCTGCGCGAGCTGATGACGCCAATGGAGCCCCCGAAACGGCCCATCGGGTTCTTGCCACTGGAGGACAAGAAGGACACGCCCAAGGCGGCCACCAGAGCAGTCAACGCGGTGCGGGGCAAGAAAGCCACATAACGACACGCCACCAGCAGCCAAAAAAAAAGCCACCCGAAACCCCCACCGCTTTAGCGGCTGGCAGGGGGTGCGGGTGGCTTTTTTTACTTGAGACACCGGCCGAGGCGGTGGTGTTGTTACAGGCGTTGTAGCCAACACACACTCCCCGGCATTGCCTTATTTGCTGGGGTATACCAAATCAGCGCGGCGGTTTTGTGCGTGGGCCGCTTCGTCATGGCCGGTGGCCTTGGGTTTTTCTTCGCCCAGGCTGACGGCTTCCATCTGGGAATCCTTCACACCGTAAATCTTGAGGGTCTTGGCCACCGCTTCGGCACGTTTTTGACCCAGTGCGAGGTTGTATTCGCTTCCACCTTGTTCGTCGGTGTTGCCTTCAATCTTGATCGACACGGCGGGATGGGAAGCCAGGTACTTACCGTGCTGTTCAATCAGACTCACGCCTTCTGGCTTGACCAGCGTTTTGTCGAAGTCAAAGAAAACACTGCGTTCTTTGTACAGCACATTCTGGGGGTCCAGATAGGCTGCCACCGGTGTTTTGGCCGTCACAGCGCCCGTATTGGCCGATTTGGTTGCTGCAGTCGTCGTCGCAGCAGTTGATGCATTGACAGGTGTAGCCTCTTTAGAGGCCACGGGTGTTGCCACCGGCGTGCTGCTGCAAGCGCCCAATAAAATCGAAGCGGTCAATGCGGCCGAAAAAGCAAAACGGTTGCGGATGTTCATCCAAATTCTCCAAGTGGTAATGACAAATAGTCTTCAAAGTGGTGCGCAGCAGTCATGCCACGCAGACCATGGCGCGCCTGAGCGCATGCATGTGGCGGGAATTTTGCCATCCGTGCTGGGAAAAGCTGCGAATATCCCATCGACAATTATCAAGCGTTGCGGATTTGGCAACACCAATCCCTACAATTTAAGTTTCGCCTAAGTGTTTACGGTCAACATGCACGCGAATCCCGCCGGTTGTACCGCACCGCACTCCCCCCCAAAATCCGAACCAAGTGAATACCTCCTGCACGCTCCCCCTGTTTTTGAAATCGTTGCGCTGGATCGCCGTCAGTGCCGCCATCGCCTGCGGTAGCTGCTATGCATTGCCACTGAACTCCCAGCATGCCATCGTCATCAGCGATGACACCGGGCAGGTTTTGTTGGAAAAAGACGCCAATACGGTGGTCCCCATTGCATCGCTCACCAAGCTGATGACCGCCATGGTGCTCCTGGACAGCAAACCCAATATGCGTGAAATGATCTCCATCCAAGAGTCGGATGTCGATGTCCTGAAGCACAGCCGCTCCCATGTACCGTTGGGGACCACACTGCCCCGCCAAGAGATTCTTCGCCTGGCACTGATGTCCTCGGACAACCGCGCGGCAGCCTCCCTGGCACGCACCTACCCCGGAGGCAATGCGGCGTTCCTGCTGGCCGTGAAGAACAAAATCAAGGCACTGGGCATGACCAACACCGTCATCCTGGAGCCCACCGGTTTGTCACCAGAAAACACCTCCACGGCCGCTGATTTGGCCAAAATGGCGGCGGCCGCTTCGCACTACCCCAGCATCGCCGACATCACCACAGACAGCTCTGACCAGTTCAAAATGAAAGGCCGCAACGTTACCTTTCGCAACACCAACCGTTTGGTGGGGTCGCCGGGATGGGATGTTTTGTTGTCCAAAACAGGGTTCACCGTTGAGGCGGGGCACTGTTTGATCATGCGCATTGAACAGGCCGGACGGCATGCGACCCTGGTTCTGTTGAACGCACAAGCGAATTCCTCGCGTATTTTTGATGCCATCAGCATCCGGCGTCTCTTGTCCTCCACCAAGGCGCATGCACCCAAAACCCGGCAGTCCCGCCGACCACAAATTCGGTGAATTTTCATGCGATTGCTCCTCATAGAAGATGATCTGATGATTGGCGAGTCCGTCCTGGATCTTCTAAGAGATGAGGGTTACGCGGTGGACTGGGTCAAGGACGGGGATATGGCCCATACCACATTGGGCACACAAAGCTACGATTTGGTTTTGCTGGATCTGGGCCTGCCCAAACGCGACGGACTGGCGGTCTTGCGTGCGCTTCGGGCACGCAAAGACCGCACGCCCGTGCTGATCACCACCGCCCGTGACTCGGTGGGGCAGCGCATTGAAGGACTGGATGCTGGCGCTGACGATTACGTCGTCAAACCCTATGACCTGGATGAACTTTTGGCCCGTATACGGGCACTGGTGCGGCGCGCAGCGGGGCGTGCCGAGCCCGTGTACACCTACCAGGGGGTGAGCATCGACCCGGCCACCCGAGAAGTGTCGGCCCAGGGCTTGCCCGTTGTCCTGTCCTCGCGTGAATGGGCTTTGCTGCAACTGCTGATGGCACGCCCCGGAACCATTTTTTCCCGCAAGCAACTGGAAGAGAAGCTCTACAGCTGGAAAGACGAGGTCAGCAGCAATGCGATTGAGGTCTACATCCACGGGCTGCGCAAGAAGTTGGGCAACGGCTTGATTCAAAACATCCGGGGTGTTGGCTACATGATCCCCACGGTGGACCCATGAACATTGACCTGTCGCACTCCTTGCGCGCACGCTTGTTGTGGTTTCTTTTTGCCGCCATCATTCTCACGGCCATTGCGCAGGCCTTCATTGCCTACCGGGCCGCCCTGGCCGAAGCCAACGAGATTTTTGACTACCAGATGCAGCAGATGGCCCTGTCGCTGCGGCCCGGCTTGCCGGTGAGCAGCGAACTGGTGGACCGCTTCATCACCAACGAAGACGAAAATTTTGACTTTGTGGTCCAGGTCTGGACTGCCGATGGGCGCCGTGTATTCCAGTCCACCGAACTGGCTGAACTTCCGCAGCGCTCGGCGCTGGGGTTCTCCAGTGTGGACGCACGCGGCACGACCTACCGGCTGTTTTCAGTCGCATCCGGCACCCAACTCATTCAGGTGGCCCAGGACTTGGCCGCCCGCAGGGAACTGGCAGGGGCCTTGGCCCTGCGTACAGCGGGTCCGATTTTGGTCATGGTGCCCTTGTTGATGTTCTTGGTGTGGTGGGTGGTCAGCACCTCTCTGGCCCCGGTCACCCGGGTCCAAAAACAGATCGCTGCCCGGGAGGTGGACGCACTCACAGAGGTCAGCGAGCAGGGTCTGCCCGATGAAATTCGGCCCTTGGTGCAAGAACTCAACCTTCTGTTTCACCGCATGCGGCAGGCCTTTGATGCGCAGAAAAATTTTGTAGCCGACGCCGCCCACGAGCTGCGCTCCCCGCTTGCCGCGCTGAAGTTGCAAGTCGAAGGCTTGCGGCGTGCCCAAAGCGACGCGGGGCGTGAAGTGGCCGTCAATCGCTTGAGTTCCGGCATCGACCGCGCCACCCGGCTGGTAGAGCAGTTGCTGGTCTTGGCGCGCCACCAGGCCAGCACGGCCACCGCCACGGGGAACACGCTGGTGGACTTGGCGCAAGCGGCCCGGCTCGCCATGGCCGATGTGGCAACAGCCGCCCAGACACGAAGCATCAAACTCAGCCTGGTGCAGGCCAGCGAATGCCGGGTGTCTGGACAAGAGGAAGCCTTGCGCATATTGCTCAGAAATTTGCTGGACAACGCCATCAAATACACCCCCCTAGGCGGTCAGGTCGATCTCACCTTGGACCACGATGGCGACCACGCCGTGGTCGTCCAGGTGGACGACAGCGGACCTGGGATTCCACAGGAAGACTGGGACCGTGTACTCGACCGCTTCTACCGGGTGCCGGGCGCCAAGGGCGGCGGAAGTGGACTGGGACTGGCCATCGTGAAGGCGATTGCGGACTTTCATTGCGCCGAAATCGCGATGGGACGCTCCACCCGTTTGTGCGGGCTGTGCGCAACAGCCACCTTCAGGCCCGGCAAATAAACCCTGCCCTGCCGACTGCCATCCCGCAGCCCCGAGGGCGGCGCACATTGCAACCCCATTAATTTGTGATCACATATTTGCAAAAATAATCGTATTTATTCAATTTGACACTATTTGTGATCACAAATATGATTCAAGCCATCTATCCAACGGACTTTGGCATGAACGACACCATCACCACTTTTCTCTCCCACAACCGCATCCACGAGGTGGAATGCGTGATCCCCGACATGACGGGCATTGCACGCGGCAAGATCCTGCCCAAGGATTTGTTCCTGTCGGCGGGTGAAATGCGCATCCCCAAAAGCGTGCTGCTCAACACCGTCAACGGTCAGCAGCCCGAGAACGGCCCCTTTGTGGGCGAGACCGACCCCGACATGGTGTGCAAACCCGATGTCAGCACCGTGCGCATCGTGCCCTGGGCGGCAGAGCCGGTGGCGGTGGTGATTCACGACTGCCATGAGTTCGATGGTTCGCCGGTCCACCTGTCGCCGCGCAGCGTGCTGCGCCATGTGGTGTCACTGTACGAGAAGCAGGGTTGGAAGCCGGTGGTGGCCCCCGAGATGGAGTTCTACCTGGTGGCCCGCCAGCAAAACCCACACGAACCGCTGCAGCCGCCGCTGGGGCGCACCGGCAAGCCCGAGGCCGGACGCCAGTCCTACTCCATCGACGCCGTCAACGACTTCGACCCCTTTTTCATGGAGCTGTCCCAGTTTTGCAGCGTGCACCGGCTGGGGGTGGAGACACTGATTCACGAAGCCGGTGCCGGCCAGATGGAAATCAACTTCTCCCACGGCGACCCCATGGACCTGGCCGACCGCGTGTTCCTGTTCAAACGCACGGTGCGCGAAACAGCGCTGCGCCACGGCATCTTCGCCACCTTCATGGCCAAGCCCATGGAACGCGAACCGGGCAGCGCCATGCACATCCACCAAAGCCTGCTGGACCTGGATGGTGGCCACAACGTTTTTTCCAAAGCCGATGGCACGGCCAGCGAACTGTTTGGCCACTACATCGGCGGGCTACAGAAATATGTGCCGCAGGTCATGCCCATGTTTGCCCCCTATGTGAACTCGTACCGGCGCCTGTCGCGCTTCATGTCGGCGCCCATCAATGTGCAATGGGGCTTTGACAACCGCACTTGCGGCATTCGGGTGCCCAAGTCCGGCCCCGATGCGCGCCGTGTGGAAAACCGAGTGCCGGGTGTGGATGTGAACCCCTATCTGGCCATGGCCGCCACCCTGGCCTGCGGCTACCTGGGCTTGATGGAAAAACTCAGCCCCACCGACCCCATGGACAGCAGCGCCTGGGACCGCGACTACGAGTTGCCCAACCACCTGCAAGACGCCATCACCCGCATGCGCAACTGCGACGCACTGTCCGAGGTGCTGTGGCCCGAATTCACCAAAGCCTTTTGCGCGGTGAAAGAGCTCGAATACGCCACCTACAACCGCGTCATCAGCTCCTGGGAGCGAGAACACTTGCTGCTGCTGGTGTAAGGAGTACGGCCCCATGAACACCCCCCTGCACCCCACCCCGGTTTCCAGCCGCGCCGGACTGTCTGCATCCACACTCGCCCGCATGGCGACCCGAGAGCGCGACACCTTCATCGCCGCCAACCCGACCTCCCAGGCCCTGGCGCAACGCACTGCGGCCCACTGGCTGTTTGGCGTGCCCCTGCACTGGATGAACGACTGGTCCACCCCTTTTGCCCTGCATGTGGCGCACGCCCACGGTGCCCATGTGAGCGACGTGGACGGCCACACCCGCCTGGACTTTTGCCTGGGAGACACCGGTGCCATGTTTGGCCATACCCCCACCCCCGTGGTGCACGCCGTGCAGCGGCAGGTCGCACAGGGTTGCACCACCATGCTGGCCAGCGCCGATGCCGCCTGGGTGGGCGAAGAACTGGCCCGGCGCTTTGGCCTGCCCCTGTGGCAAAGCGCCATGACCGCCAGCGACGCCAACCGCTTCTTGCTGCGCTGGGTGCGCGCGGCCACCGGACGCAAAAAATTGCTGGTATTCAACGGCTGTTACCACGGCACCGTGGACGATGTGTTTGTGGACTTGGTGGGTGGCCAGCCCCGCCAGCGCGACAGCCTCCTGGGCCAGGTGCATGACCTGACTCTGCACACGGTGGTAGTCGAGTTCAACGACCTGCCCGCGCTGGAAGCCGCGCTACAAGGCGGCGATATGGCCTGCGTGCTGGCCGAGCCGGTGATGACCAACATCGGCATGGTGCTGCCCGAGCCCGGCTACTGGGAAGCTGCGCAGCAGCTCATCCGCCAGCATGGTGCAATGCTGATTCTGGACGAAACCCACACCCTGAGCAGCGGCCCCGGCGGCTATGCGCAAGCCCATGGTTTGACCCCCGATGCCCTGGTGCTGGGAAAACCCATGGGCGGCGGCGTGCCCTGCGCGGTGTACGGCTTTAGCGCCGAGCTGGCCGAGCGTGCCATGCAGGCCAAGCGCAACGCCCCCCCCGGACACTCCGGCATAGGCACCACGCTCACCGCCAACATGCTGGCCATGGCCGCCATGCGCGCCACCCTGGCCGAAGTGGCCACCGAGGCGGCCTACCACCACATGCGCACACTCACCGGACAGATGGCCGATGGGCTGCGTAGCTGCATTGCCCGCCACGGCCTGCCCTGGTGCGTCACCCAGATGGGCGTGCGCTGCGAATTCCAGTTTGGCGCCACGCCGCCGCGCAACGGCTCCCAGGCCGAAGCGTTGCTAGACCCCGGTCTGGAGCAGCTCATCCACCTGGCGCTGCTGAACCGGGGCGTGATGATCACGCCCTTTCACAACATGTTGCTCACCTGCCCTGCCACCACCCAGGCCGATGTCCAGACCTTGCTGGCCGCCTTTGACGCAGTGCTGGCGGAGCTGGTGGCGCACTAAACTCGGAGTTTTCCCTGCACCCCATGCCCAAAGCCCCCGCCACCTCCAGCACCCAGCAAGACGACACCTACGACGTGCTGCGCCAGTGGGTAACAGTGGGTAAATTCCTGCCCGGTCAGCGGCTCAAAATCCGCGATGTGGCCGCCGAGTTGGGGGTGGGCGTGATGCCGGTGCGCGCCGCCTTGCTGCGCCTGGCGGCCGAAGGCGCACTCACCCACAGCCCCAACTGCGGTGTGGCTGTGCCCAAACTTTCACGGGCCGAGTTTGACGACGTGCTGCAAAACCGGCTGCTGCTTGAAGGCGAAGCCGCAGAGCGCGGCACCTTGCGCTTGTCGGCCGAGGACAAGCGTGCCCTGCAAGCCCTGGTACACACCATGGGCGAGGCGCTCATGCGTGTGGATGCCAAAGCTTATCTGGACGCCAACGAAGCATTCCATGTGCGGCTCTACCGCGCCGCAGGCTCTCCCCTGCTCATGGCCTTGATAGAAACCGTGTGGCTCAAGGTGGGGCCATTGTCCAACCAGCTGTTTGAGGAAGCGGCCGCCCCGGCCGTGCTGAACGATGCCCACGAAGACCTGATGCGTGCCTTGGAAACGGGCGACGCAGGGGCCGCGCGCCGCGCCATCGAGCGCGACCTGTTTGTGGCAGGGCAGTTTTTGCGGCGCAGATGCACCGCCTGAAAGTTGGGGTGCTTACACCCCGGCCAGCGAACGCAAGCCAGGAATATCGACCAGATTGACCACACGGCCCGTGCCACTGATGAGGCTGCGTTCACGCAAATGGCGCAGCACCCGGGATAGGGTCTCTGGCGCAATACCCAACTGGGTGGCGATCATGCGTTTGCGTTGCTGCAGCTGCACGGAGCAGTCGCCCTTATCGGTGGTGCTGGCTTGGCGCAACAACCATTCGGCACAACGCGCCTCGGCGTCTTTGGCCAGGCGGCTGACCACCAAATCGGTCTGGACCCGGTGTGCCCGGGCCACATCCATCAGTATCGTGTGCCCGCCATTGCAGCAGGTGTCCAGGGATTTTTGAAACTCCACCATCGGCACACGCCGCAAGGTCACGTCGGTCTCCGCCACGGCATCCACCGCGCTGGGCAAGTTCAGCACCGCAGCGGTTGCCTCCAGCCAGCAGGGGCCTACCGCCACCCGCAACTGGTGCTCCAGCACCTCGCCTTTGACGCTGCCCGCAGGTGCAACACCCAGCACCCCCAAGCCCACCCGCCCGCTTTCAATGTAGATGACCGTATCCGCCATCACCAGGCGCTGAAGCAGCAGTGATCCCGCCTCCATCGCTTTGACGGGGTGAGAAGAAAGAAGAGATTGGTTGACAAACATGGGAGCGACTTTGACGCGTCCAGGTCAAACCTGCTTTGAGCAAGATCAAACATCACTGCTACAAGCCTAGGCGCCACCGGGGAATACGGGTTAACCCTGAAATTCTGCATCCATTCCCACGGATGCAGCGCCTCCTGTATAGACACTATGTGAAATGGCTCTGGGTTGGAACAAAAATTCGTACGATCATCACACCCTATCCGTTTTAGCACCGCTGAGTGTTCTGTTTGCCAAGGCCCCAGATGTCTACCCTGCTGATTAAAAATGCCCGTTGTGTGGCGACCTTTGACCATGCCGACCCCACCCACGCACGTGAACTGCGGGATGCATCCCTCTTCATCCGCAACCACCGCATTGCGTATATCGGCCCCGCTGCCGACCTTCCCCAGGACGCAGTGGATGCCGACGACACCATTGACGCCCGCAACCATCTGGTCACGCCAGGCCTGGTCAACACCCACCACCATATGTACCAGAGCCTCACCCGGGCCATTCCCCAGGTGCAAAACGCCGAGCTGTTTGGCTGGCTGCGCGGCCTGTACCCGATCTGGGCGGGGTTGACACCCGAAATGGTGCGGGTGAGCACCCAAATTGCCATGGCCGAGTTGCTCTTGAGCGGCTGCACCACCAGCAGCGACCACCTCTACATCTACCCCAACGGCGTGCGCCTGGACGACAGCATCGAAGCAGCCCGCGAGATTGGCATGCGTTTTGTGGCCACACGCGGCAGCATGAGCGTGGGCCAATCCCAAGGTGGATTGCCACCGGACCGGGTGGTGGAACAGGAAGACTTCATCCTCCAGGACACCCAACGGCTGATTGAGACCTACCACGACACCACCCATGGCGCGATGGTCAACGTGGCGGTGGCGCCCTGCTCGCCTTTCAGTGTGAGCCGCGACCTGATGCGTGAATCGGCCCTGCTGGCGCGCGCACTGGGTGCGCGGCTGCACACCCACCTGGCTGAAAACGACCACGACCTGGCCTACTCGCGCGAAAAATTCAACTGCACGCCCACCCAATACGCCCAGGACCTGGACTGGCTGGGGCATGACGTGTGGCACGCCCACTGCGTGAAGCTGGACGATGATGGCATCAGTCTGTTTGCCGCCACCCGCACCGGCGTGGCCCACTGCCCGTGCAGCAATATGCGGCTGGCCAGCGGCATCGCCCCGATTCGCCGCATGCTCAACGCCGGCGTGCCGGTGGGTCTGGGCGTAGACGGCTGCGCCAGCAACGATGCCGCGCACATGGTGAACGAAGCGCGCCAAGCCCTGTTGCTGGCGCGGGTGGGTCGGGCCATGCAGCCGCCCGAACAACGGGACGGTCGCACCTTCTTTGGCTGCGACCTGGGGCCGGCCGAGATGACGGTGCGCGATGCCCTGGGCGTCGCCACCCGGGGTGGCGCGCTGGTGCTGGGGCGCAGCGACATCGGCCACCTGGCCGTAGGCATGTGCGCAGATCTGGCCCTGTTTGACCTCAACACCCTGGGCTTTGCCGGCGGCGCGGTGCACGACCCCATCGGCGCCCTGCTGCTGTGCGCCAGCCCGCAAGCCGACTACACCATCGTCAACGGCCGCGTGGTGGTGCGCCAAGGCCAATTGACCACCGTGGATCTGGGCCCCCTGGTGGAGCGGCACAACGCTTTGTCGCTGCAACTGGCCGAGCTTTCGCTATAAAAAGAGTAGCTGCTTGCGCACATTCTGCGCGGGCTAACGGGCTATTTTGTCGGCAAGCTGAGTTGTCCTTGGGTGGGGGCGTAGGCGAAGGTGGGCATGGGTGTTCGCCTTCACGCCGGCGGTGCGGGGTGTTCCCAGGTCACGACCGCATGGAGGCCGAGCACCGTGCCGTCGGCCGCCTGCGTGTTGACCAGTTCTATGCGTGCGTGCATGGAGGTCGCGATGTCCAGGCAAATGGCCAGGCCCAGGCCGGCACCGGCCACGCCCTTGACCGCCGCGAAGGGCTGAAACAGCCAGGCGCGCATGGCGTCGTCGATACCCGGCCCCCCATCCCAGACCACCATCTCGGTGCGCTCGGGCAAGACGGTGAAACGTATGCCCAGCGTGCCCCGCAGGGGCGAGTGGCGGATGGCGTTGGCCAGCAGGTTGCGCACCAGTTCACCGGCCATCCAGGCGTTGCCCAGCACCAGGACAGGCGCCGCCGCTTCGAGCGAGAACTCCAGGTGCTTGGCCGCGATCAGCGGGGACATTTCGAGCACGGCCTCGCGCGCGATGTCGTCCATGCACAGGCTTTGCTGTTCGGTGGGTTGGCGCATTTGCTCCAGGCGCGCCTGGTTCAGCAACTGATTGGCCAGGTGGGTGGTGCGGTCCACCGTGCGCAGCATCTCGGGAATGATGAGTTGCGCCGGCGCGTCCCCGCAGAGCACCGACTGCAACTGCGTTTTCAGCACCGTCAAGGGCGTGCGCAACTGGTGCGACGCGTCGGCGACAAAACGGCGCTGCTGCTGGAGCAGCTCGTGCTGGCGTGCCAGCAACTGGTTCATCTCGTCAATCACGGGTTGCAGCTCCTCGGGGCCACGGCTTGCCAGCATCGAGGTGTCTTCGGCCGCGCGCTGCTTGAGTTCGTTGCGCAAGGCGATCAGCGGGCGCAGGGCGCGGTTGACGACCAGCCAGGTGACGAAGGTGATCACCCCCATCAGCAGCAACTGGCGCGCCAGCATGGCCCACAGCAGCGCCGACGCGGTGGCCTCCCGCGCCTCCAGCGTTTCACCCACGAGGATCAGCGCCAGGCCCTGGCCCTGCGACATTTCCACCGGCTGGTGCAAGGCCGTCACCTGAACACGCTGCGCGCCCAATTGGGCGATGTAGCTGTAGCTCAAACCTGGTGTTCTTGCCAGTTGGTCGCTCTGCGGCAACGGCAGCTCACCATCGCCCGCGATCTGGCGGCCGTCAAAACCGATCACGCGCCAGTACATGCGGCTGCCGCCCGCACCCTCCAAGGCCTCGATCAGCGCCAGCGGGACATGGATGGTGAGGCTGTTGCGCTCCACGCGCAGCAGGTCGCCCATTTGCTGCGCCGTGGCCCGGAGCAGGCGGTCGTGCGCGGCGGCCGTGGTTTTCACCACGCTTTGGTAGAGGCTGACGGTGTCCATGGCCATGAACAACGCGATGGGCCCCAAGGTCCACGCCAGCAGGTAGTTCCGCAGTTTGCCGATATGGGCCAAGGGGCTGAACCAGCGCCTCATGCGGCATGGCCCGCTGGCGCCGGCGTGGCACCTTCGCACAGCAGGTAACCCACGCCGCGCAGCGTCATGATCTCGGCCCCGCTGCCGGCGATCTTGCGGCGCAGGCGGTGCACCACCACCTCGATGGCATCCGCTTGCACCGCCTCCCCGGCCGCGAACACCAGCGTCATGAGGCGCTCCTTGGCGACGCCCTGGCCCGGTTGCGCCATGAGCGCCTTGAGCAGCGCGGTTTCGCGCGGCGACAGGTCCAGCGGTTTGTCGTCGCGGTAACACGCGCCCGAGGCCTTTTCGTAGCGCAGTGCGCCACAGCGGATTTCACGGTCGCCCCCCTTGCGGCGGATGATGGCGCGCAGCCGGGCTTCCAGTTCATCGAGGTCGAAAGGCTTGGCGAGGTAGTCATCGGCGCCCGCGTTCAGCCCCATCACCCGGTCGCCGACGGCGCCGCGTGCGGTCAAAATCAGGACGGGTGTCGCATCGTCGGCATCGCGCAGGCGCTGCAACACGCGCAGGCCGTCGATGCCGGGGATCGACAGGTCCAGCAAGATGGCGGCGAAGTTGTGGTGCTTGGCCAGCTTCAGCGCCTCCAGACCGTCGCCGCAGTGCATGACCTCGAAGCCACGGCGCACCAACACACGCACCAGCGCACCACTCAAATCGAAATCGTCCTCAACCAGCAATATCTTCATAGGTGCAGAGAATGCCCCAATTTCAGGCGGGCACCCCCCGGGAAAATCACTAGTCGATTCGCAAGCCGATTGAAAGCTTGGGGAAAGCGAACTGAAAGCTTGCGATAGACGCAAGGCAGGGCACCGCCTAAATTCAAGCTGTTGTTCGAAATTTCAATAGGAGACATCAATGACGGCAAATACCTCGAATACCTCACATGCCTTATTACACGGCGTGAAAAACAATGGGTTAGTACCCATGCTTCATGGGCCAGCTAAAGAAACAAAGGAGTGAGCCATGCGCATCCGATTGACCTATTTGCCCATCGTGGGCTTGCTATTTGTGTGCAGTGCCTCTGCACTGGCAAAAAGCCCACAGGCGACTACCAGCATACAGCTTGGGCCACGGCCTTACTTTTTGGTGGCCGAGATGGCCGACAGCCCGCTTAAAACCAAGCTGCAAAGCTGCTCCAACGGGCCCTTTGCAAAAACGGCGTTCTCCATTGGCCACCGCGGGGCGGCGATGATGTTCCCAGAACACACCAAAGAGTCTTACGAGGCTGCCGCCCGCATGGGTGCGGGCATCGTGGAGTGTGATGTGACTTTTACCAAAGACAAAGAGCTGGTCTGCCGCCATGCGCAGAACGACCTGCACACCACCACCAACATTCTCGCCACGCCCCTGGCAGCCAAATGCACCCAAGGCTTTACGCCTCACGACGCTGAGAAAAACACCCCCGCCACTGCCGAATGCCGCGCCAGCGATATCACGCTGGCCGAATTCAAAACCTTGCGCGGCAAGATGGACGCTTTTAACCCCAAAGCCAAGACGGTGGAAGAGTTCATGGGCGGCACCGCCAACTGGCGCACCGATCTGTACAGCGGTCCAAGCAGCGGCACTTTGATGACGCACCAGGAAAGCATTGCCTTGTTCAAAAAACTCGGAGTCAAGATGACGCCGGAGCTCAAGTCCGCTACGGTGACCATGCCGTTTGAAGGATTTACCCAAGAGGCCTACGCGCAAAAAATGCTGGACGAGTACAAGGCCGCCAACGTGCCCGCGAGCCAGGTCTTTGCGCAGTCGTTCAACAAGAACGACATCTTGTATTGGGTCAAGAATGAGCCTGCATTCGGCAAGCAAGCGGTCTTCCTCGATAGCGCAGACAAGGCTGCGGACTTGCCCGATCTGGAGAAGCTCATCAGCTACAAAAAAGACGGCATTCAAATTGTGGCCCCTCCCATCTTTGCCTTGCTGTCTGCCAAGGACGGCAAGCTGGTGGCATCAAGCTACGCCAAGGACGCCAAACGAGCGGGTCTAAATATCATTACCTGGAGCCTGGAGCGCTCCGGCGTCATGGCAACAGGCAAGGGCGGCTGGTACTACCAAACCGTGAGCCAGGCCATCCACCGTGAAGGTGACATCTTGCAAGCGCTGGATGTTTTGGCGAAAGACGTAGGCATCATGGGAATTTTTTCTGACTGGCCTGCAACCGTGACTTACTACGCCAACTGCATGGGTTTGAAGTAGAAATACACCCCAAACCGCCCCGTCTACTTGTGCTTATGGTCCATCTAAAGCCATGCGATGCGTGGCGGGCTAAGTGCCTCCGCGATGAAAGCATCGCAAAAAAATGATTGAACGTTCTGGACTGCAAACAGTTTAGAAATTATCCAGATAAATACACTGAAAGAAACTTTATGCGCCTGATCAACTACCTGGCCGGCCTGGCCCTGCTTACTCCCCAGCTTGGCTTGGCGCAGGACACCTGCACGAACCGCGGTGACCTCGACAACCAATACTGCGATGCCAACAAGGACCTGGTGGCCGACACCCCCACCGCCCCCGCCAAACAAAAGACGCCCAACACCCTGGTCTTCACCTACACCCCGGTGGAAGACCCGGCGGTTTACGAAAAGATCTTCAAACCCTTCACCGAACACCTGGCGCAATGCACCGCCAAGCGCGTGGTGTTCTTCCAGGTGCAGTCGAATGCGGCCGAGATCGAGGCCATGCGCGCCGGTCGCCTGCATGTGGCGGGTTTTTCCACGGGACCGACCGCGTTTGCCGTGAACATTGCCGGGGCGGTGCCCTTCGGCATCAAGGGCTATGCCGACCACTACCAGGGCTACAACCTGATGGTCATCGTGAAAAAGGAAAGCGCATTCCACAAGCTGACCGACCTCAAGAACAAGAAGCTGGCCCATACCTCGCCGTCCTCCAACTCGGGCCATATGGCGCCGCTCGCGCTGTTTCCCAAAGAGGGGCTGACCCCCGACAAGGACTACAAGGTCATTTTCTCGGGCAAACATGACCAGTCGGTGCTGGGCGTGCGCTCGGGCGACTACGACGCGGCGGCCGTGGCATCGGATGTGTTCGAGCGCATGGTGCACCGCGGTGAAGTCCGCGAAGACGAGTTCCGCGTGCTCTACCGCAGCGCGAAGTTCCCAACCTCCTCGTTTGCCTATGCCCACGATCTGGAGCCCAAGTTCCGCGACCGCATGCTCAAGTGCTTCTACGACTACCGCTTCACCGGCGAAATGCAAAAGGCCTTCGACGGCGCCGACCGCTTCTACCCCATCACCTACCAGAAGGACTACGCCCTGGTGCGTGAGGTGGCCGAGTCCGCGGGCGAGAAGTTCAACCGCGCCGCCTACGAGCGCGAAGCCGCCAAGGCCAAGAAATAACATGGCGCACGCACTTGAAATTGAGGGCCTGGTCAAGGAATACCGGCGCGGCCAACCGGTGCTCAAGGGTATTAACCTGCGCATTGGGGGCTCGGGCGTGACGGCCATCATTGGCCCCTCGGGCACGGGCAAATCGACCCTGCTGCGCTGCATCAACCGGCTCATTGACCCGACCCAGGGCGCGATCTGGCTCAACGTGGAAGGCCGGCGCACCGACCTGTCCACACTGCGTGGGCGGGCCTTGCGGGCCAGCCGCCGCCAGATCGGCATGGTGTTCCAGGAATACAACCTGGTGGAGCGCCTGACCGTGATGGAAAACCTGCTGACCGGCCGGCTCGGCTATGTCAGCGCCTGGGACGCCTGGCGGCGCAAGTTCCCGCCACAAGACGTGCAGAACGCATTCGCCTTGCTCGACACCGTGGGGCTGGGTGACTTCGCCAACCAGCGCGCCGATGCACTGTCGGGCGGGCAGCGCCAGCGCGTGGGCATTGCCCGCGCCCTGATGCAGCGCCCCCAGGTGCTGCTGGCCGACGAACCCACGTCGTCCCTGGACCCCAAGACCTCGGTTGAAATCATGTCCCTGCTGCGCGAGCAAGGCCGGGCGCAGGGGATTCCGGTGATCGTCAATATCCACGACGTGGAGCTGGCCCGGCGTTTCGCCGACCGGCTGGTGGGCATGTCGGGCGGGCAAGTGGTGTACGACGGCGATGCCGCCGGACTCTCGGACGCCAAGCTCAAGCAAATCTACGGTGGCGAGGACTGGCTGTCATGAGCGGCGCAACCTTGTCGAGTGGCCGTATCAGCACCCCGTTTCGCGCAAGTGTGCTGGCACGCGGTGTCAGCGGGGCCCTGCTGGTCTACACGGTGTATGCGCTGTCGCAACTGAACTTCTCCTGGCCGCGCTTTGTGAGCGGGCTCGACCGCGGGGCGCATCTGTTGGCCCGGATGTTTCCGCCCGACATGACCAAGGGTGACATCCTCTGGACCGGCATGGTGGAGAGCATGCAGATGGCGGTGCTGGCCTCGGTGCTGGGCATCGTCATCAGTCTGCCGCTGGGCCTGTTGGGTGCACGCAACCTGATGCCGCAACCCGTCACCTGGCTGGCGCGTGCCGTGGTGGCCGCCTGCCGTTCCTTGCACCCGGTCATCGTGGCCATCTTTTTCGTCAAGGCCGTGGGCTTCGGTGCGATGGCCGGCATTTTGGCGCTGATGGTGGGCTCCATCGGCTTCATCGGCAAGCTGTTTGCCGAAGCCATTGAAGAAATCTCCCCCAAGCAGGTCGAGGCCGTGCGTGCCACCGGCGCCTCGTTCGCCAACGTGATCCTGTTTGGCGTAGCGCCCCAGGTCTTGTCGCGCTTTGTGGGGTTTGCCACCTACCAACTGGACTCCAATCTGCGCAACTCCACCATGGTCGGCATCGTCGGCGCGGGCGGCATTGGCGGGGCCCTGTTTTCCGCGTTCCAGCGCTTTGACTACGGTTTCGTTTGCACCATCCTGGCCACCATCGTGCTCATCATCGTGCTGGGCGAGTTGCTGACCAACCAACTCAAAAAGGTGTTCCATGTCTGAGGCTGTTTTGTCTTCGCTCCCGCGCCTTGCCCCCACTCAGCAGCGCATCTGGCAGCGTTTCACGCCGCTGCAACGGATGCTGCGCCTGATGGTCTGGATGGCCATCGTCGCGGCCATCGTGCAGTCGGCGCGCCACGTCGAGATCATTCCGGAGTTCCTGTACGACGCCCCCGAGCAGATGGGCGATCTGCTGTCACGCATGTGGCCGCCCGACGCTGCGCATTACCCCCAAACCGTGCATGCCGCGCTGATGGAGACGCTGCACATCGCATCGCTGGGAACCTTGCTGTCGCTGGTGTTCGCCGTGCCCCTGGGCCTGCTGGTCGCGACCAACCTGACCCGCAACCGCCTGGTCAATCTGGTCGCACGCATCCTGCTGGTGTCCTCGCGCTCGGTCAACTCACTGGTGTGGGCCTTGCTGTTCCTCGCGGTGTTCGGCCCCGGGCCGCTGGCGGGCACGTTGGCCATCGGTTTTCGTTCCATCGGTTTTGTCGGCAAACTGCTCGGTGAAGCGATCGAGCAGGCGCCGCGCGGTCCGATCGAAGCACTGGAGGCGGCCGGGGCCGGCTGGTTTGCGCGTATCGGTTATGGCTACTGGCCCCAGGTCAAACCGGCGTTCTGGTCCGTCGTGCTCTTGCGCTGGGACATCAATGTGCGCGAGTCTGCCGTGTTGGGACTGGTGGGTGCGGGTGGCATCGGCATGGTGCTGGACACCGCCATGAACCTGTTCCAGTGGGACCGTGTCGCCACGGTGTTGCTGGCCGTGTTTGCCGTGGTCGTGGTCGCGGAAGTGGTGGTGACGCAGGTGCGCAAGCGCGTGCTTTGAAGGCACTCCATGAACCGACAGCAACTCATTTCGCAGCTCGCACAGCACACCACCTACGACCTGGCCATCATCGGCGGCGGCGCCACCGGTCTGGGTGTGGCGCTGGACGCGGCCGCGCGCGGCTTGCGCGTGGTGCTGGTGGAGTCGCACGACTTTGCCAAAGGCACGTCCTCGCGCGCCACCAAGCTGGTGCACGGCGGTGTGCGCTACCTGGCCCAGGGCAACATCGCGCTGGTGCGCGAAGCCCTGCGCGAGCGCACCACGCTGCTGCGCAACGCGCCCCACCTGGCGCAGCCGCTGCCCTTTGTGATGCCGTCCTACAAGCACTGGGAAACGCCGTTTTATGGCACGGGCCTGAAGGTGTACGACGCCCTGGCCGGCAAGGCCGGACTGGGCCGCACCGAATTCCTGGACCGCGCGCAAACCCTGCGCTGCCTGCCCACGGCCCAGCCGCTGGGCCTCAAAGGCGGCGTCAAATACTGGGATGGCCAGTTCGACGATGCGCGCCTGGCCCTGGCCCTGGCGCGCACGGCGGCGGCCCGCGGCGCCTTGCTGGTCAACTACTGCGCCGCCACCGGCCTGCGCCACGAAGACGGCAAGGTCGTGGGGATGAACTGCAAAGACCGCGAAACCGGCCAGCACTATGCGATTCGCGCACGCTGCGTCATCAACGCCACCGGCGTCTGGGTCGATGCGTTCCGGCAAAAAGACGGCGCGGCCACCGGCCGTGCGGTGCAGCCCATGGTCGCGCCCAGCCAGGGCGTGCATGTCATCGTGGAACGTGACTTCCTGCCCGGCGACCACGCGCTGCTGGTGCCCAAAACGGCCGATGGCCGGGTGCTGTTTGCCGTGCCCTGGTTGGGAAAAGTCATTCTGGGCACCACCGACACGCCGCGCCAGGACCTGGCGCGCGAGCCCGAGGCCTTCGAGGAAGAAATCGAATTCATCCTGCGCGAATCGGGCCGGTACCTGCGCCGCGCACCGACCCGCGCCGATGTCAAAAGCATTTGGGTCGGCTTGCGCCCGCTGGTCAAGCCACCACGCGAGGACGGGCCGGGACCCGATGGCAACCCTGGCGCGGCCACCAAGGGCCTGAGCCGCGAGCACACCGTGCTGGTCAGCCGCAGCGGCCTGGTCACGGTCACCGGCGGCAAATGGACCACCTACCGCGCGATGGCCGAAGACGTGCTCGAAAAATGCTTCGACGCCGCCTTGCTCGACCGGGTCGCTGCAGGCGTCACCACCCATTTGAAACTGGTCGGCGCCGACGGACCGCTGGCGGGTCGCCCCAAGATCAGTGATGCGCCAGGCCTGCATTCCTATGGCAGCGAACAACAGGCAGTGCTGGCGCTGCCGGGCGCGCAGCGGCAGTTGGGTGGCGGTTTGAGCGAGGCCATGGTGCGCTTTGCCGCGCGCCACGAATACGCGCGCACGGTGGAAGATGTGCTGGCACGGCGCAGCCGCCTGCTGTTTCTTGATGCGCGTCTGGCGGGCGCGCTGGCAGAGGAAGTGGGCGCGATTTTGCAGCAGGAAACCGGTGTCGACCCCCAAATTTCCGCATTCCACGCACTGGCCCGGCGCTACCTGGGCCTGCCCGATAACAAAAGCCACGGAATGGAAAGCCAAGCGGATCTGGTTCAATAGCCCCTCCATGTTTTACGGGAGAGTGATTGATGTTGTTAAAAGCCGTGTTGTTTGACCACGATGGAACACTTGTCGATTCCGAGGGCGCGCATTGGAAAATCTGGCAAGAGGTTTTGCAACAGCACCGGATGGATTTGACCGAGAGTGACTACAAAGCGTATTACGCCGGCATACCGACCCCGGCCAACGCGCAGGCGCTGGTTGCGCGGCATGCACTCGATGTATCACCCGCCGCATTGGCGCAACAAAAAAATGACGCCACGCGCCGGTACCTGGGCCGCACCGCGTTCCCCCTGATGCCACATGCGCTGCAAGCCATCGACGCCTTTCACCGCCAGGGGGCCAAGCTGGCGGTGGTGACCGGTGCCGGACCGGACGGCATCCAGGCGACGCTGCAGGCTTATGGGCTGACGGAGCGCTTCAGCACCATCGTCACCGGCGACGATGTCCAGAACAGCAAGCCGGCGCCGGACTGCTATCTGCTGGCGCTGGAAAAACTGGGGCTCCGGGCGGAGGAATGCATCGCGCTGGAGGATACCGAGCACGGTATTCGCGCCGCGGCGGCGGCCGGTATCGCTTGCTGCGGCGTCAAAAATGCGTTCTCGGCAACGCAAGATTTTTCGCTGGCGGCCGAGACGTTTGGCAACTTGAAAGATGCGGCGGAGTGGATTTTGCGCACCCACCGTTTTGCCCGAGCCGAATTCTGAAAATCGTGCCGCAGACAGGCGGCGCTTGGCTACGCAACAAACTCCCCCGCGAGCTCCCTGAACTTGGCCACCTCGGCCAGCAGCCAGTCCCGAAAGGCCTGCACCTGCGGTTTGCGCAGCGCCTCTGGCGGGCAGGCCAGGTAGTAGTTGCTCGGGCATTTGACCGCCACATCAAACAGGCGCACCAATTCGCCCGCCGCGATTTCCTGGGTGGCGACCACGTGGCGCACCAGCGCAATGCCGTCACCGTCCATCGCTGAGCGAATCAAGAGCGACAAGTCCTGAAACCGCACGCCCCCGGTGGGCTCCGGAAAGGGCAGGCCCGCCGCCTGGAACCAGGGCAGCCAGGGCTCGTCGGAGCGCAGCAACTGCTCGGGCTGGAGTTGTTGCACCGAGGTCGGCAAACAGGCCCCGTTGTAGTTGGGGCTCGCCACCGGGTAGTACACATCCCCCATCAATTTCTCCACCGCCAACCCCGGGTAATGGCCGGTGCCAAAGCGGATACCCACGTCGATGGAGTCGTGCGCCAAGTCGTGCAACTGGCCACTGGACTGCAGCACCAGTTCGGTGTCGGGGTGCAAGTCGATGAAGCGGCCCAGGCGCGGTGCCAACCAGCGTGCCGCAAACGAGGGGATGGAGGACACCGTCAGGCGCTTTTGCCGGGTTTCGGCGCGCAGCACCTCGGTAGCCCCCACAATGTCCTGCAAAGCGTTGCGCACCACCTGCGCAAAACGCTCGCCCTGCGGGGTGATGGCCAAGCGCTTGCCATTGCGGGTGAACAGGGCCACGCCCAGCTCCTGCTCCAGCGCGCGCACCTGGTGGCTGATGGCGCCATGGGTGACATGCACCTCTTGCGCCGCACGTGAGAAATTTTGGTGCCTGGCGGCGGCTTCAAAAGCACGCAAGGCCGCCAGATTGGGCAATCGACGCAAATCCGTGGTCATGTCGGGCAAGCCTTTATGTGAGCCAATTTAGCAAGAACGTCGAAGATATATCGTTTTACTGATCCGGGTGCGCTCCTTAAACTCAAACAGTTATTTTTTATCTGGAGAGTTCCTGTGCAACGCAATGAGACACGCCTTTTCGTAGACCACCGCTTTTCCAGCCCCTACGCCCTGTCGGTGTTTGTGACCTTGCGGGAAAAGGGCATTGCCTTTGCCATGGAAACGCTTGATCTCCAGGCGGGCCAGCACCAGCAAGCGGCCTACCGCGAGCAGTCCATGACCGCGCGCGTTCCCACGCTGGTCCACCAGGGCTTTGCCCTGTCGGAATCGAGTGCCATCAGCGAGTACCTGGAAGACCAGTTTCCCGCGCCCGCCTACGCGCCGGTGTACCCCACGGATGTGCGGGACCGTGCCCGCGCCCGGCAAATTCAAGCCTGGCTGCGCAGCGATCTCATGCCCATCCGCAATGAACGCAGCACCGCCGTCGTGTTTATCGAGCCCACGGCCACGCCGCTGAGCGCCGAAGGGCTGGAGGCCGCCGACAAGCTTTTCCGCATAGCCGACAGCTTGCTGGCCGACGGTGCCAGCCACCTGTTTGGTGCCTGGTGCATTGCCGACACCGACCTGGCCCTCATGCTCAACCGCCTGGCCTTGAACGGGGATGCGGTACCGCCAAAACTCAAGGCCTATGCCAGCCAGCAATGGCAACGCCCGACCGTGCAGCAATGGGTGCAACAGGCACGCACATGAACCGAGGTAAGTGATGAATCCAGGTATTATTTACGCCACCCTGGCCTACGCCGGCTGGGGCTTGTTTCCGCTCTACTTCAAGCAGGTGGCCCATGTGCCCGCGTTCGAAGTGGTGATGCACCGCACCGTGTGGTCCCTGCTGTTTGTGCTGGGCGTTTTGCTGGTGCTCAAACGCTGGGCCTGGATGCGCGACCTGCTGCGCCAGCCCAAGGTGCTGGGGGCGTTTGCGCTGTCCGCCCTGCTGCTGTCGAGCAATTGGCTGGTGTACGTGTGGGCAGTGCAAAACCAGCACGTGCTGGATTCCAGCCTGGGGTATTTCATCTTGCCGCTGGTGAATGTGGCGCTGGGTTTTGCCTTCCTGGGGGAGCGGCCACGCCGCGGCCAGTGGCTGGCGGTGGGCGTGGCGGCCGCAGGCGTGTTGTGGTTGACCCTGCAAACCGGGCGCCTACCCTGGATTGCCTTGCTGCTGGCGCTGACCTTTGGCTTTTACGGCCTGCTGCGCAAGGTGGCGGTGCTGGGCGCCCTGGAGGGTTTGGCGCTGGAGACCATGATGCTCGCGCCCCTGGCCATGGCGGTGCTGACGTATTGGGGTGTGCAGGGGCAAGGGGTACTGGTTCAGGGCGATGCGTCCACCCTGGGGTGGCTGCTTGTGGCCGGGCCCTTGACGGCCGTGCCTTTGCTCTTGTTTGCGGCGGGCGCACGCCGCATTCCGATGACGACGCTGGGCATCTTGCAATACATTTCGCCCACCTTGCAGTTTGCGCTGGGGGTGTGGCTGTTTGGTGAGCCGCTGCAAGCCTCCCGCTTTGTCGGCTTTGGGCTGATCTGGACCGCGCTGCTGGTCTACAGCCTGGAAGGCTGGTGGAGCAGCCGACGCGTCTTGTCCGCGCCGACCACGGCACGCGCCTGAACCGACCCCATGGGGTCGGGTGGTCCGTTGCAAGGATGCCAAATCATGGAAAATAGGCCCATATTTACCTTAACGAAAACAGCCTTCCATGAACGAAACCACCCAACGCCTCCCTTTGCCCGACCACCTGTCCGTGGACCCGCGCAGCCCCCACCACGTCGCCGCGGTGTTTGAATATGACGTTGGTATTCGTTTGAATGGCAAGGAGCATTCGAATGTCGAGGAGTACTGCATCAGCGAAGGCTGGGTCAAGGTGCCCGCAGGCAAGACCGTGGACCGCAAGGGCCGCCCCCTGCTGATCAAATTGAAGGGCACCGTCGAAGCGTTTTATCGCTAAACACACCCCCCCAGAAACGACCTATTTCCCCTTGGCCCGCAGGTGCGGGGGCAATGGCATGGGCACCGTGGGGCTCTGCAGGGGGCGCTCACCGCCGTACCGCCCTTCGTCGGCATCCATCACCGGACCGGTTTTCGGGGCACGGTGAGTGCTCTGTTTCGCAGACCAGCGCGCATGCAAGGTGTCATACAACTCCTCGATGGTTTGCGCCTGGTCTTTGATTTGGGCTATAGCGATGTCCAACACAATAACAACGGGTTTGGCGTCAATTTTGACTTCCAATTGGGGCGGATCACCCAGGCGCTGCTTCACCAGCGCCGCCGCACGTTCAACCGTCACACCGGGCAACAGCACCGCAAATTCAACGGAATCAATGCGTGCAGCAATACCTTCACCCGGAATGTCACCAATCGCCTGAACCGCTTGTGAAAACAATTCGTTGGCCACTTTGCGCCCCAACAGCTCTGGGATGTCCCGCAAATCCGATCCATTGAGCAACACCAGGCTGAAGGGCCGTCCAGCTTTGCGGCATTCAGCCAGCAACACCGCACCGTGGACAAAAAATCCGGATTCGTTGTACAGCATGGTTCTTTCATCGCGCAGGGACGATTCAGCCTCTTCGTCCGATTCACGCAAGGTACCGCCAAACACCATCGCGAGGGGGGGCACTACGGCGATAAAACCGGCATATGCCAAGACCTGTTGCCAGGACGGCGATGGCTGTGCCAACCAGCAGGACAAACCGAACTCAACCACAGCCAACAACGCCAGCACGCTGGCCCAGCGCGTGGACAACAGCAGTGCATAAAAGACGGTTGTCAACACGGTGCACAGAAAGTAAGGCCCCGTTGCGCCACCAGAATCAGGGGCCACGTGGAGAAAGAAAGCGCCCAGCACCAACAGCACAGCACGGAAAAACATGACGGCCTGATGGCGTGCGGGGAACATACCGCTCCAGCCACCGATGCTGGCCGCCAACAGCGCCATCCACCAAACCGAAATCCCCACCGGATTGAGCAAGGTATTCAGCCAAAGGATGTAGCCCGCAACCACCCAAGCCAGCAGCGGCTCAAGTCGTCGCACCCGAAACGAGACCGCTCCACCCAACAGACGTGGGCTGTTGACCGCACCGCTGGCGGTGGCATCGGTTAATCGGCGGCGCCGCTCCGCGGGGTGCCGTTGGGGGGGTGTCGGGTGGTTAACAAGCCGCATGGTGTCAGTTTAGCGAATAACACCTGCCCGTGGCACACATCGCGCCAAACATGCCTTTTGCTCTGATAACTGTCAATGTGGACAGAAGCCCTGTGCAGCATATTTCTTCCACTCCAAGCGTCAGAAACTCCCCGCCCCGGCGGGGGTTTTTTACACGTATGCCATAGTTGCCACCCAACTCGATTCAAAAAGACAGGCTTGGGCATGCAAGACAAAAATGTGCGGCAATGGGGGCCCTTGGCCATGGTGGCGTTCTGGCTTCTCGTTCTGGGCGCGTTGTATGCCGTCATGCACCAGTACCTCAAGCCCAAGCCGGTCACCATCACGGCCTCCGGGGCGTTGGTCATTCCCCAATCGCGGGACGGGCATTTTTATGCCCCGGGTTCGGTCAATGGCAAGCCGGTCACCTTCATGGTGGACACCGGGGCCTCACTGGTCACGGTGAGTGCGCCGTTTGCGCTCAGCGCCGGCATAGGGGCCGGTGCACCCACGGTTTTTAAGACCGCCAACGGCGATTTGCAGGGACGCATCGTGCCGGACGTGCCGGTGACGCTGGGTCCCATTCAGGTGTCCGGTGTGCGCGTGGGTGTGGGGCTGGTCGGGGGTGCGATGGATGAGGCCTTGCTGGGTCAGAGTTTTTTGTCCAAATTCAACGTCATGCTGTCCCAAGACCAGATGACCTTGCGGCCCCGGTAGGTAGCCGCGGCACTTTGGCACAGCGTTGACAGTGGCGCATCTATGCAAGCGTTCTACAGCGACCATTTTTTTCTACCCCTGCCCGAGGGGCACCGTTTTCCCATGGCTAAGTACCGCATGCTGCGCGATACCCTGGCCGCGCAGTTGCCTGGAGTCCGTTTAATTGAGGCGCCCCGCGCCAGCGATGGCGAGTTGGCCTATGCCCACACGCCGGCCTATGTCGCTGCCATCTCCGACGGCAGCGCAGCCCCCGCGATGCTGCGAGAAATTGGTTTTCCCTGGAGCGAGGCCATGGCCGAGCGCGCCCGCCGCTCGGTAGGTGCCACCGTGGCCGCTGCGCGGGCGGCCCTGGCAGAGGGCGTGGCGGCCAATTTGGCCGGCGGCACGCACCATGCCTACACCGACAAAGGCGGCGGCTTTTGCGTCTACAACGACCTGGCCGTGGCGGCCCGGGTGATGCAGGCGGAATGGGGGCGCAGCGCAGCGGGACGCCAGGCACCGCTGCAGGTGGCGGTGATCGACCTGGATGTGCACCAGGGCAACGGCACCGCGCATATTTTTCGCGCTGACCCCAGCGTGTTCACACTGTCGCTGCACGGTGACAAGAATTTCCCGTTCCGCAAGGAAGCCAGCGACCTGGACATGGCACTGCCCGACGGCTGCACCGACGCGCCCTACCTGGAGGCGCTGGAGCAGGCCTTACACACCTTGGAGAGCCGGTTTTCACCGGGGCTGGTCCTTTATCTGGCAGGCGCCGATCCCTTTGAAGGCGACCGGCTGGGGCGTTTGAAACTTACCCCGGACGGCTTGCAGGCACGTGACCGCCGGGTGTTTGACTGGTGCTGCACCCGCCAGATCCCGGTGGCGTTTGCCATGGGCGGAGGCTACGGCCTGCAGATTGAAGACACGGTGGCGGTGCAGCGCAATACTTACCGCATTGCCCTGGAGTATTGGCGGCGTCTCCAGGGCATGCACCGCGAGATCAAGCGACCTTGAGCACCAGCTTGCCGTTGTTGGCACCTGAGAACAGCATGTCAAAGGCTTGGGGAAAGGCGTCCAGGCCGTCCACAATGTCTTCGCGGGTCTTGAGTTTGCCGGACTGAATCCAGCCCGCCATCACCATCGCTGCCTCCCCCGCACGGTCGTAATAGTCGGACACCACGATGCCGGTCATGGTGGCGCGCTGCACCAGCAGGGACAGGTAGTTGGCGGGGCCTTTGACGGGCGTCGTGTTGTTGTACTGTGAGATGGCGCCGCAAATCACCACCCGGGCGCCATGCGCCAGACGGGTCAGCACGGCGTCCAGAATGTCGCCACCCACGTTGTCAAAATACACATTCACGCCCTCGGGGCAATGCGTTTTCAGCGCGTCAGCCACGTTCTCGGTCTTGTAGTCGATGGCGGCGTCAAAACCCAGTTCCTCCACCAGGTAGCGGCACTTGTCGGCCCCACCGGCAATGCCGACCACCCGTGCACCCTTGATTTTGGCGATTTGCCCGACCACCGAGCCCACGGCGCCCGCGGCACCGGACACCACGACCGTGTCACCGGCTTTGGGCTGACCCACTTCCAGCAAACCGAAGTAACCGGTCATGCCGGGCATGCCCAGGGTGCTGAGGTAGACCGGCAGTGGGGCCAGTTTGGGGTCCACCTTGGTCAGGCCCTGGCCATTGGAATAGGCATATTCCTGCACGCCCAGCAGGCCACTTACGTGGTCACCCACGGCGAATTTCGGGTTTTTGGAGGCGGTAACGCGGCCCACCGCCAGAGCGCGCATCACTTCGTTGATGCCCACGGGGGGAATGTAGGAGGCCTTGCTGTCGTTCATCCAGCCGCGCATGGCCGGGTCCAGCGAGAGGTACAGGACCTGAATCACGACTTCGCCCTCAGCGGGAGCACGCACCGCTTCTTCGGTACGGCTCCAGTCACTGGGTTTGACATTGCCCATGGGGCGAGCGGCAAGCTTGAATTGGTGGTTGGTGGGGTGGCTCATGGGGTTCTCCGGGTTGTGGAAAGGAATGAATCGAAGTGTAGAGACGCACTTATTGCTTGCATAGTCACCATCAAGTCATAATATTGTTGACAAATTTGCAACAATAAAATACGAGACTGTTTTGAACCCCCAACGCCTGTCTATTTTTTCTGCCATCGTGCACGCGGGCAGCATCAGCAAGGCTGCCGCTGCGCTGGGCTGTGGCAAGTCGGTTTTGTCACGCCAGTTGGCCCGACTGGAAGACGACCTGGGTACCCGCCTGATCCAGCGCTCCACCCGGCGCCTCACCTTGACCGAAATCGGGGAACTGGTGTTTGCCGAAGCCCAGCACATTGACCGCGCCGTGGCCAACATTGAGCAGTTGACCGAGCAGCACCAAAACGAGGTCAAAGGCCGCCTGCGTGTGACCTGCCCGCGCCCACTGGGGCAGCGCTACCTGGTGCCCTTGCTGGTGGAATTTACGCAACGCTACCCCAAGGTCGAAGTGGCGCTGTCGGTGGATGACCGCATGGTGGACCTGATTGCCGAGCACATAGACGTGGCAATTCGCGTGGCGCATCTGGAAGACTCCACCCTGGTGGCGCGCAAGCTGTCCGAAAACCCCCGGGTGCTGGTGGCCGCACCGGCTTACCTGGCGCGTAGGGGCACCCCCAAGGCTCCTGCGGATCTGCTGGCGCACGATTGCCTGGTTTACTCCAACGGTGCACGGGTGTTTGACGAGTGGGGCTTCATCCAAGACGGCGTCACCACCCCCATCCGGGTACCCAGCAAAATTCAAATCAATGACGGCATGGCCTTGGTGGCGGCCGCCTGTGCCGGGGGCGGGGTGGTGGTGATAGACCGCTTGCTGGCAGCCCAAGAACTGGCGGATGGCACATTGGTGCAGTTGCTCCCCGACTGCCAGATGCGCCCAGGCCAGCCGGTGTACGCGGTGTACCCGGCGCGGCCCTGGCTGGCATTCAAAACGGCAACTTTTATTGCATTTTTGCAGGAGCGGCTGTTTGCCTGAAGGCCATCGGGTCGGCAGGCATAGGCAGCCCAGAGCTTGCGTAGCCGCAAATACAACGCTCCATCCATCGATGAGAATGGGAGTTTGTAGCGCCTACAGGAGTTCACCATGCCCGATACCCCGGTTTCCAGCCCCCCGGAAAGCGCCACCAGCCCGCGCAATATCTGGATGCGCGGCCTTTTGATGGTGGTGATGGCCCTGACCTTCCAACTGGCCAGCACCCTGCTGGGGATGTTGGCGGTGGTGCAGTTTGTGCTCACACTGGTGAGCGAAAAGCCCAATGCGCGACTGAGCACTTTTGGGCGGTGCTTGGGGCACTACCTGCGCCAGATCGCAGAGTTTGTGAGTTTTGCGACAGAAGACGTGCCATTCCCTTTTTCCGACTGGCCAGAACCCCTGTAGCGTCCGCTGACAGCACCGGATTTTCAAGCGTCTTTTGAGGGTTGCATACCCGCCAACATGGCATGCAGCAGGGGGCGGGCGTCGTGCAGGGCGCCGTCCGCAGTCTTGGCGTCGTGTGCCAAAGCCTCTACCGCACCGTAAAGCAGTCCCAAAATGAGCCGGGCGCGCAGACGTGAGTCGCCCGCTTGCAGCAGCCCCTGGGCTTGCAGGGCTTCCACCGTTTGCACCATGGCGCCCAAGCCTTGGCGCTCCCGAATCTCCAGCCAGCCTTGGGTCCCCAGCACGGCAGGTGCGTCGGTGAGGCCAATGCGCCGCCCCTCAGGGTTCAATCCGGCCTCCAGAAAAGCGTCCATCGCGGCCAGAAAAGCACCCCAGGCATCGGCCCCCCGCTCCAACGCCTGGGCGCGGGCGCGGGAAGCCAAGCGCACCAGCCCTGCATCCAACTCTTCGGCCACTGCGGCAAACAGTCCCTTTTTGTCCCCAAAGTGGTGGTACAGCGCGCCGGTGGTGACGCCCGCCTGGGCACAAATGGCCCCCAGCGAGGTGGCCTCGTAGCCCAGCTGGCCAAACAACTGGCGGCCCGCCGCGCGCAAGGCGACTTGGGTGGACTCGGCGTTGGCTTTTCGTCCATCGACCACAGGCTTGGCTTCAGGGTGTCTCATCGGTGACATATATTACATAACATAATTATGTATTCTAACGACATCTGACAGCCTGGCTGGCAGTTCATGCCTCTTATCCACTCTACCCAAGGACAACTATGTTGATCGCCGCCCAAGTTCTCGCCGCCCTGGTTCTTTTGATCCATGTGTACATTTTCTTGCTGGAAACCGTCTTGTTCCAGAGCCGGGGCCGCAAGGCATTTGGGTTGAGCCAAGAACAGGCCAACACCATGGCCCCCGCCATGTCGAACCAGGGTGCCTACAACGGATTCCTGGCAGCAGCGCTGGCCTGCGGCTTTGTGCTGCCGGATGCCGCCACCGCCCACGCCTTCACGGTCTACGGTTTGGTCTGTGTCGCGGTGGCGGGCATCTGGGGTGCTGCCACGGTGCAAATTCGCATTTTGTTTGTGCAAACCGTGCCGGCCGTATTGGCCTTGGGGGCACTGTACCTGGCCTGAACTGCGCTTAAACTGCCAGGCACCATGCCCACGTTTGACACCACCCTCACCTTCTTCGCCACCTCGGTCCTGCTGGCCCTGGCCCCCGGCCCCGACAACGTCTTTGTGCTGCTGCATTCGGCCGTACATGGCAAACGCGCAGGCTTGTGGGTGGTGTTGGGCCTGTGCTCCGGGCTGCTGTTCCACACGGCGGCCGTGGCGTTGGGCCTGGCGGCTATTTTTGCGGCATCCAGCACCGCGTTTACCGTACTCAAGCTCTGCGGTGCAGCCTATCTGCTGTGGCTGGCCTGGGGCGCCTGGCGGGCGCCGGTGGGGGGTATGGGTATGGCCGACGGCGAGGGCAGCCCCGCCATGTCGGCCGGCAAAACCTATGGCCGGGGGGTACTGATGAACCTCAGCAACCCCAAGGTTGCCATTTTCTTTTTGGCATTTTTGCCCCAGTTTGCCGACCCGGAGCGGGGCAGCATGGCGGTGCAGATTTTGGTCTTGGGCATGGTCTTTATCCTGGCGGCGCTGCTGACCTTTGGCGCCATCGCCTACTTTGCCGCCAGCTTTGGCAAGGCCTTCCAGCGCTCCTTACGGGCCCAACGCGGGCTGAACCGCATCGCCAGCCTCGTGTTTGTGGGCCTGGCACTGCGTTTGGCCACGGCCCAACGCTAGGCCAGCACCAGGTGTGACATGCCCTCCTCCACCGTGATCACAGGCGCATAACCGAGCTCCGCGGTCGCACGCGCCGTGTTGACGGTGACGTTGGAGGACATCATGTCGATGGCAAACCGCGTCATGGGCGGCACGCCCTGGAGCTTGAATGCGCGATACACGCCTTCTACCGCAGCAGCAGCCCAGCGCGCCACCCAGGTCGGCGTATTGCGCTGGCCCAAATCGGTCCCCTGCGTCAAGGCCAGGGCACTCAGAAAGCTGCGGATGCTGCGCTCCCCCTCGTCTGCCACGAAATAGGCCTGGCCCGCCTTGCCATGCGTCAGAGCCAGCTCCAGCGCGTGGACCACATTCGCCACATGCGTGGTCGAGGTGCGCGCCGCCCCTTGGGCGATCCAGGAAAACCGGCCTTGCGCCGCCATGCGCAGAATAGCCGGCAGCACGGTGGCGTCTCGGGGGCCCCACACAAAACGGGGGCGGATAGACACCGTGGCAAACGCCGCCGTGTTGGCCGCCAGCACGCGGCGTTCTGCCTCGGCCTTGGTTTCCGCGTACAGGTAGCGGTGCCGGTCCGGGTAGGGCTGCATCTCGTCCAGGTGGATGAGGTCTGTGCCGGTGAAGAAAGCCGCCTCGGTCCCGACGTGCACAAACCGGGCCACGCCCGCCTCGCGCGCCGCCGCCAGGATGTTGCCCGTGCCCACCACATTGCCCTGCCAGAAGTGCGCGCGCGTGCCCCATTCATCGGTCACGGCGGCGGCATGAATGACCGCCTGCGCCTGGCCCAGCATGTCCGCACGCACTGTATCCAGTGAGCCCATGACCGGCGTGGCGCCATAGGCCGCCACCACCTGGGCGGAGGCCTCCGAGCGCACCAGTGCCGCAACCTGGTGGCCGTGGCGCACCAGCGCCTCAATCAAATGCCCGCCCACGAACCCCGATCCACCGGTGACAAAAACCTGCATGGCACTTTCCTTTGGCAAAATTTGCAAAACATGAAGTGCCCAACGATATCGGCAAGCGGGCGCCGCAGGGGGGCTCCCACCACCTCAAAAACGGAAAGATCCTTTACACCCAGTGCAATAATCAAACGATGAGCCATCTGCGTTTGCTGGAAACCTTTGTCGCCGTGGTGAACGCGGGCAGCCTGTCTGGCGCGGCCAAACAACTGGGCTGCTCCGTGGCCGCCGTCTCCCGGAACCTGGCCGAACTGGAGGCGCACACGCTAAGCCGCCTTATCGACCGGACCACGCGCGCCCTGAACATGAGTTCTGCGGGGGAGCGCCTCTACCCACACGCGGTGGCCGCCCTGTCGGCCGTCAACGAGGCCCTGCACAGCGCCATGCCTGCCGGGCTGAAGGCCACGGTGCGCTTGAGTGTTCCGGTCGCGCTGGGCCTGCGCACCGTGGTTCCCGCCATGTCCACCCTGATGGCGAAAAACCCGCAGTTGGAAGTGGAGTTGATTCTGGAAGACCGCCCGGCAGCCGCGATGCGCGAGGGGGTGGATGTGCTGGTGCGTGCGGGCTTTGCACCGATTGCCGACTCCACCGATCTGGTCATCCGCCCCTTGGGGCGCTATGCCTTGACGCTGTGCGCCAGCCCGGCCTTGTTGAAGCGGTATCCGGCGCCCCGGCACCCCCACGACGTCACCACGTTGCCACTGCTGGGCCACCTGGGATTCAGAACCCATCCGGTGCTGGTGTTTTCCCGGGACGCTGAGCAGGTGGAGGTGCCGCTGGCGTCGCGGTTTTGGACCAATGACCTGCTCGCCTTGCAGCGGGCCGCATTGGACGGCATGGGCGCGGCCGTTTTGCCCACGCTGATGGTGCATGACCCAGCCGCGCCAGGCCGTTTGCAGCCGCTCTTGCCCGCCTGGTCCCTGCCAGCCGGTGGGGTCTGGATCGCCTGGCGGCAAAAGACCCACAGCAAGCTGGCGGTGAAGTTGGTGGTGGAGCACCTGAAAGCCGCCTTTGCTGACGGTTTGGTGGCCCCCCCAGCGCAAAGACCGTGAAGGATTCCTAGCCCACAATCGATTCAGTCGACTTTGGCACCGCTTTCAAACCATTGTTTGACGAGCGTGCGCTCTGCCTCGGTGATGCCCGTCGCATTGTTCAGGGGCATGGTGCGGGCCACCACCACCTGTTGGTACAGGGCTTGGGCGTGGCTTTTCACCCCCTGCGCAGAGTCCAGGCGCACGTTTTTCATCTGCACGGTTTCGCCATGGCACATATAGCAGCGCTGGGCCAGCAAGGGTTGCAGATTTTTATAGCCAATTTGAGCCACAACCCCCGTAGAATCTGCGTGAACAGCTACTGAATTCATAGCAACCGTAGCCAGCTTGGGCACCGGCTTCAGCCACACCAGAACCCCCACAATCACGACCACGCCTGCCAACGCATAGCGCCAGGGGTGGCCGTTGCGGCCCAGCTTGTAGCCGTGGCGCAGCACGAAAAACTGGCGGATGGCGGCACCAGCAAACATCATCAGAATCAGCACCAGCCAGTTGTCGGAATGGCTGTAGGTGAAGCTGTAGTGGTTGCTCAGCATGGCAAACAGCACGGGCAGCGTGAAATAGGTGTTGTGCACACTGCGCTGCTTGCCGCGTTTGCCGTGAATGGGGTCCACCGGCCGACCGGCTTGGATGTCCGCGACCATGGTTTTTTGGCCAGGAATGATCCAGAAAAACACGTTGGCGCTCATGCTGGTGGCGATCATGGCGCCGATCAGCAAAAACGCCGCCCGCCCGGCAAACCAGTGGCAGGCCAGCCAGGCCGCCACGCACACCAGCAAGGCCACCAGGGCGCCGACGACGAGCTCCCCGTTTTTGCGCTGCCCAAAGGCCCGGCAAATACCGTCGTAGGCCAGCCAGAACACCACCAGGAAAGCCAGCGCCACGGCAATGGCCGAGGACGGTGCCCAGTCCAGCACCGACTTGTCAATCAGGTAGGTACCCGCATTCCACAGGTAGGACACGGTGAACAGCGAAAACCCGGTCAGCCAGGTGCTGTAGCTTTCCCAATAAAACCAGTGCAAATGGGCTGGCAACAAGGGCGGCGCCCCCGCAAACTTGACCGGGTGGTAGAAGCCGCCCCCATGGACGGCCCACAGCTCACCGCTGACACCCTGGCGCTTCAGGTCCTCATCCGCCGGCGGGGTGAGGCTGCTGTCCAAAAAAACAAAGTAGAAGGAGGAGCCCACCCAGGCAATGGCGGTGATGACGTGGACCCAGCGCAGCAGCAGGTTCGCCCAGTCCAGAAGGTAGCTTTCCATAGATTCAATCTCATTGGTGTGGGCAACACGTGCCCAACGGTGCACTTCTGCTCACCACCGCGGGCGCTGTAAGCAGCAGGGGTCACGAACACAGGCATTGTGCAATGCCCCGCTCCGCTGCGACCTGGAAACAAAGTGTATACAGTTTTGCCGACTCTGGCGACAGCGAATGGATCGGTGTTAACCCTGATCCACCGGCACCTGCAGCAATTGCGCCGCCACCGCCACCGCAATCACTTCAGGGCGTTTGTCCGCAATACCCGGCACCCCAATCGGGCAGGTGATGAGCGCCATCTCGGCCTCACTGAAGCCCCGGGCCTGCAAACGCTGGCGAAACGAAGCCCACTTGGTTTGGCTGCCAATCAAGCCCACATAGGGCAAGTCCCCGCGTTCGCGCTGGCGCGCCAGGCAAGCCGCCACCACGTCCAGGTCTTCGGCATGGCTGAAACTCATGATCAGCACCCGGGAGTCGGCCGGCAAATCGGCCACTGCCGCCTGTACCGGGTCGGAGTGCTCACACCGCACATTGGCGGGGATCTGGTCCGGAAAAATTTCGTCGCGGCTGTCAATCCAGTGCACCGCCATGGGCAAGGTGCCCAGCACCGCAATGACGGCCCGGCCCACATGGCCGCCGCCAAACAAGGCCACGGGCACCTGCGCGCTGGCCAAACGTTGGCTGAGCCGGGCGGCATCGCGCGCGGTCACCCGCTCATACCGCAGGTGCACCTCGCCACCGCAGCACTGCCCCAGACTGGGGCCGAGTGCGTAACGCACCGTTTCTTCCCCCTGCCCGGCCGCCAGCGCGCCATGCATCAGACCTGCACGCGCATGGCCGATGGCATCCAGCTCCAGGCGCCCGCCCCCCACCGTGGCCACCGTGCTCTGCGCAAAAACCGCCATCCATGCGCCGGTCTCGCGTGGCACCGAGCCGCGTGTGGCATGCACACTCACCAGCACCGCATCCTCCAGCGCCAAGCGCTCCAGAAACCGGGAAGTCAAAGTCACCATCAGATACCTTTTTTAGTGCCAATGCCGTGCCAACCAGGGCAAATTCAGGCACAGTAGGCTGCCTTGCTACAACAAATCGGGACACCCCATGACTAGACACTCCGTTGGGAATCGTTCGCACCACTCCTGGCAAGGGGCCAGCCTGTGGGCCTGCATCCTGAGCTTCGTGGCGGGCTGCGCGTCGCGTTCCCCGGCACCGCCGCCCCCTGCTGCCCCGCCTGCGCCCGTACTTCCATCCATCGTGCCCCCCCCTGCACCACCGCCCCAAAACATCTCCCGCGCCAGCAACGCCCAAGACTATAGGCCCGATGCGGCCAGGCATTTATACAAAAATAACGGGGACCGTATATACGTCGGCAAACTCCCGCCCTTGCTTTATGCCGTAGGCGTACTGGAAACGGACATTGATGCGCAGGGCTTTGTGACCGGTGTGCGCTGGATGCGTGCACCCACCCACGCACCGGAGGTCATGGCCGAAATAGAACGCACCATTCGCCAGGCTTCCCCGTTTCCCGTGCCTGCCAAGCTAGGAAAAATCACCTACACCGACACCTGGCTGTGGCACAAAAGCGGGCAATTTCAATTGCACACCCTGAGCGAAGGGCAACTCTGACCCGCGCGCCAAACAGGCACTGTGCGGGCGCCCGCAGCGCTACTCGTTGAAAGGGGCTATGGCGCCGGGGCGGCGCAGCATTTTATTGACTGCATCCAGGTGCATTTCTTCCATGGCGATCATGTCTCTGGCATATTCTTCCAGCGGCACCGAATAGCCTTGGGCAATGGCCAATAAGGCGTAATAGTCTGCCAGCGCAACTTTTTCGTGCTTCAGGCTTTCACGGAGAATGTCGCCGATATCGTGTTTTGCGGTCTCCAGCAGGGGCCCTATTTTCAGGGACGGGTGACCACCCAGCAGCGTCACCATCTCGCCAGCCCTGTGCGCATGGTCAAGCCCCTCCTGCGCGTTGTCTTTCAGCCAAGCCACAATGGGGATGCGGTTGAAGCCATACACCATGAGCGAGTAGTGCGTGTACCGCACCACTCCGGCCAATTCCAACTCCAGGATGCGGTTGAGTGCATCAATCGCCGCCTGATTCTTAACGTCGTCCATATTGCGCTCCTTGGGGTGGGTTGGGGTTCCTGACTGAGGGGCATGTTCAGCCCTTCGTGTCGCTTTGCAACACATCGGAACTTTCCACCGGAGCGGCATGGGTTTCTTTGCTCGAAATCAGCTCCAGACCGCGCACCAGGGAGGACGCGCTGGGATTTTCAACAAAAACGCAGCGTTTGCCGGTGCGCTTGCAGAAATCCTTCACTTTCCAGTAGGCGTTGTGGCTGATGCAGCCCGTTTGGCAGATCACCAGGTCCGCAGCGGCCAAGCTGGAGTCCAGAATGCTTTGGCTGTCCTCCAGCCCACCATCATGGTGCGCAAACCGCCCGCCAACACGCTCAACCACATCACGGTAACTCGCGATGCTGCCGCTGCGCCCGCCCACACAAAGCACGGTTTTCTGGTGCAAATAAACAGTCACGGGCGATGTTCGCAACTCCAGCGGCTCCGCCATGCCCGGGATGCCGGCGCGCGCAGACTCGCTGCCCATGCCGTCCAGTATTTTGCTTGTGGACGCCAGTTTTTGCCGCAATTCGGTGCACAGGCTCTCCAGTTCCGTCTGGCGATACGCCATCTGGTCCATCTTCTTTTGCAGACGTGCGCCCAAGTCGGCATCCGGCCGGGACGCTTTGATGGCGGCCAAATCTTCACTCAAAAACGCAATACGGCTGTCCTTGCCTATGCTTTCCGCCCGGGCGCGCACCAGTTGTGCGCCCAGGCGTTCAATTTCGGCGGATTTTTCGGAGATAAGGCGGGTGCTGCGCTCCTGCACTTTGCCCAATTCCCTTGTCAGGACGGCGTTCTCCCCCAGCAACGCATGGAACTTGGCCACGTCAATGCGCGCAGTGGCCCCGGCCTGGTGTTGCAGCATATGCATGTCGCGGCACAGCACCTCTTGCAGCACCGCATCGCAGCGTGCATGGGTCAAGGCAGCCCAAAACGCCCCCGTTACATCCCCTTGACGGATGGCCTTTGCCCACAACTCGGCCACCTCCCGTGTCGTTTTGGCGGGGCGAAATTGCTGCACTTCGCGGGAAAAACGCTTTTCCAATTCATTTTGCAGAAGTTCGGACAAGCGGTTTCGGTGCGCACACTCGGCAACCGCGCCCACATGCACTTCGTAGTCGTCCGCACACGCCTCGCCCCCAAGCGCTTTGTTCACCAGCCGCCGCAAGGTGTCCAGGGGCAAGCACACGCCCACCACCGGGCAATGGCATTGGTGGTCCAAATCCCACAACCGTCGCCGCCGCGACCCCGTCGAGGGCGTGGTGGCATCCTTGGTGCACTGTGGGCCAGAAAATATCGACGACGACGGGTCTGCTGCATGGTCACACATGGTCGGTCCTGCGGTAATTTGCTTCTGTGGGGCGCTCAATGGACCAGCCCTTTGGGCGGCCCCTCCGAATGCATCACCTCATGGCTCTCACCCTGCGGTGGCAACGATGGTGCGGACTGCTCAATCCGTGCCTGGGCAAGGCTCAGCATTTGCGCCAAGTCGCGAAACGCCTCCAGATCGAAACGCATAGAGAAATATTGCAGCGAAACATGGACCACACCACAATCTGGGCACATCGAGACATCACCCACATGGCTATGTGCGACGCCGACGTGTTTACAAGAAGTTGATCGGGAAGATTTCATCATGCGTTAAGTATAAATGAGAACTATTCTCATTTGCAATGAATTTTTCTTGCTTCCAGCGTTGTGTCAAGCGGGTGCAGGGAGGTCAAACCCATGGCAGGGTTGAATCCGAGTCACAATGCACGCTGCACGAACGAGGGGTGATGATGATAAA
Organism: Rhodoferax sp.; assembly: GCF_030697375.1. GTDB lineage: Bacteria > Pseudomonadota > Gammaproteobacteria > Burkholderiales > Burkholderiaceae_C > Allorhodoferax. The sequence continues at coordinate 46,644 of NZ_JAUYQD010000022.1, read as the reverse complement.
AATTGCCAACGGTTTCACACGCGAACAGTTCGAAGGACAGACCACCGTTTTCAAAAATGGGGATTCTGGCGACGCTGCCTATGTGATCGAGAGTGGTTGCGTTGAAGTGTTGGCTGGAGCCGACCAGCGGCGCGTGGCGGTGCTGGCCGAAGGTGCCATGTTCGGCGAGGTGGCCCTGCTGGACCGCCAGCCCCGCACGGCCACGGTGCGGACCTTGGTTCCCACCAGCCTGGTGCGCATCGACCGAGCCCATGTCGAAGAACTGCTGGTCCGCGCGGATCCCGTCATCCAATACCTCTTGCGCTTGATGCTGGAGCGTTTTCGCAACTCCAGCGCGGAACCCGCTTGCGCCGAGGCGCTGCCTTTAGAGCGCAAAACCACGACCATAGCGGCACTGCCAACAGTGGACCTGCATGCGGCGGCCGTGCGCACACTCTCGTTGGCGCACGACCTGTCAGATGCGATTGACAACAGCCAGTTGGAGTTGTTTTACCAGCCCATTATTTTGTACGGCGATGCGGCCCTCGTCGGTTTTGAGGCGCTGATCCGCTGGCACCATCCCCAGTTGGGCATGGTCAGCCCAGAGGAATTCATTCCGCTTGCCGAAAAAACAGGGTTGATTCACCGGATTGGACAGTGGGTGCTGAACCAGGCCGCCACCGATTGGCCAGAGCTGCGCACGCTGTGTGTTTCGGACAGGCGCCACAGTCCGTTCATGAGCGTCAATCTCTCTGCCCCAGAGCTTTGCGGGCCCGGCATTGTTGAAAGTATTCAGGTGTGTATGCAAGAACACCACATGCAGCCCCAGGAGCTGCGTATCGAACTGACCGAAACCATTGTCATTAGCAACCTAGACGCCGTGTCTGCCGCGCTGCATCAGCTGCGCGCCATGGGCGTGGGCATTGCCCTGGATGATTTTGGGACCGGCTATGCAGGCTTGAGTTACCTGCAAACCCTGCCGTTTTCGTGTATCAAAATTGACAAAACTTTCGTGCAGCAAATGCACACTTCGGAACGCAGTTTCCAAATCATCAAATCGGCTCTGGAGCTGTCACGGTTGCTGGATATCACAACCGTGGCCGAGGGAATTGAAGACGCCGCTACCGGGGCGGCGCTCGCCAGCATGGGATGCACCTATGCGCAGGGCTACCACTATGCACGGCCCATGCCCGCAAGCAGCATCGCGCCATGGGCGCAAGCATTTGCACAACACGCTGTACACGTGTAGCCACCGGGGTACCGATCAGCGGAGCATGCATACGTTGCCCAACCTGGCCCGACTCACTTTACTGGGTCTGTCTCTGGCTTTTACGGCCCTTTCGGCGCTGGCCTATGAATCCGTTCGAGACCAGGAAATCGCCCAATGCCTGCCTGGCGAGATGGCAACCTGGGGCGACGGGCAGGACCAGCCTGCGGCGGCGGCTTCCTTGGTCTTTGTGTATGTACATACCAACGCACCGGCGTGGTTCACTCCATCACAGGTCATGTCCGCGGTCCAGGCCGCTGCCGCAGCCTGGTCCCAATGTGGTGTGGCTGGCAGGGTCGTGCAGCAAGCCGTGGATTCCCCTGTGAAGGGGGACGCAGGCCGTGACGGGACTGTGCTGGTGCAATGGGGCGACCTCAGCAGCCGGGGAAATTTTGGCTTGGCCGATTTGGGCAAGCGAACCCTGGCATTGGGACCTGCAGCATTTCAGCTGCTCAAAACCCGAAACCCGGCCTACGACGCCAGCCAAACCCTGCAAATGGTGATCTCCCACGAAATGGGACATTTTTTCGGATTAATGGCGCACTCCCGCCGCTGCGTGGACGTGACGTCTTATTACAGCAACGGCCAAGGTGAAAAATGCTTTGTGCGTGATGAGCGCCTGCGTCGGACCGTGCTTGAATACCGCTCGGCATTGCCCACGGCATGTGATATTCAGCGTTGCATGCGCGCCAATTCGGCCGCACCCTGAATGTGGTGATCGGTGCGACGCAATGGCTTACGCCGTTTTGTCCAGCAGCGCACCGGCCATCTGGTTACTGGTTTTGAAAACTGCCAAATTGGCCAAAAAAACATTTTTGGCCTGGAGCTGGGCCACCACATCGGTTTCCAACGCCGCTCCTGCCGTGCTGGACCGGGTAAGCGACGGAGCCACGCCACCACCCGTCTGCTCTGTTGACACGACGTCCTGCCGACGAAAACCCTCGGTGCTCACATTGGCGATGTTGTGTGCGGTCGAATTCAAGCGCGTGAGGGCGGCTTGCATACCCGAGGCAGCGATGGATGACGTGGAGCTCATGTGAAATCCCAATCCGGCGTTTGAACCAGAAATGATTCTGGCACAAAGCGCTGGGGAAAACAAACGCAAAAAAAACCCTGTAACTCATTGAGTTACAGGGTTTTTTACTTGGAGGAGAAGGTGGGATTCGAACCCACGGTACCTTTCGGTACGCCTGATTTCGAGTCAGGTACATTCGGCCACTCTGCCACTTCTCCAAATTCTGTTGCGCGAACGTCTCGGATTCTATCAGGCCCGCAAGGTCTCCAGCCCGCCCAGGTAAGGCCGCAGCACTTCGGGCACGGTGACCGAGCCGTCGGCGTTCTGGTAATTCTCCAAAACCGCCACCAAGGTACGGCCCACGGCCAGGCCGGAGCCGTTCAAGGTGTGCACCAGTTCGTTCTTGCCCTGGGCGTTTTTGAAACGCGCCTGCAGGCGCCGGGCCTGGAAGGCCTCGCAGTTGGAGACCGAGCTGATCTCGCGGTAGGTGTTTTGCGCGGGCAACCACACCTCCAGGTCGTAGGTCTTGGTGGCGCCAAAACCCATGTCGCCGGTGCACAGGCTCATCACCCGGTAAGGCAGGCCCAGCTTTTGCAAAATAGCTTCGGCGTGGCCGGTCATGGCTTCCAGCGTTTCGTAGCTGGTGTCGGGATGCACGATTTGCACCATCTCCACCTTGTCGAACTGGTGCTGGCGAATCAGGCCGCGGGTGTCGCGGCCCGCGCTGCCGGCTTCAGAGCGGAAACAGGGCGTGTGGGCGGTGAGCTTGATCGGCAAAGTGGCCTCGGCAAGCACTTCGTCGCGCACAAAGTTGGTCAATGGCACTTCGCTGGTGGGAATCAGGTACAGCGCGGTGTGGTCGGGCTGGACTTCACCGTCTTGCCCACCCTTTTTGGCGGCGAACAGGTCGCCTTCAAACTTGGGCAACTGGCCGGTGCCGCGCAGGCTGTCGCCGTTGACGATGTAGGGCGTGTAGCACTCGGTGTAGCCGTGCTCCTGGGTTTGTACGTCCAGCATGAACTGCGCCAGCGCCCGGTGCATGCGGGCAATCGGGCCTTTCATCACGGTGAAACGCGAGCCCGTGAGCTTGACACCCATCTCGAAGTCCAGCCCCAGCGGGGTGCCCACATCCACATGGTCTTGCACCGGGAAGTCAAAGGCTTTGGCGGTACCCCAGCTGCGCACCACCACATTGGCGTGTTCGTCGGCGCCCACCGGCACACTTTCATGCGGCAGGTTGGGCACCGCCTCCAGCAGCCTCAGCAGCTCGGTCTGGATTAGACCTAGCTGATGCTCAAAGTCAGCCAGCACCTCTTTGTGATTCGCTTGTCCTGCCCCAAAGTACTTCGGAATCAATGCGTCAGTGGGTTGCCCTTTGGCCTTAAGCATCCCAAACTCTTTAGAAAAGAGCTTGACCTTAGCCTGAAACTCTTCAGTTTGAACTTGAATAAGCTTTCGCTTGGCTTCGAGAAATTCAAATTTCTCTTTGTCGAGGAAGGCTTGCGGGCTTTTGCGGGTCTCAAGGCGGGCAATGACCGAATCCAGGTCTTTGCGCAGCAGGGTAATGTCTAACATAGGTGATATTTAATGAGTTGAGGGTTAAAAAGGCCTCTAGCCCTCTATTTTATTGCGCAGACAGCTATCAATTAGATAGCATCATCCAGTCTCAATCCTTTGGGCAAGGGAAACTTCACGGTCTCTTCAATGCCGTCCATCTTGCGCACCGAGACCGCGCCCAGGGCCTTGATGCGGTCGATCACGGCGCGCACCAAAATCTCGGGCGCCGAGGCGCCCGCAGTCAGGCCCACGCGCTGGCGGCCTTCAAACCACTCGGGCCGCAACTCGTCGGCGTTGTCCACCATGTAGCTCTCGGTGCCCAGCTTGCGGGCCACTTCGCGCAGGCGGTTGCTGTTGGAGCTGGTGGGGCTGCCCACCACAATCACGATGTCCACCTGCGGGCTCATGATCTTGACAGCGTCCTGGCGGTTTTGCGTGGCGTAACAAATGTCTTGCTGTTTGGGCTCGCGCACGTTGGGGAAACGCGCTTTGACAGCGGCGGCAATCTCCGAAGCGTCGTCCACACTCAGCGTGGTCTGGGTCACCACGGCCAGTTTTTCGGTCTGCCTGGGGGCCACGCGGGCCACATCGGCCACGTCTTCCACCAGATGAATACCGCTATCCAACTGGCCCATGGTGCCTTCCACCTCGGGGTGGCCCTTGTGGCCAATCATGATGAATTCAAAACCCTCTTTGTGCAGCTTGGCCACCTCCACATGCACCTTGGTGACCAGGGGGCAGGTGGCATCAAAAATCTGGAAACCCCGCGCCTGCGCCTCGCGCTGGATCGCCTGGCTCACGCCGTGGGCGGAGAACACCAGGGTGGCGCCGGGCGGCACATCGTCCAGCTCTTCGATAAAAATGGCGCCCCGGTTCTTGAGGTCGTTCACCACATAGGTGTTGTGCACGATTTCGTGGCGCACGTAGATGGGGCGGCCGAACTTTTGCAGCGCGCGGTCCACGATTTCAATGGCGCGGTCCACCCCGGCGCAAAAACCACGCGGCTCCGCTAAAAGAATTTCCTGGGGCACAACGGAATCGCTCACAGCACCCCAATCACATGCACTTCAAACGTCACGGGCTGGCCTGCCAATGGGTGGTTGAAGTCAAACAACACGGCCTCCAGGTCGTCTTTGCCGAAGGAGTAGCGCACTTGCAGCACCGCCCCGGCAAATTTGCCCTGTCCGTCCGGGGTGGGGAATTCGACCACGTCGCCCACACGGAAAGATTCCTGCGGGTCACCCATCTCGCGCAGCACCTTGGCGTCCAGCCACTGCTGCATGGCGGGGTTGCGCTCGCCAAAGGCCGCGCCGGCGGGCACCTCAAACGTGGCGCGGGTGCCCTCCTCCAGCCCCACCAGGTAAGCCTCCAGCGCGGGAGACAACTCACCAGTGCCCAGGGTCAGCGTGGCGGGCTTGCCGTCAAAGGTGTTGATGGCGTTTCCAGCAGGTCCGCCCAAGCGGTAGTGCAGGGTAAGAAAGGAGTCCGATTGGACCAGGGGAAGCGTTGTAGTCATAAAAGTCCCGATAAACTGCCCTCTATTGTAGAAACCATGGGGCAACGGTGCCCATCCCCCCACCATGCCTCTCAAAAACCTGCCCGCCGAAGCCCGCCCCCGTGAAAAGATGATGGCGCGGGGCCCGAGCGCGCTGAGCGACGCCGAGTTGCTGGCGCTGCTGCTGCGCACCGGCATCAAGGGCAAGGGGGTGCTGCAGATGGCCGACGAGTTGCTGCAACTCCAGGGCAAACCACCCGTGGCTGGCAACAACGCCGGGTTTGGCGGCATTGCCGGCCTGCTCAACGCCACGGCGGACGATCTCAAGCGCGTCAAGGGCATTGGCCCGGCCAAACGCTGCGAGCTGATCGCCGTATTGGAATTGGCCCGCCGCGCCATGGCGCAACAATTGCAGGAACGCACGGTGTTTGCCGACCCCAACGCGGTCAAGCACTACCTGCAACTGCACCTGGCAGCCCGCAGCCACGAGGTGTTTGCCGTGCTGTTTCTGGACGTGCAAAACCGGCTGCTGGCCATGGAAGAGTTGTTTCACGGTACCTTGACGCAAACATCGGTCTATCCCCGTGAAGTGGTCGTGAAGGCGCTGCACCACCAGGCGGCCGCCGTGGTGCTGGCGCACAACCACCCCAGCGGCACGGTGCAGCCCTCGCGCGCCGATGAGGCGCTGACCCACACCCTCAAGGCTGCCTTGGCCCTGGTGGACGTGCGGGTGCTGGACCACATCATCGTCGCCCAGGGGCAGGCCCTGTCCATGGCAGAAAACGGTCTGTTATGACGACCCCGCCCTTGCGCCTGCGCTCCCTGGCCGACCTGAAATGGGTGCAGCAGGAAATGCGGACACGCGCGCAGCATGAAGCCCTGCTGGTGGCCACACGCGCCCTGGAGGCCAAACGCCTGGCGGCCCAGCACAACCTGTTCCAGATGGCGGCCGGGGCCGTCACCCGCTTGCGCCACGCCCCCACGGCCGACCTCAAACCCAAACCGCCCGAGCCCGAACCCATGCAGCGCCTGCTGGACGAGGAAGCCGCCTTGCGCGAAGCCCTGAGTGACGAAGTGGATGTGAGCACCCTGCTGGACACCGATGAACACCTGAGTTTTCGGCGGCCCGGCGTCGGCATGGATGTGGCGCGCAGGCTGCGCCGGGGCGAATGGTCGATCCAGCGGCAGGTGGACCTGCACGGCTTGCGCAGCGACGAGGCGCGCGAAGCTCTGGGCAGTTTCATCCGCGAGTCGCACAAACAAGGCATCCGCTGCGTGCGGGTGGTGCACGGCAAGGGCCTGGGCTCGCCCAGCAAGACACCGGTGCTCAAAGACAAGGTGCACCGCTGGCTGGTGCAAAAGTCCGAGGTGGTGGCTTTTGTGCAAGCCCCGCGTGCGCAGGGCGGCGCGGGTGCCCTGGTGGTGTTGCTGCAGCCCTTGCGTTTGCGCTAGGCCAGCCGGGAATGCCTTGGCCCGTCAGGGCAGATGTGCCGCAAGCCTACCCGTTTGCAGCAAGCTGGCAAAGGCCTGCGCCGTGACCGGACGGCTGAAATAAAAGCCTTGGCCCTCATCACAGTGCTGGGCCAGCAAAAAAGCCAGCTGCGCGGGTGTCTCCACCCCCTCCGCAATAACGCGTTGATTGAGGCTTTTACCCATGCTGATCACGGCGCTGACAATGGCGGCATCGTCCGGATTGGCGCTCATATGGCTGATAAACGACTGGTCGATCTTCAGGGTGTCAATCGGGAACCGGCTCAGGTAGCTCAGGCTGGAATACCCCGTTCCAAAGTCATCGACCGCCAACTGCACGCCCAAGTCGGCCAGCGCATGCAACACGATATGGGTGGACTCGGCTTCCTGCATGAGGACACCTTCCGTCAACTCAAGCTCCAGACAGTGCGGATCGAAATGGGTTTCATCCAGCGTCGTGCGCAAGTTGTACAGAAAATCGCGGTCGCGGAACTCGGTCGCAGAGGTGTTGACGGCCATGGTGATCGGCGGCAGGCCCATTTGCTGCCAGGCCTGGGCCTGCAGACAGGCTTCGCGCAGCACCCAGCGGCCAATCGGCAAAATCAGGCCACAGTCTTCGGCAATGGCCACAAAATGCGAGGGCTGCAGCAGGCCTTGTTCCGGGTGCTGCCAGCGGATGAGCGCCTCCACCCCCACCACGGCGCCGCTGACCAGATTGACTTTGGGCTGGTAATACAAGGCAAATTCTTGCTGATCCAAAGCCTTGCGCAGGCTGGCCTCAATGGATTGCCGCTGGATGGCCCGCAGATTCATGCCCGACTCGAAAAACTTGTAATTGTTGCGCCCGGTCTCCTTGGCGTAGTACATGGCGGCGTCCGCACTCTTGACCAAAGCTTCTGCATCTTGCCCATCGTTAGGGAAGATGCCGATGCCAATACTCACGCTGACATAGAGATCGTGGTCATCGATGTGATGGGGCTGCGCAAGCGCCCCAAGCATTTTTTGCGCCGACAACGCAGCATCTTCGGCGTGCTCAATCAAGGGCAGCAGCAACACGAACTCATCCCCGCCCTGGCGGCTGACCGTGTCCGAGTGGCGCACACAGGCCACCAGGCGTTGTGCCACCGAGCGCAGCAATTGGTCGCCTACCGCATGCCCCAGGGAATCGTTGATGTGTTTGAAGCGGTCCAGGTCCATATAGATCACCGCCAGTTGTCGACCTTGACGCCGCGCTGCCTCAATGGCCTGGCCCAACCGGTCTTGCATCAGTATGCGATTGGGCAAATCGGTGAGCGGGTCGTGGTGCGCCAGGTGGTCCAGTTCCACTCTGGCCATTTCAACTTGTTCGGTCAGCCTGAGCGATTCCATCGTAGCGATGACCAGGTGGGCGTTCGTCTGCTTCAACAACTGTATCTGGTCTTCAGACATGGCCTGCCCGGCCTCGGCAGCCAGAATCGCCCGTTCGCGGGCAGAGGCCGTTCCATCTCTTCCATCCGCCTTGTTTTCACGCAACTGCACCACCACTTCGCGTGCCAGGATCGCAATCTCACGCAGCTGCATTGGCCGTTTCAGCTTCAATGACCAGGACTGCTTGGCGTAGATCCTTTGTTTCAATTTTCTTTTTTTCATATTCGATCGCCATCGAAAGATGGATGGTGCATCGACCCGAGCGTGGGCCGGCCGGTCATGATGCCACCATAGTCAGACAAGGTGTCGCCCAAAATAATGCCGTCGTCGGTAACCTCAAACAAGCGTATGTCCTTGCTGTGTGCACTGCCACGGACTTTGATGACCGAGAGGGCGCGTTTGAATTGGCCCACCATTTCGACATAGCGCTGCACGATGATGGCGTCGGCCAAAAACGCACTGCCAAACGGGCTGAAGCGCAAATCGGTGTAGCGGTCTTCCAGTTCCGAGGTCATCAAAATCGTCACGCCCATGCCGGTGAGTTCAGCCACCATCCGGTACAGCGAGCTGCGAAAGTCTTCGCTGAACTCCGGTGCCAGCGCCAGTTCAAACCCGGACAGGGAGTCAATCACGACACGCTTGGCGTGCGTGCGGTTGATCATGTCGATCAAATCATGCAAGGTTTCATCAATCGACAATTCCAGTGAACGCGTGTCGATCACGCCCACCTTACCAGCCTGCACCAGCGGCAGCAGGCGCTTGTTGCCCAGCAATTGGCTGGGACTCTTCTCAAACGCAGCCATCACGCCGTGCTCGCCCAAACGCACCCCTTCGGCCAGAAATTCGGTGGCCAGAATGGTTTTTCCACCCCCCGATGGCCCGACCACCAGCAGCGAATACCCCGTGGGCAAGCCCCCACCCAGCATGGCGTCCAGGCCCGGTATGCCCATCGACGTGCGTTGCGCGCCCAATGGGGTCGCCCGATCGATTTTCATGGCCTCGCCCACTTTGATGATCGCCCGTGGGAACACCCGAATGCCGTCGTTGCTGATACGAAAGGTATGCAAACCGGGTGCCTGGGCTTGCCCCCGGATTTTGACCACCTGCATCTTGCGCATCATGGAGTTGCGGTACACGTTCTGCGACAGCCACAAAATGCTGTCAGCCACCGTAAAGATCGCGCTGGACTCCAGCTCTTGCACACTGTATTCACCAATCAAAAAGGTGGTGGCCTGCCAACTGGTCATTTTGATGCCCAGCTGTTGCACAAAGCGCGCCAATTCGGACTCACTCTTTTGCTTGGCCGACTGCACCACGGACCGAAATGAATCGACAAAGACCAGTCGAGGCGAAAAACCTCTCACCTCTTCGGCAATGCGCGACAAGACGCGCTCGAAATCACCCTCCAGCAGGTCTTCGGACAGGTTGACGAAGCGGACGGACGTATTGACCTTGTCGGCGTCAAAAAACGGAAATTGCTGCTGGTAACGCAGCATCTTCAGGGCTGGCTCGCCCAACACCGTGAAATACAGTGCCGGCACCATCGGCCCCGCCAACCCGAACATGATCTGGTGCGCCAGCGTGGTTTTGCCACTGCCCGGCGAGCCCGCAATGAGGTTGAATGAGTACTCCGGCAGGCCACCACCCAACAGGTTGTCCAGACCGGACACCCCGGTGGCGAGGCGACGGATCGTGACTTTTTCATTCATTTTCAGACTCCTTGGCCACCCCGGCCGCAGGGCTCCACGCCAAACGCACAATGCGCTCCGTTAAAGACTCACCAATCAACGAGGCCAGAATGTCGGTGAACGTGATCAGCAGCAAGCGGTTGGCCGCGCTGGCGTCTTCTGGCCGTTGACCTTGCAGGCTGCTTTTCAACTCCGCGAAACGGTGTTTCCCATACGGTGACAAGGCACCTCCTTTCAGCCAGGGGTAGCTTGCGTGGCAAATGAACACACTGCGCGCATAAATCGAACTGAAGCCAGCTTCACCGATGGTCAAGACGAGTTGGGTCGCCAACAGGTCCCATAGATTCACGGCGTCATCCGCAAATTTTTCAACGTGCGACGCCACCAGGCTGTGAATCAACAGGTGTCGCGGTAAATCGGCGGTTTCCAATTTTTTGACTCCCCGGTTCAACTGAAGGGCGAATGGCTTGCGCGACACGGGGATATGCAAAAAACACACCAAGCCACGCACGGTGTCTGCGTCGGCTGAAAACCTCAGCCAAATCAACGACTTGGGGCTCCACTCCACGGGACGCGGGTAACGGAGCCTGGGTCTACTGTTAAATTTCCCGACATATTTTTCTCAAGGATCGCAGAGCCTGCCCCCGTCAGCGGCGATAGTAATGCGCAGTTTTGGGCACAAAAAAAAGGGGGCCAAAGCCCCCTTTTTGCACCGACTGACGAAGGCCGGTCAAACCGTCGTTTTCTGCTTGCGACGACGTGCCATGGTGCCCATCAAACCCAAACCGGCCAACAACATGGCATAGGTTTCTGGCTCGGGAACGGCTGTGGTCATGCCACCGTAGCTGAAGGACTGGTCACCACTCTGGGTTAGCGGCGCACTCCACTCGGGTGTGCGGTCGGCTACGAAACGCTTGGACGAGGCATCGTATTGCGTCGAGGTGAAGGAAAAACCGCCCACGGTCTGGCCTGTCGCGATACCGTGCGGTGCATTGTTGGGCCAGGCATCGCTGGCGCTCCAACTGTAGACGTAGTGGGATTGGCCTTCTGGCGCATGGATACCACTCTGGCTGCCGCTGCCGGAGGCGTTGCTCCATCCGGTATGGGAGGCGTCCGCAAACGAGGTGGATGCCATGACATCGGTGTTGGTATAGAGGATCACCCACCAAATGGGGTTGGCTTCTTGCACGTTGGAAAAGGAATAGTTGTAGGTCCAGGTACTGTTGTGGTTGTCCACAATGGTCTCGTTCATGGACAACACCCCTGCGGCATCGTTGCGCCACTCCACAGCGGCGTGGGACATGGCGCTGGCGGATAGCGACAAGGCAAGAACACAAAGACGCAAATTGAACTTCATCATCATCCCTTTTAAATTGCTGATAGCGACAAACCGTTGCTATGGGCGAATTTTCCGGGAACACGCCTTTCTGGGAAATAGCCCGTTCGGACTAACGTCCTGGGGGCCTCAGCCTAGACAAACTCGTCGGGCCCCAGCGGCTCTACCGTGCGCATTTGCTGTTCCAACACCTCCAGCGTGGCCTCGGAGGCATCGCCCCCTTGGGCACGGCGCGCCCGGATACGTTCTCGCAATTGCACCGGTGTGGCCTGGGGCGCCAAGATGGCAAACGGCACCCCGATGTCTTGGGCCAACCTGCGAAAGGCATCGCGGTCGGCGCGGCGCAAAAAGGTCGCGTCCACGATGACCGACCAGCCCGCACGCAGCAGCATCTCGGCCAGCATGTGCAAGCGGGTGTAGGTGCGCAGATGGGCGTCTGCGGCGTAGATACCGGCGCCGGTGGCACTGCCGCTGTGTTGCGTCAGCGTCAAGCCGTACAGGCGTTTGCGCTCCACGTCCGAGCGGACCCGCAGGGTGGACGCCTGTGCATCGGTTTGCAACAACGCATTGGACGCCACCGTTTTGCCGCAGCCGGACAAGCCGTGGGTGATCAGCAGCCGCGCCGGTGGCGGCGCCACCAGGCGCTCTGCCAGCGCAATATGCGCCAGGGCCTCTGCGCTGTCATCGTGGGTTTGCGCCATGCGAATGGCCGCCACCTTGGCGCGCACCAGTGCCCGGTACACCGCATAAAAACGCAGCAGCTGCACCGATGCGCAGTCACCGCTGCGGCTCAACACTTCATTGACAAACCAGCTGGCCAGCCCCGGCTGGTCGTGGGCCAGCAGATCCACATAGGGGAAGGCGATTTCGTTGGCCACGTCGATCCAGCGCAGGTCTTCGTTGAATTCGATGCAGTCAAACATGCGCACGCGGGTGCCCATCAGCACCAGATTGGCCAGATGCAGGTCGCCATGGCATTCACGCACCCACCCGCCCTGCTTGCGCGCTTCCATCAGTGGGGCGAGTTGCAGAAATTGCGCCTCGGTCCAGGCCTGCAATGCGGCCAAGCGGGTGTGCACCGCTGCCTGGGGCAGCAGTTGGCGCAGGTCATGGAAGTTGTCCCGTGCCGGAGCAATGATTTCGCGGGTAGATCCGAAACGCGATGCCAGTGGCGCAACCGCCGTAGCGGCATGAAAGGCCACCAGCGTCTCGGCCAGGTCCGACAGGTGCTGCGGCTGCAACTGCCCCCGAGCGCAGACCCGGTCCAAGCGCATCGCGTCATCAAAACGCCGCATCTGGACGGCGTATTCGATGGGCGGCCCTTCGCCGCTCCAGCGCGGGTCTTGCGCGCTGTGGAAAATACCGACCACCCCCAGGTAGAGTTCGGGCGAAAAACGGCGGTTCAGCCGCAGTTCGTCTTGGCAGCAAACATGGCGCAGTGCCAAGGTGCTGAAGTCCAGGAACGGCAGCCGCAAAGGTTTTTTGATCTTGTAGGCCAACTCCCCCGCCAGCAGCACCCAGGAGATGTGGGTCTGCACCAGCTCCACCTGCACCACCGCATGGGGATAACGCTGCGGCTCCAGCAAGGACTGAATCAAAGGCGGCAGCGTCTCGTCCATATCCCTGCAGCATGGCATGCGGCGCTGCACCGGTGCGTGACCTAGGACAAATTCAGTCTCTTTGGTGCGGCTAGGCGGGTGGGCCGGCCATGGTGCGGTACACCTTGGGCGTGACCCCGAACTGCTGCTTGAAGCTGCGAATGAAGTAGCTGGCGCTGGCAAAGCCGGAGCACCACGCAATTTCTTTGACGGCCGAGTCGTTCTCGGCCAACAGGCGCGCAGCGCGCGCCAGGCGCTGGCGCAGGATGACCTGCCACAAATGCTCGCCCGTGCTGCTGCTGTACAGGTGCGACAGGTAGTCCGCCGTGCAGCCCAGGTCTTGTGCCAGACTGACCACGGTCAGGTCCACCTCGCCCAGGCGGTTTTGCACCAGCACGCGTAAGCGGGCCAGCAGCGTCGGTTCATTGGACCGTGTGTTTTCCGGGGCATCCAGCAAGCGCGCCACCGCCGTCAGCGCTGTCAGCACCAAGGCGCGCTGCTGCAGCGCCCACAGGCCATGGACGTCGTGGTCCGGCGGACGGGCCGCATCGGCCAGCCAGTGCTCAATGCGCAGGGCGTCCACATGCTGACACACCTCCAGGTACAGATTGCCGGCGCGCGCCGGTTTGGCCTCGTTCGCCAGGTGGCAGGACATGGATTGGCGGTCGGCATAGACCACCAGGTTGGAAAACGCCTGCACGCCGTCGCCGCCCACCCGCTCGTCGTGCAGCAGCTTGGGCGGCATCACCAGCGCCTCGCCCGCACGCAGGGTGACTTGGCCCTGGGGGAAGCGAAATTCGGTATAACCCTGCAGCTGCAAAAACAGCTCGGCCCCCAGGTGCAAGTGGCCCGCCCCCCGGGTGGACCAGCCCGGCTGGGCGGGGGGCGATACCAGGCGCAGGCTGCCGTCGGCCGCCCGGCGGATGAAGTCGCCCAGCCCCAAGCGCATGCGCTGGGCGTGCAGGGGCGCCGAGGGCGCGTCGGGCGAGATGGCCGCCACACAGCACGCCGGGTCCAGGGTGCGATCCAGGAATTTTGCTACTTTTGACATTTCTCTGGTACGGGTTGCGATTGCCAGTATCGGCGCAAAAACTTACGCTATGCGAATGATACCCATCCAAATCCTGATGCTTTCAGCACAAAAAAACAAATGCTATGCAACAAAAGATAAACCTGATTTTGGGGACAGCGTGATTCCACAAAAAATTCACGACAGACCACGCCAAGTCCGCCAAGCCACCTGGGCCACCCGCACGCTGTTTGCCGCGCTGGGGGTGGTCAGTGCGGCCTGGGGCGTGCATATTCCCTCGGTCAAAGCGCACTACGGCCTGGGCGAAGCCGCCTTGTCGCTGGTGCTGGTGGCGGCGGCCAGCGGCGCGGTGTTGGCCTTGTTTTTTGCCGGGCGGGTGATTGGCCGCCTGGGCGCACGCAATGCGGCCGCGCTGTGTGCGCTGGTGATGGCTTTCTCTTTGGGCATGGCCCTGCACTGGCCCAGTTTTGGACTGTTGCTGCTGTCCATGGTGCTGTTCGGCTCCTCGCTCAGCGTGTACGACGTGGCCATCAACACGGAAGGTGCGGCCTTGGAGATCGCGGGCCAGCGCGCCATCATGGGCGGCCTGCATGGCATGTTCAGCGTAGGCGGCATGGCCGGGGCGGCCCTGGCCTCGGGCCTGCTGCGCGCGCAGGTGAGCGCCGCTTGGCAGTTGGCGGGCGTGGGCCTGTGCGTGGGCCTGTGGGTGCTGGTGGTTTCGCGCTGGATGTTGCCCACCGCGCCGCCGGTTCAGGCCAGCAGCCAACAACCCGTGCACTTTGCCTGGCCGCGCGGCGTGCTGCTGGTGATTGGCCTGCTGATTTTTGCCGGCATGAGCGCCGAGGGCGCGATGTACGACTGGTGTGTGCTCTACCTGCAGCAAGAGCTGCACATGCCGCAGGACCAGGCCGCCCTGGGTTATGCCGCGTTTTCCGGCGCCATGGCCGCCATGCGTTTTGCCGCCGACGGGCTGCGGGCCCGCTGGCCAGAACAGTTGCTGCTGCGTGCCAGTGGCGCCACCGCGGCCATCGCCATGGCGCTGGTACTGCTCAGCGGCAGCCCGTGGGGCTCTGTCGCGGGGTATGCCTTGGTCGGCGCCGGCCTGGCCATGGTCGTGCCGATTTTGTATGGCGCCGCCAGCCGGGTACCGGGCACCACGTCGGCCGCAGCCATTGCCGCCGTGTCTTCCATCGGTTACTGCGGCTTCATGGTGGGGCCGCCGCTGATTGGGGCCATTGCGCAGCACCTGTCCCTCACCGCCGCCCTGGGGGTAGTGGTGCTCGCCGCTGGCACCTTGGCTTCGTTCGCCCACCGGGTGCCGGACAAAATACCCCAGGGCGCAAGGCGCCAGCCGCTGGCACCGGCGTGATGGCGTTGCGGTGGTCCGAAAACACCGTGCATTCAATTTTAAAATGTAAAGTTAGTTTGACATTTTAAGTTGGGCTTGCTACAGTATGTTAAGTCTCCTTAACATCACAGAAAGCATCCATGACCGACAACACCCCTGCCCCGGCACTACAGCCCCTCTATGTTCTTAAAGTCCTGGCCGCTCTGCTGGTGCTCGGCCTTGGCATACTGGCCGCTTTCTGGCTTGCGCACGCTGGCGCATCCTGGGCGCAGCAGCAAGCGGCCATGGCGGTATTGGTGGCACTCGCCCTAGCGCTGGTGCCTGGCCTGCGTTGGGTCTACTTGCGCCGTGACGAACTGCAGCGCCTGCACCACCAGCAAGCTTGCGTCACCAGCATGGCCATCCTGGCCTCGGCGTGCGCTGTGCTCGGAATTTTGCAAGCCAACCAACTGCTGCCCTTGTTCAACCAATTTTGGACCTTCGGATTGCTCATCGCCGTCTGGGGCGTGCAACTCATGTTGGCGGACCGCCGCTATCTCTAGCCCCAAAAACCGCCGTCCACCTCCTCCACGTATGACTTCCACCAAAACCATTTTGGTCACCGGCGCCGCGGGCTATTTGGCCTCCTGGATCGTTGCCCAGTTGTTGCAAGCCGGCCACCAGGTGCATGGTGCCGTGCGCAGCCTGTCGGACCGCACCAAAATCCAGCACTTGCTGGACCTGATCGACCGGCACCCAGGCCAGTTGACCCTGTTCGAGGCCGACTTGCTCCAACCAGGCAGTTTTGACACCGCCATGCAAGGCTGCACCGAAGTTATCCACACGGCCTCGCCCTACTTTTTGGACCAACCCAAGGACCCCATGCGAGAGTTGGTGCAGCCCGCCCTGGAGGGCACACGCAACGTGCTCGGCAGCGTCAACCGCAGCACCAGCGTGAAACGCGTCGTGCTCACCAGCAGTGTGGCGGCCTTGTACGACAACGCCTGCGACGTGGGTGCCGCGGCGCAACACCGGGTGCAAGAAAACGACGTCAACCCCAACCGCGATATCCACCGCAACGCCTATGCCTATTCAAAAACCGTCGCCGAACAGGCGGCCTGGGACCTGCAGCGCCAGCAGCAACGCTGGGATTTGGTCACCATCCACCCCGGTGCGATTTTTGGCCCGTCCTTGTCCAAGCGCGTGGATGCCAGCAGCGTGGCGATGATGGTCCAGTTTCTCAACGGGTCGTTTCGCACCGGTGTGCCGGCCCTGTGGCTGGGGGTGGTGGATGTGCGCGACGTGGCACATGCCCATGTACAGGCGGCGTTGCTGCCTGCGGCCCGTCAGCGTTATATCGTGGTGGCCAAGGACCTGCGTCTGTTGGAAATCGCGCAGCACATGCACCTGGGCGGTTTGGGCATTGCCAACAAGCTTCCGCGCGGCGAGGCCCCCAAATGGCTGATGTGGCTGATCGGCCCGCTGCTCGGCTTACCGCGCAGCTATGTGGCACGCAATGTCGGCCACCCTGTGTACTTCAACAACCACCGCAGCCAGTCGGAGCTGGGGCTGCAATACCGCGCCGTGTCCGACACCTTGAATGCGCACATCCGACAAATTCTGGACGACCAACTGCTGGTGCGCGTGCCATGAACAACCAACTCAAAGCGCTGAGAAACGCGCGCGGCCTGACGCAACAAGAACTTGCGGATGCATTGTCGGTAAGCCGCCAAACGGTGATCTCGATAGAAAGCGGCAAATACGACCCCAGCCTGCCGTTGGCGTTCAAAATTGCGCAATTCCTGGCGCTCAAGATTGAGGACATTTTTCAACCCTGAGCGCCCTCTCAGCGAACCGACGCCGCATTGGGGAAAAACAGCTGTTCCCCGCCAATTTTGTAGCTGGCGATCACCGCCTGCCCCGGGGCCGACACCACCCAATCGACAAACTTCTGCGCCTCAAGGGCCTTGACGTGGGGATGTTGGGCCGGGTTGACCACCAGCACACCATATTGGTTGAACAGGCGCTTGTCGCCTTCCACCAACACCGCCAGATCGCCCCGGTTTTTGAAGCTGAGCCAGGTGCCCCGGTCGGCCAGCACGTAGGCACCGGTGCTGGAGGCGATGTTGAGCGCCGGGCCCATGCCGCAGCCGCACGCCCGGTAGCCGCTGCCTTTGGCGTCGGGCGCCGGGGTGAGCTTCCAGTAGCGCAGCTCGGCGGCGTGGGTGCCGCTTTTGTCGCCCCGGGAGATGAAGGCGGCCTGGGTGGCCGCCAGTTGGGCCAGCGCCTGCCCAATGTCATGGCCCTTGGCATGCGCCGGGTCGGCGGCCGGGCCAATCAGCACAAAGTCGTTGAACATCACGGGGTAGCGCTTCAGGGCAAAGCCCTCGGCCACCAGCTTTTCTTCCGCCGCCTGGTCGTGCACCAAGAGCACATCGGCATCGCCCCGGCGGCCCATGTCCAGCGCCTGGCCGGTGCCCAGGGCCACCACCTTCACCACGATGCCGCTGGCCTGGGTGAATGCGGGCAAGAGGTGGGCAAACAGGCCCGATTGCTCGGTGGACGTGGTGGACGCCATGACGATGGTTTGGGCATGGAGCGGCACTGTTGCTATTAAAACAATAGCTGCTTGCGCACATCTGATAAGGGCTAGAGGCCTAAAAGGCTTAAGAAAATGATTCACACCCACTCTCCTTTGAGAAACGCATGGGCTTGCGGGTACTGCGTTTGCAGCGCCGGCCCAGCAAAAAATTCGGCCACCGGCAGGTCGGCCAGCACCCGCCCGTGCTCCAGGTAAACCACCCGGCTGGCCAGGCGTTTGACCTGGCCCAGGTTGTGGCTGGCAAACACCAGGGTCATGTCCGGCTGGGCGGCAAGGTGGCCCAGCAGCGCCTCCACGGCACGTTTGGCGTGCGGGTCCAGGCTGGCGCTGGGTTCGTCCAGCAGCAGCACCTGGGGCTGGGCGGCCAAGGCCCGCGCCAAGGCCACGCGCTGCACCTGCCCTACCGACAGCTCCCGCGCGTTGCGCAAGGCCAGGTCGGCCAGCCCCGCCTGTGCCAGCGCCTGCGCGGCGCGCACCTTGGCCGCCGCCCAGGGCACGCCGCCCAACCACAGGCCCAGGGCCACGTTGCGCAGCACCGACAGGCGCAAGAGGTAGGGGCGCTGAAACAGCATGGCCTGGCGCTGCGCAGCATCCACCTGCAAGCGGCCCGTGGTGGGCGCCAGCAGGCCATGCAGCAGGCGCAGCAGGCTGCTTTTGCCGCTGCCGTTGGCGCCCACCAAGGCCACCCGCTCGCCTGGCTGGATGGCCAAACTCACCTGGCACAGGGCCTGCACCTTTCCATGGCCCAGTTGCACGCTGGCATCGGTCAACTGGAACACCG
Source organism: Rhodoferax sp. (assembly GCF_030697375.1). Classification (GTDB taxonomy): domain Bacteria; phylum Pseudomonadota; class Gammaproteobacteria; order Burkholderiales; family Burkholderiaceae_C; genus Allorhodoferax. The sequence goes on along the minus strand of NZ_JAUYQD010000022.1, from coordinate 28,092 downwards.
GGCTCATACCGCCCTCCCCGGCACCGGCACCGTCTGGCGCCCGGCAAAGTGGCCACCATCCACCCGCTCGCGCCAGCGGCGCAGCAGGCCCAGCAGCCCATGGAGCACCAGCACCACCCCCAGCAGCACCAGCCCCAGCCCCAGGGCCAGCGGCAAATCGCCCTTGCTGGTTTCCAGGGCGATGGCGGTGGTCATGACGCGGGTGAAGCCGTCCATATTGCCCCCCACCACCATCACCGCGCCCACCTCCGAGATAGCGCGGCCAAAAGCGGCAATCACCACCGTGAGCAGGGTGTAACGCTCATCCCAGGCCAGCAGCAGGCTGCGCAGCAATGGCCCCGCGCCCAGCGAACGCAGTTGCTCGCCATGCAGAGCATCGGCATCTTCCACCGCCTGGCGGGTCAGCGCGGTGACCACCGGCAGCACCAGCAGGGTTTGCGCCAGCACCATGGCCTTGAAGCTGAACAGCCATCCCAAAAAACCCAAAGGCCCCGAGCGCGACAGCAGCAGGTACACCCCCAGCCCCACCACCACCGAGGGCAGGGCCAAAAAAGTGTTGAGCAGCACCAGCACCGCAGCGCGCCCGGCAAACCGCGCCACTCCCAGCCAGGCGCCCAGGACCAGGCCGAGTGCAGACGCCAGCAGGCAGGCCGTGGCACTGAGCGCCAGCGAGCGCCCCACAATGGCCAGCAGGCCGGGGTCCAGCGACACCAGCAGTTGCCATGCGGTCCCAAAACTTGTTGTCAAAACGCTCATGGGCCAAGTATCACACCGCCGCCATGCGGGGCATGGCATTGCGGATTGCCACGGGCGGCGCAGCCCAAGCAGAGGCACAATCGAAGCATCCATCGTCCCACCCATTCGACTTGAGGAAACACGCCGTGGCATCAGGAAAAATATTGGTCGCCCAAGGGGGCGGCCCCACCGCCGTCATCAACCAATCGCTGGTCGGCGTGGCGCTGGAGGCGCGGCGCTTTAGCGGCATCGAGCGCATCTACGGCGCCTGCCATGGCGTGCGCGGCATCGTGAACGAAGACTTTGTGGACCTCACCCAGGAAACCCGCCACAACCTGGAGCTGGTGGCCAACACGCCCTCCTCGGCGCTGGGCTCCACACGCGACAAGCCGGATTTGCCCTACTGCCAGGAGATTTTTCGGGTGCTGCAGGCGCACCAGATTGAGCATTTTTTTTACATCGGCGGCAATGACTCGTCCGACACGGTACGCATCGTGAGCGAAGAGGCGCGCAAGGCCGCCTACCCGCTGCGCGCCATCCACATTCCCAAGACCATCGACAACGACCTGGTGGGCAACGACCACACCCCCGGCTACCCATCGGCGGCGCGTTTTGTGGCGCAGGCCTTTGCCGGGGCCAACCTGGACAACGCCGCCCTGCCCGGCGTCTATGTGGGCGTGGTCATGGGCCGCCACGCGGGCTTTTTAACCGCCGCCTCGGCCCTGGGCAAGAAGTTTCCCGACGACGGTCCGCATCTGATTTATTTGCCCGAACGCACCTTTGTGCTGGAGCAGTTTTTGGCGGATGTCAAAAGCACCTATGCACGGTATGGCCGCTGCGTCATTGCGGTCTCCGAAGGCGTGCACGATGCCAGCGGCACCCCCATCGCCAGCCTGCTGGCCAAAGACCTGGAGCACGATGCCCATGGCAATGTGCAACTCTCGGGCAACGGTGCGCTGGCCGATTTGTTGTGCGAGGAGATCAAGGCCAAGCTCCAGATCAAGCGGGTGCGGGGCGACACTTTTGGCTACCTGCAGCGCTCATTCATTGGCTGCGTGTCCGACGTGGACCAGCGCGAGGCGCGCGAAGTGGGCGAAAAAGCCGTGCAGTACGCCATGTGGGGCGGCAAAGACGGTTCGGTGGCCATCAAGCGCACCGGCTTTTACTCGGCCGACTATGAGCTGCTGCCCCTGAACGCCGTGGCGGGCAAGACGCGGGTGATGGAGGACGAATTCATTGCCGCCAGCGGCACCGACGTGACGGATGCCTTCAGGATGTACTTGCGCCCGCTGCTGGGCTCAGGCATGCCCGATGCGTTCCGGCTGCGCCACAACCCGGTGGCCAAGGTGCTGAAAACGGGGCGGTAGACCGCAGCGTCCGCCCTTGCAGGATCAGCGCAAAAGGTCTTCCAGGGTTTGGGTTGCGGCGGGTGTGCGCGGCCCAAACTGAAAACCCACCTTGAAACCCTTGCCGCTGACCAGCACCGCGTGGACCGACAAAGCAGGCACGAAAAACACATAGCGTTTTCCGCTGTGGAAGATGTCGCAGTCCAGGGTGCAGGTTTTCTTGACCGCCAGCAAGTCCTCCAGCATCAGCGAGGCCCCCAGCATGGACACATCCAGCATTTTCCCCATGATCACCGTGCCGCCGCCCAGCGTGACCCGGACGCGCCCGTTCACCAGCTTGCGTTCGGCGGCCCGCGCCTCGATACCGGTCTTCGCGGAAGCGGCTCCTTCCGATTTCAGAAGGGCGGCTGTGTCAACGGATTTGGGATGCGCTATGCCTGCAGCAGCTTCTGCCGCCAAAATTGCACGAAAAGCCTTGAGGGATTCACTGCCACCGCTGCTCGACTCTGCAGCGTGTACTTGGGTTGTGTCCGACATGTTGAACGTGGGATGGGTAGCTGAGTTGTAAGCAAGTGTAGCAACGGAAATGTGACAACTGAACTAATAACCCTGGGTCACGATGCGGCACGGCGCAGCGTCTCCACCACCGGGCGGCGCAGCACATCGCGCAAGCCCCACCAGCCCGCAGCCAGCGCCAGCACCGCTCCGGCCAGCGCCCCCAGCAAGGGCACCCACAGCGACACCGCCCATTCAAACTCAAACACGTAGCGCGCCAGCGCCCAGCCCACGGCAGCGGCCACCACCGAGGCCAAAAATCCGGCCAACAAACCCACGCCCGCCAACTCGGCGCGCTGCACCTGGCGCAACAGACTGCCCCGCGCACCCACGGCCCGCATGATGGCGAATTCGCGCGCGCGCTCCTCCCGGGTGGCGGTCACGGCCGCAAACAGCACCACCAGACCCGCGGCCAGGGTGAAGCCAAACAAAAATTCCACCGCCCGGATGACCTGGTCCAGCACCCGCTGGATCTGGCCGATGGTGGTGCTCATGTCCACATTGGTGACATTGGGAAACTGGTGCACCAGCGCATTGTCAAAGCCCTTGGTCGCGGGGGCTTTGAACGCGCCCATGAAGGTGGCGGGCACATTCTCCAGGCGGCTCACCGGGTACATCACAAAAAAGTTGGCCCGCATGGACCCCCAGTCCACCTTGCGCAGGGAGCTGATGCGCGACTCGGTCTGCACGCCGCCGATGTCAAATCGCAGGGTGTCGCCCAGTGCCAGGTTCAGCGTCTTGGCAATGCCCTCCTCCACGCTGATGGCGTCCGGCTCTTCATCGGTCCACCGGCCCGCCACGATGGCGTTGTTGGCGGGTTGAATGGCGCTGTGGGACAGGTTGAACTCCCGATCCACCAGGCGCTTGGCGCGGTCCTCCTCAAAGTCGTCCGGCGTGACCACGCGCCCGTTTACGGCCACCAGCCGGCCACGGATCATGGGGTACCAGTCAAACTTGGCCACGCCTCCCTGGGTCAGCGCTTTCTGGAAGGCGTCCGACTGTTCCGGCATGACGTTGATGACAAAGCGGTTGGGGGCATCCGGTGGTGTGGCCTTGCGCCAGCTGCTGATCAAATCGGTGCGCAGCAACACCAGCAGCACCAGGGCCAGCAGGCCCACCGACAAGGCACTCACCTGCACCACGGTGTAGGCCGGGCGGGCGGACATTTGCCGCGTGGCCAGCACCAGCCAGCGCGGCGCCGTGCTCTCATTCACACTCATGCGCAAAAGCTTCACCGCCACCCAACTCAGCGCCGCAAACACCAGCACCGCAGCGGCAAAACCGCCCACCGCAATCAAGCCCAGTTTCAGATCGCTGCTGGCGGCCAGCAGCAAGGCGGCAAAACCGGCCACGCCCAGTGCCAGCACCCCCAGCGAGGCGGGCCGCAGGTTGCCCACGTCGCGGCGAATCACCCGCAAGGGCGGCACCTGTGCCAACTGCAGCACCGGCGGCAAGCCAAAAGCAAACAACAGGGTCATGCCCATGCCCATGCCCAGCAGCACCGGCCACACCGTGGCCGCAGGCAAGGCGGAGTCCACCAGCCCCGCCAGCAGAAGCACAAAAATATAGTGCACCCCGTAGCCGATCAACACCCCCAGACCGCTGGAAAACAAGCCCACCAGCCCAAACTCATAGGCATACGCCGAGGCAATGGTGCGCTGGCTCAGGCCCAGCACCCGCAGCATGGCGCAGTCGTCCAGGTGGCTGGCGGCAAAGGCCCGTGCCGCCAGCGCTACCGCCACCGCACTGAGCAAGGCCGCCAGCAAGGCCACCAGGCTCAAGAATTTTTCGGCGCGGTCCAGCGTCTGGCTCATCTCGGGGCGGCCACTTTGCAGCGACTCCACCCGCACCCCACGCACCGCGCGTTCGCCCTGGCTGGCATTGGCCTTGACTTGTGCATCCGCCCAGTCCACAAACACCTTCACCGCAACATCCTCACCGGCCACGGCCATGCGGTAGTTCAGGCGGCTGGCGGGCTGGATCAGCCCGGTGGCGGCAATGTCGGCGCGGTGCACCATCACCCGAGGGGCAAAGTTCATGAATCCCGCGCCCCGGTCGGGCTCGTTCACGACGATGGCGCCCACGGTGAACCGGCTGTCGCCCAGAAGCAGCGCGTCGCCCACCTTCAGGCCCAGGGCGTCCAGCAGCGACGCATCCACCCAGGCCTGGCCCGGCGCGGGGATGTTGTGGGTCAGGGTGTCAGGTGCTTCAGGGCTGCTGGCCACCCGCAGCGCACCGCGCAAGGGGTAGCCCGGCTCCACCACTTTCAGGGCGACCAGTTTGGCCGCCCCACCCTGGGCGTCGCTGGCGCGCGCCATGGTGGGGAATCCCATGGTCTGCACCACCGACAGGCCCAGAGCCCGCGCCTTGGCCTCAAAAGCCTCGGGCGTGGGGTTGTCGCTGGACACCACCGCGTCGCCGCCCAGCAACTGGCGGGCATCGCGCTGCAAACCGCCCTTGAGCCGGTCCGCAAAAAAGCCCACGGCGGTGAGCGCGGCCACCGCCAGGGTGACCGCCACAATCACCAGCCGCAAATCGCCAGACCGTATATCACGCCACAGGGTGCGCCAGCCCAGGCGCCAAAAAGAGAGAGTCATGGCGCTACCTTAGCGTAAACCGGTACGTGCTGGCGCAGCGCACGCCGCTTTCCCGCAAAGTCTGGGAGGCGATTCCAACTTCCAACTTCCAACTTCCAACTTCCGAACTTCCGACTTCTGAACTTCCGGTCCCCACTCCCCCCAACCCCCTCGCCCCGCCGGGCGAGGGGGAGCTCAACAGCCGATTTGGTGGCCGTGCGCCGAATACGGAATTACGGTCGGGGTGTTTCCAATGGTGTGGTTGGTGGAGGTTTTGCACCGGCGGTCGTAGGTTCATCCGCATCGTTGGCGCGCACAAGGCTGGCGGCTGCGCGCCAGCAGCTATGGCTGGGTTCTACGGTAAAGCGGGTGCGGCGTGTGGGGCGAGGGGCGAGGGCTGGGGGTGTTCGATGGGTCGAGCGGCCGCGCAGCTGGCCGCCGTTGGCACGCCAGGTCTGAGCCGTTGACTACGACCCCATGCGAAAAGCCCAGGTACTGCAAAGCCGTGGGCAACATTTCGCCAGTGATTGCGTATTCGGTGCGACGCAATCAAATCGGCTGTCCGTGTTAACTCCCCCTCGCCCGGCGGGGCGAGGGGGTTGGGGGGAGTGGGGACCGGAAGTTCGGAAATTGGAAATTGGAAGTTGGAATCGCACCCCAAAGTCTGGGAGGCCTACGCAGCTGCATCTGCTGGTCGATTAGCCATTTACACACCAACTAAGTTCGATTAACAAACTATGTCGGGTTTGCCCTAATACCGATGCAGAAAAACACAGAGACAATTAGTTCGTTGATCGCACTAAGTACATCAAATGGCCTGTGCTGCAACGCAATGGCCCACACGGGCCCTTTCATTCCCAAACCCATGCCAACGATTGGCCACCACTAGACGGAGACAAAATGAAATTGCGAAATACATTGACTGCCCTATCCCTGGGCCTGGCCGCTGCCGGCGCGTTCGCCCAGGTGGTGGGCGTGAGCTGGTCCAATTTTCAGGAAGAGCGCTGGAAAACCGACGAGGCCGCCATCAAAACCCAACTGGCCAAGACAGGCGCCAGCTACATCAGCGCCGACGCCGGTGGCTCGCCTGAAAAGCAGTTGGCCGACATTGACAGCCTGATCGCCAAGGGCGCCAAGGCCCTGATCATTCTGGCCATGGACAAAGACGCCATCCTGCCCGCCGTGAACAAGGCCAAGCAGCAAAAGATTCCCGTGGTGGCCTACGACCGCCTGATCGAGGCACCCGGCGTGTTCTACATCACCTTTGACAACATGGAAGTGGGCCGCATGCAGGCGCGCGCCGTGCTGGCCGCCCAGCCCAAGGGCAACTACGTGATGATCAAGGGCTCCCCCACCGACCCCAATGCCAACTTCCTGCGCGCAGGCCAGCAAGAAGTCATTGACGCTGCGGTGAAAAAGGGCGACATCAAAATCGTGGGCGAGGAATACACCGAGGGCTGGAAGCCTGAAGTCGCCCAAAAGAACATGGAGCAAATCCTCACCAAGACCGGCGGCAAGGTCAACGCGGTGGTGGCCTCCAATGACGGCACCGCCGGTGGAGTGGTCGCGGCTTTGAACGCCAAGGGCCTCAAAGGCATCCCGGTTTCCGGCCAGGACGGTGACCATGCGGCGCTGAACCGCGTGGCCCTGGGCTCGCAAACCGTGTCGGTCTGGAAAGACGCCCGCGACCTGGGCCGCGACGCGGCCGCGGCCGCCGTGACGCTGGCCCAGGGCAAAAAGGTGGACGGCTCCACCACCTGGAGCGGTGGCGAGAAGAAGGTGGCCCTGCAGGCCCAGTTCCTCAAACCGGTGCCCGTCAGCGCCAAGAACCTGGACCTGGTGGTGAAAGCCGGCTGGATCGCCAAAGACGACCTGTGCAAGGGTGTGGACGCGGCCAAAGGCCCTGCAGCCTGCAAGTAAGGCCTGCACGCCATTCGCGCGCACTCGCACTCCTGGTGTAGTGCGAGCCCATCCACCACGGGCTGCGGCAGTCCGTGGTGTCTATTCCTCCTGCGGAGAACGCATGTGAATCCCGTTTTGAATTCGCTCAAACAGGCCGCCATCGATTGGCGCCTGGTGATGATGGGCACGGTGCTGGCGGCCATTGCCATCGTGTTCAACATCCTGTCTGGCGGACTGTTTTTGTCCCCCGAAAATTTGTACAACATTGCCCAGCAAACCGCCGTGGTCGGCGTGGTGGCCACCGTGGTGGTGCTGGTCATCGTGGCCCGCCACATCGACCTGTCGGTGGGCTCGGTCATGGGTTTTGTCGGGGTGCTGATCGCCACCCTGATGTACACCGCCGGCTGGCACTGGGTGTCGGCCTGCCTGGCCGGGGCGGCGGTGGCCATTGCAGTGTCGCTCTACCAGGGCGCGCTGACGGCCATGCTGGGCGTGCCCTCCTTTGTGGTGACGCTGGGCGGCCTGATGTCCTTCCGTGGCGCTGCCTTTTTGGTGGCCGACGGCAAGACCCAGCCCGTGAACGACGCCTTCTTCCAGCGCCTGGGCGGTGGTTTTGACGGCGCCATCGGCGTGGGCGCGAGCTGGCTGCTGGCGGGACTCGTGGTGCTGGCCCTGGCGGCGCAAAGCTGGGCCAAACGCCGCGCCAAGGCGTCTTACGAGGTGCCCAACAACCCGCTGTGGCTGGACGCGGCCCTGGTGCTGGTGCCGGTGGCCATCGTGCTGGCCTTTGTAGCCGCCATGAACGCCTACCAAATCCCCAGCAAGGACGCACCGCAGGGCGTGCCGATTCCGGTGCTGATCTGGGCGGCCGTAGCCCTGGTTTTGTCCTTCATCGTGCACCGCACCCGCTTTGGCCGCTATGTGTTCGCCATGGGCGGCAACCCCGAGGCCGCGGCGCTGGTGGGTATTCCGGTGCGCCGCGTGACCCTCATGCTGTTTGCGCTGATGGGCGTGCTCATCACCATCGCGGCCATGGTGTCCATTGCCCGGCTGAACGCGGGCACCAACTCGCTGGGCTCCAGCATGGAGCTGTACGTGATTGCCGCCGCCGTGATTGGCGGCACCGCGCTGGCCGGGGGCAGCGGCTCCATTCTGGGCTCCGTCTTGGGAGCGCTCATCATGCAAAGCATTGACAGCGGCATGCTGCTGCTCGACGTGTCGATTGGGGTGCGCTACGTGATCATTGGCCAGGTGCTGATTGCCGCCGTGGTGTTCGATGTGATGTACCGCCGCCTGACAGGAGACACCGTATGAGCACCGTGAATACACCTCAGGCGCTGGTGGAGATGCGCCAGATCGGCAAAGCCTTTGGCGGCGTGCAGGCCGTGGACGATGTGAGCCTCACGCTCTACCCCGGCGAAGTGGTGGCCCTGCTGGGGCACAACGGCGCCGGAAAATCCACCCTGATGAAAATGCTGGCCGGTGCCTACCCCATCGACAGCGGCGAGGTGCTGATCAACGGCGAGAAGGCCCACATCCGCACCCCGGTGGACGCGCAACGCTGCGGCATCGAGTCCATCTACCAGACCCTGGCGCTGGCCGACAACCTGGACGCCGTGGCCAATCTGTTTTTAGGCCGCGAGCTGCTCACCCGCTGGAACACGCTGGACGACCACCGCATGGACTCCCACGCCCGCAAGGTGTTCCTGCGGCTGAACAAGAACTTCAAAAACGTGCGCACCCCCGTGCGCCGCCTCTCGGGCGGGCAGCGCCAGGTGGTGGCGATTTCGCGGGCGATTTACTTCAACGCCAAGATCCTCATCATGGACGAGCCCACGGCCGCGCTGGGCCCCGAGGAAACCGCGATGGTGGGCCAGCTGGTGCGCCAGCTCAAGGCCGAGGGCGTGGGCATTTTCCTGATCACCCACGACATGCCCGACGTGTTTGGCCTGAGCGACCGACTGGCGGTCATGAAAAACGGCAAATTGGTGGGTAGCTACCGCACCGCCGATGTCACCGAGGACGAAGTTCTTGGCATGATCATCGCTGGCAAACAACCCGAAGGCAAAACGCAGACCCACAGCCTGTGAGTGCTGCGCCGCTTCCAACACCATGAAAACCACCGGCGACCAACAACTTGTCAAACGCATCAACCGCAGCGTGCTCTTGCGCCTGCTGCGCAGCCGCCCCGGCCTGTCCCGGGCGCAGTTGGCGCAGGCCAGCGGGCTGACCAAGTCCACCGTGAGCCTGCTGGTGCGCGAGCTGATCGAGGAGGGCTGGTTGACCGAGGACGACGTCACCGCAGCTGCGGGCATGGGCCGCCCGTCCACCCCCTTGCAACTGGACGGCCGCACGCGCGGCATGATTGGCGTGGAGGTGGCCGTGGAGGCCTTGCGCGTGGTGGGGGTGTCCCTCACCGGGCAGGTGTTTTGCTCCATGGAAGAACCCCTGCTGGGCACCAGCCCGCAAGCGGTCTGCCACCAGGCCGCCCAGTTGGTGGCGCGCGCGCATGCCCAATTGGGACAACAGCAGGTGCAGGTATTTGGCGTGGGTGTGGGCCTGCCGGGCGCCTTTGACGAGGCCACGGGCATGCTGCGTTTTGCCCCCAACCTGGGCTGGCGCAATGTGGATTTCCAGCCCCTCATCACTACCGCCCTGGCCCAGGCGGGCCTGCCGCCGCTGGCCGTGCATGTGCAAAATGAAGCGGACACCGCCGCGCTGAGCGAATACGAATTCCTCGAAGGCGATGCCCACGCGTCCCTCATCTTTGTCACCTGCGGCGCGGGTGTGGGCGCGGGCATTGTGCTCAACGACCGCCTGTTCACTGGTATGCAGGGCATGGCGGGCGAAATTGGCCACAGCATTTTGCAGATCGACGGGCCTTTGTGTTCCTGCGGCCGCAGGGGCTGCGCCGAAACCTTTTTTGGCGCACGCGCCCTGGACCAGTTGGCCGAGCCCGCGCAGGGCGGGCGCTACTTGGGCGTGGTGCTGCAAAACCTGTGGACCACCTTCAACCCCAGCGTGCTGGTGGTGGGCGGCCCGTCGTGTGAACGGTACCCGTCCATCGTGGCCACCGCCACGCAAACCCTGCAGGCCTATGCCCGCAGTGCAGGCATGGCGCCCCCACCCGTGCGCACCGCCCGGTACGGGCTGCAGGCCTCGGCCGTGGGCGCCGCCGCGCTGGTGCTGCACCACGAACTGCGCCCCATGCACACGCCGCAATCCTCTCCCAACCCCAGCCTCACGGAATAAATATGTTTATTGGCATTGATATAGGCACCTCGGAAGTCAAGGTGCTGCTTTTGGCCCCCGACCACACCGTGGTGGGCACTTGCGGCTCGGCGCTCACCGTGTCACGCCCCCACCCCGGCCACAGCGAGCAGTCGCCGCAGGACTGGTGGACCGCCACCTGCACCGCCCTGGCCCAACTGCGTGAGATGCACCCGGCGGAGTACGCCGCCGCGCAAGGCATCGGCCTGTCGGGCCAGATGCACGGCGCGGTGCTGCTGGACGCGCAAGACCAGGTGCTGCGCCCCGCCATTTTGTGGAACGACACCCGTGCCGCGCAGGAGTGTGTGGACATGATGGCCGCCCTGCCCCAGTTGCCCGCGTTGGCGGGCAGCCTGGCCATGCCCGGCTTTACCGCCCCCAAGCTGCTGTGGGTGGCCCGCCATGAGCCCCAACTCTTCCAGCGTGTGGCCAAGGTGCTGCTGCCCAAGGACTATGTGCGCCTGATGCTGACCGGCGAGTACATCAGCGACATGTCGGACGCCAGCGGCACCCTGTGGCTGGACGTGCAAAAGCGCGCCTGGTCGGACGAACTCCTGGCCCTCACCCAGCTCACCCAGGCCCATATGCCCCGCCTGGTGGAAGGCAGCGAGCCCGGTGGCACCCTGCGGGCCGACGTGGCGCAGGCCCTGGGCCTGCCCCCAGGCATCGTGGTGGCCGGTGGCGCGGGCGACAACGCCGCCAGCGCCGTGGGCATGGGCGCGGTGCAGGCGGGCCAGGGCTTTTTGTCCCTGGGCACCAGCGGCGTGCTGTTTGTGGTGACACCCAGTTACCAGCCCAACGCCGCCAGCGCCACCCACGCGTTTTGCCACGCACTGCCGCAGCAGTGGCACCAGATGAGTGTGATGCTCTCGGCCGCCAGCGCCTTGCAGTGGGTGAGCGACCTGCTGGGCGCCCCCCATGCCGGCGCGGTGGCCGAAAAAGCCGCCGCCCTGTCGTTGGCCGAGCGCGCTGCCTCCCCTCTGTTTTTGCCCTACCTGGGCGGTGAACGCACCCCGCACAACGATGCGAGTGTGCGCGGCAGCCTGCACGGCCTGAGCTTTGATACCGACGCGGCCCGGCTGGGCTACGCGGTCATCGAAGGGGTGACCTTTGGCCTGAAAGACGGCCTGGCCGCACTCCATGCCGCCGGCAGCACGGTCAACCGCCTCTCCCTGGTGGGCGGTGGTGCGCGCAGCGCCTTTTGGGCGCAGCTGCTGGCCTCGGCCCTGAACGTGGACATCGTCACCCATGGCAGCTCGGCCGTGGGCGGGGCCCTGGGCGCCGCCCGTCTGGCCTGGCTGGCCACGGGGGCCGACCCCGGCGCCGTCTGTCGGAGCCCCGAGGTGGAAGCCAGCTACCACCCCGATGCGGCCGAGCAGGACCTGCTGGCCACCCGCTACGCCCATTTCCGCAGCCTGTACCGCCCTGCATAACTCCCTAACTCAACGACCTCCCTGCTCTTTTCATCCGAGACCACCATGACTTCTTATTTCTCCAACATCGCCCCCATCGCCTTTGAAGGCGCCGACTCCGCCAACCCGCTGGCCTTCAAGTGGTACGACAAAGACCGCCTGGTGCTGGGCAAACGCATGGAGGAGCATTTGCGCTTTGCCGTGTGTTACTGGCACAGCTTCTGCTGGAATGGCTCGGACCCCTTTGGCGGCGACAGCTTCCAGCGCCCCTGGCAGCACATGGCCGACCCCATGGAGGCCGCCAAGGCCAAGGCCGATGTGGCGTTTGAGTTCTTCGCCAAGCTGGGCGCGCCCTACTACTGCTTCCACGACCGCGACGTGGCCCCCGAAGGCGCCACCCCACGCGACAGCGTGAACAAGCTGCGCGCCATGGTCGATGTGCTCGCTGCCAAGCAGGAAGCCACCGGCATGAAGCTGCTGTGGGGCACGGCCAACCTGTTCAGCCACCGCCGCTTCATGTCGGGCGCGGCCACCAACCCCAACCCCGAGATCTTTGCGCTGGGCGCCCTGCAGGTGAAGGAAGCCATGGACGCCACCTTGAAGCTGGGCGGCGCCAACTACGTGCTGTGGGGCGGGCGCGAAGGCTACGAGACCTTGCTCAACACCCGCATGGGCCAGGAGCTGGACCAGATGGGGCGCTTTTTGAACATGGTGGTGGAGTACAAGCACAAGATCGGCTTCAAGGGCACCATCCTGCTCGAACCCAAGCCCCGCGAACCGTCCAAACACCAGTACGACTTTGACACCGCCACGGTCTACGGCTTTTTGTGCCGCTACGGCCTGGAAAAGGAAATCAAGGTCAACATCGAGGCCAACCACGCCACACTCGCCGGGCACAGTTTCGAGCACGAGATTGCCACCGCCGTGGACCTGGGCCTCTTCGGCTCCATCGACATGAACCGCGGCGACATGCAATGCGCCTGGGACACCGACCAGTTCCCCAACAACATCCCGGAAACCGCGCTGGCGATGTACCTCATCCTGAAAGGCGGGGGCTTCACCACCGGGGGCGTGAACTTTGACTCCAAGGTGCGCCGCCAGTCCATAGACCCCGAGGACATGTTCCACGGCCACATTGGCGGCATGGACGTATCAGCCCGCGCGCTCCTGATTGCCGAGAAGATGATTCTGGACGGCCAACTGGAAAAACTGGTGGACGACCGCTATGCGGGCTGGAAAGCACCTATGGGCAAGAGCGTGTTGGACGGCCAGATGAGCCTGGACGCATTGGCCGCCCAAGTCGTGGAACGCAACACCGACACCCGCCCGGTATCGGGCCAGCAGGAGCGCTTGGAGAACCTGCTGAACACTTACATTTAAAATAAAGGGCTGGAGGCACTTTTCCCAATAAAAAGTGCCTCCAGCCCTCAAGGATACTGCGTGAGAAGCTATTGATTTAATAGCGACCTCTATCCATTGGCTTACATCCCCAAGGACTTCAAGAATTCGTCCTGGTCGTTCTTGTCTTGCGCGGGCTGAATGACATTGCGCTCTGCGTCGGCCTGCGCGATCACTTCGTCCGGATTCAAGGTGTCGGCGACTTCAAAGTCGTGCAGCTTGATGAATTCGGTGCGATCGATCGCCAGCTCTAGGTAGAAGATATTGTTTTTGCCGGTGTAGAAAGTCACGCGCCGGGACTCTGGCTTGTCCAACTGGGTGTCCACACTCAGCACCACCTGTTTGTTGAGCACCAGCATCTTGGGCTGGTTTTGGGTAATGTGGGTTTGCAATTCGCGCCGCACCTTGCCGGTGAAATCCCCCACGATCTGGTTCATGAGTTCGCCCATGATGTTGCTCACTTCGTCGGACGTGTGAGACAGCGCCAACTCACTCTTGGGCATGCCCATGTTCAGCATGTAGCTCTCGTAGAGCTCCATGGCCGTAGCGGCCGAAAAATTGAGCACCACCAAGCCGGAAAAACCCCCGTCAAACAATACAAAACAGCCGATGTCGGGTTTGAGACAGGTCTTGGTGATGCGCTGCACCATCCCGGAATAGTGAATATCGCACTGGGTTGCCACCGTCAGCACCCGAGTCACCGAATTGCACAGGCTGGTCAGAATGTCTTCTGTACCGTAGACCACGGTGGATTCTTGCCAAGCTTTCACCATAAGGTAACCTCTTCTTTTGCCAAAAGTGGCAACTGTACAACGGGCAGAGCGCTAGCGCCAGAAAACAAGGTTGGGGGAGCTAAGAAATGCGCATGACAAGACAAGCGAAATCCAGGCGCGGCACTGGCTCACCTTGGCACGCCCAGCGTGCGAAGACTGCGGGGCGGTTCATCCTGTAGCTGCAATGCCTGCGGGAGCAGACCTTGCTGGCGCAGGTTGGTGGGGCCATTGCCACCGGGGTGGATGGTTCCGCTCATGTCCCCCGAACCGGGCTGCGCCCGGTTCTCCTCCTTTACTTCGCTGCACCATCCACCCCAGTGGCAACGGCAGCCAGCCATGTTGGCCGACGCAGGGCGGCGTGGCGCTCAGCGCAGTGAGGTCAAGGAGGAGCCCGCAGGGCGGAGGACACGAACGGAGTTGAGTGCCACGCCGCCCTGCGTCCCGCGTGCCTTCTTGGGAACGACTGCAAAGGGCAGAACAACAAAAAAGGTAACCTATGTGTTAACCAGCAAACACAAGGGGTAAAAACATGGAATTGACTCGAAATTTCAAAGAAACTGTCCTACAACGTGTGCAGAGCGATGCCTCTTTTGCGCAGGCGCTATTGGATGAGGCGGCCACCTTGTTTCTCAACGGTGGACCGGAGACAGCCCGGTTGATACTGCGTGACCTTGTCAACGCGACCATTGGCTTTGAGCAATTGTCGGCACTGACCGCAAAACCAAGCAAGAGTTTGCACCGCATGTTGTCGCCCACTGGCAAACCCAGCATGGACAACCTGGCGGCCATTTTTCGGGCCGTGCGCGAGAAGCTGCAGGTCAACCTTCAAGCGCACTCGGTCGCTGTCTAAAGTCGCCTCCAGCCCCGCAAATACTGCGCAAGAAGCTATCAACTTCATAGCGGAATAGCTAGAAATCGAGGTTAACTGTGTTGTGGCGGCCGGATTCCAGCAACCGCATCCTGGAATAGGGATAGCTTCTTTTTGATACCTTTCCGGCACAAGGCATGACCAAATCCAGGACAGTGACCTCAATGCTTGAATGGCTTCCGCCCCCGGGTGCAGTTTTTACCGCATTTAGCATTGAAAATTCAGCTATTTAGCCACCGCGAACTGATCGGGGGAAATCAAGTTGCTGTGCTCAGCCTGGGTCCGCTGATTCAGGATCGTGCAGTTCAAAAATCTTCTTGTGCGAACCGGATTTCCGGAAAAAATCCAAGTGCAAAGTTCGATAAACAGTACCGACAAGTTCCATATTTTTGTAAAAATCGTTATAAAACATATAGTTACAACTAACAAAGAGATATTTGAAGTGTTTGTTTTCAAAAACACCAAATATGAAAATTATTTGCTTTTACTATTAATTTTTGGAAAGTTAATTCTTATTTTTACTTGCATTGCAACTTATCGTATAGGGAAAACCCCTACAAAACTCAAAGAAAGAGTCTTGTACATTCTACTGCAACCGGGTGCAGTTAATTGAGAATTGATTGACTAACGTGCTCTAGCGGTCTAAGTTAGGTACGCCTTCGAATGGCTTAAAGCTCGGTTTGTTGATCCCGCTCTTGCTTCAAACGCCAACAGTGCGCTTTGTGCATGTTTTGTAACTATGAAATCGTGAACGAGGAGAAATCGATGAAAGCAGTAAAGAACACAGTGAAGGCAGTGGTGATCGCCGCTGCCATTGCAATAACAGCAACGACCGCCATGGCGGCTGGGGCCAAGATTTTTGTGATTGGAGGCAAGGCAGATGATCCGTTTTGGTCCCGAGTGAAAAAAGGGGCGGATGACGCCGCCTTGGCGGTCAAGGCTGGCGGGGGCACGGTGACGTGGCTTGGCCCACAAAACTATGACAACCTGGGCCCCGATGCCGCAAAGCTGATTCGCACGGCCCTGAGTCAAAAGCCAGACGCTATCGTGGGACCTGACTGGGTGCCTGAGGCGATGGACGCTGCATTCAAGGAAGTGGTGGCTGCTGGCGTTCCGCTGATCATTTACAACGCGGGAGGCATGGAGGCCGCCAAGCGTCTGGGCGCACAAAATTATGTTGGAAGTGATGAGTTCGTGGCTGGCAGCGGTGGTGGCAACTACTTTGCCATGCAAGGCGCCAAAAACGTAATTTGTGTGAACACGCTACCCGGCGCCAAAAACACGGAAGCCCGCTGCAAAGGTGTCGCTGACGGCATTGCAAAGGGTGGTGGCAAATCCACCCAACTACCTCTGCCCTCCTCCAGCTTCGGTAATCCCACAGCTGTCGCTCAGGCCATCAAGGCTGCCTTGCAAAAGGACACCACCATTGACGGGGTAATCACCATCAGCGCGGGTGACGCCACCAGTGCAGCCGCGGGCATCAGCCAAGCGGGTGTGGCCAAGACGGTCAAGCTGGGAACCTTTGACATGGACCCCACCAATTTGCAGCGTATCAAGGACGGCACCCAGTTGTTCTGTATTGACCAGCAGCCCTATATGCAAGGCTACCTGGCCGTATCGCTGTTGAATGGGTACGTGAAATATGGCCTGAGAGTGCCCACCACACCCCTTTTGACGGGCCCTGGCATTGTCGATGGGTCCAACGTTGACGCAACGATCGCTGGTGCAACAGCAGGCGCTCGCTAGTCGACAGTTAGAACGGCCCAAGCTAGAGCTTGGGCCGGCCACGATCCAAAACATTTCTGAAACTTGCATACGACTGAAATCATGAACTCGAACTCAATCAACTCCCCTCCGGCCGGGGTTAAGGCCAAAGAAAGTGAGGGGCAATCAAAAGCCACACTTGGGAATCTCATTCGCAGGCCGGAGACTGGTTCTTTCATTGGTCTGGTGTGCGTCTTCGTTTTCTTTTCCATTTTCGGCGGTGAGACGTTTCTGTCTGCCAGTGGTTTTGCAAGTTGGCTGAATATTGCCGCAGAACTAGGCATCATTGCCTTGCCTATCGGGCTGCTCATGATTGCAGGCCATTTGGATCTCTCCATCGGCAGCGTAATTCCGGCCAGTTCCATGACGATTGCAATCGTCTCCGGTCACTACGGTTTTCCCTTGCCCGTTGGGATCATCAGTGCACTGGCCCTTGGCCTTGCCGTGGGCTTCGTCAACGGATACTTGGTTGTCCGAACAGATCTGCCCTCGTTCGTGGTGACCCTCGCCACATTGTTCGCAGTCGCGGGCCTGACGCTGGGTCTGACGGTCATCCTGGCGGGCAGCACGAGCGTCGCACTGAATAGCGATCCCATCACAAAGTTGGTCTTTGGTGACTTCATTGATGGGAAATTCGAAGTCATTCTGTTGTGGTGGATTGCCGCGATGCTGTTCGTTGGCCACATCTTGGGTCACACAAAATACGGCAACTGGATCCTGGCCTTGGGTGGTGACAAGGTCAGTGCGCGCAACGCCGGCATTCCGACAGACAAGCTCAATATTGCTTTGTTCATGGGCAGTGGACTGTGTGCCGCGTTCGTGGGAATGTGCCAGGCGATCCTGTACAACGGTGCGCAGGTCTCCGCAGGTCAATCCTTTATCTTCAACTCAATCATTGCAGTCGTCATCGGCGGCGTGATATTGACGGGCGGCTATGGCTCGGTCGTGGGAATTGTGCTGGGCACCATGACCTTTGCCATCGTCAATCAAGGTATCTACTACACAGGTTTTGACGCCAATTGGGCCAGCCTGATTATTGGAGTTCTACTGCTGGCAGCGGTGCTGCTGAACAACACTTTCCGCGCCATGGCGATATCCCACGCAGCACCTCGTATTAAACCGAAGGCCCTCAAATGACTACTCCACTATTACAACTGAAGGGTGTCAACAAATCCTTTGGCCCCATTGATGTATTGCATGACATTTCCATCGAGGTCAAAGCGGGTGAGGTGCTGTGTTTGCTGGGAGACAACGGCGCTGGCAAATCAACACTGATTCGCCTCTTGTCGGGAGTGCACAAGCCTACATCGGGCGAAATGTTGATGAACGGCAAGCCTGTACTTTTCGACAACCCCCGCGACGCCAGCGACCACGGCATCGCGACGGTGCACCAGTTTGGCGGAACGTTTCCATTGATGAGCATAGGTCGCTCCTTCTTTGTAGGGGCCGAGCCAACCAAGCGCTGGGGACCTTTCGAAGTTTTTGACCGAAAGAAAGCCAATGAGATCGCCGTGCGCGAGATGCGCCAACTTGGTATTACCCGAATCGATGATGGCAATCGATTGGTAGGTGGGCTCTCAGGGGGCGAACGTCAGGCGCTGGCCATTGCACGCGCCGTCCATTTCGGGGCGAGCGTGTTGATTTTGGACGAACCCACCGCAGCGCTTGGTGTGAAGGAGGCGGCGCATGTCTTGCGAATTGTTTTGCAAGCGCGCAAGAAAGGCATTGCGGTCATTTTTATCACCCATCAAGTAATGCATGCGCTCACAGTGGGGGACCACTTCGCTGTGCTTATTCGCGGAGCCAAGGCTGCTGATTTCCGCAAAGGTGAGAAAACCCGCGAAGAGATTACAGACCTGATGGCGGGTGGCGAGGCGATGGCTGGGCTAGAGGCAGAGATTGAAAGCCATTTGCACTGAGCCATCCATGAATGCTGCTGCAGGTTCGCTTCACGGAAGCGAACCCTACGTGGCACCGGCTATTTTTTTTGCAATGAACTGCACCCGGGTGCAGATGGGTATTTAATTTTTTAAAAAGGAAATGACATGTTGAATGGTGAAAAAAGTATTGAACGTCCGCTCCGCTGGGGCATGGTTGGAGGGGGTCGCACCGGGCAGGTGGGCTACAAACACCGCACGGGCGCGCTCAGGGACAACACGGCGTACAAGCTGGTCTGCGGGGCCTTCGACCTGGATGTGGCGCGTGGCCGCGATTTCGGAGTGAACATTGGCGTTGATGGTGAGCGCTGCTACGCCGACTACAAAGAACTGATTGCCAAGGAAGCACAACGCGAAGATGGCGTGGAAGTGGTGTCGATTGCAACGCCAAACTTCACCCATTTCGAGATCACCAAAGCTTGCCTGGAAGCAGGTCTGCATGTGATCTGCGAGAAGCCCCTGTTCTTCACCGTGCGCGAGTGCAATGAGATTGCCGCACTGGCAGAGTCCAAGGGTTTGATCGTTGGCGTGACCTACGGCTTCTCCGGCCATCCGCTGTTGCACCAAATGGCCGCCATGGTGAAAAAGGGCATGCTCGGCGACATTCGCATGGTCGACATCCAGTATTCCCACGGCTTCAACGCGGGCGACGATGTGGGTGCACCCGATGCCGTCAAATGGCGGACCAATCCGGCAACGTCGGGGCCCACCTTTGTGCTCGGCGATATTGGCACCCACATCTACTACATGGCGACCCTGGTCTGCCCAGAACTCAAAATTGAAAAGTTGCTGTGCGACCGCCAGTCATTTATCAAAACCCGTGCGCCGCTGGAAGACAACGCCTATGTGCTGACGCACTACGAAGGCGGTGCCGTGGGTCGCCTGTGGGTGTCCTCGGTGAACGCCGGCAATATGGGCTCGCAACGCTTCCGCTTCATCGGCTCGAAAGCCTCGGTGGAATGGTCGGATTCACATCCAGACCAGCTCATCTATGAAGTCCAGGGCCAGCCCAACATGACCATGCACCATGGCATGCCCTACCTTGAGGCAGAGAGCCTCAACGCGGACCGCATGGGTGGACTGCATACTGAAGGCTTGGGTGACAGCTGGGCCAATATCTACCTCTGGATTGCCCAGGCCATCGACGCTAAAAACCGCGGCGATGACGCCTTCCTCGCGACACACCACTATCCGGGCATCAAGGCCGGCACCGAGGGTGTGCGCTGGCTGGAAAACTGTGTCCGCTCGGCCGATGCCGGCTCGCAGTGGGTCAACTTCGAATAAATCGCATAGCGGAGCCCTGCCGACTCGCTGCGCAAAAGTGGGCAGGGCCTCGAAATTCAACATCTCCATCATTTAGGAAACTGATCATGAAATTGTCAATTTGTACCGACGTCTATGGCAACCTGAGCTACACCGATATGCTCGACAAGGTTCAATCGCTGGGTGTGAACGCCGTCGAGATGACCACGGGCGGCTGGGCTTCGTGCCCTCACGTACCAACGGCCCAATTGCTCGCTGACGAAGGCAAGCTCAAGGCTTTCAAGGCCGAGCTGGAAAAACGCGGAATGGAAATTTCGGCCCTCAACTGTTCCGGCAACCCATTGAGCCCAGGCGAGATGGGAGAAAAACACACGAAGTCCACGTACGACACCATCGTGCTCGCAGGCAAGCTCGGCGTGAAGAAAGTCGTGATGATGTCCGGCTGTCCCGCAGGAGCGCCGGGTGACCAAACCCCCAACTGGATTACCTCCACCGTGTCTTGGCCCGACTACATGGGCCCCGCGCTGGAATACCAATGGAACGACGTGGCCATTCCCTGGTGGAAAAAATTCGTTGAACATTGCAAGGCCAACAAGGTGGAGCAAATTGCGATTGAAGAGTTTCCGTGCATGCTGGTCTACAACCCGTCGACGCTGTTGCGTCTGCGCGCTGCCGTGGGCCCGGTTGTGGGTATGAACCTTGACCCGTCCCACCTGATGGTCATGGGTGCGGACCCCATCGCATCGGCCCGCGCACTCAAGGGCGCCATCTTCCACATCCACGGCAAGGATGCCCGTGTAGAGCGTGGCCTGTGCGACATCGACGGGTTGCTGGAAACCAAGCCGGTGACCGAATCCGACAGCCGCACCTGGAACTACGTGGCGGTCGGTTGTGGCCATGGACTCCAATGGTGGAAAGAGTTCTTCTCGGTGTGCCGCATGGGGGGCTACGACGGCCACGTATCGCTGGAGATGGAAGACCTGACCATGTCGGTGGAGGCCGGTGTTCTGACCTCCATTGATGCCCTGAAACAAACCATCAGCCAGTAATTTCGCTGGTACCGCGTAGCACCACTTCTCCAAAGGACTCCTCATGCAAATCGCCCTCGACCCGTATATGCACCGCCACTTGTCCCTGCCGGACATCTGCAAGCTCACCGCCGCGCTCGGCTATGACGCCGTGGAGCTTTCTCCGCGTGCGGACTTCCTGGACTGGTGGGTGATGCCACGCGCGCACAAACAACGCGTCACAGACTTCAAGAAAGCGCTCAAAGACCACGGCGTCAAACTCGCCACACTGCAGCCCATGTACCGTTGGGCCAGCCCGTTTGAAGACGAGCGCCTGTGGGCGGTGAAGTGCTGGAAGAAGGCCATCGAAGTCTCCGTGGAAATGGGCTGCACCACCATGATCTCGGAGTTTGGCCGTGGCGCCTCACCCGAGCGTTCGGTGGGTGAAAAGCCTGGCGCCAACACCAAAGAGATGTGCGAGGCCGCCTGGTGGCGTTCCATGGAAGAACTCACCCCCATTTTTGAGCGTGAAGGCCTTACCTTGTCGGTGGAGCCGCACCCGGAAGATTGGGTGGAGCGTCTGACGCCGGCAACGGACATCGTCAAGGTGTTGAACTCCAAGAACGTGAAGCTCTCCTATATCGCACCGCACACCTTCTACTACGGGGACGACATGGCCGCGATGATCCGCGATGCGGCCCCCGTGCTGCACCACGTGCGCGTGGCCGACACCTACAACCCCATGGCGTCGAGCCAGTTGCGCTACATCGTGAATCCGCCCGGCTCCAATGTGCGGGTGCACCAGCACCTGGACATCGGCGAAGGTGAGATCAACTGGGACGTGTTCTTCGGCACCCTGGCCGAAGTGAAGTTCGACGGCATCTTGTCCAGTTGCGTCTTTGCATGGGAAGAGCGCGCAGAAGCGTCGTCACGCTTCATGCGCAGTGAAATTCAACGTTACCTCGACAAACACTACGGCAGTGCAAAGCCGCAAGCCACAAAGGCGAAACGCAAGGCATCTTGATCATGAGCACTTTGAACTTTCCTGAGGGCCGTCCCATTGATTTGGCCTGCCTGGGCCGCTTGGCCGTAGACCTCTATTCGCAGCAGTTTGGCAGCCGGCTGGAAGATGCCCGCTCCATGGCCATGTACCTGGGCGGAAGTTCGGCCAACCAGGCCTTTGGCGTCGCGCGCCTGGGCCTCAAAAGCGCGATGATCTCAAGGGTTGGCAATGAGCACATGGGCCGCTTCCTGACCGAAACGCTGGAGAAGGAAGGTTGCGACACCAGCCAGGTGCAAATCGACCATGAGCGGCTGACGGCACTGGTCCTGCTGGGACTCAAGGACCGTGACACCTTCCCTTTGCTCTTTATGCGCGAGAACTGCGCCGACATGGCCCTGGATGCCGCGGCCATCCGCGAAGACTTCATTGCCCAGTGCCGCGCACTGGCCATCACCGGAACCCACTTGTCCACACCCGGCACGCGTGCAGCGTCTGCTGCAGCGCTTGCCCATGCCAAAAAGCATGGCGTCGTTCGTGTTCTGGACATTGACTACCGCCCGGTCCTTTGGGGCCTGACACCCCGTGGCGCTGGAGAAAACCGCTATGTCGCTGATGCCCATGTCACCCAGCAGCTGCAAGAAATGCTGCCGGAGTTTGACCTTCTGGTGGGCACCGAAGAGGAGTTCTTCATTGCAGGCGGCGTGCCGGATGATCTGATTGCCAGCCTGCGGGCCGTGCGCAAAGTAAGCAATGCAACCCTGGTGGTCAAACGCGGCGCACTGGGCTGCTGCGTGATTGCCGGCGTCATCCCGTTTCACATTGATGTGGCGCCCACCTTCAAGGGCGAACGCGTGGAGGTACTCAATGTATTGGGTGCAGGCGACGCATTCCTGTCCGGTCTTCTTGCCAGTCTTTTGCAGGGCAAGGATTGGGCGCAGTCCACCCAGGTGGCCAATGCCTGCGGCGCTATCGTGGTGTCCCGCCATGCCTGTTCAGCGGCCATGCCCACGCAGGCCGAGTTGGCGCACTGGTTCAGCGGCAGCCGCAACCCCAAGGTGGATGCAGACGCCCAACTGGCCCACTTGCACCGCGTCAGCGTGAAGCGCACGCAGTGGGACGAAATGTGTGTGATGGCCTATGACCACCGCAGCCAGTTCAAGGACATGGCGAAAGAAGTCGGCGCAAACGAATTATTGATCCCCTACCTGAAAAAGCTATTGGTTCTCGCGACGGAAAAAGCGGAGAAGGAATGCCAACTGCAAGGGCACATGGGTGTCTTGATTGATGGCGGCAGCTTGGGCTTAGATGCCTTGGCCACGGCAACCGGTCGCGGTTGGTGGGTGGGACGCCCAGTGGAGTTGCCCGGCTCGCGCCCCTTGCGCTTTGATGAAACCCAATCCATCGGCAGCGCTTTGATCCACTGGCCGACAGAGCACGTTGCCAAATGCCTGGTGCATTACCACCCGGACGATGCTACCGACCTGCGGCTAGAGCAAGAAGCCACGGTGCTGGAGCTCTGGGAAGCCACACGCGAGTCCGGCAACGAGTTGCTGCTGGAAATTATTTTGCCCAAGGACTTGGTCAAGGCCGGAGAAGAAGACTCTGCCGTGCTGCGCGCAATTGAGCGTTTTTACAACTTGGGTATCAAACCCGAGTGGTGGAAGCTGGCGCCCATGCAGGAATCCGGTTGGGCAGAGTTGCAAAAGATGCTGGACGCGCGCGACCCCTATTGCCGTGGTGCGGTGATTTTGGGATTGAACAAGCCTTTGCAGTACCTTGCCGAAAGTTTTGCGGATGCCACGAATCCGGTGGTGAAGGGCTTTATGGTCGGGCGCACACTGTGGGCGGACGCCTCCAAGCGCTGGCTCAAGAGTGAGCTCAATGACCAGGGCTTCGTCGACGAAGTAGCCGCCAACTATGCCACCCTGGTGCAAGCCTGGCGTGGACGCAAAAGTGCTGCAACACGTGATTCCATAAAAAAGGCCGCCTGAGTTTCTGGGCATCTCAAAATGAAAACCAAACGTCTCACCATGTCCCAGGCGCTCGTGCAGCACCTGGCAGCCCTCCGCATTGAAACTGCGGATGGCAGAACAGAACCCTATTGCGGTGGTGTCTTCACTATCTTCGGTCACGGCAATGTCGCAGGTCTGGGAGAAGCGTTGTATGCGCAGCGCGACTCCTTGCCGACCTTCCGCGCCCACAACGAGCAGGGTATGGCCCTGGCCGCAGTGGCGTATGCCAAAGCAAACTTGCGCCAGCGCATGATGGCCGTGAGCACCAGCATTGGGCCAGGGGCCACCAACGTGGTTACCGCAGCCGCCGTTGCCCATGTCAACCGTTTGCCGGTACTAATCTTGCCGGGCGACACCTTCGCCACCCGCACCCCCGACCCGGTGCTGCAGCAGATCGAGAATTTCCAGCAAGGCGACATGAGCGCCAGCGACACCTTCCGTGCGGTGACGCGTTACTTTGACCGCATCACGCGCGCCGAGCAAATTCTCACGGCTTTGCCGCGTGCCATTCAGGTCATGACCGACCCTGCGGCCTGCGGCCCGGTGTGCCTGTCCTTGCCACAGGACGTGCAGGCCCACGCCTTTGACTGCCCTCTGGACTTTCTGGAGCCACGCCTGTTGCACTTCCGTCGCCCGCCAGCGGACCCGCGAGAAGTTGCCAGTGCCGCTGCTTTGCTCAAGACAGCCAGGAAACCCCTGATTGTTGCCGGTGGCGGCGTGCTCTACAGCCAGGCGTGGGATGCGTTGCGCGCCTTCGCAGAAAAGCATGGCATTCCCGTGGCGGAATCCCATGGTGGAAAAAGCAGCCTGAGTTGGGATCATCCTTTGAATGTGGGCGGCATTGGCGTGGATGGTGGCCCCGCAGCAAACGCGGTGGCACGCGAAGCGGATCTGGTGTTTGCGGTGGGCACCCGTTTGCAGGATTTCACCACCGGATCGCATGCCTTGTATGCCCAGGCCAAGTTGCTGAGCCTGAATGTCCAGCCCTTTGATGCAGGCAAGTGGAGTGGGCTTGGGCTGGTTGCCGATGCGCGAACAGGTTTGGAGCAATTGACGCAGGCGATGGGTGACTGGAAAGCGGAGCCAGCGTGGACAAAAACTGCAAAGCTACAAGCATCCGCCTGGGTGTCACGCGTGACCGAGTTGACCACTGCCATCCCCAAAAACGTGTTGCCGTACGACGCCGAAGTCATGGGCGCGGTACGCGACTCGCTCAACGATGCCGGTGGCGACAGCGGCAAGCGCGACGTAGTCGTCTGCGCGGCCGGCACCTTGCCCGCCGAATTGCACAAGCTGTGGCGTGCATCCTTGCCAGGCAATTACCATGTCGAATACGGCTATTCCTGCATGGGCTACGAAATAGCCGGTGCACTGGGCGCCAAGATGGCCCGACCCGATCAGGAAGTCATCGTCATGGTGGGCGATGGCTCCTACATGATGATGAACTCGGAGATCGCGACCTCGGTGTTGCTGGGGCAAAAACTCATCGTGGTGGTGCTGGACAACCGGGGTTACGGTTGTATCGAGCGCTTGCAAATCAAGTCGGGCAGCGCGAGCTTCAACAACATGCTGGATGACTGCGTCCCTGCAGGCGGAGCCAAGAGCACGATTGACTTTGCCATGCATGCAAGAAGCATGGGGGCAGAGGCGGTGCATGTCCATTCGGTTGCCGACCTCAAAGCAGCCATGGTGAAAGCGCGCGCGGCCATCCAGACCCAGGTGATCGTGATTGACACCACCCACGAGCGCATCACCGAGGAGGGCGGCTGCTGGTGGGAAGTGGGCATCCCCGAGGTGTCAGAGCGCACGCAGGTGATTGACGCCCGAGCCCGGTACGAGACCGCTAAAAAAGACCAACGCATTTAATCAGGAACCACCATGGTCAGCCCCCTACTCGCCAAAGCCGCACCCACCGGGCGCGAAATCGTCAACGTCACGCCCGAGCGTGCAGGCTGGAGCCATATCGGCTTTCGCGCCCTGCGCCTGGGTGCCGGTGACGTGGAATCGGTGCACACCGGTAGCCGTGAACTGTGCATCGTGGTGCTGACCGGCACCGTGGATGTGATGGTGGACGGCCAGACCCATGTGGGTCTGGGAAAGCGCCACAGTGTGTTTGAAGAGGTGTCGCCCGCCGCGGTGTATGTGCCTGCTGGCAAGGCAGTGCAGATCACGGTGGCCGCCCAGTGCACCTCAGGGGCGGAAGTGGCTTTGTGCAGCGCGCCGGGCGGCGCCGACAGCGCCCAGCGCCAGGTCAGAGTGATGGACTCGGCCGCCATGCGCCGCAGCGTGCGCGGCCAAGGCAGCAACACCCGCTATGTGTGCGACATCCTGCCGCATGACGACCCCACGGCGGCCCACCTGCTGGTGGTGGAAGTGCTGACGCCGGCCAGCCACTCGTCCAGCTACCCGCCGCACAAACACGACCTGGAGCAGCCGCCCACCGAGACGCAGTTGGAAGAAACCTACTACCACCGCCTCAACCCGCCCCAGGGTTTTTCGTTCCAGCGCGTCTACACCGACGACCGCAGCCTGGACGAGGCCTGCGCCGTCGAAAACCACGACGTGGTGATGGTGCCGCGCGGCTACCACCCGGTGACGGCGCCCCATGGGTATGACCTGTACTACCTCAATGTGATGGCCGGGCCCAACCGCTTTTGGGTGTTCAAAAACGACCCGGCGCACGAGTGGATGCTGGCTCCCGCCGCCGTTTAGCCTTCGGAAGTCAAAAATGAATCCCCTCCTGTGCCACGGGACAAATGCATTTTTGACAAAAAGCAAGTCAGGTGAAATGCTTGACCGGATTAGAGCGTCCCTGCCATCGCTTTCACCGGCTGAACAGCGCGTAGGGCAGCTGATGTCGACCGATTTGAAAGCCTTTGTCGCATTGCCTGTGGGCGAGTTGGCATGGCGGGCGAAGGTGAGCAAGCCGACCGTTGTTCGGTTTTGCCGCAGCGTGGGATACGACGGGCTGCTGGATTTCAAGCGCAAGCTCGGAGGGAGTGTGAATGAAGGCGTGCCCTTCATTCACCATAGTGTCGATGCGGACGACAAAACTGTGGACGTCGTGGTCAAAGTGCTTGACAACACCGTGGCCACCTTTATGGCCTACCGCAGCCATGCCAGCACCGCGTCCTTTGACAGCGCAGCCGATGCGCTGTCGGAAGCCTGCAAGCGCGGCAAGCGCATCGAGTTCTTTGGCGCGGGAACCTCGGGTGGGGTCGCACAAGACGCGCAGCAAAAATTCTTTCGACTGGGGGTCAACTCTGTGGCCTACACCGACAGTCACTTTCAGGCCATGAGCGCAACGATGCTGCGCTCGGGCGACTGTTTGGTCATCATTTCCAATTCTGGTCGTACCCGTGAACTGCTGGATGCGGGCAACATCGCGCGAAAAAATGGTGCCACGATCATCGCCATCACGGCCAGTGGATCACCTCTGGCTTTGATAGGAAACTTCCATCTGGCGGCCGACCACTCAGAACACTATGAGTGCTATGTCCCGATGGTGTCCCGGCTTTTGCACATGCTGATCGTCGACATTCTTTTCACATGCGTGGCGCTGCGCATAGGTTGCGACAAGTTGCAGCCCATGCTGCGCGAAGCAAAACACAATCTTCGCAATAAACGATACGGGTAAAAACATGCCATCTCAAACCCTTAAAAATCTCAAAATAGCCACGCGTTTATCGGGGGTGTTCACGCTGTGGGTCGGCCTGCTGGTGGCAGTAGCCGGGATCGCGCTGGTGCAAATGATGACCATGCGCAACAGCACGCTGGCCATCACCGGCGACTGGTTGCCCGGCGTGGAGATGATCAACGCCATCCAGACCCGCGTCTCCCAACTGCGTGTCTTCGAAACCTCGCACGCGCTCAACATCGACGATGGCGTCATGGCACGTATCGAACAGACCATGGTCAACACGGTGGACCTTCTGGAGAAGGATCAGCAGGCCTACACCTTGCTGCTGGACAGCGATGAAGAGCGCAGCTTGTACACGGTGTTTGCGGGCGAATGGAAGCAGTACCTGCAACTGCATGGCCAGATCGTGGACATGTCCACCAAGCGGGAAAAATTCCCCGCCCGCAAGCTGCTCGAAGGCGATTCCCAAAAGTCGTTCGACCGGCTCAACGCCGCCTTGGACCAACTGGTCCACCTGAACCATGAAGGCGCCGTGGCGGCCAGCACGCACAGCGGCCAGGCGTACAGCACGGCACGCAACACCATGGTGGCGGCCCTGCTGGTGGCGGTGGTGCTCGCGGCCGTGACCGCC
>NZ_JAUYQD010000015.1 GCF_030697375.1 Rhodoferax sp. | reverse complement strand
GCGCTTCGCGCGACCCCCTCAAGGGGGCGGTGCCTGCGGCCCGGCGAAGCCGGTTCCGCGGCACCTCTGGATGGAGTCCCTTCCGTGATGTTTTGTAGAGCCCTCTGAATGACTGTCATGCGCAGACTCTCCCGTTTTGCCGAAGCCGTGGCCGCTGCTTTGCTGGCCATCATCTTCGTGGCCTTCATCCTGCAGATCGTGCTGCGCTACCTGTTCAACTGGCCGGTCGGCTGGACCACCGAGGTGTCCTTGCTGGCCTGGCTGTGGCTGGTGCTGTGGGGCGCGGCCTTCGTGCTGAAAGACGAGGAGGAGATCCGCATGGATTTTCTCCTGGCCAGCGTCGGTCGACGCGCGCGCATCGTCATGGGCATCGTCGGCGCCCTCTGTGTGATCGTGCTCTTCGGCATGCAGTTGCCGGCGGCGTACGACTACGTGAGCTTCATGAAGGTCGAGAAGAGCTCCTACCTCAACACCCGGTTCGACGTGCTGTTCTCGATCTACATCGTCTTTTCGGTGGCCGTGATCGGGCGCAACCTCTGGAACCTCGTACAACTGCTGCGCGGCAGGGACCCCGCTGTCGCTGCACCTGAAAAAGTGAGCTCCGCCCTGTGAACTTCGCAAGTCCCTTCTCGATGGCCCTGGGGACCATCCTCGCACTCAGCCTGCTCGGCGTTCCCGTCGGCCAGGCCATGATCGGCGGCTCCGTCCTGTACCTGTACCTCAAGGGCATGGACATGGGCACCGTGGCCGAGCAGCTGCTCAACGGCACCTATTCCAGCTTCCTGCTGCTGGCGATCCCGCTGTTCATCCTGGCCGCCACCATCATGAGTTCGGGCAGCGTGCTCGACCGCCTGCTGCGTTTCTGCAACGCCATCGTCGGGCGCTTTCCCGGCGGCCTGGCGCAGGTCAATGTGCTGCAGAGCATCGTGTTCGCGAGCATGTCCGGCTCGGCACTCGCCGACGCCGCCGGCTCCGGCAAGCTGATGCAGGTCATGATGACCAAGGACGGCAAGTAC
This sequence comes from Rhodoferax sp., assembly GCF_030697375.1. GTDB lineage: Bacteria > Pseudomonadota > Gammaproteobacteria > Burkholderiales > Burkholderiaceae_C > Allorhodoferax. The sequence continues at coordinate 597 of NZ_JAUYQD010000015.1, read as the reverse complement.
ACCAAGGGCTTTGCCGCCGCGCTCACTGCAGCGTCCTCGGTCATCGGCCCGATCCTGCCGCCGTCGATCCCGATGGTGCTCTACGCCCTGGTGTCGGGCACCTCCATCGGCTACCTCTTCATTGCCGGTGTGCTGCCCGGCCTGCTGCTGGGTACGGTGCTGATGGGACTCATCTATTTCCTGGCCAGGCGCCGCAAGTTCCCGGTCGAGCCCAGGGTGCCCTTGCGCGAGATGCCGCGCATCACGCGGGAGGCCTTTCCGGCGCTGATGCTGCCGGTGGTGTTGCTGGGCTGCCTCTACACCGGCGTGACCACGCCCACCGAAGCGGCCGGTCTTGCCGCAGGCTATGCCCTGCTGATCTCCGTGCTGCTCTACCGCAGCATCGGCTGGGGCGACCTGTACGACGCCCTCATCAGCAGCGCGCGCGTCAGCATCTCCATCGGCATGCTGATCGCCGGGGCACTGGTCTTCAACTACGTCATCACGGTCGAGAACATTCCCGCCAGCCTGAGTGGCATCCTGAGCGCCTTCGACATGTCGCCGCTGGGCTTCCTGCTGCTGGTCAATCTGATCCTGCTGCTGCTGGGCTGCTTCCTC
>NZ_JAUYQD010000012.1 GCF_030697375.1 Rhodoferax sp. | reverse complement strand
TCGATACCGGAGAGGCTATCGATAATTGGGTATTGATCGCGTCGCACAGCCATAACGGCTATCTGGATTCCGCGCTGGCGCTTGGTATCCCCGGCCTGTTGCTGGTGATCTCCATTCTGGTGATTTTGCCGCTCAGGAATTATCACCGCGCGGCGGCGCACGGCGCGCCGACGCCGCTGGCCAACATGTTTCTGCGGATCTGGCTGTTTGGAATCTACATCGCGTCGCTGGAAAGCTACTTCCTCGATCGCACCGATCCGATGTGGTTCACCTTCCTGGTGGCGGTGATCGGCCTGCACTATTTGTCGCGGTTTCGAACCACCGGATAGGCGCTTCTCCATGACTCGTCCCGGCCGGCGGCAAAGCGTTCTTCGCCCGGGAGCCCGTATTTCTACGGAAGAAAATCCAGCGGTGTCGAGCCGCTCGGCCGCAGGATTCACCTGATTGCTGCGGCCGATCGACATCGAACCGCGCAAGGCCTGAATTTAGCACCCCATTTACGTTGTTTGGTAACTCGGTCTTTTGCCGTCTGCTGTCAGAGTTCCCTCCGGAACGGGGGCGGCTATGAACCATATCGCGGGCAATTTCCCCAAAGCGAAATTCATTCGACTCATTCTCGCAGTGATCGTCGCTGGTACGGCCGGTATTGGCGTGGCTATCACCCAGCTGGCCATCGTCAAGTCGAGCTCCGCGGTGGAACTGGTCATGAACGAGCCGATCGAGCAGATCCTGAGCCTGGTCAGCCTCGACGATCCGCCGCCTGCGGCCAGTGCGACCATCGAAGCGTTCCGGCGCGTCGCCCGCCAAGGCAGTTGAGGAGCGCGCCATGCTGTCCCGGCTTTGGAGGTCGATCCGCTACGGCATCGCGGCCAAGTTCTATCTTCTGACCGCCATCGCGCTTGCGGCGCTGGTGGTACTTGCCGCCGCGTCCACCCACTTCGCCAGCCAAACCAGGGTAGCCGCCGAGCGGCTCTACGGCGAAGGGGTGTTGGGAATTCAAGCCATCACCGAGCTCGAGGTCCTGTTCGAGCAGCATCGCGCATTGATAACGGCGGCGCCGGCCCTTATCGACCGCAGCCGCATTCGAGATAGCCGATTGACGGTGGAGGCGCTCAATGCGCGGATCGAGGAGAGCGTCCAGACGCAGCTTTCGCGGAGCGACGCGACCAGGGCGACATTGCTGCAGCAGATCGCCACGCAGGTTGCCAAACTGAGCCAGGCCGGCGATCGGGTCCTGATGCTCGCCCACAATTTCGCCCAGGACAAGGCGCTCGAGGTCAGCGAGGGCGAGTATGCGCAGGCGGCCAACATCATCCAGGGCGCCATGGCCGGCAGGTACCAGGAGCAAATCCGCAACGTCGATCGCGAGGTCAACCGGCTGTCGGAGGCTTCCAGCGGCCTGTTGCTGTGGGTGCTTGCATCCGCATTTGTCGCTTTCGTGCTGATCGGACCGGTCACGCTATGGGCCAAACATCGCATCCTCAGCCGGCTCGGCAAGATCACGGCGGTCATGCATCGGCTGTGCAACAATGAACTCGGCGTCAACGTGCCCTATACGAAAGCCCTCGATGAAATGGGCGACATTGCCAGGACCATCGACGTGTTCAAGGACAACGCGATTGCGCTTGGCCTGACCCACCTGCAGCTGGATGCGGCGCTGAACAACATGGTGCAGGGCCTCTGCATGCTGGATGCGCAGCACCGGCTGGTGCTTTGCAATGACCGCTTCCTGGAAATATTCAGGCTATCCCGCGAAAGCGT
>NZ_JAUYQD010000006.1 GCF_030697375.1 Rhodoferax sp. | reverse complement strand
GCATCTTTACTTCAAGGTTGCGCGGGTCGCGCAGCAGTTCGTCCTGCAACTGGCTGACCACCCCGTGCTTGAGGCCGAACAGCAGCAACAGCGGCGCAATCACCGCCACCAGCGAGGCGGCGACGCACAACGACACCTTGCGGTCGTGCCAAAGGTCTTGCAGGGCCAGCGTTGCGAGCAGGCGCAAGCGGTCAGTCCATCGGTTCAAACAGAGTCTCTCCCTGACGGCTGATAGCGCCGAGTCGCGGCAAGCCGAAATCCTTCAGCAAGGCCCAGTCATGGGACACAACGAGCGCACTCAGGCCCATGCTCGACACCAGGCTCATCAACAATTCAAACAAGCGCCGGGCGCTGTGCGGATCGAGTGCCGCTGTCGGCTCGTCGGCCAACAGCAGCAGCGGCTCATGGGCAATTGCCCGCACGCAGGCCACGCGTTGGCGTTCACCGATCGACAATGCTTGAGGGTGTTTATCCAGCAAGCCTTGCAGGCGCAGCACCTCAACCGCGTGATCGATGTGCGCGCTCTTGACCGGCATGCCGAGCAAACGACGGGGCAGGCTGATGTTGTCGCGCACGCTCAAAAACGGCAGCAAACCGCCGCTCTGCAAAATGAATCCCAAGTGCCGCGAACGCACCGCCGCCAGGGCCGGCTGGTCATCGCTGGCCAGCAATTGTGCGATGTCTTGATCCTGCGTTGCGCCCAGCCGAAAACGCTCGAGCTCTATCGGCGCCAGCAACAGGCCGATGGCTTCGAGCAACGTGCTTTTGCCGCTGCCGCTCTCGCCGGTGATGGCGAGTATTTCCCCGGCACCGACGTGCAGGTGCGGCAGGCGCACATGATGAGCCAGCGCACCTTCTCCTCGGCGCACCAGCAGGTTCTTGATATCGAGCATCGGCGTCTCGTTAAGGCATCATTTCCAGTGGCACGGGGTACACGTTGTCCCGTGCATCGCTGTCCTTGGCTAAAGCCACCCAACGGTCGACGTCAGCGTTGTAACGCTGGTAGTGCCGCAGTTTGGTATTGAGCGTGCGGATGAATTTCTCCTGCGCCAGGCCATCCCAG
>NZ_JAUYQD010000099.1 GCF_030697375.1 Rhodoferax sp. | reverse complement strand
CCGATGTGCTGACGCGTTTGCCTACGCATCCCTACAGCCGTATTGAGGAGTTGCTGCCTACGCGTTGGCAACCCGACGGGGCTGCGCGCCAATAAACCAATCGGCAAACTGGTGCAAGGTGGTCGGCACCGGATGTTTACGGTTCAATCGCCATGGTGTTTGTTATCCAAGTGCTGTTTGATCTTGAATTGGCACCCCATAAGAGAACGCCCGCAACGACTGCACCGGCCAGAACAAGAGCTAAGCGAGGTCGCCCCATCGTGAGTTTTAACGTCCGAGGCCACTGGCAAGCAACACTCGCCGCGAAGCGGCAACCGAATGTTGCTTGCCCGGGTGGGCCGAAGTGCTAAGCGTCATGTTCAGCATAGCTAATAATCATCTCGACTATTGCAGCAAGGTCCGGCCGTTTGGTCAGCGGCTTAGCCCGCAATTCGGACAACATCTCTAGTGCGATAGATGCCTCCAAAAAATACTCCATACCTGGAGCACGCTCAGCTGCAACCTCGCTTACTGGACGGGAGAGGTCAGTCTCAGACAGTTCAAGTACCACTGCCGCTGACTCTAACCGGAACTGACCTCCAATGCGCTCGGCAAAAATCATGGTTTCTGCTGGACACTCACTCAACCCAGCGATCACTTCGTGCAAATGCATGACGTTTAACTCAATGTCCAGAGCCGCCAAAACCGTTCAATAAACCAGATCTGCTCGAAAAACTGGACATCGAATCCTCCTGAAAGTGGCTTGCCGCCTGGTTTGCGCTGTGTTTCCAGCGTGTTCAACATCTGCCCATATTCTGGCAGCATCGAAGGGCGGATGGGGCCAGGGCGCCGAACGACCGCTTGCGCAATCCAGTCGCGCACCAGCAACCACACCCTTGGCCCCTTACCCCTGGATTGGAGCCCTGCTTCTATACGAAATATGGCTCCAGACCCCGCAGAATATGCGCAAGCAGCTACCAATTCAATAGCAAAAGCAGCTCAAGAAACGATATACGCCCCCGCCCCCGTGGAGAGCAGTTTGCCGTCCGCGCCCCAAAACTCCATGCGGGTGGAGGCCACGCGGGAGCCTAGGCGCATGACTTCGGCGCGCAGCTCGAAGTACTCGCCGATGCCGGGGCGCAGGTAGTCCACGCGCAGGTCGATGGTGCCCAGCTTGGCGAAACGTTGCAGGCGCTGCAGCGGCGTTTCGTCCATGTGGCGTGCGCCAATGGCCGCCATCACCGCCAGCCCGCCCATGGCGTCCAGCCCGGCGCTGATGACGCCGCCGTGGATGCGGTTGAAGCTGAAGTGGCCCACCAGCTCCGGCTTCATGTCGATGCGCCCGCGCACCTCGGCCGAGTTGATCTGGGTGATGCGCAGGCCCAGCACTTTGTTGAAGACCACCATCTCTTCAAACACTTTTTTCAAGCCGGTGACGAACTCGGGTTCGAATTCGATGGGCGCACCCGACGCGTGGCCTTCTTTGCTGGTGTTGCTAAAACTCATGTGGTGATTCTCAAATGCCGAGCTGACGCGAGGCCAACTCTTTCATAATTTCTTCGGTGCCGCCGCCAATGGTCATGACCTTGACTTCGCGGTAGATGCGTTCGCACTTGGTGCCGCGCATAAAGCCCATGCCGCCCAGGATCTGCACGCCTTGGTCGGCGCAGAACTGCATGGTCTGGGTGGCGTGGTTTTTTAACAGGCAGACCTGCGCCACCCACTCCGCGCCCTTGGCCGACTTGTCGCCCCGGTCACCGGCATCGGCGCGAACGGCAACGGCGTTCAGCCAGGCGCGGGTGGATTCGATGCGCATTTTCATGTCCATGAGCTTGTGGCGAATGACCTGGTGGTCCACCAGCGCGCTGCCAAAGGTCTTGCGCTGGCGTGCCCAGGCCAGGGCTTCGTCGTAGCAGGCCTCCGCGAAACCCAGCGCCATGGCGGACATGCCCAGGCGCTCGCCATTGAAGTTGGTCAGAATCATCTTGAAGCCCGCGCCCTCTTCGCCCACCAGGTAGCGCGCTGGAACCCGCACGCCGTCAAAGTGCAGTTGCGCGGTGTCCGAACACAGCCAGCCCATCTTCTTGAGCGGCGTGCGTGTGAGGCCCGGCGCGTCGCCCGGCACCATCAGCATGGAGATGCCCATGGGCCCCTTGTTTTGGGGGTCAGTGCGCACCGCCACGGTGTACCAGTCGGCACGCAGGCCGGAGGTGATGAAGATTTTTTCGCCGTCCACCACATAGTCGTCACCGTCGCGCCGCGCCGTGGTGCGCAGGGCGGAGACATCGGTGCCGCCACCGGGCTCGGTGATCGCCAGTGCGGCAATTTTTTTCCCCGCCAGCACCTCGGGAATCACCTCACGCTGCAACGCGGGGGAGCCGTGGCGCAGCACGGGCGGCAGGCCGATGTTGTGGCTGAACAGGCTGGCCATCAGCCCGCCGCTGCCACCGTGGCGGGCCAGCGCCACGGACAGGGCGTTGCGCAATTTCCAGGGGCTGGGCGTGCCACCCAGTTCCTCGGGGTAACCCATGGCCAGCCAGCCCAGCGCGGCCGCACGCAGGTACAGGCTGCGCGGGAACTGCCCCGCCTCTTCCCACGCCTCCAGATGGGGGGCCACCTCGGTGTCGATAAAACGGCGCACCGCGTCTTCCACCAGCGCGATGTCTTCGGGTCCTATGTCCAGCTCTGCCATATCAGACCCGCACCGGGCGTTTGGCCACACCCATGGTCTTGGCGATGATGCCCATCATCACTTCGTCCGCGCCGCCGCCAATGGAGCCCAGGCGGCCGTCGCGGAACATGCGGGAGACCTTGTTTTCCCAGGTGTAGCCCATGCCGCCCCAGAACTGCAGGCAGCCATCGGGGATCAGGCGGTTCAGGCGCCCGGCCTTGAGTTTGGCCATGGAGGCCAGCTCCATCACGTCCTGGCCCTGCATGTACAGCTCGCAGGTGCGGTAGGTGAGCGCGCGCAAACTTTCCAGCTCGGTTTTCATCTCGGCCAGCTTGAACTGCACCCACTGCTGGTCGGCCAGGGTGGCGCCAAACATCTGGCGGTCTTGCGCCCACTCCACGGTCCACTGGATGCAGTTGTGCAGGCTTTGCAGGCAACTGGCGGCGCACCACATGCGCTCTTCCTGGAACTGCTGCATCTGGTAGACAAAGCCCGCGCCCTCGGCGCCGATGCGGTTGCGCTGGGGCACCCGCACATTGTCAAAGTACAGCAGGCCGGTGTCGCTGGAGTTCATGCCGATCTTGCGGATTTTTTGCGCCACCTCAATGCCGGGACGCAGCTTGCCGTTCTCGCGCAAGGGCACCATCACCAGGCTTTTGTTCTTGTGCGCGGGGCCGTCGCCGGTGTTGACCAGCATGCACATCCAGTCGGCCTGCAGGCTGTTGGTGATCCACATTTTCTGGCCGGTGATGAGGTAGTCGTCGCCATCCTTGCGCGCCGTGGTTTTGATGGCCGACACGTCACTGCCCGCTCCGGGCTCGCTCACGCCAATACAACCCACGGTGTCGCCCGCAATGGCCGGCACCAGAAATTCTTTCTTCAACTCCTCGCTGCCAAAACGCGCCAGCGCGGGGGTGCACATATCGGTCTGCACGCCAATGGCCATGGGGATGCCGCCGCAGTCGATATGGCCCAGCGCTTCGGCCATGGCCACGCCGTAAGAGTAGTCCAGCCCCATGCCGCCATAGGCCTCGGGCTTGGTCAGGCCCAAGAGGCCCAGGTTGCCGAGCTTCTTGAACACCGCATGGGCGGGAAAAATGCCGGCGTCTTCCCACTCGGCCACATGGGGGTTGATTTCAGCGTCGATGAAGCGTTTGAGCGTTTTCTGGATTTCCAGATGTTCGTGGGTGTACTGCATGTTCAATCCCTCCAAAAAAAGTGACTAAGAAAACACCTTGGGTGTTTGGGCGCGGTGAAAGCCATTGAAAGGCTGGATGGCATCGCGCTCTTGCGCTTTGGCATCCGCCACGCGCATGGGCCAGCCCATGCGCACCTGCGGGCGGGCGCCGTCAATGCGCAGGGTGGTGCCGTTGATAAACGCCGCCGCCGGGCTGAGCAGGAACACAATGCCCGCCGCCACTTCCGACTCGGTGCCAAAGCGGCCCAGGGGCAGGGTTTTGCCCATCTCGCGCAGCAGGGGCCCCACCTCGGGCGGATAGTTGTCCATGCCGCTGGAGGCGATGTAGCCCGGGGCCACCGCGTTGACCCGCACGCCCCGGCCGCCCCATTCCACGGCGGCCGTTTCGGTCAGGCTGACCATGCCGGCGCGCGCCGCGCCGCTGTGCCCCATGCCGGGCATGGAGCCCCACATGTCGGCCACGATGTTGACGATAGCGCCCCCGTGCTGGTGCATGCTCTGCACAAAACATTCGCGCGCCATCAGGAAACCACCGGTGAGGTTGGTGTTGGTCACCGCCTCCCAGCCCTTGGCCGTGATGGCTTCCAGCGGCGTCATGTACTGGCCGCCCGCGTTGTTGACCAGGGCGTCGATGCGTCCGTGCGCCGCCACGGTGGCCGCCACGGTGTGCTTGACGGCCTCTTCCTGGCGGATATCGCAGACCTGCAAGCTGGCGCTGCCGCCGTCTTGGGTGATCTCGTCCACCACGGCCTGCAGCTTCTCGGGCTTGCGCCCGATCAGCACGGTGTGCGCCCCCAGGGCGGCCAGCTCGTGGGCGGTGCAACGCCCGATGCCCGAGCCGCCACCGGTGACCACCACGACCTTGCCGGCAAACAATTGGGGTGCGAATACAGAACGGTAGGACATACAGACTTTCAACAAGGTTTCAGGAATAACGCCAGGCAGGCGTCGGTCAGCTCGTCCAGCGAGGCGCCTTTTTTGCGGTCAAACCACTGCACCGACCAGTTCAGCGCCCCCAGGATCAGCAAGCGCGACAGCTTCACCGGCGCCAGCAATTGGCCGCTGGCATGCAAGGCCTCCAGCACCGGGGTCCAGGGCGCTTCGTAGTCGGCCTGCAACTGGGCGATCGTGCTGCGCTGGCGGCTGCTCAGGGAGCGCTGCTCGTAGAGCATGACGGGAATGAAGTCGTTGCCCGGCCCGTGCAAGGTGTCGAAGTGGGAGCGGATCAGGCGGCGCAGCTGCACCCGGGGGTCCGGCTCGGGCGAGGTGTCCGATGCCAGCGCGGCGCGTTGGCGCGCAATGGCGGTGTGCATGCCCTCCTCCATCACCGCATACAGCAGCGCATCCTTGCTCTTGAAGTGGTAAAACGGCGAGCCGCTGTGCATGCCCACGGCGGCGGCAATATCGCGCGTGCTGGTGGCGTCAAAGCCCTGGCGGCGAAACAGGCGGGCGGCGGCGGCAAGCAGCTCGGCGCGGCGGTTGCCGTCGTCGCGCTCCTCTTCGGTTTTGCGCGGGCGTCCGCGTGGGCGCTTGGGCGCCGCGTCGTCAGGCAAGGCGGCAAAGGGGTGCAGGGTCAAGGCAAGGGAGTTCATGGTTCCAAAGCATACCCAAGCTCTGTATTTTTAGCAAGCAATTGCTTTGTAAAAATAACACCCCCACGCGCCAGCCCCCCGGCACCCCAGCGCGCCTTTTGCGCCCAGGCAACAGGCATAAAGTGTTAGAGTCTTTTCTGCCATTTCAGCTTGTTGGAACGCCTGACTGGCAACCCTTGTGCGGTACGTGCGTGATCAAAAAAATCTCCCTAGTCGTTCGCTAAGCCAAATCACTGACACGAGACATCTGCATGCAATTGAACATCCTTCAGTGGCGCTCACTCAAGACCAGGCTGACCTTTCTGACGCTGGCGATTTTTGTGTTCAGCATTTGGTCCCTGGCCTTGTACGCCAGCCGGATGCTGCGCGAAGACATGCGGCACCAGTTGGGCGAACAGCAATGGGCATCGGTGTCCCTGGTCGCCGCCAATGTCAACGATGAGTTGAACGAGCGCCTGAAGGCCCTGGAAAATGTGGCCAAAATCATGCGCCCGGAGATTTGGGGCCATGCCCCGGCCGCGCAATCGTTTTTGGAGCAGCTGCCCATTTTTCAGAGCATCTTCAACGGCGGTATTTTTGCCACCCGCATGGATGGCCTGGCCTTTGCGCAAGTGGTCCCCGCCGGTACACCCCGCACTAGCACTGTGCGGGACACCAGCGCCGTAGCCTCCGCACTCAAAGGCCAGCCCACCATCGGCCGGCCCTTCGTCAGCCAGGCCGGGGCAGACCCTGTTTTGCTGATGGCGGTGCCCATTCGCGATGCGCAGGGCCATGTGACCGGCGCCTTGGCGGGGGTGGTCAACCTGCGGCACTCCAACTTTCTGGACAAAATTGCACTCAGCAGCTACGGCAAGACCGGTGGTTATATGGTGATCGCGCCACAACACCAGCTGTTTGTGACCGCTACCGACAAAAGCCGCATCATGCAGCCCACTCCGGCACCCGGCGCCAATCCAATGCACGACCGGTACATGCAGGGATTCGAAGGCTATGGCATCGCCCGGAACTCCTTGGGCGTGGAAGAGTTGACGGCTGCCAAAGGGATCCCGGTGGCGGGCTGGTTCGTGGTGGCCGCCTTGCCTGCCGACGAAGCCTTTGCGCCCCTGGACGCCATACAGCAACACCTGATGCTGGCCGCTGCCGCGCTGACGCTCTTGGCGGGGGGGCTGGTCTGGTGGGCCACCACCTGGATGTTGCAGCGGCAACTGTCGCCCCTGCTGGCCGCGTCCCGCTCACTGGCGCGGAGTGATCCAACCCAAGCACCGCTGCTGCTGCCCGCCGTCAAGCAGGATGAAATCGGCCAACTCATTGGCGGTTTCAAATCGCTGCTCGATACCTCGGCGCAGCGGGAATCCTTGCACCAGCAAATCATCAATACCGCCAGCGTGGCCATTTTTTTGGTCGATCTGCAAGGCCGCATCACCCAGGCCAACCAGCCCATGGCCGATATGTTTGGCTGCACGCCCGCGGCGCTGGAGGGGGCCGAATATGTCTCGCTGGTGCACCCTGCGGAGCGGGAAGAAGGGCGGCAAAAAATGCTGGCCTTGCTGGCCAGCGAAATACCGTCGGTGGACTTGGACCGCCTCTACTGGCGCGCCGACCACAGTCGGTTTTGGGGCCGTCTGACGGGCCGGCGTTTTGTGGACGCCCACGGCCACAACCGGGGCCTGGTGGGGGTGATCGCCAACATCAGCGAACGCAAGGAAGTGCAGAACTACGAAAAATTTCGCAGTCGCATCCTGGAAATGCTGGCGGCCAGCGCACCGCTTCCCGGCATCCTGGAGGCCATCGTGCTGGGCGTGGAACAGGTTCGCCCCGAGTCCCTGTGCAGCATCCAGTTGCTGGACAACGAGCGCAAGCATCTTTGCAAAGGGGTGGCGCCCAGCCTGCCGGATTTTTACAACGAGGCGCTGGCCGGCCTGGGCATCGGCCCAGACCTGGGCTCCTGCGGCACAGCCGCCTTTATCGGTGAACGCGTGGTGGTGGAGGACATCGCGACCCACCCCTACTGGGCGCCTTTCAAGGAACTGGCGGCGCGGGCGGGTGTGGGGGCATGCTGGTCACAGCCCATCCAGTCTTCCTCAGGCAAGGTGCTGGGCACCTTTGCCATCTACCACCGCACCGCCTACACACCGCAGGCGGGAGACATTGCCATCATTGAGCAATCCGCGTCCCTGGCCAGCATTGCCATTGAAAAAAGCACCAGCGCCCAGAAGCTGCGCGACAGCGAGGGGCGTTACCGCACCATGGTGGAGTGGTCACCCGACCCGGTGCTGGTGCACCGCCTCGGAGAAATTCTGTACATCAATGCGGCAGCCATCAAGATGTTCGGCGCCCGCAATGCGCAAGACTTGATCGGCCAACGCACGCAGCAACTGATCCATCCCGACTTTCTGGAAGTACAGACGGCGCGTATGAAGGCCATCAACAACAAGGTGGCGATTACCCCAATGGTGGAATCGAAATTTCTCCGGCTGGACGGAGGCGCCATCGACGTGGAGGTGCAAGGCACGGCCATCGTCTACGACGGCGAGCCCGCCATTCATGTGTCCATCCGCGACATCACGGCACGCAAACTGGCGGAATCACGGCTGCAACTGGCGGCCAGCGTGTTCACCCACGCCCAGGAGGGGATTTTCATCACCACGCTGGACGGCACCATCATCGACGTCAATGCCGCCTTCAGCCGCATCACCGGCTTTGCACGGGATGAGGTGCTGGGGCGCAACCCGCACCTCTTCAGTTCGGGGCGGCATGACCGGCATTTTTACAAGGCACTGTTTACCGAACTGGCCGAAAGAGGCCAGTGGCATGGCGAAATCTGGAACCGGCGAAAAAACGGCGATGTGTACGCCCAGATGCTCACCATCAGCACGGTCCACGATGCGCAGGGCCAGATCCAGCACTATGCGGCCCTGTTCTCCGACATCACCGCGATGAAAGAGCACCAACGCCAGCTCGAACACATCGCCCATTTTGATGCGCTCACCAGCCTGCCCAACCGGGTCTTGCTGGCCGACCGCCTGCAGCAGGGCATGGCGCAGGCCCAACGGCGCGGCCAGCCTCTGGCGGTGGCCTTTCTCGACCTGGACGGGTTCAAGGCCGTCAACGACAAGCATGGCCACGACGCCGGAGACCAGCTGCTGATCGCCCTGGCGGCCCGCATGAAACAAGCCCTGCGCGATGGCGATACCCTGGCCCGCATGGGGGGTGACGAGTTTGTGGCGGTGCTGGTCGATTTGCCGGACATGGCCGCCGGGGAGCCCCTGCTGGCCCGCCTGCTGATCGCCGCTGCCGAACCCGTGCAGGTGGGGCCCTTTGTGCTGCAAGTCTCTGCCAGCCTGGGCGTCACCTTTTATCCGCAGGCGCAAGAGGTGGATGCGGACCAATTGCTGCGCCAGGCCGACCAGGCCATGTACCAGGCCAAGCTCGCGGGCAAAAACCGCTACCACGTCTTCGACGCCGCACACGACAACAGTGTGCGCGGCCACCACGAGAGCCTGGAGCACATCCGCCAGGCCCTGGTGGACCAGGAATTTGTGCTGTATTACCAGCCCAAGGTGAATATGCGCACCGGCGCGGTCATTGGCGCCGAAGCGCTGATCCGCTGGCAACACCCCCAGCGCGGTCTTTTACCGCCCGCAGCGTTTCTGCCGGTCATTGAAGACCACCCGCTGGCCATCGACATTGGCGAGTGGGTGATTGATACCGCGCTGACACAGATGGCGCGCTGGGCCAGTGCCGGGCTGGACATGGAGGTCAGCGTCAACATCGGCGCGCGCCAGTTGCAGCAGGTGAACTTCGTGGAAAGGCTGCAGGGGATTTTGGCCCGGCACCCCCATACCCCAGCCGGAGGACTCTCCCTGGAGGTGCTGGAGACCAGCGCGCTGGAAGACGTGAGCGGCGTGTCCCAGGTGATAGAGGCCTGCGGGCGCATGGGTGTGCGCTTTGCGCTGGACGACTTTGGCACCGGTTATTCCTCCCTCACCTACCTGAAACGCCTACCCGTGGCCCTGCTCAAGGTGGACCAAAGCTTTGTGCGCGACATGCTGGACGACCCGGACGACTTGGCCATTCTGGAAGGGGTGATTGGTTTGGCCTCTGCCTTTCGCCGCGACGTGATCGCCGAAGGCGTGGAGACCATCGCCCACGGCACCATGCTGCTGCAACTGGGTTGTGACCTGGCACAGGGCTATGGCATTGCCCGCCCCATGCCGGCCCAACAATTGGCCCTGTGGAAGGCCCACTGGCGGCCCGACCCGGCGTGGCGCCACATGGCACCGGTGCGCCGCGAAGACTTCCCCATGCTGTTTGCCGGTGTCGAGCACCGCGCCTGGAGCAAGAGCATGGAAGATTTTCTCCACGGCCTGCGCGAAGCCCCGCCGGAGCTGGACCACCTGCAATGCCACCTGGGCCAGTGGCTGTCCAAAGAGGGCCGGGCGCGCCACGGCGCACACCCCGCCCTGGCGGCAATCGACACCTTGCACCAGCAGGCCCACGCGCTGGCCGCCACGCTGTGCGGTCTGTATGGTGAAGGCCATCCCCGTGAAGCCCTGGCGCGCCTGCCCGAACTCCTGACCCTGCGGGACCAATTGCTGGAACAATTGAAGTCCTTGCTCCCGGCCTAAGCACCGGCATCGCACCTAAGACACTTGCATGACCCTCAACTTCTTCCGACGGCGCTCTCTCAAAAACAAGGTGACGCTGTTCACCCTGGTCATTTTTTTGCTCAGCCTGTGGTCGCTGGCGTTTTATGCCAGCCGGATGTTGCGCGAGGATATGCAGCGCCTTTTGGGTGAGCAGCAGTTTTCCATGGCGTCCGTCGCGGCGGCCGAGATCAACGGAGAATTGCAACTGCGTTTGCGTTCACTGCAAACGGTTGCCGAAAGAATCGCCCCTGAGGTACCCGACCACACGGCGGCCTTGCAAACGGCGCTACAAGACCAGGCGGTATTGCAGAGTCTGTTCAACGGGGGGCTGATCGCCTACCGGGGCGATGGCACCGCCATCGCGGACACCGCCCCCGCTGCGGGTCGGATCGGTGTCAACTATGCCGACGATGCCAGCATTGCAGCGGCACTGCAGAAGGACACGCCGACCATCGGCTGGCCCGTCTTGGGCAAGAAATCGGGGGTCGCAGAAATCAGTCTGTCGGTGCCAATTCACGACGGCCATGGCACCGTCATTGGCGCCCTTGCCGGCGTGCTCCAACTGGGCCAGCCCAATTTTTTAGACGAAATCACGAAAAACCATTACGGAAAATCCGGCAGTTTCCTGGTCCTCGCACCGCGGCAACGGATGATGGTCACGGCCAGCGACAAGACGCGCATTATGGAAGCGCTGCCAGCCGCTGGCACCCATCCGGCGATAGACCGATTCGTCCAGGGCTACGAGGGCTCCCAGGTTTTTGTCAATTCGAAGGGCGTGGAAGTGCTGGCTTCGGTCAAGGGGATTCCCCTTGCGGGTTGGGCCGTTGCCAGCCAACTGCCCACCGCAGAAGCCTTTGTACCCATCGTCAACTTGCAGTGGCGCATGCTGCTGACCACCCTTCTTTTGACCCTGCTGGCGGGTGGCTTGACCCGGTGGATGCTCAAACGCCAGCTGGCCCCCCTGTTTTCCACCGTCAAAACCCTGGCCACCCTGTCGCAACTGCAAACACCGCCGCCGCCGCTGCCGGTCACGCGGCACGACGAAATAGGCCATTTGATTGGTGGCTTCAACACCCTGCTGAAAACCCTGGCGCAAAGGGAGACCTTGCTCAAGCAGATTCTGGACACCTCCAGTGTGGCGATTTTTGTCGTTGACATGCAAGGGCGCATCACCCAGGCCAACCAGCGCATGGCCGAAATGTTCGGATGCACGGTCGATACGCTGGTGGGGGGCGAGTATGTGGCCCTGGTGCACCCGAGCGAGCGGGACACCGGCCGCCAGCAGATGCTGGCCCTGCTGGCCAGTGAAATCCCATCGGTCGATTTGCACCGCTTGTACTGGCGCCACGACCAAACCGAATTTTGGGGCCACCTGACGGGCCAGCGCTTTGTGGATGCCGACGGTGCTGAACGCGGCTTGGTGGGCGTGATTGCCGATGTCACCGGCCGCATTCAAGCCGAAAAATATGAGCAATTCCGCAGCCGCACTCTGGAATTTTTGGCGGCCGGCGATCCGCTTCCCGTCGTTTTGAACGCCCTGGTGCGCGGCGTGGAACAGCTCAAACCCACCATGCTGTGCAGCGTATTGTTGCTCGACCGCGATGGCAAACACCTGGGCCAAACCATCGCACCCAGCCTGCCCGCGTTTTACAACGCAGCCATAGACGGTTTGAAAATTGGCCCGGGTGTGGGTTCCTGTGGCACGGCGGCTTTTACTGGGGAGCGGGTCATTGTCGAAGACATCGCCAACCATCCCTACTGGGCGCCCTACCAGGAACTGGCGGCCCGTGCCGGTTTAGCGGCCTGCTGGTCACAACCGATTCGCGCCGCATCGGGCCAGGTGCTGGGCACGTTTGCCATCTACCACCACAAGCCCCACACCCCGGTGGCCAGCGATATTGCGCTGATCGAACAAGTCGCCCACCTGGCCAGCATCGCGATCGAGAGAAGTGCTGCTGCGCAGGCCATACGGGACAGTGAAGAGCGCTTTCGCTCCGTCATGGAAAATATTAGCAGCGTGGCGGTGCAAGGCTACACCCCCGATGGCACGGTGACCTTCTGGAACCGGGCCTCGGAACTGCTGTACGGCTACAGCGCCGCCCAGGCCTTGGGCCACAATTTGCACGCGCTCATCATCCCGGCGGGCATGCGTGATGAAGTGCGGGCCGCGATTCGGCAGATGTACGAAACCGGTGTACCGATTCCTTCCGGCGAAATGCAGCTCCAGACCCGCGATGGTGCCCTGGTGTCGGTGATTACCAGCCATGCCCTGGTGAACCATGCCGGCCAGCAAACTGAATTGTTTTGCGTGGACGTGGACCTGACCGAACGCAAACGCGTCGAACAGGCCCTGCAGGAGAGCGAACACCGCTACCGCACCATGATCGAATGGACGCCCGAAGCCATTGGGGTGCACCGCAAGGGAAAAGTGGTTTACGTCAACCCGGCAGCTATCCGCATGTTCGGCGCCCAATCGGCACAGGAGATGATCGGCAAACCCATCATGGATCTGGTGCACCCGGACAGCCGCGCCTTCGCACTGGCCCGTGCCCAGGCGGTCGCCAACAACGGCCTGTCCGTGCCCCTGGTCGAGGAAAAATACCTCAGGATGGACGGGTCGGCGATTGACGTGGAAGTGCAGGCCACGCGCATCGCGTTCGATGGCAAGGACGCCAACCTGATTGCGGTGCGTGACGTCACCGAACGCAAACGCGCGCAAGAAAAACTCCAGTTGGCCGCCAAAGTGTTCTCCCACGCCCGCGAAGCCATCATGATCACCTCGGCCAGTGGCGACATCATCGACGTCAATGAGGCCTTTAGCCGCATCACCGGATACAGCCGCGAGGAAGTGTTGGGCCAGAACCCCCGCCTGCTCAGCTCGGGGCGCCAGGGCAAAGAGTATTACGCCGCCATGTGGCGGGGTCTGGCCGCACAAGGCCACTGGTATGGCGAGGTCTGGAACCGGCGTAAAAACGGCGAGGTCTACGCCGAAATGCAGACCATCAGCGCGGTGCGGGGTGCCCAAGGCGAGGTGCAGCAGTATGTGGCCCTGTTCTCCGACATCACCGCCACCAAGGAGCACCAGCAGCAGCTGGAGCACATCGCCCACTTCGATGCCCTGACCGGCTTGCCCAACCGCGTGCTGCTGGCCGACCGCTTGCACCAGGCCATGGCCCAAACCCAAAGGCGCGGACAACAAACCGCGGTGGCTTTCCTGGACCTGGACGGTTTCAAGGCCGTCAACGATACCCACGGCCACGACGCGGGCGACCAATTGCTGATTGCCCTGGCCACCCGCATGAAGCAGGCCCTGCGCGAAGGCGATACGCTGGCCCGCATGGGCGGCGATGAGTTTGTGGCGGTGCTGGTGGACCTGACGGACCTGGCGTCTTGCGTGCCCCTGCTGAACCGGCTGCTCACGGCCGCGGCTCTGCCGGTGCAGATTGGCAACGTGGCGCTGCAGGTTTCCGCCAGCCTGGGTGTCACCTTCTACCCCCAGGCCGAGATCGTGGACGCCGACCAGCTCCTGCGCCAGGCCGACCAGGCCATGTACCAGGCCAAGCTGGCCGGCAAGAACCGCTACCACGTCTTTGATGCCGAGCAAGACCGCAGTGTGCGCGGCCACCACGAAAGCCTGGACCGCATCCGCCATGCCCTGGCGCAGCGCGAGTTTGTCTTGTACTAC
>NZ_JAUYQD010000089.1 GCF_030697375.1 Rhodoferax sp. | reverse complement strand
ACAGGCAACATCAGCATCGACCACGCGATGCAGCAGGATTACGAGCGCTGCCAGAAGATTCATGAAGAACTGAGGAGGCGGGGAGGGAAGTTCATCTCCTGCGATAACAGTACGCCGTGGATGCCGTAGATTCTCGGTCTCTTCGCGGGCCAGCCTCACATCGCACAACCCTGTAGGAGCGAGGCTTGCCCGCGAAGAACGATAATTCGGTTCTCAGTCTTCCTCGCGGACCGTGGCCACATCTTTGGCATTGACCTTCACCTTCGCGCCGGAAATATCCTCAAACTCGTAAAACCCGTCCTTGGTCTTGGTTTTCGGCATATCCTCGGTCAAATACTGGGTGCCGTTCTGCAGCGTCACCACCGTTGGCGTGGAGCAACCGGCCAGTGCCAGGAAGGCTGCCGCTGCCAAAGGCAAACCCAGAGTCTTGATATTCATACCCACCTCTTAAATGCGTGAAAAAAGCCGCTATGCCGGTTGGTGCCGTGGAACGGCAGAAAGTTCGATGGCCACCTGAAAATAGCCAAATAGCGCCGCCGCTTATCCTTTTCCGTTTGCACCGAACGCGCTGTAACTGGTATCTGTACGCATAACCAGTACTCGCTCGCCATGGCCCTTTTTTCCTGTGACTGAAAATCCTCTCGACGACCCGTTCTATTACTTGAACAACTTCATGCAAGTGCTTGATTGGCTTGAGCATCGTTATGCCGATGTGCTGAGCGTCGAGGAGCAAGCCTTCATCCGCGATTTTCGTCGGCAACCCCGCGAGTCCCGGGCGCTGCTGGTCAGGATGGTGATGCGCAAGGGCCTGCATTTCAGGGCCGGCAAATTGAGTTACGTCGAGATTGGCGACATTGCCAGTGCTGCCGAGCCATTGCTGGCGGCAGGCTGGATCTCTGCGCAATCGCCGCTACAGATCGAGGAACTGTTCGACGTTCTGCTCAAGGCCGAGATTTTTCACTGCTTCGGTGCCGCCATCGATCAACCCAAAGGCAAGAAGACCGAATGGCTGGCGACCCTGAGCGAGCAGTTCTGCGAGTCGCAGAGCTTCGCGCAATGGTGCCCGCAACTGAACGACCGGCTGTTCACGCTGACCATCATGGACCTGTGCGACCGCTTGCGGCTGATGTTCTTCGGCAACCTTTATC